>NZ_JACJPO010000001.1 GCF_014696105.1 Microcoleus sp. FACHB-1515
TTTTATTGCGGCTTGAACTTCAAGCTTTGGCGCAACGATGGGTGATTTGATGGACTAATGCTCAACCCGCCAAGGCATTGGCGTTGCCCGTCATCTGCATTGTCGTCTGACACCCAGGCATCATCAGGATCAGCCAGTTGTTGTAATTCTGCCTCAATACGCTGCTTAACTATTGGCTGCACCAGCACCCAATACAGCGCCCACACGAGCGCAGAAGTCGTCGTTTCATAACCCGCAAATACCAGCATCAGCAGTTCATCGCCAATTTCTATAAGTTCGCACAGTAAGTAACAATTTCCAACCGAAGGATTAACGTTTTGAGCCGTCCTAGTTGCATAAGCTTGACAATTTTGTCTCATCAAGTTGTCAATTTCCGTTAGAAATCGCGTTATAACTGGCAACTTCATGTTCCGACACTTCGAGATTGTCCTGACTCGGACTCTAGCTGCGACAATGGAATCTGATCCGCTTCTAAAATCACCACCTTGCCGTCCTGCCACACTGCAATCGACTCTCCCAACCTGCGATGACGCTCAAGTGCCTGGGCAACCGCTGATTTCGCTAGTTCAGTCAGTGTTTCGTAGGATGCCGCTTGCTTACCTTCAGCCATGTTAACCCTCTGTAATTTGATTCCAGACCTCTAAAGAAAAAATAGAAGGTTGCCCATCTTCCCCTCGTTGAGCCACAACAGTGGGACACTCCTGAGAATTATCGTAGACAATCCAACGATCACAAAGGGGTAAGTACAATTCAGCCAGATTTCTTCGTCCGCGCTCATACCGTCTACGAATTACCGCTTCTGGGATCGAGTGTCCGCCGCTGGCAACTCGCGCCCGTACTCGTTCGACTGCTAGGTCAGGACTGTGAAGCCAGAAATACAATAGGCTGATTGTGTACTCTCTATTCTTACACCGTTGAAGGAAGGGAGCGAACGATCGAGACGCAAGAGTCGTCTCAAACGCGAAATCAGCATCAGAATTTGCCAGCATTCTTAAGCGTTCCAACATCAACCGTCCTGCCTGTAATGACATTGACTCTGGGTTGAAGGGAGAAAGCCCTGCTGCAATCGCATCGGCATTCACGTACTCTGTGACTCCCAAACTTGGCAAAATGGTCAGAGCAGAAGTCGTTTTTCCTGAACCATTTGCACCTCCAATGACATAAAGCAGTGGCATAGAGTTCAAATTTTGGTTGACGCATTAATTGGATTTGTACCTGTGGAGAAACAAGCTGACATGAGTTATACGGCAATTGTCAACTTTTGCGCGACGATTGTCAGCTTTTGCGCGAATCTATATTTCTGCCGGACTCAAGCCTTGACCCGTTTCATCTTTAACCTGCAACAATAGCCCCAACAGATCGGTTTGCGCCCTTGGCAGAGCGAATTCTTGGCGCTGGCAAATCTCGTGCAACAGCAACTGATTGATCTGGTGCTTTTGCCTTAAAAAATCACCCCAGGGACTCCACGCGCCCCAGTCAAGGCGAAGGAACGGAAACACTAAGGCTGCCGCGTGTAGGGGGGATTCGGCACCTCGAAATAGGCCAGAGAGTAACGATCGAAGGCGATCGCGCTGGTCACCAGAGGACCTACCCATCACGACTTGCAAGATGACCGTTAGGGCAATGTGCTTCATCACCTGTCGCACATTGAAGGTTGCGCCAGGTGGCAGGTGCGCGAATCCTCGTCGAGTCTGCTCCATGATCGGGTTGCCCCAACCTTGCAACTGCTCGCCGTGAAAGGGTGGCATCAGCCATTGCCGATGGCGCTGATGCGCTTTGCCTTCGAGAAACACCAGGGCGTGTTCACCCATGACCAGATCGAAAACACTGCCGCGCTGATGGGATGCGAGGATGTCGGCGGGTGCTGTAAACACGGCTTGTAATCCGGTCGGGCTGCATACGCACACCGCTGGATAATCGTAAGGCAGGCGAAACAGATCGCCATAGGTGCTGTGAGCTTCATCAAGCAGCTCCAACGGGGCAAATAAGCCACGGGCTTGCCAAAGCAGTTGGGGCATCGAGGGACCAGGCGGCAACGGAGGCATGACGCTCGGACACAAACGGTTGTTCAACATCCTACTGCATTGCAGCTAGCCAGCCAGCCGATCGGAGCCTAATCTTTGGGTTGGGTGTTCGCCAAAGTGTCTCGATTGTTAGAGGGTGACATCAAGCGAGAACGGATTCTAGCTTGACCCATCAGCAGCGCGAGGTGTACAGGGGGCAAGGACGAATGGGGCAGTCTTGCTGAGCGCGGGGGATGAGCTTTGAAAAGCCAGCTAATTGTTCTCCACTCCCGTCGTGTTCTGAAAATGTCTCCAGGAATTGCTGAGCTAAAAATTTGAGTTGCGCTTGGGTGGCTCCCTCAGCCATTAATCAAGGATTGACGACGCTCAAGGGTTTTTACAAATGGTTCCAACTTTCTGGCTAGATGGAGTTGAGGGCTATTTTACCGACTGCCACTGTCAAGTTCGAGAAATTGGGCAATCCGCTTCCACGTCACCTGAACCACGAGCAGACGGCTGCGCCCGAAGGCAGCGAAGCGTATCGCCCAACCCGTGACCGGAGAGCAGGGAACTGCGCGATTGCACTCTCCTGCAATCCTCATTGCCTCTGGTGATGAAGCTGAAATGTTGCGTGATGAGGGGGCAGCATACGTTTTTCCAGATTATGACGATGCCGAAAATTGCCTTGCAGCCTTAGCATCGGTAGTAAGTAGCTAGACAGGAATAAACTTAAAACGTTCAACCGAGTAACTGCCCTGGTACCCGCGCTGCTCGATTGCGTCAATTAGAGCAAGGGCAAGATCGTATTCATCCTCAAACAAGCGACTGGCGAGGTGTTCTCGCTTGAAGTGTAACCATTCATCCTCAATCCGGTTCATCTGCGGACTATAGGGCGGCAGGAAAAAGATTAACAACCCTTGTTCACACCAGCGTTGCCAGTGTTGCTGAGCTAGCTTGCTGCGGTGGGATGAAGCACCCTCTTGAACCACAACTGTCAGTTGTCCCGTTGCAGCAAAACGTTGGGCAGCACGATGAGCTTGCCAGTTCATCAAGCTCAGGTAGCGCTCAGTGTTGAAGCCGCCCACGACTCAGCCATACTCAAAGCTGTGCCCTGGTTCCCACAGCCCTAACGCACTGATGCGTCTGCCCCGTCTTCGCGCTTGAGCCAGGCGTTTTTGTTTGCCGGCTCAAGCATAGCTGTAGTTGAGGCAGCTACATCGCTCAAACCCACTTTCGTCCAGGTACTTGAGCGCAATCGCACCTGCTTGTGCCCACAGTTTGAGCACACACCAATCGGCTTGCTTGGCCTGCACAAACTGACTCGATTTTGGCTCAGGTGGGCAATACCTTAGACGCTTCCAGACACAGCCCTTTTTTGCAAGATGCGTCCGAGTTGCTTACCCCTGAGGACAACGCCGCGCTCGCACTCTAGACGTTCACACAACTGCCGACTTGTGTAGCTACGTCGCTCTTGCAACCCAGTTTCTACCGCTTCAATGTCGGCAATCTGCCATTTGGCTTTGCCACCGCGTCCGGCTGCTTCCCATAGTCCACCCACTCCGCCATCCTGCCAGCGTTGCAGGGTTTGGCGCAGTGGTATGTTCACACTGGTGCAGATGCTGGGCAATCTGGGGCGTCCTCCATCCACTGGCATTGCGTCGCACTGTCATGGCTCTCAGTTTGATCCGACGAGCAACCCCATCGGCCAAACTCAACTGGTACAAGGTGCGGTCTTCTTCGGCATTGAGTTGAATGTGATGTGCGGCAGGCATAAGCGCACCCGATAGCGACTGACCTATCTTATAGCTTTTCCCGTCTACCTACTTATAACCATTCGCTTATCCGATAACCGTTCAGAGGTGGCTTCTTGATTTTGAAAAACTGTCTGCGGCGGGTGAAGTGGTTCGTTAGCTAGCCTTGTTCTAGTTGTATTAGCTAATGATTGAAAGCTTGTTTGTAGATTTTCAAAGCTTAGACATTCCGAGATTGAGCAACGCTATGATGAAAGCGAATTGAGATCGAGTTGAAGCGATGTTTCCATTATGGTGAAGACGATCTCAGGAAGGAATTTGCCAAATGAAACCGTTGCGGCCCCTTGAACTGTTTTTCCTAAAGCCAAGAAGATTTGCGCCAAGCCTTTTACCTTCGACCGTTCCCGATCTGAACGAGTACTGTGAAACGTACCGATCGCTGTTTCCAAAGGCCAGAGATTTTGATGCGTTCAAGTCGCTGCATCTTGGAATGACATCGAATCTTAAACGCAAGTACGTGTTTGGCATCGCTAAGAGGAGGTTTGAAAAGTCAAAGATGACGTAAAAAAGCTCTCCGGATGTACGCTGCAAGTAAGTAGTCCGCAGCACCGTGAGAGCCATGAGTAAAGCATACTCCAGCAACCTG
>NZ_JACJPO010000010.1 GCF_014696105.1 Microcoleus sp. FACHB-1515
AAGATTTGGGTCGGTCAAGTTTCTGTTTCAATTAGTCACACATTGTCAAACCTTTGCTTTTGCCAAAGCATTTATGTACGGCTACTGTTCATCTCCTATTTAGGATTGCTGTACCAACTCGGCTTTTCCGCTTGCTGGCCGATTCGCTTCTGGCTGATGCAGAACCTATCATGACTACGGACAGCAGGATATTTTTTCTCTTAACTGTTAATCATTTGCAGATGTTTTGCTCGGCCAGTTAAACAAAACCACATCGCTGCATTCGTGCTGCAATGTGGCATTTGTCCGCTGAGTGCAATTAGAGCACTGTCGGTTTGGTAGATGGAAAAAAGTAATTAGGGGCCAGAAAAAATTGCTTCGTCCAGGTCGCGACGACTGAGCGAATATTTGAACGATCGCACAATATCGCGATCGTCTGCTCCCGCATTTAAATAGCGCACGCTGAGCGAATCGACATCCAAGCAGATATGGGCACGCCAAGTTTCTCGATCGATCAGCCAGCAGTGCAAATCTTCGGGATCGCGATCGCAGCCTTGCGAAATCAGCCAGTTTTCGATTTCCGGCAGCGGATGGTTGTAGAGCGGCGTGTTGGCAGGCGGAAAACTCATAGGTCAGTAGAGGAAATGGGCAAATCTGATTCGACAGCGGCATCTGGACTGGGCGCAACCTGCTCTAGAGCGCTGCTTGCAGGCGAGTGAAATGCGATTTCGCCGCGAGTCCAGCCGATCGCCACAACCAGCAGCAAGCAGGCGACAAACGTGACTCCCAAGATAAATAGCGCAAACAGTTCGCCGGGCGAAAGCGGTCGCTCGACTGGCTCTAGGTATGCGCTCGATCGCTTGCCGCGCTCGGAGACCGGGCGATCGAGATCGAGCGGCGCTTGAATCACCGAAAAGCGCGAATGGCCGTGCTTCAAATCATAAGCGGCTCGCCGCTCTGGACTGCTGAGCATCGCATAAGCTTCATTCAACTGGTGAAACTTGGCCGTTGCGATCGGCGGCGGCAAACTCGTCGTATCCGGATGGTAAAGCTTACTCAGTTCTCGATAAGCACGACGAATCTGCTGCGTTGAAGCCGCAGGATGAATTCCCAACACCGCGTAGCAGCTTGCTTGTTCTGCCCCAGTGCGCCCCGAAACCGCTCCTGGAGCGCTTTGCGATGCCGTACCGGGAGCGCTTTGCGATCGCGCCGACTCCGCTTGATTTGCGTCCGCCATGCCTTGCAAAGAAAGATAACGGTTTTTGTTATTCTACAGTGGTTTTTGGGTTGGCGATACCGTTCCGCCAGCTTCGCGATCGAGTGTCGAGGATTGGCAAAGCAGCGCGGACTGTGGGCGAAGCAAAGGCTGTTCCTCAGTCCTGAGTTCGCATAGGAGGTTCGATCGCAGGAGAACTTGCCGCATACAGCGCTGCCAAAATCACCCAGTTCAGCACGTTGATTCGCGCATCGTAGAAGGTGACATCCAGCAGGGAAAAGGCAATGCAGCTCCAAAAAGCAAGGCAGTAGCCGATCAAAACGGCGCGGTAGGACGGTTCGATCGCTCCTTCCATGAGCCTGCGAACTGTGCGGTAGCAAATCCAGCCGACCAGCAGCGTCAGGGCGATCGTGACGAGCAATCCGGTTTCGCAGCCGAGCAGCAGCCAAAAATTGTGCGGGTGAAAGGCCGGATAAGCTTTGCTGATCGGCAAATCGTCATACAGCAGCTTGTAGTTGCCCAAGCCCCAGCCGAGCAAGGGTCGATCGCGAATGAGATCGATCGCAAATCGCCAAATTTCAACGCGCGGATCGTGCGTCCAACTGCCGACGGATAAAGCGCGTCCGCCAATGCCAAAGACTGCTGCCGCTACGACGATCGCGCCCAAACTGGTCAATCCAGTGATCAGCAGTTTGCGATTGACCTTGACGCACAAGCTAAAGACGACCAGTTGCGAGATTGCCACCAAAAAACCGTTGCGCGACCCGGAGCAGAAGATGCCCAGCAGGTTCAGAAAGGTGGCGCTGTAGAGCAGGGCGCGATCGCTTTGGCTAGCCGTTTTGAATCGCGAATATAGAATCAATCCGAGTCCCAAGCCCAAGACCAGCAGCAAATAGCAGGCGAGGGCGTTGGGCTGGTCAAACATCACCATTGCGCGGCCTTGATCAGGAGCACGACGAACCCAACGCGCGATCGCCAGTCGGCGCATCGATCGCGGGTAATCCCAGTTCTTGAGCAGATATTCGCCCAGCGCAATCAGATTGATGGGAATGCTGGTGAGCAAAATCGGCATCGCCAGTTGCTCTAGCGCGATCGCCGTTCGCAGCAAGACGGGCACAAAGGCGAACAGAAGAAAAAACGGCAGAAAATTCGCAAGCTGCAAAAAAGCTTCACCTTTGTCGTGCGCGAAGCTGGAACTAAGCAGAAGAAGAGCGCTAATCAGCAGGAGCGTGTTGCGGGCGATCGGGTCGAGGCTCGATTTGCGAAACCGGACGATCAGCCGCACCAAAACGCCAAACAGTCCAGCTAAGCTGACGTAGTAGAGAAACGGCAGTCCTCCCACGAAGACATAAAACAGTTTGCTCGTTCTGCCCACTAGTACGCTCCCTCACCGGATACCACAACCCAAATTGTCCGCAGGAGAATGTACAGATCCAGCCAGACCGACCAGTTGCGGACATAGTAGGCATCAAGATTAACGCGCTCTTGGTAGGAAACGTTGTTGCGGCCTGAGACCTGCCACAATCCGGTCAGTCCGGGTGTGACTTTGGTGTAGAGCGAGAACTTTTCGCCGTAGCGGGGAACTTCTTCATCCACGATCGGACGCGGCCCCACCAAGCTCATTTCGCCTCGCAGAATGTTCCAGAGCTGCGGCAGTTCATCCAGGCTGGTGTGCCGCAAGAACCGCCCGACACGAGTAATGCGCGGATCGCGCTTGAGTTTGTGGTCTTGCTGCCACGCGATCGCCAGTTCCGGGTCTAGCTCAAAATGTGCTTTCAGGGCTTGGTCGGCATCCCACACCATCGATCGAAACTTCCAGGCTTTGAAGTGCCGCCCGTCTCGTCCGATCCGAATTTGACGGTAGAAAATGGGACCACGCGAATCGAGCTTGATGGCGATCGCGATCAAAACAATCACAGGCAAGATCAAAATGCCGCCGATTGCGGTGGTTGTGCGATCGATCAAAAACTTGACCAGTCGCGATCCGGGCAGCAAAAGCTGCTGGCGAATTTCCAATCCTAAAACGCCACCAAGATCGCGAGCCGTCACCCACAAACTCGACAGGCCAAACAAATCCGGAATGATCAGCAGATGCGGAAAGGTTTGGCCGTAGCGTTCCAGCAGGTTCAACAATTTGCCTCTGGGCACTCCGGGCATCGCGACGATCGCATAGTGAATTTGCCGAGATTTTGCCAGTCCGGGAGCCAGTTCGATTCCCCCGACGACCGGAACGCCGTGAATCGATCCGTGTTTGGCCGGATCGTCATCGAGAACCAGAACAGGTTTGAGGCCGATTCCCGGTCGCCGCTTGAGCGTGCGAATCACCAGTTCTCCGGTTTTGCCGCCGCCCAGCACCATGACGGGATAGCCCCACCACGATCGACGCGCGAACGCCCGCCTAACGCAAACGCGACCGAGCAGCACAAAAATTAACGTGAGTCCCCACGCCATCAGGAACACGCCCCGCGAATAGACTTCACCTTCGCGCCGCAGAAAAATCGTGGCGGCTAAGGCCAAATACATCAGCGTGGTGGCAAGACTGGTGCGGCGGAGTTCTTCAACGGGCGTAATGGTCACACCAGGATAAAGTCCGATCGCCGCGAACGCCAGCAAAAACAAGCCCAGCACAGGCCAAAGCTGCCAGTACAAGCTGGGATGATATTGCCCATCGAAATACAAGCGGATGTAGACGCTGCTGATTCCAGCGAGACTGAGCGCGATCGCATCAGCACTCACCATCAGGGCAACCGTTTGCCACGATCGCGTCGAAACCGACAGTGCTGATAGCGCAGGCTGTAACGTGCGGTTAAGCTGCATTGCCATTCCTCTCCTCACGCTATTAACTCTATGCCATCCTTCCGCTGAAAATCTGTCCATTTTTGTTCGACAAATGCCCCAAATTCTCGCTGAAAGCGATCGATCGAAAAGCGATCGGCGTTTTGCCGCAATAAATCCGGCTCAAATCGCGCTCCCGCCTCAAATTCCTGCACGGCATTCATTAAGCTTTCCACCGTCTGATCGGGAAACAGGATGCCCGTCTTGCCCGGAATCACAACTTCTGTTGCGCCGCCTTTGCCATACGCGATCACAGGTGCGCCCGCCGCCTGCGCCTCGACCAGCGAAATGCCAAAATCTTCCGCAGCCGCATACACAAACGCCTTGCAGTGCGAGAGATAGGACGCGATCGCTTCTTCCGACTGCGGCGGCAAAAACTGCACGTTCGGTTGAGCGATCGATCGAATTTTTTCCGCCTCGCCGCCCGCTCCGATCACGACTAAAGGCAATCCCAAACGGCTGAACGCTTCGACGACAAGATCAACCCGCTTGTAGGGCACAAACCTGGACATGATCAGGTAGAAGTCGTCGCGCTGGACGGCTGGACGGAAGCGATCGATCGCCACAGGCGGATAGATGACGGTGGCCGATCGTCCGTAAGTTTTCTGGATGCGTCGAGCGACAAATCGTGAATTTGCCACAAAATGATCGACGCGCTGAGCCGTCGCGTAATCCCACAATCGCAGGTAGTGCAAAATCGCAGTGGTCAAAATGCCTTTCATTCCGCGCTGAGCGTAGTCCTGCTGCAAATCCCAGGCGTAGCGCATCGGCGTATGCACATAGCTGATGTGAAGCTGATCGGCGCGAGTGACGACGCCTTTGGCAACGGCGTGGTTACTGGAAATGATTAGATCGTAGGGCGAAAGGTCGAACTGTTCAATCGCGATCGGCATTAAGGGCAAATACTGCCGAAAGTGCTTTTGTGCAAACGGTAAATGCTGCAAAAACGACGTTGTGACAGGCTTGTGGCGAATGAACTGTTCCTGTTCGGGCGTCAAAAACTTGACCAGACTAAACAAATCGGCTGCTGAAAACAGGTCGAGCATTTGCTCCACAACGCGCTCGGAACCCGCCCGCGTCACAAGCCATTCATGCACGATCGCAATTTTCATCACCGCCTCACACCACTTGCCTTCAGACGATCGATCGCCGCCTTCGGTTTCGCGATCGCCGCCCGTCGCTGCGTTTCACATTTTGTCATATTGTCAGATTAGAGTATTATCTTGCTTTGAAGCGTCCGGTTAGAATCAAGGAACTTCAAGGGCGCGATCGAGTTCCAAACACTTGGTGGCGACGCAGGCGGGAGGAGTGGCAGCGCAATGGCAAGGAGCAAAACGGAAATTGGCTTTCATCGAGCCTGGGAGAATTATCGCGACCTGCTGTTTGTGCTGGTCGAAAAAGAAATGCAGGTGCGCTACCACAACAAAGGACTGGGCTACTTGTGGTCGGTTGCAAACCCGCTTGCCAGCGCAATTGTTTTCTACATCGCCTTTAAAGTGATGATGCGCGTGACGGTCGAAGACTACACGCTGGTTTTAATGGCGGGAATTTTTCCCTGGCAGTGGTTTTCCAACTCCGTCAATTCCGCGCCGCGCATTTTTGTCGGGAATGCTTCGCTGATTAAAAAAGTGCGATTTCCAAGAAATATTCTGCCGTTGTCGATGGTTTTGAATAATTTCATTCACTTTTTGCTGTCGATTCCCGTCATTGTCATTCTGCTATTTTTCTTTGGTGAATCTGTCTCCTGGGCTTGGATATATGGCATTCCGCTGTTGTCGATCACCACGCTGATCATGGTCTATGGCATCTCGGTTTTCCTGGGCACGATCAACTTGTTTTTCCGCGATCTAGAGCGGCTAACGGCAATTATCATGCAGTTTGCCTTCTATTTAACGCCGATCGTTTACACCGAAGATATGATTCCAGAAGCATACAAGTATTTAATCTATTTCAGTCCGATCGCGCCCTTGATGATCAACTGGCGACGAATGTTTCTCTACGGCACAATGGATTTTACCTATTTGCTTGCTAGCTTCATCTATGGACTGGCGTTTTTGGCGATCGGTCAGTGGGTATATAACAAACTGTCTTGGAAGTTTGGAGAAGTAATTTAGCGCAATGCAAGAACCCGTCATCAGCTTCCAACAGGTCAGCAAATCCTATCCGCTTTACTATCACGTCCGAGGCGGCTTCAAGCGCTTTTTACTCAACTTCTCAAAAAGCATGAAGTCGCTCCGCGAAGAACGATTTGAAGCGCTACGCGACATTTCTTTTGAAGTATACAAAGGCGAAAAGTTTGGCATCATTGGCCGCAATGGAGCCGGAAAAAGCACAACACTGGGCTTAATTGCCGGAGTCCTCAAACCGAATCAAGGCATCGTCAAAGTACGCGGACGAATTTCACCGCTGCTCGCGCTTGGAGCCGGATTTCAGCGTGAACTCACAGGCCGCGAAAACATCTTTATGAACGGTATTTTGATGGGCTTGACGCGCCGCGAAGTTAAACACAAGCTCGATCAAATCATTGAATTTTCTGAACTCGAAGAGTTCATTGACTTGCCAATTTTGACTTATTCCAGCGGTATGATGGCTCGCCTCGGCTTCTCGGTCGTAGCGCATCTCGACCCAGAAATTCTATTGATTGATGAAGTACTGGGCGTGGGTGACATTCGCTTTCAGAAGAAGTGCGTCAACAAAATGATGGAGTTTAAAGAAAGCGGCACAACCATCGTCCTCGTTACGCACTCGATCGCCAGCGTGATTAAACTGTGCGATCGCTGCATGTGGATTGAAAATCACACGGTTCGCATGATCGGTAAACCGCTTGAAGTGGCTGAAATCTATTGCAAAGAAGCAGGCGTTGACTTCGATCCGACTGCTTATGAAAATACGATTTCCCAACAGGTTGAAAGCACAATGGTGTAGTGATTCATTTTCATAAAGCAGCCGTTCCTCTACTCAACGCGAAACTCAATCAGACAACTTCGAGATGAGAAATTTTCCAGCGCAGTACAACTTAAAGCCCGAAGATGTGATGTATTTCTGTCACATTCCGAAGACTGCGGGAATGACCTTTCGCACGATCGTAGAAGACTATTTTTCCTGCAAAGATGTTTGTCCGGCAACGCTGAACGCACACATCGCCAAATTCTCTCAGGAACAGCTTGAAACCTACCGTTTGTTTCGTGGTCATTTGGTTTTCGTCGATTTGCCAGGAATGCTGCCGCAGCGCAATTTTGTCAACGTGACGATGCTGCGCGACCCGATCGCCCGTGTCATTTCCCATTACGAATACATCCGCCGCACACCGGGAGATCCGCATCACGAAGCGGTAATGAGCATGACGCTGGAAGAGTTTTCGCAGAAGCTTACGGTGGGTAAAGTCGGCAAAAATATTCAGACGTTCTACATTGCCAAAACGCAGCAGTTTCACTTAGAGAAACTTTCACCTCAAGAAGTGCTAGAAATTGCCAAAGAAGGAATTGATCGCTACGCCTTTGCTGGAATTTTAGAACGTTTTCAAGACTCGCTATTTTTGCTTTCCTATATCTTTGGCTGGAAGCCGATTTTGAACCAGCGTAAAGAAAATGCTTCTGCTAAGCAAACGACCTATAACGGTCTGCCTCAAAGTACGATCGACTGTATCCGAGAAAATTCGCTACTTGACATTGAACTGTACGAATATGCAGAGGAAATTTTTAATCAGCGCTTCGATCAAATGTGTGCAGACTTAAAGAAAAAGTACGGCCAGGAAAAGTACGGCGATCGATCGGATGCTCATACCCCAGAAGTGCTTCAAAGCTGGTTAGAGAAACACTACGAGCAGCGCTACGCCGAACAGCAACTTCCTGAAACAGACAGCTTTGACTACAGCTTTTGCGATCCGCTTTGGGGAGCAGGTTGGCAGCGACGCGAGTGCCCGCCAGATGCACCCGCTTATCGCTGGACTGGCCCTGGAACCGTTTCAACTCTTGATCTCCCGGTCAAAGCCAATGAAGATTTGCTGCTTGAGTTTCGCCTAATTTGCAACACTGCAACCGCACCCGATATCCTCGAAAGCCTCACTGTGAAGGTGAATGATCAAGCCATTTCCTATCGATCGCTTTACGCAGATGAAACGATGAAGCTGTGTCGAGGCTGGGTGCCTCGATCGCATGTTGCAGTCGATCGCCCGTTCCAGCAAATTACCTTCACAGTCGATCGAGTGACGACGCTTACTGCGGTCGATCCCCGCAATCCAGACAAGCGTAAAGTCGGCGTTGCGCTCAACTTGATTCAGCTATTTCCGGCAGCGCAAATTGGCGAAAAAAGCGCAATTCACTGGCCGTTTGAAGAAAGTCAGCCTTGGACAGATGCAATCGACTTTATGCGAAATCATTTGCGGCCTGACGAACGTTTAGTTGCACCCGATGCAGTCTTTCAAAGTAAATTCTTTTGCGAGGTATACGACTATGAAACTGCGATCGATAAAGGCATTGATTTTGAGTGGGTGCTATTAAACAAAGGAATGGCACAGCACATCTTTTCGATGACGCTAAAGGCAATGCAGCGCGGCTTGAAGCCCGTTTATGCGAATGATGTGTTTGTGGTGTTTTCAAGTCGATCGGATTTGCCAAGCTTGAGCTACAGTTCGCACCATGTAAAAGCACTGTATCTCGATCGCCTCAAAATATACGCTAAGCAAACTTTGCGAGATTTGTATGTAAGATACTGGGGCAAATCAAGTTCGTAACCGTGTCATTCCACACTCAAATCAGCATTCCCGTATGCTGTAATCCTGTCTGTGGATCGTCAGATTCGGGTTATAGTGCGGGTCACGCTGCATCCACTTTTCCCAACGCTGCATCATATAGTTCGCCTCGCGCAAAAATCGATCGCGCTTTTCGGACGTGTTGTCCTGTCCTCGGCTTTGCGATTCATAGTGATATAGCTTGACGTGCGGCAGGTAAACATGATGCAACCCTTGCGCCATCAGCTTCAGGCACAAATCGATGTCGTTAAAGGAAACGGCAAGATTCTCGTCAAAGCCGCCGATCGCCTCAAAATCACTGCGTTTGCACATCAGACAGGCTCCCGTGACGGCAGAGTAGTTCGTAATCCCAATAATCGAATTGAGATAGCCCGAAGCCTCTGCCGGAAAATGTTTGTGGCTGTGTCCCGAATAGGCGCAGATGCCCAGCACAACGCCCGCATGTTGAATCGTGTTGTCTGGATACAGCAACAAAGCTCCGACTGCACCGATCGATCGCCGTTGCGCCTGCTCAACCATTGCCGTCATCCAGTCCGGCGTGATTACTTCAACATCATTGTTGAGAAACAGCAGATATTCACCACTCGATTGCTGAACGGCAAGATTGTTGATTCTGGCGTAGTTAAACGGAATTTCTAAGCGACGACACTGGAAGCGATCGAATTTCGTTCGCCATTTTTGAATTAATTCGCTTGTTTCAAGTTCAACGCTATTGTTGTCGATCAAAATAATTTCGTAGTTGGGATAAGTTGTTTTTTCGTATATCGAAGTGAGACAGCGATCGAGCAACGCTGCTTTGTCTTTCGTCGGAATAATCACGCTGACTAATCCTTGCTTTTTGATGTCATAGCGCACGATGTAGTTACCCGGAGAACGATCGATCGGTAGCAGTTTTCCCGGTTCACCTCTGCGCTCTAGCGCTTCTGCTAAGGCGCGATCGGAAGCATCGTAGGCATAGGGTTTGGCGGCGGCAGTTTGGGCTGTAGACTGCGGATGAATTCGCCAGTGATAAAGAATTTTGGGAATGTGAAAAACCTGTTGCGTTTTCTCGGTCAGACGCAACACTAAATCGTAGTCCTGACTACCTTCATAGCCAATCCGAAAACCACCGATGTCCTGCACGATCGATCGCCGATATGCGCCCAGATGACAGGTATACATCCGCGACAAAAAACTGTCTGGACTCCAATCGGGCTTGAAGTACGGAGTGGAAAAATTGCCCTGCTCGTCGATTTTGTCTTCGTCTGAATAAATCATGTCGGCTTCCGGATGCCGATTCAGCAGCAGGGCGATTTCAAATAAAGCATCCGGCGACAATAAATCATCGTGGTCGAGCAGCGCAATATATTCACCTGTTGCTAGTTCCAAAGCGGAATTTGAGCAGGCGGAAATATGCCCGTTTTCTGGACGGAAAGCAATCTTAATTCGACTGTCGATCGCCGCATATTCTTTGATGATCGATCGCACATTGGCATCGGTTGAAGCATCATCGGCAATGCACAGTTCCCAATAGGAATACGCCTGCGCCAGCACCGACTCAATCGCCGATCGCAAATAAGCTTCAGGTGGATTGTAAACGGGCATCAAAACGCTGATAGTCGGCTTGGCAGGCAAAATTTCTGCCATTTGTACCATCCGCTCCAGGTCGGCAGCGCGGGGTGTGTTGGCGATGCGCCAGCGATCGTAGGGCGTTTCTCGCTGAATTTTAGGAAATTCTTGGGCAATTTCTGCTTCGATCTGTTCGATCGGCGGCAGTTCCGGTGTCCAGTCCAAACTTTCTTTGCCGCCGAGCTTCTGCCGAATTTGCAGCCATCGAGTGCGAATCTGCCAGAACTTGCTCGACTCCATCGCCGCCAATCGTCCCCGATACTGGTCGCGTTCAGCGATCGCCAACAGCAAATCGCGTTTGCAGTGCCGCAGTTCGGTTTGGAGGCGATCGATCTGCTGCTGGCTTACCTTTGCCTGAAGAGCAGTTGATCTATAAGGCATTTTTCGACGCTCATTCATTGCCATTTCTCAGCAAGAGACTCGATTTCATTTCGCAATTTCGCTGTAAACAAAGCTGCGAACTTATCTGTGCATTATTCTATTCATTCACAGGCAGACCGAGCTTCTTCTTCAGGCGAAGCCAACGGACTCTAACTTGCCAGAACTTGCTGGTTTCCATTGCGGCCATGCGATCGCAAGCCTGCTCAAATTCCTGTTTAATTTCGTCTAGTCTAGCCTGAGTCTTTTTAAGCCGTTGCTGCAATCGATCCCGTTCGGCGCGAACTTTTGCAAGTTCTGCCTCTAGCCGATGTGCATTAGGTGACTGATGGCGTTGATTCACTTTGATACTGTAATCCGATCGCTCCAGGCTGAGATTTGGATTGTAGTGAGGGTCATGCTGAATCATTGATTGCCAGCGATCGCGCATATAAATTGCTTCCTGCTGATTCACAAGCCCATCTGACTCAGAAGCGTTGTAATAAAGAACAACGTGCGGCAAAACAACGTTTTTTAGTCCTTTTTCCTGAAGTTTAAGACAGAAATCAACATCATAGTAAGTTGAAGGCAATGCTTCGGTAAAGCCGCCCACCTGCTCAAACAAATCGCGCCTGCACATCAGGCAATTTCCAGTTACGGCAGAATAGTTGTTGATGCTGATTATTTGACCAAAATAGCCGAGTCCATTTGCCGGAAGATGCCGATGAATGTATCCAGCAATTCCGTTCAACCCCAGAACAATACCAGCGTGCCAAACCGTATTGTTGGGAAGTAAAAGCAATCCGCTGGCTGCACCAATTGACGATCGCTGGGCTTGCTCAATCAAGGCATCAATCCAATCGGATGTGGCGGCTTTTGTCGTTCCGTTTAAGAATAGAAGATACTTTCCCTGCCCTTTTCGTGCCGCTTGATTGAGGCATTGAGAGAGGTTTTTAGTTTCGCAGGCAAGATGCTGAAATCGCTTGAAATCAAAGTGTGAAACGACTTCAGCAATCTCTGACTTCAAGCTTCGATCGCTGACAAAGATAATCTCGTAGTCGGAGGCTGTGCTTTGCTGAATTGTGGTGAGACATTCGTGAAGCCAGTCGATCGAGGTGACTGAGATAATGATTGTGACCGTTCGATCGCCCTCGATTAAATAGCGGGCGATGTAGGCACCAATTAACTCTCTCACAATTGCAACTTTACCCAGTTCCTGCCGTCGAACCAGTGCATCGTTCAAAGCTTTTTCTGCGGCAATAAACGCATAAGGCTTTGCTTCTCCACCACTAGCAGCAGAAATTTGATGAATTCGCCAGTGATACAGGATTTTAGGAATGTGAAAAATGTGCTTTGTTTTCTCGGTGAATCTCAGCACTAGATCGTAATCCTGACTGCCTTCATACTCCGCTCTAAATCCACCAATTTCCATCAGTAAAGCGCGACGATAGACGCCTAGATGACAGGTGTACATCCGCGACAAAAAGCTATCGGGACTCCAATCGGGTTTGAAAAAAGGATTTTGAAGCTGATTGCGATCGTCAATTCGATCTTCGTCCGAGTAGATCATGTCAGCTTCTGGATGCCGATTCAGCAACAGCACGACTTCATAAAGTGCATTAGGAGTAAGTAGGTCATCGTGATCGAGCAGCGCCACAAAATCGCCAGTTGCTAATTCCAGTGCTGAATTCGAGCAGCGTGAAATATGTCCATTCTGCGATCGAAACGTGACTTTAATGCGCGAATCGCGGGCGGCATATTCTTCTAGAATTGGGCGAACATGAAGAGCCGAAGAAGCATCATCGGCAACACACAGTTCCCAATGCGGATAAATCTGGTTTAGAACTGAGTCGATCGCCTGCCTGAGAAACAATTCGGGTGGATTGTAAACTGGAGTCACAATGCTAATTAGCGGTTGATACCTGAATGCTTGCCAGGTTGCAGCCATATTTTTCAGGTCTGCGAGTCTTGGAAAGTTTTCATCCAGCCAATTTTGGTAGACAGGATCAACTAAACATTCAGGTTTTATGTGGCTATGTTCTAGAGAACAGCCCGCTGTTGTGTCTTGCAGCATGGAAAACGACTCCACCGTGAAAGATTGTTACTCTTCGCTTGGCAATCCAACCATTTTTTTAACCCGGAACCAGGTTTTCCTTAACTTCCAAAATTTGCTCGTTTCCATTGCCTCGATTCTGCCCTGTGCATCCTGCAATTGCTGTTGAGCGACTTCACGTTCGGATTCGAGGCGGTTTAGCCGCTTTTTCAACTTTTTAATTTCAGTGGATTGTGCTTCTACAGCTTCAGCAATTACAGGTTGAACATTAGCAGGTTGAACGATCGCAGCTTGAGCAGGATGAACTGAATTGCCTTGCAATATAGCGCGAGGAACACCGAATAGCGTTGCTGAATCGCGATTCAAAGTTGCCAGCGTGGGAAACTTTTTCAGAAAATGCTTTGCAATAAAAATGCTGTAGGAATTCGTCGTTGAAATCATTGAGGTCGGGTGAAGTCGATAGGCAGAAAGAATCTGCGGAACCAGTTTGCATTGATACCCCGCCTGAGCAATCTTCAGCCAAAGATCATAATCCTCCCAGCCACACCATCCGATTTCCATCAACTCAGTAGAATAGCCATCGATCTGATTCAGCACGTTCCTACGCACCATTGCCATTGCATCAATGTAATTGCCAACCACCAACTCTTCTATGTTCCATTCATGATAAGAAACGAGATCGAATCCAGTCCCTGTTTGATCATCAAAACGGCTGATAATGCCATAGACAGCAGCATAGTCGGAATCGTGGATGGCCTCATACAGCACCGAAAGACAGTTGGGGTAAATCCAGTTATCCGCATCCAAAATAAAAATATAGGGAGAACGGGCAAGTCTCCAGCCGACATTTCTTGCATCCGCCAAACCTGTATTAAACAGTTTCTTGACCAGGCAAATCGGCACATCAGTTTGCTGAATATATTGCTCAACCAGTCGAGCAGAGTGATCACTCGAACCGTCATCGATCACAAGCACTTCAAAACCGCCAGGAATGTTGCCAATTTTGGCAGCACAAACGCTGTCCAGACATTCATGAATGTATTGGGCGTAGTTAAACAGCGTGATTACAACCGTGATACTAGAATCTTTGCAGGTTTCATGCGCGGCGTTTGGAACCATCGTCCAGGGATCGCGTCCGAGAAACGTACAAAGTTTTGACATCTCTAAGCGCGTAATACTAAGGTTCCGTCTAGCAGCATCAAGACTTTCTTTCATGGCAATTGCTCCCTGTTCAATCAGATTTTTTGCCTTTATAATTTTTCGAGCAATTTCCGACAAAGCAATTTTGAGCTGAATTTTTGCGTGACAAACTCGTAGGCCTGATTTACAATCTTGAGCCTTTCTTCTTCGTGGTTGAGATAATACTCACACTGCGCTGGAATACCTTCTAAATCTGCCATGATCAAATGCTTTCCATTAACCAGCGGCTCGATATGATCGCTAGTTTCTGTAATAAACAAACAGCGATTGGCAAGACACATGATTGCTCTCAGCCACTCAAAATAGGTATTATCAATTGAATGAACGTTAACCATAATCTTGCTCGATCGCAACAAACGATTTCGCTCAAGATCGCCATAGAAACCTGCTGTCTTTGCAAACTTTGGCTTTTCTAATCGGCTGATCATCAGTTTGCTGTTGTAGCGGTTGAAGACAGGAGCATGACGCGACAGGAAGCCGTTTCGTTTCTCCGATGCGCTACCCAAAAACACAATATCGATCGATCGATCCTGTTCAGAAATATCTGACGTTCCTTCTTCAAAAAACGAAGCATAACCCAGCGGTGTATGAATCGCCTTCAAGCCTCGTTCTCGAAACGCTTTGGTGGTTTGCGCCGTAATATCAAAGATGCCTTTTGCCAGCTTCGATCGCTGACAAAAGATCTTAAACCAGGGCGTGTATGGCTGTTCACCGCTGACCATGTAGACGCTGCGCGTGATATCTTCAATTTCGATCGCCGAGAGTTTATGGTCGAGGAATAGGTTAAAAAATTCGTGTGGAGAAACCACAATTTGCAGCAGGTTTTCGCCCGGATCAATCGAAGGAATTTTATCGATCGCCAGTTCTGAGTCCAGCTCGTTTTCTCGAAAACCTTCTACAAAAATCTGGGCAAGCTCAATCATAAAATAGTTACCCAGCGAAGTCACAAAAACCCTGACCGTATCAATTTTTTGTGAACTTATCGAGAATCGATCGGTTTGGTAGTTTTTGCGATCGAAATCTACTTGCGGTGCTGTGTGGGTTAAGGACACTTCACCTAGACTGCTTTGGGCAGTGAAGCGATTGGTTGAAGCGATTGAATTTGCTGTTGAACTGGAAAGTTTTGAATAACCGGGAACTGAGCTTCCTAACTCAGTTTGTTCTGCCGATTTGACTGCTTCTAGCTCAAACCCAGCCGCAAATCGCTCCTGAATGTCTTGCGGCAGATTGAGTGCTGCTGTCCAAAGAAATCCGGATCTTGCCGCTTCGCTTCTCCAGATTTTGCTCCAGTCTGCTAGAGAAGATTGCGCCAATCGCTCATGCACCGAGGAACCATAAGTTTGTTCTACCAGCCGCAGCAGTTCACTCGACAGCCAGCCAATTGTAAAGGCGGGATTGAAGTTTTTAGAAACGCGACAGGTTTCGATGTCAAATTCAGAAAACCAGCGCATAACGCCGTATTTTGTAGCGTTGTAGAAATGAAACGGTTCTTCGTGCAAGGGCTGGAGAAATGCAGTATGAATAACCGCTCTGCCGCCTGGCTTGAGTACCCGTCGAATCTCCGCTGCTGCCTGCTCTGGATTGTAGAGATGTTCAAAGACATTCATGGCAACCACTGCATCAAATGTTTCGTCTTTGAAGGGAAGATGATGCGCGTCGCCAACCACATCGGTTGTGCTAAAAACAGCATATTCAAACTCGATCGTATTGGGCAGTTTGATTTGACTCGCACCCGCACCAATATTCAAAATATAGCCGTCGATTTGCTTCATCCAGTGCAGAACTGAGTCTGCGATCGGATTGCTGGCATGATCTGGCGGCATGATTTTAATGGTGTCTGGAGAATCAGTAAAAACTGGAACGCCATTGACAGTGGAGTATGTTGCACAACAGCGATGGCACTGCAAATTTGTGTCGTGAGGCCGCAAATGATTTTCACCGCACTTGATACACTTCAGCAGGGAGAGTAAATCGTCCAACGATCGCTTGGCTGGCATATGCTTTTGACCCTCGCTTCTTAATGTTTCCATTTACAGCTCCAGCGGTAATCTTTGAAAGTTTAGTCTCCCTTTAGGCCAAGCCGATGTTTCAAGCCAAACCATTTCGCTCTCAACTTCCAGAATTTGCTGGTTTCCATTGCCTCAACTCGCCCTCTCGATTCCTGTAGCTGTGCTTGAGTAGCTTTGAACCTTTGTCGAACTTTGGCTAACTTTGCTTGAAATCTTTCTGCCCGAAACCGCAAAACTTCGCGATCGAACTCTACTTCTTCATGCTGAATTCGCGCCTGTTCTAGCTCTGCAATCGTCTTTTGCAAAGCTGCTTTCACTTGTTCGAGCTGAGACTGAGATTGCTGATAGAGCTGTGTTGCATCCTCCTGCGTTTGGCGAAGCTGTTCTTGAGCATGGTGGAGCTGCTCTTGCAATTGATTCACCTCAGGTTGCCTGGAAGCCAATTCCCATTTGGTTTGCTTCAGCTCATCCTGAAGCTGCTCATACTGCTCCTCTAGCCGATAAAATTTTGATTCTAAGGCAAAAAATCGACCTGCCTCAGTCAGTGGAAAAGCGCGAACAATATATTGAAAAGTATCTGAATCTTCCTGCTGCTCGATCGATTGAACAACTTCAGGCGAAAAGTCTTCTTTTCTAACCTTTGGAACCCAGTTTCCATCAAATATCGGCATCACGGTTCGATCGATCGTTTCGATGGTGTAGCCTGCTTGCTCGAACAGATCGATGACCGATTGGCGCGTGAAAAACCGCAGATGGGTATTGTCTAACAGCCCCAATTGTTCGTATTGAAACTTGCCCTGCATCATGGCTAATCGTACTGCCCCATGAGCAACATTCGGAATCGAAGCAACCACATAGCCTTCCTCAGTCAGGATCGATCGAACCTCCTCCAAAACCTCCCAAGGATTGCGGAGATGTTCTAGAACGTCTCCGAAGATAGCAACATCAAATTTCTGGTTGGGCAGAATTTCGGACAGTGAAACATAGTCCAAATCAGCAACAATAACTTGTTCGCAGAATTCCTCAGCATGTTTTGCCGCACTTGCGTTAATCTCTAGCCCAGTAACCTCACAACCTCTGGCGCGAAGTAGGCGAGCAAGATAGCCTGTCGCGCAGCCGAAATCAATCACTTTTTTGCTACCTCCGGCTAGGCGAAGCATTTTTTTGAGGCTGCTATTCTCGTCGATTTGCTCCTCGGTGAGATTAGGAACGGTGGGGTAATCTTTCTGCCAGTGGTGTCTCATAGGTAAGGGCAAATCAGGATACGAACATCGAAGAATTTAAATAGAAGTCAAGCCTAACCGGGAACATCTTTCAAACCGATCGATCGCTTGAGCCTGATCCACTGTGTCCGAAGCTGCCAAAATTTACTTGTCTTCATTGCAGCAATTTCGCTTTCAGCTTGTTCTAATTTTCCTTTTAACCGTTTTATTCTGGCTCTTAACTGCTGAGTTGTTTTCCGATATTCTTCTGCGCTTGGCTCGACGCTACCTGAATGCTTGACTTCTGATTGCGCTTCTGCAATCTGAGGCAGGGTGGACTGAGCATGATTGAGCGTTGCTGGAGTTGGAAGTAAATTAAGCTCAGGTTCAACCAAAGGTAGACTTTTGAGTTTGATTTGATGTTGTTCTTCCAGCCCTTTCTTGGAATCTATTTTTTGTAAACTTACATAAAATTCGCAACCTGTTGTTTTTGAGTAATTCATTACTTTGAAGTCAAACAAATCAATTTCGATAAGACTTTTCACCAGTTCAAAGAAAGAATATGGTGTGAAAACCCAGCAATGAACATCGTAATATGAGCCATCTTTGAAGACTTGATGCGTCGTTGCCCAAGCCTGAGCCTCAGAGTGCAAGCGAACAACTTCATCTTCTTTGACCACATCATTTGGATTCCAGTTAAACTGCCCTTTCCAACTTACAACTTTTGAAAAGAATTCAAAAATTTGGCGCGATGATGGCTTACGGTTGCCTTGCAGGTAGGCTTCTACAACTTCAGCAGATTGAGTGGGTTCCCGCAGGTAGTCAAAACAGCATCTTTTATCGGGGATCACAAGCGAGAGAACGCCATCGGGCTTTAAAACAGAATGAATTTCCTTTAGCCATCCAATAAAGTCTGGAACATGCTCGATCACATGGGAAGCAATGACATAGTCAAATGGCGCTTCGTTTCCCACAAGTTCGGGCAGACTCTTTTCGCCCCAGATGTAGTCTACGTCAACAATCTGGCTGATATCGACATTGGGATCTTGAGCATATTTCTGCTTTAATTCTTTGGTTGAAGCATGATCGACATAGCGAATTTCGCCCATTTGCCGCGTGATAATCGGTCGATTGAGCGGTCCAATCTCGAGTCCTATCTGCGTAGCCGGATCGATCGCAGACAAGATCTTCTCTTCTCGAGTCATCATACGCAGATACCCAAAGAAAATGCTGGAGTCAAGCAGATTATGCAGAGATACTACCACGTCGATCGCTATCTTGAAGAAACGTAAATTGATTTAGAGTGCAGACGGTTTTCCTCGCAAAGCATGATAATTGATGGAACAGTCAATCGACAGCAGGTAACCAATCCCAGCCGCGATGAGAAAATGAGTGATACCCATCATTGAGCTTTCAGGAATTTCTGGGAAATTTTGCCTTCAGCTTCATCCAGTGCGATCGAAGCTGCCAAAACTTGCTGGTCTTCATTGCTACAACCTCGTTCTCAGAGGCTTCTAGCTTTGCCTCCAGATTTTTGACTCTCTTTCGTAAACGTTGGATCGTGTCCTGTTGTTTCCGTAGCCGAGCATTTGTCGGGAATTCAGATTGAGGGCTTGCATCCTTTCTGGCTGGACTGAAATACAGCACCGATGCTGAACGCACCTGAGTTTTGTCACTATTAATTTCGTCACCATAAAATCGTTTGATCACAGGTGCTTCCAGTTCGAGTATCTGCGCTTTTAATGCTTCATCCCACACGGGTTTTCCTAGAGGACTAAGACTTACGTTTGCAGGGGCATAGGCGCGAAGAATCGCTTCGTCAAATTCCACTGATCGCAACCTCAATATTTGAATGAGATCATCTGTAAGATGCTCATAGCGACCGACAAAATCCACAAACTCGCCTTCTGGTGGGCCAATGTACCATTCGTACATTCGGGTCACGTAGGCAGGCTCCAACTGGATGCACAGTCGGATGAACTTTGAGAAATCGTTTGATTCGCAACGTTCCAGAATTTTTTGAGGATGCCAAACGCCTGGTTCGTGATCTTTCCAATTGAGCCAAGTCTGAAACTTCCACCAGGATTCGTACCAGGTCAAGGGATGTCGAACAAATGTAAAAACGCAGTCGTAGCGATCGACATAGTGGCGCAGCAGCGAATGTCTCCAGGTTACACCGCTCGTCGTTCTATCAGTTTCGGTTTCAATCCCTGCGGCTAGCATTGCCTGCTCAATCCAGGTGCCACCTGTTTTAGGAATGTGTAGAAAAAGAGCGTTTGACTGGAGAATGTGAACGGACATCTGCACCACCTTTTATTGATTTGCTGTCAGCCGAAACTCGCTACCAAAACTGTCTTCTGCCCCTTAGAGTTGAGCCTGCACCGAATGATGCTCGATCGAGCGGGTTAAGCCCCTGATTCCACTCAGACTCGCCAAAAATTGGTGTCACAGCATTTTGAGGCAAATGAACTATAGCGCAGTAGGGTACAGAGCGCAGTTCCTTCCGCTCATAGGGAAACATGACTCAGACTACTCACGTCAGGAGTGCTCTACCGTCCTTTGTTTGAGGTGAGAGGCTTCAGCAAGCGATCGGCTGACCACAAATGATTAAATGGGAGGTTGGTGAAACGTAGGGGGAAGCGCCGTGAAATTTCCGATCGACGATAGAAGCTGGCTCCAGGTGCGGGATTTTTTGCAGCAGCACGCCCAGCCCCTCGACGGCATTCTTGCCCCCAGCGAATTTTTGGAGCCGTTTCCCGGTACCTATGCATACAGCGTGTCTCCGACTTTGACGATCGATCAGCTTGCCTTTGCCGTAATTCACAAAGGACGCATTGGCGATATTCACACGCTTCTCACCGCCGATGTTGCCCAAAAATTTCATCCGGTTTTTGCCAACGATGTTTTCGTCGTTTTTGCCCGATCGCCGATCGCCCAATTTTCTGCCATCAGCGAAAACGATCTGAAGTCGCTGTTTGAACAACTCGATGCGATCGATCGCTTTTATGACCTGGAAGGCATCAGTCAGCCTGCGGCGGCGGTTGTGATTACTCACAATCGCCCAGATGCGCTTGGTCGATCGCTGCCTCAAATTCTCTCCCTGAAAATTCCCCTAGTGATCGTGGATGATGGCTCAGAACACGAGCAAGCCGCGCAGAATCAAGCCCTTGCCGATCGCCATCAAGTGCCGCTGCTCAAACTGCCCCAGCACCGTCCCGCCGCCGCCATCAGTGCCGGAGTCAGCTACTGGCTCAACGACCCGACAATTCGCTGGGTGTCCTGCTTTCAAGACACGGTAGAAGTGAAGCCCGACGCGATCGCCCTGCTGCAAAAAGTGCAGGATGCCCGCGAACGTCCGCTGCTCGTTGGCGACGATGATCCCAATCATGAAACCCTGCGATCGGACAATATCAACGGCATTGCAGTCAAGCTGAAGCGATCGAGTGCTGGAATTCACTTTCATGCCCATCGGGACTACTGGACATCGCTGCTGCCGATTCCCACTGTGATATCGGGCGATGAACCAGTTGCGGCAACCAATGAGAACGGCTGGATTACAAGCTGGTCGCCGCAGTCGATCGTCAAGCGGGGCGGCTATGTCGTTTGCGTTCCCGGACTGGTGAACGCAACGGAAATGAAGGCGATTGCTTTACCAGCAACACAGGCTGAGGCGATCGGTTTGCCGCTACGCGAAGCGATCGATCCTACGCCTGCTGCAACGGATCACAGTCTTGCCGGAGTCCGCGTTTTGATCGATGGCTATAATTTGCAGCTCACCAAAGGCACAGGCATCAAAACCTATGGCCTGAGTTTGATTCAGGGCTTGATCGAGCTAGGTGCTGAGATCGACGTGCTGCTGAGCCGGGGCGGATACAAAAAGAATTCCGTGCTAGATGAAGTGTTTTTCTTTGACAATCAAGACGGCGATCGAAATTTGCTGTTTGTCTTGAAGGGCTTGATCAAAACGCTGTCGGGTCCGCTGTATCGAGCAAAGCGACGCGACACCAGCAGCGATCTTGTCGTCAAGCGGGGGCAATACAGCGACGATTTTCTCAAGTATGCCGATTCGTTTAATTTGCCGCAGTGCTATGACCTGGCGAACGTGCTCTACAAAAAGCTGAAGATCAACACCCAGATCACCGTGCCCGAAAAAATCGACGTGTGGCACGCCACTTACCCGCTGCCAATTCAGGTGCGAGGCGCAAAAAAAATCACGACCATTCACGATCTCATTCCGCTGCGTTTACCCTACGCGACGCTGGACGACAAAGAAAGCTTCTACTTCAAAACTGAAGCTGCGCTGAAGGAATCAGCGGCAATTATCGCCGTTTCTGAGCATACGAAACAAGATATTTTGACTTACTTTGAGGTTGATCCCGATCGCATCATCGTCACCTATCAGCCGATCGCCCTTCGCCCGCTGGACGAACACGACACTGAGGAAGACATCGAATTCTTCTTACAGCAATACGGCTTGGAGTCGCAAAATTATCTGCTGTTTGTCGGCGCGATCGAACCCAAGAAAAATGTTGGTCGCCTGCTCGATGCTTATGCCACTTTAGAGACTGAAATGCCGCTGATTATTGCGGGCAAAAAAGGCTGGCTTTGGGAAGAAGAACTTAGCAAAACTGCTTATTTGTTTGACCAGAAGCGATCGAAAAAACAGGTCAGACTGCTAGAGTATGTTTCAACCAACGCCCTGCGCTATCTGTACCGGGGAGCCTATTGTTTTCTGTTTCCTTCGCTCTATGAAGGCTTTGGACTGCCGCCGATCGAAGCGATGACGTTTGGCTGTCCCGTCATTACTTCAAACGTCTCCTGCCTGCCGGAAGTCTGCGGCAATGCGGCTCTTTACGTTGATCCTTATGACGTAAAAGACATTCGGCAGAAAATGGAGCAGATTTTGAGCGATCGATCGTTGCGCGATCGATTGGGGAAAGCAGGACAGCAGAATGCTCGTCATTTCAGCCGCGAGAACTATGTGCAGCGATTGTATCAAGCGTATCGAGTCGCGCTGGATGGGTAGGCGATCGAATTGCTAAGTTCTGCAAATAGTCAAACCAGAAACGATCGCTTCAACGCCAGTCAGCGCAAAGAGTACAGCGCTTTTTCGCTCGATTTCCGCCCAAGAAAAACCTCCACCGATCGCTCAGTGAGGGCTGATCGGCCTTAACGTTTCGCAAGTTCGATCACCATCGTCCTATCACTTGGGCGAAATGGCAAAGGTGATCACAGGGTCGGTACAAACGTCGATTTCAGACGGAGATTGCCATCGGCGCAGAAGGTGTCACCATTGCACAATCGACACCCAATAGTGCAATGGTGATGAACGGCAAAAAGCGATCGCAATCAATTACAGCTTCTCAACGACTATCGCTCGCTCGCCAGCGTGTCATTTCTTCCGCAATGAAATGAGCTACTAAATCTTGATACAGTTTTTCGATCGCATCCGCACTCAAGCCTTCTGCTTCCGCCCAAAGCCGCCGCTGCTGCAACATCGCCTGCAAGCGTTCTGGTGCTTTCACGCTGGTTTCGCTGGTCTTGAATTTTGCCGCCGCTTTCACATAGGCAAATCGCTGACCCAAAAGGGCAATCACTTGGCGATCGACTCGATCGATTTCGGCTCGAATTTCACTCAGGTTCTCGCAATCGCTCGGTGTTTTCATAGAAGATTAGAAATTGGTGTAGTTGGCGATCGCTCCCCTCACTTTTTCAATTACTTCGCTAACACCAATTGCGCCCAATTCACCCGATGCTCTTGTGCGAATGTTGAGCGAATTGGATTCAAGTTCTTTTGCACCGACAACGGCCATGACCGGAATTTTTTCCTTCTCGGCATTGCGAATCATTTTGCCTAGTCGTTCGCCACTTTGGTCAACTTCGACGCGAATATTTTGCGATCGCATTTGATTGGCAACTTCTTGGACAAAGCCAACTTGATCTGCCGTCACGGGCAGCAGGCGCACCTGAACAGGAGCGAGCCACAGCGGGAAATCTCCGGCATATTCTTCGATTAAGATGCCGATCAGTCGCTCCAGCGAGCCGAACGGAGCACGGTGAATCATAACGGGGCGTTTGCGCGTGCCGTCTTCCGCGACGTATTCGAGTTCAAAGCGATCGGGCAGGTTGTAGTCCACTTGAGCCGTACCGAGTTGCCATTCACGACCGATCGCATCTTGGAAGATAAAGTCGAGTTTTGGCCCATAAAAGGCGGCTTCCCCAATGCCTTCAAAATGCTCCATGCCCAGCGTTTCCACTGCCCGACGAATGGCGCTTTCGGCTTTGTCCCAGGCTTCATCTGAACCGATGTATTTGTCAGAACTCGGCTCGCGAAAGCTGAGGCGGGCGCGGAAGTTTTTCAGTTGCAGGCTTTTGAAAACGGAGAGCGTCAGATCGACGACGCGCATGAATTCTTCGTCAAGCTGTTCGGGCGTGACGAACAGGTGGGAATCATCGACCGTGAAGCCGCGAACGCGAGTTAGTCCGCCCAGTTCGCCCGACTGTTCGTAGCGGTAGACCGTGCCGAATTCGGCCAGACGCAGGGGTAGATCGCGATACGATCGCAACTCGCTCTTATAAATCTGAATGTGAAACGGACAGTTCATCGGCTTGAGGACAAAGCCTTGTTCCGCCAGACGTGCGGCCTCATCGTCCGCCATCATTGGGAACATGTCTTCTTTGTACTTCTGCCAGTGGCCGGAGGTTTTGAACAGATCGATGCGGGCAATGTGCGGCGTGACAACGCCTAAATAGCCGCGCTTGACTTGTTCCTGCTTGAGGAAGTCTTCGAGAGTCGATCGCAACAAAGTTCCCTTCGGCGTCCACAGCGGCAAACCGGGACCAACTTGATCGGAAAAGACAAACAGGCCAAGTTCTTTGCCCAGCTTGCGGTGATCGCGACGCAGGGCTTCTGCTTTGCGGCGCTTGTATTCATCAAGCTGTTCGGGAGTTTCCCAAGCGGTTGCGTAGATGCGCTGAAGTTGCGCTTTGGTCTCGTCGCCGCGCCAGTAAGCTCCCGCTACGCTTTCCAGTTCGATCGCATCCGGTTTCAGTTCGCTGGTATTCTCCAAGTGCGGTCCCGCGCACAAATCCCACCACTGATCGCCCAGGTGATAGATCGTAATTGGCTCGGTTTTGATGTCTTCGAGAATTTCTAACTTGTAGGGTTCGTTGATGGCGCGGATGCGGCGATCGGCTTCTTCCCGACTCACCTCTTCGCGAATCACGGGCAGTTTACGGTTGATGATCTTGGTCATCTCTTTCTTGATGGCCTTGAGATCTTTTTCCGTGAACGGGTCGGGATTGTCAAAATCGTAGTAAAAGCCGTTTTCGATCCAGGGGCCGATCGTCACCTGTGCCTTCGGAAACAGCTTTTGCACTGCCATCGCCATGACGTGTGAAGCCGTATGGCGAATCTTTTTGAGATTTTCGGAGTTGTCGGGGCGAGGCAAATTCATTCCTTCTGGAGCAGCCATTTCTTTTGGAGCAGCCGATTTGTTTGGCATTTGAGGCGCGATCGAACATTCAAAATTGCCGTTCTATTTTAGCGAATGGCGAGTTACGCCTGACGACGGGGATCAAAGGGCGAAATGGATGCCCAAGTTCTGACCAGCGAAAGAACATAAATTCATATTAAGAAAAGTAAATTGCGTTAAGATTAGATCAACGCATACAAAAGCAATTTTTATCCATGTTTAATTTCGAGTCGCCAGAGCCAGAGTTGCTCAAAGGAATTTTGCAACCGCTGCTCGAAGACTTTCAATACTGGTTTGAGCGATCGCGCTATCTGCTGGAAACGCAAGAAATTGAGTCTTTGGGTACAGAGGGGCAAGCGGATTTGCTAGCTCGGCTGATTCAAGCACAGCAAGAGGTTTCAGCCGCGCAACTGCTGGTCAAAGTGACGGACGGCAAGGCAGGCGTTGATACCGCTGTGCTGATGCCCTGGCACAAATTGGTGACGGAATGCTGGCAGGTCGCTTTGCGGCATCGGCTCGACCACCCGATCGATTAGCAGGCTGTTAAGCTCAACAAATCTTTCGCGATCGACCGTGCGAAATCTGAGAAACTAAAAGCAGTTCCTTAACTCGATCGGCACAGAACCTTAATTTGCTGGTACGTTAAATGCTTTGAACTGATTCAAATTGTTGATTTGAAGTTCCAACGTCACATCTGATTAGATTCGCATTTATAAACCCGGAGGAAAATTAGGATGCTGCAACTGATTTACGTTTTCGCTTTTACCGTGTTGGCATTTTTGGCCGTTGGCAACATGATTCGCAACCTGATGACGCTGGGCATGGAAGCGCAGCGCAGTTCGAGTCGCAACGCCTATCGCCAGCGAGTGATGGGCATTACACACCCAGAACTGCTGGACGATCAGGGAAATTTGGTAGACGAGCCGTTTTTAGTCATGCGATCGATCAACGTGGACGACGCTCGCGAACAGCTTGATGCGCTCTACAAATCATCTCCGGGCGCGACGAACGACGAAGAAGCCTAGCCCCCTAATCTGTAATCCTCCTGGCGATCGCAACCCTTGATCACTCGATTGAGGGTTGCGTTTGCGTTTGCAGCCAGTCGAGATAGGCAGCGGAACCTGCGGCGATCGGCAAGGCGATGATTTCGGGCAGGTCGTAAGCGTGGAGCGATCGCACCTTGGCTTCAAGCTGGGCGAACTGGTTCAAATCCGTTTTAATCAAAAGCTGCCATTCCTGAGAATCTTCAAGTTCTCCCTGCCAAGTGTAGATCGATCGCACAGGCCAAATGCTGACGCAGGCGGCGAGTTTAGTCGCGATCAGGGACTGAGCGATCGTTTTGGCTTCCAGTTCAGAGGCGGCTGTGACGAGAACAACGCCGAGTTGAGCAGATGACATGGCGTTAAGCGTCGTGGGTTGGCAGTGGAGGGCGATCGCCCGCTCCCGGAGCGATATCGCTCGCCGCCAGCAGGTCAAGATACTCGCGCAGGTGTTCGGGCAAGTTGGTGTTTGCAAATTCTGCACCGTCAATTTTGACACCGAGCAGATTGGCTTCGCTCAAATCCGCCGCGCTCAAATTGGCTTTGCGGAGATCGCTCCAGTTCAAGTTGGCGCGATGCAGCACTGCGCCCGTCAGATTAGAAGCGGTCAGGTTGGCTCCGTCGAGGATGACGTTATGCAGTCGAGCAGCGGCTAAATTGGCAGCCTGCAAATTTGCTCCGGCCAAATTCGCGCTGTTGAGTCGAGCTTCGGTTAGGTTGATGCCGCTGAGGTCAACGCCGCGCAGATCGAGTCCATTTAGAAAAGCACCTTTCAGGTTGACGCCATCGAGAAATGCGCCTGCGAGGTTTGCGCCGCTGAGTCTGGCGCGGCTGAGGTTGCTCCAGTTAAGGTTGGCGCGGCTGAGGTTGGCGTTGCGGAGGTTGACGCCCATAAAATTTGCGCCGCAAAGGTTCGATCGCTCCAGATTCGCGCCGCGCAAATTTGCATGACTCAACGCTGCACCGCTCAGTTTGGCCTTTGCAAAGTTGGCCTTCACCAAAAATGCGCCGCTCAAGTTGGCTTTCGTCAAGTCTGCATCGTTGAAGTTGGCGTCGCTGAGTTTGGCAAAGCTCAGATCTGCCCAGTTGAGGAACGCTTCAGAAAAATTGACTTTGGTGAGAAAGGCACGGCTGAAGTTGGCTCCCATCAAATTTGCGCCCGTTAGATCAACATCAACGAGCGTGACACCGCTGAGATCCGCGCTACGAAGATCGATGCCGACGAACGATCGCCGTCCGGCTTCATACTGCTTAAGCAAATAGCAAACATCCATAACCTGAGGAGTGCGGTGACTGGATCAATTTGGCTGTGGTGACAGCTACCCCTAACTTAAAGCAGATTGCTGGCAATGCGGGTTTCGCTTAAGATTGCTTGATTTCTTGGTACAAAACTACTCGATGAGCATCATGGCGAGACGAATCGGCTTTGGGCTGCTGTGGATTGGATTTGCGGCTTATGCGTTTTTACTCGCGCCGCCGAACCAGCCCGACACCTTTGATCTAATTCGGGATTTGTCCACAGGTAACTGGGACGGCATCAATCCCCTGGTCGTTTGCCTGTTCAACATCATGGGCGTGATGCCGATGCTCTATGCCTGCCTGCTGTTTCTGGATGGACACGGGCAGAAGGTTCCGGCATGGCCGTTCGCCACGCTTTCATTTGGCGTGGGCGCATTCATGATTTTGCCGTACCTCGTTTTGCGCGGTTCAAATCCAACATTCAAGGGCGAAAAAAACTGGCTTTTGAAGCTGCTTGATTCGCGCTGGACGGCGATCGCGCTTTCCCTTGGTGCGCTCGGACTGTTCTTCTACGGCATTACAGCAGGCGACTGGGCAAACTTCGCGCAGCAGTGGCGCAGCGATCGCTTCATCCACGTGATGAGCTTGGATTTCTGCTTGCTATCCGTGCTATTTCCGGCTCTGGTGGGTGACGATATGGCACGACGAAACTGGCAGGATTCGCGCATTTTTTGGCTTTCGTTTCTGCCGTTTTTTGGTGGAATTCTTTATTTGTGTTTGCGTCCGCCGATTGGCGATCGATCCGCTGTTTCGACTGAACCGATCGCCAATCGCGGTTAAAAAAAGCGGAACACAAACGGATAGCGATAGGGACGATCGGGCTTGGTGGCAACGCTGACGATCGCAAAGATTGGCATCACAAAGCTAACAATTCCAACTAGGAAAAGCAGCGGAATTCCAATCAGCAAAAATGAGAGGAAAAAGAAAATCACCGAATAGATAATGATGTTGATTTGAAAGTTGAGTGACTGCTTGGCGTTGTCTTTGACGATCGGATCTTCTGACAGCAGCAGAATGGCGATCGGAACCAGAAGGGGAACCCACGCCCAACTGACTAAACAAGCCGCGTGAGCGACAGCAGACAAAATTTTGCGTTGATCGGGATCGTAACTTCTCATAATTTCCTTGTGAATCTGAAGCTGAATCGAGAATGCGATCAGAAACTACCCATTCTAGAAGAACGATTCCCGATCGACGATCGATCGGTCATTGCCCATCGCGGACGGCATCGCGTTCCGCATCGCAGTTGCGCTGTCTACGGTTTTGATTGACGCGATTTTCGACTCGACACTGCTCAAACGTCATTTGCGCGGCGAGGCTGTTCGGCAATTGTGCTCGCAGTGCCAATGCTTGCTCATACAGCGGCAAGCTTTCGGCCAGTTTGCCTTGGCGCGTCAGGATTTGCGCTTTGAGAAACAGCAGGTCTGGATTGTTGGGAGTGAGCGCGATCGCTCGATTGACTGCTTCTAGCGCTTGGTCTTGCTGGTCGAGGTCGCGATAGCCGATCGCAATGCCGCGTTCAGCTAGATAGTCGGGATTGGCATGTTCACGGAGGCGATCGATCGCCTGCTGCGGATTAGAAAACGGCAAATTCACGGCCAGCATCAGATCCATATAGCCTTTGAGCAGATTTAATTCTGGGTCATTGGCGTCGATTTTTTCGGCTTCTTCGAGGTTGTCAAAAACCTGCTGAAGCTTGCCCAAGACGATCGGCGTGGCGCGAATGCGCGATTCGGTCAGAAAGAGGTGTGCGCCTTCGAGGAAATGCCCAACCGCAACGTAGAGATGACCGCGCAACGGATCGGTTGCCACCAGTCGCTCGGCTGATTCGCGGGTCAGTCTCGCATTTTCGCCGAGTGCGTCCACCTGTCCGTCGAGGTAGGCCAGCGATGCCCGCATCGCGTAGGCTAGCGGCTCGTTCGGATCAGCGTTTTGCAACAGTCTTGCGGCTTCTGGATAGTTGCCTTCGACAAAAATCTTGTTGAAGGCGGCTTCAGTTTGAGCATCGATCGAGTGGGAACTTGACGCGCCCCGAAATGGATCGCCTGCCCAAGCCGGAAGCGCCATCAGCGCGATCGATCCTGCCGTCAGCACAGAAGCAATCGATCGGCGGCAGAAATTTCTGAAAGTGGGCGTCATGGAAAACCTCGAAGGCAAGTGACTTTGCTGAAAAACGGTTTAACAAATTCGCTGAAGCAATGGCAGCAACTTTGATCTATCAAAGACTGGTGTACCAAAGTGGAAGTGGTTCTGCCAAATCGCCAACATTACACGCTCAAGACGGAACGAGGCGATCGGAGTTCCTTCAGTTTTATTCTCGCGCTCTGCTTGGCGATCCGTAATATCAGTTACAAAAAATCAATTTCAGCGCTTTAGACTGATCCCAGCACGTTAGGAGAAATCACTGTGGCCGAGTCTAGCTTGCCGTTCGATCGCCCTGCTGAACGTCCAAAATATCGCTACCTCAAGCCCTCGGTCTTCTGGAGCATTCGCCAAGGATTTCCGCACTGGCTTTCGGTGTTGATTATTACCGTTTCGCTGGCCGTGCCGCTGATTGCCTGGGCGATCGTCAGCTATGCCCAACTTTTGCCGCCGATGTTTTTGCCGACGCCGACAGCGGTGATTCAGGCGGGCATCGAAATGTTTACGCAAGACGATTTGATTGTGGATGTGATCGCAAGCTGTGCGCGAGTCGGGGCAGGCTTTTTGCTTTCAGCCGTGATTGGCGTCCCGATGGGAATCGCGATGGGCACGTTCTACAGCATGGAAAGTTTGTTTGCGCCGATCGTCGGAACCGTTCGCTACATGCCCGTGATGGCGTTTGTGCCGCTGATTATCGTTTGGTTTGGGCTGGGCGAATTTCCCAAGGTGCTGATCATCTTTTTGGGCGTGGTTCTCTATAACGCGATGATGGTTGCAGATGCGGTGAAATTTATTCCCAATGAGATGATCAACGTCGCCTATACGCTCGGTGCAAATCGCCGCGACGTGCTGTTTAAGGTGATTATTCCCGCAACATTTCCCAGCGTTCTTGATACGGTTCGCGTTAATATTTCCGGCGCATGGAACTATTTGGTCATTGCCGAATTAGTCGCGGCACAGAATGGATTAGGCTTCAAGATTGTGCAGGCGCAGCGATTTCTGCAAACGGAAAAAGTGTTGTTTTGTATTGCTTTGATCGGGCTGATTGGGCTGGCGATCGACTACGGCCTCAAGTGGATTTCTGCATGGCTGACGCCTTGGGCAGACCAAACGCGCAGCTAAAGGTTAGATGTTAGGGTAAAGCTATTTGGCGAACCCCGCAATGCTCAGTCTTTGCATGATTGTGAAGAACGAGGCGAATCAGTTGCCTCGCTGTCTGGACAGTGTGCGATCGATCGTCGATGAAGCAATTGTTCTTGATACCGGATCAACCGATGAAACCGTGTCGATCGCGCGATCGCTCGGCGCACAAGTTCAGCACTTCACCTGGAACAATGACTTTGCTGCTGCTCGCAATGAATGCCTGAAGTACGCACAAGGCGATTGGGTGCTGGTTCTTGATGCGGATGAAGTCTTGATCGACACGGCAATTTCCGCGATTCGGCAGGCGATCGAGTTCAAAAGCGCGATCGTCGTCAATCTGTTGCGGCAGGAAATTGGAGCCATTCAATCACCTTATTCGCTCGTGTCGCGCTTGTTTCGCAGGCATCCCGCAATTCACTTTACGCGACCCTATCACGCCCAGATTGACGATAGCGTAACCGCGTTGCTTCAGGTGGAACCGCACTGGCAACTGATGGAGTTGCCGGAAGTGGCGGTCGCGCATTACGGCTACGATCCAGGGTCGATCGCCAGTCAAGACAAATTTGCTAGAGCCAGAGCCGCGATGGAAGCGTTCCTCGCAACCTATCCGAATGACGCTTACGATTGCAGCAAGTTAGGAGCGCTGTATGTGCAGCAGGGCGATCTCGATCGCGGCATTGCACTGCTAGAGCGTGGCCTGCAATTTGCTCAAGCTGCGCCAGTTCGCTTTGAACTGCACTATCACTTGGGGATCGCTTGCAGTCGCCGCCAGCAGTTCGATCGCGCCCAAAACCACTATCAGCTTGCGATCGCGCAGCGCATTCTGCCTGCGCTGAAACTGGGAGCCTACATCAATCTGGGTAATTTGCAGAAACTACAGGGTGATTTTGCAGCCGCGAAGACAAGTTATGAAATGGCGATCGCGATCGATCCCAGCTTGGCGATCGCGCACTATAACTTAGGTTTGACGCTGCGATCGATGGGCAATTTGGTAGGGGCGATTGCGAGCTACCAAACCGCGATTTCGCTTCAGCCGCATTACGCCGACGCGCATCAGAATTTGGCGGTTGCGCTGCTAAAAATTGGACGAGTCAGCGAAAGTTTGGCAAATTTTCGGCGGGCGATCGAGCTACACGAGCAAGCCAATTCCCCAGAGGCGAAACGACTGCGGCAGATGCTCCAGGAAATGAATTTGCCCGTGTGAGCTTAAGCAAGTTCAACCACGACGGGCGTATGGTCGCTGGGTTTTTCCAGCTTGCGCGGGGCAACGTCAATTTCGCAGCGCAGGGCGCGATCGCTTAGGCTCGGTGAGAGATAGTGATGGTCAATCCGCCAGCCCATGTTCCGCCGAAATCCGCCTGTGCGATAATCCCACCAGCTAAAGTGGCCTCCTTCCGCCGTGAATTTACGAAAAGCGTCGGTAAGGCCGATCGCCAGCACTTTCCGCAAGGCTTCGCGCTCTGCCTCGGTTGCCATCACCTGCTTCTCGCGATTTTTGGGATCGTGAATGTCGCGATCTTCTAGCGCAATATTAAAGTCGCCGCAGACGAGCAAATTTGGCGACTCGCTTAGCAGTGCGCTGAGGTAGTCGTGCAGGACGGCGAGCCAGCGCAGCTTGTAGATATATTTGTCGCTGTCGATCGATGACCCGTTCGGCACGTACAGATTCACAATCCGCACATCGTTCAGAACGCCCGTAATCACCCGCTTTTGCTCATCCAAATCTTGCACCGAGTCGCCCAAAACCGCCGCAAATCCTCGACTGACCGATTGAAGAGGCGATCGACTGATCAGCGCCACGCCGTTATACGATTTCTGACCGCTAATTTCCAGGTGATAGCCCAATTCCTCAAAGGGCGATCGCGGAAAATCCGCATCCGTGACTTTCGTTTCTTGTACACACAAGACATCGATCGAATGCTGCCGCAGCCAGTCGGTGACGTGATCGATCCGAGTGCGAATCGAGTTGACATTCCAAGTCGCAATTTTCATTTTGGGGGTCGGGGATCGGGTGTCGGGTTATTCTGCGTTCGTCATTAGCGTGACGATCGTGAGGACATCAGGCGAAGTGCGATCGCCCAGTTCTAAAGCGGCAACGGCCTGATCGAATCGTTCACCTCGATCGACCCCATCGCGCAGGGCAAGAACTTCTGCCCAGTCGAGATCGCTTTGGACAAAGGCTTTGGCGATCGCAAAGACAAGATCGGCACAGTCGTTGCCTTCCGCCTCAGTCATCATGTTGTGCGGCACGTCGAACTTGGCGTCGAAGCAGAAGTGCCACGCTTTCGGCTGATAGCGCAGAACCGATTCAAACAGCACTTCGTGGTCTTTCTCATTGACGGCCAAGTCGCGATCGCTCGACACGATCAGCATTGGAGCCGCAGGGATCGCTTCAGCTTCGTCTAGCAATGCCTGACCCTGTTCGACAAGCAGCCGCAAAGCAGGCATGGAAAAACCCGGGTAGCCAAACTGCTTCAGACGAGACGAAGTTTTCCATTCAAAGTAGATATCGAGCGTCCGCACAACCAGCCCGACCGCAAGATTGGCGTTGCTCAAATACGGCGCGAACAGCAAAGCGCGATCGACGCGATCGGCGTGATGCACAGCCAGCCAGCCTGCTAAGTTCGCGCCGCCCGACAGTCCGCCAACGATGACGCGATCGCCAAATGCCGCCGCTTGTTGCAGCCAAAAGCAGCCAAACGTTTCGTACACCTGCCAGTCTTCCGGCAGCGGCGGCGGATGATCGCGGCTCCAGTCGTCTGCAATTCCGTGTCCGGGCAGGAGGGGCACAATCACGTTGTAGCCTGCGGCGTGAAAGACAGTGGCGATCGCGTCAAACTGAGCCGGAATTGCCGTAAACCCGTGAAAAAATACGATCGCTTTTGGGGTGGGGCGATCGAAGCAGTGAAAAATTGAAGCTGCTCCGTCCATCAGCGGTCGGGCTGCTTCTTGTTTTCGTGTAGCCTCAACGACCGCAGCGATCGCAGCATCATCAGACATCATTTCAGCGGCACTTCAAACCAAATCTACTGTGTGATGCCAATCTAGCGTAGTCGGTGGATCGATCGCCTCGATCAACACTCGACACCGCATCCGAACCGGAAATCCGAACCACGACCCTTTTGCCTTTCGCTACAATGAAGAGAATCGCTAAAAATTGAGTTGAATCAGGTGGATCACCTGCACGAAGAAAGCACTACACTCTGAGAGGCATATCTTGAAGCCTGGAGGAGGTGATTGGCGCACCAGAAATCAGCATCAGCCGGATGATCCTTACCGTCAAAACAGTTTGCCCACCCGTTATTGCCTTGGCATTTGCTCTGAACGGTTGCCCCGGTTTTGCAAAATTTCAGGCAAGATTGTAGTAGGAGTTGCCAATCGGATTGACTCCTTGGCGTCTTGCGACCTTCGCTGATTGACCTTGTGGCGATCGCGAACTGCAACTCGTGAACTGCAATTGTTGTCCGTTTCGGTTGAGCCAGCATTCAGGTTAGCCAGTCAAAGGACAAGCATTGTTGTACTCAAAAACGGCGTTGTACTCAAACGGCAGGTCAATATGTGAAAACTTAGCTCGGCACGGGAAGGAAGAGTGAATGAATACCAACGGCAAAGTGAGAATTTACGATCTATCGCGAGAATTGAATTTGGACAATCGAGACATCCTTGCAGTCTGCAACCAATTGAATATTTCCGTTAAAAGCCACAGCAGTACAATTACTGAAGCCGAAGCTGCCCAAATTCGATCGGCAGCCGGAAAGTATTCTGCCAGCAACGGCAGCAATGGCAATTCCTCTTCCCACAAGCAGAACTCCCCGGCTCATCACCCTAGTTCGCAAGTGAAAAAGCCTACCGTGCAACCTCCAGTCAAAAAACAGCAAATCCTCGAAATTCGTCGCCAGCAGCCTGCTGAACCTCCGAAGCGGCCTGATCCCGACGTTCGCCAGCAGCCAGTCGCCCCTGAGTCGGCAGCAACCTCAACGCCAAACCGCCCCGTGACTCGGCCAAACCTGCCCAATCGTCCCACCCGTCCGGGCAGCGAGCCGCCACAAGTTGCTGCTCAAGCTGCACCCGCAGAACCGATCGCCCCGGCAGAAGAGTTGGAGCACGAACAGGCGACTGCTCAACCCGCTGCTGAACTCACCTCACCCCCTCCGCGCCCGGTCATTCGCACGGTTGATCAGCCCGCTGCATCCAATCGCCCGATGCTGAAGCGTCCGCGAAGTGAAGCGTCAGAAGCCGCTGCACCTGCTCGATCGCCAATGCGCGAAGGTCCGGTACGTCCGCGCCCAGCAACGCCCGAAGCGGAAGCACCCCGCCCGCGTCCAGCGATCGAACTGCGGCGCAAGCCTGTTCGTCCGGCTGGAGAGACGGCTGAAGGCGAACCTGCCACCGCGACAGCAGGCGCAGTCGGCACGGCTGTCGCCACTCCTGGAGACGAAAAGCGCACACCGCTGACGCTGCGTCCGCCCAAGCGAGCTAAGACTTGGGAAGAAGAAGAGGAAGAAGAAAATCAGCAGAAGGCCGCTGCGAAAGCTGCCGCCAAAGGCAAGCGTCGCACGCAGGTGATTGACGAAGACGAAGACGAACTGGTTGATGAAGCGCTGGGTCTAGACGAAGATTCGCCAGTTCAGGTCAGCCTGTCGCTGGAGCGTCCACCGAAGCCGAAGAGCCGTGTCGCTCAGGCCAAGCCTGTCGCGGCTGCAATTGCCGCTCCGGTGAAAGGCAAAAGCCGTGAAACCAGCCGCTTCCGCCGCGATCGCCGCGACCAGGAAGTCAAAGAGGAACGCCCCGAAAAGCTTGTGCTCACAGGCAGTCTGACGGTTGCCGACCTTGCCAAAGCGCTGGTTGCCCCGGAAACTGAGATTATTCGGACGCTGTTCTTCAAGGGCATTGCCGCCAACATCAACCAGATCCTCGATATCCCCACTGCGACGATGGTGGCGGAGGAGATGGGCGTTGAAGTGGAAACGGGCGAAGTCGAAGCCGAAGCCCGCAAGGTGACAGAAATGCTCGACGCCAATGACCTGGAAAACCTCCAGCGGCGTCCGCCTGTAGTCACGATTATGGGTCACGTCGATCACGGCAAAACCACGCTGCTCGACTCGATTCGCAAAACCAAAGTCGCAGCCGGAGAAGCAGGCGGCATTACGCAGCATATCGGTGCGTACCACGTTGATGTGGAGCATGACGACCAAATGCAGCAGGTGGTCTTCCTGGATACCCCGGGTCACGAAGCCTTTACCGCCATGCGAGCTAGAGGCGCACGGGTGACGGACATCGCGATTCTGGTTGTTGCGGCGGATGACGGTGTGCGCCCACAGACGATCGAAGCGATTAGCCACGCCAAAGCTGCCGAAGTGCCAATCATCGTTGCCATCAACAAGGTGGACAAGGAAGAAGCGCAGCCCGATCGCGTCAAGCAGGAACTCACCGAATTTGGCTTGGTGCCGGAAGAGTGGGGCGGCGACACGATCATGGTTCCGGTCAGCGCAATCAAGGGCGAAAACCTCGATACGCTGCTGGAGATGATTCTGCTCGTTTCGGAAGTCGAAGACCTCTACGCCAACCCCGATCGCCCCGCCAAAGGCACGGTGATTGAGGCCAACCTCGACAAGGCCAGAGGTCCAGTTGCTACCCTGCTGATTCAAAACGGGACGCTGCGAATCGGCGATGTGCTGGTGGCAGGTTCGGCGTTTGGTAAGGTGCGGGCAATGGTGGACGATCGCGGCCAGCGCGTCGAAGTGGCGGCTCCCTCCTTTGCCGTCGAAGTTCTCGGTCTCAGCGATGTTCCCGCTGCGGGTGACGATTTTGAAGTCTACACCGATGAGCGCGAAGCGCGTGCCGTTGCATCCAGCCGCACTGACCAGCAGCGCCAGTCGCGCCTCCAGCAGGCAATGGCGTCGCGTCGCGTCAGCTTGAACACGCTGTCGGCGCAAGCCAAAGAAGGCGAACTGAAGGAACTCAACTTGATTCTCAAGTCTGACGTTCAAGGCTCGCTCGAAGCGATTCTCAACGCGCTCCAGCAACTCCCTCAGCGCGAAGTTCAAATTCGCGTTCTACTCGCTGCCCCCGGTGAAATCACCGAAACAGACGTTGACCTAGCTGCTGCGAGCGATGCGGTCATCGTTGGCTTCAACACCACATTGGCAAGCGGTGCAAGACAAGCCGCCGACCAAGCAGGCGTGGACGTGCGAGACTACAACATCATCTACAAGCTGCTTGAAGACATTCAAGGCGCAATGGAAGGCTTGCTGGAGCCGGAGATGGTGGAAGAGCCGCTCGGTCAGCTTGAAGTGCGAGCCGTGTTTACGATCGGTCGTGGAGCCGTTGCAGGCTGCTATGTGCAGTCAGGCAAGGCAATCCGGAACTGTCGAGTGCGCGTCCGGCGCGGTGGCACTGTTGTTCACGAAGGCAACCTCGACTCGCTCAAGCGGGTTAAGGAAGACGTGCGCGAAGTCAATGCTGGATACGAATGCGGCATCGGCCTCGATAACTTCAACGCTTGGGAAACTGGCGATATTATCGAAACCTTCCGCCTCGTCTCAAAGCGTCGCACCCTGACCGCATAGACGCGATCGCCAATTTAACTTCAAAAAAGCAGAAGGTTCGCCTCCTGCTTTTTTGATGCGCGATCGAATCTTGTAGGAATGTAATTTGCCACAAAAAAGCCCCTGCCAGGGCAGGAGCTTAAGATTCATTTAGTAGCAGTAGTTGCGAGTTTCGATCCAGCTTCGCATTTCAGCTTCGGTTCCGAAGAACGATCGCTTGCTAATCGGGTCGTAAGCGTGCCACAGAAGCTTACCGTTGCGATCGCGCTCTTGCCAAACTTGCAGTTCTGTCCGGGTAGTCAAACCCTCTACGACTTGCTGCCAAATGGATTTCAGCCACGAGGCGGATTTGGCTCGTGTCGTGTTCGATTTCAGCGTTGATGTCGTCATAATACTCCTCTGATGCTGGCGTCCTCGCGCCGACGCCTTTAGGCTTTACTTAACTTATACTTCTATATTAGAAGCCAAATGCGGGCTTGAGAATGCTAAACTCAAGGTGTTAGCTCTATTTAACCTATTCTTTTAAGGAGTTTTGAGCGAATGGCCTTAGAAACAGAAAATGCTTTAGACACAACAAACTGGCAGATTTTGCGGGCTTTGCAGGAAGACGCTCGCCTGTCTTACAGCGAATTGGGTCGGCGCGTCGGGCTATCTTCGCCTGCGGTGGTCGATCGCATTCGCCGCATGGAAGACGCTGGAATTATTACGGCGTATCGCGCTCAGGTTAACCTGGAAAAGCTTGGCCTGCCGATTATCGCTTTCATGCGTATCGTTTCGGCTCCGGGTCAGTGCATTGAAAGCGGCCAGATCTACGGCAGATTTCCGCAAGTGCTAGAGTGTCATCGCGTTACGGGCAGTGATGATTACATTATGAAGGTGGCAGTTGCCTCGGTTGGCGATCTTGAACGCCTGATCGATCGCCTGCCGCACCATCAAATCACGACAATGCTTGTTCTGTCTTCACTGGTGACTGAACGGATTATCGATCGCCCCCCCGCTTAGATCGCTGTCTGCGATCGAGAAAGTCAAGCTGCTGATAGAGCATGGCCGTTTTCGGTAGCTCTGCACCGTTCGATCGCGCCATTCGCAGCGGATTTTCAAAAATCGCTTGAATTTCTAGCGGTCGCCCGCTGTCATAATCGAGCTTCATGCTGGTTCGATAGGGCTTCATTTTCAGCGTGTGTTCGAGCATGACGTGAATGAAATCCGGATCGATCGATCGTCCACAAGCTGCCGCACCCTGCAACACTTCTCGCATTAAATCTGTCGCCAGCGATCGCGTCGAATCATCCGCCATCATTTCATCCGTTTCGGCATTTAGCACGACGGAAAGACCGTTAAAGGGAATATTCCAAACGAGTTTTTTCCAGCGAGCGGTGAGCAAATCTTCTGCAAGTTCGATCGGAATTGCGGCTCGCTCAAAATCTTGGGCAATTTGCTGCATTCGATCGCTAATTCCTCCGGTTTGATAGTTCGATCGATACTCGCCCAGGGTAATTTTTTTGTAGTCCAAATGGTGAATGTGACCGGGCGCAATTTTGTTGGCGCACAGGAAACATAAGCCGCCCATGACGCGATGCGCTCCAACAATTTCTGCGACTGCGGGTTCGATCGACAATCCATTTTGCAGTACCAAAACCACGCCATTTTCTTTCACAACAGGCGGCAATAATTTCGGCAATAAATGATTCTGCGTCGTCTTCAGAGCTACGATCACAACGTCGCACGGTGGCATCTCAGCAGCGTCACGGTAGGCGTAAATCTGCGACAGCGTAAAGTTTCCGTCTGGTGAATCAATTGTTAAGCCCTGCTGTCGAACAACTTCATAATCGCTGTGCAGCAAAAAATGCACTTCCGATCCGGCCTGCTGCAATCGCGCCCCATAGAAGCCGCCAAGCGCTCCTGTTCCCAGCACCGCATACTTAATCATTGGCTCAAATCTAAATCGTATTGCCAGAAAGCATTGTCCTTCAGATATCCAGCTTTTTGATAGAGGGTTTGAGCGGCCACATTATCCACAGCAGTACGCAGACTAATTCGTTTTGCTTGTGTTTCAATTCCCCATGCTTTTGCGCGTTCTAGAAGTGCCATTCCAATCCCTTGATTTCTCGCTTCAGGCAGCACAAATAGATCGTTGAGAATCCAAATTCTTTGCAGTGAAACCGAGGAGAATGACGGGTAAAGCTGAGTAAATCCTAAGGCGGTTTCGGCCATTGCCACAAACATCACCGATTCGCTTTGCGTGAGGCGATCGCGCAAGAAATCCTTTGCTCGATTCAAATCAGAAGGTTGGCCGTAAAACTGTCGGTAGCGATCAAACAGCGGTGCAACTTGTTCAACCAGCGAAACATCAGCATGAATTATTTGCATATCGATAAAAATGACTGGGTTCTGCCGCTGCCTCATTCAATTCCAAGGAATTTAAAAAAGCAGCAGCAAAACCCAGTTTAGTCGCGGTTTAGATTTGTATTAGCGCTTGCCGCGATAGGGAACTTTGCTCAAAAAGTCGAGATCGGACGCTCTCGTTCCTTGCGCGTAGTTGACCTTGGGCGCGATCGAAGCCGCCATATCGCGATACTTTTGGGGATCGCCTTCGCGCAGTTGCCGCTCTTGGTATTTGCGCGAGTAGAACTTCTCCAATGCAAAGCGCCAGTCGGTTTGCGTCGTGCCCACCTTGTCGCGGAAGTCTTCGCCATAGCGCGGCGTCACCAAATTGAAAGGCCGACCTTCCATCCGCTTGCGCTGATAGGGCACGGTGAAGTCACCGAAGGCACTGGTGTACTCTTCGCTGTCAAGCAGGGCATCCACAAAGCCAAAGAAGCCCAGCGTGGCGATTTTGATCGACCAGGCGATTCGTTCGTCTTGGTTGTAGGAAGCCCGACCGAGGAAGCGCTTCAGGCAAACGTCCACGAGGCGATAGTTGTCGTTGACGGCAACAACGGTTTCGTAGAAGCGATCGGATTTTGCCAAGCCGCGAATGAAGTCTCGCACGGTGATCGATCGATTCTTCAGTTGCGACTCCAGCGTGGCGTTGCGGTTAAACTTCAGCGTTTCATGTTCGCTGAACACTTGCCGATACGATGCCCAAATCAGTCGCTGAGCTTGATCGGGACCCGCCATGTCTTCCATGCGGTAGATGTAAGGCGAATCTTCGTCTTCGTCCGCCTTGCCAAAGCTGGCGACGCGCTGGTTTTGCGTAGTGGGTTTATATTCGAGCAATGGCAATGCCATGAAATGTCTCCCTTGGTTTTGCGTTGGTCAAAAGGGTTGAAAGGCTCACACTGAGCTTATTATCTCGCGTTGAGCGATCGTTTAGCGCACCGGAAAGCTCGCAGACGAATCGATCGAAGCGCGAGCATCTTTCGGCTTGTCCGATTTGGTCATGTCGGGAATCGAAATGTTCGCCGTTGAAACCTGCGTGTACTGCATCGGACGAGTTTGAATCGATCGCGCCAGTTCGCGGAAGTTGTTGATGTCGCCCCACTTATAGCGCGACTCTTCCTGGCGATCGCGCCAATAGTCCGAATAGCGCGGCGTGACCAGATTCGTCGGACGGTCTTTGTAGCGCCGACGCTGATAGGGCACGGTCGTATCGCCAAAGCTGGTCTGATACTCTTCGCTGTCGATCAGTTCGTCTACGAATCCGGGTAGTCCTTTCGTGGCAATTTCGATCGACCAGGCGATCTTTTCGGCTTCGCTATAGGGAGCGCGACCGAGCAATCGCTTCAGGCAGAGTTCCACAACGCGATAGTTGGAGTTCGTATCGACGACCAGACGGCGAAACGTCTCGGATTTTGCGAGTCCGCGAATAAAGTCGCGCACGGTAATCGCTCGATTTTTGAGTTGCGATTCCAGGTTTTGCTGACGGTTGTACTGCAAAATCAAATGCTCGCTGAACACTTGGCGATAGGCAGCGTTGATCAGTTCCAGGATGTCGCTTTGGTCGGCGCAGTCTTCGAGGCGATAGATGTATGGCGTATCTTCGTCGGCAACTTCGTAGCCCGGAACCCGCTGGTTCTGGGACGAGGGGCGGTAGTCGAGGAGAGGAATAGACATGGTTTTTGGGTGCGAATGACTTGGGGAAAGCCCCCTAAATCCCCCACTCGTGGGGGACTTCCGAACCGTTGGCTGTTGGCTTTGTTCCCCCATGAATGGGGGCTAGGGGGCGGCTCGGCAGTTTCAGCTAGGAGCGATCGCCTTAAATTTTGGACGTGCCAGGAATGTAGCGGTAGGGAAGCTTGACTTCGGTGGGCTTCACAGTCGAAACAACAGGCTGTTTGCGCGTCGAGTCGGGGATTTTGACGGCTCCCGATGTGGCGCGGGCGACGTGGCGTTGGGTGTCAAGCTGCGGCGTGATCAGGCTTTGCGCCATGTTGAGGAACGTGGACGGAATTGCCTGACGGACGGGGAGCTTGTTGCTGTTGCTGCGGTATTGCACCTGATAGGAGGAACCGCTGAGTTCGCCTTGGCGGTTGCGCCAGTAGTCGCTGTAGCTCGGCGTGACGAGGTTGAACGGGCGGCCTTCCATGCGGCGGCGCTGGTAGGGGACGATCGTATCTCCGAAGTTTTGGCGATATTCGTCGCTGTCTACGATCGCATCGATGAATCCCGGCAAGCCTTTGGTGGCAATCACGATCGACCAGGCGATCTGCTCTTGCTGGTTGTAGGAAGACCGACCGAGGAAGCGCTTGATCGTGATGTCTACGAGGCGATAGTTGGAGTTCTTTTCGGCAATCAGTTCGCGATAAACGGCGGACTTACCGAGGCCGCGAATGAACTCGCGGACGGAAATCGCGCCGTTTCGCAACTGCGATTCCAGGAACGGCTGACGGTAACTTTCCAGAATCAGGTGTTCGCTGAAAATCTGCCGATAGCCCGCCCAGATCACTTCGTTGATGTCGGTGTCGGTCGATCGATAGGCTCTCGGATCGTCTTCGTCCAGCACGTCATAGCCGTCAACGCGCTGGTTTTGCGTTTTGGGAGTGTATTCCAACAAGGGAATTGCCATCGTTCTTATCCTGTTTAGCTAGGGGAAATCATTTGAGTCGCAAGGGCAACTCGTGCTTTAACGGCAGCATCCGTATCCGCTGCGGCAATCTGAGCGAAGACGGACGCGATCGACTCGCGCAAGTCGGGCACACCTGCTAAGCCTTGCAGTCCGACAATCGCCGCATAGCGAATCGACCAGTCGGCATCTTGGGCGATCGAAGTCAGGGTTTCGATCGCTTTCGTTTGCGCGGTCGATCGCAAGCTGGAATCAAGCAGATCCCAGTGCAACCCGCCTAATCCTTTGGCTGCCGCTCGTCGAACGGAGGGCGCAAAGTCGGTAGCAGCGGCGGCGAGGAGAACGTCCAAGGCGCGGGGATCAGCGATCGCCGCCAGTGCCCGAATTGAGTAGGCTCGTGCGCCGTAGTTGTACTCGTCCAGCAGCGTGATCAGCGGTTGGACGGACGCGCTGCCCAGTTGGATTAGACCGTCGATCGCAATTTCTGCCGCAACTGGGTTGTTATAGCCCAGCACGGCGATCAGCGTCGGAATGCCTGCTTCGTCTTGCGCCTTTGCCAAAGTCTTCACTGCCGCCAGCAGTCGGGGCGGCGTGTCGGCTTGTTCAACGGCGCGAATCAGATCAGCAGTATCGGTCATCGTCACAGCAGCGTGTCCATCAGGTTGAGTACGCGAATCGAGTCGGTGGAAAGCGGCTCGGCGGCGTGAGATTCGATCAGTCCTTTGAGGGCAAGCAGTTTGAAGCTGTTTTCGGCATCGCTGCAGGCGATCGCTTCGGCAGCGGGCAAATAGCCGATCGCGCCCAAATCCGCCAGCACTATTCGCTTTTGCTTCACGTCGCCTTCTGCCAAAGCCTGCACCAAGCGATCACCGTACATTTCATTTCCGGTTAGCTGATACATTGCTCTCGTCGCGGCGAACTGCACGCGGGGAATTGGATGCTGCAAAAACGGCTCGACCAAGGAAACCGCTTCGGATGCACCAATCGCGCCTAACGCCTCCATCACCGACTCATACGGTTCGGCCAAATGCGGACGACCGGGAATCGGCATCGCGCTTGCAACGCCGCCTTCGAGCAGCTTCATCAAGGCTGGCGTGGCAGACGGGTCGCGCAGCAGTTCCAGCGATTGAGCAGCGGCTTCGCGGACGTAGAAGTCGGGACAGTCGAGCGATCGAATCAGTCCGGGAACGGCAGATCGATCGCCCAGTTTGCCCAATGCTCTGGCCGCATTCCGACGCAGCGGATAGCCGCCCAGTTCGGTGCGATCGTCCTCGTCGTCCAAAGCGGCAATCAGCGAGGCGATCGCGTCTGGACTTTGAGTGCGATTTTTGCCCAGCCACCAAGCGGCGTAATAGCGCAAACTCAGATCCGGGGATTTGAGGTTGGCGATCGCGTCCGGTTCGGTGAGCGGCGCGGCGTACTCCTCGGACGGTTCCATCATCAGCCCTTGGCGCTGTCGGCGGTCAGGGGTTCGATGTTGACGATTTTGCCGCCCATGCGTCCGATTCGCTGCATTTCCTCACTCATGCGATCGTAGGGAACCGTCAGAAACACGCTGCCGCTGCGGCGGATGTCGTAGCTGTTTTGGTCGTTGACGGAATTTTGCCGCAGACCTGTCACCTCAAAACGAAAAACACGGCTGGCATCCGAAGACAAACCACCCGTTCCCACTGTTGTTTGACCAAACATGAACTAACTCTCCTGTGTTTTGGTGGATCGATCGCGTCTAGCCTTCGCTTTTGGCCTCAGTCGTTTGCTGAGCTTCGGTGGCTTTACTCTTGCCTTTGGCTTCAAGATTTTGCTGAGCAGTGGCGGCCTGCTGCTTCGCGCCGCCGTCGCCGTCCAGGGTGAGCGGCTGGATGCTGACGATTTTGCCGCCCATTCGCAAAATCCGCTGCATTTCTTCGTTCATCCGCGAATAGGGCACGGTGACATAGAAGCTGCCGCTGCTGCGAATCGGGTAGCTAAGCTGGTCGTTTTCATAGGTCTGGCGCATTCCTTCGACTTCATAGCGGAACATGCGATTGTCCGCGCTATTCAGCCGGCTGCTGCCCAGCGAAGCTTGACCAAACATATTTGGCTCCTGAGAATCAAAATTTTTGAAAAATTTGGGGCAAATTTTGAAAATGATTTTCGATCGCAATTGGCGATCGCCCCCCTGCAATGTACGGGCGAAGCATTCGGGAAATCATTCTTCGGTAACCAGACCAAAATAGTTTCCCGAATGCTTCGCCCCTGCGTTATGCGCGGCTAACGCTGACAATCCGACCGCCCTTCTTCACAATCTCCTGCATCTTCTGAGACAGCTTCTCATAGGGAACCAGGATCGCCGTGCTGCTGCGACGGACTTTCGGATATCCGGGCTGCAAAATTCCCGTCACTTCCAGGCGGAACATCCGACCGCTCTCTTCATTCGTGCCGCCCAGCGCTTTGCGGGGAGCCACGTCAGACGGAATGCCAGCATGACGCCAGCTTCCGCCGCTGTCACCCGACGGTCGGCTGATGTTGGAAACCGAGTTTTGACCGAGTTCGCGAGTCAGGCGCGGGTTGATGCCGCCGATCGTGCCTCTGTCACTGCTCGCATAGCCACGATACAGACGGAACATCCGCGTAAAGTCCGTTGTGCGCGATCCGGCTTTCACCTGGAAGCCGCGATAGTAGGGAACCACGTTGTTGCCAAAAGCTTGCGTGTATTCTTCGCTATCCAGGTGCGAATCGATTTCAGCATCAAAGCCTTGCTCTTCCACCAGTCCGGTGTGGTATGCCCATTCGCGTTCGTCTTGCGGCGGACGACCGAGCAGATGTTTGAAATTCAGTTCAACAAAGCGCTGATTTGAATTGCGATAGAAAAATTTGTTTTTGTACAGGTCTGACTTGGCGACAGCGCGGACAAAATCGCGAACCGAAATGCTGCCCTGCCGCAGCAGCGATTCGGCACTGGTCAAGCGTTCGGCCTTCATCACATAGTCGTTGCCCAAAACCTGCTTATAGACGGCACGAAACACCGTTTGCAGATCGTCTTCTGTCCAGTCCGGGCGAAGTTCAATTCTCGATCCTTCGTCGAAGGCTTCGAGACCGAGCGATCCGGCTGCGGCCAGATTGTGCGCCATTAAAGTGGTCATCTTGCTTCCCCTAACACAGCGAATATAATTTCAACCCATCGATCGAAACTCAGATAAACCTGGGATAAAACAATGCCCGGAAAAATAAGCAACTGTTAGCTTTTAGCCGCCAACACTCGCTGATTCTTCCGGGCACCGCACTAAGCAATTAGCTCAGGGCGTTGATGGCGTAGTCGATGTAGGTGTTTGCTTGGTTGGCAGCTTGGCCGCTCAGACCGTGATTGCTCTTGATGTGCTTCAGAGCTTCAACGTACCACGAGGGCGAAAGCTCGAATGCGCGGTTGATTTCATCCAAGCCAGCGATCAGGTACTCATCCATCGGACCCGTGCCGCCTGCGATCAAGCAGTACGTGACCATGCGGAGGTAGTGGCCGATGTCGCGAGCGCACTTGGATTTGCCACGCGAGTCAGCGGCGTACTGAGGTCCCTGCATTTGAGTGGTGTAGGGGAACTTTTGGTACACCGCGTTGGCTGCACCGTCAATCAGTTGCTGAGCCTTTTGGGTCAGAACGCGAGCGGCTTCCAAACCTGCAACGGCTTGCTCAAAGCGACCGTTGGCGGCTTGAAGTTCGGTGTTGCCAAGGAAACGACCTTGGGTATCTGCTGCGGCGATCGCTTCGGTAATCGGCGTTTTCATGTTCGGTTTCTCTCCCTAAAATTTGTCGTTACACACAGACCCTCAAGCAAAAGCTTGGGCAAAAACTAGGCAACAGCCGAAGCTGCGCGATCGAAGTAGCTTGCCAGTTCCGACATGACGGCGGCACAATCGCCACGCACGATGCCAGGAGCGTCGGGATCGTTGGCGATGCCGATCGCGATTTCCTTCATCTTCGAGACGCCAGCAGCGGTCGAACCACCAGGAACGCCGAGGGCTTGATAGGTTTCGCGCAGACCGTTGAGGCAGCGATCGTCAAGAACGCTGGCATCACCCGCCATCAAAGCGTAGGTGACATAGCGCAAGATGATTTCCATGTCGCGCAAGCAAGCGGCCATGCGACGGTTGGTGTAGGCGTTTCCACCGGGAGCGATCAGTTGGGGCTGCTCTTCAAACAGCGAACGAGCAGCGTCAGCCACGATCGAGGAAGCATTGGTGCTGATGCGGTTGACGGCATCGATGCGCTTGTTGCCTTCTTTGATCATGTTGCTCAGCGCATCAAATTGGCTGCTGCTGAGGAATTCACCTTTCGAGTCGGCTTGCGAAACCACCTTGGCGAATGCATCTAACATTGACTCAATCTCCTACTTGCTTGGTTGAGTTCGGTTTATAAAACTGGAGTTCAGCTAACCAGTCATTTGCTGCTTTCACCAGCAGCGTTCGAGGGCGTCGATCGAGCAAACAGCGAATATCAGGTTGACTACCCATTCTCAGAAATCCACCAGCCGTGAAGACAGGGCTATATGGACTTTTGTAAATCTGAGAGAATTTCACAATTGTATGAGAAAGCGGAAATTCGGTAAATCAACGGTTATTCAACTTTTGTTTGTCATCTCAACCCTTCCGAATCTCTTTATACAATGCGACAAAGCGATATTTTGTTACAAGTTGTGAAGTGTATTTCTTGCGACAGACATACCCCGCAAAGCTAGCTGCAATGGGCGTTTCAAGGCTTAACTCACTGTTAATCCTGCAATATTTAGTTACAGCAGTACAAGTCTTTATACCTACTAGCACAACGCTGGTTTATCTATAGATTCTCTTAAGAATTCGCTAAAAACTCGATGGTGCATAGCAAAAACCGCATCTTGTCGATTCTGAGAAGAAAGACAATTTTGTAAAGATTCTTTCACAGAAATTTTGTTATTTCTCAATTTGTGAAGCGTTGCGTTGCCGAAGAACCCGCAATAGCTTGAGAAATTCTTGTGGAAGTGGGGCGATCGCCTCCACCCATTCCCCCCTGGAGGGATGCTGCAACCGTAGCTTGTAAGCATGTAATGCTTGACCTGTGAGATTCACGCCGATCGATCTTCCCGACCCATAAACCGGATCACCGACGATCGGATGCCCCATCTGCGCCGAGTGAACGCGAATTTGATGTGTCCGTCCCGTCTCCAGCACAAACTTGTTCAGGCTGTAATTTCCCAACCGTTCCAAAACTTCCCAATGTGTGACGGCTCGCCTGCCACCTTTTTCAATCGGGACGATCGCCATCTTTTTTCGATCGACGGGATGCCGTCCAATCGGCAGGTCGATCGTCCCGCTGTTTGCCTGGGGTGAACCGTAGACGATCGCCCAATATTCACGTCCAGCCGTTTTTGCTTTGAGTTGGGCTTGGAGGTGCTGATGCGCGTGATCGGTTTTGGCAATGGCGATCGCGCCGCTGGTGTCTTTATCCAGCCGATGTACAATGCCGGGACGCTGTACGCCGCCAATGCCTTTGAGATTCGGACAGTGGGCAAGGAGGGCGTGAACGAGCGTACCAGATTCGTGACCGGGGGCGGGATGGACGACGAGTCCAGCAGGTTTGTTGAGAATGATCAGTTCGTCGTCTTCGTAGAGAATATCGAGCGGAATGGATTCGGGTAGCAGGTCAAGCGGTTCGGCTGCGGGAATCGTCAGGTGAATCGAATCGCCTGTTTGGACGGTAGCTTTTTTGGACGTGCAAACTTCACCGTTGAGCATCACTTGTCCTTGTTCAACCAATCTTTGCAGGCGCGATCGCGACCAGTCCGGCAGTTGGTCGGCCAGATAGCGATCGAGTCGATCGGATGCACCCGTCACCTGAAGGGTAATTTTGGACAAGGCGGTTTCGGACAAAAAAGCCTCCTTAAGATTCAATTTTGAAATCGTTTGCTGATAGGTTCGGCGTGTTTTGTAGCGTTGCAAATAGCACGCTTCTACCGCTACGCAAATCAAAGCGATAGTACAGCCGTCCAATGTCTTCTACATAGGTAATCACGGCACTTCCCCGCTGCACATCTTCAATGCTATCTACCACGTCAAACTCGCTGCTGCGGCTGAAGCCTCTGCCACCCGATTGTGACTGGATTTGTCTGAATGTGTCTTTGTTCAACACGATCGTATCAACTCCGCTGCGGAAATCGGTGAGCCGATAAGTGCTTCCATTCGTGAGGCCATCAAACACAAATTCATCGTCTCCGGCTCCGCCCACAAGCACATCATCGCCGCCGTTTCCGGTCAGGCGATCGTTTCCGGCTCCGCCATCAAGATTGTCATCTCCATCGCCGCCTGTCAGTTCATCATCGCCGCCCAAGCCAAACAGATTATCAGAGCGTCTGCTGCCCGTAATTTCGTTGTTCAAATTGTTGCCTGTGCCGCTGAAGGCGTTGCCAACCAGCACTAAATTTTCCACGTTGGAAGCATTTTCCAGCGAATAGTTGACCACTGTGAAAATCGTGTCGTCGCCTTCATCAGTGGCTTCAACGACGCGATCGCCCGGATTGTCCACGCCGTAGCTGTCGTTGCCTAGGCCGCCCTGCAACAGGTCGCGGCCTCTGCCACCATCGAGCCGATTTGAGCCGCGATTGCCGATTAGCGTGTTGTTGACGTCGTTGCCTGTGGCGTTGATGGACTGATTGCCGACGAGAACAACGTTCTCGAAAAATTGAGGGAGGGTGATGCTGTAGTTCGCTTGCAGCGTGTCTACGCCGCCGCTTTGATCCTCGCCGCCAACCTCATCGCCCTGCGTCAGAACGTAGTAGTCATCACCTTTGCCGCCAGAGAGCGTGTCTTCGCCTGCGCCACCATCAAGCCGATCGTTGCCCGCGTTGCCTTCCAGATAGTCGTCATCTGTGCCGCCCAACAGCCAATCATCGCCGCCGCTTCCAAACAGGCGATCGTCTCCGGCCAAGCCAAAGATTTTGTCGGCTTCGCGTCCGCCGCGTCGTGTATCGTCTCGATTCGTGCCACGAATCATTTTGTAAGTTACCATCGGTTCCCTTTTGTTCTAAACGGTTTCAACCTGACAACGACGCTCATAATACATCCGTTTGTGGTTTATCGCTGACGATCGATTGATCGAGGTTATTTTAAGTTTTGCTGCTAAGCATTTGTGAAAGCGAAAAAAAGATTGCGCGATCGTCAAGCTGCAAATTCTACACGATTCAAGCTGCTTGCTTGCGATGAAGATTAGGAGGCGATCGAAGCCAACGTTTTGATCATGAAATGTGAATGATAATAATAGTTAATTTGCTGCTGATTGGTAGGGCTGAGCCGCGATTAAAGCAGAAGATTTCGGTTGAAATGATGCCCGGTGGTTTGCCTTGAACACCGCCGCAATTGTCGTTCTAGCAAGTTAAAACGCTGGTCGTTGCACCCGCTTTGCAGATCGCCTAAACTGGGGCAGAATTAGCCCAGATTCAACTGCTGGCGATCGTCCCATCAGCCCGAATCGAATTTCACCTTTGTATATTGACGTTTCCTATGCCTTATTCTCCGCTTCGCCTTTGGCCGATCGCCTGTGCAACGCTGCTCGCCTCGCTGCCGATCGCGCCTGCCCAAGCTTCGATCGATTTTGGAATTCTCGGACGCGATTCGGAATATCGTGCTCGCGAGGCCGACTATTTTTCCTGCGCGACAAATTTGCTTTCGACAGGCATCTCTGAAGCAGAAGCCGCTGCTGCTTGTTCTGCTGCGCTTGCACCGCGCCAGATTGGAGATTGCGCGATCGACCTGTACAACAACACGGAATTGCAGCCAGAGGCGATCGTGGCAGGCTGTCGGCAAGTGCGCCGCCCGCTGGAACTTGCCGATTGCGTTGTGGATGTTCGCGCTGCCACAACCGACACCGCCGAAACCGACATCCTCGATAGCTGTCGCCGCAGCTTGCTTCCCCGCCGCTATGGAAACTGCGTCGTCGGCTTGGCGCGATCGACTGCTACAACTGGCATCGGAGCGCTGAGTAGCTGCATCCAAGCAGGCGATCGACCCCGCAACTTGCGCCCCAGCTTTGTGCCGTCCTCTCAACCCATTCCGACCACGCCGCGATCGAACGTTTCGACCGAGGGTGCAGACGCAGAATCACAGGGTATTCCGCTTCGGTAGGAAGTAGGGGCACGCCGTGCCCCTACGTGTTGCCGCTGCCCATTAGGTAGAGAAGCGCCATGCGAACGGCCACGCCGCTTGTCACCTGCTGCGAAATTAAGCTGAACTGCGGGTCGTCCATCAGATCCGAGCTAATTTCAACGCCGCGATTGGTCGGGCCAGGATGAAGAAGTTTTACATTGGGCTGGCACTGGTGGAGGCGATCGCGCGTGATTCCAAACTGTTGATGATATTCGCGCAAGCTGGGCAGCAAATTTTGCGTCATGCGTTCATGCTGAAGCCGCAAGGTCATGACGAAATCGGCGTTTTCAAGAGCGGGATCGATCGACCAGTGGATGAATAGCTTTTGGGAAGCCGAAGCCTCACTGACAAATTCAGCAAATACCCTGGGCAGCAGGGTCGGCGGAGCGGCGAGATGAACTTCGGCTCCGCTGGCGGTGAGGCTCCAAATGTTCGATCGCGCAACACGCGAATGGAGAATGTCACCGACGATCGCAATTTTTTTGCCTGCCAAAAGCGAGAGGCGGGGGCGATCGGGGTCGAGCAGCGTGCAAATCGTGAACAGATCGAGCAGGGCTTGGGAGGGATGTTCGTGCTGACCGTCGCCCGCATTGAGAACGCCGACTTTTGAGTCAAGCCTGTCCATTTCTTGGGCGATCGCCAGCGGCACTCCGGCTTCACGATGGCGAATCACCATCAAGTCTGTTCCCATTGCCAGATAGGTTTTGGCCGTATCAAGAATCGTTTCACCCTTGGTGAGCGAGGAGGTGGCAGCGGCAAAGTTGAGCGTATCGGCGGAGAGGCGTTTGGCGGCTAGCTCAAAGCTGCTGCGGGTGCGCGTCGAAGATTCAAAAAATAAATTTGCCACAACCTGACCCTGCAAGGTCGGAACTTTCTTGGTGCGGCGCGATAGAACTTCCCGGAAACTGGCGGCAGTTTGCAGAACAGTGTCGTATTCGGCTGGCGTAAAGTCGGCCAGCGAAATGACGTGGCGGCGATTCCAGGCTGTAGTCACCATACGGGTGTCGAGGTTTCCTTTCGATCGCTTGCGATCGAGTGTCGGATGCAAAGGCTGCAAAGAAATTATAGAGGGTGGCTGTGACGCGATTTTCTCAGGGTTGGTTGGCGCTGTTGCTGATTGGGTTGAGCAGTTGTTCGATCGCGCCACTGCCTTCGTCCGATCAAGTAAGCGATGCGGGAGCGATCGAATCTCCCACGCTTCCAGCCGCCAGCCCAACGCCCAGCTTGCGATCGAGTCCTGCCGCACCTGCTGCCAACACTGAGAACGTCAAAATTTATCGACTGGATCTTCAGTGTCAGTGGTTCCAGTCAGAAACGGTGGCTTTGCCGAAGGATCGATCGATGGAAGCTGCCGTTGGCAAAGTGCTGGCCGATCAGCAAAATGGTGATTTCACCATCAGCGGCTATCGCGTCATTCGTCGCCCCAATGGAGAAGTCATCATTGATTTTCGACTCGCGGCGGATTCCAAACGGCAGTTCACTTCGCTTTCAAGCTGCGAGCAGACCGCACTGTTTGGCAGTTTGCGGCAAACGCTGTTGCGAAATCCGCAGTGGGGCGTGAAGCTGATTCGATTTCGCAATCGCGGCGCGGCGATCGTGCTTTGAGCGGATGCGTATACCAATTTGAAATCGCGGATAGCCGGTGTGCATGACTTCGTAAACACACAAGATCTTGTGTTTCTTACTGAAACGGGTGTTTTTCGTGCCAGTGGCGAGCGATGTCGAGGCGACGGCAGAGCCAAACGCGATCGAACCCCTGCACATAGTCTAAAAAGCGAGCAAGGGCGGCGGCGCGTCCCGGTCGTCCGACCAGTCGGCAGTGGAGGCCAACGCTCATCATTTTTGGGGCGGTTTCTCCTTCGGCATACAGCACATCAAAGGCATCGCGCAGGTAGGCAAAAAACTGGTCGCCGGAATTGAAGCCTTGCGTGGTGGCGAAGCGCATATCGTTGTTGTCGAGCGTGTAGGGAATGATCAGATGCGGGCGACCAAACTCAATATCCCAGTAAGGCAAATCGTCCGCATAGCTGTCGGCATCATAGAGAAATCCACCTTCCTCGACCACCAAGCGGCGGGTGTGGCGGCTGTTGCGTCCTGTATACCAGCCCAAAGGACGCGATCCGGTAACGCGAGTGTGAATCTCGATCGCCCTTTGCAAATGCTCGCGCTCTTCGGTTTCACCAAAATACTTGTAGTCGATCCAGCGATAGCCGTGACTGGCAATTTCCCAATCGGCTTCGAGCATCGCCGCGACTGCTTCCGGATTGCGATCGAGCGCCATCGCCACACCGTAAACCGTAACGGGAATTTGTCGAGTGCAAAACATGCGATGCAGCCGCCAAAAGCCCGCCCGACTGCCATAGTCATAGCAAGACTCCATGTTCATGTGGCGCAGTCCCAGCAGCGGTTCTGCACCGACAATTTCTGATAGAAACGTTTCGGAAGCGCGATCGCCGTGCAAAATGCTCGATTCGCCGCCTTCCTCATAATTGATCACAAACTGCACGGCCACTCGCGCCTGATTCGGCCAGTTTGGATGCGGCGGATTGCGCCCATAGCCCACTAGATCACGCGGATAATCAGTCATGCTTGGTTTCTCGATCGTCGGTAATGCTACAAGAAGAACGCTACAAGAAAAAAAGGCGCAAGCAAAGCGAATGTCAAGCTATGACCAAATTTATGCCGTCGTTCGACTCATTCCCTACGGTCAAGTTGCCACCTACGGCCAAATTGCCGAACTCGCCAACCTTCCCGGACAAGCGCGACTGGTCGGATATGCGCTGTTCCGTGCGCCCGACGATGACATTCCTTGGCATCGTGTGATCAACGCCAAAGGTGAAATCTCGCAATCGCCTTGGCGGATGGGCAACGATGACTTGCAGCGATCGCGCCTCGAAGCCGAAGGCATTGAATTCACCAACGACAAAGTCAACCTGCGCCAGTATCGCTGGCAGCCGCAGAACTCCCCTGCGGCAGAGTTAGCGATCGAACAGACCTGGGAAAATAGCGATCGTCCCTTCACCGATTCACCAATGGAACGCGAAGTCACCGACGCAGACGGAACCACCTGGACTTGCGTACAGGCTTTCTCCGGCCTCTCCCAAGACGAAGAACACCAAGACGCCGCCAAAGTCAAAGGTGAAGATGCCTACTGGGTCGTCTGCACCCCCAGCGGCGGTGCACAATCGGTGCGCGTCAAGCTGCCAAAAGACTGGGAAGGCTTGCCGGACGAGAAATTGCTAGAGGCGATCGAAGCGGCGCGGTGAAGGGCGATCGGGTGTCGGCTCGGAAGCGAGAGACGCGGACGGCACACCGATGTGGCGCACATTGTCACACACGAGCAACCCCTTTGGGAGTCCAGAGGGTGGAACCCTTTGGTCGGGGTTGGAGGTGTGGAGGAGGGGTGGCCCTAGCCTCCACTGGCTCGGAAAACCGAGAGCAATTTAAAGGGCAATCGATCCATCCGCAACCGAAATTTCAGCCACAAAGGATTAAAGCGATCGCTCGTCACTCGATCGCTAAGGACGAACCACCACCGTCGTCCCCACCTCCACCTGCTCATACATCTCCTCAATATCCGCATTCATCATCCGAATGCACCCATGCGAAACCGCCAGCCCAATCAGTTCCGCCTGATTCGTGCCATGAAAGCCAATTTGATTAATTCCATCCGTCCAAAAGCCAATCCAGCGCGACCCCAGCGGATTATCCGCCCCAGCCGGAACCACTTCACCCGTAATCGGATGCTCCCACTCCGGATCGGGATGCTTATCTTCAACCGTAAACGTTCCCGTCGGCGTCTCCCAACCTTCTTGCCCCACCGCGATCGGGTACTCCGCGATCGCCTTTCCGCGCCGAAACAGCGTCACGCTGCGATCGCTCAAATCCACCAGGAGGCGACTTTGCACCGCCTGCGGCGATCGTGCCACTCGTGAGGCCGACGCCCCTTTGGGCGATCGCGCATTCGTCACGATCGGCTCAGCCGCAGCAGGCAGCGGACTAGTATCCCCGTGCCACTGCACGGCAATCATCAAACTTGCCGCAGCAAAACTCGAAATCATCAAGCTTCGCCGCAGCAGTTGCGACTCGTCCTGCTTGCGCTGCAACATGCCGAAATCGACCCTCCGAAACCAACCCTAAACTGCTTCCTTCATATTTTATGGGTAAGTTCTCGATCGATCGACTAGTTCACCGATTCCAAAAACGTCCTCACCCGACCATCAGGACTGAGAACCAAGCGAATTTGAGCACTTTCAGCCGAAGCAAGCGGTGCAACAAACGGTTCACCTACCAGGGGGATTTGGGTGCGATCGACAAAGTTGCCTGCCGCCTGACCGAGCGGCGTGATTTGCGCGATCGTTCCATCAGCGGCAATTTGCAGTCGATATTCCAGCGTTTGCGTCAAACCTTCGGGTGGCTGCCAGCGCTGCGTGAAATAGTCTCGCGCCTCAGCCACCTGCGGAATCGTATCAAACGCCGTTGGACTTTGGAGGGTCGAACCTTGGTTGGCAGACGGTGCAGACACAGCGGGCGGCTGAGCAGTTCTGGCCGCTTCGGGTGCAGTTGCGATCGACGCAGGCGGATCGCTTGGCAGCGGCTGCGTCGGAATTTGCGTTTGTGGCTGTGACCTTGGCACAACCGCGATCGACGGCAAAGGCGGCACCGATCGCGGTGCAGACTGCTGTGGACGCGCAGGCGTCGTCGGACGAGTCGGCGTTGTGGGACGCGCAGGTGCTTGGCGCGGCACAGGAACAGCAGTGCCCGGCAGCGTTGCTCCAGCAGGCGGAGGCGGCGGCAAGACGAGCGGCTTTGGTGAAGCAAATTCTGAGCCAGGAGAAACCGTCACGGTTGGCGGGGCAGTGGGTGCAGTTGGCACGGTGGCAGGTGCAGAGGCTACTTCTGAATTTTCATCGGACGCTGCCGTTTGCACCGGAGCCGAAACGTCATTGACAAAGCGCAACAGCGTCGTTCCCAGCCCGATCGCCAGCACGGTTCCCGCCGCGATCGGCAACCAGCTTCGGCGCGGCGACCAGCGCGATCGCTCCAAAGTCGGCAAAGTAGCAGCCTCTTGACGATAAGCATCCAGCGCATCCGCCAGATCCGCAAGCTGCACAGCACTCAGACGAATCATCCCACCCGTTTCGGGGGTTGCCAGCTCGCCTAAATGCAGTTCATGCGACACCAAACCGTTTGGCCGCAGGTGAACGCCCGCATCGATCGCACCCGGAGGCGGAGCTTCCACAGGCTGAAGGACGGTTAAAGCGGCTCGCTCAGCCATTGCCGTTGCGCTATTGCCGTTTACGCCTGTCAGCGGCAAAGTCGATTGCGACAGAAACGACTGCACATAAGCGCTGACGGCTTCCGACAGCGCTTCAAGCTGTGCGCCGTCTCCCTGCAAGCGCACTTGGCGATCGCTCGGCAAGGTCGGGTCATCAAAGCTGAGCTGAAACTGCACCTGCTTCACCAGCGATCGATCGCTCCAGCGCGACAGGGCAGACTGGCGACCGGAAACTTCCAGGGTGCAAGTTGGCGGCGTATAGCGACGGGAAACAGAATTAAACATAGCGGGTGCTTCAAATTCCAACTAGCTGCGTGTGCGATCGAGCAGGGCCAGCCAAAGCCTGCGTGCTCCGTTCGCTGAACCATAGAACAACAGGTCAATCAGCAGTTTGAGGGCAAGATGCGTCAGTTCATCGGGATTGGCCGACTCCCCTTCCTCCATGCGCTCTTGGTAGGTGTTGCTGAAGCGATCGAGATAGTCGCCTAGCAGTGCGGCCTGATGCGGCGGGCGATGCTGTTCGGTCAACTGCTCAAGCAAAGCGACGGCGCGGCGGACAAGTTCTTGATGCTGTTTTGCCAGATGCGCGCAGATCAACACGAGCGATCGCGCTTCCTCAACATCCATCCGCTTGCGTCCTTGCCCTTTGCGTAGGGGACTTGCCTGCCGCAGCCGCCACAGCGCCACGCGATCGCCCACCATTTCGGTGAGGTTGAGGTCTTCCGCCGCCTGAAGCATTGCCTCTGAGCCGATTCCCGCCAGAGCCTCTAGCGCCAGCAGCACCAGATCAAGCTGAGCTTTGATGTTGTTCAACTGAGTGGGATCAGGCGAATTGGCGAGCGGCAGTTGCTCCAGGGAATTGGGATGCGGCAGCTTGGCGGTGGATGGCATAAGAGATCAGGAAGATCAAGAAATAAAGGCAAAATCAGCAGCAAACCGCTTGAGCATCGAGGTTATTGTGGCTCAAGAATCAGCGACAGAGGCGATCGGTTTCAGGTCTTGAAACAAGACGAGTTCCATTTTGACTAAGTTTCTTATTCAGATTACAGGCTTATGCGATCGAAACACATCTGCCCTTTGAGCTGCTGCCATATTTCAAAATACGGCCAGCTTTGTGCGTCACCAGGTCAAATCTTCCAAATCAACCAAATGGCTGTGGCAAGATGAGGAATAGCGTCTTGCGGTTCTCCAGTGGTCATGCTGAGTCGATTGAAAATTGGCACAAAAATTGCGTTGAGTTTTGCCTTAGGGTTAGGAATTTTTGCGGTCATTGCCGCGCTTGCCTATCGCAACACGAAGCAGCTTGTGAGTCGATCAGCGCAGCAGTCGCACACCTATGAGGTGCTAGCTGAACTTCAAGATTTAGAAACGCAAATTGTCACGGCTGAATCTAATAGTCGCGCCTTCATCATCACTAGAGATGATTCTTTTTTACCTCCCCATGAGGCAGCTTTGCGCGAACTGCGGCAAAACATCAATGATTTGCGGCGATTAACGGTAGATAACTCTGTTCAGCAGCAGAACCTCGATCGATTACAGCTACTAATTGATGAACGCATTGAGGTTTTTGAAGAAAATATTGTTTTAACGCGACAAGGGGGAGTGGCTGCAATTAATGCCCGCCCCGCTGCTCGCCGTCAGCAAATCCGCGATCTCGCTGAAAACATCCGCACGGTTATCGGTGAAATGGAGGCCGAAGAGCAAAGATTGCTCGCTGAGCGCAGTGGTCAAACAGATGTGGCAGCCCAGCAAACGATCGACAGCATCCGCCTTGGATTTCCGATTTACTGCTTGCTGATCGGCATGATTGGCTATGCTTTAAGCCGCAACATTTCACGTCCTTTGCATCGCATTTCTGAAGTGGCCGATCGCGTCGGCGAGGGCGATCTAACAACGCGAATTCCTGTTTATGAAGATCGACGGGACGAAATTGGATCGCTGGTAAAAACCTTTAATGACATGATCGATCGCCTGCAACAAACGACCGATCGCAGCGAAGCGCAAAACTGGTTGAAGTCAAATTTAGCTGAGCTTTCGCGAATTTTGCAGGGTCGGCGCGATCGCCTGGCGATTAGTCAGCGCATCCTATCAGAAATTGTGCCGCTGGTGAATGCACAGCACGGCGTTTTCTACATCATGGATGCCGAAGCAGATCCGCCCGTTCTGCGAATGCTGGCGAGCTATGCCTATCAGGAACGACGGCAGCTATCCAATGAGTTTCACTTGGGCGAAAGCCTGGTGGGACAGTGTGCGATCGAGAAACAGCGCATTCTGTTAACCGATGTCCCAGGCGACTATATTCGCGTTTCGTCTGGCCTAGGAGCCGCGCCACCGCTGAACATTGTTGTGCTGCCTGTCCTATTTGAAAAAGAAGTTGTAGCGGTTCTAGAACTTGCCTCGTTAAAGCGATTTACGCCGATTCAGCTTGAATTTCTCGACCAGGTGACAGAAAGTATTGGTGTCGTTTTGAATACGATCGCCTTTGATGTTCGCAACGCTCAACTGCTTGAACAAGCGCAGCACTTAGCCGTTGAATTGCAGCATCAGCAAGAAGAATTGGTCGAAAGCAATCGTCGTTTAGAAGAGCAAGCGGGAGCTTTACAAGCGTCTGAAGCACTGCTAAAAGAACAGCAGGAAGAATTGCAGCAAACGAACGAAGAATTGCAGCAGTTGAATACTGAACTGGAAGAGAAAGCCGAGCTACTTTCAAATCAAAAGCAGGAAGTTGAGCGGAAGAACGTTGAGATTGAACTTGCTCGCGTCGCGCTAGCAGACAAAGCCGAACAGCTTGCCCTCAGTTCTAAATACAAGTCGGAATTTTTGGCAAATATGAGTCACGAACTCAGAACGCCGCTCAATAGCTTGCTGATTCTTGCCAAGCTGCTTTCTGAAAATGGCGAAGGCAACTTGAGCGACAAGCAAATGGAATACAGCCGCACAATTTATTCAGCAGGAACCGATTTGCTGGAATTGATTAACGACATTCTTGATCTTGCGAAGATTGAGTCTGGAATGATGACGTTGAATGTCGAGCCAATGCCGTTTGTGGAACTGAAAGGACATCTCGATCGCACCTTCGAGCAGGTCGCTCAAAATAAAAACTTGTCGTTCACCGTGTCGATCGATCCCAACTTGCCCAGTACGCTTCAAACCGACGCCAAACGCCTACAGCAAATTCTCAAAAATCTACTTTCCAATGCGTTCAAATTTACCGATAAAGGCGGCGTGACGCTGAAAATTTTTGCAACTCAACATCCGCTGAATGGATTGATGAGCGATGCGATCGCGTTTGCTGTAACCGATACTGGAATTGGCATTCCTGCCGAAAAGCAAAAAATTATTTTTGAAGCCTTCCAGCAAGCCGATGGTACAACCAGTCGCAAATACGGCGGCACAGGCTTAGGACTGTCGATTAGTCGAGAACTCGCTCAGCTTTTGGGTGGAGCGATCGAAATTGCCAGCCAGCCCGGACAAGGCAGCACCTTCACCTTGTATCTGCCGCTGAACACGCCTGCCTTGCCGCCCGCAGTCGCTGCCGCTCAACCTGCGCCAGAAGTGCCGCTGATTGCTACGCCTCGTGAGAAACCGCCTGCTCCGCCGGAACCGGAACCAATCATTGCACAGGCGTTTCCAGAAGTACCAGACGATCGCGACTCGGTTCGCGTGGGCGATCGGACGCTGCTGATTGTCGAAGATGACGTGAATTTTGCCAGAATCCTGCTGGGCATGGCGCGACAAAACGGCTTCAAGGGCATTGTCACGCTGCGCGGCAATCCGGCTCTCGCGCTGACACGACAGTTTAAGCCGGACGCGATCATGCTCGATTTGCGCCTGCCAGATATGGACGGTTGGGCAGTCCTCGATCGCCTCAAGCACGATCCGCAGACGCGCCACATTCCCGTTCACATCCTTTCGGTTGATGAAGCGCAGCAGCGCGGTTTGCAGCAGGGCGCGATCGCTTTTCTGCAAAAGCCTGTTTCACCCGAAGCGTTAACACAAGCGCTAAACGACATCAAAGGATTTGTCGATCGACAAGTGCGCCAGCTTTTGATTATTGAAGACGATTCCATTCAAGCGCAAAGCATTGTGGAACTGATTGGCAATGGTGATGTAGAAAGTACCGCTGTCGGTAGCGGAGTCGAAGCATTAGCCATGCTTGAAGCACGACAATTTGATTGTGTCGTTCTCGATTTGGGACTGCCCGACATGAGCGGTTTTGATTTAATGGAGCAGATTAAACGGGTGGTCGAGCGCCAAGGTGCGCCGCCTTTGCCGATCATTGTTTACACCGGAAAAGAACTGTCGAGACAGGAAGAAACCGAACTCAAACGATTAGCAGAAACAATCATCGTCAAAGATGTGCAGTCGCCCGAACGACTGCTCGATGAAACAGCTTTGTTTCTGCATCGCGTTCAGGCCAATCTGCCAAAACCCAAGCGCCAAATTCTTGAACAGCTACATCAAAATGATCCCGTTTTGGCTGGCAAGAAAGTTTTGATTGTTGATGATGATGTCCGCAATATCTTTGCGCTCACCAGCTTGTTAGAACGCTATCAAATGCAGGTGCTTTATGCGGAAAATGGACGGGATGGAATCGCCGCGCTGCAAAATCATCCCGACGTGAATGTCGTTTTGATGGACGTGATGATGCCAGAGATGGACGGCTATGAAACGACTCGCGCCATTCGTGAACAAGACTCGTTTCGATCGCTTCCCATCATTGCACTGACAGCCAAAGCCATGCAGGGCGATCGCGAAAAGTGCCTTGAAGCTGGAGCATCTGACTACATCACCAAGCCCGTCGATACCGAACAGCTCCTTTCACTGCTGCGCGTTTGGCTCTATGGTCGGGCATAGGGCAAAAGAGAGAGAAAGCGCGATCGCACTTGGCACTTATGATAGTTTCCTAACAAGCTTTAAAGATTTACCTTAATTTAAAGTAGAAGTCAATTGATTTTCAGCAAGCAATTTGCTTGCTGAATTTCTACCGATCGTCCATTGCATTCGGCTTCGCATTTCTTGTTCAAATTGCCTCGATCGTTATGGTTGCAGGCGAGAGACTGCTCGATTTTTTATAAAAATCTTTCTAAACTCAATCTATGCTGTCCTCGATCAGCGATCGCAAAACGCAGATGCTTGCGCTCAAACCCAGCCTTGAAGATATCGAAATTCAGCTATTGCTTGAGGGCGTCTATCGCTACTACGGGTTTGATTTTCGCCACTATGCACTTTCTTCACTCAAGCGACGGATTCGGCGCGTTTTACAGAACGAGAACTTGCCGACGATTTCCGCACTGCAAAATCAAGTGTTGCACGATGGCGACTGTCTTCAGCGACTTTTGTTGGGGCTAACCGTCAACGTTACTTCAATGTTTCGCGACCCTAGTTTTTTTCTTGCCTTTCGTCAGCAAGTCGTACCTTTACTGCGGACTTATCCCTACATTCGGATTTGGCACGCAGGCTGTTCGACCGGACAAGAAGTGTATTCGATGGCGATTTTGCTGCAAGAAGAAAATCTCTATCATCGCTGCCGAATTTACGCCACTGACACGAATGAACTGGTTTTGCAGCAGGCAAAAAACGGCATCTATCCGATCGATTTGCTGCAAGGATACACACAGCTTTATATCAAGGCAGGCGGCAAGCGATCGTTTTCGGAATACTACACGGCAGCCTATGGAAACGCAATGTTTCGATCGAGCTTGAAGGAAAACATCGTCTTTTCTCAACATAATCTCGCGACTGACGGCTCATTTAATGAGTTTAATGTGATCATCTGTCGAAACGTGATGATCTACTTCGATCGCATTTTGCAAAAGCGTGTTCATCAACTTTTTTATGAGAGTCTATGTAAGTTTGGCATCTTGGGATTAGGGAAACAGGAATCCTTGCGGCTGTCGGCTTATGAGCAATACTATGAGGAGATTCAGCGAGGCGAAAAGCTGTATCGGAGGTTGAATTAGTGACAGTGAAACTGGTTGTGATTGGCGCATCACTCGGCGGTTTTTCTGCTCTCAAGCTAATCTTAGGTAAACTGCCACCTGCTTTTTCTGTCCCGATCGCGATCGTGCAGCATCGTCACAAAGAATCACAAACGACTTTAGCAAGCTATCTGCAACCGCTAATTCCGCTGCCCATTCGCGAAGTCGAAGACAAAGACGAAATTGCGCCCGGAACGATCTATCTTGCTCCGGCTGACTATCATCTACTGGTGGAATTTGGCTATTTTACGCTGACGACAGATGAGCCTGTTTGCTATGCTCGGCCTTCGATCGATGTGCTGTTTGAATCTGCCGCCGATGCCTATGGCGATCGCGTCATTGGCATCATTCTAACGGGAGCCAATCAAGATGGCGCACAGGGAGCCGCTGCCATCAAAACAAAAGGCGGACGGGTAATTGTGCAAGACCCTTCAACTGCCGAAAGTCCCGTCATGCCGGATGCTGCAATCGCTGCGACTCAAGTTGATGCGATCGTGCCGCTGACGGCGATCGCATCAACTTTATTGACCTATTTGTAAGTAGCTACTACGTGAATCAATCAGCGCTTGGATGTTTGCGAAACACGATTCAATCGATCGGCCAATGTCTTGAACTCGATTGCATCGTGACTGCAAAATAAGCGAACCTCCTCGCGATCGCGATTGAGCTGTCGTAGTCGATTTTGATTGAATAATCGCGTCGGGCGATCGACTTCCATCAGTCGTTGATAGGCGCGGAGTCCGGGTGTGCAGTTTGGTTCAGACGGATGCATTTCCTCGCGATAGAAATAAGCATCGCCTGCGTGCAGCAGCCATCCTTCTGAGGTTTGAATCGCCACGCCTGCGTGACCTTTTGTATGTCCAGCAAGCGGAATGAGCAAAATTTCAGGAGGCAATCCGGCCAGATCGCGAACTGCTTCAAAGCCAAACCAGGGTTCACCGCCTGCTGCATAGAACTTCCAGTTTTTCACTTCATCCCACTGCTTAGGCCGATAGCGTCGGTGAGCAATAAAACCTTGGCGATCGCGACTCGCTTCTACTTCGCTTTGCATCACATGCACGGTTGCTTCGGGAAAATCTTCCAGTCCACCTGCATGATCAAAATCTAGATGTGTCAGCACAATATGACGCACATCTTGAGCAGAAAACCCAAGCTTTTCAACTTGCTCGATCGCCGTATATTTCGATTCAAATTGAATGTTATTGAAGTGAACAAAGAAAGGACTGAGCCGCGAATAAGGCGATCGCACATCGCGCAGTCCAAACCCCGTATCAACTAACACTAATCCCTGATTGGTTTCAATGAGTAAACAGTGGCAAACTAGATGAGCCGTGAAGCCGCGACTGAAGCCATCAAATAGCGCTCCGCCGATCGGACACATGCAGCCGCAATTGAGATGATGAATGTGCATAAGTTCCCCTGACAGCTTGAGATTGAGCCAGCGATCGATGTGGCGTTCATGGATTCAGTTAGCCGATTTTTTCGATCGTAAAAAGACCGTCAGAGGAATGCTTCTTCCTAATGAGATAGAGCGATCGTCATCTCAAAAAGATGTTTTTATCAAGCTGGCAAGCTGCGGATCGATCGCCTGCGTCGTGTCCAGCACTTGCACATAGGATTGCTCTGTCTCGGTAAACGGATCAAATTCCTGCTGCGGCAACAGATCAACCGTCGCATCAGCAATGTCGCCTGTGCGTTGGGCAACGCGATCGCGCCGCACCTCAGCCGGAGCATCGCAGAAGAGAATTTGCAGCGGCATGTCGTGAGATTTGGCTTGTTCGATCGCGGCTTGGCGGTAGTGTTGGCGATCGTATTTAGCATCGAGAATCACGGTGTAGCCGGATTCGGCCAGCAGTAGGCCAAGCTCCAGCAGGCGATCGTAGGTTTTCTCGTGCATTTCCGGCGTGTAGAGGCTGGCATCGCCGCGATCCTCGACCGAAATGCCGCCCAAGTGTTTGCGAACCGCGTCCGATCGCAGGTGAATCGCGTTAAGCTGCTTTGCCAAAGTGCGAGCCGTCGTACTTTTGCCTGCGCCAGACAAGCCGGAAATCAGGATGATGCAGCCTTGCTGCTGCTGACAGTAGCGCCATGCCTGACGGTAGAATCGGGCGGCGAGCTTTTGAATTCCGGCTTTGTCGCTGGCGGGAATAGCCGGGTCGTCAAGCAAAAATGACAGAATTTTAGCGCGGACGTAGGCTTGCCGATTCACATAGAAGGGCAAAACCTGCAAGCCTTCCCAGTCTCCGGTTTGCTCTAGATAGGTGTTGAGAAATAGCGTTGTCAGGTCTTGGCGATCGCCCGAATCGAAGTCGCGCACAATGTATGCCACGTCGAACATCGTATCGACAAAGCGGAACGGCTCGTTGAATTCGATGCAGTCAAACAAAAGAAGCTGGTCGTTCCAGTAGGCGATGTTGTTGAGGTGTATGTCGCCATGACATTCGCGAATTTTGTCTTGAGCGATGCGGCGATCGAACCAGTGCTGACAGTCGGCAAATAAGCGATCGGTGTATTGGCGGCAGTCGTCAAATTGCTCCTGCGTTTGGGCAATGCCGATGTATTTTTCGGTTTGCTCGTAGTTTTGATCGATCGCTTCGCGCACCTGTTCGACTTTGCCGAAGCTGCGGATGTAATCGTTGGTAGCGGTTTTGCGATGGAAGCGGGCGATCGCTTTGGCAAGTTCAATCACCAGTTCTTCGCTAAGTTCGCCGCGCTCAAACATTGCCATTAGCAGCGTGTCTTGTGGGAACTGGCGCATTTTGACGAGATATTCGATCGGTTCTCCCTCGCCATCGATGCCGTTTTCGCTGACGGGCAACACTTCGAGATAAAGCTCTGCTGCGCCGAGACGGTTGAGCCGCAGTTCTTCTTCGCAATAGTGTCGTCGCTGTTCAAGGGTGGAATAGTCTAGAAAACCAAAGTTGACGGGTTTTTTGATTTTGTAGGCGTATTCTCCGGTCAAGATCACGTAGGAAACGTGGGTTTGAATCAGTTGCAGCGGCTCCTGAACGGGATGCGGATAAAAAGCAGGATCGAGCATTTGCAAGATCAGGGGCGGTAAGCTGCTGTCGGTCATGGCAATGGGGTGGGCGTCAGAGGTGAGCGATTTTTGAGTTCACAGCAATCATAAAGCTTGAGTGGCGATCGCGTTTGAATCTGGACGTTTCGCTGCTTGTCTGCTTGCGCTAGGATGCTCGACATGAAGATTCAACCGCAAACGCTTTATGTCGTCGGCACGCCGATCGGCAACTTGGAAGATATGACGTTTCGCGCCGTGCAGGTGTTGAAAGAAGTCGATCTGATTGCGGCAGAAGACACAAGGCACACGGGCGGACTGCTTTCCCATTTCCAAATTGCGACGCCACAAATCAGCTATCACGACCACAATCGCCACAGTCGGCTGGCGGAACTGATCGCACGGCTGCAACAGGGACAGTCGATCGCCCTCGTCACCGATGCGGGAATGCCTGGAATTTCTGATCCGGGTTACGAACTGGTCGCCGCCTGCGTCGAAGCGGGATTTGCCGTTGTGCCGATTCCCGGTGCAAGTGCGGTCGTTACGGCTCTGAGTGCGGGTGGATTGCCCAGCGATCGCTTTGTGTTTGAAGGCTTTTTGCCGCCCAAAGGCCAGGAACGCCGCGATCGACTCGAAGCGTTGCAGTCCGAATCGCGCACGATCGTTCTCTATGAAGCGCCGCACCGACTAAAGCAGACATTGACCGATCTCGCTGCTACACTAGGCGACAATCGATCGATCGTTTTGGCTCGCGAACTCACCAAGCGGTTTGAAGAATTTTGGCGCGGCACCCTAGCCGAGGCGATCGTGGCTTATGGCGATCGGGAACCAATGGGCGAATTTACCGTCCTCGTTGCCGGGGCAGAAGCCGCAGTTCCGCTGCTGTCGGAAGCTGCGCTCAAAAGCGAACTTCAGCGCTTGTTGCAGCAGGGCTTGTCGCGATCGCAAGCGAGTCGTCAGCTTGCCCAGCAAGCCGCTTTGCCGCGCCGCCAAGTCTATCAGCTTGCGCTTTCGGTTCCCGATCCCAATGATGACGCCGACTCTGTAGGACAATCATGAATTTTCGCACTGTGCAACTGGTGGCGATTGCGCTGCTGCTGGCGGGCTGCAATGCGCCTGCACCAACCGCCACACCCGAACCCGAATCTGCTGCGTCGCCTGCTCCCACAACCGCGAACTCTACGCCAACCGCAAGCGCAAGTTCGCCCGCCCCAAGCCCGACCGCAGCCGCCGAACAGCCCGCCGTCATTTCTGAAACGGGCATCGGCGCGGCACAGTTGGGCATGACGATCGCCCAGCTTCGGCAAACTCTTGGTACGTCGGCAGAATTTGTGGTGCAGGCTCCGTTTATGGTGGATTTTGATGCGATTGCCGTGCGCCAAAACGGACAAATACAGTACTACATTCTCTATTTGGCTGGACAGCAGCCGAACGAAAATTTGCCGATTCAAGGTTTGCTAACGACCAATCCGCGCTACAAAACGGCGGCAGGCGTAGGCGTGGGCGTGTCGATCGCGCAGGCAGAATCCGCTTATGGCAAAGCGATTTTGTCCTACAACACGCAAAACGAATCGCGAGAATATGCCCGCTTTGAGCATCAGCCTGCTGACAACATTTCGTTTGGAACCGGAAACGGCGCTCAGCAAACCGCCGGAGTTTACCCTGCTGGAAACGGCGAATTTCGCGAAACGCAAGAGTATCGATCGGACGCGGTGATTCAGTCGATTCTCGTAGTTTGCCTGGCTCAAGGCTGTGCGGCTCAGTAACCGGGGGTAGGATGGAGGCAGTGATTTCTCTGTGATTCATGCCCGATTCTGAGGCGATCGAGTTTGGGACGGACGGCTGGCGCGGCATTATTGCCGAAAATTTCACCTTTGCGAATGTCTGCAAAGTGACAAGAGCGATCGCTCGCTACCTCGAAACCGCTTACGATCGCGATCGACCCGTTCTCGTTGGCTACGATACGCGCTTTCTGGCCGAATCTTTCGCCCAAACTGCCGCCGAAATTCTCGCCGCTCAAGGCTGGTCAGTGCGAATGGTCGATCGCGACTGCCCCACGCCCGTCTTGGCCTACTGCGCTCGCGAATTTCACACAGTGGGCGCACTGATGTTTACAGCCAGCCACAATCCCGCCATCTACTGCGGGATCAAATACATCCCCGACTACGCTGGCCCCGCCACAACCGAAATTACCGATGCGATCGCCGCTTTCCTCGACGCTGCCGAAATTGCGGTGAGTGAACCCGGAACGATTACCGCATTTAATCCGGCGATCGACTATCAAAACTACCTTCTGACCCTGCTGGATTGCGATCGCCTCCGTCAGGCTCATCTCTTGGTCAAATACGACGCTTTATATTCCACTTCTCGCGGCTATCTCGATGTACTGCTGCGGCAGTGCGGCTGTCGAGTGGAAACGCTGCACGATCGTCGCGATGTCCTGTTTGGCGGCGGCGTTCCGGAACCGAACGGCGAACAGCTACGCGAACTCGTCCAAGCCGTACAGTGCGATCGCGCCGACTTGGGAGTGGCAACCGATGGCGACAGCGATCGCTTTGGCATTGTCGATGAGCAGGGCAATCGGCTCGAACCGATTCAGGTTTTGCTGGTTTTGGTGCGGCATTTGGTTGAGCAAAAAGGGCAGAGCGGGGCGATCGTCCGCACAGTCGCAACGACGCATCTGCTCGATTCATTGGCGCAGCACTATGGCCTCAAGTCGATCGAAACCGCAGTTGGCTTCAAGCACATCGGGCAGGTGATGCGCCAGACGGAAGTGTTGATCGGCGGCGAAGAATCCGGCGGACTGAGCATCGGTTCCCACATCCCCGAAAAAGACGGCATTCTCGCAGGGTTGCTAGTAGCAGAAGCGATCGCCTGTGCCCAAAAGCCGCTGAGCGTTTTGGTGGCTGAAGTGATTGCGATCGCAGGCGGAATGCGCTTCAACTACCGCATCGATTACTGCCTTAATGCCGCCGCAAAACAAATCGTCCTCGCAACTTTTCAAACCGATCCACCACTCACAATTGCCGGAGTTTCTGTGCAGTCGATCGGCCACAAAGACGGCGTCAAACTTTATCTTGAAGATGATAGCTGGGTGCTGCTGCGAGCATCAGGAACCGAACCGCTTTTGCGCGTCTATGTCGAGGCGCGATCGCCCCTTCAACAGCAGCAAATGACCGCTCAACTCAAAGATTTCATCGATCAAATCCTCACTCATGGCTAACTTCCTCACCGCTTTAATTCTTGGCGCTTGGGTCTGCGCGATCGCCTTGATCTCCGTCCAAAACGCCACCCCCGTCTCGCTGCGATTTCTCACCTTTCAATCGGTTGCCATCCCGGTCGGCGTCGTCCTTGCCTTTTGCGCGACGTTGGGAATGGTGAGTATGGCGATCGCGCTTCCTCGTCCCCGCCGCCGCAGACGCAACGAACTCGACGAATTTTAGATCGATCCGCTGTTTGCCCACTCCCTACTCCCAAGTTGCGATCGATTAACTTTCTTGCTCTAAATGTCACAAAATAAACTTTCCTAACCGACTGATCCCCAAAGGTTAGCCTCAGGTTAATGTTAGGAACATGCAGTTGGGATCGCTTCGATTGAAGTTAGGTTGCCTCGATACAAACACCTAATTTCAAGCCAACTTTTGATGTGAACTTTTTGCAACATTGGAGTGAGTTTTTATGAACGAAAATGTCTTGTGCAACTCACGAAACGTGGCGATCGTCGGGCCTTACCTCAGTGGCAAAACCACTCTGCTTGAGAGTCTGCTTTCCGTGACGGGAGCCATTTCTCGCAAAGGCAGAGTGGCCGATCGCAACACTGTGGGGGACGCTTCAGCCGAAGCCCGCGATCGCCAAATGAGCGTGGAAGTCAATGCCGCCAGTACTCAGTACGGCGGCATTCATTTTACGTTTCTCGACTGTCCTGGATCGGTGGAATTTTGCCAGGAAACCTACAATGCTTTGATTGGCGTCGATGCGGCGATCGTCGTCTGCGAACCTGACCCCGCCCGCGCCATGACGCTTGCTCCGCTGTTTCAATTTTTGGACGATTGGGAAATTCCGCACCTGATTTTCCTGAACAAGATGGATCGCGCCAACGGCAATTTCAGCGAAACGCTACAAGCGCTGAAGGAAGTCTCAAGCCGTCCGCTCGTTCTGCACCAATACCCAATTCGTCAAGGCGAAACCACAACCGGATTTATTGATTTGGTGAGCGAAGAAGCGTTCCAATATCATCCCGGCGCACCTGCCGATCGAATTCCCCTCCCGGAAGAATTGCGAGACCAAGAACACAACGCCCGCGTCGAAATGTTAGAAACGCTGGCCGATTTTGACGATCATTTGTTGGAAGAACTGCTCGAAGAAATCGAGCCGCCCCAAGACGAAATTATTCAAGATTTGAAGATGGAATTGGGCGCAGATTTGATCGTCCCCGTCTTCATTGGCATGGCCGATCAAGACTTTGGCGTCCGGCCTTTGCTAAATGCCCTTCTGCGCGAAGCCCCTGAACCGGAAGTCACTGCCGATCGGCGCAAACTCAGCGGCAACAAACCTGTTGCCCAAGTCCTGAAAACCTACAGCACCGCTCAAGGTAGCCGCCTCTCGCTCGTCCGCGTTTGGCAAGGCAGCATCAGCGACGGCATGACCTTGAACGGCATTCGCATCGGTGGCCTGTATCGCCTGATGGGTCAGCAGCAGCAAAGTTTGCAAGCGGCAGAAGCCGGATCGATCGTCGCTTTAGGACGGATGGAAGGCATCAAAACCGGAACCACGCTGAGCGCGGACGGTTCGATCGATCTGCCCCGCGCCGAGAGCCTCGCGCCCGTGTATGCGCTGGCGATCACTCCTGAAAAGCGCAACGATGAAGTCAAGCTCAGCAGCGCCCTCAACAAGCTGCTGGAGGAAGACCCCGCGCTTTTCTGGGAGCAGCACGGCGACACGCACGAAATTATTCTGTGGGGACAGGGTGACATTCACTTGCAGGTCGCACTCGATCGACTGCGCCGCAAATACAATTTGCCGATGGTGACGCACCTGCCGCAAGTGCCCTACAAAGAAACGATCCGGCGCACCGCTCCCTCCGTGCATGGCCGCTACAAACACCAGTCGGGCGGACATGGCGCATTTGGCGATGTCTATCTGGAAATCAAGCCGCTCGGCAGGGGTGAAGGCTTCCAGTTTGGCGATCGCATCGTCGGCGGCGTTGTGCCCAAGCAGTACATTCCCGGTGTGGAAACGGGAGTGCGCGAATATCTCGTCAACGGGCCGCTGGGCTTCCCGGTCGTGGATGTCGCCGTTACGCTCACCAACGGTTCCTATCACACGGTCGATAGCTCGGAGCAAGCCTTCAGGCAGGCGGCACGACTGGCAATGCAGGAAGGAATGCGCCAGTGCGAACCGACGCTGCTCGAACCGATCGCTTCGATCGCCATCTCCGTCCCCAACGAATTCACCTCCAAAGTTCTCCGCCTAATCAACGGACGGCGCGGCCAAGTCCTCGGCTACGATGCCAAACCCAACTGGCGCGGCTGGGATGAAGTCTCGGCACATCTACCCCAAGCGGAAATGCACGATCTCATTGTCGAGTTGCGATCGCTCACGATGGGCGTTGGCTCGTTCCGCTGGCAGTTTGATCACCTCCAAGAAGTCCCCGATAAGGTGATGGAGCGATTGCTCAAGACCAGCTAAATTTCACAAAGGGCAGTTGAAAAGCTGCCCTTTTTTGTGGGTATAGAATGATGGAAGCACGTTGCAAAAAGGTTGAAGCTCTACGCATGATCACTTTAATGGCAAAGAATTCTAGGCAAAACTACTTAATGGTGGTTTAGTAAGATTCAACGCCTTGAAAAATCCAAATTGCTTGTGTATTGAAAGCTCACTAGATCAATATCATGTTTGCAAAGTTACTAGGCATTTCTGCTCGTACTAATTGGCAAATTTTTATTGCTACCTGTCTAACCATTGGAGCATTAATCTATCGCATTTTATTTCAAAAATCTTATTCTAATCTTGACGTTAGAACAACTACTTTAGCTTTGGGTTCTATTGGCTCAATAATAGCCCTTGCAACATCCATGTCTTTTGCATTTGTTGTATTTTTTGTTAATCAAACTAATAGCAGAAAACATGATTTGTTTTATAAGTTTAAGTCGAGCCTGTTTGATTTTGATCGCTTTCTCAAGGACTATCCTAGATCCCAGAGTATAGTAGGTCAGGCGCAGGCAGTCTCATGGGAATTGAAGTTCATAAAATTCAGCGATTTTCCTCTACTGGATTGGGAGAGCAGAATCGAAAGTTTAACGTTATTCTTTGATAAAGACTGTGATTATAAGGATGACCCCAATCTTGATAACAAGATCCTTGGTTATCTTGGTTATCTTGAAGAGATAGTGTGTGAAATCGGACTTATGTGTGTTCGACAGATTATTGCTGGAGTTTTTGTAAGAACTGTTATTAAGGCATTTGTACTAATCGGATTATTGCTCCTTGTCCTTATAATTAGCTACCTTAATATTGGGGCAGTACCAAACTTAATTTGTAGTATTATGCCTGTATTTTTTGCTACGTTTGCTTGTTTAATTTTTTCAGAGCTTGGCTGGTACTTACATAGAGAAAGCGATGAAATGATTAGCTTTGTCAATGCCGATCAGTCAGAGGCAGAGATTGAGCAAACTGAGAACACTACAAATTACTAGCGCTATTTTAGAACGATCGCCCCATCCAAAACTCTCATTCAGGCTAGTGACGATGACATTACAAGAACTGCAAGAGCAAGCTTTGAAGCTTTCGCTCGAGGAGCGTTGGCAGTTGGTTTATGTGTTGATGCGATCGCTCCAGCCCAATCCTCAATCAACAGCCAAACCAACAGGCTTAGCTGCAAGCTTAATTGGCATCGCCAAGACGAATGCACCACCACCAACAGATGAAGAGGTGAAAGCGATCCTAGACGATCGGTTGACGCAGAAGTATTTGTAATGCGAGTTTTATTTGACACGAATATCTTGCTGGATGCTTTGCTGGCGCGTGAACTTTTTGTCGCAAATGCTGCTTTTCTGTTCAATGCAGTTGAATCAGGACAAATTGAAGGGTTCATGTCAGCAACAACGATTACAGATGTACATTAGCCTGCAAAACGAATGCGATCGCGTAGCATTGTCGGTGTATTCATTGCGATAATTGGTGGAAGCGATATGCTTCGCTGCCTTCGGGCGCACTGCACAGACAATCATTTTGAGTGAGAGCAGATACTTCTCGATGGCAGACGAAGAGCATTTGAAGATTTTGATGGAGGGGGTCGATCGCTAAGGAAAGTAGCGATAAACGTCGCTGCGATGGTGAACGCGAGCAAAAGTAATCGTGTCGTTGGCAAAAGTGAAGCCGATTCGATAATCTCCGACTCGCAGACGATAAGCGTTGTCTGATCCTTTGAGCTTCTTCACGTTGCTGATGTTTTGCAAGCTTGTCGCGTTGGGAATTTGCTCGAAAACGATCGATCGAATCGCTCCATAAGCAGACGTACTCTTGAGCGCTTTCAAGTCTTTGAAGATGGCAGATACTCGACCTTCATGGCCGATCGATCGCGTCCAACGCTTCCTCCAAGCTCAAAGGCTGCTCTTGCGCGACTTCCTGCATGGCACGATAAAGCCCTTCGTCTTCAAGCGCCTCTAAAAGCCGCTGGTAGTCCTCAAACCGCAAAATCACTTTGCGAACTTGACCATCCATATCGGTGACAAGCTCTTGAACAAACGGATAGTCTTGAATTTGCATCTCGATCGCCTATATCACTGTAGCTATTGTAAGATTGGCTACTGCTATCTCGACCAAAGCTTATGCAAGCTCAAGCAGCAAGTCAAGTAGATATTGAGAGGATGTTTCTAGCTTTTTTCGAGCCAGAAATGTAGCTTGACCATTTCGATTTTCTACAGTTTGAAATGTCCAAAAACTCCAAATCAGCGATTCGCCTTGTCCTTGATCTCGACAAATCCATCCGCCTTGCTCAAGCTGGATTGCAAAGTGAGCGGCGATCGCGGCAAGATCTAAATCAGCAAGAAGTGAAACGCTTTGATAATAATCCTCACGATCGCCACCTGAACGAATACTAGAAAACGTTGCCTCATCAGGCGGCAGCAATCGAGGAATGAAGACAGAAAAATCCTCATAGCCTCTAAATCGAGGTGGCTCTATTAGGCAAGAACCGTTATCAGGATCGTCATTTAAGCTGAGTTTAACTTCGGTGACTTCAGCAACAATGCTAGGCGTTACCGCTAGCGACGGCCCCTGTTCGCTATGGCAAAACAGTTTTGTTAAAGAGGTTTCGTATCGATTTTGAAAACCGCCTGAACGATGGAAGTTATGATCATCTTCTCGTTCAAACCAGCCTTGATTGAGCAAACGCGATCGATAAAACTCATAGACGCGATCGGGTGATAAGTTTGTATCAAACTCGATTATGATGCTGTGCCATTGTCGATTCACATAGCTGCCCAGAACCTGACAGTCATCAGGTAAAGGAATATCGACTGGCAAGCGATCGGGCAGTTGTCCAACGAAAAGCCTGCTTGAAGATGTTGAAGCCTCGCCTGGATACTGTCCTGCAAGTAAACGAATCGCTAGTTTGTGAAGCTGCTGATTAACTGTGTCAGAGGAATTCATTGTTGCTACGGTGAATTTAACCCAGTGACGAGCTTCACAAGCGCTTGTTCCAAATCGATCGCCCCCTCGCCAACCCGATCGCCAACCGCCTACGCTAAAGTCAGTACAGGCGATCCGCAACCACTGTAATGAATCCTTCCGCATCTGCTGAGTTCAACCCCGTCAGCGATCTCCCCGAACGACTCGTCAAACACACCGTTCGCTATGCCGACCATCGCGCCGTCAACCGCGACGACTTGACCCCGATGTTGCGGCACTACGTCGAAATCAAAGACCAATACACCCACGCGCTGTTGCTGTATCGGGTTGGCGACTTTTACGAAACCTTTTTTCAAGATGCGATCGTCGTTGCCCGCGAGCTTGAACTCGTCCTCACCAGCAAAGACGGCGGCAAAGAAGTCGGGCGCGTCCCCCTTGCCGGAGTGCCGCATCATGCGCTCGATCGCTACTGCGCCCTGTTAGTCGATCGCGGATACGCCGTTGCCATTTGTGACCAGACCGAGGATGCTGCCGATGTGCAGGGGCGACTCGTCCAGCGCGAAATTACCCGCGTAATCACACCGGGAACCGTGCTGGAAGAAGGCATGTTGAACGCCCGCCGCAACAATTTTTTGGTCTCTGTGGCGATCGCCGGAAATCACTGGGGCTTAGCCTATGCCGACATCTCGACAGGCGAATTTCTCACCACGCAATCGCAAAACCTGGAGCAGCTAACCCAAGAACTGATGCGGCTCCAGCCATCAGAGGTGCTGTTTCCCACCAATGCGCCGGACTTGGGAAGCCTACTGCGACCGGGGCAAAAGTCAAACCAGCTACCGGACTGCTTGCCGACGCAGTTTTGCTACACGTTGCGATCGCAAACCCCCTTCAGCCACCCAGAAGCGCGGCAGCGGATTCTGCAAGAATTCAAGGTGCGATCGCTCGAAGGTTTGGGGTGCGAACATCTGCCCTTGGCCGTTCGTGCCGCAGGTGGCCTGCTGGAATATTTGGACGACACGCAAAAAGGCAATCCCGTTTTGCTGCAACCGCTCAGCACCTACACGCTGACCGAATATCTCGTCTTGGATCACCAAACCCGCCGCAACCTCGAAATCACGCAAACCGTCCGCGACGGCACACTGCACGGCTCGCTGTTGTGGGCGATCGATCAAACCGTCACGGCAATGGGCGGACGAATGCTGCGCCGCTGGCTCTTACAGCCGCTTTTGAAGATTGAGGCGATCGAAGCTCGCCAAGACACGATCCAAGAACTCGTCGAGAACGGCACGCTCCGGCAAGAACTCCAGCAGCTTCTCAAACAAATCTACGACCTCGAACGACTCACCGGACGGGCGGGTTCGGGCACGGCAAACGCCCGCGATCTCGTCGCCTTGGCCGATTCGCTCGAAAAACTGCCGCAATTAGCAAAGCTGGTTGCGAATACTCGATCGCCCTATCTCACCAAGCTGCAAACGGTTTCCCCGACATTGGCGAGTTTGGGTGAACGATTGCGGACAAATCTGGTCGATCGACCCCCGATCTATCTGACCGAGGGCAACCTGATTCGCGATGGCGTGAACGAGCAATTAGATAAGTTGCGGCAGGCGATCGAAGCCGACACCGCTTGGATTGCCGAACTCGAAACAACCGAACGCCAGCGGACGGGAATTTCCAACCTCAAAGTCGGCTTCAACAAAACCTTCGGCTACTACATCAGCGTTTCGCGCAACAAAGGCGATAAAACGCCAGACGGCTACATCCGCAAGCAAACACTGACGAACGAAGAGCGCTTTATCACGCTGGAACTGAAAGACCGCGAAAGCACGATTCTCAACGCTCGTCACGATCTCGGTAAGCTGGAGTACGAAATTTTCGGCAGCTTGCGCGATCAGGTCAGCCAGCACGCCGACGAAATTCGGATTTTGGCACAGGCGATCGCTTCTGTTGATGTCCTTTGCGCTTTTGCTGAAATTGCCGTCTACCGAGGCTACTGCCGCCCGCAAATGGTTTCGACGCGAGAATTGGCGATCGAGTCCGGTCGTCACCCCGTTGTCGAGCAGTCCTTACCATCTGGCTTTTTTGTCCCCAATTCAGTCGAACTTGGCAGCAGCGATCGACCTGATCTCATCATCCTTACAGGTCCCAACGCCAGCGGCAAAAGCTGCTATCTGCGGCAGGTTGGACTGATTCAGCTTCTCGCTCAAGTTGGCAGCTTCGTTCCCGCCACGATCGCACGACTGGGAATTTGCGATCGCATCTTCACCCGTGTCGGAGCCGTTGACGACCTCGCAACGGGACAATCAACCTTCATGGTCGAGATGAACGAAACCGCAAATATTCTCAACCACGCAACCGATCGATCGCTCGTTTTGCTGGACGAAATCGGACGCGGAACCGCGACATTTGACGGACTTTCGATCGCCTGGGCAGTCGCAGAACATCTCGCATCCGAACTTCGCGCCCACACGATTTTCGCCACCCACTATCACGAACTGAACGAACTCGCCTCACTCTTGCCGAACGTGGCAAACTTCCAGGTGACAGTCAAAGAAATGCCCGATCGCATCATTTTCCTACATCAGGTGCGCCCCGGTGGAGCCGATCGCTCCTACGGCATCGAAGCCGGACGGCTGGCCGGATTGCCTGCAAGTGTGATCGATCGCGCCCGTCAAGTGATGGGACAGATTGAAAAGCATTCGCGCATTGCGATCGGACTGCGGAAAGGCTCAAACGGCAACGGCGCAGGTGAAAAAACCGGGAAATATCGCGTCGATCCGAATGAGGCACAACTGGATATCTTTGGGTAAAAGTGAACAGCCTGCCCTCATCCCCCGACCCCTTCTCCCTCAGAGAGAAGAGAAACCGGATTTCAAAGTCCCTCTGCCCTAGGCCGTGCTTTAAAACCGCTTGATCCTCCCCAACCCTCCTTGTTAAGGAGGGAGTCATCCTCAAAGTCCGGGTTCTCAAGGGGACAGGGGGATCTCAGTCGAGAAATCTAACCACCAGGAGGGTTTGACACACCCTAGGGTGAGGGCAGGCTGTCGCCTAGGCGTCAACACTCTGCAACGTCGTCAGACCAAAACACCAAATCCAACTGAGCGACCAAGACAACTCATCGAGACCACACCCTTTTGATCGCTACTACAAGTTTCGGAAAGTTCGATCGAGCGGCGATCGCTTGATTCACGCACCACTCCTGGTAAAATAGCTGGGTTGTTCCAGCCCGCAACGATTCCTTTGAGCCAGTCAGTCGATCTACCCAAAGTTGATGAATTTCTGCAAGAGCTAGCCACGATCCAGCAGTCTGGATCAAAACGCATCGCTCTTCTCGGTTCCCGTCACGTTCCGATCACCCATCAGAATTTAATCGAACTGATGACCTACGCACTGGTGCTAAACGGCAATCGCGTCATCACATCGGGCGCAACCGGAACCAACTCCGCCGTGATCAAAGGCGCAATGCGGGCGGACGCCAACTTGCTGACCGTCATCCTGCCGCAAAGCCTCGCTCGCCAGCCTCGCGAATCTCGCGAACAGCTAGAGCAAGTCATGCACCTGGTCGAAAATCCCGCCAACGACACGCTTTCTCTGGCCGAAGCCAGCGCCATCTGCAACCAGGAAATCGTTTCACGCTGCCAGCAACTCGTTTGCTTTGCCTTTCACGACAGCGCCACGCTGCTCAAAACCTGCCAAGATGCCGAAGACCAGCGCAAAGTCGTCACGCTGTTTTACTTCGATTAAATGATCTTCTCCCTCCCTATTCCTACTCTGCTGCTCTACAGCATCGCGATCGCCGCCGTGCTCGTCTACCTGCCATTTCTCCCGGTCGCTTGGGCACGATTGCAGGTTGGCTACGACATCGCTTCGCCTCGCCTCATGTTCGACAAACTGCCACCCTACGCGCAGCGAGCAACCTGGGCACACCAAAATTCCTTCGAGTCGATCGCCCTGTTTGCCCCCGCTGCCATTCTCGCCTACGTGACCGAACAAAACTCACAGCTTGCGGGCAGTGCCGCGATCGCCTATCTGATTGCTCGTTTGCTATTTTCTGCCTTCTACATTTTCAACGTGCCTTTGCTACGATCGCTGATGTTTGCTGTTGCTTCAGCCAGCACTGCCACGCTTTTCTGGCTGAGCTTGACCAACCGCTAGCAATTCATTTTTGATTAACATCATGGCTTCTAATTCTTCTTTTGATGTCGTCAGCGAATTCGATCGCCAAGAACTCGTGAACGCGATCGATCAAGCCAATCGCGACATTACCAGCCGCTACGATCTAAAAGACACCAAAACGACTTTGGAACTTGGTGAAGACACGATCACGATCAACACCGACAGCGAAATGACGCTGCAAGCAGTGCAAACGATTTTGAGAGAAAAAGCCGCAAAACGAAAGCTGTCGCAAAAGATTTTTGACTTCGGCAAAATGGAGTCAGCAGGCGGCAATCGTGTCCGGCAAGAAGTCAAGCTGCGTAAAGGTTTAACGTCCGAAGTGGCAAAGCAAATTTCTAAGCTGATCCGCGACGAATTCAAGAAAGTTCAAGCGTCAATTCAAGGCGATGCCGTGCGCGTTTCGGCCAAATCGATCGATGATTTGCAAGCCGTGATCGCTCGTCTCAAGCAAGAAGACTATCCGATGGAATTGCAGTTCACCAACTATCGCTAATGCCGCCTACCTGAAGTCGATCTGAGTGAAGCCTACAAGACTTGCGCTGCTGATTTGGTTTGCGATCGCCCTCGTCCTTCGCTTCCTCAATCTGTCTGCAAAATCACCCTGGAACGATGAACTAGCAACGCTAATTTTTAGCTTGGGCAACAGCTTAAAACCCGTTCCGATCGATCAAATCATCAGCCTGGATACGCTGCTAGAACCGCTCAAGCCGCGATCGAATGCCAATTTTGCAGACGTAGTTCGGCACTTGATGAGCGAAAGCACCCATCCGCCGATTTACTTTTTGCTTACTCACGCTTGGCTAAAGCTATTTCCCGCTCAAGACGGACTCGTTTCAGTTTGGGCAGCGCGATCGCTCTCTGCCCTGCTTGGTGCGATCGCCGTTCCCGCAGTTTACGCCTTGGGGCTGCTGTGGAATCGCCGCACTGCGATCGCTGCCGCCGCACTCATGGCCGTTTCTCCTTATGGCGTCTACCTTGCCCAAGAAGCGCGACACTACACGCTGGCAATTTTGCTGATGATCGCGTCGATAGGCTGCTTGCTGATCGCGTTGCAATCGCCCAATCGATCGCGCCGCTTTTCCTTGATCTGGATTGCAGTAAACGCCTTGGGCGTTGCGGTTCACTATTTTTTCACGCTCGTTTTGGCCGCAGAAGGAATCGCAGTTCTCATTTCCGCTTGGCGTTGCCGTCAGCAGGCGAGTTGGCAAGCCATCAGGATCAGTGCGATCGGAACGGCGATCGGCGTTTTGGTGTGGCTTCCCGTTTGGCTGCAAGTGTCCGAAAACGAACTGACGACGTGGATTTATGATCCAAATTTCCTTGAAGCGCGATTCGCTCCGCTAGGCCGACTGGTCATTTGGGTGATGACGATGCTGACGATTTTGCCCGTGCAGGATGTGCCGTCCTCGATCGCAATTTTGTCTGGAGCGATCATGCTGCTGTTTTTGATTTGGGCGATCAAAATAGTGTGGGACGGATTGGCGCAACCGCAGCAGAACACAAACATCCTGCTAGTTTTGCTCGGCTCGATCGCGACCCTCCTCCTCTTCATCACCTACGGCCTGCAAGCCGACCTCACGATCGCCGCCCGCTATCAGTTCATCTATTTCCCAACTTTGCTGCTGCTCGTGGCAGTGGCAATTGCCCAACCACCTCACTTCGCTCGAACGCTGATCGTCTTTGCGATCGTCGGCAGCTTAGGCAGCCTAACCGTCGCTTACAACTACGGCTACCAAAAGCCCGATCGCCCCGATCAGCTTGTTCCCATTCTCGAAGCGTCCACCCAAGCCCCGACGATCGTAATCGCGATGGCGCATCAAACGCACGAACAGACCCGCGAACTGATGGGCTTGGCGCTGGAACTGCATCGATCGCACAGTCCACTTCAGCCGAATTTTTTGCTCGCGCATTTCGATCCAGCCAGTCCGGGTGCGGCGTTAGCCAGCTTGGAAAAAGCGATCGCACCCCTACCGCGTCCGCTCGATCTGTGGCTCATGAATTTTCGACCTGCCGCCGCACCTGCGATCAAAGGCTGCAACTGGGATCTCAACCATCGATCGCCCGTCAACGGCTATAAGCATCGGCTGTATCGCTGTCCAGCCTGATTAAGCCGCCTGCGCTGGAATCAAGCGATCGCCCTGCAACGTTGCAAACGCGCGATCGCTTAGAATTCGGTGCGCTGCTGTTGTCGGGTGAATGCCGTCCCAAAACAGCGATTGATCCGGATTGCCGCCAATTGACTGCGCGGCCTGCATCACGTTTGTAAAGCCAAACTTGGCTGGAGTTTCGATCGCTTCGTGATACAGCGCATTCGCATCAAACAAGGCAATCTGTAAATTTGGATGCTGCTGCATCAACTGCTTAATCGATCGCCGCAACTGCGAATTGTGCGATCGCGAAAGTTCACTCAATCGAGCAGAATTTGCCGTATTTCTTGTAGCAGGAAGCTGACCCAAATCCGGCTGATTGGCAATCAGAATTTTGCTCGCTCCTGCGTTTGCCAAAAGTTCGATCGCCCTCACCAAATTTCCGACCGGAACTGCCGCATTCGTCGCTCCTTGCAAATAATCGTTTCCACCCGCCCACAGCACAAATAGCGACCCTGAATCGAGTTGCGAATGCGTCTGCAAATAGGATTGCACCTGAGCCAGCAATCCTGGGATCATGTTGGTAAAACCGCCGCTGCTAGTGGCGCCACCGCAGGCGAAATTTTCAATTTGGCTCGCAGGAATTGCAAGACGATCGCCCAGATATTCCACCCACACCCGACCATTCGAGTAGCGACCATTGAAGTAGGTCGATCGCGGCGGATACAAACCACCCGTTGCCCGAAAAACCGTGCCCGTATCCGACAGGCTATCGCCAAACACAACCAGGCTGCGAATTAATTCTAAATGTTGAGTGAATGTCATCTTAAAAGCGCGATCGCCAAATCAGTTCCGGCACGATCGCTATTTCCAACTGTAACGAACTTGGCGATCGATTTCAGTCCGGTAAACCCCACGCCACAGGTGAGATTTTACTGCCGCTTCACCAGTCGATCGCGCATTCCAAACACCCGCCGCACGATCGGAATCATAATCGCAGGTGTCAGATGAAATGCCGCTGACCAAAAGTTTGCCGTGCCGACTAAAACATCGCCGCGCTTCTGCTCGATCGCCTTGCGAATAGCCTTCGCCACGACTTCCGGCTTCTCTAGAATCGGGCTGTGAAACATTCCATAAACGAAATCGTAGCGATCGCGCTCCGTCTGTTTCTCTTTTCCGCGAAACAAAGCACGCTCATACAGTTCCGTCCGAATAAAACTTGGATAAATGCCGCAGACGTGAATGCCTTTCGGCTTCAGTTCATGATGCAGAGATTTCGTCAATCCGGTTAGCGCGTGTTTGCTTGTTGTGTAGGGAACCTGATAGGGAATTGGGTCAAGTCCACCGATCGAAACGACATTGACGATCGTTCCACTTTCGCGCTCTAAAAAGTGCGGCAGCAGCGCATGAATCGTGTGAATATATCCCCAAACGTTGGTTTGAATAATCTGCTGCCAATCTTCGATCGACGCTGCTTCCACTGGTCCCATATAGTAAACGCCAGCATTATTCACCAAAACATCGATCGAACCCAAAAAACCGATCGCTTTCTGCACCAAATCATCAACCTGATTGCGATCGCGCACGTCCGTTTGAATCACGAACGCTTGCCGCCCAATCGCTCGAATTTCTTCAGCAACGGCTTCTAACCGATCGATCGTTCTGGCCGCCAAAACCACATCGTAACCATTGCAAGCAAGTTCCAGCGCAGTCGCTCGACCAATGCCATGTGATGCCCCGGTAATTAAAGCAGTTTGCGTCATCGATCGCTCAGTTTTCAACTCGCTACTTGCGTAGAATGTAGCGAATCAAACGGCGATCGCTCCTGTCTCAAAAGACAGAATCATCCTTCTTGAAGGCCGCTCATTGACGCAGCTTTGCCTGACAAAACCGCATCACTTCCATCAAATTGCTTGTCTGCTGCGGATAGGAAAGGCTGGGTCGATCGATCGTCACCAATCTCACGCCCAGTTCCGCCGCCACCTGCCGCTTCACCGCCTCGCCGCCTGCCGTTCCCGATGCCTTTGTCACCACGATCGAAATTTGCCACTGTCGCCACAGCGCCGCTTCCAGTTCAGCCGAAATAGGCGGACGCAAAGCAATCAGGCGATCGCTCGTAAATCCTGCTGCCTGCGCTGCACTCAACGCCTCGATCGACGGCAAAATTCGGGCAAACAAAACGGCGCGATCGTGCCACTGGGCGAACTGCGGCAGCGATCGATATCCCACTGTCAACAGCACTCGCTCACCAATGAGCAAATCTGTTTCCAGCAGTGCGGCGAAGCTGAAAAAGTTCAACGATGGCTCACCGACGACGTTCGATCGCTCAAACCGCAGATAGGGCAACTTCAGCTCGGCAGCGATCGCGATCGCCAACTGCGAAATTTCGATCGCAAACGGATGGGAAGCATCCACGATCGCAAAAATAAAATGTTCTCGTAAGAACATTTTGAGGTCGGCGGGCGTGAGTTTGCCCACGCGAATCGGCATCGGCGGATAGAGCGATCGCGCACTCTCAGTCGTCACCGTTACAATGCAGGGAATTGACTGATCGACACACGCACGGGCAATCTGAGCGCTTTCCTGCGTCCCGCCAATCAGCCAAATGCGTCGATCGCACACGGCTAAAACTTGACTTTATAAAGCTGAAACAGTTCTCCCGGCAGCGTTTTAACGATTTGACCACCCGCCGATTTGATCAATTTCTGCCAGTCCGCGATCGAATCTAGATGCACTTCTGCACCTTGATAGGTTTCCAAAATTGCCCAGTTTTCTGCCAAATCCGCTTCTGGGTTCAGCACGTCGAAGACAAAAAATCCATCCGGCTTCAAAACGCGCTTCGCCTCACTCAAAACCAGCGACCAATAGTCCAGCGGATAGTAGCAGCTAAAGCCTGTGGCGATCGCCAAATCAAACTGCTGTGGCTCATACTGAAGCTGATGCGCCGCGCCCAACTTCACACCCTTAAACAGCTTCGAGTTAAGCTGCGGCCCTCGCGCATTCAGCAAGTCACGTGCCACCAGGCTCACGTCCTGCCCGTAGAATTGCGCTTCCCAATCGCGCCAAGGATAAATCAGAAAGCTCACGCCGCAGCCAATGTCCAAACAGCGCTGTTGCTTTTTCGGCTGAGCAATCTGCCAAAACGGAGAAGTCAACTTTGCCGCCAGCAGGCCGGCTTTGCGCTCCTGCACGATCGGCATTTCCTCGACTTCCGGCGGCAGCGGAATCGGCTCACCTCGATATTCCCGATTAAAACGCAAAGCGATCGCATCAATCTGACTTTGCCAGTCCGTGCGATCGCTTGCCGCTGCGCGACTGCGCGTAGCGCGGTTGCGGTCGCTCAAAAAATTTGACAGATTGTGTTGCGGATTAGTTGCCATTCGTTTTCCGAATCTCAAACAGTATCCAACAAGATTGAGGGACGAGAACTCAAAACTGAGGCGTACCCGACTCATCCCTCATCCTTCATCCCTCCAACCTACCCTTTCAACGCCCGCTGAAAGTTTTGCCGATACGATCGATTCGCCAGCACCAAAACAGGCCACAGCAAGGCAAGATAAACCCGCCCTTGGCTGAAATTCGTGCGGTGAAATCCCCGCCAAAACTTGACAACGCCGCCAATATAAATCGCAATCAACCCCAATAAAAGCAACTTTGCCATGTCGTTCACCTTATCACTCAGCTTTACTCGATCGATCCACTGGCGATCGCTCCATTTGCGGAAGCACTCCAGCAGTTGAAGCAGTCGGTCATTGTGGAGAAAACCGATCGCTTTGCCTAACCAAATCACTACAAGTTTAGAGTAGTCGCTGGAATTGTGACCAGCACCGCATTACCCTTCAGGCGAATACGCGCTAAAAACGGCAGAATTCCCCTGCTCGTCAAACGAAACCACCTCAAACGCATCCTGCACCCCGTCATCTGATTCCATTCCCGGCGTTCCGATCGGCATTCCCGGCACGGCAATTCCAGCAATCTGCGGGCGATCGGCCAGCAACCGCTGAATGTCCGCCACAGGCACATGTCCCTCAATCAAATAGCCGTCCAAAACTGCCGTATGACAAGAGGACAGTTCTTCTGAAATGCCATGATTCCGCTTGAACGCTTCCATATCCTCCGTTGGCACATTCTTCGGTTCAAACCCTTCTGCCCGCAGATGTTCCATCCAGCCACCGCAGCAGCGACAACCCGGATCGCGATAAACCGTCATTTCGATCGCATCTGCTGAAGCGATCGCAGGCAGCGCCAACGAAAACGCGATCGCCACCAAACCAATCATCAATCCGCTCAAAATTCGCCGCGCCAAACCCCAAATATCAAGCTGCATCACAAACCGCCGCAAAATGAACTCCCTCAATCCATTGTGACATTCTTAAATTATTCATACCTGCAAACAGGTTTGCACAGCTTGATTCCAGCTTGCGGCGATTTGCCGCGCTCAACAAGCGAATGCCGCACATTCGAGTAAACTAAATGTTCAGCTTTTTTGTGCTGCCTATGTCGCTTGCCAGCAAAATTGAAGCCATCCTCTATCTCAAAGCGCAGCCTGTGTCGATCGCCGAGATCGCCGAATGCGCCAACTGTCCCCGCCACGAAGCCGAAGAAGGACTCCTCGCCCTAATCAACGACTACGCCCACCGCGAGACCGCCCTCGAAATCGCTGAAACTCCCGAAGGCTACTGCCTCCAGCTTCGCGAAGCCTATCAAGACCTTGTCCAAACTTTGATCCCGCTTGATTTGGGCGTTGGCGCATTGCGAACCTTGGCGGCGATCGCCCTCAAAGGCCCGATCGCCCAAACCGATCTGGTCGAACTGCGTGGCTCAGGCGTCTATCAGCACATTCCCGAACTGGTCGATCTCGGCTTTGTCCGCAAGCGCAGACAGTCCGAGGGGCGATCGTACTGGCTGCAAGTCACCAGCAAGTTTTATCAGTATTTTCAGGTGGAGAAATTGCCGCAGCCGTTTGGCGAAGGAATAGCGAGCGTTGGAGATCAAGGATCGGCCTAAAGCTGGATAGGTTCGATCGATTCAGGCGGGTTGCCCTCCATCTAGGACACGCTCGTCAGTTCTGCGATCGCTCTGTTAATTGCCTCGGTCGGCCTTGCAGCTTGTGCCCCCGATGCAGGATTCGCCTCTGCTGCGTTGGGCGCGAGTCGGCTGCAAACGGCTTGGCGTATGGCGATCGTGACTGCCTGTCGGGAATCACAACCGGGCCATTGCTGGCGATCGCACGAGCAGCGGGCGAAACTGCTCCACCGTTCAAGCGGCGCAAAACCACTCCAAACCGGATGAAGCTGCTGGTTTGGAGTGGTTTCGCAGTGAATAACGTTAGCCGAAAACGTTAGCCAAAATTGAAGCTGGAAGCATCAACCACGCCGATCGAGTTGCGGCTAAGCTGATTTGCCCTGACGCCGTTCAAAATGGCAACCGTGCCATCATCAAATTTGACGAGGGTGCTGCTGCCCTGCTGCGAGAACGTCACATCTTGCAGATCGCGCCCGCTCAAAACGCCCAAGCGGTCTTGACCTACATTGAAGTCGTCAATCACACTCACGCCGTCATCGCTGAGCACAAAGGTATCGCGACCTTTGCCACCCGTAACGGTGTTGCGACCTTTGCCACCGCTGATTAGATCGTCACCCGCTCCACCTTCGATCGTGTCGTTGCCGTTTTCTCCACCGAGAATGTCGTCGCCAAACAAGCCTTTGATCAAATCGCTGCCCGTCCCGCCTGCGATCAAATCGTTGCCGCGCAAACCAGAAATGGTGTCATTGCCGCCATTGCCAAGCAGAATATCGCGCTTGCTTGAGCCGATCAGATTGTCGCTGCTTCGGCCACCTCGAACGATCGAACTGCCTACGAGATCATCGACGAGATCGTCAAACTCACCGCTGCTGAGGAAGTCGCTGACATCTGCAAAAATCGAATCAAAAATATCGCCCAGACCGTTCAACAAATCAAGGTCGCGAATATCATCAAACAAATTGCCCAGATTGATATCGTCAAACAGTTCGTCGGCAACCGCGGCCAAATCATCTGCAACGTCATCCAGGTCAAAGCCACCAATGTTTGGCAGATCAACACCGCCAAACAAATCCGTGACATCGCTCAAGTCAATGCCGTCGAGTACATCCACAACATCTGAAAAATCAAGTCCACCAAACGTCTCGGCAATGTTGCCAAGATCAACATCATCCAGCGCATCGACAACAGTATCGATGACTTCACCGAGGTCAATATCTGATAACAGTCCCATGCCAACCATCCTTAAGCGTGCGATCTTTGAGAACACCAAGAGTTAGACTGTCGGGAACAAGACTGCGTTCCCGAACATAACTTGGGCAACAAAATTGTTCGATCGATCACCTCTGCGTAAAGTTTTATCTTTGCTTTTCATGTTTGATCCTAGCTCACTGGCCTTGACGAGTTATCCGTACCCTTCCGGGCGGCGCGTCGTGATGGGCAACCAGGCAGCAGTCGCAACCAGTCAGCCCTTGGCAAGCTTGGCCGGAATGGAAATGATCGCAGCAGGCGGCAATGCGATCGATGCCGCTGTCGCAATGGCAATCGCCCTCACCGTCGTCGAACCCACCTCCAACGGCATCGGCTCAGATGCCTTTGCGATCGTGTGGGACGGCAGCCAGCTACACGGGCTAAACGGCTCCGGCCACAGTCCCCAAGCGCTTGACCTGAAAGCCTACGCCGAACATCCACAAGTTCCTTTGTATGGCTGGCTTCCTGTCACGGTTCCAGGCGCAGTGTCGGCATGGCGGGCACTCAGCGATCGCTGGGGAAAACTACCGTTCGAGCAACTGTGTGAACCCGCAATTCGCTACGCCTCGCAGGGCTTTCCGGTTTCACCCGAAACGGCTCGCGCTTGGCAACGAGCCGAATCGCGATTTCTGTCGCTGCAAGGTGAAAAATTTCAGCCGTTTCAGGCAACTTTTTTCCCGTTCGATCGCGCCCCGCGTGCCGGAGAAACTTGGCGCAGCGACAATCACGCTCGGACACTGGAGGCGATCGCTTCATCCAAAGGCGAAAGCTTTTATCGCGGCGATCTCGCATGGCAAATTGCCCGCTTTGCTGCTAACACCGGAGGCGCACTGTCACTTCCCGATCTCGAAGCGCATCAGCCCGATTGGGTCGATCCGATTTGCACCACGTATCGCGATCTCACCGTTTGGGAAATGCCGCCGAACACGCAGGGCATGGCCGCGCTGATGGCGCTCAACATTTTGGAAGGGTTTGACTTGGCGAAATTTCCGCGAGACTCGATCGACAGCTTCCATCTGCAAATCGAAGCCATGAAGCTCGCCTTTGCGGATACTTACCGCTACGTGGCCGATCGCCGCTTCATGCAGCATTCACTAGAAGCGCTTTTAAATAAGGAATATGCGGCAGAAAGGCGATCGCAAATTGGCGATCGTGCCCTCACGCTGGCAGAACCGGGAATTCCCAAAGGCGGCACGGTTTATCTGGTTGCAGCCGATCGCGATTTCATGGTGTCGATGATTCAATCCAACTACGAAGGCTTTGGCAGCGGCATTCTAATTCCTGATACGGGGATTGCGCTGCACAATCGCGGCGCAGGCTTTTCGCTTGATCTGAAGCATCCGAACGCGATCGCTCCGGCAAAACGTCCCTTCCACACGATCATTCCCGGATTTTTGACGCGAGGCGATACGGCGATCGGGCCGTTTGGCGTCATGGGCGCACCGATGCAGCCACAAGGCCATGTCCAAGTCGTCGTGAATCTGGCAGACTATGGAATGAATCCGCAATCTGCGCTTGACGCTCCGCGCTGGCGATTTTTGCAGGGAAACACGGTTTTACTTGAATCGACCGCGAATCGATCGATCGCAATGGGCTTGAGCGATCGCGCCCACCACATCCTGGTGAGCGGCGAAGTCGGACAGTTCGGCAAAGGGCAAATGATTTTGAGAAGCGGTGAAACTTTGATTGCTGCTTCGGAACCGAGGGCAGATGGATTGGCGATCGCCCGCTAACCCGTCAATCACTGCGGCTCTAACGTCCGAATTCCTTCAAGCCGATCCCCGGATGCTGATAAACTTTTGAGTTGAGGTTGCGATCGGTAACGCCTCAGCACATCAGCAGTTGGAGGGATAAGGTGGAGAGTACACTCGGTCTGGAAATTATTGAAGTTGTCGAACAAGCGGCGATCGCATCTGCCCGCTGGATGGGCAAAGGTGACAAAAACACCGCCGACGAAGTGGCCGTCGAAGCGATGCGCGAACGCATGAACAAAATTTACATGCGCGGTCGGATCGTGATTGGTGAAGGCGAACGCGACGATGCCCCGATGCTCTACATCGGAGAAGAAGTTGGCATCTGTACCCAGCCCGACGCCAAAAACTTCTGCAACCCGGACGAACTGATCGAGATTGACATCGCCGTTGACCCTTGCGAAGGCACGAATCTTTGCGCCTACGGTCAACCCGGATCGATGGCCGTGCTTGCCATTTCTGAGAAGGGCGGACTGTTTGCCGCACCCGATTTTTACATGAATAAGCTGGCCGCGCCGCCTGCTGCCAAGGGAAAAGTTGATATTCGCAAAACCCCGACCGAAAACCTGAAAATTCTGGCCGAATGCCTCGATCGCGCCATTGACGAACTCGTGATCGTCGTTATGGATCGCAAGCGCCACAAGGAATTGATCCAAGAAATTCGCGAAGCCGGAGCCAGAGTGCGCCTGATCAGCGACGGGGACGTGTCGGCAGCGATCTCCTGCGCCTTTGCCGGAACCAACATTCACGCCTTGATGGGCATCGGCGCGGCTCCCGAAGGCGTGATTTCTGCTGCGGCGATGCGCTGCATGGGCGGCCACTTCCAGGGACAACTGGTTTATGATCCCGCTGTCGCGAAGACCGACGAGTGGGCAAACATGACCAAAGAAGGCAACCTCGAACGGCTGACCTCAATGGGGATCACCGACCCCGATCGCGTGTACGACGCGAATGAACTCGCTTCGGGTCAAACCGTCCTGTTCGCCGCCTGCGGCATCACGTCTGGCACGTTGATGGAAGGCGTTCGCTTCTTTGGTGGCGGCATGAGAACCCAAAGCCTGGTCATCTCGAATCAGTCGAAGACGGCTCGCTTTGTCGATACGATTCACCTGATGAGCGACAATCCCAAATACGTGCAGTTGCGGTAGGGAAGGGAAGGCAGGAGGCAGGAGGCAGAGGGCAGAAGGGAAGTGAGGGGTTAGGGGTTAGGGGTTAGGGGTTAGGGGTTAGGGGTTAGGGGTTAGAGAGGGAATGAGGGGTTGAGCCTTCTGCTTCTGCTTCTGGCCTCTTCCCGCTGCCTCTGTTCACTGCCTTTCCCTTCTGCCTCCTGCCCTCTGCCCTCTGCCTTTTTTTACAAAAAGTTAGAATAATCACAGCAACAACTCCGCGATCGCCGCTCCTTTGACGAGCGTGAAATTGATAGACTTTTTCTTGAACTGCACCACAAACACTATTTGACGGCAAATTTTTCTTCACCAAAAATTTGCCGACCTTTGGGAGAGAACGAGATGAATATCGCCGTTGTGGGTCTTAGCCACAAGACCGCCCCGGTTGAAGTCCGCGAGAAGCTGAGCATTCCGACGCCGCAGGTTGAAGGTGCGATCGCCCAGCTTTGCAGCTATCCGCACATCCAGGAAGCCACAATTCTCAGCACGTGCAACCGCCTGGAGATCTACATCGTCACGACGGACACCGACAGCGGAATGCGCGAAGTCGGCCAGTTTCTATCGGATCACAGCAAACTGCCGCTGCATCAACTGCGCCGCTATCTGTTCCTGCTGCTGCATCAAGACGCGGTGATGCATCTGATGCGCGTTTCTGCCGGACTCGACAGCTTGGTTTTGGGCGAAGGCCAAATTCTCGCGCAGGTGAAGCACACGCACAAAATCGGACGGCAGCACAACGGCATCGGACGCATTCTCAACAAGCTGTTCACCGAAGCCCTCGCAGCGGGAAAGCGCGTCCGCAGCGAAACCAGCATCGGGACGGGAGCCGTCTCGATCAGTTCTGCCGCTGTGGAACTCGCTCAGGTGAAAGCCCAAAACCTTGCGGCCTGTCGCGTTGCGATCATCGGCGCAGGCAAAATGGCAAAACTGCTGGTTCAGCATTTGCTCTCGAAAGGCGCAACCCGAATCGCGATCGTGAATCGATCGATCGAAGGCGCAAAAGAACTCGCCGCCCAATTCCCCAATGCCAATCTTGAACTACACACGCTGAACGATATGATCAGCGTGATTGCCCACTCAGACATTGTGTTCACCAGCACGGCAGCAACCGAACCGCTGCTCGATCGCGCCAAGCTCGAATCGACGCTTGATCCCAGCCAGCATTTGATGTTGTTCGACATTTCTGTGCCGCGCAACGTGGATAGTGACGTAAACGAACTGCCGCAGGTGCAGGCGTTTAACGTGGATGATCTCAAAGCAGTCGTGGCGCAAAACCAGGAAAGCCGCAGGCAAATGGCCTTGGAAGCGGAAGCGCTGCTGGATAAATGCGTGGATGACTTTGATATTTGGTGGCGATCGCAAGAAACAACCTCAACGATCGTCAGCCTCCGCAACAAAATGGAATCGATTCGATCGCAAGAACTCGAAAAAGCCCTGTCGCGACTGGGAACCGATTTCACCGAGAAGCATCAGGCGATCGTCGAAGCGCTCACGATCGGCATCATCAACAAAATTCTTCATCATCCAATGGAGCAACTGAAGATGCAGCGCGACCTCGAATCGCGACAGCAGGCAATGGAAGCCCTCCAACTCCTGTTCAATCTAGAAACAGTGGGTGACAGCGTTTCGTAGGCGATCGCGCAAACTCCACGTTCCAACGAAACCGGAAGTGCAGCGGATGCTTCCGGTTTTTTGCTGTCGTCAATTGCATCCACTACAGCAAGATCTCGACAGAATCGCGCAAGAATTGAGTCTCCAAGCGCCAGCGACATTTCTAAACTGAAAGCAATGGATTGAGGAAGAAAAAATGCGATACAAACTATTGGGAAAAAGCGGCCTGCGCGTCTCGGAACTGTGTCTGGGCACGATGACCTTTGGTGAAGATTGGGGCTGGGGTGCATCGTTTGACGAGTGCAAAAACATCTACGAAACATTTCGATCGCAAGGCGGCAACTTCCTCGATACGGCCAACATCTACACCAACGGCACCAGTGAAAAATACGTCGGCGAACTGATCGCCAGTGAACGAGAAGCGATCGTTGTTGCCACCAAATACTCGAACGGAATGCCCACTGGCGATCCCAACGGTGCAGGCAACCACCGCAAGCGGATGATCCAGTCGGTTGAAGCGAGCTTAAAGCGGCTCAAGACGGACTACATCGATGTCCTGTGGGTGCATTCTTGGGATTTCACCACGCCACCCGAAGAAGTGATGCGATCGTTTGACGATCTCGTCCGGCAAGGCAAGATTCTCTACATCGGCATTTCAGACGCGCCCGCTTGGGTCGTGGCGCAGTGCAATACGATCGCCGATTTGCGCGGCTGGACGCCGTTTGTCGGGCTGCAAATCGAATACAGTCTGATTCAGCGCACGGTCGAGCGCGAACTGCTGCCAATGGCGCGATCGCTCGATATCGGTGTCACCGCATGGTCGCCGCTGGCAAACGGCTGGCTGACCGGAAAATACACCAAAAATAGCGGCAGTGACGAATCGAAACGGCTGGATAACGAAGGGATGTCGGCGTTTGTGCAGCAAACGGATCGCAATCACCAAATTGCCCACGCCGTTGATGAAGTCGCACAGGCGATCGGCTGTAGCTCGGCTCAGGTTGCTCTCGCTTGGCTGCTGCATCAAAACACGATCCCGATCGTCGGAGCCAGAAAAGCCGCTCAGGTGAAAGACAACCTCGACTGTGTGAATGTGAAGCTATCCGCTGAGCAGCTTGATCAGCTCGATCGCGTCAGTGCGATCGAACTCGGCTTCCCGCACGATTTCTTCAATCAGGAGATGCCGCAGCAGTTCATCTTTGGCGGACAGTTCCAGCAAATTGACAACCATCGCTACACGCAGATTCGCTAGGTGTGTATCAACAGGCTGTGATCCTCCCCAACCCTCCTTGCCAAGGAGGGAGCCGAACCACCCCTCAAAGTCCCCCTTACCAAGGGGACAGGGGGATCGACTCCTGCTAGCGCTTCTGAAAACACGCCCTAGTGATCGAGTGACTCCCCGACAGTCGATTGCCCGACCCTCCATTCCACACCCAACACCGATCGCCCCTTCCTGTGCTACGGTGAAGCGCAAATTCATTGCGTGGAGAAATTCCGCATGTCTGCTGCACCTGTGTCACTTTTGGGAATCGCTGGACTGTTTGTGTTGGGCTGGAGCGTTCCGGTTTGGAGTCAAACTGCTGTGCCTGCGGGAAATAATGAGCGCATTTCAGACATTCAAGTGCGCTATGTCGATTCAGACGGAGAACCTGTTGAAGGGCTAACTCGTCCGTTCATCATCACGCGCGAATTTGAGTTGCAGCCCGGAACGGTTTACACCCCAGAAGCGGCACAGGCCGGACTCGATCGCCTGATCGCCCTCGATGCGATTCGCAACGCCAGCTTGAGCTTGCAGCCATCGATCGATCCCACGCAGGCGGTTCTCGTCGTTACAGTGGAAGAAGCCAATCCGGTTTCCGTCAGCTTTCGCACGGCAGCACCCCAACCTTCTGCGCTGCAAGGACCATTTCAGCGGCGGGTCGGGGGCGATGAAGCGACGGGATTTGCGGTTTCGGGAAGCGTTCAGTTTCGCAATGTCGGCGGCAATGATCAAACTTTGGCGCTCAATTTGCGCGGCGGCGAAAGCGTTCTTGATGGCGAAATTATCTTTCGCGATCCTTGGATTGGCAGCGATCGCCAGCGCACCGGATACGCCGTCAACTTCTTCAACCAGCGATCGCAACAAAGCGTCTTCACCGGAGGCGATCGCGAAGTCGATTTGCCCGGAGGCAACGACCCGATCGTGCATCGCTTGGGCGGCGGTGTGCAGGTGACACGCGCGATCGAGCCGGACTTATCGGCGGCTTTGGGCTTGTCCTATCAGCGGATTTCCGTGCGGGACGGCATTTTCTCCGGCGACATTGAACCCGTCGATGAACAGGGGAACGCGCTCACCGTCAGCAATTCCGGGCAAGATGATTTGCTGACGCTGAATTTTTCAGCTCAGTACGATCGCCGCAACAATCCGCTCAATCCCACTTCTGGCTATCGGCTGCGATTCGGCGCAGATCAGGCAATTCCGATCGGAGATGCGAACATTGCCTTTACCCGCTTGTCCGGCAGCTACCTCCAATATTTTCCCGTCCCGCTGTTTGGCTTCGCTGAAGGCGATCGCACCCTTGTTCTCAGCAGCCGCGCCGGAACGATCTTGGGCGATGTGCCGCCGTATGAAGCGTTCAACATCGAAGCGGGTTCGGTGCGCGGCTATGGGGGCAATGGCTTAGGTGCAGGCAGCAGCTTTTTTGAAATCGCAACCGAATATCGCTTTCCGATCGCCAACTTCCGCGCCTTCGATCGACCGATCAATCTGGGCGGTGCTTTGTTCGTCGGCTATGCGACCGATTTGGGCACGGCAGACGACGTAATCGGCATTCCTGCGATCGCTCGCGACCAGCCGGGATCAGGACTCGGCTACGGAATCGGCCTGCGGGCGACCACACCAATCGGTCTGGTGCGCTTGGAGTTGGGCTTTAGCGAAGAAGGCAGCGAAGTCATCTTATCGACAGGCGATCGCTTCTAGCAGCAATCACCACAATCCCAAAATCATCCCGCAGTTATCGCGTTGTGGGAAACCGCTGGCTACACTGTGAACAGATTTAGCGCACAAGGAAACTCTATGGATGCCACCGCACTTTGGCAACGCTACCAGGACTGGCTTTACTACCACGCAGGATTGGGGTTCTACCTGGATGTCAGCCGAATGCGCTTTGATGACGCTTTCGTGCAAAAGATGCAGCCCGCCTTTGAGAAAGCGTTCGCGGCGATGAAAGAGCTTGAGCAAGGCGCGATCGCCAATCCTGACGAAGGCCGCATGGTCGGCCACTACTGGCTCCGCGATCCTGACCTGGCTCCCAGCGACGATTTGAAGCGCGATGTCGTTGAAACAAACCAAAAAATTCGCGACTTTGCCAGCAAAATTCACAGCGGCGCGATCGCGCCTCCGCAAGGCGGCAAATTTACGGACATCATTTCGATCGGCATTGGCGGCTCTGCCCTTGGCCCCGAATTTGTTGCAGAAGCCCTCGCCCCGATCGATGCGCCGATGCAAATTCACTTCATCGACAACACCGATCCGGCAGGAATCGATCGCATCTTGGCAAAACTGGGCGATCGCTTGTCCACCACTCTAGTCATCAACATCTCCAAATCCGGCGGCACACCCGAACCGCGCAACGGCATGTTGGAAGTGAAACACGCCTATCAACAGCGCGGCTTGGATTTTGCTCGTCATGCGGTCGCCGTCACCAGTGCAGACAGCAATCTGGATAAAACGGCGAAATCCGAAGGGTGGCTCGATCGCTTCCCGATGTTCGACTGGATCGGCGGACGCACCTCGGAACTCTCTGCTGTCGGTTTGCTCCCTGCTGCCCTGCAAGGCATCGACATCGACGCAATGCTGGCCGGAGCCAAAGAAATGGATGCCGCCACTCGCGTTCCTGAAATCAAAAATAATCCCGCCGCCCTGCTCGCCCTATCTTGGTACTTCAGCGGTAACGGCAAGGGCGAAAAAGATATGGTCGTCTTGCCCTACAAAGACAGCCTGCTGCTGTTTTCGCGCTATCTTCAGCAGCTTGTGATGGAATCGCTGGGCAAGGAAAAAGACCTGGACGGCAACGTGGTTCATCAGGGCATCGCGGTTTACGGCAACAAAGGCTCGACCGACCAGCACGCCTATGTGCAGCAGTTGCGCGATGGCGTTCCCAACTTTTTCGCCACGCTGATCGAGGTGCTGGAAGATCGGCAGGGAGAATCGATCGATCTGGAACCCGGCATCACATCTGGCGATTACCTTTCCGGCTTCCTGCAAGGCACACGTCAAGCGCTCTACGAAAACGGACGCGACTCGATTACCGTCACGATTCCCCATGTCGATGAACGCTATGTCGGCGCATTGATCGCTCTGTACGAACGCGCGGTCGGCTTCTATGGCACACTCGTCAACATCAACGCCTACCACCAGCCCGGAGTCGAAGCAGGCAAAAAAGCCGCCGCCTCGATTCTGGAACTGCAAATGCAGATCGTCAAAGCTTTGCAGGAATCTGGTTCGGCCATGTCGCTAGAAGAACTCGCCTCAAAGATTGGCGCATCCGATCGCATCGAATCGATCTACAAAATTGTGCGTCACCTCAGCGCCAACGATCGCGGCATCACCATTCAGGGCGACCTCGGAAAACCGGGAAGTTTGTCGATCGCCCGACAGAAGTAGCAAAAAGGGTTAGAAGTGTCTGCTTCTAACCCTGGTTACTGGCTTTGCTGCGATCGCCCACGAACTTACTGAGGTCTACAAATAAATCCTGCGGACAACACTTCTGGTGTTGTTCCAGGCGGGCAGTCGTCTTGCGTGACGCTGGTTGGGTTTGGGGCGGCAGGCGAGGACGAAGCACCGCCCGTATTGGTTCGCTGGGTTGGCGCTAATCCCAAAACTGGACCGACCAGTGCCAGCACTTCATCCGCAGTCGCGAACCCGTCAAAGGCTTGATTGCCAAAATCGATCGGAGAACGCGATCGATTCTCGTTATAGATCACTTCGTTGGGGCGACGAATCCAAGGCCGAACATCGGCATTTTGCAACACCTGCCGCAGATAACGCACGCCCGCCGCATGACGCGCTTCAACCGTATGGATTTCGAGCGCTCCCGCCAAAATCACATCCGCATTTGCTGCCTGCAAGTTTTGCACCTGTCCTTTGTAAGCGGCGACCCCTAAATCTTCGACATACTGAAGCGCTAGCAGAAAATCTCGGATGTTGGCAAACGGATTGCGCCCCAAAATGGCGTTGTAGTTCGGGTTAGCCGGAATCGTGACCGCATCGGGATTGCCACCGATCGATCGCAACACTGCTGACAGATCGACGACGTGCTGCGCTTCATCATCGCCATAAGCGGCGATGGCATTTTTGGCAATCTGAGGCGCGTTTCTCAAGCCGCCGCGCCGTGTCGCCTGCACTGCCCGTTGATAAAAATCAGCTTCCAGCTTCTCCAACGTCAGCGCATACTCAACCACCTGCCGAGGCGACAGAACCGCTTGCGCCTGGGCTGGAGGGGCAACGAACAGCGTGGTGACAAACAGCAGCAGCGACAGAACCGCACCTGCGAGCCAGCGACGAACCTGCGGGATCAGCCAGAAGCGATCGATCGGGTGCTGAACTTCAAAATTTCTCATGGTTAAATTCCTTCTGCTTAAGCGACCAAAGCGCCATTGATCGGGTTGTTAATCAGGTTGAGCGAACCGACGATCTGGATAATTTGTTTGGGCGTGTAGAGTTCGTCGTAGGCGCGTCCCCGAAACGGATTGAGATCCGGATTCAAGTTTGCGGAGCTAATTGCCTGATCGTTCATGGTTTCAGTGACCGATCGCCGCAGCAATGCGCGAACGCCTGCCGCATGACGCGCTTCGACCGAAACGATCGAACCCGCCGCCAAAATGTAGGTCGGATTGGTCAGGCTTGGCCCCGCGCCGTTGTAGGCGTGAACACCCGTATCTTCAAGCGCAACCGCCGCCGCGAGAATGCTGTCTCGACTTCTTAGCAGCCTTGCCAAGCCCGCCCGATTAAATCTGAGATCTTGAGTACGGAAAGTGACGTTGTTGCCCAGCACATTCCGCAAAAACGTTACGTGCGTCGCTTCGTGGTTGCCGAGAACTTGCAGATACTCGCGCTCTCTGGGGTTGCGGATTGCGCTCGATCGAGCAGCGGCAGCATAAAAGGCAGATTCAAGCTCTTCCAGCAGCAGGGCAAAATTGAGAATGCCTACATCGTCCGCATTGAAGGTTAAGGCTCTGGCTCGTTCTGGCGATTGGGCAAGTAGGGCGGTGGGCACGGTTGTTAAGGCGGCTGCGCCCAAACCACACAGCCCCCATTTGAGCAGTTTGCGTCGTGATGTTGTCATGATTCGTGACTAAGATGGATTTTGAAGCGTGTGAAACCGCAAAAATTTGGGCAAAAGCGATCGCCACAGCAACGATGCGCGGGGTTCGCTCAACTGCCAATTCTTGGGGTGATCAAAACGGCCTTGAAACTTGTCTGAATCATGGTTCAGCCAATTCCCGTTTTCCAGACCAAAAACTGCTCACTTTCTGCTCACTTTTTTATTCCAACCGACCCGTTTCCTGAAACCACAAAATTTCAGTCACTCGCGTAATTCCGGCTTTAAGATGGCGACGAAACGTGCTGAAGGGCAAATCGAGCCGTTCCGCCGCTTTTTCCTGGGTCGGCGCAGGCTGCAAATAGCTGTGATCAAGTGCCCGATAGAGTTTTGCCTCGCGGGGTGACGACTGCAACGACTCGATCGCCGATCGCAGCAAGTTCTGTAAAGCCACGACCCGCTCAGATTTATCCGCTTTTACAGACTGCTCAACAACGAGGCGCGATCGCAACAGCGGACTTTGAGCCAGCATATCCGGCTGAGCAAGCTGGCCTAAAGCGGTTTTGACGGCGATCGCAAAGTCAGACTGGCTCAGGACGACGAGCGGCTCCGTCACCTGAGCAGGCAAAGCAGCCTGAGAAGCGGCGATCTCGCGCTGCGCCAGCAGTTCTTGCCACACATCCGGCGGCGTGACGCGCCAATCATGTCCGTACACGCCATAGCGCTGACTGCCGACGATAAAATCCGCTTCAGGCAGGCGAGTCAAATCGGCGTAGGCAAACATTGCCGCCCACTCTTCCGGCTCGGCGCAAGCAAAAAAGGTGTAGGCCAGTCCCGCTGTGTTGCGGTGATATTGAACAAACGTAATGAAAATTAAACTTTGAATCGGCGATACGGCCTGATAGCTGTCGTGCGCCATCCAAAAGCGAAAGAAAGTCGCGCCTTCCCCCGATCGCAGCGGCGCGTGATTCGTCAAATAGCGCCAAGCGGCAGCAGTGGCAGGATCAACCTGCAAATCTTCCGCGCTGGCTTGATGCAGGGCGATTGTCAAAATAAACCCAACAGGTTGATGTTGAGCATCTCGGCAAATCAGCACCCCTTCAGGCTGCTTTGTCATCCAATGAGCGGCGAGATTGGCTGAAGTTTCACCTTCATGTTTTGTCACCATTTCTAATAGGTGAGATCGATCGCGCTCTTGTAGTCGATCGATCTTCAAACTGCTGGTTTCCTGCCAGGTAAATCGCGGTCGCACCGCAGGATTATCTCGATGCAAAAAAATGTAATCGAACAAGACGCGATGCTGTTCATGACCTTGAGTTTGGCCGAGTCGAGTCGTGTAATAGCGACGGGCGCGAGAATGCAGTTCGATATACCAGTCAGGATTGCGCCAGCGGACATCGGCAATGAGAACTTCGCGCACCAAATCATGTGGAAAGATTCCGGCTGACCCTAGCTCAATAAACGATAGTCCTCGCAGCCATTCAAACAGCGAATGTACATCGGGCAAATCGAGCATTTTTGCTAGCAAAGTTTCAGTCGTCAGTCGCACCAGAGCGCAAGCTTCTAAAGCCATACGATGAGCAGGACTAGGCACTTCTTCTACAAATCTTTCGAGCAGCGTTTTCACCACATCGGGTGCAGCTTCAGGTTGAAAGAACAGGTCTTGCTTTTGAGCAAACACATCTGCAATTAGCGATAACGCTAAAGGATGCCCGTAGGTGAAATCAAGAACAGCCTGATGCTGAGTGAAGGGAATCGATCGCCTGCTCAGATAGGTTCGACTCTCTTCGGAATTCAAATTACGCAGCGGCAGCGATCGAATTAATGCTTGCCAGCCTGGATCAATTCGCCATCCGATTGCTGGAGGTTGACGACTTGCTAAAACCACCAGTGTATTTGCCGACAACTGCGGTAGAAAGGTTTCGTGAAGCCATCGATCGAGCGCGAATAGCGTTTCATAAGTATCAATAAAAATAACTTGTCGATCGAACTGATTTAGATAGGCGACTGGATTTTCAGTCGTATCTAATACTCGACCCAGCGCTGCAAGAAATGAATCTGAAGTTGGTTCGATCGATCGGCTATCGAGATAGGTTGACCTAATCTGTAGCTGATTGCAAATATCAATAAATTCTTTGAGAAGCGTTGTTTTTCCCACGCCACCCGGTCCAAAAATATGCAGAAGCGCGACTGGCATTTCGGTCGCTTTGAGAATCGATCGAAATAAGTTTAACTCTTCAATTCGTCCCACAAATTGACGACGACGCTCTGCATATAATCGGCTTGCCAAATTCACGACCATACGACCCTGTCAGAACTTACATTCGATCGTCGCGATTATAAAGTGCTAATGTATCGTTTTTCATCTTCTGTATGATGGAATTTACGCGATCGATCGCTTTCTAGTTTCTCAGGCTTCCCTTAAAACAGCTAGCGGTAGTGCATCAAGTAACTGAGGGACGATCGATTGCTTGCAGGCGATCGTCCCTCAAACAAACTACTCGAAACGCATATAGCGCACCAGCAAACTAATCACATCGCCGGGATCAGGCACAAGGTTCAGCGGTTCGTTGAGGTCGAGCGGTTGTGCCCATTCGATTGCCTGTGCGTAACCTGCCTGCTCTAAACGGCGCGTCGTGAATTCAACGATCTGAGGCGTCCCAATCAAGATGTGCTTGATCGGGGTGCGATTGTCGCCTGGGATTTTCGCAGTTGAGCGAATTTGCGGCGTCACAGAATCGTTCCGCTCTGAGGCTGAATAATCAGAAGTGTTCATGAGTTTTCCTTGTTTTGATGGGTAGGAAAACCCAAAAGTCTAGCCGCCCCGACGCAAGACGCAGCAATCGAGACGGCTAGGAGGGTATGATCCCAGTTAGCCTATCAACTGCCAGTATCAGTTTGGTGGGTCAGCGGCTCGAAGTCTGTTGCTACCAGCTTCGGGTCGCGTGGCTAGACCTTGGGTCTAAGCGATCGAGACACCTGCCACCGGAAAGCGGCATTAGGAAGAAACGTTAGCGGATTTGTTTGGGGATGTCAAGCAATTTTCTCATCTCGAAAGAGTGCCGTTGGGTTTGCCTATCCACAATTTAATGAGGGTGGGGTAAACCCGCGATTCTACCCTATTCCTGATAGCTATCAGGACAAGTGGCGCGATCGTCCATCTTGCAGAACGTTACAAAAGTCCGAATCGGCCAGCATCTTCTGCTACACCAGAGGCAGTAGAAACCCGAATCGAAGCGGCGATCGATCCATGAGAAGCAAACGAAGCTGGATGCGGTGGATAGTGCTGTTTTGGCTGACGATTGCATTGTGTTTTGTGCCGTCTTTCGTTGCGCCCGGAGCGGCAACCGAACCGCCAATCTTAGAGCGGCCAACCCTAGAGCAGCAAAGTCGATCGCACTACGAAGCCGGACAATATCCAGCCGCGATCGATTTGCTTGAGCAGGCGATTCAACAATATCAATCGCAAGGAGACTGGCTGCGGCAGGCGATCGCGCTGGGCAATTTGGCGCTGGTCTATCGACAAACAGGCAACTGGACAGAAGCCAATGCCGCGATCGATCGCAGCCTCGATTTGCTGCAACCGGAATCGCCCGCATTGGCACTGGCGCAAATTCTTGATATCCAGGCGCAACTGCAACTCGCGCAGGGACAGGCACAGCAGGCACTCGGCACTTGGGAACGCGCTGCCCGTTTGTATGAACAAGGTGGCGATCGATCGGGCAGGATTCGCACTCAAATCAATCAGGCGCAAGCGCTTCAAGAATTAGGATTGATTCGCCGATCGATCGCGCTGCTGACCGACTTGCGGCAAACGCTTCCGCCCGACTCACAGTGGCTAGCAAGCGTGCAGCATCGGTTGGGCGATGCGCTAATTGTCACAGGCAACTTGCAGCAGGCGCGAATGAATTTGGAGCCGCTGGGCGATGCGACGACAGATTTGCAGTTGAGTCTGGGAAATTTAATTAGGGCAGAAGCGATCGCTCATCTTGGGTTTCGGAATCTGCTGCCGTCTGAAGCGGTCGCCCTGCTTGCCCAGTCCGACCCGTCCGCGAATCGTCGTCAGGCCGAAGCTGCACAGCAGTTTATGCAGGAAACGCAAACCGCGATCGATCGCTACCAGCAGGCCGCCCGCTCCACCAATCTGCCGGAAATTCGCTTTCAGGCTCAACTGAACGGACTCAGCTTGCTGATTGAAACGGAACGGCGATCGACTGCTGAAACACTGGCGGCTGAGCTGGTTGCCCAAGTTGAGCAGTTGCCGATCGGTCATGACAGCCTGTTCGATCGCATTGGACTGGCACAAAATTTGATTAAGCTCAACCACAGTTCCACGCAAATCGCTCAACTGCTGCAAACCGCGCAGCAGCAAGCAATTCAGCTTCAAGACCGCCGCGCCCAATCGTTTGCCTTGGGAACGCTGGGCGAACTGTATGAGCCGCAACAGCCTGCCGAAGCGCGATCGCTCACGCAGCAAGCCTTGATCCTTGCCCAATCCGAAAATGCGGCTGATATTGCGTATCGCTGGCAGTGGCAAATCGGACGGTTGCTGAAGGCACAAGGCGATCGATCCGGGGCGATCGCGGCCTACACCGAAGCCGTCAACTCGCTGCAAATTCTGCGGCAAGATTTGGTTGCCATGAATCGCGATGTGCAGTTTTCGTTTCGCGAAGGCGTTGAACCTGTCTATCGTCAACTGGTCGATCTGCTGCTGCAACCGGGATCAGATGCGACAGAACTGCAACAGGCTCGCAGCGTGATCGAAGGCTTGCAGATAGCTGAACTCGATAACTTTTTCCGCGAAGCCTGCCTTGATACGGCTTTCCAACTCGATCGCGTCGTTGACCAAGCCGATCGCCCCAGCGCTATTTTCTACACGATCGGACTGGGCGATCGGCTTGAAGTGATTCTCAAACTGCCGCAGCAAAATTTGATTCACTACACCGCTGAGGTTTCGCAAATCGAACTGGAAGCTGCTGCCGATGCGCTTTTGGCCGAACTGAAGCGTCCGTTTGCCGCCCGTCCCGCCCAAGATTTGGCGCAGCAACTTTATCGCTGGCTGATTGCGCCTGCCGAATCTGCGCTGGCGCAAGCATCGATCGAAACGTTGGTCTTTGTCCTCGACGGCACATTGCGAAATCTCCCAATGGCCGCGCTCTATGACGGTCAGCACTACCTGATCGAGCGCTACAGCATCGCCCTCGCCCCCGGACTGCAACTGCTTGATCCCCGCCCGCTGAACGCTCAGCAGTTGCGGGCACTCGTCGCCGGACTCAGCGAAGCTCGCGAAAATTTTCCGCCGCTGAGCTTTGTGCAAACCGAAGTCGATCGCATTCAGGCCGACGTTTCCAGCAGCGTTTTGTTCAACGAAAGCTTCACCAAAGCGAATCTGCGCGATCGTCTGCGCCGTGATCCGGTGGCGATCGTTCACATTGCCACGCACGGCCAGTTCAGCTCGAACGCTGAGGAAACTTTTATCCTCGCTTGGGATTCTCCCATTCGCGTCAATGAACTGAGCCAAATCCTCGAAACGCGCAGTCTCGACCGCGACCCGATCGAACTGCTGGTCTTGAGTGCCTGCCGAACTGCTGTCGGGGATAGACGCGCCGCACTGGGACTGGCAGGTGTCGCAGTGCGAGCCGGGGCGAGAAGTACGATCGCCTCTCTGTGGAGTTTGGACGACGATTCGGGCGCAGTTTTGATGAGCGAATTTTACAAGGAACTCGCGCAAAATCCCGCTTCAAAAGCCGAAGCTTTACGCCGCGCTCAGCAAACCCTGATTGCCAATCCCCGCTATGCCGCTCCGCGCTTTTGGGCACCGTATGTGCTGCTGGGAAATTGGCTTTAGGAACACGATCGACATGCTTCGCAACACAATTCTGAAGAAGAACTTTAATCTCTAAAGTCTATCGGGAATTCAGCTTACGATCGCCGTATTTCCATCTAGGTTGCTGTGTTTGGCGATGCAGCGATCGCTTTAGGCAACTTTACAAACAAATAAGAATAAAGCTCATGGCAAAAATCAAAAGTAAGCCCAATAAAGGTACAGCCAATCGACTGGATGGCCGATTTGACTACGATCTTCCTGCTCCTTGGAATACAGACGACGGACAATCACCCCAAGGAGAAGTTTCGGCGGATACAGCTTCACTGCCAACGCTGCCGGATGGCACTCCATTTCTGCCACTGGAAATCTGGAACTATGGCAGTCCGGGAGAAGGCAGAAATGACGATGATGATGGCTTTTTCTATGATGTTTTGAATTGGGAAATTGACCCTGGCTCGAATCTTGGCTTTGAACAAGATGTTTATATTTTCCAAGAAGCTGCTGATAGTTCTGAATTTTTAGATCGAACAACGGTGCAGGTGAGATTAAAGCCGGGTGGCTCAATTAAAACAGCAACGATTTTGATTGCAGATTCCAACAGTCCTCCGGTGTCGCTTGGCGGCGATGCAGCAGAACAACTGTTTGATACCGAAGGCAGCGGCGCGATCGCGGCAGGCGGCGGCAACGATATTTTGATGGGGCTGGAAGGATTTGATGCGCTGGTAGGTGGAGCCGGAAATGATTTGGTATTCGGTGGTTCCGGCTTCGATGTCTTGGTCGGCGGTGAGGGCAGTGACGAACTGTATGGTGAAGGGGAAGGAGACACGCTCAACGGCGACGTGGGCAGCGATCGCCTCTATGGTGGCTCTGGCGATGATGCACTCTATGGCGGCACTGAAGACGATATTCTCGATGGCGGCACGGGCAACGACACGCTAAATGGCGAAGCCGGAAGCGATACGTTATCTGGTGATTCTGGCAACGATCGCTATGTCGTTGATAGCCTGGACGATCGCATTGTTGAACTTGCAAATGAAGGTCAAGACAAAGTTTCATCTTCGGTTAGCTATACGCTCGGTGCAAATTTAGAAGACCTGAATCTATCAGGTGAAAATGCGATCGTTGGCGTTGGCAACGAGCTAGACAACACCATTACTGATGAGTACGAATCTTCTTCGTATTCCAGCTTCAACGTTCCATCCGTCAACAATGTGATTGATGCAAAAGGCGGAAACGATCGCGTTTTCTTGAGAGACGGCAATGATTTCATCAACGGCGGCGATGGCGATGACACGCTTAATGGTGGCAGTGGTGATGACACCTTAGAAGGCGGTAATGGTAATGATTCGCTCAATGGTGGCAGCGGCTTCAATAGTGGTAACGACACTCTCAACGGCGGCAGTGGTAACGACCAGCTTCAAGGTGGAGAAGGCAACGACACACTGAACGGCGGCAGTGGTAACGATATCCTCAACGGCGACAACGAAAACGATGTCCTCAATGGCGGTGATGGCGATGATGTATTAGAAGCAGGTTGGGAAGAAGATCAATTAACCGGGGGAACAGGTGCAGATGTTTTTATTCCCTTTGACTCTTCAAATCCCTTCTTTTCTGATGGAATCGATACAATTACCGACTTTCGATATTTTGAAGGCGATCGCCTGCGCGTCTATGCTGATGAGTTAGATATTGCCGTTGGCGATTCCAGTCAGTTCTTCTACAACAGCACAACGGGCGTACTATCCTACAGCGGCAGTTCTGGCTTTGAGCAACTCATCAATTTTCAGCCCTTCACCGATTTTGTAGTGACGAGAGATCTGCAAATTCTAGCTTCTCGTCCCGATGAACCTTCTGTGCCCTTTGAGCCAACTCCGGATAACTACGTTGCGCCAGCCAGTCAATCGCTGGTCGGCACGGCAAACGGCGATCGCCTCATCGGAGACGAAAACGACGATGCGCTTTCAGGATTGGCGGGTGCAGATCTGCTGAACGGGCAAGAAGGCAATGACAGCCTCAACGGTGGCGACGATGCCGATGCGCTCAATGGCGGCACAGGAAACGATCGCTTGCAGGGCGAACAAGGCCACGACAATTTGTTTGGCGAAGCGGGCGACGATGCGATCGAAGGTGGACAAGGCAGCGACACGCTCACGGGCGGCACGGGCAGCGACACGCTCACGGGCGGCACGGGAACCGATCGCTTCAACTTCTACACCACAGCGGGAGGAAGCGATCGGATCACCGACTTCAACTTAGCTGAAGACAAAATCGGCTTCTACGTCGGCAACAAGAATGTCGAAGTTGAAACTGAAAGCAACGAATTTGTCGCCAACGTTCCCAATACCTCCTTTAGAGCAGCGGGATTCACGGCGAATGTAGCGATCGCCGCCAGCCAGTTTCGCGTGGGCACGGCAGCAGCCACAAGCAGCGATCGCATCATCTATGACAGCAGCACGGGCGCACTGTTTTTCGATGCAGATGGCACGGGCGCAACGGCTCAGGTGCAAATCGCTACCTTAGCTGCCGGATTGAACCTGAACAGCACTCACATTCTGGCCTTTGATGATGCCAATCTCACCGCTTCCCCAACCCGCACAACCGGAACCAATCGCAAAGACACCCTGATTGGAACCAGTGACGATGAGCGGCTTTTGGGCTTGAAGGGCAACGATGTCCTCAATGGTGGAGAAGGCAGCGATCGCTTGTGGGGCGGCAAAGGCAGCGATCGCCTGACTGGGGGTGCAAGTCGCGATTGGTTTGTGCTGGAGAAAAAAGGCGGCAAAGATACCGTTCGCGATTTTCAAGACCGTCAAGACCGAATTGGACTGGCGACTGGTCTAAAGTTCAATCAGCTTGACATCACCCAAACAGGCCGCAACACGCTGATCAGCTTTGGAAATGAGCGACTGGCCGTGCTGCTCAACGTCCGCAAAAATCAAATCACCAAAGCTGATTTTGTTTCAGCCCGATCGCTATGAAACGTCGTGCTAATCTCGATCGAATGTTGCTTTGCTTGATCAGTTTCAGCGGCGCGATTCCGGCTCAGGCGCAGATCGCACCCGATCGATCGCTTCCCAATGCCTCGGTCGTTACCCGTGATGGCAACACGCTCAACATCACAGGCGGCACAACAGCGGAAAGCAACTTGTTTCACAGCTTCGAGCGATTTTCGGTTCCGCAGGGCGACGTGGCTCACTTCCAAAACGGCAGCGAGATTCGCAACATTTTTGGTCGCGTCACGGGCACAGCTCGATCGCAAATTGACGGCACAATTCGCACAAACGGCACGGCCAATTTATTTTTGCTCAATCCCAACGGAATTGTCTTCGGAGCCGATGCCGCGCTGAATGTGGCGGGTTCGTTTGTGGCAACCACTGCCGATCGCATCACGTTTGCCGATGGCAGTTCGTTTCGCGCTGTTGAGTCGCCCTCGCCCTTGCTGACGATCAGTGCGCCGATCGGTTTGCAGTTTGGGCGATCGCCTGCGGAAATCCTCAGTCGTGCAGGCGCAAATTTGGAAATCGAGTCGATCGATGATCCGGTTACAAGCGGCTTGGAAACAAATCAAACGCTGGCGCTGATTGGCGGCGATGTTACGGTGCGCGGCGGATTTTTGCGATCGAATCAAATTGAACTGGGCAGCGTTGGCAGTGGCGGCTCGGTCAGCTTCGACACAGCGGCGAGGAATTGGAATTTTCGCTATGACACCCCGCAATTTCAAACGCTTCACCTTTCGGAAGCGCTGCTGATCGGAAATGGGATTAACAGCAATCTGCGGCTCAGCGGTGAGGAAATCATTTTGACGAATGAATCCAATCTGATTGCGGATGGGGCGGCGGGCGGCGGCATCCGCATTCGGGGCAGCGAAATTCTGCTCACCAATGCGTCTAACGTTTATGCGACGACGCTGGGCGATCGCAACGGCCAACCCGTGCAAATCCAAGCCGATCGCTTTACGATCGACAACTTTTCGCTGTTGAATACGGATACGGTCGGCGCGGGCGATGGCGGCGACATCCGCGTCCGCAGCGATCGCTTGATTCTCGCCAGTGGCGGACAAATTTCAGCCCTTGCCAACGGAGCGGGCAATGGCGGCGACCTGACAATTCAGGCAAATGCGATCGAGCTATCGGGTCGCGGCAGCGTCGTTGGCAATCAGCTAAACACCCCGACTGGCCTGTTTACCCAGGCACAAGCAGATAGCGGTGATGGCGGCAATTTGTCGATCGCCACTCAAACCTTAAGGTTGGTGGAAGGCGCGCAAATTGGCGCAGATACGTCGAGCGAGGGAAATGCCGGAACAATTCGCGTTGCGGCAGAGGCGATCGAACTGAATGGAATTGCTTTGCGAACCAACGGGACACCGCTCGTCGATGCGGACAGATTGCCGTTTCCCAGCGGTTTGTTTGTCGATTCTAATCCGGGTGCAACAGGCAGCAGTGGCGCGATCGTGATTGAGACCGATCGCCTCAGTCTGCAAGCAGGCGCGGTTTTGCAGGTGAACACGGAAAGCAGCATCGACGCGGGCAACCTGACGATTCGGGCTGCTGACTTTGTGGAGGTGACAGGGCGCGGCTCTACGGGACTGCCAACGCTGCTGTTTGGGGCATCCGGCGGCCTTTTGATTGAAGAAATCACGATCGGTGTCCCGGATGCCACTGGACGCGGCGGCACGATTCGCATCAATACGCCGGATTTGCGCGTTGAAGACGGTGGCGCGATTGCGGTGAGCAGCCTCAATCGCGATCGCAACATTGCAGCAGGCAATTTGTTGGTTCAGGCCGAAACGATTCAGCTTCAAAATCAAGGCAGACTCTTGGCTGAAACCGCGTCCGGGCAAGGCGGCGATCTGCGCTTGCAGGCGCAACAAATTGTCCTGCGAGGCAACAGCAGCATTTCCACGACTGCGGGAGTTGAAAATAGAGGCGGCAACGGCGGCGACATCCGCATCAACACGGACTTTATTCTCTCGACGCTGCCGGAGGACAACGACATTACGGCGAACGCCTATACCGGAAACGGTGGCAATGTGAGAATCGCCGCCCAAGGCATCTTGGGCATCGTCCCGCAAGACCGACCCACAACCGCTAGCGACATCACGGCCAGTTCTGAGTTTGGCAACAGCGGCGCGATCGTGATCACCAGTCCCACCGACGATCCGAGTCGGGGCTTGGTAGAACTGCCCGCCAATTTGATTGATGCTTCCTCGCAAATTGCTCAAGGCTGCGGCAGTGGCGCAACGGCTCGCCAGTCAAGCGAGTTTGTCGTCACAGGTCGCGGCGGACTGCCGCCCAGCCCGATCGATTCGCGCAGCAGTGCGGCCATCCTCAGCCAGTGGGCAACGTCCGAAGCAGGGGAAACGGTGGCAATCGCCGCTCCTGCTGCCCCGTCGATCGTGGAAGCACAAAGCTGGGTGACGAGCGCAAACGGCGAGGTGATGCTGGTTGCTGCCGCTCCGATCGCGCCTGCCCCCATGACGATCGCCTGCCGCTAGGGTGTGTCTTCAGAAGCGCTAGCAGGAACCTCGCCCTAGTCAATCAAGGGCTGATCGGCAAGGTCGGAGAGTCCGACCGACTGCAAAAAGCTGTGCCAGTTGGAGGTCGTCGTTCGATCGGTGGGATTGGCGCTGTGCAGTTCTGCCAACGTGGTCAGAGCGTCGTACCAGATGCCTGCATCGGCAAAGAGCGCGCCTTGTTCGGCAGGAGAAGATTGTGCCAGTCGATCGCGCAGGTCGGCAGGAAGAGCAATGCGATCGATGCTGCCCTGCGTGAAGACCGGATTATCCACTTCGCACTGAATCATCAGCGTCCACTGATAGCGGCCAACTGCGAGCGGCGGCAGGTCGGGCGGCAGCGTAATTTTGATGATGCCTGCCTGAGTCGATCGAATGCTCGACGTTTGATAAACATAGTTGCGATCGCTATCGAGCAGGACGAAGGTTGCAGGGCGATCGTCAGTCAGGCTGTAGGGCACATAGAACCAGAACGTCGGGCGATCGCGAGTCGTCAACCCCCACACCGATTCGGCAGGAGCCAGCGCAGTCAAGGGCGTTGCAGTGGGAGGACAATCGCCACGACTCGCGCCACCTCGGAGGCTTCCGGGCGGATAGCCCTGATCGGGCGGCGGCGGCGGAATGAACTGCACGGAGGCGATCGCGGGCGATCCGGCCAGCAAAACGGCGGCAGTCAGGACGGGGGCAATCGATCGAGCCAGGTGAATTTTCATAGTGGCTGTCAAGTTTTCATGGTAGCTGTCAAGTTTTTATTGTGGCTGTCGAGAGGGAGCGTTCAAGTAGCAGGTGACTACACCGTTTGCAACTCCGATCGCGACCAGTCCGGGCACAAACGGCAACCATCCGGCCTGGAGGCAAAAGACGGCAAAGCAAATGATGCCCAGCCCGATCGCCCCCAGCCCGATCGCGATCAGTCCCGATTTGCCGCGCCAGCCGATACCGTTCCGCAAGCTCGCGATCGCGATCAGTCCGCCCACGACTGCCCAAACGCCAATCCACAACACATCGCCTGTCCAGTGCCACACCCAAATCAGAGGACGACGATCGATCGCCGCGCTCAAAATTTGGCTAATCATTTGCGCCTGCACCGTCACTCCGGGCATTCGCTGCGTGGGATGTGTGCCGTAGGGCGTTGCCCAGATGTCCGCAGAATTTTCAGAGACCACGCCGATCAGGACGATGCGATCGCGAATCGCGCTGGGCTGCACCTGACCGTTCAGCACTTGTGTCAGCGTCACCTGAGCCGCTTTGGGGCGATAGTTGATCAGAATTTGGTTGCCCTGCGCGTTGATGCCCTGATAGCCTCCGGCATGAGCGGCGAGGCGCGGCAGCACCCGATCGCCAAGCTGGAGATTGCCCTCCGGCGTGAAGCGGGGTGTGATGCCTTCGGCGTGAAGATAGCGAAAGGCGAGTTGCGTACTAAAGGCGTAAGGCGTGGCGCAGGGCGAAGCGGGATCGGGCGTCATGAATAAAACCTGTCGCCTGAGAACGCCGTCGGCATCTTCCCAAAAATCGCTGAAGCCGACGCGATCGATCGGCACTTCTGGCGGCGGCGCAACTCCGGTAATGTCGTTTTCGGGATCGCTGGCTTTGCAGACGGCAATCAGATTGGGTGTGTTCTGGAGGCGATCGCGCAGCGCTCCCGGAACGGTATCGGCTAGGCGCGGCTGATTCGGCTCAACCGGAAAATCGCGGTACAAATCTAGGCCGATCGCTCGCGGTTTGGCTGGTTCCAACCGCGTCAGCACTCGATCGAGCGTCGCATCGGAAAGCGACCCACCCTGCTGCGCTTGAATTTCGGCTTCGGTGATGCCGACGATCAGCAGGCGCGAATCGATCGGTTCAGCCGGACGCGATCGCAGCATTCGATCGAACGCCCAAAGCTCGATCGGCTGAAGCATTCCGGCATAGCGCACGGCACTGGTCACGGCGGCGACGGCGAGGCTAATCAGCAAAACGGCAGCGATCGGGCGTCGAGCAGGACGAACGGATTGACCGCGTAAGCTGTGCCAAGTGGGAGGCACGATCGCTGGATGCTGACAAAGCATCGGCAGCCAGGTTGCACAGGGAAATTGGCTTTCCAGTCCTTGCAGGTGTTCTCGCGCCTCGCGCACAGCAGCATAGAGCGGCATTCCTTGGGAAAAAGCCGTCAGAAACGACTTGAGAAACGTTTGCGCGACGCGATCGGGCACGGGTTCGCGCATCACGATCATCTGGGGAATCTGGAGATCGGCGAGATTGCGAGCGAGTCCGAGGCCGTCGCAGGAATTGAAGATCGCAAGCTGCAATCCGCGATCGATCGCTTTTCGCAACCCGTAGCGCAACTCCGCGATCGACAAGCTTTCCAGCGGGTTGATCGCCAGCTTGCCCTCGGCGCTATCTTCTGTACTGAAACTATGTCCGGCGAAAAACAAAATGTCCCAGGCTTGCGACCACAGGCGATCGCTCAATTCTGCTCGCGCAGGCTCGACCAAAAAACAAACTTCTGCATCCGGCAGTTGTGCTAAAAGCTGGCGATCGGCTTCGATGTTAATCCCGTCACTGCTGCCCAGGATTGCCAGAATTTTGATGCCAGGGGACGAAGGCGATCGCCCTCGTCGTTCGTAGTTGGGCAGGCTGAGGGCGAGTTCGGCGTTGCGGTAGCGATCGATCACGTCCCACTCATGCCAAGGTAAGCGTTGCAGAATCGGATCTTCGGTTTGCAGCAGAATTCGCAGCGGGTCAGTGGGCTGAAGCTGCTCCAGCCATTTTTCGCGAATTGGGCGGAAGGATTCATGACTCAGCCACGCATTCAGGCGATCGCTCAAGGTTTGCGCGGTCGATCGACAATCGGCCACCAGGGAAATATTCATCTTCTGCGCTTTGGGCGCGTTCAGCCGAAACGAGCCGAACTGCCGATAGCTCGATCGCCAATTCTGATACGCCTGCGGCAAATCGGCATTTGCGGGCAAGCTGGCCGTGATTTCGATCGCAGGCAAGCTGCCGTCTTCGCCAATCTGCATCGTGACGGTGAAGCCCGACTCAAAGCTGCCGCTGAATTTCAAGACGACGCATTGATTCAAGCAGTCTTGATTCACAAGGTCGCCTCCTAAATGATGAATTCCTCGGTGACGCTGGACTGCGCGATCGCCAGTTGCACATTGAAGCGTTCGCCTGCGCTGCCGCTGAAACGCAACTGTAGAAAATCGTCTGCCTGTCGCGATCGCGCTTCCAAAAACACCGTTCCCTCATCATCCAAAATCGTTAGCTGTAGCTGCGGTGGCAAAGTTGGCGCGTCGAGCGGATGCACCCGAAGCAAAATTTCAATTTCGTCCACTACCTCAGTCAGTTCGATCGTCAAGGCGATCGCGTGATTGCCCAAGGCGATCGATTTGCCGCGCCGCGTCGTGGAAGACGGCTGACCGCGAAAAGCCAACTGCGGCGGATTCAGCAGCGATTCGATCGATTGCCATCCAGTTTCGATCGCGCCTTGCAGCCATTGACTCAAAACGGTGAGATTGGTTGCGATCGGATGCAGGAGGCGATCGAGATGATCGAGCAGAGCTTCGATCGGCTGAAGCTGATCGATCGGGAATTCCTCGGCGTCCACCGTTTGGACAAAGCCAAGCAAACTCGCTTGCTGCTGTGCCTCGTCAATCCGCACGACCACGTAGCCGATTCGGTCTTCCCAAACTTCCGGCGGCACGAAGCAGGTTTGGGCATTGGGCAGAAGCGGGCGACATTCAAGCCGTCCGGCGTTGGGAATCATCAGATCGGCAATGTCGGCGCTCAGTTGCATGACGGGATTTGAGCTATCGCTGGCGGCGCGATCGACCACAATTCCCATCAGTTGCAGATAGTTTTCCACGACCGACACGGCGATCGTATTTTGGCGCACCTGAGCCGTTTTGGAACTTGGCAGGCGGGCAGCGAGGCGATCGGCCATTTGGAAAGTGGCTTGTGGAATCGGTAGAGCAAATTCAAGGTCGTCTGTGTGGGTCATCGGAACACCTCCTTTACAGATATCCTTCCGATTCGCCAAATTTACGCAAGCGGGGCAAACATTGCCGCTGATAAAAGCTGCTGAGTGTGGAAACCGACAGGCCAAATTCTGCCGCCAACGCTTTCCAACTGGTTTCTGGCGGCAACCGTCGCAGAATTAACTGTTGAACTGTCACAGTCGGATGTCCTTCGATGTGAACTCGCCGCAGTTCGCCGCTGAAATCCGCTTCTACCCAAGCTTTCACGTCTTCCAGAATCGGCGGGGCGTCTGGTTCTGCTGCGAGATTGTCTACCGGATCGAGTTCTTCCTCGCTGTGCGATCGCTTCACCTGCGCCGTCTGCGTCGCCCGCTTTTGCTGTTCAATAAATCCGTCTTGCAGCCGCCGCTTCAGGTAGGCATTCAGCCAGGTGGCAACGCTGCCAAAGTTGGGGTCGTATTGCGCTCCGGTTTTGGCTTCGCAGATGTTTTGGCAAAAGTACATCCAGGTTTGTTGCAGCGCATCGGCATAGTAGGGCGAATAGTCGCGCCACAATTTCGGCGTGGTCGATCGAATAATTTGCGTCAGACCGCGCTGTCGCTTGACGCTGCCCGCAGGATGCCGACAGGTTTCTTCCACCAAGTTGCGTAGCCGTTCAGCTTCACTCATAGGACGACGGGCATGGGCGATCGCTCTGACTCAGGGCAGGAAGACTTAGGGCAAGAAGACTTAAGGCAAGAACGAGTCTATCAACCCTTGAGGCTTTCGGCTAGCGGTGAATATCAGCGGCACAAGTGATCGAGTTGCAACCGTGTTTTGGTCATCACGACTATGATATTTCAGCGGGAAGTGACGGGATCGAACCGCCGTCTCGCCGTCTTCAGCGGCACGTGAGCACCAGCTTCACCAACTTCCCTTGGCGGAGGACAGAGGAATCGAACCCCTAGTCCAAGAACTACCCTGGTTTTCAAGACCAGTTGCCGACCATTCAGCGGTGTCCTCCTAATGGCGAGAACGGAGAGATTCAAACTCTCAATCTTCGGTTTCGTAGACCGATATGTTATTCCGTTACACCACGTTCTCATTAGGCGGAGAGCAGTGGAATCGAACCACAATTGTTCATCCATCTGTTTAGCAAACAGCGTCGATCGCCCGATCGATTTACTCTCCATAATTGAACCGTTGGTAGGTCGGGCAGGAGTTGCACCTGCAACGCAAAGTGCGGCGGTTTTACAGACCGTTGCCCACGCTGACTAGGCGAGCCGACCTATAGTTTTTTCTGCTTAAAAATGAGCCAGTTGGCAGTGCCGACGGGAATCGAACCCGCAAACACAAGTTTGAAAGACTTGCGGCTTTACCAGTTTGCCTACGGCACCAAACTTTGAAATTTCTGCTTTCAAGTTTCTACAGTGTGCAAGTTTGAAAAGCTGTTTTAGTCTGCGAACAGACAATAGGATTTGAACCTATAGAACCGATCGAAATCAGTTTTTACCAGTTTGTAAGCTTTCCGAATTGGGGCACACCATAGAACGCACAGACCAGGATTTGAACCCGAACCAAAGGTTTTGGAGACCCTTGTGCTGCCGTTACACCATCTGTGCAGGAGTTGCGGAGTTTAGCTAACACAAATGCAACCCGAAGTTGTTGGAGACGTGGGGAATTGAACCCCATCCTGCAACCGTCCGTTTGTTGGTTTCAGAAGCAGGTGATGCCATCGCGTCCCCACGAGCGAGGATGACAGGAATTGAACCTGTGACCATTTGTTTCGGAAACAAATGCTCTGTCCGTCTGAGCTACATCCTCAATTGGAAGCCGCGACGAGAATTGCACTCGCTTCTCTCTGGCTGAGAACCAGAGCGACTTTTCTAGTCGTCCACACGGCTTTGTCAGGTTGATGATTCAAAAGGTGAACAATTAACGCATTGAACGCATCAACATCAAATGGCAATTTAGTTGTCAAGGTTCAGTCATTGCTGTGGAGTGAGCAGAAATTAAGGAAATCGCTCTTCCAGAAAATAGTTTTAAGATTGCGTAGCGATCGAACCTACTGCGATTCAGATAGCTTTTTGGAACTCAATGGCTTTTCTTGCCAAGGCATAGAAGCACCAAGAAGATCAGCCGTTAAGAATGAAGTCTTTAGTTGAAGATTCAAGCATGGCAGCGATCGTTCAGTGAGTCGTTCATTGGATTGCTCCTTTCTCATCTCATGCTACAAGCGTAATACAATATGCTACATAGCGTCAAGGGGGTACTACAACTTTTTTGGATTTTTTTCGAGAAGGGGAAGGACGAGCGCAACAAAATCGCAATAAAAATGTCTGTAATGCCCTCTCTGTCTCGATCGCACTTCCTACAAAACAAACCCTGCCCCTAGTGATTCAGGAGCAGGGAAAAAAAATTCGATGGATTCCCTGCAATTGCTCAGATTGGCAAACTTGATGCAGCGTGTTCTTCATAAAAATACACGGTTAGAATTTGCCAAACAGGTTGAGAATGAGCGCTAGAGTTATCCGCTCGATCGCACCATCAATGCTACACAAACTACATTTCGATCTCAGCGAGATGCGATATGCTGGCAGCTATTCGAGTTTGTCATGAAAGGTGTAGTCGCTCAAAATTTCGATCAGGGGAATGCAGATGAGTGGAAGTTGGAAGCTGTGGTCTGCCTGCTTGCTTGCTAGTGGAGCGATCGCCTTCTCTACTGATGCTGCGCTTGCCCAAAACCGCCCCGATGCTGACATAAGCCTGGGCAGTGCAAGCTCGATCGTCATACCAGAAGGAGAGTTGCGCGATCGAATTGAGGGCGGAGCAAGACATGGTGCAAACCTACTGCATAGCTTTGAGCAATTCAATATCGGTGAAGGGCGATCGGCTTACTTTGTTGATCCCGGTGGTGGCATTGAAAACATTCTGGCTCGTGTCACAGGAGAGCGATCGCAAATTGACGGCACGTTAGGCGTATTAGGCGACGCCAACCTATTTTTGTTGAACCCTAGGGGCATCGTTTTTGGCCCCAATGCTCGCCTCGATCTGCGAGGTTCTTTTGTTGCCAGCAGTGCCGATCGAATCCAATTCGATCAGGGAGATTTCAGCGCTGATCCACAAGCACCATTGCCTCCAATCACAATTAGTGTGCCAATTGGTTTGCAGTATGGAGCACAACAACCAGCAAACATTCGGGTTGAAGGATCATTAGAAGTTGATCCAGGAGAAAATTTAATTTTAGCAGGCGGCAGCATTCGGCTTGATAGTGGTAATTTGCTTGCACCAGGCGGACAAGTTGATTTAGCTGGAGTCGGTGGAGCCGGAACGCTAAGTTTTTTTGAAAATCAAGTGCGGTTACGATCGATCGCGGCCAACATCGATCGCGCAGATATCACGCTCGCGAATGGCGCTTTCGTCAGTGTTCGGGCTGAAAACAGCGGAGGGATTTCGATCGACGCCCAAAATTTCACCCTCACAGAAACGAGCGGATTGATTGCTGGAATTTTAGATTCAGCACCGACTGGTTTTCGTGCTGGAAACATTGAGGTAAATGCATTGGGAGAAGTTCGCCTGAGCGACAATAGTTTCATCAGCAATCGAATTTTTTCTGAAGCATTTGGTGAAGGTGGTGATATCAATATTAATGCTGGTTTGCTGTTGCTTGAAAGCGGTTCTCAACTGAATACGGTTGCTTCAGGAGGTACTGCCGGGGATATTACTATTAATGCCGCTCGTCGCATTGAAGTGTCTGGCGGTAGTTTGCCGACTGGCAATACAAGAGAAGCCGAATTAATTCCGGTCAGCCAACTTCAAAGGCTCCTTCCTGATGGCTCTCCTGAAAGATTTGCTAGTGCAATCAATACTTCACTGTTTCCGGGCGGTGAAGGTCAAGGCGGCAACATTGAAATTACAGCACCCCAAATTGTAGTTGATGGAGGAGCCGCTTTGGTTGCCAGCACTTTTGGTGAAGGTGGGGCAGGCAACCTCACAATTACTGCTCCCGATCAAGTGCTTTTGGAGGGCGAAGACAGCTTTGGATTTGCGAGTACGGCTTCAAGTCGTGTTGAATCCGGGGCTAGAGGCGACGGTGGCAATATTTTCGTCAATACCGATCGTTTGCGAATGATTGAAGGTGCTGAAATGACGGTGACAACAACTAGCAATGGCAACGCGGGCAGTATCTTCTTGAATGTGCAAGATAGCATTCGACTTAGCGGCATCGGTAGTAATGGATTTCCGACTAGCCTGAATAGTCAGGTTCTCAATAATGGTGTGGGTCGTGGTGGCAGAATTGTAGTTCTCGATCGATCAAACACAAGGCTGGTTGAACTCACAGACGGTGCTGCAATTCAAACAAGGACGCTGGAAAGAGGAGGAGGAAGAGGAGGAGACATTGAAATTAATACTGACCGATTGATTGTGCAGAGTGGTTCAAGAATTACGACTGCAACAAGCGGTCGTTTTCGAGCAGGTAATCTAGTTGTCAATGCGAGCGATCGAGTTGAAGTGAGCGGTCAAAACGGCAGTGAACCAAGCCAGCTCAATTTTAGTACTTCTAATGCAGGCAATGCTGGTGTTTTAAGAGTCAATACACCGCGATTATTGATCAATAGTGGCGGGCAGATTATTGGGAATACAAGTGGAGGTGGAAGAGGTGGATTTATCTTTGTGGATGCCCCGCTTTTTGTGTCCGTGCAAGGAGCTGGAAGTCAGTTAGATTTCAACTCTGACAGTGAAGGGAATGCAAGAGGAGTTGAAATTCAAACTGGGCGATTAATCGTTCAAGATGGAGCCTCTGTTTCTGCAAGTGCTTCTGCAACTGGAGATGGCGGAATTCTACGAGTAGATGCTGATGAATCAGTTACAGTTGCAGGACAAGATAGTCGCTTGGCGTTCGACACCAGCGGCGAAGGCAATGCGAGAGGCATCAACATTGAAACTGGACAGTTGATCGCTCAAGACGGAGGATTGATCACCGTCAGCAGTGGTGACACCGGAAACGGCAATCCCGGAAACTTAGTCGTTACAGCAGACTCAATTTTTCTGCAAAACGCAGGAAGTCTCACTGCTGAAACGCGATCGAATCAGGGCGGCAACATTCGTCTGAATGTTGAAGAATCAGTGCTGATGCGTGATAGCAGCTTGATCTCAGCTTCGGCACGGCAAGACGCAAACGGCGGCAACGTTACGATTGTGACTCCTGATGGCTTCGTGCTAGCGGTGCTGTCGGAGAACAGCGATATTTTGGCGGTGGCGGAGGACGGCGATGGCGGCAGAGCAACTGCCAGAGCAGCAGGGGTATTTGGCTTTCGAGAACTCTTGCGCGGCGATCCGACGCCAGAGAGCGATTTTACGGCTGATTCAGAGTCGGGTAGACCCGGAGTTGTCGTTATCGAGACGCAAGAACAAGACTTGCAGGATGTGCCTGTTGATTTTTTGCGGACTGAAATTGCCCAAGGCTGCGAGGCAAGGGGCGACGAGTCGCAAAGTGAATTTGTCGTGACGGGCAGTGCCGGATTGCCCGCCTCAGATCCATCGGAGAGCGGCGATCTATGGGAAGATTTGCGTCCGCCAGATGCCAATGCCAGCTCGATCGATTCCGCCTCCAATTCCGCGCCTGTGCCTGCCCCTGTGGAGTCGATCGTGGAGTCGCAAGGCTGGGTGATCGGTGAGAATGGCGAAGTGCTGCTCGTGGCTCAAGCGCCCGCACCCACACCACAGTCGCCCGCACCCGTGCCGATCGCCTGCCCAACGCCATAAGTTAGGAGAAAGCGGTGATTCGATTGATGCGCTGGCGATGCGATTTTCGTTGGGTTGTGCTGTTTTTGCTGGGCTTGATCTGGGCGATCGGCCTCAGTTCGATTTCGATTGCTGCATTTGCCTCGACACCAGCCGATCGGCTGACTGAGCAGGGCAGAACTTTTTACAGCGATCGACAGTTTGATCAGGCGGTGAATCGCTGGCAGCAGGCCGAACAAACCTATGAGCAGCAAGGCGATCGCCTCGCCCAAGCGCAGACGTTGGCGTATCTCTCACTCGCCTATCAGCAGCTTGGACAGTGGCCGCAAGCACAAGCGGCGATCGATCACTGTTTTGATCTTCTAGAAAACACTGACAGTCAAGATGAGCGATCGCAAATTCTGGCGCAGGCGCTCAACATTCGCGGACGCTTGGAGTTTTCGTTAGGACAATCAGAGACGGCGCTGGCAACTTGGCAGCAGGCCACCGCAGTTTATCAGCAGCGCAGCGATCGCGTTGGCGTAACGGGCAGCTTGATCAATCAGGCGCAAGCACTAGAGGCAATCGGTTTGTCGCGTCGTGCCTGTGTCACTTTGCTGGAGGCTTTGGAGATTTCCAGCAGTTGCGATCGCGCTGACTTTGCAAACCTCGAATTCATCTTAAATCGGTTGCAAGCTCAGCCTGACTTGCAAGTGCAAGCGTTGGGCTTTCGCAATTTGGGAAATGTGCTGCGACTGGTCGGATATTTCGAGCAGTCCAAGCAGGTTTTAGAGCGCAGTTTGAGCCTGCAAGTAAACGCTGCAACGCTGCTGAGCTTAGGAGAAACCGATCGATCGCTGTACGAGCAGGCCAAAAATGAAGCCGATCGATTTCGATCGAATGAAAATCGCAATGCGGTTAAAGCGCGTGCAGAACAAGCGTTGAGCTACTATCAGCAGGCGATCGATGCTGCTCAAACTGAGCTACAGCAAATTCAGGTGCAACTGCGGCAGCTTAGTTTGCTGCTGGACTTGCAGCAGTGGTATCGATCGATCGATGCGGCCTCGGATGCAGAAACGCTACAGCTTCAAATTCAACCGCTGCTGAATGCTTTGTACGGCGGCGATGCGCTCAATCAGCTTCCCGTCAGTCAAGCGGCGATCGCGGCGCGACTTCAGATAGCTCAACTGCTGCAAGTCCAGCAGCCAACGACTGCGACAGAACAACTGCAACTGCTGAGGACTGCGGTTCAACAAGCGCAAGAACTGGGTGATCCGCGATCGATTTCTGCCGCCTTGGGCAGTTTAGGCCGCTTTTATGAACAGACTGGCGAGGCCGCAAATGTGCAGCAGGCGCAGCAGCAGACCGAGCAGGCCTTGAACATCGCGCAGGCGCAGCAAGCTTGGGATCTAGCCTATCGCTGGCAGTGGCAGCTAGGACGGCTGTATGCCGCGCAGGGAGAACCCGATCGCGCGATCGCCTACTACCAAGCGGCGATCGAAACGCTGGAAGTTGTGCGGAGTAATCTGCTGGCGCTTGATGCCGAGGTGCAGTTGTCGTTTCGATCGGATGTGGAGCCAGTCTATCGTGAGCTAGCGGCACTGCTGTTAGCCAATCCGACTCAGGCGAATCTGAAGCTGACCGTCGAGACGATCGAAGGCTTGCAAGTGAGCGAACTGGAGAATTTCTTGCGCTGCAATCTCAGCCGCACGGTGGCGATCGATCGAGATCAAATCGATTCTGAGACGGCGATCGTCTACACGATTTTGCTGCCCGATCGCTTGAGCGTCATTCTCAATCCGCTGCACTCCGATCAGCTTTACCTTTACACGCAAGCGATCGCAACTCGCGAACTAAATGCAACGGTGCGATCGTTGCGCGAAGCGTTGCAGAATGAAGACGCGATTTTGCCAGAAAGGTTAGCTTTGGCACAGCAGGCGTATGACTGGCTGATTCGCCCGTTTCACGCAGTTTTGCACGATTCTTCGGTGCAGACCTTGGTTTTTGTGTTGGATGGAGCGCTCCGCAACATTCCAATGGCCGCTCTGCATGACGGTCAGCACTATTTGATTGAAGATTATGCGATCGCGCTGACGCCCGGACTGCAACTGCTGCAAGCGCAGCCGCTACAGGCTCGGCTGGATGCGATCGGCTTTGGTTTGTCTGAAGCGCGACTTGGTTTTACGCCACTCGCTTACGTTCCTGCTGAACTTGAAGAAATCAAAGCGGAAATTCCCGCTCAAATTCGGCTCAATCAGCAGTTCACCAGTGCGGCCTTTCGCGATGTGATGCTCACTTCACCCGCTTCGATCGTGCATCTGGCGACGCACGGCAGCTTCAGCTCTGTCTTGCGCGACACGTTCATCTTGACTTGGGATCAGCGGCTCAACATTGACAATCTCAGCAATATTCTTCGCAGCCGCGACGAAGGCACAACAGACCCGATCGAACTTTTAGTTTTAAGCGCCTGCCAAACGGCAACGGGCGACGATCGCGCGGCTTTGGGGCTGGCAGGTGTGGCCGTGCGATCGGGCGCACGCAGCACGATCGCTTCACTCTGGTCGATTAACGACGAGGCGACTGCCGAACTGATGCAGCAGTTTTACCAGTTTTTGGCTGAAGAGCGATCGACCCTCAGTCGTGCCGAAGCGTTGCGTCGATCGCAGCTAGCGCTGCTGTCTGATCCCGATCGCCAATCTCCTTACTATTGGGCGGCTTTTGTGTTAGTCGGCAACTGGTTGTGAGGTGCAGCAGTCGAGAATGGGCGCGTTGGCGATCGATCCGAGATTGACAGAATCGAGCAAGCTTGACCAGTCCGTTTGCAGTTGAGCATGATTCGGCTGAGTTTGCCGCAGTTGAATGAGTGCCGTCAGCGTTTCTTGCCAAATGCCGTTGGCTGCATAAAGGGCAATTTGCTCTTGGGCAGAGGCGGCTTCTAGCTGCGCGGCCAAGGCTGGATCAAGCGAAATTCGGCGCACCGTTCCTCGCACAAACGGATTCATGCTGGCTTCACCGGGAGTTTCGTTGATGCGAAATCGCCAAGTGTAATCTCGATCGACCTCGATCGGCTGCGCTAGGCGAATTCCAACAATTCCCGCCTCGCCGCTCAAAACAATTTGCTGCCGCAGCGGTTGACCTTGCGGATCAAATAAGGTCAGTTCTGCGGAAACCTGTCCTCCTTGATCGGGCACATAAAACCAGAAGGTCGGAAATTCGCTGACGGTTCGCGTTGGAGTCTCTTCACCCGGTAGCGCACAGGCTTCGGGCTGTGCGGCAATTTCAGTTGGCTTGGGAGACACCGCCAGCAACTCCTGCAAGCATCCGCGTGTTGCCAGAGAAGAAGGTGGAGTCGTTGGACTCGTCGGCTGCCCTGTATCGCTAAACGTCAGGCTTTTGGTGTAGCCAGATGAATCCAACGCCAAGCTCGATCGCCCTCCAAGCAGCGCGATCGCCAACACCAACCCCAAGTAGCTGAAACTAACGAACCGTCGATTCATGATGACTCCTATTTGTAGATGACCCAATTGCCAAGCCTGCCGCCGTCACGAGAAAAGCGATCGCAGCCGGAACGATGGGTATCCAGCCGCCGCGCAGCAGCACCAGAGCGCAGCACCCATACAGCGCACCAAGACCCACCACTACGGCCAGCCACAGCCGCCACGATCGAGCCGGAGCCAGCCACTGCCAGCCGAGCGCAACCATGCCACCCGCGATCGCCCAGATGCCAATCCACAGACATTCCGCCCACTCCGGCCACCACCACAAGAGCGGACGGCGATCGAGAACCGCGCTGATGATTTGGCTAATCATTTGCGCGTGGATGATCACGCCCGCTGTCCGTCGAGCGGCAGAAGATCGATAGGGCGTGGCGTGTACATCGTTGTTGTCGGCAGTCACACCGATGAGAATGAGGCGATCGCGCACTCGATCGGCAAGCTGACTGTCTGACGCATCGCCCAGCAAATCGCGCAGGGAGATTTGAGGCGGCGCAGCCGAACGGTAGTTGAGCAAAATCTGGTAGCCGTTGGCTTCAGTAGGCGCAAGCTGGTAGCCGCCAGAATGATGCGCCAGCCGAGGAAATCGCACATCTCCAATCACCACTTCACCTGCCGGATTGCGCTGAGGCGGAGCAATATTCTCTGACGCTAAAAAGCTCAAGGCCATCTGCAAACTGAGCGATAAGCTGGTCGGACAAGCTTCACTCGCCGTCATGCCCAAAAGCTGCCGCCGCATCACGCCGTCAAAGTCGGTTACGGCATCGCTAAACCCGATCGCTGGCGCAATTCCGGGCGGCGGGGCAATGCTGGGATTGTCTTCGCTGGCACTCACTTTGCAAATGGCAACGAATCCGGGCGTTTCCTTGAGTGCCTGTGCCAATTCTGGCTCGAAGGGAAAATCGTGATAAATATCCAGTCCGATCGCCCTTGGTTGATACGGCTGTAATCGCTGAATGACTTGCAGCAAGGCGCGATCGCTCAGTGATCCCCGTCGCGCCATTCCCATCTGGTCTTGATATTGAATATCGGCTTCGCTGACGCTGACAATCAAAATGCGATCGTCTGGCGGTTCAGCCAAACGCCGCTGCACCAGTTGGTCGAACGCCCGTAGCTCAAAGCGTTGCAGCCAGCCGATCGATCGCACTCCCACAATCAAGCTTGTCACCAAGGCGGCGATCAGCAGCAGCACTTTCACCCGCTTCCAGATGTCGCGATCGGACTGACGCCGGAGTGTCGCGCCGCGCAAGCTTTGCCAGGTAGACGGCGACTCAGAAGCGTTCTGACAAATCACGGGAAGCCAACTGGCGCAGGGAAAATTGCCTTCCCAGCCCTGCAAGCGTTCTCGCGATCGCCGCACTGCCAGATACAGCGAATCGCCAGCCGCAAACGCAATCAAAAACTGCTTGAGAAATTCCTGGGCAATTCGATCGGGCACAGGTTCGCGCATTGCGATCGCGCACGGCAAATGGACTTGCTCTAGCTGACTGACCAGCCCCAAGCCATCACAGGAATTGAAAATTGCCAGCCGCAACCCCTGCGCGATCGCCTGCCTCAGCCCATAGCGCAATTCATCGAGCGTCAGGCTTTCGCGATCGTTGATGAAGATGCGCCCCTGTTGCGCGTTCGTTTCGCTGTGTCCGGCAAAGAAAAGAATGTCCCAAGGCTGATTCCACAGGCGATCGTTGATCTCGTGCCGTTGCGGTTCCACCAAAAACTGCACAGCGGCATCTGGCAGGCTGGCGAGTAGCTGGCGATCGGCCTGAATGTCGATGCCTCTGCTGTTGCCCAAAATCGCCAAAATTCGCACTTTTCCTTTTCGTCGATCGTGAACTTCGATCCGCTGAGCGATCGACGCGCAAAATCCGACTTCTGCCTGCGTGTAGCGATCGAGCAGATCCCAAAGATGCCAAGGCAGATGCCGCAGGTTGCGATCTTCGGTGCGAATCAAAATGCGAATTGGTTCATTCAAACTCAACGCTTCGCGCAGGCGTTTGTCGATCGCCGCAAACGCATCGGAAGCGAGCCAGCGCGTCAAACTCTGCCCCAACTCTTGCGCCCAGCGACGACATTCCATCTGCTGAATCGAGCCGCCATAGAAAATTTCTTTCGGCTTAATGCGGCTGGCGACATCCAGCGATCGATAAGACTGCTGCCAATGATGTAGCCGTGTAACCAGTTCAGGATTGGCGGGCAGTGCACCGCTCGCTTCGAGAAAAGGGCGATCGCCTTCCTGACTCACTTCCAGGCTGACGCGAAATCCCTGCTCAAAATCACCCTCAAATTTCAGAATAATTAATTTCCCAAGCATCAGCATTGCAACAGCCTCGGATGCAAAGAGGATTGAGCGATCGCGTCAGACCACAAACGCCTCAGTCACGCTGGCATCATTAAGGGCAATCTTAATGCTAAATTGCTCTCCCCAAACGGCACTAAATTTAAGCTGAATCATTTCGGTGCTGCGAGCTTGTGCCTGCATTACTGAAGCTCCTGCCGCATCTAAAATCGCCAACTCTAGCTCGCTTGGAAGCTGAGCGGTGCTGTCTTCCGAGCAAATCCGCACCCAGACATCAACCTCTGCTTCTGCGATCGCCAAAACGCCAATTACTAGGACAATTTGCGCTCCATTCAATCCGATCGACTTGGCGCGTAACGTCGGGGTAGCCGACTCGACCGAACTTCTAAAGCTCAAAAGCGGCTCTCTCAACAGTTGATCGATCGTAGACCAGCCTGCTTCCACCGCCCCCTGAAGCCACTGCCCAAGCTGAGCGATCGCCGCAGGCTTTGCAGGTTCGATCGTGCCCAGATAATCAACGAGATCATCGAGCGATCGAAGCTGATCGAAAGATAGTTCTTCAGTCGTAACGGTCGAGGCAAATCCTAATAAGATTGCTTCTTGCAAATCAGCATCTAACTGTACCGCAATAAAGCCAATTCGCTCTTTCCAAACTTCTCTTGGAACATAGCAAATCGTTTGATGAGGTAAAACGGGACGACACTCTAACTTACCTTTGTGAGCAATTTGCAAATCAGCAACATCTGCTAGCGTGTGGGCGATCGCATTCCAGCTATCGCTCGCCTCTAGTTCAATTTCAATTCCCAACCATTTCAGATACTGACTAACTGCATAAACAGCTAAGGTATTGAGATAAACCTGCTTGGCTTTCTTCGTATCAGACTGTTGCTGTCGAAACTGCTGCGCCATCTGATGCGCTTTGAGAGGAATCGGCATAGTGAAAGTTGAATGCTCTGTAAAGTAATCTTTGTTCATATCGCTTATATCTCTTCAAATCGCATTGGCTACAGCAGGTATTCCTTAAATTTAGGCGTAAATTTGGTCAAGCTGCGCTGGTAGAAGCTACTCAAAGTTTGAGCGTTCATGTTTAGCTCTGAAGCAATTTCCTGCCAAGAGTAGCCCGCCATGCGTCTAAGTGCTAACACCTGAAAGTTGGCGTTCGGAGAATTTGCAACGCAAGCAGCTTGAAACAGTCCTTCTGGATCGTCTTCTAAACAGGCTGCAACTTCTTGAGACAAAGAAGGAATCAGTTGTGGATTCACTTCACTTGGATTGTTGCGATCGAGGTCATCGATCGTTACTCGTTGAATTCGCCTCGGATCAACTCCTTGATGCACTACAGGTAAAATCTCGCGGCTTGCCTCAATAAAAAACCGCTGATTTAATAGAAAATTCATCCACTGCAATACCTCACCGCGATCGGGTGAATAGGAATCGATCTTCTCGCAAACATAAGCAAATAATCGCTGCACCGCTTCGGCATAAATCTCTTCATAAAACTCCTGAAACTGATTGCGACGGGGACGACTCAGGCGCTTCGATCGCGAAACTGCATTGAGTAGTCGGCTCAGTGCCCGCTGTCGCGCTTGACTTTTGGGGGGATGCTGCTGGGCTTCCATTGCAAGGTGTTTGAGTCGATCGTCGAGTGAGTGCTGGTCAAAACCGTTATCTTGTTGATTCATCGTGCTTAGCAGAACTTGTCTTCTGGTCGCATCGCTGTGGAGATTACCCTCTACACATTATTCTCAGAATAAGGTTGCCGTTTTTACGCATGAGCCGTTATTTTTTATCAAAAAGCTGCGATGTACTACTGTTATGAGTATGAAGCGCTGACGGGGCGATCGAAAGTACTCTCTGCATATTATTATTTTCCTAGCATCCGCTGAACTCGTTCTCGAATGGTGTAAAGGCTTTTCAGCTTGGCTTCTAATTTTTTTGATTGCTCTTTGTACTCCTTATAGCGTTCAGGGTTACAGCGATCGACAGGCGATTGTTTAACCTGACTTTCTGCTGCTTCAAGGTAGAGTCTCAGCTCTCGTTCAAAGCGGTTCATTTCCTCTTTGAAAGTAGCTTTTAAGATTCTTGCTAGCTTCTCAGCAAAACGAGATTTAACTGTTTTTTGATAGTAGGACTTTAGGTCGAGCCTAATTTTATCTGACGTTTTATGTATCTCAGCTTTTTTGTCATTTTGATAGCTTTTATAAAGTTTGCAAAGCAGCCAGAAAATCACCCCTAGCGCTAGAAAAATCAAAAGATTAGAGCTAGTAATCTGCTTGTTCACGCTTCTGATAAAGCTGCCTCTACTTAATCCCAAAAAGCTTAACAAAAATAAAATGCTCATAACTTGGAACACAGAACTGCGAATTTTCTTGATTGAAAAACTCAAAATAGATGTAGGATGATACTCGACTCGATCGAGCACTTTTCTTAGAGACACGCGAAACACCGACTGCATGTCGATCTTTTGACAAATCGATGGAGCAAAATACTGACCGCTAGTTTTAGATGTTGACTCTAGTAAAGTTTGCGATCGAGCAATCAAGCCTTCAACTCCACCGTTGCCATACTGCCAGCAGATCCTTTCCCATTCGGCTTCAGCCCAATCGAGCAATTCTTCCTCACAAAACTGCATCAAATAATCGTTGACATTGCATTCACAGTTTTTTACCGCTAGCTTCAAAAACTTCTTATTCTCATGCTTAATAACTTGTGCTTCCATGTTGTCAATCACATCAGAAAGTCTATGTAGAATACTGCTGACTAAAGAATCGTCCAGCAAATCTTGTTTGGACTGTTCAAGGGCAGCATCTACTATTTCACTTAAGCTCGATCGCTGCTCAAAAATTTGTTTTAGCAAAGCTGATTTATCTTCCGACTTCTCTCTCACTCTGCTTTGCGATCGCTGCTTTTCAGTTTCTTCGATCTGCTGGGCGATCGATGCTTGATGAGCCAACAGCATTTCTTCTACACTTGAGATCCAAGTGATTGTTTGAAGTACAGCATTTTGAATTTTGCGCTCAGTAATTTGCTTTGAATTGAGCAATGTCATCTGCTGACACAAAATCTCTAATTCTACAGGAGTGCTTGACTGCTGCAATTCACTGACTGCTTCGATCGTCTGCTCAGGAAAAGTAACTAGAAAAACATGGGTAGGTGGAGCAGAACAAGCTAGCTCTAAAACCGCTATTTCTTCCGCTGACAATTCTTTAGAATCAGTAACCAGAAAAACAATACATCCCTTGAAGTATTCAAGTGAGAGACTTTCAGATTCAATCTTCTCTAAAGCGATCGAATGCTCAAACAGCAATTCTGGACTTTGAGCACCAGGATATCGATCGCCTAAAACCACTCGATCGCCTGATTTGAGAATGCGAGTCTCGGTTAGACGCTCTCCATTAATGTAGGTTCCATTGCGACAGCAATCACTATTTCTAACGTGCCATTCATGAGCAGAAGTTCGATCGCTTCCCGAACAAAAATGTATTTCCAAATGTTGACCACTGACCCGTATGTAGTGATCAGGAATATGAAAATCGCAGCCTGGTTGCCGCCCAACCGTTAAGATTGGCTTTGTTGAGAGTGCATAGTGTCGCGTTGTCTCTGGTTGCTCTTGCAGGATTAGAAAAGCTGAAGAGGTAGCTTTCAGTTCTCCTACTTCTGATTTCGTTAATTCCTGTACTTGAAGTTGATAAATGCTGTCCAGAGCCGGATAAGAGTTGAAACGCTGCCGAAAAGATTCTGCTAACGCGACATCTGCACTGAGAACGTAGACATTCAGCTTGTCGAATTCTAGGTTGCTTCTAATTTGCTTAAGGTGGTGGATCGCGTTTTGAACTGATTGCAGCGAATTATCAGCAATTAGCTGTTGCAATTCCTGAATATGATTGAGTAGTTTGGATTTGGATAGCATGTCGATCGTCAGAAGTAGAGTTTCCGCTATTTGATAATAGAGAAAATTGTTGTTTTGCCGTCGCGAGTACCTACAGCCAGTCGATTTCCATCAGGGCTAAAGGCTAAAGCCGTAATTTCAGCAGTGGAGTTAGAAAGTACTCCAATTAACTGACCTGTCTGCCAATTCCACAGTTTAACCGCGCCATAAATTCCACCCGCAGCAACGATATTACTATTGGGATGAGGGGCGATCGCCGTCACTCTGCCTAATTCCGCTTGAATGACAGGTCGTTCATATTCTTGAAGCGTATGCAAATTCCAGACGCGAATTGTATCATCATCACTACCCGTTAAAAGTATCGTTTCGCTGGCATTCATCACAGCAGCATTGATTGCTTTGGTATGGGCATGAAAAAGTTGAGTTCGATCGAACTCAAAATGCACTACTTTGAGTTCACCAGTAGCATTGCCCGCTGCTAAAATTGAGCCATCTGTACTAAGCGTTATTGATCGAACAGGTTCAGTTTTCTCAGGAGCAAGTTCAAATGTTTCAGCTAGCTTTAGCTCTGTCGGAAATGCGTTCCACCGCTGTAAAGTATTTAGTCCTCCTGTGACTAAACTTGACCGATCGCCTCCTACTGCTAGCGACCAAACTAATTGTTCGGTTGTGGTTCGTTGAACTCGCTGCTTCGTTTTGGGATTCCAAATTTCAATCGATCGATCGGCAGTTGCAAAAGCTAGTATCTCTTGCTGACTATGGGCAACAGCTAAAACCTCGCTTGAGGTTTTAACTAATTGTTGAGCGGTTTGAGTTTGCAAATCATAGAGTTGTATTAAGCCTAATTCACTTGCAGAGATTAAGCTTTGTCCCTGTGCGGTGAACTTTAAGAATTGGATTAATGACGTGTCGCTTTGTAACTGTGCTACTGCTTGAAATTTCAGTAGAGTTTGAGCTTCCTGAATTGATGCGGTAGAAAGAGGAGTTGCGGATTGAGTTGAGCTAGCCTTAAAGTAAAAAAAGTAAAGCGAAACAGAACCGATCGCAACACAAAAAGTACTCAATAATAAAGCTGCCGAATATTTTACAAGTGTTGCTTTGACAACTGCTGCTGCATCTCGGATTTGAGACTCTGGATTTTTATGATTCAAGCATTGAGTTAGTTCACGCCCTAGCTCTTTTGGGTCAATCTGCAAAAGCTGTGGCTGGACAGATTGACGCCGTGAATTCGCTGCGCTCCGTCCAAGATTTTGTGTTTTGTCTCCTATGGGTTGTTTCAATACTGAGTCGAGGCTCAACTGAGTAGGTGTATACTTCAGATTTGCGGAATCTGCATCAAAACAGCTAATCAGTGTAGGAGTGTACCCGTTCGATCGAACAGACTCGTGATTAATTTTAAGTTGGTTCAGATCGGCTATAGCTGCATTTGCACTTTGATACCGCTGCCGAACATCAACATACACGAGTTGATTCAAAAGCGATCGAAGCTCATCACTGATTGCTAATTCCTCTAGCTTCTGGATTGCCCTCTTACCATCTTCACTGCCTTGAGCAAAGGATACAGGTTTTTCACCTAGCAGCATTTCAATACAGGTCATTCCTAGAGCATAAAGATCGCTGTTCTCTTCAGCATGGCCTGCAAGCTGTTCTGGAGGTGTGTAGCCGTAGCTGTGAATAATGGTAGGTGATGTGTGTGTTTGAGTAGGTTGCGATCGCAATTTCACTGCGCCAAAGTCAATTAAAAATGGTTTTTGATCAGTCGATCGCAAGATAACGTTTTCAGGTTTGATATCTCGATGAATAATTCCTTGCTGATGGATAAATGCTAGAACTGGCAGCATCAAGCGGAGAAACTTAACGATTTGTTGTTCGTTCCACAAACTATGATGTTGAAACTCTCTTAGCGTTTCTCCTTCAATGTATTCTTGTACCAGGTATAGAACTCCATCTGCTTCAAAGTAGTCAAGAATCTGGGGAATCTGGGGATGATGGCCGATTTGCCGAAGCACTTTTGCTTCTCGCTCGAATAGCTCTTTCGCAACTTTGAGCAGCGTAAGATCATCGCTTTGTGGCTTAAATTGCTTCAGAATGCAAGTAGGCTTTTCAGCAAGCGTTAAAGCCTGAGCCAGATAGATTGTACTGAATGATCCGGCATTTAACAAACTGTTAATTTTATATCGATCGAGAAGTAGATCATTCATCATCACAGCGACACCAAAGGAGCGTATTTTGCTGGGTTGGCAACGTCATTCACCACGATTCCTAAAAGCTTGACAGACTTAGATTCTGCTATTTTTTCAATCACAATCTCTAGTTTTTTACGTTCGCTGTAGCCTAGCCGAGTAACGAGAACCAATCCATCTGTAAACGATTCCATTCGCAAAACATCGCTGAAATACAATGTGTTCGCGTCAAGAACGACAAAATCAAAATCCTCGCGTATCTGCTTGAATAAATACTGATCTGCAAACTCTATTTCAGCTGCTGGCTTTGCAGCGCTGAAATTCGGCAAAACAAACAGATTGCTAATTTGAGAGACGGATTGAATCTGTTCAAGTACAGATACTTCATCTGACATGGACACCATTTTGTCTGGATGCGCGTCAATTCCTAATGCATTTGTCTGAGGAGTATGCGAATCGGTTTGAATGAGCAGCGTTTTTTTGCCTGCTCTAGCAGCCGCGATCGCCAAATTGCAAGCGCTCACTGTTTTTCCTTCACCTTGTCGAATACTGGATAGCATCACAACTTTGGGCGATCGATCTTGGTTTTGATTAAAGATGCATCTGTAAAACAACTCGTATGATTCCAAGACGAATGAATTGGCCTCAATCGAAATCGGAACTGAGCTTTTGCGGTTACGAACTGAAGGCAAAATTCCCAGCAGCGGAACGCGCTTTTGCAGAATAGTTTCGACCTCTTCAGGCATGAAAATTCGGTCAAGCGCTAAATCAATCAGCAGCACAGTTGCTCCAGCGACGAGCAGTCCTAGCCCGCCGCCCAACAACAGAATAAATGGACGGCTCCAGAGCCAATTTGTGATGGCTTTGACTTGCGGTGCACCTTCACTGACCCAGTTGCTTTTCGTTTCGGCCTGCTGCAATGTTGCCGCCGCCAAATCCTTTTCTACTTGCTCAAAGGCTTCACGGTTGCGAGCAACGTCGTTCGTCAGCTTTTCCAGTTCCAGCCTCAGCGCTGTGCCGTCGCTGTAGTTTCGTCGCAGTTCCGGTTCCGATCGCCCTAAAATTGTGAGTTCGCGCGTCAGGCGATCGCGCTGAGCTTTCAAGCCGACGAGTCGATTCGCGAGTTCTTGCCGCGCCTGATCGAGGTTGAGCGCCCGCCAATGTTGCATGGTTGATTGACTCATTGGAATGGCGCGGCCATGCCCGACAATTTCTTGAATCCGCTGCTGTAAGCGAGTTTCATAGAGCGATTGCTGGTGCTGCAAGGCAACCATTTCAGGATGGCGCGGCTGCAATTCACGCTCTTGTTCTTGCTGCTGCAACGCTAATTCATCCACTTTGGTCGCGAGCGTCGTGACGGTTGCATCGGCGCTAATTGCTGCTGCCAGATACGCCTGCTCAGGATTCATCTGAAGCTGATTTTGCAAACTTGTCATCTCCGCCTCAGTGCCTTCTAGCGCCCGATCGAGTTCGCGCTGCTGCTGCTGAATCGTCGTGATCGCCGAAACCAAACTGCCATCAACGGCTTGCTGAATCGCAGGTTTTTCGCGGCGGCTAAATTCCCTTAGTTTCTCTTCCGCCACCCGCAAATCGTCCCGCAGTCGATCGCGCCGCTGCTCTAGCAGTTGCACTGCTGACTCCAACTCCTGCCGCTGCTCGGTCAAGTCTTGCTCAGCGATCGCTTCGGTAAACGCCACCACGACCGCCTCCGATCGATTGGCATCGGCATCTTGAAACTGCACCGTCCAGCGATCGCCCGCTTCGGAAACTGGCCGCAGCGTTAAATTTTGCCGAATCGTTTGCGGCGAGAGCGAATAGCGATTCACCTGTAGCCCCGTCGCCATTCGATCGAGCAGCGTATCAGTCAGCTCTGGCGATTCAGGAGTTGGCTCGGGTGTGTCCTCATCCGATGCTTCGGCCTCACGGGTAGCAGGCTCGGCTACCGAGACCGATCGATCGAGCAGCAATTTTTGTGCGACATACAGCGTCTGCACATCCGGTCGTGTTGCTGCAATTCCACCTGCAACGGCCATAATGCAGGCAAACCCTGTTAATCCTGCCCAACCGTAGCGTTTCCAGGCGGCGAGATAGCGTTGAATCGATCGTTTGACTTTCATAATGCACCGTTTCAGAAGGTGGAATACTGCTGATGGGTAGACCAATAACCTTTCATTAAAGGTGAAAGGTTACTGATAACTACTGCTGTTCTTCATCTGCACCTGTTACAGTGTTAATTCCCTCGCGAGCCGTGTCGAAAAACATCAAGAATCCTAATGCATCGCGGAACGGCTGTGTCAGTCGAGTTAAGAAATGATTGAACTGCGCCATTCCATTACGGTTAATCACAATTACATCGTTGTGTTGCAGCGGCGGATTCTGTGAAGTATCGCCGCTTAAAGCATCTCTAGCGTCTAATTCGATCGCCACTGCTCGATTTGTTGCCGGATCAAATCGAATCAAATTCACTCGCCGCAAATTGGTATCGTTTAAGTTTGGTTTAATCGATGTCAGAGCATCAAGAAAATCGCTACCGTTCGGCAACCGCAGTCGGTTCACACCGCTGGAATAGTCCAACACGCGAATCGTCATTTCGCGCTGCGAAACATTCATATCGGCAACCTGAGTGCGATCGTAATTTTGTGCAGTGTTTGGTGCAAGCGCGGCAATGGTAATCACATCACCATCCACCAGTCGCAAATCAGGCAGTTCATTCCCCTCAATTAGCGGCGTGTAAAGATCAAATTGCTGCTGTTGCAAAGTTGAATCGCTGATTCGACGCTGTACCTGAACCGATCGCAAATCTGCCAGATGTGTTGTTCCACCCGCCTCCGTCAGCGCAACAGGAAGTCGCGGATCTTGCAGCGCATAAAATCCCGGTGTAATCACTTCACCTGAAACCATGACGCGCACGGGTCGAGCCGTCGCTAACGTGACGCTCACCTGGGGATTCACCAAATATTCAGCCAATTGCTGCTGCAAGATTTCCTGCGCTTGCGTCAGCGTTAATCCTTTGAATGACACAATTCCTAATAGCGGCACTGTGATATTTCCCTGCCAATCGATCGTTGCGCTGAAGCTAAGATCCCGACTGCGAGGATTGATATTGACCGCGATCGCATCTCCCGCATCGAGTCGATAGGTCGTAAACTCGACAGGCGGTGCAGCGGCATCGATCGACTCTGAAGGAGGACTTAATAAATCCTGCACGCGCAAGTAGGAATCCTCGGTATTCTCTACTTCCTGACTCAGTGCTGCTGCCGCACCAATCCACAGCAATACTATTAATGTTGACACTGAAAAACTGATGAATCGATAATGCGATCGCCACCGATCGATCGTGCCGCTGACCATAGCAAATCTCCTCCGTTTCAATCGACGACGGATAGGAAGCGTGAAAAAGAAATTTAGAGCTTGGAAGCGATCGCCTGCTAAAACTTTGCAAGCGCTTCACCTGCGTCTGAGAGCAATTGCACAGCTGTCCTGCTGCTTTCGGTTGTTAGCTCAGTTCCGTCTACCACAGTGCGGCCTGCTTCAGTCACGCTAGAGCCTGCCGTTTCGATCGCGCTGACGAGTTTTCCCATCACTTCTTCTAGCGTTTGAGCATGAGTTTCTAGCTGAGTGAAGCAGCTTTCTTGCCCCTGCTGCACTTGATCGAGTAAGCCTTGCATCGACTCTCTAATGCCATCTCCCATTGCCTGAATTTGCTCATCAAAGTGGGCAATCATTTCGTCAAAATGCGTTCCAATTCCATCCGTACTATTGGTAATTTCCGGCGCAACTTGCTCTGATAAATAGCCTGCTAGTGATTCAACCTGCTGATTTAATTCGGCCTGAAATCCTTGCAAATCACCGCTCACTGTTTGCAGTTCTTGCATTGTTTGTGTCACAGCCTGCTCTAATTCAGCACCAATTTCTTTTTCTTGCAAATTGCTCAAGATATCCTCAGCCGCCTGCAAATCTGCTTCAAATTCCGGTGTTGACTGAGCTAAGTAATCATCGAGTGCCGCGATCGCTCCCTTCGCTTCTTCCAATTCCTGCACTAATTCCTGCTGAGCCGTGTCAATTTTTTGCTTAAGTTGCGCGATCGCTTGCTCTGCGCCTTCCGCTTCTGCCGTTATTTCACTCTTGCTGCTGTTGATGCTTTCCAAAAGCGATTGTGCCTGCTCATTCAAGCTTGTCCAAGCCCCTTCAATCTGTTGCTGTAAATCATTGACTTCTGTTTTTGCCGTTTGTAGTTGCTCATGTGTTTGATCCACTTCATCGAGCAAAGTTGAAAGCTTGCTTGTTGTTTCTGCCGCTGCACTTTGAAAATCTGCCATTTGTCCTCCTGTAAATTAGTTCAATCTCAGCTATGCCCAGGGAAGCGCAAACTTTTCAGCCGCCTCACGAGCCGCTTCAATGCCTTGGTTGAGCGGTTCAACTAGCTCTTGCAGTTCATCAAATTGACCGTCTAATTCATCTCGTCCTGAAGCCAATTCACCCGATACGTCCGACAAATCATCACTCAATCCTCGAATCGCTTCGACCACTGGCTCGATCGCTGCTTCCAAGGTCGATCGCGTTGTCTCCGTTTCCTGCCGCGCTGTTTCTAATAAACCGTCTAACTGCGTTTGCACCGCTTCATTTTGGATGTCATCAAGCTGCGATTCCAATGCCTCTAAATCCGTGAAAGTATCAATGACTTCTTGAACCTTTCCATCGATTTCTTGCTGTACATCACTCAGCACCGTACTCAGTTCACTGACTTCAGTAGTCACCGTTGTTTTAGCGGTTTCCAATTCTTGCTGAACTGCCTGAACTTCCTGCGCGATCGCATCCACTACCCCATCCAACTGCTCTTGTCCCGCCTCGATGCGACTCTGCGCCTGCTCCAGCATGGCGATCGCTCCTTGCCCCGCCGTATTTAACTCACCCTGCCCCGTCTCCAAACTTTCTCGAAACTCAATCAGTTTGCCTTGCACCTCTTGAAGTTCCGTTTCTAACTCATCCTGTGCTGCCGAAACTTCACTTTTCAATGAGTCAAATTCGCCATCCAATTCACTCACTTCTTCAGCCAAACTCGTTCTACGTTCTGATAGCTCGGTCTGCAATTCTTCCAGGGCTGTTTCAATTTGGCTGAGCAGATCGGTGGCGCGATCGCCCATCTCATCCAAGTACGTTTCCAACCCATCTACCCCTTCTTGAACCGCCGCCAATTCCTGAACCAAAAGATTCAATTTCTCCGGCACTTCAGTTGCCATTTGTTCCAATGAAGCTGTGTCAGTCATAAATTTAGTTTCCTTGTGTAAGGATAGGGCGGTTTTTAGATTTTGATCTCAGCTATAAGAAGCGCTTCTCCCATTTCTCTCGTTAAAGAGATTGATTTGAGATTGGTTAAAGCAACTGAGAAAGGCTCAACAGTAGATTCACAAAGAACTCCTTCAAGCTCAGCAAATTCTTGATACAGGTAAGGTGGCTCACCTGAGCAATAGGTATCTTCTGAAAGTCGATCGTCCAAAGAGCGAGGATCAGTGATCAAGATTGAGTTATGAACATTTTCAAAATCATCTTGATGAGGAGCAATATACGCAGTGTCCGCAGTAGTTACCAGAAAGCCTCTGATTCTGGTTGAGCTACCGATAAGAACCTCTGAGTTTCTTAACACGTCAGAAACCTCCAAGATCGATACTTCAGCACTCTTTTCTAGCTGGCTTGCTGCCTCTCCCTTCTTGAGAGCATGAAATGTTGCTTTCTGTCTCAGAAGAGTAACTGCCTCAATTTCTAATAGTGAAGCAGGAAATTCATCTGATACAGAACCAGATAGTACTCCACGAACTTTGGCAGAATCCGCGTATATAGCTGAACCACCTATCAAACCAGGCGCTATTTCTTCCAGACTTTCCAACAAATTCGTCTGAACAAGTATCGACTTATTAGTGTCTTCGGAGGTATTCTCGTCAGGAGCAATATAGCTAATATTGCTTGTAACAATTAGAAAACCCTCGATCGTTACTGATGAGCCAGCCAAATCTTCAACTTTAGTCAACACTTCATCCACATCCATCACTTCTTCTCCTTGTTTTATAGACACAGCATGGCCATAGGTTTAAAAGCTTTATTTTAACTTTTATGTTTAGCCCTTTAACATCTTTTACCTGGATACAATAGCTCGACCTGTAAATCTTTGGGCAAACTCATCCGCAGGAGTAAAATACTGCCTTCCACCAGCAGGATCTCTAATAGCGACAACTCTCACTCCTTGACGTTCCGTCACACCATCAACGACCACAGCATGATCACCACGATCTAACTTCATATGGGCTATTGCAGGATTTCCCTGAGCTGTCCTCTGCGCCAGCCCATCTACCGATAATCTTTGTTCAAGACGTACATTAGCCCCGTTAGCATTCATAGCGCTCTTTAAATCTTTCATCTGAGTTCCGCGCTGAGTAGTCCCTGCTTGTTGCGCTAGTCGGTTAATATCAACGTGCCGATTAGAGGTAGCAAGCACCATAGCCGCAGAAACAGGTCCGCAGGTTGGGGCACTACCCTGGTCAAAAACAGGACGATCTCCAGATCTCGTCAAACTAGTACTTGCAGGATTTCTAAATTCTAAACCTCCTCGCCGAAAGGCACTGCTAGCATCTCCAACCCTGGCTGCATCCCCAGCCATGTCGCCAACTCTAGCAACATCCATTGCAGCGTTTGCACCCTTAGCTGCTAGCTTGGCTGCCGCAGCAGCATCACCTACTAAAGGAACCGCAGCGGCAGCCGATAAACCAGCCATCGCGTAGTTTCCTTCGGCAGCGTACAAAGCGGCATTGGCTAAATCTGCCACTACACCAACACCGGGAATGAAGCCTGCGAAATCGAGGGCAGTGTGAGCGATCGCACTGATGTCGATACCCTCGTCGGGAGGTGGGGGAGGAGGTTCAGGGGGTTCATACCTGTCACGAGCTTCTGCTAGTAGGTCGCTAGCTCTTTGGTGATCGCCCCTTGCTGCATCAATTCGAGCAATTAAATCTGCTGCGCTCATGAGATGTACCTTTCAGGTGTTAGATGAAAATGAACGATCGCGCTAAGCCATCAGTTCTTGAACGGATTGATCGAGGGCGATCGCCACATTGCCAGCAATCACAACATCCTGCACCAGCGGTTCAAGCTCTTGCACAATCTTTTCGCCCGTTTCAAACAGCGATTTGGTTTCATTCACTTCGTCCATCAGCGTCTCTGCTGCCTCGCTTTCAACGTCATTGACTGCATCCTCGATTTTGCTTGCGAGTTCGTTTTCGCAGTCTTCCGTCAAATCAGAAATGACTTCCGAAACATCTCGTTCATATTCATCCGCTAAGCCTTCAACCTCCCCGCTAAATGTTTCAAAATAGTCTCGCAAACTGCCTTCTGCCTGATCAGCCGTCGTTTGAATTTCACCGACCTGTGTTTCTCGAAGATCTTCGCTGAACTCGGTGAACTCAGTTTCGATCGTTTCACGATGCTCATCCGTCAAGTCAGTAATCAACTCATCCACACCGCTGTCAAGTTCAGAAAGCGGCTCAACCTGCTGCTGAAATTCTGCAAAGGCTTGATCGATCGCTTCAAACGCCTGCTGTGTGCCTTCGATCGACTGCGACATTCCTTCATCAAGCTGACTAACAGTATCGGTAAGCTGATTGAGAACTTGCTGTACTGCTTCCACTTCGCCTTCAAATTCAGGAATCGCGCTTTCTACGGCTTGAAACTCAGTTTGAATCTCTTCGATCGCACTCGTTGCTTCATCTAAGCTTCCATTCGCTTCTTCGATCGCCTGCTGCAATTCTTCCAATTCTTGCGTAATTTCTGATTCAGCTCCTTCGAGCTTATCTTCAGCTTCCTCCAAGTTTTGCTCTAACGTCTCCAAATGCGCGTCAATTTCATTGCCTTGGCTCAATGCATCGGCTTGAGATTCCAGTTGCGAACAAGCATCGTGGAGCTGGGTATTTGCTTGCTCTAGCACACCCGATAGCTGCTGCAAACTCTCAACGCTTTGCTCAGTATTCTGACTAAGTTCTGCCACTTCTGCCATGACTCATTCTCTCTATTTTGTGTAATTTATTAAGCCAACTGTTCTTCCACAGCGTCTAAAATTGGCATGACTTCCTGAAGAATTGCGATCGCATCTCCAGCCTGATCGATCGCCTCACCAAACTTGTCGTTCATGCGCTCGCAATCATCCGTTCCCGTTTCACCTACCGACGCGATCGCAGTTGCCAAATTCTCAGCCGCCGTCGTAATTTCACCACCAATTTCATTAAATTTCTGCTGAACAGCAGTGGCGGCTTCGTTGGCTGCTGTTGTTAGCGCCGTGTCAATCTGGCTAAGCTGCGTACTGCTTTCTTGCACTAGATAATCAAAATCTTGCTGTAAGGTTTGCAGCTTTTCGCCGACCAATTGAGAGAGCGAGGTAAATTCTTCCATCAAGGTTGTTCTGCGGCTGTCAAATTCAGTTTTGGCAGTTTCGATCGAGGTTCCCAACTCCTCAACACCCTGAACTGACTCATCTTCTAAACCATCAACAGCAGACTCAAATTCCTGTACTTGTTGTGTTAAGCCTTCAAGTTCAGGCTGAACCTCTCCAACTTGAGATTCAATTTCAGTTAGCGCTTCTTCTGCACGAGTTTTCAACTCTCCAATTTGAGTATGTATCTGACTCACAAACTGGTCGAGTTGCCCTTCTAACTCTTCAACTTTTTGCCGTAGCTCACCCAAACTTTGCAAGCCTGTTTGCAGTTCTGTATCTATCTTTTGGTTCAGTTCGGTAAACTGCCCACCTAGCGACTCAAATTTTGATAGAACGCTTTGTTCTTTCTCGGCTACATTTTCAATCAAATCAGTAGCAAGCTGCTCTAACTGATTGACCTCGCTCAATGCTTGTTCGCTTTCTTGAGAGAGGGACTGCATCCGTTCGATGTTTTCGTCTAGTAAGGCATTAATGTCTGACATTAAATTCACCCAAGCAAAATTGAGCTTTCCACAAAGGTCTCTCAGCGGCGCGATCGATTCTACGCAGCCAAACGATAATCTTTACAGAACTTTACAGAATTACTTTGGAGCGGCGATCGATGTGGTTTTAAGCGAACACGGTTGGCGATCGCTAACCTAGAGCGTCTGAACTAAAAGCCGTTTCACTACCCCAAAGGTAAATTTATTTAACAGGATTAGGCGGCTTGCGTAGAAAGGCTGGCTCTAATTGGAGACATGGATAGAAGCTCAAGGAAGCGGCTTTAACTTCTGTCGAGCTGGAGTACTTAATTTACTTTAAGCAGTACATAGCAAAGCTTTTGATATTTCTGGAGGTGATTCCTGAAGCGGAAAACAGCACTGTATAGAAAGTAACTAATTCATTTTCGCTAAACCTTTTTATGGTTGCAGCAAAGCAGGTTTCTTTGCTGCAACTGCCTCTACCAAACCTGTTGAAGCATGAATATTACGCACTCGGTGAAGTTCGCGCTCGTACTGCTATTAGCAAAATTAGGAGATGTAAAATGCACATTCAACCGATCGGACTTCTAGGCTATCAGCTTTATCGTCTCGGCTGGCAAAATAGTTTACATCAACATTTGCCAAAGTCTCAGCACTGGCTTCTCAGCATTTTTCTTTATTATCGTCGAGGTTTTGCAGAGGCTTCTTTATGGATAGAAGAATACAAGTTTGAGCGAAAGCTGTAGAGCAATAGCGTATGCTAAAAGATAAAATTCATTTCAACTACTTCTACCTTTAACTCAGCAGCGAATGAAATATTTCTTTCGATCGAATCTGCTTTTTGCCCTCGCAATTGTTTTTGTCGTTTTGCTTTCGCTGCCGTTGAGCGGGCAAACGCAAACGATTCCGCGCCCACTTTCTAGTTTGAGAGTGAATCCCGAACAGCTAGAAGCTGCGATCGATCGAGGCGATCTTGCAGATGCGGTGCTACAGCTTGAACAAGGTTGGAAAGTGCAGCTTGACGAGTACTACTTGAGAGTGGTGAATACGCAACTGCTGTCCACTGATCAAATTGCTCAGAGCTTAAGGCAAAGTGATGAGCTAAGCGGAAAGCGATCGGCATTGGTGTACGCAATTTCCCTTGCTGAGCAGCTAGAAGTGATTCTACTTTTGCCAGATGGACAACTAATTCATCATCGAGAGCAGGCCGCAACGCTAGAAGCTATTGTCGAAACAACAAATGAATTGTGGGCAGGTTTTGCGGATAGAAGATCAGCACCTCAAGAATATCTGCCTGCCGCGCAGCAGCTTTATCGGTGGATGATTGCCCCTCTAGAATCAGAACTTCAAAATCAACAAATTGACAACTTAATTTTTTGCTTGGGTGCAGGGCTGCGGAGTGTACCAATGGCGGCTCTTCATGACGGAAATCAGTTTTTAATTGAAAAATATAGCACCAGCCTGATTCCTGCCTTCAATTTGCTCGATCGCCGTCCAACTCGCTTATCTGAATTGCGAGTTTTAGCAATGGGAGCTTCAGAATTTGAGCGTGAAACTCCGCTGCCTGCCGTTCCGCTGGAGCTTGCAGCGATCGCTCGACTTTGGCAGGCTGAAGTGTTTTTAAATGAGCAGTTTACAGTCGCAAAACTAAGAGAGCAGCGATCGACTTATCCATTCGGAATTGTTCATCTTGCTACTCACGCCGCCTTCAATTCTCGATCGATCATTAACTCTTACATCCAGTTTTGGGATCGCCCGTTACTGTTGACTCATCTGCGAGAATTACAGCTACTGCAACCCGTCGTGCAACTCCTGGTCTTAAGCGCCTGTCGCACTGCCTTGGGAGATGCCAGTGCTGAATTAGGCTTTGCTGGGCTTGCTGTACAGTCTGGTGCCAAGGCAGCTTTAGCAAGCTTATGGTCAGTTTCAGATGCATCGAGCGCTATTCTAATGATTGATTTCTACCAAAACTTGAAAACAGTTTCATCGAAAGCAGAAGCGTTGCGACAAACACAAATAGCAATGCTGCAAGGTCAGCTCAATCTTGACAATTCATTCATTCAACAAACTATTCGGGATTTGCCAACACCACCTAACTTTATGAACCTGGAGAATGAGAACTTGTTGCACCCCTTTTACTGGGCAGGCTTCACGATGATTGGCAATCCTTGGTAGCAAAGCTCTTGAGAAAAAGCTGAAGCCCATTAACTGCTTATTCTGGAAAGACTTGGGATGAAAACATTCCCCATAAAGCATCGTAGTAAGGAGTAAAGTAGGCTGCTTGTTGCGAATCAAGACGTTTGCAGATCTCAACTTCTAAAAGGTGAATGAGTTGTCGCACAAGTTCCCAACGCACGTTTAAGCGAGGATAAAGCATCACACAAAGCGGAAATAGCTCTTGCTGAATCGCGCTGATGTTGTTTTCCAACACGCACACCCACAGATAAACTTGAAACATTTCAACATCTCGGATGCTAGAGATTTGAACATGCTCGTCATTCAAGTATCCGCTGTGCGATCGATAGCTCGGATTTAGGTTCAGCACTCGTGCAACGATATTGGCAGCAATTTCACTGCATAAGGGCACAAGGTGGCGAACCGCCTGCAACTGTGGGGCATGATAGTCCTGTTGGGCAGCAGCTTGATAGGCTCGTTGCAGCGGCATATACAGATGATCATCAATGACTTTGAAATACTGGCCGAGCAGCGATCGCTCAGTCGGCGGAGTCAAGTCAAGCAGCATTTGTTCGCTGTAGTGAAACTGCATGCTGACAAACCCGATCATCCTGGGATCGTCTGCCGTGTATTTGTGGCGAATCTGTCCAAGTTCTGAAGCAATCAGCGTGGAAAGTTTCGGTGGAGCAGTTTGCTGAGCATAAGCAGTGAGCGCAATCTCGTAAATCTGATGAGCGTCTTTCGCGATCGCCCAAGGATCAATCAGGCGGCCATCGATTTGATGCCGAACCATTTCTTGAGCAAGCAGCGTTTCTGTCTTTGCCCACGCCTGAGCGCTCGTCGATCGCAACGATTGCATGAGTGTTTTGGCAATTTCAGCAGCAATTTGACTGTGGCTGAGGGCAGCCGCGATGTCGTCTTGCTCAGCCAACTTCTGTAAATACTTTTTTGCCCAAGCTTCTGAGAACGTTTGGCTGGCAGCCTCCGTTTGTGCTTCTGCTCTCAGCGGTGAGGGGTTCGCGGCTTCCATACACCCGTTCCATGCTCGATGAATGAGCAATTCGCAGCATTTCCGGTAATTGCTCGTATGTATTTTTGACAATAGAGAAAAGTATGATCTTGCTGAAACCGTGAAATCACTGAGCACTTTTGTGATCAGTGTACTGGCAGTCTTGCCAGAGCTATGATTTTGTTGACTTTGCTTCTTGCCTAATTGAGATGACTCGATCGAAGATTGCAATCTTATCGATTGGTTCAACGGGAGACCTCTATCCGTTGTGTGCTTTGGCTTATGATTGCAGCAAGTCGGGCATCAAGTCCGAGTCGCAACCAATCCTATCCTCATGATTGGCTGTTTTCTAAAGTAAAAGCGGTTGTGCATCATGGTGGGTCAGGCACAACAACGGCAGTTTGTCGAGCGGGTCTACCTTCTGTAGTCGTTCCCTATTTTGCGGATCAGTTAGGCTGGGGTAAACGCTTGCATCAGTTAGGCGTTAGCCCGAAACCCATTCCCAGAAAGCAGTCAACCGCTGAGTCTTTTGGGGCTGCAATTGCGATCACGACCAGCAACTCAGTGATGCAGCAGCAAGCTGCTCAGCTTGGTGTAAAAATTAGAGGCGAAAACGGTGTAGAGCAAGCAGTTGCGATCGTTGAGCAATATTTACAGAGTAATTGAAGTCATCATTGGTGCTGAAGTTTAACTATGTGTGCAAAGCCCAAAAAGATGGTGATGAAATGAGTCATTACTCACATAGTAAAAGGCTCAAATCTTTTTTCTTTGTAAGAATAACTAATATATCAAGTTAGTGTTAGCCAGATAAAGCTCCACGAAGCACCACAAGTTCTGGAATGCAAAAGATGGATGTCTTTGACGATGCTTGTAAGTTCTTTCTCTTACAGCTATAAGTACAAAACAAGCGTTTATTAGGATATTGTTTTACATGGGAGGTACGTAAACCAAGCATTAACCATTGGCGAAATGTATGTACATAACGATGGAACGTTAAACACGATATTTGGTGTTCAAACAACAAATGACGATTCAGAGTTATCAGCAAATCGGTTATCAGCAGATTGTTGAACATTTAGGCGTTGATATTGAGCTTTTCTTTCAACACCTAGAAACAGGTTCAACTCGCCAACTTCTATCAGAGCGCGACAAAGAAATGATTTGTCGGTTTTTGCGAGGATATCGTCGTAGGCAAATTGCGGGTGCAATTAACTTGTGCGATGCAGAGGTCGGAAATCGGCTTTCTAACATTGTTTATCCTAGAATTGCTCAATTGATGCAAGTTGAACAAGCTGAGATCGCGAACAATTGGACGCTAGTTCTAAATTTTTTGCTAAATCCTACAAATGGTTACAGGCTTCACCCTGCTCCTCAATTAAATAGCGATAATTTTCAGGGCAGTTTTGGACGGCAGGTTTTTCTATATCCTTCTCATCAAGGAATTGTCCAAGGCCAGATTAAAGCAATTCAACGGTATCAGCAAGGTTGTTATTATCAAGCCCTACTGTTCTTTGTAAAAGCGTGGAACGAAGAGAAACAGCTTTATGGAAAAGGCAATCCGGAAATTTGCATTTATATCAACAACTGCTTAATTGAATTTCAAACAGCGTTTTTACAACGACGAGGTGTTCAAATCTACACCCTAGCTGTCGTTGTACCATTTCATCACAATCAAGGTGCGATCGCCACAGAAATCCTGCGGGGAGTTGCCCAAATTCAGTCGCTGGTGAATTTCCAACACTTTGATACTGCTGAGTTAGAGGCAGAGTTTTTTCCGTCGAGTCAGAGCAACAAACAAAGCCAATCTTTGTTTTCTATTTTGGGTCAGAGCGATCGCATCAGTTCTGAAAAGGTTGCGCTCCGCATCATGGTAGTGAATGATCCAAATAATGTTTATGCTCCGTATAATCAAACGGCTGAAAAGTTAGCGAACTTAGCCAAGGAGATTAATCTCGCTGCTGTGATTGGACATTACTCCAGTGAAATGACTCAAACGGCATTGAACTTTTACACGGAGAAAGGAATTATTTTAGTAAACGCATCCAGTACTTCTGATCAACTCTCGAATTTAGACGATAGTATTGGATTTTTTAGAATTACGACTCAAGATCAAGTTAACGCCGCTCAGCTTGTTGAATACTTAGCTCAAACGCTGGTAGAACATCAGTCTAGAACAGTTGCGATTGTCTGCAACGAAAACAGTAGTTATAGTTGTTCATATCGCGATGCTGTTAAAGAGAGTTTGATGCGCTATTGCGATCGATTCAAAATTCATTCTGAATATGGACAGCTTGGCGGCGATGTCCGGAATTTTCAGATTTACTTAAATACAATTCAAGGCAATGTAGACATTATCATCCTGGTTCCTGATGGTGGGATTGAGCCAAATTCTCTTAGCAATACGGGTCTGATCAGTCGATTAAATCTCGATCGGTGTGTTGTTGCTGGCTCTGCAACGTTCTATCAGGAAAATGTATTGCACTGGATGCAGGAACGCTGCCAACAGAAGTTAACAGATTCTAACCAGAGCCAGCTTATTGCTTGTATTCCTTGGCATTGGGATAGTGAGCAGAACGGAGCGAAAAGTTCTAACACTCTATCTCAAGTATTCTGCAAAATCGGCGCTTTACTGTGGGGAGAAGAGCAGTTAACCTGGCGCAGTGCAACTGCCTTTGATGCCGTCTTGGTGATTCTCAAGGCCTTAGAAAGGCATTCAGACAAGGAAGAATTGATTGTTGAAATGCGAAGATTCTTCAAAGTTAAAAGAAAAGCTGTAGAAGGCGTGACGGGTAAGATTCAATTTTCTGAAAATGGCGATCGCCTCTTTCCACCAGCAGAAATTGTCCAAGTTGCTCAAAATGACGCATCGGCAACTTGGAAGTGGAAACATCTAAAATCGATGACCTAGCGATCGAGGCAAGACAATTCTACAGACAAGAACAGTGCTACAGAATTGAATCACTGATAAATGTCTAAAATTTGCTTATATCTATCAGTGGAATTAGACCGAGTTCTACTGCTTAATAGAAACAAGAAGTTATCGATCGCATTTGTATTTTATTTGCTGAGGAAATCATGTTAAAAGTGTTTGCAGATCGAGGCGGAACATTTACTGATTTAGTGGTTGTTACCGATGATGCAGCGATCGTCGATCGACTGTCTCAAATGCCTGAGCGGTTCCAAATTACGGCAGTGGCTGATCAGCAGTGGGTGATCATCTACAAGTTACTTTCAGAGCAGCCCGAACAATATCAAGATGCCGTAATCCAAGGCATTCGAGACATTTTGGGGCTAACGAGCGATCAACCAATTCCCGTCGGAGCGGTTGAAGTGGTGAAAATGGGAACGACCGTTGCGACCAATGCGCTGCTAGAGCGCAAAGGCGATCGCACCGTTTTACTCATCACGCAAGGCTTTCGCGATGCGCTCTCGATCGGCTATCAAAACCGTCCAAATATCTTTGCCCGCCACATCGTTTTACCAGAGCGGGTGTATGAACAAGTCATCGAAGTTGAAGAACGTTATACCGCGCAAGGCGAAGAAATTCTGCCGATTTCGCCACAGGAAGAAATGCGGCTTGCTACAGCCTTGCAGGAGGCATATCGCCAAGGAATTCGAGCTTGTGCGATCGCATTTCTGCATGGCTATCGCTACCCCCAACACGAACAGCAAGTCGCTGAGATTGCTCGCAAGGTTGGCTTTACACAAGTTTCGGTATCTCACGAAGTTAGCCCGTTGATGAAGCTGATCCGTCGCGGCGAAACAACGGTCGTTGATGCCTATCTTTCTCCGATTTTGAGGCGCTATGTGGATCAAGTTGGAGCCGCCTTAAAGCAACAGGAAACGACGACCAAGCTGGAGTTCATGAAATCTGATGGTGGTTTGACTCAGGCCGATCGATTTCAAGGCAAAGACAGCATTCTTTCAGGTCCCGCAGGCGGCATTGTCGGAGCGGTTAAAACCAGTGTTGCAGCCGGATTCGATCGCATCATCGGCTTTGATATGGGCGGCACTTCAACCGATGTGTCTCACTTCAACGGCGAGTATGAGCGCACGTTTGAAACGCAAGTTGCCGGCGTGCGGCTGTGTGCGCCGATGATGTCGATTCATACGGTTGCGGCGGGCGGTGGATCGATTCTCAGATTTGACGGGTCGCGCTATCGAGTCGGGCCTGAATCTGCCGGAGCGCATCCGGGACCTGCTTGCTACCGCAAAGGCGGACCGTTAACCGTGACCGATTGCAATGTGCGCTTGGGCAAGATTCAGCCGGATTTTTTTCCGCAGGTGTTTGGAGTTGAAGGCAATCTGCCGATCGATCGCACGATCGTCGATCAAAAATTCGCCGCACTCACCGCAGAAATTCGAGCGAAAACCGCAGATACTCGCACTCAGGAGCAAGTAGCAGCGGGATTTCTCGACATTGCGATCGACACGATGGCGAATGCGATCAAAAAGATTTCCGTACAGCGCGGCTATGACGTGACTGAATACACGCTCTGCTGCTTTGGTGGCGCGGGCGGACAACATGCCTGTTTGATCGCTGAAGCGTTGGGCATGACCCAGATTTTGATTCACCCATTTGCCAGCGTGTTATCGGCCTACGGCATTGGCTTGGCGGATGTCCGGACGCTGAAAGAAAAAGCGATCGAAGCACCACTGACGGCAGGAGAAATTCCGGCACTGAAGCAAACCCTCGCTCAATTAAGCCGAGAAAGTCGAGCAGAAATTGCCGCTCAAGACATTCCAGACGATCGCATCGAAGTTCTGCTTAAAGCACGTCTGCGTTATGCGGGAACAGATTCGGCTTTGACGGTTGCTTTTGATCATGCAGAAGCAATGCGGCTTCAGTTCGAGGAGATTTATCAGCAGCGCTACGGATTTTCAATGCCCGATAAAGGCTTAATCGTGGAGGCGGTTTCAGTTGAAGCAATCGCCCCCGCAACGCCAATCATAGAACCTCGCCTTTCGCTTGAAAGAACTGAATCAATTCGATCGATTGCAACCGTTCAAATCTACACCAAAGGCGATTGGCACGAAACGCCGATCTATCGCCGCCAAGATCTAAAACCTGGCGATCGCATCCTGGGAGCCGCCTTGATTCTAGAACCCACTGGAACCAATGTGATCGAACCCGGATGGTGTGCCGAACTCACCGAACAAAACGATTTGATTTTGAGCAAAACGGATGATGTGACCGAGGCATCAACCACAGCGTTACCGACTGTCACGACTCCAGATCCGGTGCTATTGGAGATTTTTAATAATCTGGTGCGGGCGATCGCTGAGGAAATGGGAATCACCCTGCAAAACACTAGCTACTCGGTCAACATCAAAGAACGGCTGGATTTCTCCTGTGCCATCTTTGATTCATCCGGGCAATTAGTCGCGAATGCGCCACATATTCCCGTTCATTTAGGCTCGATGAGCGAAAGCGTGAACAGCTTGATTCGAGCCAGAGGCACAACGCTCAAACCCGGAGATGCTTTTGCCTCGAACAATCCCTACAACGGCGGTACACATTTACCGGATATTACCGTGATCACTCCGGTTTTTGTGTCTGGTGATGCTCCGATGTTTTATGTCGCGTCACGCGGACATCATGCGGATATCGGGGGGATCACACCGGGTTCAATGCCGCCACACAGCACCTCGATCGATCAAGAAGGCATTTTGCTCGACAATGTGCAAATCGTGGATCAAGGACGCTTTCAAGAAGCAGAACTACTAGAACTGTTGGCCGCAGGAAAGTACCCGGTTCGCAATCCGGTGCAGAATTTAGCCGATCTGCAAGCGCAAATTGCAGCCAATGAACGCGGTGTGCAAGAACTGCACCGCATGGTTGAACACTATGGACTCGGCACTGTGCAGGCTTACATGCAGCACGTTCAAAACAATGCCGAAGAATCGGTACGACGAGTCATTGATGTGCTAAAACCGGGCAGCTTCAACTATGCAATGGACGACAGCAGCGAGATTTGCGTCAGTGTTTCGATCGATCGCCACGCCCGTTCTGCCTGCATCGATTTTTCAGGCACTTCTCCTCAGCAACCCACGAACTTTAATGCGCCTTTAGCCATCTGCAAAGCGGTTGTTCTCTACGTCTTTCGGACGCTAGTTGACGATGATATTCCGCTAAATGCAGGCTGTCTCAAACCCTTAGAAATTATTGTTCCTGAAGGCTGTTTGCTCAATCCGCGTTTTCCTGCTGCTGTGGTTGCGGGCAATGTGGAAACCTCGCAAGCGATCGCGAATGCCCTCTACGGTGCGCTCGGCGTGATGGCAGCTTCTCAAGGCACAATGAACAATTTCACCTTCGGCAACAAGCAACATCAGTATTACGAAACAATTTGCGGCGGATCGGGCGCAGGTGCAACTTTTGATGGTACTGATGCCGTGCAAACGCACATGACCAACTCCCGGCTAACCGATCCGGAAGTGTTGGAGTGGCGATTTCCGGTTTTTGTGCAAGAATTCGCCATTCGATCGAACAGTGGCGGCACAGGAAAGCATCAAGGCGGCAATGGTGCAATTCGCCGCATCCAGTTTCGCGAACCGATGACTGCCGCAATTTTGTCGGGTCATCGCATCGTGCCGCCGTTTGGCTTAGCAGGTGGTGAACCAGGCGCAACCGGACAAAATTCGATCGAGCGGCAAGATGGCAGCGTCGATCGGCTCGATGGTAAAGCAGAAGTTTCCATGCAGCCAGGGGATGTGTTTGTGATTGAAACGCCCGGAGGCGGCGGATTTGGCGCGGCTTTGCTATCAAGTGACAGTCAACTTGGCGGGTGACGATCGCCCCCAGCCCTTCTACACCAAGCAATCCTAGCTGTCGCCACAGCTAGGATTGCTGTCATCTAACAGTTGATAAACGACAGATTTGAAACTTTGCTTGAAAATTATTCAACTTTGCTGTACAAATTGATTTTCGTCTATACGTTGCAGCCTAATGCGTTTTGCAATTATTGAGCTTTCAACTTGTGTAAAAACGCTAAATGTCCTGGATTTCACTGCTTACTTCGATTTGTAAAAAAGATCGATTTCGCAGTTGATGATAGTGAAGTTTTGTTGCAGATAGATTGTTGGAATCAATGAGAAATATCAATTTATTCACCGTTGAGGACGAGAGCACTTATGATTTGGAAACTGTTTGAACGTCGAGTGGGAAAAAGAACGCTACAGTTGCTTAGCTGTGCGATCGCAACCGCGCTGCTAGTGATTGCCTGTACAGGTCAATCGCCGAATACATCAACCTCCTCTGAGGCAACTTCTCCTGCCGCTCAAGATGGCGGAACGCTGGTTTGGGCACGCTATGGTGATGCGGATTCGCTTGATCCACACCGCACCACGACAACGCTTTCATGGCAGATGTTTGACCAGATTTACGATACGCTACTGGCGTTTGATAGCAGCGGGAAAATTGTACCGAACTTGGCGAAAGAATGGCGCATTAGCGAAGACGGTAAACAGGCGACGTTTGTGTTGAATTCAAACATTAAATGTCACGATGGGTCGGTGTTTGATGCAAATGATGTTAAGTACACGGCAGAGCGGGCGATCGATCCGCAAAACCCTAGCGTCACCAAGGGAGCATGGGGGCCAATTTCCTCAGTTGAGGTGACGGATCCACAAACCGTGCAGTTTAATTTTTCCGCTCCATTTGGCGCGTTTTCTTCGTTCATGGCCGATCCGTTTGCCAGCATGATTTGCGATAGCAATAAGGATTTAGGCACTCAGTTTGGTGTTTCAAAAGCGATTGGAACTGGCCCTTGGAAACTTGTCAGTTGGACTAAGGGCGATCAAATCGAATTAGAAAGAAATGCCGACTATCAGCGGTTTGGTCGCCCCGTCGAGAATACGGGTGCGCCCTATCTTGAAAAACTGGTTGTGCGGCAGATTCCCGAAGCACAGGCGCGGCTTGCAGGTCTGCAAACAGGCGAACTTCAGCTCATTGTCAATCCGCCTCTAGATGATTTGGATTCAGTCCGCAACGACAACAGTTTAGAACTGCATGTTGCTGAAAATACTGGACAAAACTTCTTTCTAGAGTTCACAATTTCTCGTCCGCCATTCAACGATATTCGTGCCCGTCAAGCGGTTGCTCATGCGATCGATGTCGATAGCGCCCTCCAAACGGCCTTTGGTGATGGCTTAGTACAGCGCGAGAAATGTCCGATTAGTCGCGGCGTCTTTGGTAACGATCAAGAGTTTTGTAACAAATTCAGCTACGAACACAATCCCGATAAAGCGCGGCAGTTGCTATCTGAACTTGGCTATAGTTCAGACAAGCCAATGGAGGTCACTTTGATGACTTCAACGGGCGATAATCGTGAAAAGATGGTGCAGATTTTCCAAAGTCAACTGGCTCAAGTTGGCATTAACGCCAAGCTCGAAACAATGGATATTGGTTCACTCAATGCGCGAGTGAAGCAGGAGAACGAAAAAACAACGGGCACGAGTACATTTGACATGATGGATTGGGCTTGGTTTGACCCGGATATTCTCTATCAGCTTTGGCATTCTCCCGGTGCATACAGTGGCTATCAAAGCAAAGAACTCGATGCGCTGCTCGAAAAAACGCGGACAACGGTGAATCCAGAACAGCGCAAGCAGGCTGTGAATGCAGCAATGGAATATCTGCTGAAAAATGCAGTTCACGTGCCGCTCTACACGCCCGGTTCACTTTGGGTTTATGCCACGCGCAAAGAGGTGCAGGGCTACAAGATTGGCCCGTTCAATCGGCCTGTATTCAATGATGTGAAGCTCCAATAATCGATCGACTGGGGGTTATCGATTAGATAGCCCCTAATTTGCTCAGCATTTCCTCCAACATCATGGCACGCTATTTAATCAAGCGGATTTTAGGCGGGATCTTTACGATTTGGATTACGACGATCGCCGTCACGCTTTTAATTCATCTGGTTCCGGGTGATCCAGTTCAAATCATGTATGCTCAGTCACAATCAACGACGCCAGAGCAGCTTGAACAGATTCGCCATAATCTTGGCCTCGATCGCCCTATCTACGAACAGTATTTTCTCTACATGAGTCGAATTTTGCGTGGCGATTTTGGAACGACAATTCGCGGCAACCAGCCTGTTTTAGAATTGCTTTTAGTTCGATTGCCAAACACGCTGCTACTGGCAATTAGCAGCCTAATCGTAACAGTAGTAGTTGGTATTACAGCCGGATTTTTTGCTGCTTATAAACGGGGAAGCTGGCTCGATACAATTTTGATGACTGGAGCGATCGTAGGAATCTCGATTCCAAGTTTTTGGCTAGGTTTGATGTTCATTTACATCTTTTCGATCCGGTTAGGCTGGCTACCCGTTTCTGGAACGAACTTGCAGAATTTGATTTTGCCTGCGCTGACTTTAGGGCTTGCAAATGCCGCTGCGGTTTCGCGGTTGACCCGCTCATCGATGCTCGATGTGCTGTCGCAAGACTATATGCGAACGGCACGAGCGAAAGGTTTGAAGGAGCAAGTTGTTTTGTCACGTCACGCGCTCCGAAACGGGCTAATTAACGTGGTGAATATGTTGGGTTTACAGTTCACATACATGATGGGTGGAGCGATCGTGGTTGAGAACGTGTTTGCCTGGAACGGTATCGGTCGCTTAGCGATTCAATCGATTTTTCAACGAGATTATCCAACTATTCAAGGCTTTATTTTGATCTTTGCCACTGTCGTTGTCATCGTTTCCATTATTTTAGATTTGCTTTACGTCTGGATTGACCCTCGCATTTCTTACTCATGACGCCACAAATTGACACGCCATCGATCGCACCCCTGCCAACCAAATCCAGCGATTTCAAGCGGTTCGTGCGAACTTTATTTCGCTCTCCAGGAGCGAAAATTGGTGGAATTATTCTCTTAATTTTGCTGCTGGTTGCAATCTTTGCTCCATCGATCGCACCTTTTGATCCGCTGCAAATGGGCGTCGGACCAAATCTAAAACCGCCAAGCGCTCAGCACTGGTTTGGAACCGATGAATTTGGCCGCGATTTGTTTAGCCGCATCGTCTACGGAAGCCGTTTAACGATTCGGATTGGCGTGATTGCCGTTGGCATTTCCATGACGGCAGGCGTGCTGATTGGCACGATTGCAGGCTATGCAGGTGGCTGGATTGAAACGATTCTAATGCGAGCGATGGATGTGCTGTTTTCGTTTACCGAAACGCTAATTGCGCTGGCCGCTGTAGCCGTCCTTGGCCCCAGTCTTACAAATGCAATGATTGCTGTTGGCATTAGCTCAATTCCGTTTTACGCTCGCGTTACTTACGGCGCAATTCTAGTTGAGAAAAACAAGGAATATTTCAAAGCGGCGCAAGCGGTTGGCGCAAGACACTATGGCTTAATTTTTCGGCATCTGCTGCCGAATGTTTTGTCGCCCATTATTGTAGTGGCAACGGTCGGTGTGTCGGTTGCGGTTCTGTCGGCTTCTGCCCTATCGTTTTTGGGCTTGGGCGCACAGCCACCTTCACCAGAGTGGGGTGCAATCTTGGCAGCAGGTCGTGACTACTTTAAACGTGCCCCTTGGGTAACAACCTTTCCAGGCTTGTCGATCGCCATTACCGTTCTTGGCTTCAATTTGCTAGGCGACGGACTGCGCGAAGCCCTCGATCCCAGGCAGCACAACTGAGATTTGCATGACCTCCTCGCTGCCTGAAATTAGGTGGCAGGCATGATCAGAGTCGCCGTTTTGACCAAACATCCGGCAGCGGGGCACTCGTTCCCTTGGCGCAAACGGGCACTGGCTCGATCGCCCAACTGCAACGGCTCTGTATTGCTTGCTGAGCTTGAATCTGTTGCCGCATCGATTGACCAATCACAAATTTGCTCAATTAACGGACGCACTGGTCGTGCATATTGGGTTAGCGTACAGCTTTACAGCAAAAGTGCGATCGCAAACAGGGTGAAGGCATTTTGGAACCTTGAACGTGGTTCATGCTCAGTCGGCAGCGATCGCGATCGTGCCGCTTCTGCCTTGTTGATCTAGACGAACTCTGGCTAGCAAGCTTGCCCAAAATCGATGAGCCAACCTGTTTGAAAGGTTTGACCGAGTTCTTTAGCCGAATTAATCGCGTTCAGCAGTTGCCTGGAGGTGAAATGATGCCTGCTCAAGTATGCCTATAATCTTTTATAAGCTTTCGTTGTTTACCAGCTAGATATTAAGTGGACTAGCGGTAGGACAAAGCAGACAGTTTAGATCAAATCTTGAAAATTCGATCTCAGTTACTGTTGAAGGATGTCATCATGCCTCGGAATCTAGAGAGCGAGTTTGCAAAAGCAGTCCGCAAGCTAAATCGAAGAAAGCAGCTAGTTTGGTTAAGAAGTGGAGCGCTTTTTTTACTGCTGAGTGCAGTTGCAGGATTAATTTGGCTGCTGCTTAAAAACGGTTTTTCTATTCAAGTTGAAAATTTTACTATTAGTTCGATCGCGCTTTTTCTGTGTGTAGTTGGCCTACTTAGCATCGCTGTATTCATCTACAGAAGCAAGCGTCAATCCGAAAGCCGATCGCCAGATTCTACCTTTTCTAATTCGTTTCGATCGAAAGAGCGCAGACCTATCAAGCGCAAATATCTAATCGGCTACTCGATATTGATTGCAGTATTTATTTTTCAGGCAAATCCAGCTTTTCTAGTTGACCCAGTCAATCACTTTGTTACTCGTTTAGTCCACAGTCCTGCACCTCCAAATGCAAAATCTCCTTGGTATTGGGCAAACGCTCAAACACTCCATCCAGCCGTTGCGAACATGCCGCCCGAAGCTGAGAAAAGCATTCAGTCTGTTGCTCGCTATATTGCCGATCGCGAACCTGATCCTTATTTGCGGATCAAAGCACTGCATGACTACGTGGTTAGCCGAGTTGAATATGATTTAGATGTGCTGAAAACCGGAAATCGACCTTTACAAGATGCTCAAACGGTCTTTGCAACTCACAAGGCAGTTTGCGAAGGATATGCAAATTTGTTCGTGTCGTTGGGGCAAGCGATCGATATCGAAGCGGTGTATCTCGAAGGACGAATTCGCCGAGATTTAGCACCTCTTGATTTGATTCCCGCTTCGCTAAGAGCGTTGAACTCCGGTTATGACTGGACGCTTCATGCTTGGAATGCAGTTAAAGTTGCAGGTAGCTGGCAGCTCGTAGATACCACTTGGGATGATGGAGCTAATTCGTATAGCACAAACTACCTTCTACCGCTTCCTCAAGTGATGATCGTTAGTCATTTGCCAAACAATCCAGACTGGCAGCTTTTGAACGATCCTAAGAGCCAAGATGCTTTTGAAGATCAACCTATCTTGACGCCTGAAGCTTTTATTGATGGGTTAACGATTGCTTCGCCAACTAAGTATGAAACAGCCGTTCAAGACGTTGCTGTAATCAACGTTCAGCACCCATCAAACTATTCAAAGAAGATTGCGGCTCTTTTCATTCAAACAGCAGAAACAGAGTTTTCGCTCGAAAGTTTGCTGCCAACAGACACGCAGACAGACAAATTTGAGCCGCAGCAATGCCAAAGTCAGCAAGCTTTAAGCGAAACTGAGATTTCCTGTCGATTTCCAGCATCGGGAGATTATCAAGTGCTCATGTTCAGCTTAGAAGAAGCAAGCTCGCCTGAACCTCGCGCTACTCCGATCGCTCAACTTCGATTTCAGGCGTCGGTAAACTAAAAGAAATCGCCCAATTGAGTTTTGAAGTTCACTCAGCGCGATCGCCTTTACAGCAGTTTCTCTGACGTTTTTCTAATCATTGTTTTTCTAATCACTGTATGTCTGCCTCAAACCCTACGCCTCAGCTTGCGATCGCCCTCGGCGACCCTGCCGGAATCGGAACTGAAGTTGTCCTCAAAGCGTTGGCCGATGAATCGATCGCCAATGCTGCTGATTTCACGCTGATTGGTAGTTCAACTCAGCTTCAGCGCACATTCGATCGCCTCCCTGGTTTAGCCAATCTTGATCGCTTTCCTGTGCTCGATTTGCCGTGTGGCGCGATCGAGTGGGGCGTTGAAAGTGCGGCAAGTGGCGAAGTCAGCTTTCGGGCATTGGAGACGGCGATCGATCGCACCTTGGCTGGAGAATTTCAGGGCATTGTGACCGCTCCGATCGCCAAATCTGCCTGGAAAGCAGCAGGCCACATCTATCCCGGACAAACGGAACTGCTAGCGGAAAAAGCAAAGGTCGATCGATTTGGAATGATGTTCGTGGCGCGATCGCCCTTGACGGGATGGACGCTGCGGGCACTTCTGGCAACCACGCATATCCCGCTGCGACGAGTCGCTGAGGCGCTCACGCCTGAATTGCTGACAGCCAAACTCGACCTGTTAATTACCAGCCTTCAGCAAGATTTTGGGATCGCTGCGCCGCGCATTGCGATCGCTGGCCTCAATCCACACAGCGGCGAACAAGGTCAGCTTGGCCGCGAGGAAGTCGATTGGGTGTTCGATTGGCTGGATCAGATGCGCGATCGCTTTCCCCACGCTCAGCTTGACGGCTTGATTCCGCCCGATACGCTCTGGGTGCGTCCGGGTCAGGCGTGGTTCGGCTCCGCTTCGGTGCAAGCGCATGATGCGTATCTAGCGCTGTATCACGATCAGGGATTGATTCCCGTCAAGCTGATGGCGTTCGATCGTGCGGTGAATACTTCGATCGGTCTGCCGTTTGTGCGAACCTCACCGGATCACGGCACGGCGTTTGACATTGCGGGACAGGGAAAAGCGGACGCGAACAGCATGAAGGCGGCAATCGAACTGGCGATCGAACTGGCGGCACGGCAGCCACAGGCAAATTTGGCGATCGTTTAGTCAGAAATCATTCGTGGGAAAGATTTGCGATCGTGTCGTTTCCTTGGAGGATTGGGGTCTAGCTGTGTTGGACAGCCTGCCGTTCTCATATCGAACTAAGGAGAATCATGCTACAGACACTTTTACTCGCTGCCGCCTCAGAGCCGCCCACCAAACTGTGGAACTGGGAAGGAACCTATCTAATTGTCGGTGCTTGCCTGCTGGTTTTGTTTATTGCCAGCCGCACGATCGAAGAACCGCACGTTGGCCCCAGAATGCCGCTGCCGTTTCCAGAACTGTTTAACAACATCAGTGTTGCTGGATTTTTGGGCGCAATGAGCTTCGGCCACATGATCGGCGTCTTTTTGACGATTACGCTTGCCCCGCTGCTGAAGTAAGCGTTTGATAATTTCAACAAAAAGCGATCGCCCCATCGAGCGATCGCTTTTTGTTGAGGTGAAATAGAATTCACTCGATCGCTTCTCGCCTATTTTGTTCAATTTCTTTGCAAAAAGTACAGCGATCGAAACCTCAAGCCTCACGCCCACTCAAGCGAAGGTCTACGCTTCGATTTGGCACAATCTTGTAGGTAGAGATTAATCAAAGTTTGATAGGGAATGCCTGTTTCTTCAGAGAGACTTTTGAAATAGTCAAGAACATCTTCTTCAAGTCGAATTGTAATTTGTTTCTTCAGCTTCTTAATATAGGGATTGCGAACTGATTGAGAAAAATCATACTCATTTTTCATGGCGAAAATTCCTCGTATTGCTGACGTTCGCGCTTGGTTGCTGGGCGAGCAGAAATAATTCGGATCAGGCGATCGTTTTCCTTATACAGGTAACAGACAACTATTCCTTATACAGGTGACAGACAACTAATAGACGTGCCTCATCACTGACACCCAAGAGAATGTAGCGGTCTTCCTCTGCTGAATGCTCTGGGTCATAAGCTAAACGGGCATTTTCGTCATAGAAGACGCTTTGAGCCTCTTCAAACGAGACACCATGCTTCCGCTCATTGCTTTCAGCTTTTTGAAGATCCCATTCAGACTCTAGCTCGTCCATACTCTAGCTCGTTCATACAATAGACCTCTTGCATGAATCAATTAGCCATAGCTGACTCAAAGTTAACGATACCCGCCAGTAGGTGGACTCGGCGCGTGAAATGCCGCCGCCGATTGCGATAGCGCTCCGCCAG
>NZ_JACJPO010000011.1 GCF_014696105.1 Microcoleus sp. FACHB-1515
GATTGCCCGCTTCGTCTGAAGCCTTCATCTACATTGCGATGATTCGACTGATGTTACGCACACTGGCCTGAGTCTTTTGCAACCTTCTCCGTATTTCTAAACATCCTCTGAAACAGTTGTTGTGCCGATGCCGGAGGTTGTCGCGAATAGTCATGTGCAATGTGAACCGATCGTTCTGATTCCGCTGCGAACCTCCTCCTACGATGATTGGTAACTGCTATGGTACTTTCCAACGACATTTCGCACCCGTCCGTTGAAGTTCTGCCTCCCTGTCGCGATCTCTCGATCGGTGCTAAAGCCGTTGTTGCGGAGATTGAGCAGTTGCTGCGATCACAGTTCATCCCCACTGAGTATGCCAAGCACTACTTTCAGGATCTAGATCGGTATCGAGCATTGTGCCAGGGGGTGCGCGTTATTGGTCCGCCTTTGACTGGAAAAAGCGCAGCATCAAGTCATGATGCACAGATGGACGATAAGCAGACGGTGCTGGTGGATGCTCCTTCCAACTGAAGTTCCAGAAGGCTGCACGCGAGAATTTTGACCGCAGTTGGGCATGGTTTACCGCGCGGTAAGCGGAAAGACCTTCGCCCCAGAGTTGCTGGCTGCCTCCGCCCTTTTGGCTACGAAATGGTCATTGTTGATCACGCTGAGAATTTGCAGAAGGAAGCGTTCATTGACCTGAAAATTTGATGGCTCAGCAGGGAATTGCCGTTGTGCTGTGCGGCATTTCTGAGCTTGACCAGCTTGTAGAGGACTATGGATTGCTGGATTGGTTTCCGCATCTGTATAGCTTTGGTAGCTTGGAGGTGAAAGACTTTATTGCAACCCTCAACACGATCGAAGAGCAGTATTTGCGATTACCAGAAGCTTCCCGGCTCTCGGAGGGACAGAATTTACAGACGCTGGCTCTAAAAACTCACTCTTACATTGGCAAGCTGATTAAGATCATTCAAGTCGCAACGTTGCGATCGCTTGAGAAGGGGTTTCAAAAGATTGACGGGAAAGTTCTAGAAAAAGCGGCAGCTAAGTATGGTGTTCCATATAAGCCTCCAGCCCTTACCTACCTGCAAGCTTCATCCCCTAGTGGCTCCACTCAGTCTCCTCAACCGGCTCTACCGCCAACTAGTGAGCCAGAAGGTCAGCCATCCGAGTAACGATAAATTCATAAAACTTTTCGATCAAGGCGTCCACAATGACGAGCCGTACCAAACTTGTCTATCTTGAACCCTATCCAGGGGAAAGCTTGCCGCACTATCTGGGCAGGCTGCGACGATTGATGGGCAACAACTTACCCTCTGCTACGAGTTTAGGAGAAGTAATTGGTGTTGGTGCAGTTGTGGCGCAGTGGGAACAGGGATATTTAAACCCATTTCCCATAGAAGAACAACTTGCTGCTTTAGGGGCAGCTATTGGTCTAGAAGTGGACAGACTAGCCCAAATGCTACCCTCGGAAAAAGACAATCTTGATCCCAGACCGATTCGTTTGTGTGGCGCTTGTTATGCCGAGTGCCCCTGTCATCAGATTAAGTGGCAGTTCAAATCTAGATCGAGTCCAAGATGCGATCGCCACAAACTTAAACTGCTGATGAAGTGCCCAGGCTGTGAGACTCCCTTTCCCATTCCTTCGCTTTGGGTCGAAGGACGATGCCCAAACGAAAAGTGTGGGATGCGCTATTCCAGGATGGCAAAGCATCAAAAAACCGTTGCGTATTAATGTCCTTTCCGGTGATGCTGACTTTACACCAATCCAGAATTCGGCATGGAGGGTTGAGTGCAAAAAATCCATAACAAGCTGGTGCGCGATACGCTTCGCTGCCTTCGGGCGCATTCCCGAAATCATTCGGTAGTGCGTCAATTTTTAGTGGGTCGAGTAAAGTGGAGAGACCTCTACTTCCAAACATGATCTATGGAATGTCGGCTTTGTGGTCATCTGAGCACCCATAAACATGGCAAAGCCCCAAATGGTAGTCAGCGGTATTTCTGCCCCCAGTGCAAGCAGACGTTCAACGAACGATTTGACACCCTGTACTATCATCGCTATGTGAGTGAAGAGCAGATCCGGCAAGTCTTACAGGCTCACAGCGAGGGCAGTAGTCTGCGAGGCATCAGCCGCACAAGTGGACTTGCCTACAACACCGTTGTGAGTATTGTTCGTGCAGCAAGCCAGCAAGCTCAATTAGTCCATGATGCTCAGGTTCAAGCGGTACAAACGGAGGAAGTGAGTGCGGATGAATTGTGGTCATTCGTTGCAAAAAACAAAAGCAATGTCTCGCCGGTGAATTAGAGGTAGGGGATTGCTCGATTGGTATGAGTCTAGCTGATTCAAGTGGACTGATTTTAGCCGCAAGAGTCGGAAAACACACCGATGACTTGATTGAAGAATTGATTGTCAGTAGTGAGGGAAAGACAGCGTGTAAACAATGGAACAGCGATGATTGGGGAGGTTATGAACGAGTATTGCCCCCGAAATCCTTCACCACATTGGCAAAGACAAGACGCAACGGCTAGAGCGAACCAATGGCATTGTCAGGCAGCAAACGGGGCGTTGGCATCGCAAGCAGAACAAGTTTGGCAAAGTATGGGAACAAACGAAAGTAACGACCCGGTTAGTGGTGAGTTACTTCAATTGGATTTGGCGGCATAGTCGCTTCAAGACAACAGCAGCCCAAAGAGCGGAACTGACACGGCAACCCTGGACTTGGCATGACCTGTTAACTTACCCCACCATTATCTGAAGCACAACCAGAAATTTCATGCTTTACAGGTGGGCAAAAGCTCGATTTGGGCTTTGTCCACCTTTTTTGTGTGAGCGTATGGTTTTTCATACAAAGCAGGATGATTTTGAGGGCGATGACTTTGCCTTCTTTTTAGGTGTAGCTGGTGCTTCTTTTCTAGCACTCGATCGAGCCAAACGAGAAAACTGCCTCAACGATTGCGCCAGTTATTTGCGAATTCAACTAATTTTGCGCCACTGATTTGCGAATCTTGAAATTTGCGCCACTCATTCACGAGTGAAAAACTTGGAATAGGATCGTTGAATAAGCCGTTTCGCCTAGAGTCTAGCCCCTCAAGGCAAACTCTATTGATGTCGTTGAAAAACTGCGCCACTCATTTGCGAATCAACCCAAATTTGCGCCACCGATTTGCAAGTTGCTAAACAGTCCTAAAAAAGCCGATTGCGCCACTGATTTGCGAATTGCGCCATATTTTTTGGCTATTCACAACTGCTGAATAATTCTTTAAAGGACAAATGGAGAGTAGGGAACTCGAATCCCTGGCCTCTGCGGTGCGATCGCAGCGCTCTACCAACTGAGCTAACTCCCCGAAAACTTCACTATTTTAGCATCAACTGCGCGATCGCAACTTAGCTGACGGGTTGGCGCTCGCCTCCGGAGAAGACGGCGCGGACGCGATCGAGTTCTAAATCAGACAGGTAATCGACTGCCCAGTTGGATAAGCGCTGCATCATGTGGAACGGGTAGGTGTTGGCGACGCCGACAACAGGAATTTTGGCGGCTTTGGCGGCTTCAAGGCCAGCGAACGAATCTTCGATCGCCAGACACTCGCTCGGATGCAGATTGGGAACGATTTGACTCAGCCGATCGATCGCCAACTTGTAGCCTTCGGGGTCGGGCTTGCTGTGGGTGATGTCGTCGCCACAGACGGATAGGGTAAAGGCCGAGGACAGATTGGCGCGATCGAGGACGAGTTCGACTTCGGCACGGGTTGCACCGCTGACAAGGGCGATCGGAATTTGAGCGACTTTGAGCTGATAGATCAAATCGGCCAAACCGGGATAGATCGGGAGTTTTTCGATCGATTCAAGCTGCTGCACATAGGCACGAGATTTGCGAGCAACGAGTTCGTCAAGGTATTTGTCGGTGACGGTGCGGCCTCGGCTTGATAGCAAATCGGCAAGGCAGGCGCGATCGCTGCGGCCAATGCAAAACTGCCAAAAATCTTGCGGGTTGGGGCGGAGATTTTCTTCGATCAGCAGTTGTTCAATCAGCTTTTGGTGCAGCGGTTCGTCATTAATGATTACTCCGTTGAAGTCGAAAAGAACGGCTTTTAGGGTCATAGCAGCGGCACAGAGTGCAGAATTAGCCTGGGTATCACTTGAGCTTTATTGGTATTATCCCATTGCCCAGGCTTCGGCTGTGGGTTCGATCGCTTCAAACTGGACGCGCCCGACGATCGGTTTAACGCCGCGTGTGATTTGATGAACCAGCCAGATCGCTTCGGTTTCGACATTGTCAAAGCCGATCGCAGACAAGTCAGCATCAAGGCTGTTTTGGGCAAACGCCTTGATGTGGGGTTCTTCAAACACTTCCATCAGCCAGGGAGTCGATCGCAAAATCGGCTGGTTGCCGTCGAGAATCAGCACTTCGCCGCCCGATCGCAGCAGCCGGAAGGATTCGCGTAGAACATCGCGGGCGATCGCAGGCGGAAGCTCGTGAAACAGCAGCGAAGCCGTGACCAGATCAAAGCTGTGAGCCGGAAATCCGGTGGCTTCGGCCAAGCCGTGACAAAAGGAGATGTCGAGGTTGGCGGTTTGGGCTTTGTCTTGAGCTACGACGAGCATGTAGGGCGACAAATCGAGGCCAACCACTTCGGCTTGGGGAAAGGCTTGCTTGAGCTTGAGCGTGGTGGAGCCTGTGCCACAGCCGAGGTCAAGAATGCGGCGGGGCTGGCTGGTGATGCGATCGATCAGGGCAGATCGCACGATCGATTCACCGGGAGGCAAAACATATTGGACGATCGGATCGTAGGAAAAGGCGGCGCTGAGGTTGAGATAGCCGCCTTGGATGCCGTGAAAGTTTTGCTGATAGTAGTCGGGATAGTCAACTTGGGGGTTACAAAATTGCTGGCTGGCAGTTTCCCAATCGCGGCTGTGGTAGTAGGCGTCGATCGCGTCTCGATCGATGAGATTGCGAAAAATTGGGGCGAGGAAGCGATCGAATAAAGTTTCTTTGCCGACTGCCATGACAAAATTTACTCAGACTGTTTAACAAATTTTAATCAATATTTCTGGATCGAGCGATCGCAAGTTCAGCGTTAGGGTCTTTCAACGGATTTTGTGTTTCTCAAATATTCTGGAGAAGCAGATCTTGACTAAATGAATGACACACAAGATCTCGCCTCTCTAAACCCCCCTCTCCGCCGACCCCCGACCTCCCGATGGACTGCCCGATCGTCTACCATCCTGACTACGTTGCTCCGCTGCCGCCTGGACACCGCTTTCCGATGGGGAAGTTTCGGGCGCTGTATGAGCGGCTGATTGCGGAAGGGGTGGCGGTGCGATCGCAATTTCATCAGCCGGAGTTGCCGCCTGTGGAATGGCTGGAACTGGTGCATACGCCCGCTTATGTGCAGGCATATTGTCAGGGGATGCTGGATGCGAAGGCGCAGCGGCGAATTGGATTGCCTTGGAGTCCGGCTTTGGTGCATCGGACTTGTATTGCGGTGGGCGGCACGATTTTGACGGCGAAGTTGGCGCTGGAACACGGCTTGGCCTGCAACACAGCGGGCGGAACGCATCATGCGTTTCCGGATTTTGGGTCGGGGTTTTGCATTTTTAATGATTTGGCGATCGCGGCGCGTGTCTTGCAAAGGCTCGGTTTGGTGCAGAAAGTTTTGATTGTCGATTTAGACGTGCATCAGGGGGATGGAACGGCAGTAATTTTTGCAGGTGATGACAGCGTTTTTACTTTTTCGATGCACTGCGAGGTGAATTTTCCGGGCACAAAGCAGCAAAGCGATCTCGATGTTCCGCTGCCGGAAGGGATGGAGGATGAAGCATATTTGCAAACGCTCGATCGCTACCTGCCTGATTTGCTCAGTCAGGTGCAGCCCGATCTGGTGCTGTATGACGCTGGGGTTGATCCGCATTTTGACGATCGCCTTGGCAAGCTGGCCTTGAGCGATCGCGGCTTGTTCTGTCGCGATATGCAGGTGTTGACGACCTGTGTGCAGCGGGGCTATCCGATCGCCTGTGTGATCGGCGGCGGCTATGCAGATGATTTTGAGGCTTTAGTTTATCGACACTCGCTGCTGCATCGAGCGGCTCGCGATGTGGCGGCTCAGCCGCAATTTTCGATCGGAGCGTGACTTCGATCGCCACGATGTAGTACATTTGTATAAAATGAATTTGAAAAAGCTTTGTAAATAAACATTGCAAAATGGCGATCGAAATTCCAATTATCTGTGGAAAAAGTCGGTTTTTCTGTGGAAAAGGTTGAGGAAAATCAATCGAAAACCTTAAAACTACGACAAAAAAATGAACCAACCGCAAACTAGCTCTGAACATGACCAAGGGTTTTCCACAGGTTTTCCACAAGTGCAAGCGATCGGCTGGCGGTGCGAATTCGACTCTTCACAGGTTTTCCACAATTTCCACAGGCAGCAATTTTCCGCAGACTGGCAGGGGCGATCGCCCTTCGGTTTAGGCGACAATTGCCTCAATTGAAGCTTTGCCTGTGCAGTGCTACGATGTCGTTCCAAACCGCAGCTATCTCGACTCGACGCCATGAAACTTACCTGCACCCAAGCCGAACTGAACGCGCATCTATCGCTGGTCAGCCGCGCCATTCCTTCGCGTCCGGCTCAGCCTGTGCTGGCAAACGTGCTGCTCAGTGCCGACCCGCAAACGCGCCAAATTCGCCTGACTGGATTTGATTTGAGTTTGGGAGTGCAAACGAGTTTTCCTGCCGAAATTGAGGCGGGTGGCACGCTCACTCTACCTGCTAAGCTGCTGTGCGACATTGTTTCGCGTCTGCCTGACGGTAACATCACGCTGGCGCACGACAGTGACACGCTCGCCACGCTGACCTGCGCCGCCGGACGCTATCAGGTGCGCGGCATGGATGCCGAGTCGTTCCCCGACCTGCCTGCGATCGATTCGGGTCGCGAAGTTCACCTGTCTGCTGATGTGCTGCTCGAAGGGTTGCGCGGCTCGTTGTTCTCCGCGAGCAGCGATGAAACCAAGCAGGTGTTGACGGGTGTGCATCTCACTGGCGAATCAGATGGGCTGGAATTTGCGGCCACCGACGGCCACCGCCTTGCGGTCGTGCACACCGGGGACGAATCAGAAGCCGCAACTGAAACGAGCTTTCAGGTGACGGTTCCCAGCAAGGCGCTTCGCGAACTAGAGCGAATGCTGGCAATGCACGCCACAACAGAACCGATCGCCGTCCGCTTTGATCCCGGTCAGCTTGTGTTTGAGTGGGCAAATCAGCGCCTCACCAGCCGCCTGTTGGAAGGTCAATATCCCAACTACCGTCAACTCATTCCCCGCCAGTTTTCACGGCAAATGACGATCGATCGCCGCCTGTTCATCGGCGCACTCGAACGCATCGCCGTGTTTGCCGACCAAAAAAGCAGCATTGTCAAGCTCAGCCTGAATGGAGTCGAGCAAGAAGTGGTCGTCGCGGTGGATGCTGCCGATGTGGGCAGCGGCAGAGAAGCCGTCCCCGCCCAACTTTCCGGCGATGACTTTGATATCGCCTTTAATGTCAAATATCTGCTTGAAGGACTCAAAGCGATCAACACGATAGAAGTGCAAATGCAGTTCAATACGGCTACTAGCCCTTCTGTCCTGACGCCTCTAGGCGGCCTCAAGATGACCTACCTCGTCATGCCTGTCCAAGTAAGATCCTGACGGCTGTGTAATGAATCAAACTTAAGCCGACAGATGAGAGCTAGCTTACACGAAAAAGCTCTCGTGGGTGTTGCAGATGGCAGTATACATCTGCAACGAATCGGTGGCAGTTGGTAGAACGTTAGCCCTTGGTCGCCAACTGAAACGTCATTCAGGCAACTGCTCAGCGTTGCTAAAACTAGAGTGATCGCTCCGCTTCCAGTTGAGTATGGTAGGCTACTGGCGACAGCACGTGAGGAGGCGCGATCGCATGGCGATTCGAGTAGGCTTGTTGTTTGGCGGGTGTTCCGGTGAGCATGAAGTGTCGTTGCGATCGGCGCAGGCGATTTCCCGTGCCTTTGCAGAAAGCGGCAAATATGCGATCGCTCCGGTCTACATTCACAAAGATGGCCGCTGGGAAGCCGGAAACTTAGCGCAGCAGGTTTTGACGAGTGGAACGCCGCCTGCTGCCTTGCCAGAAGCGAGCGATCGCGCCGCCTTGACAACGCAACAGAGTCGGATCGCCGAAGGTCTGCGAAGCACTCGCTGGCAGTCTGCCGCGCAAGTTGCGGATGTGGACGTATGGTTTCCGATTTTGCACGGTCCCAACGGAGAAGACGGCACGGTGCAAGGCTTGCTGAAGCTGATGCAGGTTCCATTCGTCGGGTCGGGCGTCCTCGGTTCCGCTTTGGGAATGGACAAGATTGCGATGAAGATGGCCTTTGCTCAAGCTGGACTGCCACAGGTGAACTATGTCGCCGTCAATCGCGCTCAGGTCTGGTCAAATCCTTGCGTCTTTCCGAAGCTGTGCGATCGCATCGAAGCCGAATTAGGCTACCCGTGCTTCGTCAAACCCGCAAACCTCGGCTCGTCCGTTGGCATTTCAAAAGTGAAAACTCGCGACCAGCTTGAAGCCGCGCTCGACAGTGCCGCCAGTTTCGATCGCCGCCTGATTGTCGAAGCCGCCGTGCCCAACGTCCGCGAGTTGGAATGTGCCGTCTTAGGCAATGACACTCCGCAAGCCTCCGTCGTGGGCGAAATTATCTACAGCAGCGACTTCTACGACTACGAAACCAAATACACCGATGGCCTTTCCAGCCACAATATTCCCGCGCAAATACCGAGTACGATCGCCCAGCAAATCCAGGAAATGTCGCTGCAAGCCTTCCTCGCCGTCGATGCTGCCGGACTTGCCCGCGTCGATTTCTTCTACCAAGAATCCACAGGCGAAATCTTCATCAACGAAATCAACACGATGCCCGGATTCACCAGCCAGAGCATGTACCCGATGCTGTGGGCAGCCAGCGGCATTTCGTTTCCCGAACTGGTCGATCGACTGGTGGAGTTGGCGATCGATCGGAGCGGCGGTTAGGGCGTGTTTTAACAGATCGAGCAGGAGTGGAGGGTGTGCGATCGCTACCGCTGGGGCGCTCAAGACCACGCCTTGCTGCTTGGCTACTGCTGATGATTCCCTACAGCACCAGCAGCAGCACGAGCGACAATCGATCGCGCTTGTCAGTGGCCGTGCGACACTCTGCCAGTTGCTTGAGCCTGTCTATTCAACTGACGCTGATCGCTAGTTGAGGTCAATCTCATCGTCAGTTTCATTTCTCTTCGACCACTTCTTCGACCACTATGAATTAGCCCTGCCTATGAAGGGGGATCTCCGTTGGGCAATCTAACCACCAGAAGGTTTTCAAACACTCCTCAACCGTCTCAATTTTGCCGACTTAAGCTAGAAGAAGAAGTTATAAAAACTTCTCTAATAATGATTGAGGTATTGATATGCAAATTGGTGTCCCTAAAGAAACGAAAGATCAAGAGTTTCGCGTCGGCTTAAGCCCTGATAGCGTCCGGGGTTTGCGCGATGCAGGCCATCAGGTTTTTGTCGAAACTGAGGCGGGAATTGGCGCAGGCTTTCCCGATGCAGCGTATGAACAGGCGGGCGCAGAAATTGTCAGCCGAACAGCCGATGTTTGGAATCGCGAAATGGTTGTCAAGGTGAAAGAGCCACTTGCCGACGAGTATCAATATTTACAAAAAGGTCAACTGCTGTTTACTTATTTGCACCTTGCCGCTAATCGCCGCCTCACCGAGCATCTAATCGACTGTGGCGTGACGGCGATCGCCTACGAAGCCGTTGAACTGCCAAATCGATCGCTGCCGCTGCTTACGCCGATGAGCATCATTGCGGGTCGATTGTCCGTCCAGTTTGGCGCTCGCTATCTGGAACGGCAGCAGGGCGGGCGCGGCGTTCTGCTCGGTGGCGTTCCCGGTGTGCGTCCGGGTCGCGTCGTCGTGCTGGGTGGCGGTGTGGTCGGCACGGAAGCGGCACGAATGGCGATCGGCATGGGCGCTCAGGTGCAAATTGTTGATGTGAACCTGGAACGCTTGGCCTATCTCGAAACGATCTTTGGATCGAGAGCAGAACTGCTGTTCAGCACGGCTCCACAGATCGAGGCGATCGTCCCCGATGCCGATTTGCTGATTGGTGCGGTCTTGGTTCCCAACCGTCGTGCGCCGATTTTGGTGAAGCGATCGCTCGTCGAGCAGATGCGCCCCGGTTCGGTGATTGTGGATGTGGCAGTGGATCAAGGCGGCTGCATCGAAACCTTGCGTCCCACTTCGCACACGCATCCGACTTATGTGGAAGCGGGCGTGGTTCACTATGGCGTTCCGAATATGCCCGGAGCAACGCCTTGGACGGCAACGCAAGCGCTCAACAACAGCACCGCGCCGTATGTGATGAAACTGGCAAACGAAGGAATGAAAGCGCTGGACGGTGATGCGGCTTTGGCAAAAGGCTTGACGGTCGATCAGCACAAGCTGGTGCATCCGGCTGTGCGCGAGGTCTTTCCCGATCTGGCGAAATAGCATCAATCCTCCGATCGCTTTTTGCGCCACAGCGATCGGAGGTTCAATCGATACGATGGTTCCCCCAAAATCAACCCGCATCTCGATCGCGCTAGAGTAGCCATTGAGACGTTAGGAGCAGTGGAAATGAGCGAATCGTTGACGGTTCCGGTGGCGCTGACGATCGCCGGATCAGACAGCGGCGGCGGAGCCGGAATTCAAGCAGATTTACGCACCTTTGCGTTTCATCTGGTGCATGGAACCAGTGCGCTCACCTGCGTCACCAGCCAAAATACGATCGGCGTGACGCGAGTGGATGCCCTGCCGCCGGAAGCCGTCGCCGCCCAAATCGATGCGGTCGTCGAAGATATTGGCGTACAGGCCGCAAAAACCGGAATGCTGCTGAATCAGGAAATCATCGCCACTGTTGCCGATCGCGCCGCTGCTCTCGCCCTACCAAATTTAGTCGTTGATCCCGTCATGGTGTCGCGGACGGGAGCGCAACTAATTGACGATGCAGCGATCGCCACGCTGAAAAGCGAACTGCTGCCGCAAGCCGTCCTCGCTACGCCGAACCGCTACGAAGCCCAAATTCTCAGCGGCATGGAAATCAACCATTTGGGCGACATGGAGCAAGCTGCTGAGCGCATTTTGCAACTGGGAATGAAAGCCGTTTTGGTGAAAGGCGGCGGCATGAGCGGTGAACTGCGCGGCGTGGACGTGTTTTTTAATGGCGATCGCCTCGAAGTTCTCCAAACTGAAACGATCGACACGACAGACACACACGGGACGGGCTGCACGATCGCCGCTGCAATTACCGCCAACCTCGCCTTTGGTCGTGACCTGCTCACCGCCGTACAAGCAGGTAAAGATTACGTCACCCAAGCCCTCCACTTCTCCTTGCGAATTGGCAAAGGACAAGGCCCCGTCGGACATTTCTTTCCGCTGCTGCTGGACTAGATGCGTTGTCAAATGTTTAGATTCCAGCAGGCTTGCGCGATCGCCCAATCTTCCTGGGTGTGAATCACCAAAATTCGCACGGATGAATCGGCAGCGGCAATGTCGCGATCGTCCGCCGATTTCACTCGATTTTTCGCTGCATCGATCTTCCAGCCCAACCACTCGAAAGCGGCACAAGCTTCGGTTCTCACAGCAGCCGAGTTTTCGCCCACGCCCGCCGTAAACACGATCGCATCCAGCCCGCCCAAACTCGCCAGCATTGCGCCGATGTTCGATCGCAATCGATGCACGTATACCTCAAAGGCCAGCTTTGCGCGATCGTTGCCTTGCTCGATGGCCTGCGCGATCGATCGCATATCGCCAGACACGCCAGACACGCCTTTGAGTCCCGATTCTTTGTTGAGCAGTCGATCGAGATCGTCTATGGTCAAGCCTTCTCGCAGCAGGTGAATCAGAATCCCCGGATCGACGCTGCCCGATCGCGTTCCCATCATCAGCCCGTCGATCGGCGTGAAGCCCATTGTCGTATCGATGCTGTGTCCGTCTCGAATCGCCGCCAGCGAGCAACCGTTTCCCAGATGACATGTGATCAGTTGCAGTTCAGACGATCGCCCCAGCAGTTGCGCCGCCCGTTCTGCACAATACTGATGGCTGATGCCGTGAAAGCCATAGCGCCGGATGCCGCGATCGATCCACTCCTGCGAGATCGGATAGGTCGCCGCAGATGCAGGCATTTGACTGTGAAATGCGGTGTCAAAAACGGCAATTTGCGGCACATCGCCCAAAAGCTGCTCGATCGCCTCGATTCCGTCCAGGTTCGCGGGATTGTGAGCCGGAGCAAGGGCGGCAAGACGATCGATCGCTGCCTTGACTTCTGCTGTCACTCGCGTCGGCTGCTGATACTCCGCTCCGCCGTGAACAACCCGATGCCCGACTCGATCGATCGCGCTCGGATCGCTGATCACCTGCGTTTCGCCGCTCCAAATGGTTTTGAGTAGTTCTTCGGTGGCGACGGTGCGATCGATCGTTTCAATCTGGCGATCGATCGATTTGCCTTTTGCTTTCACTTTGAGTTCGGCTACACCTTGCTGATGCGTCCAATCGATCGAGCCTTCCCACAGCGGTTCAGGAGGCAAATCAGGCAGCGCGTCGATGTCATAAAGGCAGCTTTTCTGACTGCTCGATCCAGCGTTGAGGATGAGAATTTTCATGGCTTAAGGGGGCGGAGGAGTCGATCGACAATCTATCGCTCCTCACTGCGTTCAGCATCTATTCAGCGTTTCAACCTAACCGAAACTGAGGGCTTTGCCGCGAACGTCGGTGTGGAGTTTGCCGCGATCGAACACCACTTGCCCACCCACGATCGTCACCACAGGCCAGCCCGTCAAATTCCAGCCTTCAAACGGACTCCAACCGCATTTGGTTTGCAGTTCTTCGCGCAAAACGGGCTTGTAGGTGTCCAGATCGACGAGGACGAGATCGGCGTCATAGCCAGGGGCAATGATGCCTTTATTCGGAATTTTGTACGCCTTGGCGACAGCCGTAGACATCCAGTTTGCCACCTGCTCCACTGTGCATTTGCCTTGCTTGGCCTGCGTCAGCATGATTGGCAGCGAGGTTTCCACTCCGGGCATTCCCGATGGAGTGTTGGGATAGCCTTGGGCTTTTTCTTCGATCGTATGCGGCGCGTGGTCGGTGGCGATGAAGTCGATGACGCCATCGCGCAGGGCGTTCCAGAGGATTTCGTTGTCTTGGGGCGATCGCAAGGGCGGATTCATCTGCGCGAACGTGCCGATCGTTTCATATGCACTGGTGTTCAGCACAAGATGCTGCGGTGTCACTTCGGCTGTCACCCAGACGGGCTTATCGTGGCGCAGCAGTTCGGCTTCTTCTCCAGTCGAGAGGTGGAGGATGTGCAGCCGACGCTGATATTTTTTTGACAGCTTCAGGGCGAGTTGCGTGGCGTTGAGCGCAGCCTGATTGTCTTGAATCTGGGAGTGAACGGCAGGATCGGTAATTCCGGCAAACTGTTCGCGGCGGGCGCGGATGCGGGCTTGGTCTTCGGCATGAACGGCGATCAGGCGGCGTCCGCTGGCGAAAATGCGCTCTAGGGCAGATTCTTGATCGACCAAAAGCGCTCCATGCATCGATCCCATGAAGATTTTGATGCCGCAAGTGGGATTTGCGGTTTCCAGATCTGGCAGATTTTCCGCCGTTGCGCCAATGAAAAAGCCGTAGTTGACCAGACACTTTTGCGAAGCGCGATCGAGCTTGTCATTGAGCATTTCCTGCGTCGTCGTTAGCGGCTTCGTGTTGGGCATTTCCAAAAACGAAGTCACACCGCCCTTGGCGCAGGCACAACTAGCCGTAAACAAATCTTCTTTATATTCCAATCCGGGTTCGCGGAAGTGGACTTGTGGATCGATCACGCCGGGCAACAAAGTCAGTCCAGTTGCGTCGATGACTGGAGTATCGGAATCGATCGCAATTTCGGGGGCAACTTGGGCAATTTTGCCGTCCTGCACCAGCACATCGCTGACTTGGAAGGCGCGATCGATCAGAACAGTGGCTTGACGAATCAATAGGTGAGCAGACATAGAAAGTTTTGCAAAGGTGGATTTACCGAGTAAGCTACACTCAAGCTTTAATATTGATTCTCGATGCAAATGCGGAGTTTGGTGTTTTTCGCTTGAACTCGCTAGTATCTTTGGTTGATGGGCAGTTCTTCGTCAAGCTGCCGCCCGCTCATTTGGTTCCAACGGCTTATTTTCCTTATCCATGCCGACTCCTCCCCGCTCAAACGCCCAGCCCAACGACGGTTCCCAATCGTCCGGTCAGCCCGTTCCGCCCAAGGTGCATCTTCAGCGCCGATCGAGCGATCGCCGTCGCAACGACAATCCCTGGCTCGAAGCGGTGCAAATCGTCGGTTCCGCTTTGGTGTTGGCGATCGGGATTCGCACGTTTGTGGCCGAAGCTCGCTACATTCCCTCGGAGTCGATGGTTCCAACCTTAGAAGTCAACGATCGCCTGATCGTCGAAAAAGTCGGCTATCGCTTTGGCGACCCAGAGCGCGGCGATATCATCGTATTCAACCCGACCGATGAACTGCGCCGCCTGAATCCCAGCTTGCGCGATGCCTTTATTAAGCGCGTAATCGGACTTCCGGGCGAAAAAGTCGAGGTGCGCGACGGGAAAGTATTCATCAACGGCCAGCCGCTTGAAGAAAACTACCTCGCCGCTCCACCCAACTATAATTGGGGTCCAGAAACCGTGCCGCCCGATTCCTACTTTGTGATGGGCGACAATCGCAACAACAGCTACGACAGCCACTTTTGGGGCTATGTGCCACGCGACAAAATTATCGGTCATGCAGTTTTTCGCTTTTGGCCGCCCGATCGCATCGGTGGCATTGGCCCAGAACCGCCCTACCGCGAAGGTGAATAGCGTCGTTGGAGTGAGTCGATCGCTGGTCAAATTCGTTAGGCTAAAGGCTCTTGTTTCGATCGAGCCATCATGAGCGATCCTGCCCTGCGTCGCATTGTTCCGCTTCCGCCGATCGGAAGTGAAGTTTTTCAAACCTACGAAGTTGCTCACGAATTCTACGAAGAAGTTCGCCATCGTGAGCAGCTAGAGGACTATTGCCAGTGGTATCGCGAGATCGCCGCTCAAAATCGCCGCGATCTGCAACAGATGCGCGGCGAAACCAATTTGTTTGGCTGGTTTTGTCGGGGACGCGGCACGAACTGATCAGGAGAAACTGAGGACTGAGTGCCAAGAAACAGCGAGTCCTCAGTCCTCGTTCAATTTCCCTAGGCGAAATAGTTGTTCGTGTTCAGCACTCCTGCGCTGGCATCGCCGTTTCTCATGCGGATGCCCGTGACATCGGCCATCAAGTCGCGATCGACGCTGAAGCCCTTCGTGCCGTTGTTGACCGAAAGATACGTCTTGTTCTGCCAGGTGAAGAAGACGGCTTCGTTGGCGTTTAGCGCTTGACTGCCTTTGGCACGCTGATTTTTGTCGCGATAGGCAGAGCGAGCGGCAGCGGTCAGCGAACTGCCCTGCACTCGTCCGGCATTAAACAAACCACTGGGCTGCTCGCGAGTCGATCGATCGCCATCGTAGTCAAGCTGGAAGCGATCGCCCTGGGCAAAGCGGAAATCCGTGATGCGATCGAGGTTGGCAAGGCGCGATCCGGCCAAAGCGCTGCTCATTGACGCGCCGCTGTAGACAAACAAGTCAGCTCCCACACTACCCGTCAGTCGATCGGCGTTGCCGTGCCCAATCAGCACATCGTCGCCGCCATTGCCAATCAGTCGATCGCGTCCGTCTGCGCCTTGCAGCACGTTATTGGCGTCTGTGCCCGTCAGCGTTTGATTGGTAGAACCACCCGGAGTTGAACCGCCGCCAGAACTGCCGCCAGAACCGCCGCCGGAACTGCCGCCGCCCGAAGTGCTGGTGCGAAATTCGACCGCACCGATGTCCGGTTTGGCGTCGCGAGTTTGGCCGAAAGCGTCAACGGTTGGTGCACCACTGACGCCCGCATCGATCGCCGGACTGCCCGCGAGCAGCGCATGAGTCAACAGGCCACTGCCGTTGTTTTGCAACGCGCCCAGTTTCGGATCGATGATGCGAATGTTGGCGGTTGCCGTGTTGTCGTTGAAGCGGTTGAACTGATTGCTGAGCAAACCGGGAAACTGAATGTTGCCGCCGCCGTTGGTTAATTCGCGGCTGGTTTGCTGGCGAATTTTCCAGTCGTTACCACCGTTGTCGGCGGTGTTGTTGGCAAAGATCGTGTTTTTGGCAGTAACGTTCGCGCCATCACTGGCCGACACGCCGCCGCCGACCCATCCGGCGCGGTTGTTGGCGATCGTCGTATTCAAAATCGTCGTTTGACCGTAGAGCGCCATGCCGCCGCCAACGCTGCTAAAATCCTGGCTCGTCGTGCGGTTGCCAGAAAAGGTGCTGTTGGTAATCGTCGTTGGTGCGTTCATCATCCACAAACCGCCGCCTTGCAGCGTCGCGGTGTTGTTTGCAAACGAGGAGCGATCGATCGTCAAGCCGCGATTAACTTCGTTGCTCATCACAACCAAGCCGCCACCGTTGCCTTGATTAACGCCTTCGAGCGGCTGAACAGTGTTTTCAGTGAACTGGCTGCGCGAAATATCCACGCGATCTTGCCGACCTGTGAACAGATAGGCCGCACCGCCTTCGCGCTTGCCTTTGTTGCCCTGAAAGGTGCTTCCGGTAATCCGAATGCTGCCGGATGCTTCTTCGAGCGAACTGGCGCGATCGGCATAAACCGCGCCGCCATAGCCACGCAGAAAATCGTTCGGCTGACCGCTAGCAAAGCGAGCCGCCAAGGTGTTGTTGTTGATGAAGCGGGAATTTTCGATCGTCAGCTTGCCGTTCAGACTGTTGATCGCGCCGCCGTTGATGCCTTCGTTGTTGGTGAAGTCGCTGTTGCGGACGGTGAGACTGCGCGGCCCCCAAAAGGCGATCGCCCCCGCTCCGCGCTCATCGTTTCCGGCTGTCGCTTTGTTGGCGTTGAAGCGGCTGTTGGTGACGGTCACCGTGCCTTCAAAGGCGCTGAAAATCGCGCCACCGCCTTGATCGGCAACGTTGTTGTTGAACGTGACGTTCTCGATGTTGAGGACGCCCTGATGCGTGGTGCTGATTGCACCGCCGCGATCGCTCGTTTTGCCGTTCGCCAGCGTCAAATTGCGAACGTTGAGCGTTGTCGGCTGAACTGATGTGGAGTTGAGCAGAAAAATTCGCGAACTATTGTTGCCGCTGATCGTCAGACCAGACGCGCCGCTGCCGTCGATCGTCAAATTCTTCCCGACTGGAATGCTAATTTCGCCGGACGTGAGCGTAATCGTTCGACCCTGCAAACTGCTGGCAAACCGAATCGTGTCGCCCGATCGCGCCTGAGCGATCGCGGCTCTGAGCGATCCCGCCCCGCTGTCGTTGGTGTTGGTGACGGTGATATCTGCGAGGACACCTTGGAAACTGTCCGTCTGTAGTGCTTTTTGCGCCGTCACGGTTCCAATTTGCGCTTCCAGGTTCCAATCAGCACCGGGAGCGTTTCCGGTGAGGTTGGTGGAAGCAGCCACATCAGTTCCGGTTAACTGACTGAGGCGATCGATCAACTCGGTGCCATCGGCAGCCACATCGCAGCCAAACAGCAGCAGATCTCCGGTTTCGCTAAAGGCCGATCGCCACTGCTCAAGCTGACTGGCGTAGCTTTCCAGGCTTTCCGTATTCAGTTGCGCGGTTCCTAGCCGCAAACTTCCCGATGCGCCATGCGCGAAGATTTGCACGCTTTCGACGTTGCTGCGGCCTTGCAGGACTGACGTGATCTGAGCAATACCGTCTTGGGTAGAGTCGAGCAGGATCACTTCAACTCCGGGTGTGGCTCCCAGCATCAAGTGGCTGTCTGCAACGGCAGCATCAACGAATGCGATCGAGTGGATCGCAGCAGCAGAAGTAGTTGTCATTCAAATTCCTCTAGGACTTTGTGCAGGTTCATGTCAGCAGCACAAAATTCAAGCGGCGATCGGCTGTGTTCACGTCTAGTCGATCGTTTGCCGTTGAGTTCTGCCTGATGACAGCGACTAGGGGCAAAAAGTCACGAAATGAACAAAAGAGTGAAACGAGCGAATGGTAGCGCGAGAACCCTGCTCAAAAGCGATACCCTTCGGGGGAAAGGAACGAAAAACTTGGTAGTGCAAACCTTTTGCAGCGCTGTGATCTTCCTGGGAGGAGCGCAGAGGCACTTCATGAAACCTGCTTAGCCTTCAAGCTGCGCCAATCACAACGAATTTTTGACATAAGTGCCTAGTTTACGCAGAGCGACTGCCATTACAGCCGTCCGATTTAGGTCAGTCGTATCATGCCATGACCACCTGTCACAGGTAACGCAGGCTAGCCAGTTTAGAAATCGTCCATCCTTTCAAATGATTCCCAAAATCGATTGAGGAAACATAGCTGTGAACAGCTAAGCGTCACGGTCGAACCTTGTACGCTTTACCAGGTCGCAACAGAAAGTCAGGCAAAAACTTCTACTGATTAAATTTACTTTTAGTAATCTTGAAAATTGAGAACAAATATTAATCTAAGAATCAGAAGGAATAAGTATTGATGCTCAAGAAGTATTCCGTATTCATAGATACATTACAGGAATATAAGTTTTCACTCGAAAGTCAGATGAATTCAGCACCCGATCGCATTCCAGATAGCGTCAGCTACGAAACGCTGTTCTACTACTGGCTCAACCGGACGTTTGCCGATTTTGAAGCTGAGCGTCAAAAAAAGCAAAACGATTCGCAGCAAAAAGACTAGATTTTTTGGACTGAAACAAAATAGTAGGTTCGTCGATCGAGCCTGCTATTTTGCCGTATTGGGATCGGTGAGCTTTTGAAACTGATTGGCTCCCGGCTGCGCCTGCGGTTCGCGCGTGTACCACCATGCCCACCCAATCAGAACAGCTTGAAAGGGCAGCCGTGCCCAGTACAGCGCGGGAATGTGTGGAACACCTTCGATCGCAATGGCATTGACCGCCATGTTGATGTTGGCCGGAAAAACCGCGATAAACAGCGCAATCAATCCCCAAGCTGCCGCCTGACTCACCCAAGGAATCAGCAGGCCAAGTCCGCCTAAAATTTCAAAAAATCCGCTGAGATACACCAGCCCTAGCGGGTACGGCAGCATTCCGGGCACAATTCGCACATAGGGAATCGGCGTAAGGAAATGCGTGGTTCCCACAATCACCAGCGCGATCGCCAGCGTGAAGCGTAGAATTTCTTTAATTCGAGATACGTTCATAAAGCTACTGAACCGGGTAGGAAGCGTAGTAATCGGAATTGACAAACACTTTGAGGCGGCTAATTTCGGGCAGCAGGTGGTGCCGCAAGTTCCAGATGCGCGTGGCGTTGCGGTAGTCACGACAGACAACGATAAGCTGTTTGGACTCATCAAATCGCACGGTTAGATTTTCCGGCTCCGGCAAGCGCGACAGCCACATAAAGGTGCGTTCTAGTCTGTCCATAGGTTCATTAATCTTTGCTGGTTATGTTTCAATTTTGACCTGTGCGATCGATTGCCCTCACCATCCGCAGGTGAGAAACAAAACTGCAATTGGACAGAGATTTGGAGGCGCGATCGCAGCTTACCTACTTTTTTCCCAAACCCAACCTGGAAAACCGGAAGAACTGGGAACCGCAAGTCTAGCGAATTCTCCAGCCGCTACCTGTCAGATTCCACACTTTCTTCCAAAATTTCCACCGTTCCCGCTGCGCCGTCGATGCGGACGCGCTGCCCGTCTCGCAACCGCCGGGTTGCATCCTGAATATCCATGACAGCAGGAATTTGATACTCACGAGCCACGATCGCCCCGTGCGACAGTCGCCCCCCGACTTCCGCAATCAAGCCAGCCGCCTGCGACAAAAGCGGCGACCAGCCTGCATCCGTGTAGGGCACAACCAGAATCGCGTTGGGCGGAACACTCGGCAGCATCTCGATCGAGCGCAACACGCAAACCCGCCCTTCCACCCAGCCCGGACTCGCCCCAATTCCTTTCAGTTGACCTTTGGCAGGTGCGATCGCGCCAGATAAGCGCATCGGCGGCTCGTTGCCGTAGACCAGAACAGGCACTTCAAAAGTCCGATCGCGATCGAGTTGCGATCGCCGCTGGGCAATCAGGGCAGCAAAATTCTGTGGCGTTTTGACCAGTTGCCGCACTTCATCCAGCTTCAGGAAAAAGATATCACCGGATTCGAGCAATCCCTGGCGCTGAAACTGCTGCTCCAGCGCGACAAAGCTCCAGCGCAGTTCGGCCAGTAGGCGACTGTAAACTCGGCTGACTTCGCCTTTCAGGTCAAGCCGCTGCTGAGGTTGACTGTTCGATCGAGAGATCTGAGATCGCGATGGCTGAGATCGCGATCGCGACGGCTGTTGCAACAATTGCACGAACAGATTCCAGACAATTTCCGGCTGTTCTTTCCAGGTCGGCACGGCGATGTCGGTCGCGACTTCACTGAGATAGCCGTACTCATTCACGATCGCCTCAAATTCCTGCATCACCTGCGGCTGAGCCATCAACATCTCCTGCACCCGATCGATCGGCAGATTGGGCGGCAGCAGCAGGCGCGATCGATCGGCCAGCGCTTCGAGCGATCGCAGCGAGGCGACTTCGGGCGTTTGGCTGTTGTCGAGATCAGCTTTCGATTTGCTGATTGCCTGCCGAAACGCGAGACTCAGCGGTGCAAGAATGCTGTAGTAGGTGGCGGGTCGCAGGTGTTCCAGGATGCGATCGATTCGCTCGATCAGTTGATTCGCCGTCAAGGTTTCCAGCGGTTCAGCGTCAAGATGGGCAAAGGCGGCATCGAACGAGGGGCGATCGCGCTGAAAGTCCTGAGGCAGTCGCCGTTCGCGTTGCCACAGCCTCAGCAGGCCGGGAATGTTTCGCAGCGTCGAGGCGATCGGCGGCTTGCTGAATTTTGCGCCACGTGTCAGGAATTCCAGACTTTCGGGCGGCAGACCCATCCGCAAAAAAATTTCGCCCAGCAGCGTGGCGTTGAAGTAGGCGGCGGAGTGGTGCAGCGTGGCGGTTTCCTCAAAGTCCAGGCCACGCGATCGCTTGCCCAGCACGATCGAAAACACTTCGCCCCACACGCCGCAGGTGAGCGGACGATTGATCGACCAGGTGAGCGGCGGCAGGCGACCGGGGATCACTTCAGCGGCAATTTTGCGCGTCCAAATCGGAATCAGCGTTGTAATCGGGCGCGACTGCAACAGCCAAAGCTGCTGCCCGTCATAGCTCCACTCGATGTCCTGCGGAATGCCGTGAAAACGGGCTTCCAGATGCCGAGCGAGATAGGCTACCTGACGAATAATCTGCGGCGGCACATCGCCTGCTCCCTCGATCGTCAACTCCATGCCGTCCGGCAAAATCCAATCTGCATCGGGTTCGATCGCCTCGTCAATTTCAACCCGATACTGCTCCGGCGTCACCTGGCCGGACACAATTTGCTGAGGCGTTCCAGGCAAGGCTTCGATCGCGACTGCCGCCCCTTCACGGGCGGTTCCTACGGAGCGCTGCGCGAACGGATCGCGGCTAAAGGCCACACCCGAAAAAACGCCTTGAATCTGCTGCTGCACTAAAACCGCCATGCCGCCAGATTTGCTTGCTCGATCCTGCCGATACTGCACGGCGTTGGGCTGGCTGTAGGACGCTTGAACGCGCAAAATCGCCTGCTCCAGTGCCGCAGAACTCGTAATGTTGAGAATCGATTCGTACTGTCCGGCGGCTGACGCACCGATCGCATCTTCTCCGATCGCACTCGATCGAACGACGACCGGAGCCGTTATCGTCGGCTGGACGCGATCGATCAAGGGAGCCGGATCGTCTCCGGACGGCAGCACCCATCCGGGCGGCACGGGATAGCCCCAACTCCGCAACCGAGCCAAGGTTGCCGCTTTGGAGCCGACTTTTTCCGGTGGCAGCAATCGATCGAGGGAGAGCGATCGATCTCCGCGAAAGAAGCGAAACATCCGCTGCGAACTCGCCTGCGAAGAAGAAGTAGAAAGATCAAGGTCGTCCGGCATATTTCGATAAATCCAGGCAAGCAGCAAACTTAAAATCACCGTTGCCGCAATTCTATCGCCCTCTGTTGGATGCCGTAGCGCAGTAATTAGCGGGATCAAAATCAAAACTGCATATTTTCCCTGCTGGCGATCGCGCCAAATTGTAAAGCTGACAAAGCTGATCAAAAAAATCAGCAGTGCGCCCGTCCAATCGTGCGTAATGTAGCCCCAAGTCACGTTTGTCGTGCCTGCTCCGCGTCCGATCGCATAGCGGCCAATCACCAAAGCAATTAGCGCAATGATTTCCCAAACGGGAGCTTGAGGAAATAGCGATCGCGCCAGCAAAACGGCCACAATTCCCTTTAGCGCTTCCGACAGAATTGCCAGAATTCCTGCTAGCCGTCCGCCATGATAAAACGCTGCCGAAACGCTGATATTTCCGGTTCCAAGCTGAGCTAAATTGCGTTTGCTGAGCGCGATTATTAGCCAGCGAATCAGAGGCAAACCGCCCAAGAGCGGACAAATTAGAAGAATTAGCAGTGCGCCCAAAATTTGATTCATTTGGTATGGCAATCAAGCGTGGCGATCGAACCGTTAGCAGTATTTTACGAAACAGCCGATATTCTACAAAAACTAGTGGCGATCGTGCTGAGGTTCAAGCAACTGACGATTTTTGAAACATCCGCACCAGTAAGCCATGCTTGGGCGCAAAAATCATTGTGGCAACAAACAGCAGCGTTTGCAGGACGACAATACAGCCGCCCGTTGAGGCATCCAGATGAAAACTAATGTAGGTTCCTAAAATGCTGGAAACTACTCCAAAAAACATCGCAATCAGCATCATTCGATCGAATCGATCGCTCAGTAGATAGGCGATCGCACCGGGAGTAATCAGCATTGCAACAACCAAAATGACGCCCACTGCTTGCAGCGCTACGACGATCGTTAAAGACAGCAAAGTCAGCAGAATGTAGTAGAGTGCGGTGATGTTCAGACCGATCGATCGAGCATGGGTTGGGTCAAAGCAAAACAGCAGCAGATCTTTTCGCAAAATCAAAACGGTAATCAGTGTGAATGAGCCAATCACAAAGGTTTGAATCAGATCAGAAGTGGGAATTCCTAACACATTGCCGAACAAAATGTGCATTAGATCAACATTGGTGGGATTTTTTGAAATCAGAACTAAACCAAGCGCAAAAAATCCGGTGAAGACTAAGCCGATTACTGTGTCTTCTTTGATGCGGGTTTTGGATTTGATAAAACCGATCGCCAGAACAGAACCTACACCAAACACAAATGCACCTAGCGCAAACGGCAAATTCAAAATATAGGCCAGCACCACTCCAGGCGTAACAGAATGAGCAACCGCATCGCCCATCAATGCCCAACCTTTCAGCGTCATGTAGCAAGACAAAACCGCGCAAACTAAGCCGACAAACGCGCTCATCAGTACAGCTTTGATCATGAATTCATATTGAAGCGGTGCAACGAGCCATTCTGCGATCGCGTTCATACTGCTCCTACGGATTGGGATTCGACTGAATTTTTGGTATTGCGCCACCAAAGGTACGATTCAAATTTTCCTGGGTAAATACTTCGTTTGTCGCACCATAAGCTAAAACGGTTTGGTTGATGAAGACAACCTGATCGCAAAAGGTTGAAACCGAACTGAGATCGTGCGTCGAAATTAAAATCGTGTGGCCTCGATCGCGCAGTTCCATCAACAGTTGAATAATCGCTTTTTCAGTCTTGACATCAACGCCCGTAAATGGTTCATCTAACAGCATCACGGTTCCCTGCTGTGCCAGGGCGCGAGCTAGAAATGCCCGCTTTTTTTGTCCGCCTGAGAGTTCTCCAATTTGACGATCGCGAAACTGCGTCATCTGCACACGATCGAGGCTTTCAGCGACAACGCGGCGATCGATCGATCGGGGAATTCTCAACAAATTCATGTGTCCATAGCGTCCCATCATGACGACATCCGAGACACTAACCGGAAAATTCCAGTCCACTTCTTCTGCTTGCGGCACGTAGGCAACCAGTCCCCGTTTTTGCGCCGATCGAATTGGCAGACCATTGATTAAAACTCGTCCAGTTGAGGGCGTGATGAAGCCCATGATTGCTTTGAATAAAGTTGATTTGCCGCTGCCGTTCATGCCGACTAAACTGGCGATCGTGCCTTCGCTGAGCGATAGCGTTGCACCGTGCAAAGCGATTTTGCCGTTATAGTCAACCGTGACGTTTTCAACTTCAATGCTGGCTTGACGATCCACAATTAGCTCCCTTGCAGTCCTTGAATTAAAGTGCTGACGTTGTATTCCAAAAGCTTGAGATAGGTTGGTGCGTTGCCGCTTGCATCAGTCAAAGAATCGACATAAAATACGCCACCAAATTTGGCTCCGCCTTCCTGGGCGACTTGCTTTTGAGCTTCTGGATTGACGGTACTTTCACAAAAGACGACTGGAACCTGATTCGATTTCACTTGATCGATCGCACGTCGAATTTGCTGGGGTGTTCCTTCATGTTCAGAATTCACTGCCCATAGATAAATTTCTTTCAGGTTGTAGTCTCGAATCAGGTAGGTAAATGCTCCCTCACAGGTTGCCATGTATCGCTGATCTTCGGGCAGTTGAGCTAGTTCCGTTCGCAATTTTTGATCGATCGCTTCAATTTGCTGACTGTAAGCTTTCGCATTCGCGCTGTAGGTTGCTGCATTTGCCGGATCGATTTCGCTCAGCGCTTTGCGAATGTTTTCCACATAAATCAAAGCATTTTGTGGCGACATCCAGGCATGGGGATTTGGACGATTCTGATAGTTTCCTTCGGCAATGGCGATCGCTTCAATTCCCTCACTAATTGTCACGTTGGGCACATCATTTAAGCTGCCGTAAAATCGTTCTGCCCAGCGCTCCAAACCCAATCCATTATCCAAGATTAAATCGGCTTGTTGCGCTCTGATTAAATCGCTCGGCGTCGGTTCGTAGTCGTGAATTTCTGCTCCCGGTTTTGTTAGAGACTCGACGATCGCTCGATCGCCCGCGACGTTTCGCGCCATGTCTGCAATCACGGTAAACGTGGTGAGAATTACTTTTTTCTCTTGCGTCTGCGGACTTTGAGCGGCGTTCGTTGCGTTGGTCGTAGCAGGCTCTGCTGTAGGATTGCTTTGAGTGCAGCTTGTCAAACAGAAAGTGGCTAGAAGTGCAGCGATCGCCCACCGACAAGTCGTTCGCTGCAAAACAGCTTTCGATCGAGTCATGACTCTTCTTCCATTATCAAAAGTTGAATTTCTTTTTAGAATACATCAGTTCGATTCAAAAAATGAAAAAATTATGAAAAGCAACAAAAATCAATCACTGGCGATCGCAAGACTGATTTGAATTCATCCTACGAATCGCCAGCAATCTTTTCGCTTTTAATGGCGACGCGATCGACCGCGCCGACTGGAAGAAGACCGCTGCGATCGAGACATGCGGCGATCGCTCCGTCGATCCATTTGTTCAGCGGTCTCCTCTAGATCTTCTTGTCGAGGCAGTCCTTGCTGCGCCCGTCCTTCTTCGGTTACAGGCACAGCATGTTCGCTGGGCACAATCCGCGAGCCGTAGCGACGGGCATAAACTTGAGTGAATTCTGCACCGAAAAAGAGAATTTGTGCTGAATAAAATACCCAGGCCAGAATGACTACGAGCGATCCGGCTGCACCATAAGTCGAGCTAAAGCTGCTGTTGCCGAGATAGATGCCGATGAGTGTTTTGCCGATCGAAAACAAAATAGCCGTAATGAAGGCACCGATCGCCACATCTCTCCAGGTAATTTCGACATCAGGTAGAAATTTGAAGATTAAGGCAAACAAAAAGGTAATAACGCCCAAAGAAATTACCCAGTTCAACACAATCCACAGGAAATCAACACCCGGAAGCAAACTGCTCATGTAGCTATTCAAAGCTGCGAGAACAGCACTGATCACCAGTGAAATTAACAGCAGAAAGGCAATGACTAAAATCATGCCAAACGATAAAAATCGCTGCTGCAAAAAGCCTTTCACCTGCCGTCCGGGTTTAGGAGCAACTTCCCAAATCGTGTTCAGCGATTCTTGAAGCTGCACAAAAACTCCGGTTGCACCAAACAGCAAAATTGCAATGCTAACCAGCGAAGGAAACAAACCAGAACTTTCACCGGGACGATTTGCACCACGAATTGCAGTCGAAATTAATTCAGCAGCATCTTGGCCTACAAGTCCACGAATTTGACCAACAAGCTGACCTTCTGCCGCTTGTTCTCCCAAGATGGCTCCGGCGATCGCAATCACCAAAATCAGCAGCGGCGCAAGTGAAAAAACCGTGTAGTAGGCTAGCGCTGCCGCCAATCGCGAGGCTTTATCCTCGTTCCATTCCTTCACCGTTTCTTTCAACAAACTAATGAGTCTTTTGAGTTTCATTGCTGGGGTTCCAAATAAAAGTGTGAATAAAAATCGATGATGTAACCTTCACTACTGAGAGCGATCGAATCAAAAGATACAAGTCAGGTGTACTGCAATTGGGCGAACCACATCCTCTTTCATGCGGGCGATTTTCGCTAAAACCGCTCAGCTACAAGGCAGAGTTGTGGAGTCGTAGAGAGGGCGATCGCAGTGTGAAGAAAAACGGTTGCAGGCGACACCGTTTCGAGCGGCAGAAGCCAAAATTTCCGTTAATACTACTTTGGAGTAATGGCAAGTCTTATCTAAATTTCTTAATGTTTATGCAGAGTTGCATTGGATCAGGCGGAAGTCGTTCTTATGCGGTGACGCTGCCAGTTGACGCGATCTCACTTCTCAATTCAGCCAATGGTTAATTCCGCATCCTCCAAACTGCTTCCGCTCGTTGAACCGCTCCGGCAAGGTCTTTGGTTTATCGGCATGTCCGCTTGGATTTTCGGCATCACCGATCGCAGCATTGCCGCTTTTTCAGACGGACATTTGACCGCTAGCGAACTCGTGCAGTTGTCGATCGCTTCTTTGGTCGCACTGGGCTGGTATTTTCTAAAACCGAATCGGAAATAGTTTTTGCATCTCAATTTGATTTTGAAAAAGGATTTTGAAGCGATGAGTAGTCAGCAACCCACCGAATCTTTGGCAAAAACTGGCGGAATTTTTCTCAATCGCGCTCAGGCCGAAGCCGCTCAGCAAGTGCTGATTGAAGCAGGCATTCCAGCCGAAGGATTGTCAATTCAAGAAAGCGCGATCGACCCCAATCCGCCTTTGTCAAAATCGAAGGGCGCAAAAAGTGCAAGAAGCGGCGCAATTACAGGTGGTTTGTTTGGCAGCATTGTCGCCATTTTATTGAGCTTTAGCGCTCAAAATTTCCCTGGTGACAGCCCGGTTTCGTTCGCAGGCTCGTCCCAAGCAGGCGTTGTGATCGGCGTCATTGGAGTCGCCGCAGGTGCGCTGGGTGGCGCTCTAATCGGCCTGCTGACCGGATCGAGTGCGCCCAGTGCTGACGCTGATCCTCGCCCAAATTCCAAATATTTGCTGCTGATTCAAGCGCAGGCCAAAGATTTGGGCAAAGTTCGCGATCTTGTGCGGCAGCAGGGCGGTGAAATTCAAATCTAAGTTTTTTCTAAGTTCGGTTTGAGGAGCGATCGCCGCAAATTCCTCAAGTTGAAATCTACAGTCTCTCCTCTCTTTCGGGGAACGGTTCATCCGTCTCCCGAATTTTTTTGAGGGCGATCGCTCTCGTCTATTTAGGAAAAGTATTTCATCAGGTCAATCACCGTTTCGATCGATTCTTTGCCTGATGCTTTGATTACAATTCGCGATCGAAAGCTTGCTTTTTGCTGACAACAGGAGCGAGCACGTAAATAATATTGGGGGCGACTTGACCGCCTTCGATCGGAAATCGAAAACAGGAAAAGTTTCGCTAGTCCCGACTGATAGTAGGATAGATCGACTGTTGGACAGGCTGCTCAACTTAATTTCGCGTTACGATCGAAGCGCACGATCGTAAATTATTCGCTATGTTTCTTGACGAACTTGCACCGCTGTTTCGCGAACTCACCAACCAGCCAATTTCGTTTTTCGGCGGTTTTTTCTCTGGCGTGTTTCGCCTCAGCCTCGCAGATGACCCTGTGAAAAGCTGGCTGAATGAACAGGCAGGAACAACGGTTTACGTTGCGCCGACTTCCAGCACGTCTAACGGCAACGGTGGTCCGCAGTCAATCTCGATCGAATAGTCGCTTGTCCTTCCCCCGAACAGTCGCCTAAGCTTCCAGCGGGCTAATCAGTTCATCGAGCCAAACTTCGACCTGCAACCGCAGTCGCAGGGAGGGATCGTTGCCCAAGTCGCAAGGCAAAGGCAGATACTCGATCGCCCGCTGGTAGTCGGCCATTGCAAAGTTCCAGTCGCCCTGAAGCTGATAGGTGCGTCCACGTTCAGCGAAGATGTGTCCTTGGAGGCGATCGAGCGGCAAAGCCAGATCAAAGCATTCGATCGCCCGATCGTACATTTCTAGATCGCGAAAAGTGATTCCCTGATTGATCCAGGCACGGACATTGGCCGGATTCAAATCGATCGCCATGTTGTAGTCGAGAATCGCTTCGAGCAGTTGACCTTTGGCCGCGTGATAGTTGGCGCGGTTGTTGTAAACGCCATCCAGATTGGGATTGAGCGCCAGTGCTTTGTTGTAGTCAGCAAAGGCTTCATCAAGCTGGCCGCTTTGGAAGTAAACCAGACCGCGATTGTTGTAGTACGAAGCGCTGTGCGGATTGCGATCGATCAAGCGGGTGAACAGTTCGATCGCTTCGTCATAGCGGCCTTGGCGCACTTCGGTCATTGCCTGCTGGCGCAGTTTGCCTTCCTCCCAAGCAATTGCGGGTTCTTGGTTGCGCTGCTTCTGGTTGAGTCGGGGGCGACGCGAAGTCCAGCGCTTTGACATGCGGTGAACCGAGCGCGATCCGGGAATGACCGAGCCAGTCAGCGAGCGGTTGAGGTTGCCTAAACGCGGTAAGCGATTGGTTGAAGAGCGCGTATTCATCTCATCCTCACGGAGTTAGGGCGGGTGACATAGCCACCAAAGTTAGTTTCGAGGTTTTCAAGTTTCAGCACATCTATCTGTGTGTCACTTGATGATGTGTCTGCTGCCCTACCGAGCGGGAGAGTTAAATTACGGAAGTGTGATTTAACCGATACAGGGCAGCTTCACAAGCGCGATCGCAATCAAAGCCAGATTAGTCAAAGACTGCAAGCGCTTCCACCTTTCACCAACACCTACCGCGCTAATCCGTGCAATTTCGGATCGTGTGGCGAAAAATTCATAAGCGCGATCGCAAAAATCCCGTTTGGTTCACATTCTGTTAAAAAACTGTAATGGTGAAATCCCCAGGGTGGGCAGTCTGCGTGAATCGCGCTATTCGATCGACAAGGTAGAATGCAAACAGCTTGATCGGTCGCGCCCATCGATCGCCAAGCTGCCGCTACATGCCCTTTTGCCAAACTTCGATGACTTCTGTAAACGCTCCCGATCTCGCGACTGATGATTACGTTGTAATCGGCCTCGCCACCTGTTTTGTTAAAGACGAAGACGGCGTGCATCCGGTTCAGGTTGCCGAACCAATTCCGTCTGCTGCCCTAGAAGCGATCGTCAAAGGCATTCCCACTTCCTACGAATCCGCGTGCGCCACCACGATCGGTGCCGTGCTGCCCAATGACCAGCCGCAACTGCCTGCTGATTTTCCGCCACAGACGCAGTTTTGCGATGATTTTGCCTTTCGGACACTTGCTGCTGCCCGCACCTACAAAAGCCGTCCGGATGCCCAAGTGCACATTCCCGCAGGCACAACGCGCCAAGACTGGAACTTTTCGCTCGATCGCAAGCGCGTCCTTAATTCAGAGCGCATTGTCAGAACCGAAGATAACGTGAAGCAGCACTCGCATACGCACAAGGTTCTCTAGTGCGGCAACTTAATTGAGCGCAATCGGTCTTCACTTGAATCCTCAGCAAATGGCTGAAGTGGGTTGCAAAAAGACAAAAACGCGAGACAGCAAAAGAGCCGATCGATTCGATCGGCTCTTTTGCAAATTTTGCTTGTGATTCAGTTTTCTTCAAATCCGCTTAGCGGAAGCCAACCGCAGCCTGCCACACAAAGGCAAGCAGAAAGAAAAAGACCGGAATAATCGGCAGCACGTCTACCAGGGGATCAAAAATCGAGTAGGCTTCGGGCAATTTCGCCAACAGCAACACCGCTTCCATGAACCGCTTACCTCTTGAACATGTTCATAATTGACAAGCATCTTAACATGGTTGCCGATCGCAAGGCTAGCGATCGAGCCAGAATTGTACTTGCTCAATTGGCGCTTGAGAAGCGATCGCGGCGAACATCAACCGAGCGCGGTATGATCTGAAGTAAAGCAAGCTTAAGATTTGTAAATCCTTTGACTTCCCTAATTCAACCAAACTCTGTCCAGCGTCCCCACTCCACAGAAACCGATTGGCATATGCTACAGACGATTTGGCGAGGCGACGAAGCAGACGTGCAGCGCGGCCTGCCCCACGATCAGCTTGCTCCCGCTTGGCAAATGATGCTGCTGGGTGATGGTTCGCCAACGCGCTATTTGCAGCTTCTCACGGGCGAACCGACCGAGGTGGACGTGATCGACATGTCGCTGATTGGCGATGATCTCGATGGCGCACCCACTTCGATCGAAGCGATTCCCGCTCCACGTCTGCGGCGGCAGGCGTGGTTGCGGACGGCTTCCGGACAGCGATTGGCCTACGCAACGTCCTGGTGGGAAGCGAGCCACGTGGACGAATATTTGCAGAATCGATCGCTTCCCATCTGGGCCAGCTTAGCGCGACTGCGAACCGAACTTTATCGCGATGTGCAGGGACTTTACTACGGCCACAGTCCTGCGCTGGAAGCAGCTTTCGAGCAGAAGGGACCCTTTTGGGGCAGACACTATTTGTTCTGGCATCACGGCCAGCCATTGACCGTCATTTATGAAGTATTTTCGCCGTACTTGCAGAAATATCTCGGCGCGATGCAGTAGGCGAGGCGCGATCGAACCTCAAGGCGATCGCGCCATTCCGCTAAAACTGCTTCAAGAACCGCAAATCACTCGAATACAAGCGGCGGATATCGTCCATTTGGTGCAGCACCATTGCAAACCGCTCGACGCCAAAACCTGCCGCAAAGCCCGTATAGATTTCTGGGTCATAGCCAACGGCTTTAAGGACGTTGGGGTCAACCATGCCGCAGCCCAACACTTCCAGCCAGCGGCCTCGCCACTGCACATCCACTTCTGCCGAAGGTTCAGTGAACGGAAAGAAGCTGGGGCGAAAGCGAATCGGGAGATCGCCAAACATTTCTTGCAGGAAAACCTTGACTGTGCCCTTGAGGTCAGTAAAGGTCAAGCCTTCATCAACCGCTAGCAGTTCGATTTGATGGAAGACCGCCGCGTGCGTTGCATCAACGGTGTCACGACGATACACTCGTCCCGGCGCAACGACGCGAATTGGCGGTTCATTGTTTTCCATGTAGCGAATTTGCACAGAAGATGTATGCGTCCGCAGCAGATTTCCGTCCGGCAGATAAAACGTATCTTGCATATCGCGAGCCGGATGGTCAGCAGGCGTATTGAGCGCCTCGAAATTGTAATAGTCCGTTTCCATTTCGGGGCCTTGGGCAACCGTGTAGCCCAAGCCCACAAAAATGTCTAACGCCCGATCGATCGTACTAGTCAACGGATGCGCGTGACCTTGCAATCGATAAACCGCAGGCTGCGTCACGTCTAGCGTTTCCGAGGCTAGCTGCGCTTCAATTTGTGCCGCTTGCAGCTTCGATCGCGCCTGATCAAGCGCCGTTTGCACCGCTTCCTTGACAACGTTGGCCTGTGCGCCAATGCGCGGACGATCGCTCGCGTCCAGTTTGCCCATGCCGCCCAAAATCTGAGACAGGCTACCTTTCTTTCCGAGATACTGGATTCGCAGTTGCTCAAGCTGGTCAAGCGTCGTCGTGGCGGCGATCGCGCCCTCAGCGTCTTGCTGCAAGGCGGTCAGTTGAGCTTCAAGCTCGCTCAGGGGCATGGTCATGACAAATCATTACGCGGTGTTTCTACTAGTGTACGAGGTCGATCGCGCAATTTAGGTAGAGATGATTGGCATTGCCTCAAGCCCTAAACGAAAGTTCAAGCTGAAAGCTAAAGTTCGTTCAAATGAAAATTGCCCCAACCCGTTTCAACGGGTTTTCGCTTTCAGCCTGAGGTTGATCTCAAGGCTGTGGCTGGGCGCAATGAAGAAACTCGATCGGGGAATCTAAAGTAGAGTGGCGTCTTTACCTCACAGATTTCTGATGAAGCTTTTGATTAGTAACGATGATGGAATTTTTTCGCTGGGCGTGCGGACGTTGGCAAATACGCTGGCGGAAGCGGGGCATCAGGTGATGGTGGTGTGTCCGGATCGAGAGCGATCGGCCACAGGACATGGTTTAACGCTGCATGATCCGATTCGGGTCGATCGCGTCGAATCAATGTTCCACCCGGCGATCGCGGCTTGGGCTTGTTCAGGAACGCCCTCCGACTGCGTGAAGCTCGCGCTAGGCGGACTGCTCGACGGTTTGCCGGATGCCGTCTTTTCGGGAATTAATCACGGTGCAAATTTGGGAACCGATGTGCTGTATTCCGGCACAGTTTCGGCGGCAATGGAAGGCTTGCTCGAAAATATTCCCAGCGTTGCTATCAGCTTGACAAATCACAACGCAAAAGATTTTCAGCCTGCGGCGAACTTTGCGCGATCGCTGATCGATCAGATGAAGGACAATCCTTGGCCGCAGCCGATGCTGCTGAACGTGAATGTGCCGCCTGTGCCGGAAGAAGCGATCGCGGGAGTCGCACTTACTCGTCAAGGCGTGCGTCGCTATTTTGATCAGTTTGAAAAGCGTACTGATCCGCGTGGTAAAACTTATTACTGGCTGGCGGGCGAACTGCTTGAAGAAGTAGACGATCCGACCGAGGAATTTACGGCTTGGCCGAATGCGAAGCTGGAACCTGTTGATCTTGCTTGGCTACAAAAGATGGCAACTGACGTACAGGCCATTCGCCACAACTACATCACGGTGACGCCGTTGCAGTACAACCAAACCTGCGGAACGGGATTACAGCAGTTGCGATCGTGGTGGCCGGATCTAAAATAGAGTAGAGATTTTGAACACACCATCCTAGCTAAAATCACGGAGCGATCGCCTCGTTAGATTCGCCCGAATATTTTCAAAATTCTGTACCTTAAAATTCCCCCCCAAGGGGGTTTTGCAGTCTACACTGGATCTAAGAGTGCAATACCGCTTGAGTTTCACTTGTAAAATCTTGTAAAGATTTACTGCCAAATTTCGCAACAGCATTTTATTTAGGGAAATGCTGGTCAAACCTGGGTTTACTAAGATAGAGGTCGTGGGCACGAGTGAAGTGAAACTTTGTGCTTGAGTCGATGAGAATCCGGTAGGAACCACTCATGTCTAATTTGCAGGATCAATTCCTAGTTCACTTCTGGGGAGTCCGAGGCAGCATCGCCTGTCCGGGAGCCGAAACCGTCCGCTATGGCGGCAATACTTCGTGTGTCGAGATGCGCGTTGGCGGCCATCGACTAATTTTTGATGGCGGCACAGGCTTACGGCTGCTGGGGCAAACCTTGCTGTCGCAAATGCCGCTCGAAGCCCATTTGTTCTTCACCCACTCGCACTGGGATCACATCCAGGGCTTTCCGTTCTTTGTGCCCGCCTTTGTCAAGGGCAATCGATTCAAAATCTACGGAGCGATCGCGCCCAACGGCTCTACGATCGAGCAGCGGCTCAACGACCAAATGCTGCACCCGAACTTTCCCGTGCCGCTGCAAATTATGGGAGCCGATTTGAGCTTTACCGATTTGCAGATCGAAGAATCGGTTCGCATCGAAGACATTCTGGTTGAAAATCGCCTGCTCAATCATCCAGGTGAGGCGATCGGCTATCGCGTCACCTATCGCGACCATTCAGTTGCCTACGTCACGGACACCGAGCATTTCACCGACGGACTCGATGAAAACGTTGTTTGGCTCGCTCGCGATGCCGATTTGTTCATCTACGACGCGACCTACACCGACGAAGAATACTACTCGGAGCGATCGAGCAAAGTCGGCTGGGGACACTCCACCTGGCAAGAAGCCGTCAAAGCGGCCAAAGCTGCCAACGCCAAAAAGCTTGTGATCTTCCACCACGATCCGCTGCATGATGACGCTTTTATGGATCGCATCGGCGTTCAAACGGCTGAGCAGTTTCCCAACAGCGTTGTTGCCTATGAAGGTCTTGAAGTGGATATTCTTGCTGCGGATTTAGACATCACTGAGACCAATGGTCATGTCGCAACGAAATCAACTTCGATTTCCGGTGTGGCTTCCAGCAAATAAAACAAAGTGAAGCGATCGCACCTGACTCCACTCGCGCTAGCGAGCACTTGTCTGCGTTAATTCCGACACAACACCAAAGAATGAGAAGTTCTGTAGTGATTTCTACCAAATGGTGAATTTCTGAACTAGTAGGCTCTATGTTTCATTAAGAAGTAGAAGCGATACAGGTTTAGATAGGCAAAAATTTATGGAAGGCAACGGTCAACGCGGACAGCTATTTATTATTGGCGGCGCAGAAGACAAAGAAGGCGACTGCAAAATTTTGAGAGAATTTGTGCGGCAGGCAGGCGGATTGCAAGCTCATCTCGTGATCATGACAGTTGCGACCGAACTGCCCAAAGAAGTCGGCGACAGCTATACCGAAATTTTTGAGCGACTGGGCGCAGAAGATGTGAAGGTACTTGACACGGGCAAGCGCGAAGATGCCGAAGATCCTGAAGCGATCGCCCTGATCGAACAAGCCACTGGAGTGTTCTTCACAGGCGGCAATCAAGCCCGCATTACCGAAATGCTTCGCGACACAAAGCTGCATCACGTCATGCTCGATCGCCTCAAGCAAGGCTTGGTCATTGGCGGAACGAGTGCCGGAGCCGCGATGATGCCCGACATGATGATCGTGAGCGGCGAAGCTGAAACGAACCCGCGTGTGGAAGTGGCGGAAATGGAGCCGGGAATGGGCTTTCTACCGGGATTTGTGATTGACCAGCATTTTGCTCAGCGCGGTCGTTTGGGTCGCTTGCTGTCGGCTCTGATGCAGCAGCCCGCCGTCCTTGGCTTTGGCATTGATGAGAATACGGCGATCGTGGTGAATGGCAACACGCTGGAAGTTATCGGGGATGGCGCCGTCACGATCGTCGATGTCGCTAATGTCACGCACACAAATGCCGACAACCTGCTGAAGGACGAAGATATGGCAATCTGTGGCGCAAAACTACACATCTTGCCGCACGGCTATCGCTTTCACATCGAAAATCGGACGCCGATCGCAAGTTAAAGCGGGAGGTAGAGGGCAGCAGGAAGAGAAAACAAAAACTCGACCTTCTGCCTCATTCGATCGATCGTCGCAACAATTCCACCCCATCGCGCCCGTCAATTTCCTGTAGGTAAACTTTGACGATTTCCTCTTTCGCGGTGGGAAGTTTTTTGCCTGTGAAATCTGGCTGAATTGGAACTTCGCGATGGCCGCGATCGACCAAAACTGCGAGACGAATGATTTCTGGTCTACCGTAATCATTCACCGCATTTAATGCAGCGCGAATGGTTCGACCTTTGAAGATGACATCATCCACCAGAACAACAATTTTGCCGCTTAGATCAAAAGGAATCTCGGTTTTTTCGGGTGTGCGTAAATCGATTCGATCGAGGTCGTCCCGATAAAAAGTAATGTCCAGCGAGCCGACTGGAATCTGCACCTGTTCCAATAATTCGATTTGTTTTGCCAGCGTTGCAGCCAGCGGCACGCCTCTGGTGTAGATGCCAATTAAGGTGAGTCGGGACAAGTCCGATCGCTCCACAATTTGCGAGGCAATGCGGTTGATGGTGCGGCGCATTTTGTCAGCGGAAAAGATTTCGACGGGTTCGGGCATGAGGAGTGTTGGGTATTGGGAATCAGGTGGCGACGTTTTTACCTCACGATCGAAGGTACAGGAACAGCAGGACGATCGCTAGCCACAGCAGGAAGCAAATTCGCGTTAGGCGAGTGGCCTGGTGAATCGTTTGGGGCGTGATGGGTTCGATCGCATCGCCCAGCAGCGGCTTCAATTTGAGGATGCCGCGATAAGTGTTTTTACCGCCAACCTGCACACCGAGCGCGGCGGCATAAGCGGCTTCGCTCCATCCAGCATTCGGACTGGGATCTTGAGGAGCGTCGCGCAGGCAGATTTGCCAAACGTGCAGCGGACGACGAGAGAGCAGCGCGATCGACAGCACCGCAAGTCGGCAGGGAATCCAGGTCAAACCGTCTTCGAGGCGAGCGCTAGCGCGTCCCAGGAATGTGTATGGCGGCTCGCGATAGCCAACCATCGAATCGAGCGTACTGGCAGCTTTGTAGGCGAGAGCCACAGGGACGCTGCCGATCGAAGTGAACGCGCCGACGATCGCCCAGAACAGCGGAGCCAAAACGCCATCGATCGCATTTTCCGTGACGGTTTCCAGCACGGCTCGAAGAATTTCTGCTTCCGATAGTTTTTCAGTGTCGCGTCCGACATATTGCGCCAGTCGAGTTCTTGCTGTTTCTAGATCGCCAGATTCGAGCGGTTCCAGCACATCGATCGCAGCATCCTTCAAGCTGCGTCCGGCAAAACAAGAGGCGAGCAGAACGGCGGCAACTGCAACTTCCACGATCGAATGCAGGCTCGACGCAAGCCAAACAATCTCCCAGCCTGCCAATCCGCTCAGACCGATCGCGCTAACGGTTAAGCCAACGCCTGCCCAAAATTGCGATCGCTCTGAGTCAAAATGCTTGAGCGCCCAGTGGGTGTATTGCGTGATTCCCCAGCCGATCGCCTGAACCGGATGAAACAAGCGGCGGGGATCGCCAATCAGGAAGTCGAGCAGGGCGGCGATCGTCAGAATGAGAGCCGGAGTCATGTGCGGCGGCGGGGGCGGCTGTTGCGCTGGCGATCGGCTTTGCTGCGCTCGTAAGCGATCAGTTTGCCGTAGTATTCATGCTTGTTGAGGTTCATCGACAGAAAAATGTGCTTGCGGACGTTGCCGAAGCCTTTGCGGGTGAAAAACTTGACGGCGGGAATGTTGGCCGGATCGGTATCAACCATCATGAATCTTGCGCCTTCATCGATCATGCGCTCGACGATGCGATCGACAAGCTGATCGGCAATGCCCCGCCGCTGAAACTGCGGACTCACTCCTAGCCACAAAATGTAGCCATAGACCCACGAAGCTTTGCTGATGATTGTGCCCAGCGTGAATCCGGCTAAATGATCGCCAACTGTAGCAACCAGGCAGTATTCCGGGTCGGTGTTGAACTGGCCGATGACTTCCCACTCGTCCCAAGTGCGGTAGATGTAGGGATAGAGGTCGCTGGTGAACAAGCTTTCGCCCAAGTGATAAACCGGGGCAAGATCGTCGATGCCCATGTCGCGGATTTCGACATCAAAATCCTCCAGGTTTGGGGCAGGTAAATCAGAGTCGGAAGTCATGACGAAACGGTGGATTCACTCAAGTTTTGTGTTGCTAAGAATTGAGCCGAAGCGCAACAGAGTTGTGGTGGTGTACTACAAATAGCGAGCCTTCTGCGACAAGCGCTCAGGTGCGATCGCAGGCAATCGCGCTCCGACCTTCGTTAAAGCTATCGCGTTTATACTCGATCGCTGTTTTTTTCTTGCAAAAAAGGCTAGCCGCTGCCAACTCCGTCTGCATTGCCGCCTCCGAATGCCATCCGACCATTTAGCTTCTGCCCAGTTCGATCGCTGCCGCTTGGGGAAACAGCAGCAATGTTTGATCTCAGCAGAGATTATTAAGTTTTGTTAACACTGTTGCAATCCCCAAAAATAACCGCTATCTATAGGGGACAAGCAAAAACGCTTCTACCACATGTAGCGTTCAAGCCGAAAATCTTCCGATTTAATTTAGGTTTCGTTTGTCGTCAACTTCATTCACATCAACCTCACACCAAGTCCTATGAACTACCAAGAACAGCTTAATCCCTGGGTGATCCATCAACTGCTGCCCGACCTAAAGCGATCGCTCGTCATGCGGTTTCGTCGTCGTGTTGATGCTGAATCATACCTCAAAGTGATTCAACAAATGCGCCCGAAAGCTCAATTTGCGATCGCGTTTGAAACCAATTCGATGGTGAAAGCGCAATCTGCAAAGGTCGAGGTGCCTGCTTCTTTGTAGGGTTCTGGTTAAAACCTGGTTTGTCTCCGCTAAATCAATCACTCGAAGGCTGGGGTGGCGATCGATCGCCACCCCAGCCTTGTTTTAAGGTGATGGATGGTTTTAGGGTGAGGGATGTCGAGACATAGCAGCGCCGTGTCCCTAAAGGCTGTGGCGGATGGCAGGATGTTTTGTCGCAGATCGATCGATTTGCGCGTTCGGTGCGGAATCGATCGATTCGAGCGCAGAAGCGATCGGCAAGGCCACCTCGACCGTTGTACCCTGCCCGATTCCGGCACTGTGAAGCGAAATGCTGCCGCCCATCAGCTCGATTAGATTGCGCGAAATTGCCAAGCCCAAGCCTGTGCCTTCATACTTGCGCGTCGTGCTGCCATCCACCATCACAAACGGACGGAACAGCTTGTGCTGCTGAGCCGGATCGATGCCGATGCCTGTATCTCGCACCGCAATAATAATCCAGCCGTCAGGACTGGGCGCGTTGGGGGCAGGGTTGAGTGTGGCACGCTCGATGCGCGTGGCGATCGAGATGCCGCCTTGGTCAGTGAATTTGATGGCGTTGTAGATAATGTTGAGCAGCACCTGCTTGAGTCGCGCCGGATCAGCCCGCACCCAAATTGGGCTGGTCGTGTCGGGAGCGGTTAGCGTTAATCCTTTTTGCTGAATCTGCACACTTTCGAGATGAATGGCTTCGCGCAAAATTTCCTGAATGTCGATGAGTTCCAGCGACAGGGGAATTTCGCCGCCTTCAATTTTGGCAATATCGAGCAGATCGTTAATGATGTTGAGCAGGTGGATTGCAGCTTTGTCCGCCTGTTCCAAAAATTCAAGTTCTTCCTCGCGGCTGTCGCAGCAGTCATCATGCACCAGTCGGATGCAGCCGATAATTCCATTCAGCGGCGTCCGCAATTCGTGCGACGTGTTGGCGAGAAATTCACTTTTGAGCTTGTTGGCAGCTTCTGCTTCTTGCCAAGCGGCCTCTAGCTCTTGGGCGCGTTCTTCCAAGCGGCGCACCATGTTGTCAAGCACTTCGGCAAGCTGATTGATTTCTTTGACGCGAAAATTTTTGGGTGCACGCTCTAGCGGGTCGCGCTTGTGGATGCGGCTGGCATATTTGCCAAGCTGCTCAAGCGGACGGGCAAGATCGCGAGCAAGATACAGCATTGCCAGCAAATGCGTGATCAGCAAACCCGCCGTGAGAATAAACAGAATTTGCGTAATTTCTTTGAGGCCTTCCAGCGCATGATCAAGCCGCGTCACGGCCAAAACCGTCCAGGTTTGCTGCTGGCTGGTGCGGGTGGCAATGTCGAGCGGGCTAAAGCCTGCTAGCCATTCCGTTCCATCGCCGCCAAATTCAAACAGATGGCGCACCGCACGATCGCCCCGCTGAGCATTTTCCAAAATATCTTCGTAGCGATCGACATCGCCCGCTACATTTGCAGGTTTGCCGACGCGATCGCCAAACGGATGCGCTAGCACTTGTCCGTTCTGGTCAAGAATCACCGTGTAGCCCAGCAGCGACCAGGGTTCGCCGCTTTCAAGCTGCGTAATCGTTGTTTGTGCGACCAGTTGATAGCGGCGATCGCCACTGGCATTTGCCACGATCGTCGTCAGCAGCAGCCGCAGTTGGCTCGATGCTTGCGCGGGCAGTGGCGTTGTAATGGGCGTCAGCGTAAACGGCGTTGCAGTGTCGGCCTGCGCGGGTGCGATCGCTTCGTTGCCGCAGGTGCTCGCGATCAAGCGCTGTGTTTGTAGATCGCGAAGCTGCAAGCAGCGCACGTCAGTTGGCAACTGCGGCAGCAGCTTTTGCAGATAAGACTGAGTGGCGGCAGGCGAACCGCTGGTCAGGCTGGGCGATTCTCCAGCGATCGCTAAGCTCGTTTGCAGTGCGGAAATTGAAGCGTGAACGTAGTCCGCTTTGCGCGTGGCGCTTTCCATCAAATTTTGCCGCGCCGTGTAAAGCAGGCTGGTGCGGGCTTTGCGGAAGGTCACGGCCACTCCCAACAGCAAAATCGGAATGGTCAGCAGCAGAGCGCGTGAAAGCAGCACGCGGCGAAACGAAGATTGACCTAGCATAGCCATAAGCACTGACGATTGGAGGTGCAAACCTGCCGACAGCAGTGAAGACGACAATACGATCGACCTTCACCAGCCGTTTTAGAAATTCTAGACGGGTGGCAACGCGATCGATCGGGAACGACACTGCAATTGTAAAACTACTATTCCCTAGACTTCGTGCGATCGCCATCCGTACAGCCAAAGTTCATGAAAAAATTGTGAAATGCAAAGGGTTTTCTCTATTTATACCGTCGTTGTGCTGGCGATGAGCGCGGATGGTAAGATCGCGGATGCCAATCGATCGCCCGCTCGTTTCGGCTCGGTGACAGACAAAGCGCACCTCGAAGCGCAAGTCGCTCAAGCCGATGCGGTTCTCTTCGGTGCCGAAACGCTCAGAGCTTACGAAACCACGCTGCGCGTCACCCATCCCGATTTGCTCAAGCTGCGCCAGCAGAACCATCAGCCGCCCCAACCGATTCAGATTGTTGCCTCGCGATCGGCCAAGCTGAATTCCGACTGGCGATTTTTCTCTCAACCTGTTCCCCGCTGGCTGCTGACCACGCCCGCCGCTCAAGCTTGGGATGCGCCCCATTTCGATCGCGTCCTGACGATCGGCACACCCAGCGGCATCGACTGGCGAGCGGCCTGGAAGGAATTTGCACACAGCGGCATTCGACGGATCGCCGTTTTGGGCGGCGGTTCGATCGTCTGGAATTTACTGGAACTTGACCTAATTGACGAACTGCGGCTGACGATTTGCCCGCTGCTGCTTGGCGGCACGATCGCCCCCACTCCCGCTGCCGGAATTGGCTTTCCAGAAGCGATCGCCCCGCGCCTCCAGCTTCTATCGGCTGAAGCGATCGACCACGAAGTCTTTTTGCACTATCGCCTGCAACATCGTGAAGTTTGAACTACCTTGAAAAAGGCCACCTCGATCGCTCTATCCGTCCCAAAATGGAACAGCTTAAACCCCGCTACACCGTCGCCTGGATCAACAGCATGACCGAAGTGCCGCGATCGGTTTGGGACGAAATGGCCGTGCCGCTGAAGACGCCGTTTTTTGAATGGTCGTGGCTGCACTGCATGGAAGCGTCAGGTAGTGCGACCGCCAAGGCCGGATGGCTGCCGAATCATCTGACAATCTGGCGCGATCGATCGCTGGTTGCCGCCGCACCGCTCTACCTGAAAGGCCACAGCTACGGCGAATTCGTCTTCGATCATCAGTGGGCAGATTTATCGCAGCGGTTGGGCGTGCAGTATTACCCGAAACTGCTGGGCATGTCGCCGTTTACGCCTGCCGAAGGCTATCGCTTTTTGATTGCGCCTGGCGAAGATGAAGACGAGCTAACCGATCGCATGGTGGAAGCGATCGATTCGTTTTGCCAGCGCAATCGGATCTCAGGGTGCAACTTTCTCTATGTTGACCCGGACTGGCAAATCAAAATGGAGGAGCGCGGCTTCACGCCTTGGCTGCACCACAGCTACATCTGGCAAAATCACGACTACCAAACTTTTGATGATTATTTGAAGGCGTTCAACGCCAATCAAAGACGCAACATTAAGCGCGAACGCAAAGCCGTCGCCAGTGCGGGACTCACACTGAAAGTGTTTACAGGCGATCAAATCCCCAGCCAAATGTTTAGTCAGATGTATCGCTTTTATTGCGACACCTGCGACAAGTTTGGCTGGTGGGGCAGCAAATATTTAACCCGCCGATTTTTTGAGCAGCTAGACGATTGCTATCGCGATCGCGTCGTCTTTTTTGCTGCCTATAGCGAAGGTGATGAACGTCATCCAATGGCGATGTCTTTCTGTTTGACCAAAGGCGATCAGCTTTATGGCCGCTATTGGGGCTGTGCAACTGAGTTTGATAATTTGCACTTCGATACTTGCTACTACACGCCGATCGAATGGGCGATCGATCGCAACATTCAAACTTTTGATCCTGGAGCGGGCGGCAGACACAAAAAGCGGCGCGGTTTTCCGGCCACGCCCAACTACTCGCTCCACCGTTTTTACAATCCCAAACTGTCGCAAATTCTTACCTCCTACATGGCGGAAGTGAATCAAATGGAGCAGCGCGAAATTGATGCGATTAATGCAGATTTGCCGTTTGCTCAAGCCACTGATAATCCCAATCGATCGAACATTTAGAGTAAATTGGATGTATCGATAAAACTGCAATCAACGGTATGACTCAAACGGCATTACTGGCGGCAGAATTGGCTGCACTCGACGACAAACTTTCCAAGCGCTACATCGAGCTTGATCCAGATGGATATTTTTTGATCTATCTCGATCGCGCTGCCAATTTGATTTGCGCCAAACATTTTTCAAACTTCATCAATGACAAAGGTTTAGCTTGCGATCCTGAAACAGGAAAGCCGTTGCCCACACGCGGCAAAGTTGAACGCACACCAACGGCAACTTTTACGGGAAGAACCGCAAAAGAACTCTGCATCAAAATCTTTGAAGAAACCAAACCCTGCCCAATTCGCTATCTCGACCATGCCGCTTATTTAGGTCGTGAATTTGTGCGAGCTGAGCAAGCGCTAATTAGCGGTCAAGATTACGTGCAAGATTAATTCATTTCGGCGCGATCGGAATTCCGATCGCAAACTTGGTTCCTTCCCCGATCGTCGATCGACACTCGATCGAGCCGCCGTGTCTTTCGGTGATGATTTGGTAGCTGATCGACAAGCCCATTCCCGTTCCTTTGCCGATCGGTTTCGTGGTGAAAAACGGATCAAACAGGCGCGGCAAAATTTCGGGCGGAATGCCCATGCCATTGTCGGCAATTAGAATTTGCACTTCTGTTGCAGTCATCGTGGTTGAAATGGCAATGCGCGGGGCAGGCTCAGAAGCGTGCAACAGCCGTTCTTCGATCGCGTCGATCGCGTTGCTAATCAAATTCATAAACACCTGATTGAGTTGACTGGCATAGCACTCAATTTTTGGCAGCGAACCGTACTGCTTGACGACTTCAATCTCGACGCGATTGGGCAGCGCCTTGAGGCGATTTTGCAAAATTACCAGGGTGCTGTCGATGCCATCGTGCAGATCGACCGCTTTCTTTTCGGCTTCGTCCATGCGCGAGAAATTGCGTAGCGATCGCACAATTGTCTGAATGCGATCGACACCGACATGCATCGAACTGAGCAGCTTGGGCAAATCGGCCATCAGAAAATCGAGATCGATCGCGTCGGCTTCTGCCTGCACAGCGGCGATCGGATTGGGGTAGTGCTGCTGATAGACTTGCAGCAAGCCAATCAAGCCTTGCATGTAGCTGTTGGCGTGCGTCAAGTTGCCCGCGATGAAGTTGACCGGATTGTTAATTTCATGCGCCACGCCAGCAACCAACTGACCTAAGCTCGACATTTTTTCGCTTTGAATCAGTTGTGCCTGTGTCTGCTGAAGTTCTTGCAGCGCAAACTCTAGCTGCTCGGCTCGCTGGCGCAACTGCATTTCCGACTGGCGAATTGCAGTTTCAGCCAGCTTGCGATCGGTAATATCCTGCACCACGCACACCAAACCACCATCTGCGATCGCCGCCAGCGAAGTTTCTTCAAGAAACGTGCTACCATCGCGCCGCCGACCAATGCTTTCGCCAAGCCAGCGACCTGTCCGCGCAAATACCAGCATAATTTCTTGCTCAAGGCGCTGCTGCTCTAGTGGGTCATACAAAATGCTCCAGTGCTGCCCAATCAGTTCTTGCGGATGGTCATAGCCGTAGATTTCAGCGTGCGCTTGATTCATATAGGTGAATCGACCTTCCGCATCACAAAGCGCAATGCCGTTAAGCGATGCTTCGATCGCCGTAAGCTGCCGCTTCAAAATTTCCTCGGTGCGTTTGCGCTCGGTGATATCTTGGGCAAGCGACGCAAAGCCGAGCAGTTCGCCCTCAGCGGTAATCAGTGGATAGTCGTGCCATTCGCAGATGATTTGCTGGCCGAATTTGGTTTGATTTTCTCCGACGCTGCGGCGGGACGATCGCTGGTTCAAGACCACTTGCGCGATCGCTTCGTTAACCGCTTCTTGCTGTGAATCAATCAGAAAGCCGAGCGATTTGCCGATCGCTTCTTCACGTCGATAGCCGAAAATCTGCTCGGCTGCCGAATTCCACTCGGTCACTTCAAGCTGCGGACTCCATTCGATCACGGCCAGCGGCGTTTGCTCAATCAGCAAGGCCAAGCGCTGCTGCGACTCGCGTAAATCCGTTTCGGTTCGCTGATGCTCCTGAATTTCCTGTTCAAGCTGAATGGTGCGATCGAGAATATGTTCTTCGAGTTCCTCGTTTAACTGATGTAGCGCAGCTTCGGCCTGCTTGCGATCGCTAATGTCCATGATCGCGCCATCGAGAAACAGCAAGTTGCCCGATTCGTCAAACGTGCCTTGGCCTTTTTCATAGACCCAGCGGATGCTGCCGTCGCGATGCACAATCCGAAATTCGAGAATGTAGGGTTGTTGAATCGCCAGCGCTTGATAAACGGCTAGCTCGACGACTGGGCGATCGTCCGGATGAATCACACTCTCCCAAGAGCGGACGGAATTGCCAATAAATTCCGCAGCCGGATAGCCCGTCAGTTCTTCACAGAAATCGCTGACAAAAATTTGCGTCCAGTCCTGATCGCACAGGCAGCGGTAGATTGTGGCAGGCAAGTTGCTCGTCAAGCTGCGAAACTGTGCTTCGCTGTGCTGCAAAGCGGCTTCTGCGCGTTTGCGATCGCTAATATCCAGCATTGCGCCCGTCAAATACAGCAGATCGCCAGACGGGTCAAACTTTCCTTGACCTTTTTCATAGATCCAGCGGATGCTGCCGTCGCGGTGCAGAATGCGATATTCGATCTCAAACGGCTGGTGGAGGGCGATCGCTGCCTCAACGGTGTGCCGTACTCTATCTCGATCGTCAAGATGGGTGATGCTCTCCCACGTCCTGACCCGATGCGCCATGAAGTCTAAAGTGGGATAGCCTGTGAGTACCTCACAGAAATCGCTGATGTACTCCATCGTCCAGTCTGCATCATTCAAGCTGCGGTAGATGGCGATCGGCACATTCATCGTCAGCGTGCGAAAGCGCTCTTCGCTGTGCTGCAAAGCGGCTTCGATGCGTTTGTGCTCAGTGATGTCTTCGATCGTCACCAAAATGCCTCGCACTTCGCCCGCCGCATTGCAGAGCGGAATTTTGTTCGCATCCAGCCAAACTTGGCGTCCGTCGGCCTGCTGCTGCCGATCGATCCGGTGCAGTTGCGGTTGCCTAGTGCAGATTACGTCGCGATCGCCACTGCGATAAAAGTCGGCCTGCTCTGCTGTCCAGGGCAGGTCATCATCTGTTCTTCCGACAATTTCAGACGGAGATACCAAGCCTGCTACTGTTGCCGCTGCTCGATTGCAGCCTTGATAAACGCCGTTGTGGTCTTTCCACCAAATCGTTTGTGGAATATTGTCGATCACCAGTTGAAAGCGCTGCTGAGCGGCCTGCAAATCTTGCTCCATCTGCTTTGAGGTCGTCACATCGCGCAGGACGGCCACCAAAAACGCATTGCCCGCTTCATCGTGGAGCAGCGATTTTTGCGTGGCGATGCACCGCTGTTCGCCCGTCGCGCTGGTCATCCAAGCTTCAGTTTCGCAAGCCAGCCCCGTTTGAAAGATTTGATCGTCTTTTTCCCGCAGGATTTGCGCTTGAGCAGGCGGCCAAAAATCCGCGTCCGTTTTGCGAATCAGGTGCGATCGATCGTGCCCCAGCAGTTGACACAGCGCGTCGTTCACAAAGAGCCAGCGATGCTGACGGTCTTGAATCAACACCGGATCGCGAAAGCTGTTGATGATTTGCAGGAGAAACCGAGCAGAGCGCGTTGGCAGTTCACCATCGTCCAAATCAATCGACTCCGTTGCAGGCGCTGTCTGATTCGTCTGCCTCGATTTCATAGGGGCCAAGAGTAACGAAATGTTTCTTCTAGTTTGCCCACAGATGAAGGATTGAGCAACGATCGCGCTTACTGCCCGAGTCGTCGCTGCTCACTGCGATAGCGAATATATTCCGACGCAAACGCCAATGCGCCCGACGCCAAAATCAGCACAACGCTGAGCGCATTCATGTCTGGCTTGACTCCGGTGCGAACGCGGCTAAAGATTTCCATCGGCAAAGTCGTCGCGCCGCCGCCCGCCGTAAAGCTGGAAATCAAAAAGTCATCCATGCTCAACACAAAGGCCAGCAGGCAACCAGAGACGATCGCAGGGGCAATTTCCGGCAGCAGCACTTTGATGAACGCCTGAAACGGATTTGCGCCCAAGTCGAGCGCGGCTTCTTCCAAATGCGGATTCAGGCCGGATAAGCGAGTGGAAACGACGATCGCAATGTACGCCAAACAAAACACAATATGCGCTGCAATAATTGTCCAGATGCTCAAGGCAAGACCGACCGAGGCGAGAAACACCAGCGTCGCAACGGCGATCGCAATGTCGGGAATAATCAGCGGCAAATACGACACGCCGCGATACAAACTTTTGCCCGGAAACCGAAATTTCGCCAGCCCAACCGCCATCATTGTGCCCAGCACCGCCGACACCACCACAGCCGTAAACGCCACCGTCAAGCTGTCTTTCAAGGCCGACAAAATCCGCTGGTCTTGAATCATGCTGGCATACCAGCGCAAACTGAAGCCTTCCCATCCGGCACTGTAGCGCGAGGCATTGAAGCTATAGAACGCCAGCACCAAGATCGGCAGGTACATGAAGCCGAACATGAGCCAGGTGAACAGGGTTTGCCAAGAAGGAAGCGATCGCGTCGATTGAGTCATCAGTTCAAACTCGTTTAACTAGTAGCTTTCGATGTCGCGATCGCCATAGCGCAACAGCAGCGCGATCGCCAAACTCACAGCGAGAATCAAAATCATGCTCAGCGCGGAGCCAAAGCCCCAGTTGCGCGTAGCTCCGAGGAACTGGTTGTAGATTAAGCGGGCGATCGTCATGCTGGATGCGCCGCCCAGCAGTTCTGGCGCGACAAAATCACCCAGGCTGATGATGAAGACCAACAGGCTGCCTGCGGCGATTCCCGGTAAGGTTTGCGGGACGGTGACTTTCAGGAAAGCTTGACGGGCATTTGCGCCCAAATCCGCAGCGGCTTCGAGCAGGCGGCGATCGAGTTTTTCCAGCGAGGCATACAAAATCAGCACCATGTAGGGCAAAAAGCTGTAGCTCAAGCCGATGATTACGGCTGTGCCCGTGTTGAGCAGTGATTGTGGCGGCAGACCGATCGCGCCGAGGAACGAATTCAATACGCCTGTCGGTCGCAAAATCGTAATCCAGGCGTAGTCGCGCAGCAGCGAGGATGTCCACAGCGGCAGCACAAACGCAACCAGCAGCAGATTTCGCCAGCGCGGAGGCGAAAGCAAAGCGATCCAGTAGGCAACGGGAAAGCCCAGCAGCAGACAAATAATCGTCGTGCCGATCGCGAAGTAGAGCGATCGCCCCATGACGCGCAAATTAATCGGGTCGAAAATTCTCAGGAAGTTTCCCAAGCCGTATGCACCGGGAATTTCACCGGGACGCAAACCGGGGATCAAGCTGATGTTGAGGATCATCAGCGTGGGGATCACCAGCAGCAGAAAAAGCCAAACCCCAGCCGGAGCCAGCAGCAACAGCGGCTGAACCAGGCGCGAAAGGCGATTGGCGATCGACGGTGAACTCGTTTGAACCGGAGTCGAAGCGGAAGGAGAAGAAGCGGCCATAGCTGATACGCGATGAGATTATGCGCTGGTGATCTGTGTCCAATAGCGATCGTACAGTTCGGTCGCCGCTCCCACCGGGGCGATTCCTTCACATTTTGCCAAAACTTCAGCAGGCGGAAACAGATTTTCGTTGTTTCTCAATTCAGGACTGAGCAGATCGATCGCCGCTCGATTTGGCGTGGCAAACTTGAGGCGATCGACCGCACGAGCCGCATTTTCCGGCTTCAGCAGAAAATTCATCCAGGCATAAGCGCCTTCGGGATTCGGCGCGGTTTTGGGGATCACCATCGTATCCGTCCACAGCGAAGAACCGCTGGCCGGAATCACATATTCGATGTCGGGCGCTTCGCTTTGTAGATCGATCGCATCGCTGGAATAGCCCATTGCGATCAGCAAATCTCCGGTCACAAGCTGGTCGCGCCAGCCGTCTGTCGTAAACGAGGCGATCGCAGGCTTGAGTTCGCGCAAACGGTTGTAGGCGGCTTCAATTTCAGTGGGATCGGTCGAGTTGTACGAAAAGCCGAGCGACTTGAGAACCGCGCCCATCACTTCGCGCACGTCGTTGAACAGCGTCATCCGCCCGTTTAGCCGACTTTGGTTTTCCCACAGAAAATCCCAGTCGGCAGGAGCAGGGTTGAGGCGCGATCGACTGAACACTAAGCCCGTTGTGCCCCAAGTGGTCGGAACGCTGTGGGCGTTGTTCGGGTCATAAACCGGATTTCGCCATTGCTCCAGCAGGTTATCAAGTCCTTCTAGCTTGGATTTGTCCAGTTCGGTGAGCAGATCGAGTTCGATCATCTGCTGCACCATGTAGTCAGACGGGTAGATGATGCTGTAGGCCGCGCCGCCTCCGGCCTGCACACGGGCAAGCATCGTTTCGTTTGAGTCGAAGACATCTGCCACGACGCGAATTCCAGTTTCCTCCGTAAAGCTGCTCAGCAGTTCATCGTCAAAATAGTTTGACCACGAGTAGATGCTCAGCGAATTTTGGCCGGAACTGCCGCCGCCAGAGTTGTCGGAGCCAGTATCGGCAATTTGAGGCCGACAGGCCAGCGCCACGCCGGACAAAGCCGCTGCCGAAAATTGCAGAAAACGGCGTCGGGTCGAAGGCGATCGAGAAAGTGCGTTCATTAGACCATGAAATTTTCTGGACAGACAAATCGAAAGACAAGCGATCGCGCTAGAAATTTCCCAGAAATTCTAGATGCCCCTACACTATCACCTCTGCTCTGGCACAAATCGCGAAAGCCGATCGAAACAGCAGTTGCTCAATTCTAAAAATGCTTAATTCTAAAAATTAAGAGCGCTGAAAGCGGAAGGCTTCGATCGCTTGTGCAGTCAGAAACAAGCCCAACACGACATAGCTGCCAAACAGAATCAGGCTACTGCTGGAAAAAATCCCTTGTATGAAATTGGTGTAGTGCTTTACGAGCGTTAAATGACCGATCGCCGCGCCGAAATTGCCGCCGATACTGTTTGCAGTTTGGTCAATGACCCAAAGCAAAAGGACGATCGCAAAGGTCATCACCGCAGCCAAAATTGTGCTATCCGTCAACGACGAAACAAACATGCCCAGCGACAAAATCGCCGCCGCCAGCAAAATTAATCCCAAGTGCCCCAACCAAAAAACAGTCGGTTGAATCGGCGGACTCGAAGCAGAGAGTGCAAACGCTTCAAACGCCATGAATGGCAGCAGCATTGTGATGAAAAATGTCAGAACGGCGAGCAATTTGCCCAGCGCAACTGCCCAGTTTGTGACGGGAGAAGTTGCTAATAATTCCAGTGTGCCGCGCTTGCGTTCTTCGGTATAAAGTCCCATCGACAGCATCGGCAACAGGAACAGGGCGATCGATCCCAATACGCTCAAAAATATACTCAAAAACTGATAGGGCACATCGATCGGTGGGCCACCGCCCTGCTGATCTTGCGCGGCAGCTCCGACAATTAAACCTTCTGGCCCCAGCAAAATTAACGTAAAGAAAAAGCCACTCAAAACCCAAAAAATTCCGGCAATCACATAGGCAAACGGTGAGGCAAAATAGCCCTGTAGCTCTTTGCGATAGATGGCGATAATGTTGGCAAAAATAATTCCCATCTTAAGCGGCTCCTTCACGCGGTTCGTCTGATTCGTTCACATCGGCATCAGCAGGATCGATCGCTTCCTCGGTCGTTAGCTGCAAGAACACATCTTCCAGGCTGACCTGCGATCGCCGCATTTCATACAGTCCCAAACCCGACTGAACGATCGCCGTTGAGATCGATCGCCCTGCATCAACGGGAGACTGCGACTCGACGCGAATCCGATAGCGTCCTTCTGGCGCATCGGTAAGCCGTAGGGATTCGACCGACTGGACACCTTCGATCGCGCCCAGTCGATTCCGCACGGCCTCAAATTCGCCTTCCACTTCGAGTTCATAGCGCGTTTTGCCACCCAACTGCGTCACAAGCTGATCGGGCGTATTCGTCGCCACGATCCGCCCTTTGTTGATGATCGCCACGCGGCTACAGGTCATGCTGACTTCTGGCAGAATATGCGTCGAAAGAATAATCGTGTGATCGCCCGCCAAACTTTTGATCAAGTTCCGTACATCGATAATTTGACGCGGATCAAGCCCGACCGTCGGTTCATCCAGAATGATCGCGGGCGGGTCATGCACGATCGCCTGAGCGATTCCGACCCGCTGCCGAAAGCCTTTTGAGAGTTTGCGAATCAAGACGCGCCGTTTTTCTTCCAGGTTGCAGCGCTTGAGAGCAGAGGTGACGCGAGTGGCGCGATCGCCCGCTGAAACGCCTTTGATTCGCGCCACGAAATACAAAAAGCTTTCGACGCTCATATCGGTATACAGCGGCGGCGTTTCGGGCAGGTAGCCGATCCGCTTCCGCACCGCCATCGAGTCGGTATGCACGTCGTGTCCGGCAATTCGCGCTGTGCCGCTGTTGGCGGGCAAATACCCGGTCAAAATCCGCATCGTCGTGGTTTTTCCGGCTCCGTTTGGTCCCAGAAATCCCAGAATTTCCCCTGGTTCAACGGCAAAAGAAACGTCTGCGATCGCCGGAGTGGAAGCGTAAACCTTGGTTAAATTTTCGACTTCGATCATATTTCTCACTTCCGAAGAACGTTTCCAGGCCAAACTAGCCTACTCAATCGACGACCTTCTGTGTAGCCGCGCTGCCTATTGTAGGCGATCGCGATGGGGCAGGGTTGCCTGAGATAAAATGTTGGGTAAATTGCGCGATCGCCACGCCATGACAGCCTATACCATCAATTTCAATTCTGTTTTTGAAATGACGGATGAACAGTTCTATCAGCTTTGTAGGGCAAATCCTGAAGTCAAATTCGAGCGCAACACTAAAGGAGAGTTGATTATTATGCCTCCAACAGGTGGCGAGACTGGAAAACGCAACGCGAGTTTAACGGCTCGGTTTGTAATTTGGAATGAACAAAGTAAACTTGGTGTCGTGTTTGATTCTTCCACCTGTTTCAAGCTGCCAACTGGGACAGAGCGATCGCCCGATGTCGCCTGGATTCGACAAGACCGCTGGGACGCTTTGACGCCCGAACAGAAAGAAAAATTTCCACCGATCGCCCCGGATTTTGTCCTCGAATTACTGTCACCTAGCGATCGCTTAAACGACGTTCAAGCCAAACTTAAAGAATACATTGATAGCGGTGTCAAGCTCGGTTGGCTGATCGATCCGCAGACGCAACGAGTAGAAATTCATCGCCCGAATGGTGCGACCGAAATATTAGAAAAACCTGCGACACTTTCAGATGAAATTGTTCTTCCGGGATTTGTTCTCAACCTGGAATTTCTGTGGGATTAGTTTTGTGGAGATAGCAACTTTCGATCGAGATTGGGCAAGATCGCGATTAGCTCGATCGAACCATCAGCATTACAAACCATGAACGGATTGCACTGGCAGCAACATTGGCGACAGACGAGTTGGCGCGAACCTGCCGAACAGATGACTTCTCGATTGACGCATTCGATCGAGGCGGTTCGCCTGCCCGTGCAAACTTCGATCGGCAACTGGAGTAGCGGCGTTCAAGGGGCACTGACGCAGCCGATCGCGGATTGGCTTCAGGCGCATCCGCTGTTTGGCTGGGGCGTGGATCATCCGCTGCTGACGTTGGGACTGCTGTTCGTTGTGCTGCTGCTGCTGAGCGGATTGCTTCAGGCGATCGCTCGGCTCACCGAGCAAATTTGGCTGGGAATTCTGCGATCGCCCCTGTTGCTGATTCAATGGCTATTTGCGATCGGGCTGCGTGGGCTGAGGCGCAAACCGCCCGCTCAACCGATGCTCACGTCCAAACAGCAACGCTTGACCGTGATGCTGCAAAAACTAGAAACCATGCAGCAAGCCCAGGAAGAACTGCTCAAAGAAGTCCGCGCCCTGCTCGCTGAGGATTCTCCACACTCATGACTGAAAAAACCGAACGCGAAAAAATGCTGGCTGGCGAACTTTATCGCGCTGTCGATCCAGAACTAGCCGCAATGCACGATCGCGCCTTCGACCTGCTGCGGGAATTCAACAGCGCCACGCTAGCCGATCGCCGTGAGGAACTGTTGCGATCGCTGTTCGGCCAAGTCGGAGTAAGCCCCTCGATTACGCCGACGTTCTACTGCGACTATGGCAGCAACATCTACGCTGGAGACAACCTGTACATGAATTTCGGCTGTGTCATTCTCGACTGCAACGAAGTTCACATCGGGGACAATCTTCAGTGCGGCCCTTATGTTCAGATCTACACGGCCACGCATCCACTCGATCCGATCGTGCGATCGAGCGGTCTAGAATTTGCCCTGCCAATTCGCATCGGCCACAACGTCTGGATCGGCGGCGGTGCAATTGTTCTTCCCGGTGTTTCGATCGGCGACAACACGACGATCGGTGCAGGCAGCGTTGTCACCCAAGATATTCCGGCTAACGTGGTTGCAGTGGGCAATCCTTGTCGGGTGGTGCGATCGATCGATTCGTAAAGCAATTGTGCTGCTGGCGAGGTCAGGCGTGAATTTACGGATTTGCAGGGGCGATCGAGCACGCATCGCTTGGAAAATTCGGTAGTTGTCTCGACGTAGCTCAATTGTCTGTCACTGCACAATGGATTCAACTCTGGAGAGCGCTTTTGGAAGCATCCGGCGGCTAGGGGGCAATTTGAGCCGCTTGACCCACTTCCACCAAGGAGCGTCCTTACAGGTAGATTGTCCGGCTCTGGGGGCTTATGGAGCCGGACAATTTCTTATTTAGGATCGGGTGTCGGGTGCGCCAAGCGAGGGAAACACCTGACACCCCTCACAGCAGCTTTTCCAGGCCATAAACCAGCGACTGAAGCTGAAGCACTTTGCGAATCGAGAGCAGCACACCGGGCATGTAGCTGGCGCGATCGCTCGTATCGTGGCGCAGCGTGTAAATCTGTCCGGCGGCTCCAAAAATCACTTCCTGGTGGGCGATTAGTCCGGGTAGGCGAACGCTGTGGATGCGAATATTTTCATCTGCAACTGCACCTCGTGCGCCCGCAATTTTCTCGGTTTCTTCGACCTGCGGCGGATTAAACGGTTTGCCAAATTCGCCTAAAAGCTGAGCGGTTTGAATCGCTGTACCGCTGGGCGCGTCGGCTTTTTGGTTGTGGTGCAGTTCGATGATTTCCACATAGTCGAAATACTGCGAAGCTTGAATTGCCGCTTGCTGCAACAGCACAATCCCGATCGAAAAATTCGGCGCGATCACACAGCCCGTGCTGGCTTTGTCGGCAAAATCTGCCAGATCCGCAAGCTGGTCTTCACTCAGGCCCGTTGTGCCCACAACCGGACGCACCCCATACGCAATCGCGGCTCGCACACTGTCATAGACGCGATCGGGATGCGTGAAATCCACCATCACAGCGGGCTGGCGTTCCTGAGCAGCCTGCACTAATGTCGGCTCAAGCTGCTCCAGAACGGGAACTTCTAGCGCTCCGCAGCCAGCAATTTCACCGATGTCCTGTCCAATCAAAGCAGGATTGCGAGCGATCGCGCCCACAAGAGTCATGTCGCTGGCCTGCGCGATCGCCTTGACGGTTTCGCGACCCATTTTGCCAGTTGCACCGTTGACCACTACGGGAATGGGAGAAGCAGATGAAACCATTGTCAAGCCTTGCGATCGCCAAAGGCATTTTAGATCACAGCAGGGCAGATCAAGCGAGTTGCTGCGGGTGAAATTTCTTGGTTCGATCGCGCTTGAGCCGCCAGAAATTCAAGGGGATGACGTAGCCGGAAGTCGCAAAGCTGCGATCGCAACACGGGTTGCACGTTAAACTCAGATGTTGGCACGAGTTCGGCTGGAGACGAAGTGGGAACAGAATTACGCAGCTACGTTTACTTGGATAACGTCCAGCCTCAGCACGCTGCTTATCTTGGCACAGTTTCAACCGGATTTTTGCCGCTGCCCGGAGATGCCTCATTGTGGATTGAAATTTCTCCCGGCATCGAGATTAATCGCCTGATGGATGTCGCGCTCAAGTCGGCAGTGGTGCGTCCGGGCGTATTGTTCATCGAGCGGCTGTATGGCTTGCTGGAAGTGCATTCGAGCAATCAGGGCGAAACCAAAGCAGCAGGGCAAGCGATTCTTGAGGCGATGGGGGCAAGTCGGCGCGACTGCCTGAAGCCGCGCATCGTGTCGAGCCAGATTATTCGCAACATGGACGCCTATCATGTGCAGTTGATTAATCGATCGCGCCGAGGCAACATGATCTTGGCTGGACAAACGCTGTATGTGTTTGAAGTGGAACCTGCCGCTTATGCCGCCCTTGCCGCCAACGAAGCCGAAAAAGCCGCGCTGATCAACATCCTGCAAGTGTCGGCAGTCGGCAGCTTTGGCCGCTTGTTTTTGGGCGGAGCGGAGCGCGACATTTTGGCCGCCTCGCGAGCCGTGCTGGGCGCAATGGAAAATGTCGCCGGACGCGAAGTCGCTTCCACCCGCAAGGAATAGCGATCGATGGCGAATCTTGAACATCTGCGGCGGCTCACCAGCGGTTGGAACGAGTGGCGATCGCACTATCCGCACGTCACGCCGGATTTGGCAGGCGCGAATTTGAGCAACGTCAATTTGCAGGCGGCGGATTTACGCGATGCGAATTTGACGCAAGCGGATTTGGCGATTGCCACCTTGCAAGGCGCAAACCTCAGCGGCGCAAATTTGCAAGGCGCAAACTTGATCGGCGCAGATTTGCGGCAGGCCATTTTGCGCGGTGCGGATCTGAGCGGGGTAAATTTGATTGGCGCAAACTTGTGGGACGCGGATTTACGCGATGCTAACTTGAGCGGGGCAAATTTGAGTCGATCGAACCTCAGCTTGTCGCGGCTCGATCGCGCCAGTCTCGATTTTGCCGATCTGACGCAGGCCAATCTGCACGCAGTGGCGATCGTCAATGCTCATTTAGCGGGAGCAAATTGCACGCAGGCGAATCTCTCTGCGATTCATGCGATCGGTGCGTATCTGGCAAGTGCAAATTTGAGCGGAGCCGATTTATCCGAAGCCGATTTGCGCTGGGCAAACTTGAGTAAGGCCGATTTGACCGAAGCGCGGCTGGATCGATCGCTGCTGCGCGGCACGAACTTGACGCGATCGAATTTGCAAAACGTCGATTTGCGATCGAGTTTTCTCCTCGGTGCAGATTTGCATCACGCTCAGCTAGAAGGTGCAGCACTTCCACCCCAGATAGACGGTTAAAGTGATTCTCACTCGCACCAATCCGGTTGCACCTCTTAAGATGTGAAGGTTGCCGCATCCTTTCGCTATGACTGACTCGAATCCCTCGATCGCTGCTGAACCGATCGATCGCACCTTCCGCCTCTCTCCGCTGATTCGCCTGACGCTGCTGTTGCTGTATTTCGCCTTGATGCTGCCGCTGCCGTTTCTGGCAACAGCCACGCAAGCACCAATTCCACCGAACCTGCTGGCGATCGGCATTGCATTGGGGGCGATCGCCCTCTACGCCGCGCTCACCGAGCGCGTGATCGTGGATGAACACCAAATTCAGGTGACTTATCCCGCTTGGGTTCCCAAAATTTTTCGCAAAGGCTGGTCGCTGCCTTGGGCAGAGGTGCAGGCGCTCAAACCGCGATCGACCGGACAGGGCGGACTGGTTTACTATTTGCTGAGTCGATCGGGTGAAGGCTATTTGCTGCCGATGCGCGTGGCCGGATTTGCTCAGCTTGTGCGGATTGTGCAGGCGCGGACGGGAATCGACACGCAAGACGTGATGATGCTGGCGCAACCCTGGATGTACTTGATTTTGCTGACTTTTTCGCTGTTTCTGCTGGCGATCGACGGATGGACAATTTGGACAGCCCTACACGGAATTCCCGCTTGAATCATGCCGCTGTCAATCAGTGGCAGCTTGAGCAAGTCAGCCTCCGCCCGCCGCTCGGTTCGCATCTGCTGCTGCAAAGCATTTCCTGCGAATTGATGGCGGGCGATCGCTGCGCCCTGATCGGAGCAACCGGAGCCGGAAAAACGCTGCTTCTGCGCCTGCTCAATCGCCTGATCGATCCCAGTCAAGGCAGCATTTTGTTTCAAGGACGCGACCTGCGGCAAATTCCGATCGCCCAACTGCGTCAAACCGTCACGCTCGTTCTGCCGGAACCGCGACTCTTGGGCATGACCGTCCGCGACGCGATCGCCTACCCGCTCGCCTTCCGCAATCTGAGTTCAACCGTCATTCAGCAGCGGGTGACAGATTGGATCGATCGCCTGCAAATTCCGTCTGACTGGCTCAACAAAACCGAAGTGCAGCTCACGCTCAATCAGCGTCAGTGGATTGCGATCGCCCGCGCCTGCGTTTGTGAACCTGCTGTTTTGCTGCTCGATGAACCGTTTGGGGCGCTGGATGGCGATCGCCGTCAGCAGTTGCTCAATATTCTGCAAGATTCCGCTTTGCGGCAAACAACGATCGTCATCGGCACGCATCACGTTGAACTGGTGCGATTGTGGGCGCAGCGTGTTTGGTGTCTGCATCAGGGCAAGCTGCTGTGGCAGGAGTCGAGCGATCGACTGGACTGGGAAAGCGTTGAAGATTCGATCGCGCAGGCGGAAGCGGACGTAGCGACCGAGTGGGATTAATGGCCTTCGGCAAAGCGCGAGAAGGAATGCGGTTGCGATCGAGCCGGACGGGACGATGGCTTCGCCTCTGGGCGCTTCATCACAGGTTCGTCGGGCTTGGCAAGTTCGGCATTGAGCCGATAGCCAACGTTTCGCACCGTTTGAATTAGATTTGGCTGACGCGGATCGACTTCCAGCTTTTTTCGCAGCGAAAGGACGTGCGTATCGACCGTGCGGTGATTGTCGATCGCATCCGGCCAAGCGCGTTGCAGCAGTTCCGATCGACTCAAGGGCAATCCGCCCGCCTGCGCCAGCACATACAGCAAACTAAATTCCTGCGGCGTCAGTTCGATCACATCATCTTTGTAGCGCACCCGTCGCTGAACCAGGTCAATTTTGAGGTCGCCAAAGTCGAGTGCGGCAGGAGCAACGGGCGATCGACTGCGGCGCGTCAAAGCTTCCACCCGTGCCAGAAATTCCTGCATTCCAAACGGCTTGGTGAGGTAGTCGTCTGCACCCGCCCGCAAGCCCATGACAATATCGGCCTCGCTGCTGCGGGCAGAGAGCATCAAAACCATTGCCTGCTGCTGCTGCTGAATCCAGCGACAAAACTCGATGCCGTCACCATCGGGCAGTTCCGAATCGAGAATCACCAAGTTTGGTTGCCGCGATTGAAACAGTTCTCTGGCATGGTGCAAATCAGGCGACTGAACGACGTTAAAGCCGCTCTGCTGCAAGTGCCAGCCGAGCAGCGATCGCAAATGCGGATTGCCTTCAACAATTTGGATACAGACAGAACCCACTGATGTTCAGCCGATGAAGAGTGGCTTCAGCCTAACAAACTCAAATCTGCCAGTTTGTAATGCCTGCTACTGCTGGAGTTCACAGAGGCTGGATTTGCGATCGATCCTCATTTTGACTCGATTTTGTAGGACACAATACTTCAGCCGACAGAAGAACTAGGAAATCATACGGTTAAAATGAAGATTATCCAGTTTCACCTTGCCAGGAGGAACCCGCACTGACTGAGACGCCCTAACCTCTACATCTCGTGTAATTGTCTCCCAGACAAGCTTCTAGACGCGATTTATTTCATTCGCTCGCGACGAACTGTAGTTCTTTCCATTCTCATTCAGTCACCGCTATGCTTCAGGACACTCAAACGATTCGCTACTACCAGTGGCTTTCCGACGCCCTCGTGGAACAGTGGAATCGTGGCTATCGCTTCGACGAACTTCGCCTGTATCTTGACGGCTATCTGGCCGCCCTGCGACACAGCAACGCGATCGAACCCTACCTGATTCATCGCCTCGAAGAAGAAGCCCTCCGCTATCTTCACGACCCGTCAAACTTTGAACTGCCACAGTCTGAACCCGACTACTACTAAGCGCGATCGCGAAACCTCAACCCGCTATCAAGAACGCTTTAGTGGATCATCCTGCGATCGTGTAGGTAGCGGTCGATCGCTACATCCAAAGTGGGTAGCAAGATGCCGCGTTCACTGCCCAACACGCTGTAGCTCGGACGCGCTGCGGCTAGACCGAGTGCTTTTGTTGGACGCGCCTCAACGTTTGCTTGAGTCAAACCTGCTTGCTTTGCCACCTGACGAGCCAAGTCTGCCCAGGCGATCGCGCCCTGATTGGCTAAATGCCAAATGCCGCTTTCACCATCTATCAGAAGGTCGAGCGTGGCATGAACCAGATCAGGAACATAAGTAGGAGAAACAACGGTATCATCGGCGGCAACAAAATGATTGTGATCCATGAGCGATCGCAAGGCAACTGTGAGGAAATTATAGTTGTCCCAAGGGCTAAAGAAAGCGCTGGTGCGAATTACTAAAGCGCCAGGGTGATGCTGCAAAACCCAGCGTTCTGCCTGCGCTTTACTGTGTCCATAAACGTTGAGTGGCGCAACCCGATCGCGCTCTAGATACGGCTGATTGCGATCGCCATCAAACACCAGATCAGAAGAAAAATTAACCAGTTGGATATCGCGTTGAGCACAGATTTCCGCCAAAATTGCTGCTCCATCGGCATTGATGCAGCGACACAACTGCGGTTCCCGTTCGGCATCATCAACGCGCACATAGCCCGCCGTATTAACGACTGCCCAAGGCTGCAATTCATCCAGCACCTGCTGCACCATTTCGGGCTGGGTGATGTCCATTTCCTGCCGCGACAGCAAGTAGTAAGGAATGCCGCGCAGTTCGCACAGTCGAGCAAAAGCCTGACCCAACGTGCCCGTCGCGCCCGTAATTAGAAGTGGCGGCACAGCGATCGCCTTTTGAGCTTGCCGCATCAGAGGCGAGTGAGCGATCGTTGGCGCATCGATGCAGCCGTTCAGGTCAGAGCAGATTACAGGCGGATAGCGTAGTCGCTGCGATCGCTGCCACCAGCCCGCCCCCAACAATAGCGGATGGTTGTAGGGTTGTCCCGCTGCGAAATCAGTCATCATCTGAGCGATCGCCGTCGGTCGCGGAGCGGGCGATCGCAGATCAAACACGCCTGGTTCATAGAAATCATCGGCGCGAGTCACCAGACTATTCCAGCTATAGCTTCCCAGCAGCGACCAAACCGTGACGGCTCGAAAGTCAATGCCCTGATCGCGTAAGCGTTGTGCAACCTGCCAAATTTCATTGAGCCAGCGCAACTGTTCTTCCCTTGTGCAGCCCAAATGTGCTTCCGTGATGGCGATCGGCTGCTGGTAACGTTCCCAGACTTCTTTGAGCAGCGCGACATGATCGTAGAGTCCTTCGGCACGAACGCCGATCGCTTCCACATCTGCGTACTGATGCCGACCGTTGCCGCCGTGCGTGTGCGACGGATAGCGATCGAGCCGTTCATCCAAAAAGCGATCGCTACAGACATAGCGGTTGATGCCGATGATGTCCGGCGGACAAGGATTGTCTTGAAACCAGTGCAGTTCCGCTGGAGCAATGCCAGCATTCAGCAGGTAACTCCACAGCGGATGATCGCGGTTGACCCGACCGCAGAGCAAATCGAATGACAGCCAGCGGCGATCGTTCTCAAACTCAGCTTGATAGCTCAGCAGTGGCGTACTGAAGATCTTGCCTAAATCTTCGGTTTGCAGCAGTTGCGCCTGCGAATTCACCTGCCGGATCGATCGCATCGCCAGCACCGTTCCCCGACACTGATTGAGCAGAGCGCGAAGAAACGTATTCTCGTTGCGCCCGTGCGGATACCAGTGACCGTACAGGCCGCTAAACCGAGCGGTCGTGAGCGGTTCGTTAATGGGCGTGTAGCAGTCGAGCCAGGGATAGCGATCGGCCACTGCCCGCGCAAAGTTGGCCAGCTTTTCGGGAAAGGCCGAATCGATCAAGCTGGTGTGGCGGGGGCCGCTGCCGTGATGCACCAGTCCAGCGATCGGGCGAATCCCAAGCTGTTGCAGTCGGATCAGCCGTTCGTCTGTCCATTGCCAGTCGAGTACACCGTCTGGGGCGATGCGTTCCCACAAAACGGGATATCGCATCGCCCGAATTCCCAGTGCGGCAAATCGATCGAGGTCGTCAAGCCGCTCGGCATGACCGTTGCGCTCTAGCTGGTCGAAATAGCGATCGCCCACACGATTGACGGTACATTCAACGCCTGCCCAAATTTCGAGCGGTGGCAGGTTGGTTGGTTGGCAATGCATTTGTGGATGAGTTAAGAAGAGTGGAAATTGAAAGGAACGATCGCGACTAATCATTGATTTCTAATTGCGATCGTTCCAGTGAATGCGTCACGCAGCTCAAATTTTTTCAAGCGAGTTGTTCACAATTTGCTTGTAAACTGTGAGGGCTTGAGCAACACACTGATCCATGTTGTAGTATTTGTAGGTTGCTAATCGACCAACGAAATGCACGTTTGGTGTCGCATCCGCAAGCGCTTTATATTGCTTATAGATTTCGGCATTTTCAGGACGCGGAACCGGATAGTAAGGATCGCCTTCTGCCTGCGGAAATTCATAGACAACACTGGTTTTGGAATGTTCTTGCCCAGTGAGATATTTGAACTCGGTAATGCGCGTGTAGAGGTGTTCGTTGGGATAGTTGACGACAGGCGCAGGCTGAAAAATCGGCTTGTCGTGCGTTTCATGTTTGAAGCTGAGCGATCGATAGGGCAGCTTGCCAAACCGATAGTTGAAAAACTCATCCACAGGACCGCTGTACACCATTTCGCGACAGGGAATCGTTTTCTCAATTTCGCGATAGTCGGTGTTGAGCATCACTTTAATGTTCGGATGATTGAGCATGTTTTCAAACATCTTGGTGAAGCCATGTAGCGGCATCGCCTGATAGCTATCGGTGAAATAGCGATCGTCGCGATTAGTTCGCATTGGGATACGAGCGATTACGGATCGATCGAGTTCCGACGGATCAAGTTCCCACTGTTTGCGCGTGTAGTTGCGGAAAAACTTTTCATAAAGCTGCCGTCCGATCTTGCTCACTACAACGTCTTCAGAAGTGTAGATATGATCTTTCGGTTCTGCCAGCGATGCAAGAAATTCTTCTACCTGGAAGGAATTCAAATTCAATCCATAGAACTTGTTAATTGTGTCGAGATTGATCGGAATCGGCAGCAGTTGACCATCGACGCTCGCAAGAACGCGATGTTCATAGGAGCGCCATTCGGTGAATTGAGATAGATATTCAAATACCTCACGCGAATTGGTGTGGAAGATGTGTGGACCGTATTTGTGAACCAGAATGCCAGCGCGATCGTAGTGATCATAAGCGTTTCCGCCGATGTGGTTGCGGCGATCGACCACTAGCACTTTCTTCCCCGATGTCGCTAATTGCTGTGCAATCACGCTGCCAGAAAATCCGGCTCCAACAATCAAGTAATCGAACGCAAATTCTCTTGATTCGGCTGAAATTCGGGGAATTCCTGTTAATGAAGATTGTTTGGCAGCGATCGCTTCTTCAATGAGTTTAAGCATCGATGCCTGTGTGCGATCCCAGGAAATTTGCTCCAGGAACGCATCAACTCGACTCATCCAGTTCGATTGCGGCGTATCTTCGCGCATTGCTGCTTCGGCTGCGGCAACAAACTCGATCGCGCTATCTGCAATTCGCACCATTTTTTGCTGACCATAAGGCCGCACCACATCGCGAATTGAAGTGGAAACAACAGGCTTTCCGGCTGCCAAATATTCCGGTGTTTTAGTGGGGCTGATAAACTGCGTCGATTCATTGCGGGCAAACGGCAGCATCGCCACATCCCATCCGGCTAGATAGTTCGGTAAGTCCTGATAGGTTTTACCGCCGAGATAGTGGATATTTTCATGCTGCGGCAGCGTCGCCGGATCGATTTTGACAACGGGGCCAATCATCACGAACTGCCAGTCGGGACGAGTATTCGCAATATCAGCTAATAGCTGAATATCCATTCGTTCATCAATCACGCCAAAGAAACCCAGTCGCGGATGCGGAATGTTGGCTTGGTCGGCAGGTTCTTCCGTTATCAATCGCGCCTGAGCAAAATGCGCGACCTCCACACTGCTAGGAAAAGCGTAGATATTTTCATGCTGCTTGCGCTTGGCTTCGTAAAGGCTTTGTCCGCCCGTAAATACCACATCTGCACGACGAAAAATCTCGGCTTCCCTGGCTTTCAGCGTTGGGGAAGCCCCCTTAAAGGCTGATAGTTCATCCATGCAGTCGTAGACGATCGCCAGCGGTTCCAAATGATAGGAAAAAGCCAGCGCCATCGGCGTGTAATACCAGCAAATGTAGCGATCGATGCTGTATTCTTTGAGCAATTGCTCAAGCAGTCGTTGCTGGGCAAAGGTTGAGTCAATTTCCCCTAGTTCTGTGGGCAGGTGAGGAATCACAATCCAAACGTTGTCAGTCGGATTACAAATTTCCAGATGTTCTTCAATGCCTGCCTGGGCGATCGGTTCTTCGATGAAAAAGACACGCTGCTGTTGAGCAAAACGGCTCAGGAGATGCTGAGGTCTTTGATACACAAAATTCCAGCGCAAGTGCGAAAAGCAAATCAAATCAGCGGTTGCGGCGATCGTCGTTTTTGGTTCATCTAGATCATCTACAAATTTCGATGAGGACAGATATAAGCTAGAGGACAACACCTCACTAGACAGCAATGTTTGCTGATTTTGCGAACCGTTTTTGTAATGATTATCTTGCGATCGAGTGGGCTGGTACGACATATTGATGTTAAAAAATTTTTGACAATGATTCTCGTAGAATCACTTTTTGAAGTGACCCCTCAATAATTGCCTTACAACCCGTTCTAATTACCTCTATCTACAGAAATAAGCGAATTCCAAATTAAAGACTATTGCATGTTAAGTAAACTAGTAGTTTTCAATACAGTTAGCTCGATTATTCTTAACATCTCGAAGATAAACAATCGTAGCGATTAATTCAATTCAATAGCCTCCCTTGATTCAAAACCAGCTCCAAAACCCAGTAGCGCTTTTAGCGGGTGTTTGAAAAGTGGTTTGCTGTGAGTTTAGTCATCTGCTGCTCCCCTGCTAGCCCTCCTTAACAAGGAGGGAGCAGCCTCAAAGTCCCCCTTGTTAAGGGGGATTTAGGGGGATCTGAAATTGTTGCTACCGACAGTAGAGCCTCTAAAACATCCTCTTAGCGGGTGTTACTGGGTCTATGGGTTTTATGTTTAATTATGTGTACCTCTGAGAACCTACTGAAATAGAATTTGAAATTGACGCGATCGCAATGCAGCCCGATTTTTCCTCAAACATCGTCTCTGGAAACGCGCTTGCAGATGGTGCTAGTCGGCGCGGCTGGTTCGTGGGGCACTTCATCGATGCTCATCCTGCCCGCCAAACTGCGGATGTTGAAGTGAAGTGGGCAGCTCATGCAGCGGGCGAACAGCGCAGCGAGTGGAGTACGAATCGCACGGCCACCACGCTGTCAATTTTGATTCACGGACGCTTTCGGCTGTATTTTCTCGATCCCGAAGGGCTGCCGGGACGGACTCGTGAAATTCTCCTCACGCAAGCAGGCGACTATGTGCTGTGGCTTCCTGGTGTTCCTCATAGTTGGCGAGTGGAGGAGGCCGCTACCGTACTAACCGTACGCTTTCCATCTGCCCCAGGGGATACAATGAAATAAGAAGAGTTAAATCTATACCTTTAGACGTAGAAAGGGTTAAATAGGAAAGGCCATCGAAACCCTCTTCACGTTGCAAAGGCCGAGGTTCGAGCATGAAAGCATTTGGTCGGTGTTTGGAAGACCGCTATCCCTGCGATCTGAGTGGCGCGATCGCGCCACCCATAGACGCAGCCTACCCGCGCCCGCAACTGCGCCGGAACGATTGGATGTCGCTCAACGGCACGTGGAAATTTGCCTATGACGATACGGGACGGTTTACCCGTCCTACTGACGTAGTGGAGTGGACGCATTCGATCGAGGTTCCCTTCGCCCCGGAGTCAACCCGCAGCGGCATTGGCGATACCGGATTTCACCCGAACTGCTGGTATGAGCGCGAGTTCGATTTGCCAGCGGGCGAAGGACGAGTGATCCTCCACTTCGGCGCAGTGGACTACGAAGCGCGAGTTTGGGTGAACGGTGAATTTGTGGTTGACCATCAAGGCGGCTACACGCCGTTTCAGGTGGACATCACTGATGTTTTGCAGCCGACTGGTTCGCAGCGGATTACCGTTTGGGCACAAGATGACCCGCACGATCTCGCTCAGCCCAGAGGCAAACAGGACTGGCAGCTACATCCGCACAGCATTTGGTATCCGCGCACCTCTGGCATCTGGCAAACCGTTTGGCTAGAGCGCGTTCCAACGACCTATCTCGATCGCCTGCGCTGGACGCCGCACTTTGAGCGCTGGGAAATTGGCGTGGAAGCGTTCATTGCGGGTGAACCTGTGGACAATCTTCAGCTTCAGGTCAAGCTGACGGCAGGCCAGCAAATTCTCGTCAACGACACCTACGCCGTTTTGAACGGCGAAATTCACCGCCGCATTGCCCTTTCCGATCCGGGCATCGACGACTATCGCAACGAACTACTGTGGCGACCGGAAAAGCCGACGCTGATTGATGCTGAAATTCAGCTTTGGCACGAAGGCAAGCTGCTCGATCGCGTCCAGTCCTACACGGCAATGCGGACGGTTTCGATTCAGCGCGATCGATTCATGCTCAACGGCCAGCCTTACTACCTGCGGCTCATCCTCGATCAAGGCTACTGGCCGGACACGCTGACCACTGCGCCTTCTGATGAAGCGTTGCGGCGCGATGTGGAACTCGTCAAGGCGATGGGCTTCAACGGCGTTCGCAAACACCAAAAGATCGAAGACCCGCGCTTTTTGTACTGGGCAGATGTTTTGGGACTCTTGGTTTGGGAGGAAATGCCGAGCGCCTATCGCTTCACGCCCAAAGCCGTCGATCGCCTCACCCGTGAGTGGACAGAAGTGATCGATCGCGATGCCAGCCATCCCTGCATTGTGGTTTGGGTTCCGTTCAACGAATCTTGGGGCGTGCCGGATTTGAGCGCGACGCCCGCCCACCGCAACTACGTCCAAGCCCTCTACCACCTCACCAAAACGCTCGATCCGACTCGTCCTGTGGTTGGCAATGACGGCTGGGAAAGCACCGCAACCGACATTTTGGCAATTCACGACTACGAAAATCAGCCGCAGCGACTCGCCAACCGCTATGGCCCCGAAGTGAAACTCTCAGATTTGTTCGATCGCCAGCGTCCGGGCGGGCGCGTCCTCACGCTCGACGGCTATCCGCATCAAGGTCAACCCATGATGCTCACGGAGTTTGGCGGCATTGCCTACACCAATCGCGAATTTGAGCATTCAACTTGGGGCTATGTGCGATCGTCCAACCTTTCGGAACTGCAAATTCGCTACACTAATCTGCTTGCCACTGTCAACCAGATTGAACTGTTCAGCGGCTTTTGCTACACGCAGCTAACAGACACTTTCCAAGAAGCCAACGGTTTGCTGTATGCCGATCGCACCCCTAAATTTCCGCTAGAAGCGATTGCGGCAGCTACATTGGGACGAGTTTTGCAGCCCCTAGAGGCGCTCATGCCACCTTCCACACAGCCAGTGCTACCGCAGTGCGGTGGGGGTCAAGGCCATTAGCCCTTCAACCTCAATAGCCACTGTCGATTCATCTGCCATAGGACTGACGCATTGTCACGCGGAAATGAATTTCCAACGCTCAAAGCTCCAGTCAGTTCAAACGGACTCAGCCTGTCAAACCAACCCATTTGAATGGGTTTGCGCTTTCAGCCGGAACTTGAGTTCACGGCTTCTGCCTCAGTCCTATGCCATTTAGACCTTTGTAGGGTCACGTCATCACATACCCTTACAAAAGGCAATTCATCCGCAAATGCTGTAAAGGCTGTCTATACGAAAAATTTGCCGCTGGCTGTGCCAAACTCGACAGCATTTCTTTACAGAGAATTCTGCCTTCAGGTGTTGATTGATCGACCAAAGAAAGCAAAGCTCAAAACACACATTCTCGAAATTTGGAATGTATTTTCAAAAGCTGCTCAAGCCAGACGGTCGATCGCTGACGCTCTATAGTCGGCGATCGATTTCAGATGCGATCGTTGCCACCAGTCCAAGCCGCGAATCGGTGCAGGCAAATCCGCATTTGCGCTGGCATCCGTTGCGGGGCGAATGGGTTGCCTACGCTAGCCATCGACAGGGACGGACATTTATGCCGCCGCCTGAATATAATCCGCTCGCACCCACCAAAAATTCGGAGTTTCCGACAGAATTACCAGAAGGCGAGTATGACATTGCGGTGTTTGAAAATCGCTTTCCCTCCATGACGATCGCCGCCCACGATCCACCTGCTCAAATTGTGGAAACGCTGCCTGCAAATGGCGTTTGTGAGGTCGTTGTGTTCACGCAAAATCCGCAAGCTTCGCTGAGTTCATTGCCGATCGATCATCTCGAATTGCTGCTGCAAGTTTGGGGCGATCGAACTCAAACGATCAGTCAAAATTCACAGATTCAGTATGTTTTACCGTTTGAAAATAAAGGCGTTGAAGTTGGCGTAACGCTGCATCATCCACATGGACAAATTTACGCCTATCCGTTTGTACCTCCGGTTCCGGCGCGAATGCTGGCAACTCAACGAACATACTATCAGCAGCATCAGCGCGGACTTTTGCAAGATTTAATTCAAAAAGAAATTGAGGACGATCGCCGCATTTTATACCGGGATGAATGGTCGATCGCTTTTGTGCCCGTCTGCGCCCGCTACCCTTATGAAGTTTGGCTCGCACCGATTCAGCCGCTAACAGGTTTCTCCGATCTTCTTCCTGAGCAGCGAAACAGTTTAGCAACAGCATTAAAGACCGTAACGCTCAAGTTTGACGGCTTGTGGAAGCGACCTTTTCCCTATCTCATGGCTTGGTTTCAAGCGCCTACGGACGGTAATCTCCACCCCGAATGGCATTTTCACGCTGAATTTTATCCGCCCTATCGCACGCGCGATCGCCTCAAATATCTTGCTGGAACTGAACTGGCAGCGGGAATGTTTGCGAACGATGCGCTGCCTGAAGAAAAGGCGAAAGAGCTTCAAGCAGTGGCGATCGATCTCAACAGTAATTCATCACTATGACAACGCCATCCGCAGAAATTTCACACAAGCTAGATCGAATGCGTGAAGCACTAGATGAAACGAGTGCAGCAGCAATTCGTTTGCGCGGCACAGACTGGTTTGCTTGGGCAACAGCAGGCGCATCCAATAGCGTTTTGCTAGCAGCAGAAACAGGTGTTGCTGAAGTTTTTGTGACTGCACAAAATGCTTGGATTTTAACCGACGAAATTGAAGCTCAGCGCTTAATCGATGAGCAACTATCCGCCGACTTTCAGCTTCAGGTGAATCCTTGGGCGGAGTTTGCAAAGCGCGAAATTTTTGTGCAGAAAACGACGGGTGGCGGCACAATTTTGAGCGATCGTCCCACCGCTGGTGAAGCGGCTCTACCGACAACCCTGCTGCACCAAAAGCGGATTTTGTTGCCGAGTGAAATCGATCGCTACCGTCAAGTTGGACGGCTTGCCACTGAAGCAATGACTGAGGCAATGTCTCAGGCGCAGCCCACTTGGACAGAGTATGAACTGGCCGGAGCAGGTGCGGCGGCGATGTGGTCGCGCGGTCTGCATCCCGCATTAACCCTTGTGGCGGGTGAACGACGCCTGCCGCTGTATCGTCATCCTCTGCCAACCGCAGCGACGATCGGGCAAATGGCAATGATGGTGTTTTGTGCACGAAAATCAGGTTTGTATGCCAATCTTACCCGCTTCATTTGCTTTGGATCGCTGCCTGATGAACAGGTGAAACTGCACGAAAAAGTGCGAGAAATTGAAGCCGTTGCGCTGAATCGATCGCAGCCTAATGCAACTTTGAATTCAGTATATGGCTCGATCGCTCAAGCTTACGAACAGTGCGGTTTTCCGCAAGCAATTCGCGAACATCATCAAGGCGGAACTACGGGCTATTTGGCGCGAGAAGTTGTAGCAAATCCACAGATAAACGATGCGCTCATGGCAGGAATGGCAATTGCTTGGAATCCTAGTTTGCCAGGAGCTAAAATCGAGGATACTTTTATTATTCAAGCCGATGGTACTTTAGAAAATCTGACGTTTGATCCAAACTGGATTAGTGTGAATGTAGAAGGGCGCGATCGACCCATTCCACTAGAACTAGATTAAGTGATCATGAATTTTGAGCAAGTATTTGAGCAAGCTCCCCAGATTGAAGCTAGCGCACCTGGACGAGTGAATCTACTCGGAGAACATACGGACTACAACGATGGATTTGTGTTACCAACTGCAATTGGGCAGCAGACGATTGTGTCTTTAGGATTTAGTAAAGACAGCCAGCACCACTTTTATTCGCAAGAATTAGCACAGCAGATTACTGTTGACCCGCTCGACTCGTCATCCGAAGGTTTTGCTAGCTATTTGTTAGGCTGTATTCGCGTTTTAGCAGCCGAGGGAATTTCGATTCGACCGCTCAATGTTTTTATTACTTCAAGAGTGCCAATCGGCTCTGGGCTATCTAGTAGTGCCGCGTTAGAAGTGGCAATGCTAAGAGGGTTGCGATCGCTTTTGCAGCTTGATCTGGATGATGTTCGCATTGCCCAACTTGCTCAACAAGCCGAGCGGCAATATGCAGGTGTGCAGTGCGGGATTATGGATCAAATGGCATCAAGTTTGGCAGATACGCATCATTTACTATTTCTCGATACCCGATCGCTCGATCGCCAACTTTTACCTTTTCCTGCTGAATCTGAAATTTTAGTTCTCGACAGCGGCATTCCACGCACTTTAGCAACGAGCGGATACAATCAGCGACGGGCAGAATGTGAAGCTGCCGCAAAATTGTTAGGTGTTTCAGCATTGAGAGACATCAATGATCTAGCGGCGATCGCCAATTTACCTGCTCCACTTCAACAGCGTGCCCGCCATGTTATTACCGAAAACGCTCGCGTTTTAACTGCTCGAAATGGCGTTAGCACTCAGCAGTTCGGCGAATTGATGAACGCTTCTCACGCCAGCTTGCGCGATGACTATGAAGTGTCGATCGCTGGCCTTGATACGCTGGTTGCAATTCTCCAAGCGATGCCGGATGTGTTTGGTGCAAGGCTGACTGGAGCAGGTTTTGGTGGCGCTTGTGTTGCGCTGGTTGCTGAAGGAAAAGCTGAAGCGATCGCACAACAGGCGCTAGCACAATACCGTCAAAAGGGGTACTCCGGACGCACCTTGGTTCCGTAAGCACTGTCGGAGTAAACGCTGCCCGAATCGATCGCCTTGCAGCCCGCTCTAGATGGAAGGCTGCGCCGCGTTTTTTCCCGCTAAACTGGCAACATTTGCCAGCAATTCATTCGGCTCAACGGGCTTTGGCAAATGCACTTGAAATCCCGCATTCAGCGCTTTGTGCTTCTCTTCCTGTTTGGCATAGGCAGTGAGGGCGATCGCCGGAATTGGAATGTCTAAATTTTGAATTTGGCGGATTAGCTCATAGCCGTCTGCTTCTGGCATACCAATATCGCTCACCAGCACATCCGGCTTCATTGCTGCCAAAGCCTGCATTGCCTCGGCCACTGAAGCCGCCGTTTGCACTTCTGCACCTGCCTGCTGCAACAGCATCATGAGAAATTCACGTGTGTCGTCATTGTCTTCCACAACGAGAACTTGCACGCCAGCTAGCTCAGGGCGTGGCGGTTCGCTGCCGTTCGTAGACTGCTCAGCGATCGATCGCCCCAACTTCATCAGCGGCAACCGGAGGGTAAAGGTTGCGCCTTGTCCCTCGCCTGCGCTTTCTGCGGCGATCGTACCGCTGTGCAGTTCAACGATGTGCCGCACGATCGCCAGTCCCAACCCCAAACCGCCATATTGTCGGGTGGTGGTGCTGTCTTCTTGGCGGAAGCGATCGAACACATACGGCAAAAATTCGGGCTTGATGCCAATGCCAGAATCGACGACCTGAATTTGAGCGTAGTCAGAGGGATGCAGGAGGAACGAAGACGGCAGCAAATCGTGGCTAGTTTGATCCATTTTTTTGTCGTCATCCTGCCAGCGGTTGAGCAGCACCTGCACCGTTCCACCTTCTGGCGTGAACTTGATCGCATTGGTGAGCAGGTTCCAAACCACTTGTCGCAGTCGCTCTGCATCACCACAGATGACATCCGCGCTGGCGTCAAAATGCGTCATCACCTGAATATTCTTCGCTTCCGCTTGAGGCGCGATCGCCTCAACGGTCGCTTCCAGAATTGGAATTAGATTCAGCGGTCCAGTTTGCAGGCGCAGCTTGCCGCGAATAATCAGCGACACGTCGAGAATATCTTCGATCAGTTGCGCTTGCGATTTGGCGTTGCGCTCGATCGTTTCGAGGGCGCGAGTCGTTCGCTCCTCATCAAATTTCTTGGTCAACAACAGGCGCGTCCAGCCCAGCATCGAGTTGAGCGGCGTGCGTAACTCGTGCGAGAGGACGGCCAAAAATTCGTCTTTCATGCGGTTGGCGGCTTCGGCCTGCTGGCGGGCAGCTTGTTCGCGAATAAAGTTGGCACGCGCTTCTTCGGCGGCTTTGCGCTCGGTGATGTCTTCGATCGTGCCGACATAGCCGATCGATTCACCTTGATCGGAATACATTGGCGAGGCTCGCATCTGCGTCCAGCGAATTTCGCCATCGGGTGCTTGGAAGCGATATTCGCCCCAAAATTCGTGGCCTTTGCCAATGTAGTTCGTCCAGTCTGCGAGGGCGCGAGTGCGATCGCCATCATAGAAAAACTGCGTCCAGCCTTGTCCCAAGCTTTCGCCAAGCGTGAAGCCGCAAATGGTCTGACAGCGCGGATTGGTGTAGGAACAAGAGCCTTGATTGTTGAACAGCAAAATGCCGACGGGCGAACAGGCGCTGAGCGATCGAAAGCGTTCTTCGCTCTGCCGCAGTTCCGAGTTAATTGCCGCAAGCTGCACGGCCTGACGTTTGAGCGCAGCGCTTTTTTGATAGAGATCGACAAAAACGCTGACTTTGGAGGTGAGAATTTCTGGTTCGATCGGCTTGAGCAGGTAATCGACCGCGCCGAGTGAATAGCCTTTGAATCTGAGGTTGTCGCTGGTGCTAAAGGCGGTGAGGAAGATGATCGGCGTCAGGCGCGATCGCTCTCGCTGGCGAATCAGCGTTGCGGTTTCAAAGCCGTCCAATCCTGGCATCTGCACGTCGAGCAAGATCACGGCGAAGTCTTGATGCAGCAGGCAGCGGAGCGCTTCTTCGCCAGAATGTGCCTTGACCAAATTTTGCCCCAACCCGTCCAGGATTGCCTCAAGCGCAATTAAGTTTTCGGGATGGTCGTCCACCATGAGGACGTTGACTTGGGGTTCCGACTGCATAAGCTGAGCGTTACAACGACAACGCGGCAAAAGGGCAGACACGGCGAAAATTCGGCGGTCGTTTCATTCCACCTTTCGCAATCGCCGCCATGCCGAACAAAGTATACTTTGCAGCCACCTTAGGGCACACGTCTATCGATACATTATCTTCCACGAGCTTATCCCCTTGCCCTACCTCAAAAGGCAGAAAGTCGGATGCGGCTATTGTCTCACGATCGAGCCAGCCCGTGTCGCCGTCGATAGAACTGCTTCACTCGCAGTTGCCATTGCTGCCAATAAGCGGCAAGGCGATCGGCATCGAGCCAAAAAATTTCCGCAGGCTGATCGGCCACTGCCACCGCTAGCAAAGCGTGATCAAGGTCTAGCTCGTCATACACCTGATTGATGGCGCCGCAGTAGGCCGCAAGCTGCAAGGGAGCATCGCCCAACCGCTCGATCGACTGCTTGGGGCGATCGCTCGTCTTCCAGTCGCACACGCACGGCGTTCCCTGATAGCTCGCGACACAATCGACCTTTCCGGCGTAGCCCAAATCGTAATGAAACACAAATCCTTCAACCAGTCGGACGGCATCGATCTGTGTCAGAACCGGATGCAGACTGTTCCAATACGGCAAAGCCGCAGGAGGACAGGGGCGATCGTCTCCCAAGAGATAGCGGCGAATGTGGCTGTGGGTCTGCGTACCGCGCCGACTGGCCGTGCCCGAAATCTGCTTGGCCTGTTCGCTGCCGACGCGCTGCCGCCAGCGGGCGAGGGCTTCGCGATCGGCAGCAGGTTTGGTGGCGTTGAGGATCGTCGTGACGCTTGGCAGTCGGACACCTTGAGCATCGACGATGTAGGTTTGGCCGTTCGCACGGGTTGATTTGGCAGTAAGGGCGGGAAGAAGATCGGGCATAGGGTGTCGGCGTTTTTACCCGTAGATGCCTGTGAAAACGCGATCGGCGGCTCCGGTCATGTAGAGGTGTTGATCGTCTGCCCACTCAATTTGCAGATTGCCGCCCGGAAGTTCCAGCGTGGCTGATCGATCGCTCTTGCCGTTCAAGACAGCGGCCACCAGTGAAGCACAAGCTCCGGTTCCGCAAGCCAGCGTTGCGCCTGCACCCCGCTCCCAAACGCGCATCTTCAGATAGTCGGGGCAAACGACCTGAATAAATTCCGTATTGGTGCGTTTGGGAAAGACAGGGTGATGCTCGAACTGTGGGCCGATCGCAGCGAGATCGATCGACTGGACATCTTCGACAAACGTGATGCAGTGCGGATTGCCCATGCTCACGCAAGTCACCTGCCAAGTTTGACCTGCGACTTGCAGCGGCAGATTGACGACTTTCTGATCAGGAGCGGCGATCGAAGTGGGAATTTCGGCGGCGAGCAGATGCGGCAAGCCCATATCGACGCGCACCTGTCCATCTGTAGTTAGTTCAGGGACGATCGCGCCCGCCAAGGTGTGAATGCGGTATTGGGTGCGGCTGGTTTTGCCGTCGGCAGCTTCAAGATCCGCGATGAATTTGGCAAAGCAGCGAATGCCGTTGCCGCACATTTCTGGCTCAGAACTGTCGGAGTTGAAAATCCGCATTGTGTAGTCGCAGTCGTTTTGCCCTGGCAGCACAAAAATTACGCCGTCTGCCCCGATTCCAAAATGGCGATCGCACCAGCGCTCCGCCTCTTGCGGTGTCAAGATCGGCTCGTGCTGATGTCGATTGTCGATTAAGACAAAATCGTTGCCAAGTCCGTGATATTTACTGAATGCGATCGCCATGCTATCCTCCATGCTTGAATGAGGGATTAGGGATGCGAGCAGAGTCAAAAGCGATTCTCCTCACTCGTCATCCCGTCCTAACTCTTCATTATCCTTCGTTCAAAGACGATGCCTACCGAACTCGAAACAGGACTACCCAGCACCCGCCAGATTCAATCCTTGACCCGTGAAGGAACCGAAGTGGAACTGAAGCTTGTCACGGGCGATCTGCTCACCGGCAAGATTCGCTGGCAAGACCCGCACTGCCTCTGCTTGATTGACCAATACGACCAAGCAACGATCGTGTGGCGGCAGGCGATCGCGTTTCTCAAGCCGCGCCCTTAGAGTCAGGAGCAAAGCTGCGCTCCTCCGGCTCAACGGCATCGCTCACCGAGATGAAGTCGCCCAGTGATTCGCTGACGCCCACCAAAGGCAGCTTCAGCGGTTCGGAAACGGGAGCAAGCCACTGTCTAGCCTCGTTGAGGTTGTGGAAGCCGCCGCAGAGCAAAAGGCGATCGCCGACTTCAATATCGCTGCTGCCTTCGGGAAAGCGAATGAATTTGCCTTCGCGTCGAATTGCCTGCACCAAAACGCCGAACTGTCGGCGAATATGCAGTTCTGCTAAGGTTTTGCCGATCGCCGGACTGTGCGGCGGAACCAGCAGCCATTGGCAAGACGCTTGCTCTTGCGGCATCGCGGCTTCGCCGCTGGCAAGATCGCTGAAAGCTGCAAGCTCGTTTGTCTCGCCGACGACAAGCAGGCGATCGCCGCCGTGCAGCACAATTTCGCCGTTGGGATAATCGATTTTTTCACCATTGGGTCGCTCGATCGCCATGACGCTGATGCCTGTGAGCCTGCGGAGATTCGTTTCATCGAGCGTCATTTCGGCCAGCGGCGTGTGAGCAGGCAGCGTAAACCAGCGGCTACTCATTTCCTGCGTTACGGTTTTGAGCGTGCGCGAAATTTCGTCAGACGATTGCTCAGGGCGCAGTTCCAAATAGTGACTGCTGCGAATCTGCTGAGCTTCACGCTGAATAATCGGTAGCGGAATGCCAATTTCGGTCAGCAGATGTGAGGCAAGTTCCAGGCTGACTTCAAATTCTGGCTGCACCACTTCATGAGCACCCAACTGATAGAGCAGTTCGATATCTTTGTCTTTTTCTGCTCGCACAACGACATCGAGATCCGGCGCGAGTTCCAGTGCGCGTTTGAGACACAGCCGCGCACTCATCGAATCGGGCAGCGCGATCGCCATTCCTTTTGCACGTTCGACGCCTGCCGCCTCCATCACGTGCAGACTAACAGCATTGCCATAGACATAGGGAATTTCGGCTTCGCGCAACTGCTCGATCGTGCCCTCTGACTGCTCGATCACAACGACCGGATACTGATGGTCTTGCAGCAGCCGCACGATGTTTCGCCCGACCTGCCCATAGCCACAGACAACCACGTGATCTTGCTGCGGCAGTTCTTCGGAGATGGCGATCGGCTGGTTGCTGCCGTCCAAAAACCGCTTCAGCCAGGGAACCAATTCTGCCCAAGCGAACAGTTGCGGAACCAAGCGCAACACAAACGGCGTGATCATCAGCGTGACCGCTGTTGTGCCCAAAATCAGCAGATAGACGCGCCGCGACACCAAGCCGAGCATTTGTCCTTGACTTGCCAGCACAAACGAAAATTCTCCAATCTGCGCCAGTCCCAATCCAGCAATGAGTGCAGTTTTGAGCGGATAGCGGAACAGAACAACAAGCGGCGTGATGATCGAGAATTTGCCGACAAAGACGATCGCCACCAGTCCCAAAATCAATTCCAGGTTGTTCCACAAGAAGACCGGATCAATCAGCATTCCGATCGCCGCAAAGAACAAGCTGGCAAAAATATCGCGGATTGGCTCAACGTAAGTGAGCGTCTGATCGGCGTATTCCACTTCAGAAATCATCAGTCCAGCGATGAACGCGCCCATTTCGATCGACAAGCCCATCGCTTCGGTGAGCAGCGCGATACACAGGCACAGCGTCACCACGCCCAGCAAGAAGAGTTCGCGGCTTTCCGTTCGAGCCAGCATCCGCAGCAGCGAGGGAATGACCCAGATTCCGGCGGCGATCGCGCCCGCTGCCAGCAGTCCCGTCTTCAGCAGCGCAATTCCAACCGCCATGCCGATTTCGTCCGAGGGGCGATCGAGCGCGGGCAAAACGGCCAGCATCAAGCCCAGCGCCAAATCCTGCACCACCAAGATTCCCAGCATGACGCGACCGTGCGGTGTTTCCGTTTCGTTGCGCTCCATCAGGCACTTCAGCACAACGGCTGTCGAAGACAGGGAGAGGATTGCGCCCAAGAAAACGCCTTGCGTTGGAGACGTGACCCAGCCGATGCCGACTGAGGCCAAGGTGGTCACCAGAATCGTTGACAGAATTTGCAGACCGCCACCGCCCAGCGCGATCGCCTGCACTTTGCGTAATTCCCCTAGGGAAAACTCGACGCCCAAGGCAAAAAGCAAAAACGCCGCCCCAAACTGAGCCAGCGTTTCCACCTGCACCAGTTCTTTCACCAGCCCTAATCCAGCAGGTCCAACGATCATGCCGCCGACCAGATAGCCCAGCAAAATCGGCTGTTTCAGCAGCGCGGCAATCAGCCCGCCTCCTGCCGCCGCTGCCAGCACCATCACCAAATCAACGATTAATCTGAAATCTTCCTGCACGAGTTTCCCTTGTGGCGCTGCAAAAATTACAATTCTGAGAGAAAGATTAAAAGTCTTTAATCTTTAGCATACAGAGTTTCCTCGATCGATGGAAACGGTTTGCAGGAGTTGAGGGGGGTCGTGTTGGGCTGCGACACAAGCTTAGCCGAACGGTGTCAGCGCTTAGTTGCGGGCTGGGCGCAGCGGTTCAGAAACCGCTTGTACCCAAGGAATCATCAGATCTTGCGCGAGCCGCTGCGAGATTTCGTAAGCTCCATAGCGGTTGAGATGGCTGGGATCGGAAAAGTAGTCGTATTGCGTCAGCCAAATTTGACCGAGATCGCGGAAGGTCAATCCCGATTGCTCGATCGACTGCGCGGTCATAAATTCGCGAAACTGCTGCTCATATTGCGCTCGTGTCGGGTCGAGATATTCGTCGGTTAAGGGCAGATTCACAAAAACCAGGGGAATTTGGCGATCGCGCGTAAATTGCAGCAGCGAATTGAGCGCGATCGACTGGCGGCCTTGAAGCTGAAAATTCTCATAATCGCTGTCATACGCTCCGGCGACGCGAGCATATTCCTGGTAGTAAGTGACCGGATTGAAGCGCAGCGCGATCGACAAAAAGCCGTCGATATCGAGGACGCCTTGATTCGGCAAATTTTCCAGATCCGCAGTTGGACCTGGGGCAGCGGGCAAGATTGTCTTCGCAGCTTCTTGCAGGCGAGATTTCACCTGATCGCGATCGCGGTGCGCGGCAGAAAAATCGGCAAGGCGATCGCTCAGCCAGCGATCGAGGTCTTGATAGCTTTCGCTTAAGCCGCTGCTGACCGAGGCGATCGGTGAATTTTGGCGCGGTGCATTGGTTGTAGGGGCAGTTTCCTCAAGCTGTCGATAGCCTTCGGAGGCAACCATGCCGTTGAAGGTGACATCCACATTGCCGCTGTTGAACGCTCTTGCTCCGTCTGCCCAGACGATCAGGCGCGGCAACTGTTCAGTTGTGAGAATGCGCTGCATCAGCAAATCAACGACCTGAGCGGTTGCGCCATTGAGTCCCAAATTGAATACGCGAACATTGGGGTAGCCAGATTCGGCCAGCGATCGCTGCAAGGCTGAGGGGTCAACGCCCCGCAACGCGCGAGAACTGCCAACAACCAGCACGTCGGGCGCTCCAAACTCCAGCACATGCTGGTGATAGAGCGCGAGTTGTTCGTCAATTTGGCGACTGTTGAACGTTGCAAACGGTGAGGCAACGGTGATCGCCGCTTTTGCTGGGGCAGACTGCGTGAAGCCATCCGAGCTAAATGCCTGATCGTCTCCGGTCGATCGCCGCAGCGACACGCCGCTGTAGGGCGTTTCTTCTGAAGGCGCGATCGATACAGATGAAGCTGGTGCAGATGGACGCCGCAGCACTTGTCCCAGCAGCCAGTTTGTTTGCACCATCAGCAGCAGCCCCGCCAAGCTCCACACCAAAGCGACGCGCCCACTGTTGACCGTTGTTGGCTCTGCTTCTGCGGCTGTAAAGAGTGCCGTGTGCTGCAACAGCTTTTGCACCTGCTGACCGCAGCGATCGCGCATTTGTGCCCAAGCCGTCTGCACATCAGCGGGCGTCAGATCAGGCCGCAGCACGAGCGGATCGGGTCGGGCAATCAAATCGCCGACATAAGCGTCAGTAGCAGCAAATTCCGGCGTTGCTTCGGGAACCAGGCGCGATCGCGGCGTGAAATTCTCGCCAGTGCTCCAGAGCGGACGCTTTTGACCCGATCGCCTGCCGTAGATGCGGACGCCCTGAATTCCCGGTAGATTTAGCGGCTTGAGAAAACGAGCGACAGTCGGCGCAACGTCTGGCTGATTCGGACACACGGGCGCATCCAGCATCACATGCAGCAAGTCTTGCTTGGGCACAAGCTGGACGTGAATGCCGCCCGTCGCAAGCTGCTGATCAATGTCGGGGTTGAGCAGCCGATTCAGCAGAAAGGCGATCGCTTCCCAGTCGCCCTTTTGCGCCAGCGTCCAAGCCGAATCTGCCAAGGCCAAATGTTCCTGGGCAGGCAGCTTCAGCACTTCCATCCAGGCGGGTTTTTCCTGGTCAGCAATCAAGCCGTAGATTGCGGCGCGATGCAGTCCTTGAGGGCCAAGCCGCTGCAAGAGCGGCGCGATCGCCTCAACCGTTTTTGCTTGCTCTGGCGCTTGTGTGCCTGTGCGACAACACAAATGCAGCGTCGAGTCAGTCAACGTGGTAGTTTCAAGCGCAATGCCGCGATCGGCCAGCATCGGCTTCAGCAAGCGATCGATCGCGCCTGCATCGCCCCAGCGTGCCCACTCGCGCAGCATCTCTGACTGCGGCGTCAGATCCACGCGCAGCATCCAGTCGGGTTCGGCTTCGCCCCGCACTTGAATCAGCACGATCGCATCGCGGTAGTCTTGCAGTTCCAGTTCGCGCAGCTTTTGGGCGATCGGTTCGCTAATTAAAGTTGGGTCGGGGCTGTAGTTCGCTTCGCAAATGACGCCCAGTCGCTTGAGCGGTGCGGCTTGAGGCGATCGATTGGGGTAGGGAATCGATTTCACCTTGACGCGCACTGCGACGCCCAAAGCGCTGAGGTTTTCACTTAAATAGCGAGCAATTCCGTCTGGCTCGCCGCTTCGTGCCAAGCTGCGATTAGACAGCATCAGTTCGCCGCTGGAAACAACGGTGGCGCGGAGCGATGGAGGAGCAGACGGTTCGCGATCGAAGGTCTGCGAAGCACTCGCAGATTGCGGAGAATGCAGTTGCAGCGTACTTGTCCAACTGGGGCGCGACTGGCCGAGGGCACGACCATAAACGATCGCTTGATACAAGGGTGGGTCGGGAAGCAGCTTGCTCAGGTCAGTTTGTTCCAAAGCTGGAACCAGATGCGAAAGCACCGCTTCCTGGTCTGGGCAAGGTAGCCCATCACACAAAATATGCAGGTCATTTCCGCGCACCTGAAATTTGACACGCATCCCACGCTGGGAAATGACTTGCGCCAGCCAGTGAGCCAACAAAGATTTATTTGCAGCCGGACGTGCTTCCACAGGATTTAACATGCCAGTGCCTTTGCAATCGAATCCGCAACATTTGCGTTGCATCATCTTATCGGAACTCGAGCATTTCAAGTCGATCGCTTTCTGGCATAACACAATCCGTCAAGATTGATCGGCCAAAGATGAATGGCGGGGCAGCGATCGCTGCGGGAGGGGGACGATGTGCCATGTTCCGATGACCCTGCGGGCGGCCTATCTGCCAGGTTTTAGTGGATGAACGACAAATCGATCGCGCCAAAGTGCGTACTAAGGGCGATGTTGGCATGTTCAAGCGCCAGCACAAGCCACTGGACTGCTTCGCGGCTGTGCGTTTCGTAGTGATTAAACAAAATTGACAGGCGGCGTTCCAGGTAGGGTTTCACTTTGCGGCAAAGCAGCACAATTTTCAGCAGCAGTCCGGTGGTCAGCGTCGCGCCCAAATTCGTAATCAGATCGAGATAAACAAAATGCTGAGGGCTTTGGGGACTTTCGACCACGAGGAAGTTCAGCAGTTGGCTACAGGTACGCACCAGCAAAAAATCGTTGAGTCGCTGATCGTTGCTGTCGCTGAGGCTGGTTTGGAGATGGCTGTAAAGCTGATTGTAGAAGGCACGCTGGCCGTATTCGCGATCGATCGAAGCGGTGATGTAGTCGTACAGGTCATCTTTGAAGTGGCGAAACAGCGGTTCATCTCCGGTTTGCGCCAAGAAATTGCAGGCCAAATCGCGATAGCTGTGCGTCCCTTGCACCTTGCCGACATAGTGTTTGACCGCGTGGGCGAGTTCTTGCTCGTGCAGCAGCGTCGGATTGGAAACGGGATAGATCGATCGCGGGCTAGACGGCAGCACAAGCCGCGACGAGATTTGCGATCGTCGCACCTGATAGGTGATGTATTGTGACAGGTCAATTTCAAACTGGCGCTGCATCTGCGTTTGAATGCCTTTGACCGTGTGCTGCTGCTCTTGGGTGCAGTCTTCGCTGATCAAACAGTGTTCGTACAGATAGGGATAGCGGCGAATCAACGTTCCCAGGGGTCGCTTCATGTCGCCCATATCAGCCGCTTCGACCACTTGGGCAAGGCGACGCAGCGTTAAATATTGCTCGGTTTCGCGGAACTGCTTGACCAGTTCGCGCAGCCGACGCAGCGATCGCGATCGCACAACGGTGGCAGGCTCGGCTTCAAACAGCTTCACCAGTTGTGGAATCGCAAATTCTGTTCGGGCTGCTTGCCAGCGGTTGATCAAGATGTGGCAGCAGCGATTGAGAACATAGTGAAATTCAATTCCGGCCAGCGGCGAAGCCGTCACTTGCTCTAGCGCAGTACAAACCGCTGCGTCTGGATAGTCGGTGCCTTCGATGAACAATGCTTGAAAGCGATCGATCATTTGGACAGGCGTTTCTCGCTCAATCCAGTAGAGCAAATGATCGTAGATGTGCTGCTCTTGTGGACTAATTTGCCGTTGACTGCTGCCTGACCACACTGTCACCACTGCTGGCGCTCCTTTCTTGCTGCCGCGATTGAAGAATTAGATTGTTTTTACCCTACGGTGGAGAGTTGCAACTGAAGTTTAAGGTAATGCTGCGATCGCCCATGTATTCAATCCTACTGAAGCTGTTTCAGTGATATTGGTGATTGAAATCACCGTAGCGTTAAAGGTTTGATGAAGCAGTCTGGAAGGCTACGGTCTGCCCAGTTGGATGGCGAAGCTTTCACATCGCTAAGGGCAGAAAGCGCGAACTAAATTCGTCACATTGCATGATACGGTTAGCTCGTCACGTGTAAGTGACTTCCGGCATACAATTTGCGATCGTATCTTTTTTGCTATGTCCAATCTGCGGAAATCGAGTGCGGCAACTGCATCCACCCAAAGCGTGATCCGGCCTTCCATACAGCAGCTTAGCGATTGGTTGTCATCTGCAACTGTTAATTTTGATGACGACCGCCTTCAGATTCCGATTGCCGGAATTTCAACCGACACGCGCAGCATTGCATCGGGCGATGTGTTTTTGGCACTCCGAGGCGATCGCTTTGACGGTCATGCGTTTGTCGCTCAAGCGATCGCCCAAGGCGCAATTGCGGCGATCGTCGATCGCGCGATCGATGCAGATTTGCCGCTGATTGTTGTGCCCGATACGCTATTGGCCTATCAAGCGATCGCCCGCCACTATCGCCAGCAGTTTGCGATCCCGGTCATTGCCGTGACGGGATCGGTCGGCAAAACAACTACTAAAGAATTGATCAGCGCAGTTCTAGCGACGCAGGGAAATGTCCTGAAAACGCAAGCCAACTACAACAACGAAATCGGCGTGCCCAAAACGCTGTTAGCGCTTAGACCTGATCATGACTTTGCCGTGATCGAAATGGGAATGCGAGCGGCGGGCGAAATCGCGCTGCTGACGCAAATTGCCCAGCCGGATATCGCCGTGATTACAAATGTAGGAACGGCACATATCGGACGGTTGGGATCAGAAGAAGCGATCGCCCAGGCCAAATGCGAACTGTTGGCTGAACTTCCGGCTACGGGGATCGCCGTGTTGAATCACGACAATCCGCTGCTGCTCAAAACCGCCGAGCAAGTTTGGACGAGTCGATCGCGCAGCGCAGAGGGAACGGTATCGCGCAGCGCAGAGGGAACGGCATCGATCACTTATGGACTTGAAGGCGGCGATCTACACGGTCAACTGCTTGATGCTCAAACGCTGCTCGTAGACGGCATGAAATTTCCCTTGCCGCTACCCGGACGCCACAATGCGCTCAATTATCTAGCAGCGATCGCCGTCGCCAAACTGCTCGATCTCGATCTCGCTCCGCTCAGTCAGGGGTTACAGGTCGAACTGCCGCAGGGTCGATCGCACCGCTACGAGTTGCCCAACGACATTGTGATTCTCGATGAAACCTACAACGCCGGATTGGAATCGATGCTCGCTGCGATCGATCTGCTGCGAGAAACGCCGGGAACGCGCCACATTGCCGTGTTGGGCACGATGAAAGAGCTTGGCGATCGCTCTGCCGAACTGCATCAGCGCGTCGGCAAAGCGGCTCAAACGCTCGATCGCCTGCTGATTCTGGCTGACCCGATCGAAAGTGCTGCCATGTCAGAAGGAGCCGGATCGATCGCAGAAGAATTCACAACGGCTGAAGCAGTCGTCGATCGCTTGTTGGAATGGGTGCGTCCGGGCGATCGCCTGCTGTTCAAAGCTTCGCGAGCGGTTGGACTCGATCGCGTGGTGCAGCAGTTTCGCGATCGAGTGTCAGGCTGAACCTTAGCGAAACATGCTGCTCACCGAGCTATCTTCGTGGATGCGCCAGATCGTTTCGCCCAGCAAATTCGCAACCGAAAGCGTGGTCAGTTGGGCAAAGCGATTCGATTCAGAAATGGGGATCGAATTAGTGACGATCACTTCTTCAAACAGTCCAGTCGAGAGGCGATCGACCGCAGGCGGCGAAAAGACGGCGTGAGTGGCGCAGGCATAAACCTGACGTGCGCCTTGTTCGCGCAGCAGCTTTGCGCCTTCGCAGATTGTGCCCGCTGTATCGATCATGTCATCGACAAGGACGGCGGTTTTTCCAGACACATCGCCAATCACGTTCATCACTTCTGCAACGTTGTGAGCCGATCGCCGCTTATCGATGATTGCCAAGGGTGCATCGTTGAGCTTTTTGGCAAAAGCGCGTGCCCGCGCCACGCCGCCCACATCTGGCGAAACGACGACCAGATCGGAAAGCTGCTTTTGCGCCAGATAGTCAAAGATCACAGGCGAGCCGTAGACGTGATCAAACGGAATGTCGAAATAGCCTTGGATCTGCGCCGAGTGCAAATCCATTGCCAAAATGCGGCTGGCTCCGGCCTGCGTGATCAAGTTGGCGACGAGCTTGGCCGTAATCGATTCGCGTCCTGCTGTTTTGCGATCGGCTCTGGCATAGCCATAGTAGGGAATCACAGCGGTAATCTGCCGTGCCGACGCTCGCCGACAGGCATCGATCATGATCAGCAGTTCCATGAGGTGATCGTTGACCGGATAGCAAGTCGGCTGCATCAAATAAACATCGCAGCCGCGAATTGATTCTTGAATTTGAATGTAGAGTTCTCCATCGGCAAACCGTTTGCGAACCATCGGCCCCAAATCCATACCGAGGTAGCGAGCCACTTCTTCGGAGAGCGCGGGATTGGCTGAACCTGAAAACAGCCGCAAACGACTGTTATCGGTGACGTGGGATAAAGGCGGCTGAAGCGTCAAGGAGGCAACAGAGGGGATCACGACAGTTCCTCGGAGCGTAAATCACCGCAATCTTATCATTTTCATTTCAAAACAGTCGTTTGTTTGCTGCCTCCGTAAATTTAGTGAAGGCTTTGATAAACAACGATACATCGGCGATCGAACTGATGCAAAGTGATACAGATTCTCAGTAAAAAAGCACTCGATCGAGCGCTGAATTCACTTCACAAAACGCTCGGCTCGAATGCTTTTTGGCAGGCGATCGCGGCCTGATCGAAGGTTTAGAGATCGCCGCCGCGAAAGGCCAGCACAATGATCACAGCCGGACCAGCCAGCATAATTGCCGCAACCAGCGTTAGCTGCACAATGGCTTCCCAATTCACGTTGCCCACAATGCTTGTAATCGCGTCCATTTTTTGTTCTTCTCCCAGTAATCGAATAACGGTTGCTGTGCAAAGCTCAAGGCATCCTGAACCGTATTTTACCTGGTATTTCCTCAGGTTTTTTAAGGTTTTTAACAAAGTTCTCAGGTGGGCGATCGAGTGTCAGGTGGTGGCTGGTGGCTGACTGCAAACGGTGTCGCCAGATGTGTCGTTCAACCGCAATGAAAAATCGCTAGGCTAGAGTATTCTTTCACGCATCGAATCTATGGCGACTTGGCAGTGTGTCAAGCAGTGCGGAGCTTGCTGCTATTTGGAACCGAGCGATCGACCTGACCTCGATCTTTATCTAACTGAAGCTGAACTCGATCAGTATTTGAGCATGGTGGGCAGCGATGGCTGGTGTGTGAACTACGACCACCTCCGACGCGAATGCCAAATTTATGTTGATCGGCCTCGCTTTTGTCGGGTTGAGACGGAAATTTTTTGCGAGATGTATGATCTCGAACCGGAAGAAGTCAACGATTTTGCGATCGAGTGCTGCCACGAGCAGATCGAAGCAATGTATGGGCTGCGAAGTTTAGAGATGCTCCGGTTCGATCGAGCGATCGGGCTGTCTTAACGTTCTGGCCTTAGCTGCTGGGCTAAGCGATCGGGAACGATCGAACCGCTTCGGCAAACTGCATGTTGCGCTCGACCAAGCCCATGTGTCCAGCAGGCCGCAGCACAATCAGTTCGGCGTCGGGAATTTTTTCGGCCATGTACTGATGGGCAGAAAAGCGGGTGGCGATGTCGGTGCGTCCGACAATCACCTGAACGGGAATCGGGATGTTCGGCAGGGTAGCGGTTTCGTCATAGTGCAGCATTGCCATGACGCCCCGGACGAGGATTCCAGGATTTCCCATCAGGCCAAGGCGCGTCGCAAAATCAAGCTGGCCGCGCGTTTCGCGTCCCGTAAAGCCAGAAATTTCTGTTGTTAGATACATTGAGCCGTTCAGGTAGCCCAAACCGCTGAGCAGCCAGACGATCGGCGCGAGCCAATGGGTCAGATGCAGCAACGGTTCAATCAGCGGCTTTTGCAAAGCGGTGAGGAGCGGACTGGCGATCGCCGTCTTCAAAGGATTCGTATAGGTCGTATCTACCAAAATTAATCCGGCCACTCGCGAGCCAAGCTGTTCGGGAAACAGACGACAAAAGGTCAACAAAATCATGCCGCCCATGCTGTGACCGAGCAGCACAGCCGGGCGCTCGACCAGCCCCAAAACGGCTTCGAGATCGCGAGCATATTTCTCGAGCGAATAATCACGATTGTTGGGCTTGGTGGATTTTCCCAATCCCGGCAGATCCCACAGAATCAGGCGATAGCGATCGCCAAGCTGCTTTTTGGCGTAATACCAAACCATGCTGTTTGGCCCCCAGCCGTGCGTCAAAATCAGCGGTGGCGCGTCGGGTGAGCCGTAGAACTCGACGTGAATTTCGCTGCCGTCGGGTCGAGAAATGCGCGTCGCGTCCACTGTGCGATACATTTTTGGTTCGTCGCGGCCAAATCGCCGCAAAAGGGCGATCGGCAAAAATCCCACGATCGACCAGACCAGCAGTCCCCAGCCTGCAATCAGCCAAAGCCGTTCGCGCCAAGTGTCAACGGGAAAATTGATCAGTTCACCGCTGTAGCATAAGCGCAAGATGTAGATTCCGCCTGCAATGAGCGCGATCGAAAACAGTCCCGAAAGCCACCGAAACAGCAAATCTAGCGGCAAAAATGCCATCCTGCACACCTTGAGAAAATTGTGAGTGTCGCAACCATAAACGCTCGATCGCTGTCTCAGCAACGATCGAAAGTTAGATGCGCTCCATCAGAACAGCAATCTTCTCGATCAAGTCTTGTGGAGCGATCGGTTTGCCCAAATGCAGTTGAAACCCAGCCGCGATCGCCGCTTCTCGATCGCTTTCAGACGCAAAGGCAGTCAGGGCGATGGCTGGAGTGGAATTGTGGCTCGATCGAAGCTACGGAAATTCTGCCGCCGTGTAGCTCAACGATGTGCCGGACGATCGCCAACCCATTCCTTTCATGCCAATTATCTCTAGAATTTTGGGTTTCCGACAGCCGATCGCCAAACTGCCACCGCTGCCCGTCCAACCAAGCCGCTGCCGTCGAGAATAAAGCGGTGAATTGAAAGAACGGCAATGGCTGAAGATTTAACGCTGCGGCAAGGACTCGATCGCTATTACGCCGCGCATCCCGACTTTACGCAAAAGGCCGATTTGCAGGTCGGCTGGGTGACGGTTTCCTGGATAGATTTGCACAAGCACGACATGATGCACGTCGTCACAGGCTACGGAACCAGCCTGCCCGAAGAAGTCCGGTTGGACGGCATTTTTCTCACTGCTCTAACCTGGAGACGACCCTGGTACTACTATCCGCGCAGCATCGCTTTATTTCTCGCGGTTCTTTGGGATGCCCTGCGCGGACAATCCAGCGGCACACGCTACTACACTCCGCTGCAAATTTGCCGATTCTACCTGGCTGGCATTTGGGAAGGGCTGCGCTATCGCCGCAAGATCGATGGCTTCATCAACACTGAGGAACTGCTGGATTGCAGTTTGCGATCGCTCCGCCAAGCCTACGGCATCACGAATGCAGGCGCTTGGGATTGACTTAGTCCTCACCACTGAGATTTTTGGCACTGTCCATGCTGATGTAGATGCGGGCGTTCGCCGTCCGAGCCAGTTCGCGCAATGTTTCAAGCTCTTGCAATCGCAGCAGAGCCGGATGGCGCGTGTAGGCTTGGGCGGCTTGTTCTCGATCGCGCAAGGCCTGAATTTCCGCTTCGGTTTTGACGCGCTGAAGCTCGGCTTCACTTTGGGCGGTCGATCGCTTCGCCTCTGCCGTCGTTTCGATTTCGATTCGCTGCGATTCGGCTCTCGCTTGGGCGTCAATTTGCTGGACGGCGGCTTTGGTGCGAGCTTCCACCAGTTGCGCTTCGCTCATCCGTTCGGCAGCAAGGACGCGATTCATAATTTCCTGCAAGTTGCCCGGAAAGACGAGATCTTTCACGTCCGCTCGCAAAATTGACACGCCGTAGCGACTGGCAACTTCCTGCACATCGCGCAAAATGTCTTCGCTGAGCTGATTGCGATTGGTCAGAATGGCTTCGAGCGACATCGACGCGAGCGATCGCCGTGCCGCCAGTTGCACATCACTGTACAGTCGGTCTTCATACTGCTCGACTTCATGCAGTGCCGCACGCGGATCGATGACGCGAAACTGCACGATGATGCTGACGCGCACGGCGACTTTATCCGCAGTGAGAATTTCTTGCCCTTTAATTGTCAGATCGCGTTCGCGCACATCAACGAGGACAATTTCCACCTTTGGCCGCCGCGCGAAACCGAAAAAGCTGAACGCTTCGGGAATCTCGTAGCGGCCTGCACTGAGAATTCTCACCATCACGCCATCTCGGTAATACAAGCCGCGATGCGTGTCTTTGATAATGATTTCTTTGACCATAAAAGCGAAGTGCCCCGTAGCAACGAAGCTGATATGGAGAACGAGCATTCAGATGGCTGCAAGCTGAATCGCCCACATGACGCGATGACAGGCGATAGTAACAACTGATGTCAACTCGCTCCTAACTTTGCCGGGGCATTTGAGTTATAGCAAGAGCGGAGGGCGATCGTCCAACCGGAAATTGCTGCATCGATCGCTCAAGGCAGTTCCACCGAGGTCGGTTTGGCGATGTGCGGCAGTCCCCAGCCGAGTTTTTCGCGCAGGACGTGAAAAAATTCAACGGGGCGGAGGCGGATGAACTGAGCGGAGTAGGGCGATCGCGCAATTCGCACCTGATTATCCGGCAGCACATAGCATCCGGCATTGCCATCCACGACCATAATCAGTTGATTGGGCGTGGCGGGCAAAATTCGCACGGGTTCTGTATCGGCAAACACGAGGGCGCGAGAGGCGAGCGAGTGCGGGCAGATCGGCACAAGCTGCATGGCGGCAACGCCCGGAGCGATCACGGGGCCACTGGCCGAAAGTGCGTAAGCGGTTGATCCGGTAGGCGTGGAGATGATGACGCCATCGGCGGCAATATCGACGGGCGAGTGCTTGCCGACTTCGATTTCAAAGTGGCACATGCTGGTGAGCGGTTCGCGGTGCAGCACCATTTCGTTTAGGCACAGCGCTTCCCAGATCACCGTTTCAGACTGCCGAAGCTGAACGGAGAGCATGGCGCGTTCTTCAATTTCGTATTCGCCCGCCATCAGCAGATCGATCGCCTGCGAAAGCTGATTGAGATAGATTTCGGTCAAAAAGCCCATGTGCCCGGTGTTGACCGTCAGTAGAGGAATTTGCCAGGGCGCGACCTGCCGGAAAGCAGACAAAACCGTGCCATCGCCGCCCAGCACGATCGCAAACTGCATATCCGCATCGAATCCGGGCGGAGCTAGCTGCTCGATCGGCGTGTGACAAACGGGGCGATCGGGCTTGGAGTAGCCCAAAATGCCGCCAATGCCCGTTGCCATGCGGACATGCCAGCCGTTTGCAGTCAGCTTGTCCTGCAAATCTTCAGCCACGCGACAGGCGATCGGCTTCACGTCGTTGTAGATAATCCCAGCTTTGGGCATCCAGGTTGGGGAACAAACAGGTGTAAGTTTAGATTGTACGGTCAAGCCGTAGCCTTTGTTTATAGCGTACTCGATCGCAGCAGTTCAGGCTGTGATTTGATAAGCAAATTTGCTTAACCCGTAAAACATAAGAAAGTCAAATGATTTTAATAAAAGTTTAGACAGATTGTCACTTTAGTCATATTTTGTTACAAGTGGAAGGACTGTCGTGAACAGGCAACTGCATGTTTGGTGGACTTACAGGTTCAAAAAACCGAGGAACTGACTTAGGCGAACGGATGCTCAATGCCGTCGCCAGCCAGTCAATTCGCCATTTGTTCACTCAGAGCGAATCGGTGGAAGTAGACATTCGCTGCTTTCCCTCCAGCAAACTGCTTCAGGGCAGCATCGACAATTTCAAAATGCGCGGTCGCAATCTGGTGATCCGCAGGCAGTTTGAGGCGGCAGAAATCTCGTTTGAAACCGATGCCGTGTCGATCGATCCCGGTTCGGTGATGGGCGGCAAAATCCGCCTCAAGCAGCCGACGCAGGCGATCGCCCAGGTGACGCTGACCGAAGACGGCATTAATCGCGCTTTCAAAGCCGATCTGGTCGAAAAGCGCCTGCAAAATGTGGACATGGAGCCGCTCACGAATCTTTCCGGTGGCGAACCTGTGACGTTTCGCGATGTGCAAATCGAGCTTCAGCCGGAAAATCGCGTCAAGATTTTGGCGAAGACGGATTTGCCCAACTGTCAAGATTTGCCGATCGCCCTCAGCGCCACGATCGCCGTCGAGAAGCGCCGTCGCGTCACCTTTGCGGATGCGAAATTCGAGGCGGATAGCGTTCCCGAAGCGCAGCGCGGTTTGTCGGAAATTGTCACGCAGGCGTTTGTCGAAATTCTCAATAACATGGTGGATTTCGATCGCTTTGATCTTGATGGCGTTTTGCTGCGCGTCAATCGGCTGGAGACGCAAGGCAAAAATTTGGTCTTTAGCGGCTATGCTCAGATAGAGCGTTTTCCGGGAACTTAGCCGCTGCAATGTCGCTGATCAACATTTTGATTCAAGGCGGAATTGTGATGATTCCGCTGCTGGGGCTGTCGCTGGTTGCCACCGCTTTAGTTTTGGAGCGCGGTTTGTTTTGGCGGCGCGTCACGGGCAGGCAGACGCGACTGGTGCGCGAAGCCTTAGGGCTGTATCGCCGCAGTCCGAAAGCCGCGATCGAGCTATTGGAAAAAAACGCCGATTTGCCGATCGCTCGCATCTTCCTCGCCGCGCTGGAACTGGAACAGGCCACGCCCGACGAATTCCGCCTCGCCCTCGAAAGCGCAGCCCAAGCCGAAATTCCACTGCTGAAACGCTTCAACACTTTCTTTGAAACGGTGATCAGCGTTGCGCCGCTGCTCGGTTTGCTGGGAACGATTTTGGGATTGATTACTTCCTTTGCCTCGCTGCGAATTGGCGACTTGGGGGGAACGCAGTCGGCCAACGTGACGGCGGGAATCAGCGAAGCGCTGATCTCGACAGCAGCGGGCTTAATTGTGGCAATCTTCACGCTGCTGTGTGCCAATACCTTTCGCGGCCTATACATTCGCCAGATTGCGCTGATTCAAGAATATGGCGGTCAGCTAGAATTGCTGCATCGTCGCCGCTACGATCGCCGCTCACACCCCTATGCGCCTACCTGAAGAACCCGACATTCCGCCGCAGATTAACATCGTGCCAATGATCGATGTGATCTTTGCGCTGCTCACCTTTTTTATTTTGTCCACGCTGTTTCTGACTCGATCAGAAGGTTTGCCCGTCAATTTACCCACCGCGAACTCGACGCAAACCGAGCCGCAAAGTCAAATTGTGATTACGCTCAATCCGCAAGGTGAGATTTTCATCAATCGTCAGCCCGCTGCGCTGAACGAACTGGCGGTGCAGGTGCGTACTCTCACTCAAACCAATCCGAATGCCCTTGTGGTGATTAATGCCGATGCCGCCGTTCCGCATGGTCAAGTTGTCGCGGCGATGGATCAGGTGCGATCGATTCCTGGAGTGCGGCTGGCGATCGCAACTCAACGCCCATAAACTTTGTGAATCGCCTGCTCACACTGCATTTCATTCACGCGCTTGGCGTAAAGATGTCATTGAATTGTCACACTCGTTTCTTAAACTGAACGTGACGATTTCGGCTGGCGTTTCTGCCATTGGATGCTGCTAGCTTGCGGTTAACCTAGTACACAATAGAAAAGTGCAATGAACGGCGATCGCCCAGCGGCAGATTCCTTCATCGCGGCCACTCATTGATATGAAAATGATTTATCGTCCTCCCAACGATTTCAACCCGGAGCCGTTTGATGACCGTCCGATCGATCGGCGGGGCACAAAAGGCTGGTGGCAACCGCTGGTCTACCTTGGTTTAGGTGTCGCTGGTGCAACGAGCGTGATTTTGGGCGATCGCTGGCTCCAGTCCAACGCGCTGCCGCCCGAAGCTTATGCTCAGCCTTCCCCTGTGCAGCCGGAAGCCAAACCGATCGCGGCTCCAACAAGCGGCGGAAGTGCGCGGCTGCTCGCTGCTAGTAATCCAAACTTCATCGCGGCGGCGGCGGAGCGAGTCGGGCCTGCGGTCGTGCGGATCGATTCATCGCGCACCGTTTCCGCTCGCCTCCCCGACATTTTCAATCGCGGCTTTTTTGGCGAACCCACCAATCCTTCCAGACAACCGCGCACTCGCGTCGAAGAAGGCACTGGATCAGGCTTCATCATCGACAGCAACGGCTTAATTCTCACCAATGCCCATGTCGTCGATGGAGCCGATCAGGTCACGGTTGCACTGAAGGACGGACGCACATTTGCCGGAGAAGTGCTGGGCGAAGATTCGGTCACAGATGTAGCTGTCATTCGCATTCAAGCCGCAGATTTGCCGAAAGTAGCAGTCGGTGATTCGGATGCGCTGCGTCCGGGTGAATGGGCGATCGCGATCGGCAATCCGCTCGGCCTCGACAACACCGTCACAGCGGGAATCATCAGCGCTACAGGCCGCACCAGCGACCAAATTGGCGTGGCCGATCGCCGTGTCGGATTCATCCAAACCGATGCTGCGATCAATCCGGGCAACTCTGGTGGCCCCTTGCTCAACGAGCAAGGTGAAGTAATCGGCATGAACACCGCGATCATCGGCGGCGCACAAGGACTGGGTTTTGCCATTCCGATCGCCACTGCCCAGCGCATCGCCAACCAACTGATCTCCACAGGTCGCGTTCAGCATCCCTATCTGGGTGTGCAAATGGCGACCTTGACGCCCGAACTGAAAGAACAACTCAACAGCAAGCCAAACCGCCCAATCGAAGTGCAGGAAGATTCCGGTGTGCTGGTGATCGGTGTTGCGCCCAACTCGCCCGCTGCCCAAGCCGGACTGCAACCGGGAGACGTGATTCGCAAAGTCGGCGGCCAGCCCGTCATCAAGTCGGAAGATGTGCAGCGAATCGTGGAAGGCACGCAGGTCGGCAGTACCCTTCAAATTGAAATTCGGCGCAACGGTCAAACGCAAACGATCGCCGTCAAACCCGGTGCTTTACCTTCCAACTAATTGCCGTCCAAAATGACAGAAACGCTTCCAATTATTCAGCTTGGCAACGCAATTTTGCGGCAGTCGGCAACAGCGATCGATTCCATTTCCGATCCGGCGATCGTGACTTTAATTGAGAGCCTGATGGCAACTTTGCAACAGTCGAATGGCGTGGGAATTGCCGCGCCGCAAGTCGCTGTTTCAAAACGCTTATTTATCGTTGCCTCTCGCCCAAATCTGCGCTATCCAAACGCGCCGGAAATGGAACCGACGCCGATGATTAATCCGCGCTTGGTCAGCCATTCCGATGAAGTGGTAAAAGACTGGGAAGGCTGCCTGAGCATTCCGGGCATTCGCGGTTTGATTCCGCGCTATCGATCGATCGAGGTTGAATATCTCAACCCAAACGGCCAGCTTCAAAAACAAGAACTGGCCGATTTTGTTGCCCGAATTTTTCAACACGAACTCGATCATTTAGACGGATTGGTGTTTCTCGATCGACTCGACAGCGTCCAAGAAATCATCACCGATCAGGAATATCTCAAGCTCATCCAGCGCTAGCGATACAGCAAATAGCGCAAACCAATCACCAGCAGAAAAATTCCGTACAGCTTTTTCATCAGCGCACTGCTAATAAATGGCTGATTGGCAAAGAGTGCGCCGAACAAATTCCCGATCAGCAGACCGATCGCAATAAAGATTGCATCGCGAATGCTGAGATTGCCGTTTTTGTAGTAAATCGTTGCGCCCAAAATGCCGATCGGCAAAATTTGCGCCGCCAAAGAAGTGCCTGTGGCAAACTTTTGATCCATTCCCATCAGCAGCACCATCGCTGGAACCATAATCGCGCCGCCGCCAATTCCAAACATGCCGCCCGCAATGCCTGCGACAAACCCAATCACGAGAAGTTGAACAATGACGTTAGACATTTGATTTTTATTTGTTGATGCGATCGATCCTTAGAACTACATCCGCTCTAGAACCGGAATTCCCAATAAGGATAGACCTAATTTGATGGTTTGAGCAGTCAGATGGCAAACAATTAAGCGCGAAGTGCGGAAAGGTTCTTCTGCTTTCAGAACCGGACAGCGATCGTAAAACTGATTGAATTTTTGACTCAATTCAAACAAATACTGACACAACCGATTTGGCAATAAGTCTTTTTCGATCTCTGCCAGAACTTCATCAAGCTGAAGTAGATGTTTAGCGATCGCCAATTCGGATTCGTCTTGCAGAGCGATCGGCGCATCCGTTTCAACTTGTTCAAGATCAATATTCCCCTTCCGACTGATTCCTTGAATTCGCACATAGGCATACAGCATGTAAGGCGCAGTATTACCCTGCAAGGCCAGCATTTTGTCATAGCTAAACACATAGCTGCTCGTGCGATTTTGGCTTAAATCTGCATATTTAATCGCGCTAATTCCCACCACTTGAGCATTGTATGAAATGAATTCTTCAGTTTCCTGACGGTTTTCCTCTTGCAAGCGAGTTTCCAAATCGGTGCGGGCACGATCGATCGCTTCATCGAGCAAGTCTTGTAGCCGGACGGCTTCACCCGATCGACTCTTCAACTTTTTGCCATCTTCTCCTAACACTGAACCGAGTGGCGTATGCACAAATTCTCGATCGGGCGTGATCCAACCTGCTCGCTTACCAACTTGAAAAATTTGGGCGAAATGATTGGTTTGTTCGGCTCCCACCACGTAGATGATGCGATCGGCTTTGTCCACATTGGCGCGATAGCGAATTGCAGCTAGATCGGTTGTCGCATAGTTGTAGCCGCCATCTGATTTCTGAACAATTAATGGCAACGGATCGCCTTCTTTGTTGGTGAATCCTTCCAGGAAAACGCATTTTGCGCCTTGATCTTCGACCAGCAATCCTAGCTTGTCGAGTTCTTCAATCACATCAGCTAAGAAGGGATTGTAGAACGATTCGCCGCGATTGATGAAAGGCAGCAATCCCATCAAGTCGAATAGTTTTTGGTTCGTGCGGTTGGATAGATCGCAAACAATTCTCCAGGCTTTCAAGGTGTTTTCATCGCCTGCTTGCAAATCGACAACGGCTTGTCTTGCTGCTTCTTGAAATGCTGGGTCTTCATCAAAGCGCTTTTTTGCCTGACGATAGAAAGTTGCGAGATCGCCCAAATCTAAGCTTGCTTCAGTCAACGCTTCAGGAAATGCTTCTCTTAAGTAAGCGATCAGCATTCCAAATGGCGTTCCCCAATCGCCAATGTGACTAATTCCGATCACTTCATGGCCTAGAAATTGCAAAATTCGAGCGAAACAATCGCCGATGAAGCAAGTTCTTAAATGCCCGACGTGCATTTCTTTGGCGATGTTGGGACTGGGATAATCGACGATGATTCGTTGCGGATTTTCGATCGCCCCAACCCCCAATCTCGCATCCGTTTGAATCGCCTTAAGCTGTGCTTCCAGATAGCTAGTTTTTAGCCGCAAATTGATAAAACCGGGACCTGCAACAGTCGGCGGCTCACAAATTTCGTTGACGTTCAAATGCTGCACAATTTGTTCGGCGATCGCCCTTGGTGCTTGTCCTAATCTCTTCGCCAAAGACAGCGCAACATTCGCCTGATAGTCACCAAATTTGGGATTACTAGCGGGAACCAAAACCGGATCGACTCCGGCTAAGTCTGTGCCAAAAGCGGCAATTAAAGCGGTTTCTAGCTGTGCTTTGAGTTGGGCGATCGTAGAATTCATATTCGGCAAATAGAACGGGTACAGCTAGCTCGCTACTGCTTTGAACAGCGCTATCTAGTGATTATAGAAGGCTTTCGATCGCAAGCTTTACAAAATTTTCATGCTGAGGTCGAGCCAAGTCGATCGCGTAATTGGCGCACTGCTGGAGATGTAGTCCACGCCCGTTTCCGCCACCGATCGAATCGTTTCCAGCGTAATGTTGCCGGAAGCTTCGATCTTGATGCGATCGCTGGCCGCCCGAATTTGCTGGACGGCCTGCATCATTCGATCGATTGGCATGTTGTCCAGCATGATGATGTCGGCGCGATGGGCGATCGCTTCCTCGACCTGCGCGATCGTTTCGGTTTCCACTTCGACGGTGAGCGGATAGGGAATGCGGGCGCGGACTTGGGCGATCGCCTCGCCAATGCCGCCCGCAGCCGCAATGTGATTGTCCTTGATCATCACGCCGTCGTCCAAGCCCATACGGTGATTGGTTGCGCCGCCGACCTGCGTGGCGTATTTCTCCAAAATTCGCAGTCCGGGCGTGGTTTTGCGCGTATCGACCAGTTGTGCAGGCAGATCGGCAATTTGCTCGACGTATTTGTTAATTGTTGTGGCGATGCCGCTCAGTCGCATGGCGAGATTCAGCGCAACGCGCTCCCCGGTGAGCAGGGCGGCGAGGGAACCGTTAATTTCCGCAATCACTACGCCGCGATCGCACCACTGCCCTTCTTCCACAAGCGATCGAAATTCTGTTTGCGAATCGAGCAGGCGAAAGACTCGTGCGGCGATCGGCAGTCCCGCGATGATCCCCGGTTCCTTCACAATCCAGCGAGCCTGTCCGGTTTGATTCGAGGTCAACAGCGATTGCGTGGTGCGATCGCCGCGTCCAATATCTTCAAGCAGCCAGTCTTGCAGAAGTCGATCGAGCAGTAAAAAAGGAGGCAAAACAGCAGTTGTCATCACTTAATTCTAAAGAGGTTTCTATCACCATTGCCGAAAAGATTGGCAGCGATCAATCAGCTCGGCGGCGATCGAGTCGCCAAAGTCGGGTTAGCGTTCCGTCTCGATATCTGGGTGTTGCACGAAAGCCATAGACGCGCATCAAGCGATTTCGCAATTGATCAGAGGAATTGAATAGATAGAGCCGCCTGACTCGCTTTCCAATGCGAATATCGGCAGGATTTCGAGAAAGCTGAAGTCGGGTGGATGGCTTGAGTTCGTGACTGAAAGAGAGCAGATCGATCGGAACGGCATCGCTTACAACTAAGGGGCGTCTTTCTCGGTTAATAATGTCAGCAACGGGCGGGAAAAATGAAGTGCGGACGCGACTTTTGTTCCACCAGGTTTCAGCATTCATGCTCAGTAAACAGCCCTGTAAACCTGCTGCCAGCAAAGCGATGAGGAGAATTCGCCCGATCGCTTTTTGCCAACCTGTCCAGCGCGTCCCCAAAATCGTCAGAAAATAAACAATCGCAATCTGCAAACCGACATAGCAGGGAATTAGATAGCGCACCCGCAGCGATCGCTGTCCGCCCAAAATTAGATCGGGAAAAGCCAGCGGCAAACTCGTCACGGCAACTAGCAGCAGCACCAGCCAAGCTAGTCGAGAAGAACTGCGCCAGAGGAACAATAGGGCAGCGATCGCAATGCAAACCAAAATCAAATTAGCCGAACCAAAATCTTGATTGGCAAACACAAGATTGAGATTCAAAAACCAGCGATCGAACACATATGAAAGCGATTGGCGCAGATTCAGCGAGGCAGTTGTGCGCTGAATGCGCTCCAGATTCATAAACGCAACGGTCAGCCAGGGCACAAATAAAATGAATCCGGCAATCGTGCTGAAGACATAAGCGAGCGCATTCCGACTGCGACCTTTTTCCTGCAAAAAAACGTAAGTGGCCTGCGCGATCGCCACCAAACCAAACAGCAAATGCGAATAGAAACCCAGCGCGATCGACAGCGTAAAAATAATCCAACTGCGGCGAGTTTGCGTCCGCATTGCCCACAGCAAAGCCGCACAGGAAAACAGCGTCGTCACCGTCCACAAACTGTACTGCCGCGCTTCTTGAGCATACAGAATATGCAGCGGCGAAACGGCAAGAAAGGCGAGTGAAACGATGCTGATGGTGCGCGAGGCAAACAGTTCTTGACAGAGCCAATAGAGCGCAGGAAAGGCGAGAAGACTGATGCAAGCGGATAAGGTGCGAATGGTAGCGATCGAACTGCCAAACGTCAGCACCCACGATCGCGCCAGGATGAAATACAGCGGCGAATGTTCGGCATTGCCCCGGAAGGCGCGGAACGCATCTGCCCAGGTTCTTTGCGCGTTCGGATGCTGATAGCGCTGCAAATCTGCCACTGTGACGCGATCGCCCGTGAAGATGTCGCGGACAAATTCGCGCTCGGTAAAGCCGGAAATTCGCAGTGAGGTGTAGGCTTCATCCGCCCAGTAGACTTTGCGATCGAGATTGACAAAGCGCAAAACGACGCCCGTTGCGATCAGCAGCACGAGCAAACTCGCGATCGCGCCTCGTTGCCATGATTTCCAGTTGTGCATCTCGATTCCTCACGCCGATCGCCCTAAAGTCTACCGGATTCCCCGAAGCAGGAAAAGTCAGCGCTTCACGATTTTCGGCATCCTTCTCGTTCATGTGAGACACTAAAACTTGCCAATTGTGCCCGATTGCCATGCTGCATTCTGTTTTGATCGATCGCGCCAGCAAAGCGCATCAGTCGTTTTGGTTTTGGCTAAGTCTGACCTTTGCGGCAGTTTATGCTTGGCTGGGGTCAAGAATTGCGTTTAGCAGTGCGTATGTTGTCCAGGATGATGCAAGACAGCATGTCTTTTGGATGCGGCGATTTCTCGATTCCGAACTGTTTCCCAATGATTTGATTGCAGACTATTTTCAGTCCACTGCGCCAACAGGATATACGGCAATTTATCAAGCTGGGGCGGCACTCGGAATCGATCCGTTGCTGTTTAGCAAGATTTTACCTTTCGCGTTAGCTTTAATCGCAACTGCCTACTGTTTTGGTGTTGCTTTGCAACTGCTGAATTTGCCGATCGCCGCTTTCGTTTCAACGCTGCTGCTCAATCAAAATTTGTGGCTGCAAGACGATTTGGTTTCCGGCATTGCCAGAGCGTTTGTTTACCCTTTGTTTCTGGCGTTCTTGTATTATTTACTGAAGCACTCACTGATTCCTTTACTTATCACGATTGCGCTGGAAGGACTCATCTACCCGCAGCTTGTCTTCATCATGGCGGGAGTGCTATTGCTGCAATTGATTCACTGGGAAAATGGCTTCAAACTGCGACGAGAAAATTTCCGAATGGTGGCGATCGGGCTGGCGGTTGCGTTTGTGGTGATGCTGCCGTATGCGATCGAATCTTCACCATTTGGCCCGGTTGTCACGGTTGCGGAAGCCAAGACAATGCCGGAATTTCAGGCACAAGGACGCACCCGCCTATTTGTCCCGAACCCTTGGGAATATTGGCTGACCGAAGAACGCACCGGACTATTTCGCTGGGTGATGCCGCTGTGCATCCTCTCCTTACCACTGCTCATTCTCATGTGGCGTCAGCCCGATCGATTTCCGCTAATTAAACAGGTCAAGCAAATTGGCATTTTAGGACAGGTGGCGATCGTTTCGCTCTTCATGTTTCTTGCGGCTCATGCGGTGATGTTCACCCTTTATTTGCCCAGCCGCTACAGTCAAAATACGCTACAGATGATCACCGCTTTATCCGGTGGAATTGCAGCGATCGTATTGCTAGATGGCCTGTTGCGCTTATTCAAAAATCGTCAGGCGATCGCCCTGCTTGCAACGCTAGCTTTAGCCGGAATTCTATTTTTCTCGCCTTATCTGTGGGAATTTCCGAAGCAAACGCGAGTCTTTTCGATCGGTCAATATCCCACTCTTTACGAATTTTTAGCTGCACAGCCAAAAGATATTATGATCGCCTCAGTTGCCAGAGAAGCGGATAATATTCCGACGTTTGCAAAGCGATCGATCCTCACGAGTCGCGAATATTCAATTCCCTACCACACAGGCTATTACGGACAAATTTATCAGCGCACCAATGATTTAATTCGCGCTCAATATTCACCGAATCGTGCGATCGTTCGAGAATTTATTGAGCAATACGGCATTGATTTCTGGCTGCTCGATCGCCGCTATGCTGCCAGTCCCATTCCTGCCAACAACACAGGTGAAATTCGGATTACGCGCTGGCTATCGCAGTTTCCCGCAGCGGCAGAAGTGCAAACCGGAAATCCGTTTGTGCGGCGATCGATCAATCGCTGCTCGGTTTGGCAACAAGATGACCTCGTTTTATTGGATGCCCAATGCCTGATCGATCGCGAGTAAAACTGTGGTTTGGGCTAAGTTTATTGCTGCCGATCTATTTCGGCGTGGTGTCGCTGCTGCGATCGCTCAGCTATCCGTATGCCGTCCAGGATGATGTGCGACAGCATGTCGTTTGGTTTGAGCAGTTTATCGATCCAGAACTGTTTCCCAATGACTGGATTGCCGGATATTTCCAGACAATTTCACCTGCTGGCTTCAAGGCATTTTACTATTTGTTTGCTCAGCTTGGCATTGAGCCGCTGTTGCTAGCAAAGATTCTGCCGCTCGTGCTGAGCGTGATTGCCGGAGCTTACTGTTTTGGAATTGCGATCGAACTTATTCAAATTCCGGCAGGCGCATTTTTAAGCAGCGTAATTTTAATGCAGAGCTTGTGGCTAGAAGACGACATCGTAACCGCAACACCGCGATCGTTTGTCTATCCGATTTTTTTGGCATTTCTGTATTATTTGCTGAAGCGAAAGCCGCTGATTTGTGCAGGCGCGATCGCCCTTCAGTCTGTTTTCTATCCACAGCTTGCCCTGGTTGAAGTCGGGATTCTCACCGTTCGATTGCTGGGCTGGAATGAAGGCCAAATTACCGCAAGTCGAAATCGAAAAGATTACGTTTGGTGGATGGTGAGTGGCGCGATCGCCCTCATTTTGCTCTTAGCATTTCGTCCTAACCTCGGCGCGTATGCTCCGCCTGTCAGCCTTGCCGAAATGCGCGTCATGCCGGAATTTGGTGTTGATGGCCGCGCTCAGTTTTTCAATCCGAATCCGTTTCAGTTTTGGCTGACGGGAAATTCTGGTTTGGCGCTGTCGGCTGATCCACCGCTGATTTGGCTCAGTTTGCTGCTGCCGATTTTCTACTGGCGCAAACAGTTTGGTGTGGAGAGAATCGCGCAAATTCGACTGCTGACGGATATTTTGCTGGCTTCACTGGGCTGGTTTTTTCTGGCGCATTTGCTGTTGCCGAAACTGTATGTTCCGGCTCGCTTTACTCAGCATAGTTTGCGAGTTTTGATGGCGATCGCGGCTGGAATTGTCCTGACTCTACTGCTCGATCGAGCGCGACAGTGGCAACCGCGAAAACGCTGGCAGTCGATCGCTCTTCGAGTCAGCGGAATTCTGCTGGCAATTCTGCTGATTCTGCCGCAAATTCCCAGCGTATTTATTGGCGAAAATGCTCAATTGATTGGAGCCGTTCCGAACCTGTATGAGTTTTTTGCTCAGCAGCCCAAAGATATTTTGATTGCTTCACTAAGCGAGGAAATTAACAGCGTTCCAACCTTTAGCAAGCGATCGATTCTGGTTGGTCGAGAATATGTGTTGCCCTATCACATGGGCTATTACCGAGAAATGCGGCAGCGGGCGATCGATTTGCTGACGGCTCAATACAGTTCTGATCGGCAAATTGTTAAGAGTTTTGTCAATCAGTATGGCGTGGATTTTTTTGTACTCGATCGCGATGCCTTTGAGGTAGACTACATCGACGATAGCGACTGGTTAGAGCAATTTGGGACGGTGACGGACGCAGCGATCGATCAATTAGAACGCGGTGAAAGACCGATTCTTCAGCGATCGATTCGGCAATGTGCCGCCTTGCGGCTGCGGCGATTGATTGTTTTGAACGCGAACTGTGTGGCAGGAGAAGATTCATGAGCAGGCGTTGGATCGGACTGGCGATCGGGTTGGGGTTGAGCGGCAGCGTGATTTCTCCTGTCGGGGCGCAGTCCTTGCCGACCGTGCAGCTTAATCCGCAGTCGGCAGAAGAACAGGTGAATGCGGGCTTGCGGCTGGTGCAGCAAAATCGACTGCCAGAGGCGATCGCCGCGTTTCGTCAGGCCGCTGCCCTCAATCCCAATCTGGCTCCGGCTCACTACAATTTGGGACTGGCGCTCAGGCAGCAAGGCCAGCTTCAAGAAGCCGCCAGCGCGTTTTATCAGGCGACGCAGGTGCAGCCCGGATTTGCCCTTGCCTACGCCAACTTGGGCGCGGCGTTGCTGGAGGGCAACAATTTTGCTCAGGCCAGCGACTATCTAGAACGAGCGATCGAGCTGGACAACACGCTTGGGCTGGCTCACTACAATCTCGGCCTCGTCCGTCAGCGCCAGCAAAACTGGCCGGAAGCGATCGCCGCTTTCCAGCAGGCTCAGCAACTCAGCCCCAACGCGCCAGAACCCGCATTCCATCTGGGCGAAATCTACCTCCAGCAGGGACAAACCGCGCAGGCACAGACGGCTTTTGAGCAGGCGATCGCCATCAATCCCAACTACCCGGAAGCGCTCTACAATTTGGGCGCAATTCGTTTGCAGCAAAACGATTTGGACGGGGCGCTAGCGGCATTCCGGCGATCGGCTCAGGCCAATGCCAACTACGCCAATGCCTACTACGGCGCGGGGTTGGTCTTTTTGCGGCAGGGCAACATGGCTGAGGCGCAGCGCGTTTTGCAGTTTGCTCGCGATCTGTTCACGCAGCAGGGCAACAGCCGTTGGGCATCGAGCGCCAGTCAGCTTTTAGCTGGAATTGAGCGCTGAATTAGGAATAGCGCGACAGCAGTTCGCCCAAGTCGCGCAGCAGATCATTGACGCGACGAATATCTTCCTGAAGTTGCTCAGGGTTGGCCGCATCAAGTTTGATCACGGTTTCAAACACGAGCGATAGATCGAGGATGACGGCAGGTGGTTTCATAGGGTTCACAAAACGGTAAGATGACAGGGCAAAGCGGGGCGATCGAGTTGCGATCGCACTCAATTCGCAAACAGCAAAGCAGCGATCGCTTACAACAAAGCGAAAGCAACCAGTTATCAAACAGGTGAAAATGACTGCAATGGTGAGAAACTAAGTAAGGACAATCAGCGACAAGCAATCAGTTGAAATCGTCTGTCTTATCCTTCTTTAACTTGAAGTGTACCTCTAGTGATTTCGCTTGTCAAGAGGTCTACTTCTAGCAGTGTGCTTCATGTCTGAAGAACCAGGAGAACTTGTATCGCCGCTAAAACTCCTACGCCTGAAAGCGAATTTGACTCAGGCCGATTTAGCAGCGCGAATTCCTGATAAAGCTGGAAGTAAAACGCTTTCGGCAAGGGCGATCAGCGCATGGGAAAGAGGTGAGTATCAGCCAGAACTGACAATCCCACAGGTCAAAGCACTCTGCAAAGCGCTAGGAGTCACCCTAGATGAATTGCCGGACGATATGCGACCAACAAATATTTGAGCAAGGCTAGCTCTCATCGCTTAGAGCAAACTGCGAATTGGCCTCGATCATTAGCTAAAAGATGTTGACAAATAGTATCTTCTTCGTATGAAGCTCTAGCAGAAGATCGTAGTCTTTAGCAATACCAGTAGTTTTTTTCAGCTTGCTATCAAGCTTTTCTTCCTGCAAAATGGCATCTTTCAGTAATCCTTCCGTAATCCTCTGTACTCCATTCCAAATTTTGTGATCCATCATAAAAAATGTTGTTTTCTTTGGGTCGAAAAGAGGGTATTCTACCGTTTTATAAAAGTCGGGAATCAGTTGCTCAACTTGAGATACCTTAATCTGTACATAAGGCACTCTAACAAATTCAAAGTACTTTTCTACATACTCTGCTGAATCCTTTTCAGTACCTCGAAGTAACAACTTCAACGATTCATAAATGCTCTCGTAAGGAAAATCAGATGTGACTCCTTCCAAAAACATATTCAGCTTCCGAAATTGGATTGTCTGCGTCATCCTTCCATCCAAACTTGTTTTATATAGTTAACGAGCGATTCCATGCTGCTCAGCTTCTCAAGATTTTGAATTAATCTTTGCATGTCGACACGATCGTAGAAATTAATATCTACTTCTCCTGCATATGCAGCTCGAAACCTTTCTAGTTCTCGTCTTCCGGTATTGCTAATAAAATTCACGGGAAAAACATAGTAGTAGCCGCTTGGTCTTCCCTCCAACATCCATCTATCTTCAACGCCCATAATTGCGCTTTTTAGATACCCAACATCGATTTCGCCACCTGGATCAGTGTAGCTAGACTTACATTCCCAGACATAGCATCCATCTTTAAAGACTTTAGATTCCATGTGTCTCTGTCTCAGATTACTAACGGATCTTTTTGAAGTGAGCTTTCACTGTAATAGTTTTTCCAGATTGGAGTACCCTTGTATGCTCTCTAACGACAGTTATATTTCCTGCCAGCAACTCTTTAATCAGGTCGTTAGCTTCTTTGCTGTAGACAACAAAATCTGACCCTGGCTCATTGGAGCGTAGATTATCTTCATAATCCTCACCAGGAATCATGCCAGCTTGATCCATCAAATCTCCCAACATAGATTTGAAGTTTGCATCTACTACTTTTCCTTTCTCTGTAGCAGGCAGGCCGAGAAATTCAGGAATTGATTGTAGTGCCCGCAAGAAGGCATTCTTCACGGCTTGAATAGAATCATTAAGATGCCATTCCATTGAAATCAGCCTCCAAACTAAGGTGGATTCAAATATGTTTACAGTTAAATGTGCCCAGCAAAAGATTGGGTGTAACATTCTCTCTAAGCCATACCTAATGATACACAAGTAAAATTTCAATACCGGAGACTTATCCGTAAATTTACAAACTTGCGGGTGAGAATTCACACATCTGTTTCTGTGATAATACTGCTAGAAAACTGCAATCAAAAAACAGGGTGAGTCGAAACCCACCCCGTTCAAAAATCGATCGAAGCTCGATCGCGTCCTACAAATTAATACCGATAGCTGCTGCCGTTGTTGGCGCTTCCCGGTTTGTGGACGATGAAGCTCAGCACTTGGCACTGTTTGATATTGTCAAAACCGACCACGCGGATGTAGCAATCGCGGTACGAGTTGCGGCACTCGTTGACTTCGCCCAGCACTTCTTGAACGCCCGTTGCGTTAAACAGCGGCAGCTTCCACAGCGTCCAGTAGTAGACGGTCGGTTCCGAGGTTTCGTTGAACTCGACAGCCGGAATGTAGCCCTGATCGAGAATGTACTGCACCTGCTTGGCGATCTGCTGATCGCTCAAAGGCGGCAGGTAGGACAGGGTTTCGTAGCGGCGCTCTTTACGGAGAGTTTGCATGGTGTTGGATGAAAAGTAAGGTTATTCGGAAGGCGGATCGATCGCATCGGTGGAAGGTTCGATCGCGCCCATTTGCGTGATGCGTTCGAGATACTGGCGGCGATGATCGGCATTAGCCTGATCGATGCCCGTGCGAACCATTTCCGGCAGAAATTCGGTAATTTCCTGCGCCAGATGTGCCCGCACCGTCATCACTCGCAGCGCCAACCCTTGCTCAGCCTGCATGAGTTCCTGAAGATAGAGTTCTCCGTCCTGAATTTTTCCAGTGCTGGAGAAGCTATTGAGCCAAATTGCCAGCGGCGGATTCGTTTCGCTCAGTTGCGCCACGACCACGCGGACGGCTCGATAGGTCAGGTAGCTGATCAGCGTTTTGGCTGAGTCTTTCGCAATTTGCTTGAGATCCATCGATCGCGTCCGATGAGATGAAGGGTCAAAGGTGGAAGCGTGTTTATCCTCCACCTTTTGCCAAATTCACTCGGATCAGACGGTATCCATTGCTTCAAACTCGAACTTGATTTCCTTCCACAGTTCACAGGCAGCAGCCAGTTCCGGCGACCACTTGCAGGCTTCGCGGATCACGTCGTTGCCTTCGCGAGCCAGGTTGCGGCCTTCGTTACGAGCTTGGATGCAGGCTTCCAGCGCGACGCGGTTTGCGGTTGCACCGGGAGCATTGCCCCAGGGGTGGCCGAGCGTTCCGCCGCCGAATTGCAGGACGGAATCATCCCCGAAGATTTCCACCAGGGCGGGCATGTGCCAGACGTGAATACCACCGGATGCAACGGCCATCACTCCAGGCATCGAAGCCCAGTCTTGGGTGAAGTAGATGCCGCGAGCTGGATCTTTTTCAACGTAGTTTTCACGCAGGAGATCCACGAAGCCCATCGTGATGCCGCGTTCGCCTTCGAGCTTACCCACAACCGTTCCCGTGTGGATGTGGTCGCCGCCGGACATCCGCAGACACTTGGCGAGGACGCGGAAGTGCATTCCGTGATTCTTCTGGCGATCGATCACCGCGTGCATCGCACGGTGGATGTGCAGCAGCACGCCATTGGCGCGGCACCATTTCGCCAGGGTTGTGTTTGCCGTGAAGCCTGCCGTCAAGAAGTCATGCATGATGATCGGCATATTCAGTTCTTTGGCGAACTGTGCCCGCTCCAGCATATCTTCGCAGGTAGCAGCGGTGACGTTGAGGTAGTGGCCTTTGATTTCTCCGGTTTCGGCTTGTGCCTTGTGGATGGCGTCAGCCACGAAGAGGAAGCGATCGCGCCAGCGTTGGAACGGCTGCGAGTTGATGTTTTCGTCATCCTTGGTGAAGTCCAAACCGCCGCGCAGACATTCGTACACGGCGCGACCGTAGTTCTTCGCAGACAAACCGAGCTTCGGCTTGATCGTGCAGCCCAGGAGGGGACGACCATATTTATTGATCTTGTCGCGCTCCACCTGAATGCCGTGAGGGGGGCCTTGGAACGTCTTCAGGTAGGCGACGGGGATGCGGAGGTCTTCCAGACGCAGGGCGCGGAGGGCTTTGAAGCCGAACACGTTTCCGACGATCGAAGTCAGCATGTTCGTCACCGAGCCTTCCTCGAACAGATCCAGAGGATAGGCGATGTAGGCGATGAACTGACCGTCATCCGCGCCGCGCACAGGTTCGATGTCGTAGCAGCGGCCTTTGTAGCGATCGAGATCCGTCAGCAAGTCTGTCCAAACGGTTGTCCAGGTTCCGGTTGAAGACTCAGCGGCAACGGCGGCTCCGGCTTCTTCCGGGGGCACTCCGGGCTGAGGCGTGACGCGAAACGCAGCCAAAATATCGGTATCTTTGGGCGTGTAGTCCGGCGTGTAGTAGGTCAATTTATAGTCTTTGACCCCGGCCTGATACCCAGCTTTGGACTGAGTTCGTGTTTGAGAATAAGACATTGGTTTCCCTTCCTGTGAATCACTGAAAATCCGAACCTTCGGATCAAATCGAACCCTTTCTCACTTGCCAAAACTGACAAAGTGAGCATTGCATCTCAAGACACTACTTGCGACAACGAAATCGATCGGCTATAAACTTAGGGTTTGCGAAATTCGCGACTGGCGCGGCAAACGCAACGATTAGATCGCCCTCTCCGACGGGTTCATCAGTCATAGTATCAGGAATCGAACAGTCAAATTCGGCCAGAACTTTGAATGTTCTTTGTCCTTCTATAACTACCATTTATATTCCTTACAATTTTTTAATCTTGTGTTGAACTGTTGCTTTTTTATGCTTGTTCCTAAAGCATTGCTACGTTACTACACTAAAATGTGCATTATCTGATTTCAGATTTGTAAAGCTTTGTAAAGTCGCGTGTGCGATCGATGTAACCAGAAGTAGCCTACAAAAAATCCCTCTGTTTCGAGGGATTTTGGCGCTATTTGAGGCAAGCGGGCGGCTACTTTTCAATCTTCACCGAGAGAATTTTGTCGCCTTTGCGAATCGCATTGACCACATTCATATCCTGCGTCTGTCCGAACGTGGTGTGAACGCCGTCGAGGTGCGGTTGGGGCGAATGGCAGATGAAAAACTGACTGCCGCCCGTGTCGCGTCCAGCGTGTGCCATTGACAGCGTTCCGGCTTTGTGCTTGTTTGAGTTGATTTCGCACTTGATCGTGTAGCCGGGGCCACCTGTGCCCGTGCCTTTCGGACAGCCGCCCTGAATCATAAAGTTGGGGATGACGCGATGGAAAACCAAGCCGTCATAGAAGCCTTTTTCAGCCAAATCAACAAAATTCTTCACAGTGGCAGGCGCGTCTTCGTCAAACAAATCGAGATTAATTGTGCCTTTCTCGGTTTCCATAATGGCGCGAGTCATGAAGCTACCTCAGCAAATCGACATTTCTTAAAGGACAAGGGAAGCAAATCGCTCCCGTCGATTCACCTTACCCTAAAGTCGATTCGCCCTGCCGAATTTTCTGCGAATTGCCGATCGAAAACGCTGCTTTTCGATCGAACCGCCACTGATTTTTCAACCGCAATTTATAGTTGAGATCAAAGAAAAACCACTTGAAGTCAGCGAGAGGACGATCGTGAAAGGACTGCAAGGCAAAACAGCACTGATTACTGGAGCTAGTTCCGGCATTGGTCAGGCGATCGCCATTCGCCTCGCTCAAGAAGGCTGCAACGTTGCCATCAACTACCGCAAAAGTGCACAAGAGGCCGAGGATACCGAAGCAATGGCGCTGCAAACTGCCTGCGGTCAAGCGGCAAACTGCGCTGTGAAAACGCTGCTGATTCAAGGCGATGTGTCCAAAGAAGCAGACATTCTTCGCATGGTGAACGAAACGATCGAAAAGTTTGGCAGCCTCGACATTTTGATTAACAATGCCGGAATTCAAACCGAAAGCGCCTCACACGAAGTTCCAACCGAGGAATTCGATCGCATTCTTGCGGTGAATCTGCGCGGTGCTTATTTGTGTGCCAGAGAAACTATCAAGCACTTGCTAGCCCAGCAGCGATCGGGCGTGATTATCAACATCTCCAGCGTGCATGAAGTGATTCCACGTCCGATGTATATCAGCTATTCCATCAGTAAAGGCGGCATGGGAAATCTAACGAAAACGCTCGCTTTGGAATACGCTAATCGCGGCATTCGCGTCAATGCGATCGCCCCTGGCGCAACGATAACGCCGATCAACGAGAGTTGGACAGAAGACCCCAAACAACAAGCAATTGTTGAGAGCCATATCCCAATGGGACGCGCTGGAACATCCGAAGAAATGGCGGCAGCGGTTGCGTTTTTAGCGTCGGATGAAGCGGCCTACATCACCGGACAAACGCTGTACATTGATGGTGGCTTAACGCTGTATGCCGACTTTCGTGAAGCCTGGTCAGCCTAGATTCAAAACTGGACTTCGAGTTTTTTGTTGTTCCTACCAACGCATTAGCAGCTAAAACGAACTAAACCTTTCAAACTAACCTATTTGAATGGGTTTGAGCTTTCAGCCAGAAATTGATTTCACGGCTTTTGCCTCAATCCTGTTCCAAAACTGGAACATACCTGCCACGCCACGAAGCGCGATAAGTGTAGCTTGTCATCCTTTCGACTTCTGTTTGCGGTATTCCATCTTGCGGCAGGACGGGCGGCAGTGGTGTGGTTTGCCGACACTCTCGCATTACGGATGCATCTAAATATTCCAAGTTGCCGTTCGCGTCATATGATACGCTCGCAACATCCAGCGTTCCGCGACCCCATTGCTGACAGCCTAACTGACCATGAGCAGGGTCTGAATAAAGCTGGCGCGAGTAAACGATCGCCTCATTGCCGGATGCTGATATCTCCTCGCTGAACGAATAAACTCCTGGCCTTAACCTGCCGCTTGGCAGAGTAAGCTGAACTTCTGCCACATTGCCTCTGGCAGGCGCAGCTTGACAGGCTCTAGCGTCTTCTGGTGCACAAGGAGTGGAAATGCTGGAGATTTGAAAGAGATAGGTCACTGCATCACCTTGATCGATCAAGGTGAGGTCAAGTGTGCCGTTGCTGGAGGTGACCAATTCGGTGTATTGCTCTAGATCGATCGAGCTTGAAGGTGAATTGATTTGAGATTGAAAATTGAATTCTTCTGCCTTAAATTGCACGGTTGGCCGTTGATAATTTGACGGAGGTGATGAGGGCTGCTCGTGGTTTTGCGGTTCAACGTGAGGATTCATTCCATTTTCGTTTTGTGGGGAAGAAACTTCTTGCGTTGCTGATTTGAGGACACCAAGTAAGGCGATCGAAAGCGCTGCAAGGCAACCAATTATCAAAGATTTTTTCAGGCGATTGCTCTTCATCCAACTTCTCTCCTTGTGCGTTGTGACCAAGCTATTTGAACTAACTTTCATTCTCTACGGCTACCAATTGGATGAGAACACAAGTCAGATCTGTAGACTGCGGGGGCACGGTGTTGCCATGCCCTGACGCAGATCTGCCTAAGCCCATTCCTCTAGTAGCTCAACTTGCTGTGAGCATTGCTGACCTTATGCAATGGTGAAATCGCGAGAGATAACGACGTTGGTGTTGTCCTTGATGATTCCGATGCGGTCTTTGCCAGTGGCACTGTGGAAGTAGATTTCGGTGTCTTGCGCTGCCGAGCCAATGACATTTTTGAACTCCAGGCTGTACTGGCTGAGGCTTCCTGTGACTTGAATCCAGTCTGCGCTTGCATCCCAATCTTCAATGACAGCGTAGCCATCGCCTGACTCGACGTAGGAAACACCCCAACTGCCGCCCAAGATGAACCGATCGCCTCCTGCGCCACCCACAAGCGTGTCAAACTGCGACAGGTCGTTGGTTACAGTACCGTAACCGTTGAGGTAATCGACGCCTGCACCGCCTACTAGGTAATCGTTGCCGCCGCCGCCAATCAAGTCGTCGTTACCGTCGCCTGCGTAGATCGTGTCATTGCCATCGCCACTGTTGATGGAGTCATTGCCGCCACTGCTGCTGATGGTGTTGCTGGCCGTTGTGCCAACGATCGTGTCATTGCCATTGCCAGTCGAGATGTTCTCAAAGTTGAGGATGTCTTCGGTGTAGAAGCCAGCAAATACGGCCTGTCCGGTTGCCAGGTTGTATGTGCCGCCGCCGTTCCAGAAGGTGTAGTTAACCGTGTCAACGCCCGATCCACCATCCATGTAGTCGTCACCGCTACCGCCGCTGATGCTGTCGTTTCCGCCTGATCCCAATAGACTGTCGTTGCCATCATCGCCGTAGTAAACTTCGTCGCCCGTATAGCCGTAAATGTAGTCATTGCCTGCGCCACCGTAGAAGGTGTCATTTCCGGAAGAGGTAATGTTGAGGTAGTCGTCGCCATTTCCCAAGTAAACTACATCGTTGCCGTTGCCTCCATCCACGCGATCGTTGCCGTCGCCTGCGTAGATCGTGTCATTGCCATCGCCACTGTTGATGGAGTCGTTGCCGCCGCTGCTGCTGATGGTGTTGCTGGCCGTTGTGCCAACGATCGTGTCGTTGCCATTGCCAGTCGAGATGTTCTCAAAGTTGAGGATGTCTTCGGTGTAGAAGCCAGCAAATACGGCTTGTCCGGTTGCTAGGTTGTATGTGCCGCCGCCGTTCCAGAAGGTGTAGTCAACCGTGTCGATGCCCGATCCGCCATCCATGTAGTCGTCGCCGCTACCGCCGCTGATGTTGTCGTTTCCTGCATTGCCGTACAGCGCGTTGTTGGCAGCGTTCCCCTTGAGCGTATCGTTGCCCGAACCACCTTTGGCGTTTTCAATTAGCGATCGCGCATCTCCTTTGTACTGCAAGGCATTGAACACGTGACCTCGCGCATATCGACCATCGCCCAAGTAAGACCGCTGGAAGTTTCCGCCCACATTCAGGTCAGACCAGCCACCCGGACTGAGATCAACCGATAAATTGGTGGTGTAGTTTGAAAAGTCATAAGTATCAATTCCGTTGCCGTCCCAAATGGTGCGGAACACGCGATTAGCACCTGGAGCGCCAGCGCCTGGAGCGCCCTGCCCGACTCCATTGATTGCCATTTCTCCGGTCGTTGTCGAGAAGGTGTAGGTTGTGTTGCCCGCGTTGGCACCAAACCAAGCGCCATACATCTCCTGAATTGCTCGGATGTCATACATCATCAGCGATTGGGCATATCCCCAGGCTTCATTGGTGTAGCCCCCCGATGTGCTAGCACCGACATAGGAACGGTAGCTCATGATCGAAAACTCCATTGAGTCGCGATCGGCACTCATGGCAATGTTGCCTGGCCCGCCTGTCTCGTGAGCATGTTTGAGGCCGAGGGCATGGCCGAGTTCATGTCCAACCGTGTGATAGGCATAGTTGCCGATTTGCGGATTGTTGTATGCCGGATCGGTGGCTGTTCCCCGCTTGAACCAGACATCACCGCCTTGCACCGTGTTTTCAGGGTAATAAGCAAAGGCAGTTCCCGGTACGCTTGACATTGCCATGCGAATCGTGGCATCGCGATCGCTTGTGCCCGTCAGTTCAACAGGAGCAAGATTAGAAACGTTGTAGTACTCGCCGCCCGTACCGATCCATTCGCGGGCAACGGCTCGCTGAGTTGCGTTGAGGGTTTGAAAGTTGGTGGCATGAGCAGCGCGATCGGGATAGCCAGATTCATAGTCACTGATGCTGTCTGTGAAGCTAAAGGTGACTGAATTCGTGTTCCACTTCGCGCCAGATAGTAAACCGTCGATGTTGCGATCGCCTGTGGCGGCGACGGTTGCGGTCGGTGTCGTTCCACCAAAGGCCGGAAGCGGCTGTGTGAGCGGCAGCGATCGAGAAATCTGAAGAGGCTGTACACCAAATAAGTTGGGGTTCGTGACCATTGCGAAAGCTCCTGGTGAAGTGATTTGAGCAGTTTGTCTCTGCTAATCGGTCAGGAGTTGGGTAAGGCGTTATGCATCAGTTAACGTAACTTTACAAGCAAGCCGAGAATCGACGGTTTTCGTTCAGTAGCAGAAGCCGTGAACTCAAGTTCCGGCTGAAAGCGCAAACTCACATTTGCTTCGTTATCTGCATTGTCGTCCGAATATGTACCTACAGCTTGACATTGCGAATCGAATAATCCAGCAACCGCATTGGATGCAAAATTGGCACCGTTTGATTTTGCTCGCGCAGATGCTTTTGAATTTGCAGTGAACAGCCTGGATTTGATGAAGCAATTAGCGTTGCGCCTGTTGCCAGCAAATTTTGAATCTTCTGGCGTCCGAGTTCTTCGGCAACATCGGGCTGAAGCATGTTGTAGACTCCTGCACTGCCACAGCACAAGGCGGCATCGATCGGTTCTTTCAGCTTCACACCCGGAATTTTGCGTAGCAACTGGCGCGGCTGAAGGCTGATCTTTTGACCGTGCAGCAGATGGCAAGCATCTTGATACACGATCGTCAGCGGCGCATCTTGCAAAGGATGCAGCGGCGCGGTGAATTCGATCGCCGCCAGAAATTCCTGCACGTCCTTCACCTTGGCAACAAACGCCTTGGCGCGATCGCGATATTGCGGGTCATCCTGCAACATGTGGTCATATTCTTTCAGCGTGTGCCCACAGCCCGCCGCATTGATGATGATCGCGTCCACATCCGTCTTCTCGAAGCTGTCGATCATCTGACGAGCGAGCGCTTGCGCCTGAGCGGTTTGCCCCTGATGCTGCGGCAGTGCCGAACAGCAGCCTTGCTCGGATGGAATCACAACTTCACAGCCGTTCGCCGTCAGCACGCGCACCGTTGCTTCATTCACTTCCGAGAAGAAGAGCCGCTGCACGCAGCCCAAAATCACGCCGACCCGATAGCGCTTTTCGCCTTGAGCCGGAACGATCGTCGGGGGCGGAGCGGCAAACGCCTTGGCCGTAATGTTCGGCAAAATCGATTCCATTGCCGCCAGCCGAGGCGAAATTTTTTGCAGCATTGGCAAAGAGCGCACCACACCCTGCAAACCAGATTTTTGATAGAGCCACAGCGGAATCAGCAGTGCCCGCAGGCGATCGGGATAGGGAAACATCGAGAAAATGAGCTGGCGAAACAGTCGATCGCCCAGGTTTCGCTGCACGTTGCGCTCGACTTGCGGACGAGTCGCGGCGATGAGCTTGTCGTACTGCACACCAGATGGACAAGCGGTGACGCAGGCTAAACAGCCCAAGCAGGAATCGAAATGCTGTGACGTGCTGGGAATGAGCGGTGCTTCCTGCTCGTTGATCGCGTCCATCAGGTAAATCCGGCCTCTGGGCGAATCGGTTTCCTTGCCGATGACGCGATAGCTCGGACAGGTCGAAAGGCAAAATCCGCAGTGGACGCAGCTATCGATCAGCTTTGGGTCAGGCGGGCGATCGGCGTCAAAGCCTTGCGTGAAGGAGAGTTCGGGCGTTGCAGGGATGGAATCGGGAGTGAGGTTGGCGGTCATGGGGAATGGGGTGTCGGGTATCGGCAAAATTGGGTTAGATACCGCCGACGAAGCGGCCAGGGCTGAAGAGGGAGTGCGGGTCGAATTGCTGTTTGAGCTTGTGCATGATGGGGAGGGCGTTGCCAACATTGCCCCACAGGTCGAACTGCTGTTTGAGGGCGATCGACCCGCTCAAAACCGTGAGAAATCCGCCGCTAGCTTCACAGCGCGATCGCACTTTGCCCAGTTGAGCGCTAGAGAGGTCGGCAAATCGCAGCATTCCCAGGCCGCTACTGGCGTGGATGAATCCCAAGGGTGCGATCGCTCGAAGGTTATCGAGCAGGGCAACGGCTTCAGCGGGTAATACTCCTATTTTGCAAGCGATCGCGCTGTCTTGACCGAAAGCCGTTACTTGTTCTCGTAATGCTCGCCATAGAGCGGCTTCGTCTGCTTCGATCGCCTGTGCGTCTAAACCGATCGCCGCGCCGACCTTCATCAAGCTGGTCACCTGTTCGCGAACGCTAATTTCGATGCTGCCAAATCGCGCCAGCAGCCCAAAGCCCTCACCAAGATTCAAGGCGGTAACGGTCGCAGGCGGCAGTAGATCGGCAGCGATCGGCGTTAGCGATGAGCGAATCAAGGTTTGAGTGGCTTGCGCGATGCCATCTGCGGTTCCGGTTAAAACGACGGTACGCAACGCATCCGCGATCGGATAGATCCGCAACGTCACCTGAGCGATCGCGGCCAGCGTTCCCCACGATCCGGTCATCAGCTTCATCAAGTCGTAACCTGCCACGTTCTTGACGACGCGCCCACCCGCCTTTGCCAGTTGCCCGTCCGATCGCACCAAATCCACGCCAATCAGCAAATCGCGCACACCGCCATAGCGCTGCCGCAGCGATCCGGCATCGGCAGTTGCCACAATGCCGCCCAGCGTGGCCGCGTCGGGAAAGGCCGGATCGATCGGCAAAAACTGCCCTTGCTGCGCCAAAACTGCTTGCAGATCGGCCAGCCGCATTCCCGCCTCTGCCGTGACCGTGAGATCGCCGACCGCGTGTTCGATCAGGCGATTTAGGCGGGCGGTGCTGATGGCGAACCGCACCTGCTGCGCCAAGCCGCCCCAGTGCAGTTTGCTCAAGCTGCCGCACAGCAAAAAAGGAACGCGATCGCGTTCTGCCCAGGCAACCACCTCAGCCAAAGCTGCAACTGTTTCCGGGTAAACGACGCACTCCACTTGCGTATTCGGCGTGACGGCAGCGCGAAGCTGCTGTTGGGATTGGGCAGACAGCGATTCCCAAGCGGAAATTTTGCTCGCTGAAACGATCGACTCAAGCTGCTGCGCGATCCCGCTCATGACCTTGCTGAAATTCGGCTGATCTCAATCTATCAGGAGTCGATCTTTGCGTCTGCACCGTTCAGGCTGTTGCCACCGATCGCGATCGCCTGCCTCAGCCTTCAAGATCAGCGAACAGAAGAACGGGGTGCGGCGCTTTCTGCCTTTGCCGAATCATGGGACGAGGCGATGTAGCAGCGGATGCGATCGAAGCTTTGCGCTAACCGCTGCAACAAGGCTTCACAAGGCTGCTGCTCCAGGGCTTGCTGCTCTAGCTCCAGGGCTTGCTGCTCTAGCTGTTTAGCGCCGACGCTGGCGCTACAGCCTTTGATGTAGTGCGCTTCTTGTGCTGCTCCTAAATAATCTTGGGCAGCAATGCAGCTTTGAAGCTGTTCGATGCGCGGGGGCAAGGTACGCAGCAGCATTTGCAGCAATTCTTGCTCGAAGACTTCGTTGTCCGACGAAACGTGATGCAGATAGCTCCAGTCAATCAGCGGTGTTTCTGGCTCGATCGCCGCGTCGCGCAAGCTGACTGGCACTTCCACAGGAGGCACTTCAATCTGGAGATGTTGGCTCCAGTGGGCAAGCTTGGCGGCGAGGTCTTCCTTCGTAACAGGTTTGCTGATGTAGTCGTCCATGCCCACCTGCAAACAGCGATCGCGGTCTTCCTTTAGCGCGTTGGCGGTCATGGCGATGATGATCGGCTGCGGATAAGCCTGGAGGCGAATTTGCTGCGTGGTGTTGTAGCCGTCCAAAATCGGCATCTGACAGTCCATCAGCACGATGTCATAGCGAATCTGGCTGAGCAAATCAAGGACTTCCGCGCCATTAGCTGCCACATCCGCCACATAGCCCAGATGCTTAAGCTGATTGAGCGCGACTTTCTGATTGATCTGGCTGTCTTCTGCCAGCAGAATTTTGAGGCGGGTTGCTTCAGCAGGCACAGCGGCAGAGCGCATGGAAGAATGAGGCGATCGCGCTGACTCATGAGACTGCGGCGGATACATGACGCTGAGCAGACAGTCAAATAGGCGTGACTGGCGCACAGGCTTGACCAGATAGGCCGCAAAACCCTGCGGATCAAGCTGCGGCAGTCCAGGCGCACAAGTGGAAGTGAGCATGACCAGCCGAGTATGGCTTAGACGCGCATCGGCTTTAATCTGCTGGGCGAGCATTTCGCCATTGATGTCGGGCATCTGCATATCGAGAATGGCGATGTCATATGGCTGACCGAGGCTGGCTTGTGCCTGTAGCCGCTCCAGCGCGATCGCAGCATTGGTCGCTTCATCCACCTGCATTCCCCAGGCGATCGCTTGATGGCAAACAATTTTGCGATTGGTGGCGCTGTCGTCCACCACAAGCAGCCGCACGCCTTGGAGGTCAGCCGCCGTCGATGCCTGTCGCGCCTGCTTCTCAAACGTGACGGTGAACCAGAAGGTCGCACCTTTTCCTTCAGCGCTGTCCACTCCGATCGCTCCGCCCATGCGCTCCACGAGTTGCCGACAAATTGCCAGTCCCAACCCCGTACCGCCAAATTCGCGCGTGGTGGAAGCGTCTACCTGCGTGAACGGCTGAAATAAGCGCTGCTGCTGAGCAGGCGAAATGCCAATTCCCGTGTCGGCAACCGTGCAGCGAAATTGAGCATGAGTGGCAGTTTCGGCCTCTAAGCCCAAGCGAATCACGACTTCACCTTCTGAGGTGAATTTAATTGCGTTGCTGACCAAATTGGTGAGAACTTGGCGCAGACGGCTGAAGTCGCCGCGCAGCGATCGCGGCAGGTGCGGTTCGATCAGCGTTGCGAGTTCCAGCCCTTTGCTGTGGGCAGACGCGGCCAGCAGTTCTGCGACTTCTTCAACGCAGTTGCCAATGTCAAAATCGAGAATTTCCAGTTCCATCTCGCCTGCTTCCAGCTTGGAAAAGTCGAGAATTTCATTAATCAGCGTCAGCAAAGCATCTCCGCTCAGGCGAATCGTTTCAGCAAAATCGCGCTGGCGATCGTCCAGATGCGTATCGAGCAGCAATCCGGTCATGCCCAGCACGGCGTTCATTGGCGTGCGAATTTCGTGGCTCATCGTTGCCAAAAATGCGCTTTTGGTTTGCGTGGCGCGTTCGGCTTCTTGACGGGCGCGATCGAGTGCTTGGTTTTGAGAAACGAGCTGCTGGCGCTGCTGTTTTTCCTGCATCAGCAATCGCGCCTGAGCGAGGGCAATGCCAACTTGGTTCGCAAGCTGACTGAGCAAGTCAATTTCAAACTGGTGCCAGTGGCGGGGTGCACTGCACTGATGCGCGACCAGCAACCCCCAAAGCTGCTGGCTTTCGAGAATCGGCACGACCAGATCGGCCTGCACTTCAAAGCGCTCTAGCAGTTGACGATGACACTCGCTCAAATTGGCCTGAGCAACGTTGTCGATCGCTTTTGTCCGTCCCTGCTGGTACTGCTGCCAGCGACCGTCTTGAAAGCAGGTGTCGTGGATGTCTGCGCCCAGCGAAGGCGTCCAGCCTGCGTCTACCGACTCGACGGCGACCGTTCCGCCCCAAGTTGGATCGAAGCGGTAGATGATGACGCGATCGGCCTGAAGCAGCTTGCGTACTTCGGTGACGGTCGTGCTGAGAATTTCTTGAAGATCAAGCGACTGACGAATCCGCAGCGTAATCGCCGCCAGCAGTTCCGATCGCTCATGCTGTCCGCGCAGTTCGGCTTCCGTCCGCTTGCGCTCGATGAACTGACCAATCTGCTGCCCGATCGCCGTCATCATCTCCAGCAGATCCGGATCGGGCTGGCGCAGCGTGCGACTGAAAAATGTAATCACGCCGAGCGTTTCGCTGCTGCCCAAAATTGGAAAGCCCACGCCTTCTTGCAAATCCAGCTTGGCGGCAGCATCCGCACGGCGATCGTCCGCATGTTCGAGCACGTTTCGCAGCCACAGCGGATGGCGCTCGCGCCACACCTGTCCAGCAATGCCCTGACCCGGAGCAACGCGAATCCGACGAGAAACCTGATCAAATTCTTCGGCCTCCAGAACCGGAGACGCCCAAATTTCTGTCATTTGCAGCTTGCCCAGCTTCGGCTCGATCTGCCAAAGTTCGCCAATTTCCCAGTCCAGACTTTCACACAACGCCTGCAACAAACTCGGCGCGGCAGCTTCGAGCGTTTCCGCTTCGGCAAGAACCTGAGCGATCGCATACTGCGCGGCCAACCGCTGTTCGACGCGACGGCGCTCGGTGATGTCAATGCCTGTGCCGATGATGTATTCGATGCTGCGCTCGGCATCCACCAGGGCAGTGCTGGCCCAGGCAATCAGGCGAGTTTGGTTCGATCGCGTCCGCCAGCGATTTTCGTGCGTGCTGGGAAAATTGCCGCTTTGCAAATCTGCAAACGCCGCCTTTGCCATTTCCACCTCGCTGGGCGGAACAAAGACTTCCCACACGTACTTATTCCGAACTTCCTCAAACGTGTAGCCCGTTGTTTGTTCGCAGTCGCGGTTAAAGCGGACGATGCGTCCCTGCGGGTCGAGCACAATCACCAGAGCCGCGATCGTGTCGAGCACTGCTGCGGTAAAGTCGCGCTCTTGCTCCAGCACAATTTCGCTGCGGCGACGCTTGGTGATTTCGCCACGCACAATATAGAACACCGCCAGCAAAATCACAAAATCCAGCAGCAGACCGCCGCCCAGCTTTAGGGCAACCACCCCTGCCGCTCGGCGCACATCCAGTTCCCACTGGCGCAACACCTGCGCTTCTTCCTTCTCAATTCGATCGATCGATGTGCGAATCGCGCGATCGTCGCGCATCGTTTCTGCGCTGGCGATCGCATTGAGAGCCGCAGTGGAACTTGTTTGCCGCAAAATCACTAGGCGCTGCGTTTGAGTCAGTTCCGTTTCGATCGCCTGCTCGATGATGAGCAGATACGGACGAGCGTTGCGGCGATTTTGGAGCTGCTTCAGGTTTTCTCCCAGCGCATCAATCTGACTGTAGATCCTGTCGAGGTCGGCGGCTTGGCCGGAAACAGCGTAGCGATACTGATTCAGTTCAATGCCGTCGAGTTCGCTTAAAATTCGACCGAGGTGTCCCAGCGTTTCTTGCTGCTCAATCACGGCACTGGTCGATCGCGACAACTGCGAAACGCTTTGATGCGACAGCCAGCCGACCGTTGCCAAACTCGCCGCCGCCAAGCCAAAGCAAGCCGCCATCTTCAGCAAAAAGCCGCTGTGTCGTCGCCGTTTGATTTTGCGCTCGACCACAGTGCGCTCTAGATCGGCCAGATTCCGTCGCAGTTCAAGCTGCCGAATCACCTGATCGGCCAGCGTTTTCAGCGCGCTGATCTGGTCAGCATCAAGCTGGCGCGGCACATGATCGATGACGCACAAGCTGCCTAATGCCGCTCCCTCAGATGTGATCAGCGGCACGCCTGCATAAAAGCGGACATGCGGTTCGCCGCGCACCAAGGGATTATCGGCAAAGCGATCGTCCGCAAACGCATCGGGAACAATCAAAATATCGGTCTGCAAAATTGTGTGAGCGCAAAAGGCAAAATTGCGATGCGTTTCTGGCGTGGCAAGCCCCACTTTTGCCTTGAACCACTGCCGTTCGGCATCGATCAGGCTCACCAGCGCGATCGGCGTTTGTGCAATATAGGCGGCCAAGCGAGCAATATCGTCAAATGCCTTTTCTGGCGCAGTGTTGAGAATTTTGCACTCGTTGAGAACTTCGAGTCTTCGCGCTTCATTCGCAGGTAGAGGCGGCTTGAGCATCAATTCCTCCCGAAATCGCGTCCGTCGCGAATGCTGTTTGCTCCATCACACTATTGCCTAGTCTAAAGTTTCAAAAATTATTCTGTCCTTGTTTTACCCAGGCTTGCAGAAAAATTTAAGGAAGCGATCGCCTAATAATTCTCTTAAACTGATTGAATCGTTCGCGCTTCATAAATTGCAGGTGATACTTTGCTAGACGAACAAGCGAAAAAAACAATGTTGCGGAAAATTCCGCACGGACTGTATGTCTGCGGCGTCAAAGATGGCGAAGAAGTCAACGGCTTCACGGCAAGCTGGGTAATGCAGGCATCGTTTACGCCGCCCCTTGTTGTGAACTGCGTCAAGCGCGACTCTGGATCGCACGCAATGATTCAATCAAGTCAGGTGTTTGCGCTGAGCGTGTTGGCAGCAGATCAAAAAGCGATCGCCCAAAATTTCTTCAAGCCTCAGCGTCGCGTCGGCAACAAGTTTGAAGACGTGGAATTCTATCTGGGTGAAACCGGATGCCCAATTATTTCGGAATCGCTGGGCTATGTTGAGTGTCGCGTCGTCGGTTCGGTTGAACAAGGCGATCACACTGTTTTTGTCGGCGAAGTGATTGCAGCGGGCGTTCACAAGGAAGGCGATCCGCTGTTGCTGGAAAAAACAGGCTGGCAGTACGGCGGCTAACGCCATCTCACTCATGCAAGGTCAAGCAGCCGATCGCCCAGTTGTCTGACCTTGCGGCTTTTGATTCAATTGATTCTGCACTGATGCCACTGATTAAAGTTCAAACCTCGATCGAACCGGATCAAACGGCGATCGCCACGCTGCTGAAACGATTGTCCGCGAGTTTAGCCAAACACACAGGGAAGCCCGAAGCCTACGTGATGACGGCATTTGAGCCAAATAGGTCAATGACGTTTGGTGGCACGTTTGACCCGACCTGCTACATCGAAGTGAAAAGCGTGGGCACAATGACTCCAACGCAAACCCAAGCGATGAGCCGAGAATTTTGCGACACGATCGCTTCAACGCTGGGCGTCCCGATCGATCGCACCTACATCGAATTTAACGATGCAAAAGGCAGCATGTGGGGCTGGAACGGCTCGACGTTCTAGCGAGATATCAGCAGATTGGCTGCCTGCATCTCAGCGATCTGGACGATTGAATCATTCTTTCGATATGGCTGACTGAGACGGGTAGCCCTGATAGAATACTGGTTTCCAGCGATCGCTCGATTTCTTCAGGGAGCCGCTATGACCTACCAGCCCGCTAAGCCGCGTCACATTGTTCTCACTTCACATCCATCTCGGTTTGGTCGCAAACCCATCGCCATCAATTGGGGAGCCGCCAATCCGATCGATCGCGGCCCAATCATCGCTACACTCACCAACTCCGAACATCGCAACGTCATCGGCACACATTCCGGTTCTTACGCCGTCTATCGCGCTTTGGCGGTTGCCAGCGGCGTACTCGAAGCCGGACATCGCGCCGACTTGACCAATACTTCGCCTGCCGAAGCGATCGGCCCACATCCAAGCTGGTCTGATCCCGACAAAATTGTTTCACTCGATCCGTTTGGGGCACTGGTTGGCGAAGCGTTCAACTCGTTTTTTGAGCGCGGCTACGACATTCGCCCCACGATCGCCGTCACCAAAGCCCACATCAACATGCCGGAGCTGCAAGATGCGATCGCCAAAGGTCGCCTGCGCGAAGACGGCGTGATTATGAAGGCGGGCGGCGATTTGGTCGTTACCAAGGCGGCGATCGAACCCGTTTGGTATCTACCTGGAATCGCCAAACGGCTCGGCGTAGACGAAGGCGAACTGCGCTACACGCTGTTTGAACAAACCGGAGGGATGTTTCCCGAACTTGTCACCCGTCCGGATCTGCATGTGTTTCTACCGCCGATCGGCGGCATCACGGTTTACATGGTCGGCGACTTGTCGGCCATCACCGATTCCACAAAGCCGCTGGCCGTGCGCGTGCATGACGAATGCAACGGCTCAGACGTATTCGGCTCAGACATTTGCACCTGTCGTCCGTATCTAGTTCACGGCATCGAAGCCTGTGTGGAAACGGCGCAGGAAGGCGGCGCAGGCATCATCATCTACTTCCGCAAAGAAGGCCGCGCCTTGGGCGAAGTCACAAAATTCTTGGTCTACAACGCCCGCAAACGGCAGGAAGGCGGCGATCGCGCCGATGCCTACTTTGCCCGGACTGAATGCGTCGCCGGAGTGCAGGATATGCGCTTCCAAGAATTGATGCCCGATGTGATGCACTGGCTGGGAATCACGCGGATCGATCGCTTCATTTCCATGAGCGATATGAAATATGGCGCGATCGTCAACTCCGGCATCGAAATCATCGATCGCGTTCCGATCCCCGACGAACTGATTCCCGCTGATGCCCGTGTCGAAATCGAAGCGAAAAAAGCCGCAGGCTATTACACCGATGGCGTCGTTCCTGATGCGGCAATGCTGGCGCAAACGCAGGGACGCAGCTTGATGGAGTAGGCAGTCGGTGAGTCGATGGGTGAGGAGTGGAGTGAGGATCTTCACTCCTCACAAAGCGATCGATGCTGTGCTGACGCAAAAAAACGCAGCCTTCGCGGGGAAGACTGCGATCGATGAAGCATGACTTGCTGTTCAGCATACCATGAATTTAGTACATTTGTTCTAAAAATTTGGCTTTAGCGCAGCCCAAACGGAAATTTTTTCGGTTCAACGGATGCGCTTTTTTTCGGCTTCATGTTGGCGATCGCATCTGCCGCCGCCTGATTGAGCAATCGTTGAATCTCATCAGGCGCAGGATCGGCACTGGCAGCGGTTCGCGGCTTATTTGTCCATCCGCACTTGATGCACACCTGTCGCCCCGAACTTTTCAGCGGTGCATTCAGCTTGTGGTCGCAGCGCGGACAGCGATCGACTTCGACGGGTGCGGCAGGCGCAGGTCGATCCGGGTTTGGGACGCCACCATTGACGGCTGAGGCTGCGGACGCTTGAGCAGACGTTTGAAGTAGGCGATCGACTTCGGCCTGAAGTTCTGCAACTTGAGCAGGCAGCGCTTCGAGGGCAGTGAGGCGATCGGCAAGCTGTGCCCAATCAGAAGAGGGTTCTGATTGCAGCGACAAAAATTCGAGACCGCGCCGCAAAGCATAAACCAAAATTTCAGATTGAGGCTGTTCGAGTTCGCGGCTGAGGCGGGCGATCGAGGCAACAATCTCGATCGGCAAATGCAGCGTGACAACTTTGGTAGAAGGCTTCGGGTCAGTCATGGCAGCTTGAAAGTCACTGCTTCGACGCTAGCACGCAGAAAAAAGATGAGGGTAGAAAAACTTTCCTACCCTCATTCTGGCGGCTGGCTAGGCAGCAACAAGCTGTTCGATCGCCTCATGCGCCTGCTGCAAATATTTCTGGCGCGTTTCCTCGCTCGTGTTGACGCCGTCTGCGTTGACGAACTGAATGTCTGTGATGCCGATGAAGCCAAAGATCGATCGAATATACGGCGTGTGGAAGTCGTATGCAGCCATCGGCGAATCCGGGGGAAACTCATTGCCGCGAGCGCCAAATACGAGCATTCGCTTTCCGTGTACCAAGCCTTGATAGCCGTTTTCGTTGACCGCAAAAGTGCGCCCGACGCGAACAATCTGGTCAATGTAGGCTTTGAGCGTTGAGGGAACCGTGAGGTTATACATCGGTACGCCAAAGACCAGCAGATCGGCGGCGAACAGTTCATCAATTAGTTCGTCGGAAACTTGCAAGGCGGCTTTGAGATCGGGCGAAAGCTGGTCAGGCGGCGAAAACGAAGCAGCAATCCAAGGCTCATCGACATGGGGAACAGGCTGATGGCCTAGATCGCGGTAGGTCACGGTGTCGTCAGGATGAGCCGCTTGCCACTGGTCAACAAAGGTTTTAGTGAGACTGCGCGAAATCGATCGATCTCCGCGCGGGCTAGAGTCGATGTGCAAAATGTGAGTCATGGATTCTCCTTGGACAGCGAAAGTTGTTAAAAAACTTTAAGACGCTGCTTGAAATCCTAGAAGGAACTCGTTTGGAAAAACAAGTAGGTACTTGAAAGTAAGTAACGTCGCTGTCTGACTCTTTCGATCGAGTGAAGAACTGCGCCTACCGTTCCTGCACGGCTAGCCTCAACCCCAGCGCAATCAGCACCGCCCCCATCAGCCGCTCAACCCAGTGCGCCACTGCGAGAAACCGCCGTCGAATCGCAGATTGCGACAGGACGATCGCCACGATCGCAAACCAGCCAAACTCTACGCTCGCCACCGTCAATCCGTAAATCACCTGAACGGGAACAGGCGTTTCTGGACGAATCATCTGCGTAAATAGCGCCAGGAAAAACAGCGTCACTTTGGGATTGAGGGCGCTCGTCAGAAAGCCCATGCGAATCGCTTTGAGATCGCTGATCGGAAAACGATCGATCGCGACTGCCTCAGCCGACTGCGGACGCGCCCGCAACGCCTGAATGCCGATGTAGATCAAGTAGGCTGCGCCCAGCCATTTGAGCGTGTTGAACAGCAGGATCGATCGCGAAATCAAAACCCCTAAGCCGATCAGCCAGAAGGCGACATGCAGGAGATCGCCGATCGCCAAACCCAGCGCCGTCAGGACACCCGCACGGCGCGAATGTCCCAAACTGTTGCGGACGGTCATCACAAAATTGGGACCAGGACCGCTAATCACCAAGAACGACACGGTGAAGATGGTCAGCCATTCATTCAGCCAAAGCATAAGCAGCAGTGTTGAACTCGATCGCATCCGGAGCCGGAAATGGCTTACCGAAGCTAAAAGCATACTGAGTGGAGCCGTGCTGCCGCAAGTGTTCCAAGCGGGCTTTGCCTTCCTCGACCGTCGGCATCTGACCAATCGGAATCCACCAGAGCGCCAAAATTGCACCCTCGGTCTTGACAAACCAGCGGCGGCGATCGCGCATAATTGCGCCGTGAACACCGCGATACACGTAGTCGGTCAACGCTTCGATCGACTTCCAAACGGTCAGCGTCAGCAAAATATTTTCATCTTCAAAGGCGCGAATATTGGTGGCATCTTCGGCTCCTTCTGCCCGCAAGCGCCAAACAAACCCTGGATCTCGATCGGCAACTGCATTCACCTCGCGAATCTGTTCAACAAAATCGGCCATCGACGGATCGTGAAGTGGAGCGCGAAGCGTGGCGATATTGATTTGAGCCAGATAGTAGCGATCGGTCATTGCGATGATCTCCAATAGCACTTGGAGAAAACCCTGACACGAATCATCCCTCCTAAGACGTAGTTATTCGCACAAAACCACATCAGATTTTTTATTCGGTAGCGATCGTCACTTTTGTCGTAAAGAATCTTGAATAAAGATTAAAAAACTTAACTAATTGCACACATCGCGATAAGTTAGCAGCGAGGCCAATCTGCTTTTGACTCGACGCCCGCCCAGCCATTGCGATTTCACAACCATCAAAATACTTTCGTACTATTGAAGGAAGGGTCACTCAAACTTTGATTCGCTGAAATTTAGCTGCAATACTCCATTTACCTGCCAATTTCAGCAGACCCGCTTGGAAAGAGAAAGCTGCTCAAAGATGCTTGTTTGAGATCGCGATCGCTTGAATTTGCTTTTGTTCTCTCAGGCCAATTCAATCCACTTCTGACTGAGTCTGCACTTCTCATTTCTCCTCAAACTGGCCGCATCGCGATTACCCCAGGTTGCAAAATTCCGCTGTGACTCGTCGATCGCCCGCTCGCTACATTCATTTCGGACTGATCACAGCGTTGCTGCTGCTGATCTCAACTGCGGCTACGTTCTACTATCACATTCATCGCCTGCAAGCCAACGAGCAAGCAATCCAGCATTCCTATCAGGTGCGATCGAGCTTGGATGCTGTGCTTTCCACGCTCAAAGATGCCGAAACTGGACAGCGCGGCTACATCATCACGGGAGAAGCGCAATACCTCGAACCGTATCAAACGGCGATCGCTCAAATTGACGCACAGCTTGGCGAATTGCGTACTTTAGTTTCGCCAAGCGATTCGCTCACGGCTCATGATTCGCAGCAGCAAGCGCGGTTGGCGCAGGTGGAAACAACGATCGAAGCGCGACTTGCGGTGCTTCGATCAGCGATCGAGGCGCGGCGAAAGTCCGGCGAAACTGCTGCTGAGGAAATGGTGCGATCGGGGCAGGGCAAAGCCTTGATGGACAGCACTCGCCAGCAGATCGCCGCAATGCAAAGGCAAGAAACCGATCGGCTCGCTCAGGCGCAGCAAGATTCCGCCGCCAGCTTTCAGCAAGCGATCGATGCCGTCACGATTGCCCTCGCGCTCAATCTGCTTCTACTGGGTTTGGTGTATGCCTTGTTTCGTCGCGATCGTCATCTCCGCAGCCAAGAGGACGATCGGCAGCAGCAGCTCATCAGCGAAATTGAAGCGCAGCGCAGACAGCTTGAGGCAGTTGTGCAAAATTTGCCTGTGGGCACGATGATTGCCGAAGCGCGATCGGGACGGATCATCTTGGGCAATCAGCAAGTTGAACTGATTCTAGGACACGACTTTTTCGGCAGCGATATCAGCAAGCGCAGTGACAAAGCGTTTCACCTCGACGGGCGATTGCTTGAGCCGGAAGAATATCCGCTGGCGCGGGCGTTGCTGACGGGTGAAACGATTCTCGATCAGGAAATTCTCTATCAGCAAGAAGACGGATCGTTTCGCGTCATTCGTGCGAGTGCCACACCGATTCGCGATCGCGGCGAAATTGTTGCGGGCGTCGTTGCCTTCTACGACATCACCCCGTTGCGTAAAGCCCAAGAAGAAGTGCAGCAGCTTAACGCCAGTTTGGAACAGCGCGTCCAAGAACGCACCGCTCAGCTACAAGAAGCAAACGAGGAGATGGAAGCGTTTTCCTACTCGGTTGCTCACGATCTTCGTGCTCCACTGCGGGGAATGCAGGGATTCGCGGAGGCGTTGCTGGAAGATTATGGCGATCGCCTCGACAGCGAAGGCCGTGAATACGCGCAGTTCATCATTGCTTCCGCCCAACGGCTGGAAACGCTTATTCAAGATCTGCTTGCCTACAGCCGCCTAAGTCGTGCCGAACTGCCGCTGAGGGCGATCGATCTCAATGGCGTTGTCGCCGAAGCAATTCAGCAGCTTGAGAACGATTTGATTCGCTCACAAGCACAAATGATCATTCAGTTCAATCTTCCCAGTGTAACTGGACATCGATCGACTTTGATACAAGTCGTGAGCAATCTAATTTCAAATGCGGTGAAATTTGTGGCCGAAGGAGTTAGGCCAAAAGTTGAAATTTCAGCCGAAAAACAAGGCGATCGAGTCCGTCTGTGGGTAATCGACAACGGCATTGGAATTGAGGATAAGTATTATAGTCGAATCTTTCGCGTATTCGAGCGACTGCACGGTGTTGAGGCATATCCCGGCACTGGCGTTGGTTTGGCGATCGTGCGAAAGGGAACTGAACGTATGGGCGGCTCAGTTGGAGTCGAATCGAAACTCGATGCGGGCAGTCGTTTTTGGATTGAATTAAAGGAGTCTTGAAACCAACTAAATGAATTTACCAACTGTCCTGCTTGTGGAAGACGACCCGAATGACATTCGGCTGACACAGCGAGCATTTCGGATGGCAGGGTTGAACGTTTCTTTGCAAATTGTGCAGGACGGAGACTCGGCTGTTTCCTATCTCAATGGTGAAGCAGAATATCGCAATCGCGATCGCTATCCCTTTCCGATTCTTGCCCTGCTTGATTTGAAGCTGCCGCGTCGATCGGGTCACGAAGTTCTATCCTGGGTGAGGCAGCAGCCGCAGATTAAACGTCTACCTATAGTGGTTTTAACTTCTTCTAAAGAATTGATAGACATTAATCAGGCTTATGATCTCGGTGCAAATGCGTACCTGACCAAGCCGATCGGATTCGCGGCGCTGCTGGAAATGATCAGAACTCTGAATCTGTTCTGGCTGCTGCTCAATGAATACCCTGAAATTCAGCCGGAGGCATAACACACCCGAATGCTGCACATTTTGCTTGTGGATGACGATCCGAATGACCGCTTGCTGATTATCCGCGAGCTAGAGCGAGAATTCACCGAGTTACAGGTCACGCCGATCGTCGATGCCGATGCGCTCGCTCAAGCCCTAGTGGGCGATCGCTTCGATCTTGTCATCACCGATCATCGCCTCCGCTGGAGCAACGGACTGAACATTCTGCGCGAAATCAAGTCGCGCTTTCCCGCCTGTCCCGTCATCATGTTTACCAACACGGGAAACGAAGAGATTGCCGTTGCCGCCATGAAAGCCGGATTGGATGACTACATCATCAAGTCGCCGCGCCACTATGTCCGCCTTTCTGCTGCCGTCCGCGTTGCACTCAATAATCTGGACGCGCAACGCCGCGTTGCCCGACTGGAATATCGACTGCAATCGCTGCTCAATCAGCTTAACGTCGGCGTTTTTCGCGCCACCTTGACCGGACAAGTGCTGGAGAGCAACAACGCTTTCACGCGCCTGCTCGGTCTCAGTCCCGATGAGACGAATCTCAATTTGCGCGATCTCTTCTGGAATACCGACCTGCCGACGCAGCAGCGACCGCAGCAAATCGAAATCGGCTTGACGCGCGGCCAGTGGGTTTTGCTGACGCAATATCTCAACACGAGTGACGAAGAACTGGTGATCGACGGACTGGTGGAGGACATCACCGATCGCAAACGATCGGAGGCCGAACTGCGCCGCCTGAATGAAACGCTGGAAGAACGAGTGCGCGATCGCACCGTGCAACTCGAAGAAGTCAACGCCGAACTCGAAGCCTTTGCCTCGTCCGTCTCCCACGACCTCCGCGCCCCGCTGCGAGCAATTCAGGGTTTTGCGAACCTGATTTTGCAAGATCACGGGGATCAGCTCAACCTGACGAGCATCGATTATCTGCGGCGGATCATCGGCGCAACCGATCGCATGAACGCCCTGATTGAAGATTTGCTGGCCTACAGCCGCCTCAGCCGCGCCAATTTGCCGCTAGAGCCTGTGGATTTGCGGGCGATCGTCTCCGACGCGATCGCTCAGCTTGATGCGGAAATTCAAGCCCGCAACGCTCAAGTGGTGATGGTGATGCCCCTGCCAACCGCAATGGCCCACCCGACAACGCTGCTGCAAGTGCTGGTGAATCTGCTCGACAACGCCACGAAATTCGTCGCTCCGGGCGTTCAGCCGCAGGTGCAAATTCAAGCCGAAGTTGAGCCGCAGTCCGTCAAGCTTTCCTTGCAAGACAACGGCATCGGCATTGATCCCGCCAACCAAGAGCAGATTTTTGGCGTGTTGGAGCGGCTGCACGGCGAAGAAACCTATCCGGGCAACGGGATTGGATTGGCGATCGTCCGCAAAGGCATCGAGCGGATGGGCGGCTCGGTCGAAGTGCGATCGAACCTCGGTCAGGGCAGCCGCTTCTCAATTCGGCTTCAGCGCACCTGAGCGACGATCGTGCGGTGGCGCGGACTGTTGCAGGTCAAAGTCGGGCGCGTGAAGCCTGCCGATTCGATCGCTGCCTCAATGTCAAACGTGAAATAGTCGTCCAAATACGGCTCGGTACTCTTGAGCAAGGTCAAAATGTATGGCGGCATCTTTGCATGAATCTCAGATTTTGGATTCATGTCCATCAGCGCGAAATGTCCGCCCGGACGCAGAACTCGCCGCGCTTCTTGGAAAATCGCGATCGCTACTTCCCTCGGCAGTTCGTGAAACAGCAGGAAAGCTGAAACCAGATCAAACGATCGATCCGGTAAGCCCGTTGACTCGGCAGCAGCGTGAAGCCAGTTGATCGATCGATCCGGATCGCGATATCGAGCGATCGTCAAAAAATACGGCGATAAATCCAATCCGGTAATCTTCGCCTGCGGATAAACCGCCTGCATCGCAAACGAACTCATGCCGACGCTACAGCCCAGGTCGAGAACATCTTGCGGCTGCGGAATTTGCGCCTTGAGAACCTTGTGATAGCTCGATCGCAGTTTCGCATCTCCTGCCGCGCCTGCTTCCGGCCAGATGCGAGCGTGAACAGCTTGCGCGGCCACTTCCACTTCCATTGCCGATTCCCAACTGAGATTGCCTTCGTCGTAAGCGTGGAACGGCTTCAAATAGTAGTCGGGATACTCAAGCGGCGATCGCACCTGCGCCAGTTCCGTTTCCCAAGCTGGATCAAATTCGGTTGCCTGATCGCGTGCCCGCAAATTTTTCACCTCATCTCGCCAATACACGCCGATCGATTCTGCCCGCTTGATCATCATCGATCGCGCTTGATGTTTGGCAAGCTGGGCGATCGGTTTAATTGCCAAAACACCATTGACCAGTTGCGAGGCAAGGCGAGGTGCAGGAGGAGTTGCAGTCATTGTGTCTATCGTGATTTCTAAAAAATGATGGAGCTGGCATTCTCAACATTGACATTACTCAGAAGGAAGATCAAGCGCTCTTGCAGCGATCGCTCCAGCCGATCGCAAAGATACTTTACTAAATGTCGATCGATCGCCAGCAAGCCGCTATTCTAAGTCAAAATACCGCTTGTGGCCTCGAATGCTCGATTTATCGTACCTCGCTGACTTTTCGCGGACGCACTGCATCGCCATTTGTGCCTTCTTGGTTCCCGCAAATCTGCTGGCAACCTCGCAAACTTTGTGGATGGCTTGGCAGCAGCGCCCCCTGAAACAGCTTTACCTGATGGCTGCGGTTGCCGCGCTGTATGCGATCGCGATGGTGCTGCACGTCATGACCTGGCTGTGGATTGGTGTGATCATGCTGCCCACGTTTGTGCTGCTCGGTTTGGGAAGCACCTGCTTGATCAGCAACGCGCTAGCGATCGGCTGGGCACTCTATCGTCGATCGCAGCTTTCGCAAAGGGTCGCATCCCCGGTAAGATCTTGCTAGCCGTCATCTGGCTTCATTTCACTTTGAAGACAACATTGGAGAAATCATGCAGTTGAAATATTTTGTCACCTACCTTTCGACCGCTCCGGTTTTGGCGACGATTACGCTCGTAACGATCGCCGTTCTGCTGAGCTACTTCGTGTACTTTGTGCCCGATCGCTTGTTCTTCCCTGCCTAATTCCTGAAAACCGGAGTAGCTCAGCATCTCCGGTTTCGATTTAATAAACGAACCTTAAAGGGCGGTGTTCGATCGCCCTTTGTTCATTTTTGGAAAACTTTTGAGAGAAGAAAAATGTCTCCAGAATTGATGAATGAAAATACAATCAATTTGGTGATTGGTGGATTGGCGATCGCAATTGGCATCGGCGCATTTTTGATGATGTTCACCACGATTTTTACAACGAAAAAATAAAGTTTGCTTTTGAAAAATCATGCTTCTCCACCTTTCCACCTGGCCGGAAGTTGAAGATTATTTGACGCGATCGCAAGCCCTCATTTTGCCGATCGGCTCAACCGAACAGCACGGTCCCACTGGACTAATCGGCACGGATGCAATTTGCGCGGAAGCGATCGCCAAAGGCGTCGGTGAAGTGACGGGGGCGATCGTCGCGCCCACCATCAACGTCGGCATGGCGCTACATCACACGGCTTTTCCTGGCAGCATCAGCCTTCGTCCCAGCACGCTCATTCTCGTCATCCGCGACTATCTCGTTAGCCTCACCCGCGCTGGATTCACCAAATTCTTTTTCATCAACGGACATGGCGGCAACATGGCAACTTTGAAAGCCGCTTTTTCCGAAACCTATGAAGTGCTGACGGATCTAAATTTGCCCAACAGCGATCGCGTCCAGTGTTGCCTCGCCAACTGGTTCATGTGCGGCTCGGTCTATCAGCTTGCCAAAGAACTTTACGGCAATCAGGAAGGTTCCCACGCCACGCCCAGCGAAGTTGCCCTGACGCAATTTGTTTACCCAAACGCCATCAAGCAAGCCCCCCTGTCGGCAGAAGTCGCTTCCGGTCATCCAATCTATGGCGCGATCGATTTTCGCCGCTCCTATCCTGATGGCCGTATGGGTTCAAATCCTGCCCTCGCCACTCCGGAACACGGTCGCCAATTCTATGAAGCAGCAGTCAAAGAACTCAGCAACAGCTATCTAGAATTTGCCAATTCGTAAGGGGATCGCCGCTAGTCGCGATCGAAGCTGGAAATAAACAGAAGATTTCAGCCTAATCAACCCGCAGCAGCATATTCTGCGGAAACGTTCTGCATAATAATTGTTAGCTCCCCTGACTGGCGATTGTGTAGAAGTCTAAAGATTTGACTAAGAGCTTGAAAGTAGAACTAACATTCTGGTTAACTCAACAACACCGAAATTATGAGTCGAAATATACGTCTATTTCCAACCTACTCACAGAAAGAAAATCAAACAACAAACCACTGCCTTTTAATTCTTAAGATGCTGTATGAAGAGAATCCTAAATTTCTCTCGGAAGCACTAGGTTTATTGTTCGGTGAGAATTTTTCAGGAACTGTAGGTGTAAAGTTCATTCAACAGCGCCGTGCGAAAGACTGTGTGCCAGATGGTGAGATTTTTCAAGATTCGTTCTCGGTTTTCATTGAGACAAAGCTTGGCAGTGATTTCGGGGAGAAACAGCTTTTAGCTCATCTAAACACATTGAAAGCGAAGCAAGGAGAGAGAATACTCATAGCTTTAGGCAACTTTGAGCAAGACCCAGCAAACCACCCGGTTTTGCAATCTGTTGCAACTAAGGCTAAAGAAGAAGGTGTTGTTTTTGTATCTGTTAGTTTTGAACAATTTCTTCAAGCAATTCAGTTACCTTATTTGCCCAAGAATTTAATTGATGCAGTTTCAGATTTGGGTGAATATCTTGATGAGAATAATTTGTTGCCGTCTTGGAAGTATCGCTTGGATGTCGTAAACTGCAAAGAAAGTTTTGATGGTGTATTGAAGCACAAAATCTACACCTGTCCAGCGCAAACTGGAGCATATAACCATCGTCGCAGTTTGTATTTTGGGACATACCGTAATAAGTGTGTTGAACAGATATTACAAATTGAAGCAGTTGTAGATCTGGAATCTGAAGATGAAGCGAGCTTGGTTTGGAGTAATGTTAACCGACCAGAGAAAGAGTTGATCCAGACTGCGATAGAACGTCGCCAGAAAATTGGAGAGTCTTGGTATCCAGTAAGGATATTTGTATTGGATGATATGCATCCTACCAATTTTGTTAAAGCAAGTTCAGGAGGAATGTTCGGTAGTAAGCAATATTTTGATATTGGAAAGCTAAAGGCTACAGATACAGCAGATCTCGCACAGAAACTTAGAGATAAAACTTGGGAAAACTATGAATCATTGATTCATGGCTAATTACTTGCAACCCACCAAGAGCGCTAGCACGTCACGCCAGCGGACGGGTGAAAGTTGTTAATACTGAGTTCGAGTTTATCTGCCACCGCTCATTTCAGCCGTTAGACCGATCGAACCTGTTTCTTGTTCTAGCTCGATCGATCGAAGCCTAATTGCGTAGTCGCAACCGGATATCTTGCTAGTAAGCTAATCATTGCGATCGCTAAAAACTAACTTTGCTTTCTGCTTCTTTTGTCGTAGAAATAATGTGAATATCGACGTTTTTAATCAGCCGTAGAATTTTTTGCGTCAGCGAGCCTTTCATTAGCATTTGCCAGCGCGACTTTTGACTTTCGCCCATAACAATTTGCGTGATTCGATATTTCTGAGCCGTTTCCGCGATCGCTTTTGCCACGTTGTAATCGCGGACGCGAATAAATTCGCCTTCAAATTCTTGGCAGAGTCGTTCACAGGTTTCGAGGTGCAAACTTTCTTCTTTCGTGAGGAAGCGATCGGGATCATCCACAAACAAAACATACAAATGCGCGTGCATGTATCCGGCAATTCTGGCTCCGCGACGCAACAGTTGCAGCGTACTCGGATAAGTGGAAACGCACACTAAAACGCGCTCGTGGATATTGCAAAATGTTTGAGACGTGAAAGATTCGATCGGCTGCTGAGCGTCTTCTTCGATGTTGTCTGCAACTTCTCGCAATGCTAATTCTCGCAGTGCCAAAAGATGACGACGCTGAAAGAAATTGTTGAGCGACTGATCAATTTTCTCCGGCGCATAAATCTTGCCGTCGCGCAATCGCTCTTGCAGCGTTTCGGGCGTCACGTCCACAACAACTACTTCATCTGCATCTTCGAGGACGCGATCGGGAATGCGTTCGCGCACGACAATTCCCGTTAGTTTCGCAACCGTATCATTCAGGCTTTCTAGATGCTGAATATTCACCGTCGAGTAAACATCAATTCCCGCTTCTAGAATGATTTCCACATCCTGATAGCGCTTTTCACGCTCAGAACCGGGAACGTTGGTATGCGCCAATTCATCAACCAAAACAAGCTGAGGATGGCGCTTCAAAATCGCCGCTACATCCATTTCAGTTAGCGTCACGTTTTGCCACTGAATCTGCTGGCGCGGCAGCAGTTCAAGCCCGATCGCTTTCTCAGCCGTATCTGCACGATTGTGCGTTTCAAGTAGTCCAATCACCACATCCACGCCTTCTTCGCGCAGACGATGCGCTTCCTCCAACATGCGGTAGGTTTTGCCCACACCCGGACTCATGCCGATGAAGATTTTGTGTTTTCCACGACGGTATCGCATTAGCGTAAAGCGTCTAAAGCTAAATTCAATTTCAACACATTTACGCCCGGTTCGCCAAAAATTCCGAGGAAGCGATCGTCGGTATTTTCAGCAATCAATGCTTCAATTTGATTGGGCTGAAGCTGTCGCGATCGAGCGATCCGCTGAACCTGTGCGATCGCTGCTGCGGGCGTGATGTGCGGGTCAAGGCTGGAGCCAGAAGTGTAAACCAAATCAGCAGTGGGCTGAATTCCGGCTTCTTGCAATCTGGGCAATTCTCCCGCGATCGCCAAGTTCGGATCAGGATCAGATTTGCCGCGAATGCGATCGAGCAAGGCCGGATTACTCGGTGCTAAATTGCTCGCACCCGACACACCCGTTTTGAGGATTCCAGCGCTATCATCTTGCGGATTTGCTGTACTGTAATTCGTTGTGCTGGGGCGACTATTGAAGTAGCGATCGCTCGTAAATGGCTGACCAATTAAAGCTGAACCAACGACTTGATTTTCGGCATTTCTCATTAAGCTGCCGTTGGCTTGATAGGGAAAAATGAGTTGACCGATCGCCAGCATTGCAAACGGATAAATCACAGCAACCAGCAGCCAAAGCACAGCAGTCGCTCGAATCGCTTTTGTCAATTCACGTATCGGATTCATAGGGTTAGAAGCGCTCCGGTTGAAACATTACAACAAACAAATAGACGGAAAGAATCACCGTGCAAAAAGCAAGTAAACCAAGGGCGTAGGCTTGCGATCGCGCCATTGTTTCACCTGTGGAAGCGAAAACTCCAGAGGCAAAAATCAAGTTAATGCAGAGCGCCAAAAACAAATAGCTGGGATATTTGTGACGCCGCCAAGCTTGCCAAAGGGTAGCGAAATTATCGGGAAGTGAATCGATCGATCGAGTAGAAATTCGTTTCATAGTGGTTAGGCAATCGGAAGCAAAATGTCAATCAGTTTGATGGCAATAAACGGAGCAATCACGCCGCCCAAACCGTAAATCAAAATGTTGCGACGCAGCAGTTGATCGGCAGTCAGCGGACGAAATTTCACCCCGCTTAACGCCAGCGGAATCAAGGCAGGAATGATCAAAGCGTTGTAGATTAAGGCCGAAAGAATCGCGGACTGCGGACTTTTTAAGCCCATCACGTTCAGCGCTCCAATTCCGGCAGCAGCAAAAATTGTTGGGATGATGGCGAAATATTTGGCGATGTCGTTGGCGATCGAAAAAGTGGTCAATGCGCCGCGAGTAATGAGTAGCTGTTTACCGATCGCCACCAGATCAATCAGCTTCGTTGGATCGGAATCCAAGTCCACCATATTCGCTGCTTCTTTGGCCGCCTGAGTGCCGGAATTCATCGCCACGCCGACGTTTGCCTGAGCAAGAGCAGGCGCGTCGTTTGTGCCGTCTCCGGTCATAGCGACCAGTCTGCCGTCCGCTTGTTCACGGCGAATCACATCGATTTTGTCTTCGGGCGTCGCTTCCGCAATGAAGTCATCGACTCCGGCTTCCTGCGCGATTACAGAAGCCGTAATTTCGTTATCTCCCGTCAGCATGATCGTCCGAACGCCCATGCGTCGAAGCTGATCAAATCGTTCGCGCAATCCGGGTTTGACAATGTCTTTGAGGTAGATGACGCCGTACAAATCGCCGTCTTGACATAGCCCTAGGGGAGTGCCGCCCAGCTTTGAAACACGCTCAAAAGCTGCTTCAAATTCCGGTGGAACTTTCCCGCCTCGCGATCGCACAAAGCCGCGAATTGCATCAACTGCACCTTTACGAATTTCGATTCCAGGCAAGTCAGTTCCGCTCATTCTTGTCCGGGCAGAAAACTCGATGCCTTCTGCCTGATGGCGATCGAAATTCACTTTTGCACCCAGCTTTTCTGCTAGCTGAACGATCGATTTTCCTTCGGGTGTTTCGTCAAATACGCTGGCAGCAAGGGCAACCTGAGCGACCTCTTCAAGCGATCGATTGTTGACTGGAATAAATTCGTCTGCCAAGCGATTTCCTAACGTGATTGTTCCGGTTTTATCTAACACGAGGGTATTCACATCACCGCAGGCTTCCACCGCTCGACCCGATGTGGCAACCACATTAAACTGAGCAACGCGATCCATTCCGGCAATTCCAATCGCGCTGAGCAAACCGCCGATCGTGGTGGGAATCAAAGCGACCAAAAGCGACACCAAAATGGCGATCGTGGTCGGAGATTGCACATAGTTTGCCAGCGGTGACATCGTAGCAACAACAATCAAAAACACCTGCGTCAGCACGGCCAGCAGCACGGTGAGGGCGATTTCGTTCGGCGTTTTGCTGCGTTTTGCGCCTTCCACGAGGGCGATCATGCGATCGATAAATCCCTGTCCAGGGTCTTGCGTAATCCGAATCGTCAGTTCGTCCGAGACGACTCGCGTTCCACCTGTCACCGAACTGGCGATGTCGGTTCCCGGCTGCTTCAGAACCGGGGCAGACTCTCCGGTAATCGCGGATTCATCGACGGAAGCGACACCCGCAATCACCTCGCCATCAGCCGGAATCATTTCACCGATCGCCACCTTCACCTGATCGCCCCGCCGCAATTCAGTCGAACTCACCTGCGCGATTGTCCCATCAGGAAGCACTTTGCGGGCAATCGTATCCGAGCGAGTCGATCGCAAAGAATCCGCTTGGGCTTTGCCGCGTCCTTCCGCAACGGCTTCGGCAAAATTCGCAAACAGAACTGTTAAAAACAAGATGATTGTAATGAGTCCGTTCAAAATTCGCTGCTGATTGGCATCGGCTTGAACGGTTCCAAACAAGTTCGGATTAATCGTTACAAGCAAGGTAACAATTGTTCCCACCCAAACCAAAAACATCACCGGATTTCTCACCGCAATGCGCGGATCAAGCTTAACAAATGCATCACGAATCGCTCGCTGATATAAGCTGGACATCGACGCTTTGGACGATCGTTTCGATGTGCGAGAAGTTGTGCTGGTCATGGCTTAGGCTCCTCTGGCAATTTGAAACGCTTCTGCGATCGGCCCCAAGGCCAGAACCGGAAAAAAGGTCAATGCACCCATAATTAAAATCACGCCTGTTGTCACTCCAGTAAATAGAAATGTGTCGGTGCGAAGCGTTCCTGCGGTGAAGGGAACAGGCTGCTTTCGAGACATGCCATCGGCCAGCAATAAAAGCGCCACGATCGGAATATATCGACCGCCCAATAAACTCAAAGAAGTGCTGAGATTCCACCACAATCCGGTTGGCGCAGGCTGACTATCTGCTAATCCTTCAAAACCCGATCCGTTGTTGGCCGCAGCCGAAGCATATTCGTAGATCACCTGCGACAAACCGTGAAATCCAGGGTTGGTAATTCCAGATAGCTGATCGGGGAAAGCGAGGGCGATCGCGCCTGGAATCAAAATGAAAATTGGATGCACCAGCATAATCAAAAAGCTGGTTAAAATCACTTCATTTTTTTCAATTTTGCGGCCTAAAAATTCCGGCGTTCGTCCGACCATTAAACCTGTGACAAAAACGGCCAAAATCAAATAGGCAAACAGATAAGCGGTTCCGGTTCCCTGCCCGCCCCAAACAATCTGCAAAAACAAATTCGAGAGCGTCACAAATCCACCATTCGGCATCAGTGAGTCATGCATTGAATTGACCGCACCGCACATTGTTCCCGTCGTAGTAACGGCATACAAAATCGACTGTGCCCAGCCAAATCGAACTTCTTTGCCTTCTAAATTTGGTTGCTGACTGCCTAGTAAAGCGTTGATAGCTGGATTGCCCTGATATTCTCCGATCGCCGCAATCACAATAAACAAAACGTAGATTGCAAACACCATCCCAAACACTAACCAGGCTTGTTTCCGGTTATTTGCAATCACGCCATAGGTGTAGATCAGCGAAGTTGGAACGGAGATCATTGCCAGAATTTGAATCAGATTCGTAAACCCGTTTGGATTTTCAAAGGGGTGGGCGGAATTGATGGCAAAAAATCCGCCGCCGTTTTCACCAAGGTCTTTAATAATTTCAAAATGAGCAACGGGACCTAGCGCGATCGCCTGACTCAAACTCGGATCTTCTAAAGTTGGAAAGACGACCGGAGCAGCCAGCGTTTCAGGTGTTCCCGCAAGCATCAAGGCGATCGCCCCAACAACGCTAATCGGCAGCAAAATTCGCGTAATGGCTAACGTCAAATCGACATAGAAATTGCCCAATGATCTGCCTGCCAAGCCGCGAATGAACGCGATCGCAACGGCAATTCCAGTTGCAGCAGACGTGAAAAACATAAACCCCAATCCCAACATTTGTGCGAAATAGCTGTAAGTTGTTTCGCCTGAATAATGCTGCTGATTGGTGTTAGTGATGAAAGAGATCGTCGTGTGCAGGGCAGTATCCCAAGTTGGTGCTCCGAGTCCAGTCGGATTGAGCGGCAAAACGGCTTGAAACATCAAAATTAGAAACAGCAAAACTGCCATCATCAAGTTGCTGTAAAGCACGGCGCGAGCATATTGCCAGCCGTTCATTTGCGACTTGGAGTGAACGCCGCTAGCGCTGAGAATAAGGCGATCGATCGAATTAAAAACTGAGTCAAGAATTGTTTTTTGACCGAGATAAATCCGTGCAATATACCTGCCAAACAGCGGCGTAATCGCCACAATCAGCAACAGCGTGAATGCGATTTGAAGCCATCCTTGCAGCATGAGAAAAGGTTTAACCTCTGTATGAATGTAGAAGCAAGTTTGCATGTAGAGGCTGCTTCTAGCAACGATCATGAACCAATTTCTTAGCTTTGAGAAGGTATAGATTTGTGTTTAATGCTGTTTAGCTTGAGTTAACTGGAATGTTGGATTTCCGCGTTTAGCTTATGTTTAGGTCGCGTTTAGAGAAATCTATATTCTTTAGCTCTACAAGTTTCCATTACACTGAAGCAACTGCGGTTTGCTGTTCTCTATGTCGCGCCCTTTACCAAAATTGCCGTTTTCTGACTTTCGATCGCCCCTGGCCTGGGCAACGATCGGCTTGTTTGGCGTCGTCTTCACGCTAGAAATGTTAACTCCGCCCGAATATGTCATGGGCTATCTCTACATCAGTCCGATTTTATTTGCAAATCCGCGCCACCGCCGCACCACCTTTGGATTAACATTTGCCGCAGTTTGCCTGACGCTAATTAATATTTGGATTCCAGGCGATCGGGCAATTCATACCGCTACAATCGCCAATCGCTTCATCACCACCTTAGCTTTAGTTGCAACGGGGATTTTAAGCGATCGCAATCAATCGATTCAGCAAGCGTTCGCTCAGCAGCAGGCAAAATTGCAAACGCAAGAGAAACTATCGAGCTTGCGAGAAGATTTTACTTCAACCTTGGCTCATGATCTAAAGACGCCTTTGTTAGGTGCGATCGAAACGTTAAAAGCCTTTCAAAGCGGACAGCTTGGCAGTGTTCAGCCCAAGCAAAAAGTTGTTTTAGACACAATGATTCGCAGTCATCAAACTAGCTTGCAGCTTGTTGAAACGCTGCTGGACGTGTATCGTAATGATGCGGAAGGATTGCAGCTTGATCGATCGACTGTTGACCTTGCGAAACTTGCAGAAGAAGTATCGATTGCGCTGTTAGATTTAGCAGCTAGCCGTCAAATTTTCATTTCATTGCATTACGGAGAATCAGATTTTCGTAAGTTCTTGTGGGTGAATGGTGATGCGTTTCAGCTACAGCGGGTCTTTGCTAATCTGTTAGTAAATGCAATCAATCACTCGCCGCGCGGCGCAAAAGTAGAAGTTGTACTCGAAACGCAATTTTCTTATCAACTAGTAAAAGTGATCGATGCAGGAGCCGGAATTCGACCGGAAGAAATGCCGCATCTGTTTGAGCGATTTTATCAGGGGCACAGCGATCGCCAAGCTAGTGGATCAGGACTGGGGCTGTATTTAGCAAGGCAAATAATCGAGGCACATAACGGTACAATTTGGGCAGAGAACCGCACTCCACATGGAGCCGTTTTTGGATTTCGTCTGCCTGCTATCATTCATTCATTGCCCGCCCGCTGATATGCCGATCGATCGCCTCCAAATTCTTTTGGTTGAAGATGATGAACTGTTTCGCCTCGGTTTGCAGGTGCGATTGCAGCAAGAATCTGGAATTGAACTGGCCGAAGCATCCGATGGAGAAACGGCGATTGATTTGGCTAAACAGCAATCGTTTGATCTGGTGCTTCTTGATATTGGGTTACCAGGATTAGGCGGCATCGAAACCTGTCGGCAACTGAAACAGTCCCATGCCAATCTGCCCGTTTTAGTATTAACTTCGCGCAACGATCGATTGCTAATCACTCGTTTAATTGAAGCAGGCGCACAAGGCTATTGCCTCAAAGGAGTCGCCGCAGAAACGCTAATTCTAGCAATTCGATCGGTAATCGCAGGCGCATCTTGGTGGGATGCAGTTGCTACCGCAGAAATTCAGTCAGCGTTTCAAAATCAAATAAAAACAAATTCGATCGCAGCAAAATTAACGGACAGTTTGACCCGACGTGAACAAGAAATTTTAACGTTGATTGCTGCTGATAAAACCAATCAAGAAATTGCGGAAGCGCTGTACATCACACCAGGAACAGTGCGCGTTCACGTCCATGCCATTTTGCACAAATTGGGTGTGAGCGATCGCAGACAGGCGATTACAATTGCAACTCAAAACAATCTGCTAGACCCCAGTAGACTATCTTGACAAAACCGAGCTAATTTCTTGTATTGCTGCTATGCAACTATTGATTTCTCAGTTAGAACTAGCAGTTTAGCGATCGCAAAAGAATAGAAAACTGTGTAGCTTCATTAACCATTTTCAGCGCTGAAACGCTATGATTAAAAGCCGATCGCCACATTGTTTAATATGGGTTTTGAGAAGTGGGAATTTGTCGATCGCGCCTTGGCCGAACGGCAGCAGCAACAGCAATTTCGATCGCCTTGTTCGATCGTACCGATCGATGCAGTTCACGTCTCGCGGCAGGGACAAACGCTGCTGAACTTTAGCGCGAACGACTACCTTGGACTTGCCAAACATCCCGCCTTAATTGAAGCGACTCAAACCTACGCGGAGCAGTACGGAGCGGGCGCAACAGCTTCGCGACTGGTCGCTGGAACTTACGAAATTCACGAGCAGCTAGAGCAGCAACTCGCCACTGCCTATGGGCAAGAAGCCACGCTGCTGTTCAGTTCTGGCTTTCAGGCTAATTCCACCGTCCTCGCTGCCCTGCTCGATCGCCAATCGCTCGTCTTGTGCGATCGACTGGTTCACAGTAGCCTCTTGCAGGGCACAACGCGATCGCGCCTAATCCGCTACCCTCATAACGATCTTGCTGCGCTAGAAATTCAGCTTCAAAAAGCGATCGGCCACCATTCGCGCCTCGTAATCGTCACGGAAACCGTCTTCAGCATGGATGGCGATCGCAGTGATGTCGATGCGCTGATTGCGCTAGCTCAGCAGTATGACGCAATTTTGTATCTCGACGATGCCCACGCGATCGGCGTTTTGGGCACGAACGGCATGGGATTGGCCGCGCATCGAGCGGGGGTGGACGTGGCGATCGGCACGTTTGGCAAGGCGTTTGGTGCATTCGGCGCGTTCGTCGCCTGTTCGCAAAAGCTGCGCGACTATTTAATTAACTGCTGTCCGGGCTTCATCTATACGACTGCGCTGCCTCCGGCTGTGATTGGCTCGATCACCGCCGCCCTAACGCTGATTCCGACGCTGGACGCAGACCGCCAGCATTTAGCCGACAGTGCCGAAACGCTCCGACAAATGGCGCGATCGATCGGCTTCAATCCGGGCGCATCAAGTTCACAAATTGTGCCGCTGCTGTTGTCGAGTGAATCGAAAGCCTTGCAGCTTTCCAACTGGCTGGAGTCGCAGGGAATTTTGGCGATTGCAATTCGTCCGCCCACCGTTCCGGCCAACAGTTCGCGCCTCCGCCTCGCGCTTTCTAGCTGCCATACGCACGACCAGCTAAAATACTTGATTCAGTGCCTTGAAAAATTTCAGCTTGAATGATCGATCGCCTGAATATCGAAATTATTGCGTATCACGGCTGGGGCTATGACCAATTCTGCTGGCAGAATTGGGAGAATGTGCTGCCGCCAACTTGGAAATTTCAGCGATTCGATCGCGGCTATTTCGATCGTCCTTGCGCTCCAAAATTCACTTCGTCTACTGCAACAAAAATCATCTTTGCTCATTCCTTTGGGCTGCATTTTTGTCCGCAAGACCAGCTTGAACAAGCCAACTGCTTAATTCTATTCAGCAGCTTTCTTCAGTTTCACCCGCAATCCGATCGCCTCAGGAAACGATCGATACAAATTCTCGATCGCATGATTGAACAGTTTCAAACTCAGCCTGAAACTGTTTTGGAAAACTTCTACGCAAAATCTTGTTATCCTGCCATTCATAAAACATCTGTTTCTTCCAATTTCAATTACTCGTTACTGCTCGAAGATTTGCAGCAGCTTGGTGTTTCGACGATCGATCCAATCCATCTTGAAAAAATACCAAATATTTTGATTCTGGTCGGTGAAGACGATCGCGTCATTTCACCTACTCAGCTTCAACAGCTTCATAAGGAATTGTCGTTCAGTGAATACCATTCAATCAAAAATTCAGGTCATGCTTTACCATTCACACATCAGCAAGAATGCTGGTCATTAGCTCAGCAATATTTACAGCGATCGAACTCAATCAAAGCAAAAATTGCGATCGAGTTTGGGCGATCGCCCGTCACCTATCACCAGCAAGCGACTTTACAAAAGCTTTATGCCGATCGCTTGTTTTCGCTGCTGGATGATCGATCGATTCCAGCCGGAAAGATTCTAGAAATCGGCTGTGGAACCGGATTTTTGACGCAAAAACTAGTCGATCGATTTGGCGATCGATCCATCCTCATTACCGATCTATCTTCAGAAATGCTAAATTTCTGTCAGCAGAATTTAGACAAAACTCGACTGAAAGCCTCGATCGAATTTCGACAGTTAGACGGTGAATCGCTAAATTCTAATGAGCAATATGCGTTAATTGCGGCGGGATTTGTGGTGCAGTGGTTTCAATCCATTGACAGCATTCAACGCCTAATCGATCGACTTGAGCCAAATGGTTTATTGCTAGTTTCTTATCCAAGTTGTGAAAGTTTTCCTGAATGGCGATCGATCTGCCAAAAGCTGGATTTGCCGTTTACCGTCAATCCACTACCGGACTCGCAGCTATTAGCGCAGTTTGGCGGCGTTTATCGAACAGAAACGATCGCAACATCCTTTGCAAGCGCGGCAGATTTTTTTAGAAGCATGAAAGCGATCGGTGCTGGATTTAGCACGACCGGAAAGCAGTTGACGCGATCGCAAATGAAGCGTTTAATTCAAGCTTGGGATGCTCAAACTGGAGAAATTGAAGTTTCGCATCACATTGTTTATGGCGTAATTGAGCGATCGCGATGAGTGAATTTCCAAAGCAGTTTTTCGTAACGGGAACCGATACCAATGTGGGCAAAACTGTCATTTCTGCCCTGCTGACATTGGGACTCGGTGCGGCCTATTGGAAGCCAATTCAGTCGGGATTGGACGGAATTACCGATACGGAATTTGTCCGGCGCGTCACTCAATTGGACGATTCACATTTCATTCCCGAACGCTTTCGACTGACGCAGCCGCTTTCTCCTCATGCTGCCGCCGCGATCGACCACACCACCATTTCCCTCACCGACTTTCACTTACCCACCACCGATAAATCCCATTTAATCGTTGAGGGAGCCGGAGGACTCATGGTTCCGCTCAACGATCGCGACCTGATGATCGACTTAATTCGCTGGCTCAATCTGCCCGTTTGCCTCGTCGCCCGCAGCAGTCTCGGCACGATCAACCACACACTGCTTTCGATCGCGCAACTGCGTCGATCGCAAATTTCCATCTTGGGCGTCATCCTCAACGGCGAACCCAACCCCAGCAACCGCGCTGCGATCGCCCACTACGGCCAAGTTCCCATTTTGGGCGAAGTCGATCGGTTGGATGCGATCGACCCCTCCACTCTCAAAACTGCCTTCCACCACCTCACCTAACCTCATGCACCCTCACCTCTGGCATCCTTACACCCAAGCCAAAACTGCCCCCGAACCGCTCAAAGTCAAGTCCGCGCAAGGCGTTTGGCTGGAACTGGAAGACGGCACACGCCTGATTGACTGCATTTCAAGCTGGTGGGTGACGCTGCACGGTCACGCCCAGCCGGAAATTGCGGAAGCGATCTATCAGCAGGCCAAACAGCTAGAGCAGGTGATTTTTGCGGGATTCACGCACGACCCCGCCGAGCAGCTTGCCGACGCGCTAATCGAAATTCTGCCCGCTCCGCTCAATCGCGTTTTCTTCTCAGACAATGGGTCAACAGCGGTCGAAGTTGCCTTGAAGATGGCCTATCAATATTGGCGAAACCAAGGGCAATCGCGTCAAAAATTTCTGGCGTTTGAAGGCGGCTATCACGGCGATACGGTCGGAACTATGTCGGCGAGTGCGCGATCGCTGTTCTCGCAAGTCTTTTCAGATTTGCTGTTTGAAGTTGAATTTGTGCCGTTTCCCGCCACGCATTGGGGTGATGCAGCGGTTGAAGAAAAAGAGGCAGCGGCGATCGCGGCGATCGAGCAAAAGCTGCAATCTGCTGAATTTGCGGCGATGATCGTGGAACCTTTGGTGCAGGGCGCAAGCGGAATGCGAATGTGCCGACTTGAATTTTTGCAACAGGTTCGTCAGATTACGCAGACCCACAAAACGCTGCTGATTGCCGATGAAGTAATGACGGGTTTTGGACGCACAGGTGATTGGTTTGCCTGCAAAAAAGCCGCGATCGCCCCTGATTTAATCTGCCTTTCTAAAGGACTCACAGGCGGATTTTTGCCAATGTCAGTAACAGTTTGCACTGAGGAAATTTACGCTGCTTTCTATAGCAATGATCCACTGAAAACGCTTTATCACGGCCACAGCTACACGGCCAATCCGCTCGGCTGCGCGGCGGCGATCGCCTCCCTCAATCTGCTCAAGGTCAATCCGTCTTTCAAAGACATGGAAGCCAAACACCGACAGCACTTAAGCGCGTTGCAGGCTGATCCGCGACTCGAACGACTGCGCGTCATGGGCACGATCGCCGCAATGGATATCGTCACATCGGAACAGCAAGGCTATCTCAATCAGGTCGGGTTAGCAGTGCGGAAGCAGGCGATCGATCGAAAGCTGCTGCTGCGTCCACTCGGCAACGTGCTGTATTTGCTTCCGCCCTACTGCATCACGGATGAAGAACTTGCGTTTGTTTACGAAGGAATCTCAGCAATTTTGACAGCAATTGCTTTGAGCTAAAAACCAAATCCAGCGCATCATCTGTGGAGACGTGGCACTGCCATGTCCTATCAACAATCCACTCACCAACAGTTCAGTCAATGTCGATCGATGCTGCCTAAATCCTGCTTGAGTCACGGTCATGCCCTTAGAGGACGTTTGAAAAGGTGAACAGTGTGAGCTTTTATGCCAAGCGCCTCACCATCAAACGAATCATGGCAACGTAGATCAACGTCTCGGATGTTGCGGGCAGTAGTTCAT
>NZ_JACJPO010000012.1 GCF_014696105.1 Microcoleus sp. FACHB-1515
TGTGGGTTACTTTGAATAAACTGTTCGAGCGTTTCCATTGTCTGAGAGGGTAGAGTTTGAGGCACACCCTCAGCCTACCATTTGTTCACATCCTATTTAGGCTGCCTGTATCATCGTGATGTGGATGAAACGCTCGTGATGGTTAGGCAACTTCTCGTAATCTTTGGTGTAGTGTTCGATCGCATAATTATCGACACAGTTTGGCTGCATGATGACGAATGTGATCGCCAATAAAAGTTGAAATGAAATAGTAGCTGTGATCGTAGTTGGGCTGCATTCGTAATGTTAGAGCTTGTCCGACTTTGGTGCAGGCTTGCTGGAAGCGATCGACCATCAGTTGATTCTCCAAAAATGAATCTGCACTTCCTTGATCGATTAAAATGGTGTGATTGAGTTGTGTTTTTGCGACCAGTTCGGTCGCGTCGTATTCACGCCATGCATCGCGATCGCTGCCCAAATAGCCGCTGAATGCTTTTTCTCCCCAAGGGCACTGTATTGGGGCGGCGATCGGCGCAAAAGCAGAAACTGACTGGTAGCGATCGGGATTACGCAAAGCGCAAATTAACGCGCCATGTCCGCCCATCGAGTGGCCGAAAATGCCTTGGCGATCGATGTTGGCGGGAAAACGTTCGGCAATCAAAGCGGGAAGCTCTGAGGTGACGTAGCTGTACATCTGGTAGTGCGATCGCCAAGGTTCTGCTGTCGCATCGACATAGAAGCCTGCGCCCGTTCCGAAATCCCAGTCGTCATCTTCTCCGGGAATTCCCGTATTGCGCGGACTCGTATCGGGTGCGACGAGCATAATTCCGTGTTGGGCGGCGAACTGTTGTGCTCCGGCTTTGACCATGAAGTTTTCCTCAGTGCAGGTGAGGCCAGAGAGGAAATAGAGGACGGGAACGGATTGCGATTGCGATTGCGGCGGCAGATAAACCGAAAAGCGCATATCACCGTTGCAGGTTTCAGAGCGATGACGGTAGAAGGCAATTGAGCCGCCAAAACAAGTAGATTGATTCGTTAATTCGATCGAGGTAGACACGAAAAACTCCTACGAATGTCGAGAACTGATGAAAATTTAGCAAAGTTGATGAGGGGCACTTTGAAAATAGAAAAGAATATGGGAATGTTAATAAGGATGAAGTTCGATCGCTTACGACAATGCTTAGTATTTACAGCCGTTCGATTCACGCTTCAATGGGAATTGCTCGCCACTATTACCTCAGCAAAGATGGCGATTTCGACAATTCAGTCGGTTGGACTTATACCGGAGTTGAATGGCGTGGAGAAATTGATTTGACACAGGAACAGCGCGATCGAATCGGCCATTATGCTGAAAAGTTTGGTGCATACAGCATTCTTTCCAATAACTGCGAAATGTTTGCCTGGTATGTCTTAACTGGAAAGCACTATTCCGGCCAAACTCAAGAAGTTTTTGTCGCTCAAGTTGGCGCGGCTTTGATTTCATTGGTTCAGCCTGTTTGTACAGTTCGCTCTCAGAAATATTTGCAGGTTGAACAGGCGATTTCACATCATCTAGAGAAAAACCTAGCAGAAGCAAGAAAACACAAACTGCTCGAAGATCAAGCAGCTCGTGATGCGTTTTGGGCAGCGCGTCATGCAGCTAGAACGTAACCACGCTGCGGATCGATTCGCCTCGGTGCATGAGGTCAAAAGCGTCGTTGATTTGATCGATCGCCATCGTATGGGTCACCAAGCTATCGATATCAATCTTGCCGTTCATGTACCAATCGACAATTTTGGGAACGTCCGTCCGGCCTTTTGCGCCCCCGAAGGCCGACCCGCGCCAAACGCGCCCCGTGACCAGTTGAAACGGACGGGTGCTGATTTCCTGTCCGGCTCCGGCCACGCCGATGATGATGCTTTCGCCCCAACCTTTGTGACAGCATTCGAGGGCTTGCCGCATGACGTTGACATTGCCGATGCACTCAAAGCTGTAGTCGGCTCCGCCTTTCGTTAAATCGACGAGATAGGGAACCAGATCGCCCTCGACTTCTTGAGGATTGACAAAGTGCGTCATGCCAAATTTTTCCGCGAGCGATCGCTTCGCCGGATTGAGATCTACGCCCACAATCATATTCGACCCGACCAGCCGCGCCGCCTGAATCACATTCAGCCCAATGCCGCCCAATCCAAACACGACGACATTTGCGCCCGGTTCGACTTTCGCCGTGTTGATCACCGCGCCGATTCCGGTCGTCACACCGCAGCCGATCAGACAGACTTTCTCAAACGGCGCATCCGATCGAATTTTGGCAACCGCAATTTCCGGTAAAACCGTGTAGTTGGCAAACGTTGACGTGCCCATGTAGTGATGCAGCATTTCGCCGCCTGCGGAAAATCGGCTGGTTCCGTCGGGCATGAGTCCGCGTCCCTGGGTCGATCGAATGGCCTGACACAAATTCGTTTTGCCGCTGAGACAGTATTCGCAGTTGCGGCATTCGGGTGTGTAGAGCGGAATTACGGAGTCACCGACCTTCAGTGATTTCACGTCCGCACCGACTTCCACGACGACTCCGGCTCCTTCATGGCCGAGAATGGCCGGAAATAGACCTTCTGGATCGGCTCCCGATAGCGTGTAGGCATCGGTGTGGCAAACGCCCGTCGCTTTAATTTCGATTAAAACTTCTCCGGCTTTGGGCGGTTCAAGCTCGACGGTTTCAATGCTGAGCGGTTTTCCGGCTGCGTGGGCGACTGCCGCTTTCACCTTCATGGGGCGTAACCTTTCAATGACTGTTCATGACTTCAACAGTGTATCAAGGCGATCGCCCGACGGATATTACGTTTCATCGCTCCAGATAGATTGGTAAACCGCGATCGCGCCTTCATAATGTTGAGATGAAGTATTCCGTGAAATTCTGGGCTTGGTCGCTAGCTTTGCTCACCGGAGGTCTCGCTGCCCTTTTGCTGCTGTGGACTGCGCCTGCTCAAGCTCAGCGCGTTGAAATTCCGAATCGCTCGCAATCCGTCAACATTCAAACGTTTCTGGCAGATCTGGCGGAGGCGCAAATTGTCTACCTGGGTGAAACGCACGATAGTCCTGCTGATCATGCGGCTCAGCTTGAAATCATTCGATCGCTCCATCAGCAAAATCTGCAATTGGCAATTGGCATGGAGATGTTTCAGCAGCAGTTTCAGTCGGTGATCGATCGCTATCTTGCCGGAGAAATTACTGAAGAAGAACTCCGCGAACAAACCGAATTCGATTCGCGCTGGGGATTTGATTGGGAATTTTATGCACCGATTTTGCGCTATGCCCGCGATCGACAAATTCCCGTGATTGCGCTGAATGTGCCGACTGAAATTACGCGGCAGGTAGCGCAAGGTGGATTGGAAAGCTTGAGTGAGAGCGATCGCGTCCAAATTCCACCTGCTTCAGAGATTCGCACAGACAATTTGCAATATCGCCAAATGGTGCAGGAAATTTACGATCAATTTCATCAGGGACATGGCGTCAGTGATGGCTTTGAGAATTTCTTTTTGGCACAAGTGCTGTGGGATGAAACGATGGCGACCAATGTCGCGAACTTCGCTCAATCTCACCCAAACTATCAGGTGGTCGTGCTGGCGGGACAGGGACATCTTGTGTTTGGATATGGCATTCCCGATCGCGTTCAGCGACGACTCGGAACGGTGGAGCAGCGATCGATCCTGCTCAATTCCAGTCCAGAAGCCCAACAAGAACCCAACATTGCCGATTACTTTTGGTTTAGTGAATCTGACATTGAATCGCCACAACCCCCTCTGTAAATAGGCTTTAGAACATAGCTGAAAAAGACAAGAATCGGAACCAACCACATACCCCTGATAATGTTCCATCTACCGGAATTGTTAGGACAAAGTAAACTGCTGAGTGCAGCAAGTATGAAGCCTGCAATCAACAAATAAACCAGTGAGGCTCCTATGTAGCAAAGAAAAAGATTGAGAGCGCTTCCGATAATGCAACCAACAACAGAGAGCCAAATACCGTAAATTTCTATTGCAAGGAGAAGGCCAGCATCGCCCCGCCTAGCCCTGGCCGGATCAGTATAGACCAACAAGCAAGGGAGCGCACCACCGATAATTGCTCCAAAAAACCATCCAGCGATCGCCGCAATGATTGGAAAGAAAACATCTTGCGTCGTCATGGCTTTACTCTGAGATTTTACAATCAGAATAAAGAGAATTTCAATTAGTCAAAATTGCCGACTGTGACAGTTTTTCGACTGGTGTTTTTCTCACGCTAAAGGTTTTTGAACGGCCAGCCCGATCGCACGGGGAAAATCTTTTGGTGTCGGCGCAACTTTCCGTAAATAGAGACAGTGACGAATGGAATAGGTGAGCGGGGTTTCAAACATTTCGATCGATTCCAGTTTGCCGCCCAACAAAGGTAAAGCTTTTTCGATCGCGTCCGCTTCTTCTGCTGTCCACTGGCCGCGATACAAAATTGCCGTGCCACCGACTTTCAGCAGCGGCAGGGCATATTCGGCGCAGGCAACAGCGGCGGCGACGGCTCGAATCGTTGCCAGATCAAAGCGATCGCGCCACAGTCGGCCAACGGTTTCGACGCGATCGCAGCGGGTTTTCACCTGTGGCAGGTTGAGCGATCGCGCCAGCGTTTCGAGGAAAGTAACTTTTTTGCGGGTCGAGTCGAGGAGCGTGACTTGCCAGCTAGGACAGGCGATCGCGATCGGCAAACCGGGAAAGCCTGCGCCCGTGCCGATGTCGATGACCTGCAAATCATTCTGGTTGCGAAAAGGGGCAATGCCGCGCAGCGAATCCCAGAGGTGCTTCTCCCAGAAGTCGATCGGTTCGGTGACGCGAGTGAGATTAAGCTGACGGTTGCCTGCGAGAATTTCGGCGTAAAGCTGCTGAAACTGCTGAAGCATGGCCGCGTCGGGCTGCCAGTTGATCGATTCCTGCCAAACGTCGAGCAGGTCGGGCAGCGACTCAACAGCGCTCATTTGGCGGCGACGGAGGTGAGTTCGGCAGGCTCAACGGCTTGCAGTTCGCCGTGATGAAGCGTCCAGCAGCGATCGGCAATTTCGAGGAGATCGCTCGCGTCATGCGTCACGATCAGCAAGCTCCACTGCGTCTTAAGCTGAGCCAGCAGCCGAATCACCTGTCGCCGCATTGACCAGTCGAGTCCGGCTGTTGGTTCATCGAGCAGCAGCAAAAACGGCTGGCGAATTAACTGCACGGCAAGAGCGAGACGGCGTTGCTGACCACCGCTGAGCGATTGAGGCGCGGTTTGCAAGGGCAGATGGCCGAGGCCGACAGCAGACATGGCTTGCTCTACTCGGTCTTTCGTCAGTTCCGGGTGGCCGAGCCGCAGTTCGTCCAAAATGGTGCCGCAGCAAAAATGGCGTTCGGGAAATTGAAAGACCAAGCCGCCAAGCTGCTGAAGATGGTCGGGCGTCAGTTCTTGGTCGCGCCAGTGAATTGTGCCTGACGTTTTTGCCGCAAGTCCGGCCAGAATTTCGAGAAGCGTACTTTTGCCTGACCCGCTGGGACCGACGATCAATCCCAACTGCTGCGGGGCGAGTTCGAGGCTGATGGATTTGAGGATGGCGATCGGTGTCGCGGCGGGATGATAGGTCAGGTTGTTCAAATAGAGCATTCAGACGGCATCAACAGGCAGAGTGATTCCATTGTGACAAATTCGCAATCCAAAAAGTAGATCGATTGCCCAAGTTCACCTGAAGCGATCGCACCCGATACAAACACAAATTCGTCATTGTCCTTAGAATCAATAGAAAGCCAATACTTGTGGAGGTGGCGAGTGAAGATTGTTTGGGAACGCAGCGTCTACATCGGCAATGCCCCGGTCTTCTGCACCATTTGCGATCGCCGCTCCTATCCGGTTAAGGTTCACGGTCAACTGCTGCTCGCCGTCATCTACGATCAGCAAGGCGTTTTTCAAGGTGAAGTCTGCCGAAGCTGCGTGGCGTGTGGCTCAGAAGGCATCAAAGCCCGACTGCAAGAGCGGATTTCGGCGTTGCAGGCCAAAACGATCGAACTTCAAGCCCTTGCCCAAACCGACATTGAAACGCCCAGCCTCGAAGAAGAATTTCACGTCCACCGACCCTACGGCAACGAAATGACAGGCTGAAGCAAAGCGGTCAGCTTTCACATCGCTTCACAAATTGTTTCTCAAGTAAATTTGCGAGGTCGCGATCGCGCCGGAAATGGCTGTACTACAGGTTGTGCGATCGTCTAACTTGGGAATCCTACGGCAGCTTGATCTCCCTGACTTGTGGGAGAGTAGGAGTTAGGGTTCATCTACCTGCGGTCATGATTTGCATTAATCCGCATTGCTTTCAACCCGACCATCCCGGCAACGATGGCAATCGCCACTGTCAAAGCTGCGGCGCAGAATTGCTGCTGCAAAATCGCTATCGCGTCGTGCGGCTGATCAGCGACAGAAGCGGCTTTGGGCGCGTGTATGACGCGATCGATCTGCAAAACCGCGCTCAGCCGAAAATTCTCAAAATTCTCAAAGAAGTTCACAGCACCAATCCCAAAGCGGTCGAACTGTTTCGCCAAGAAGCGATCGTTTTGAGTCAGTTGCATCATCCGGGCATTCCCGCGATCGAGCCGGACGGCTATTTTCAAGTGCATCTGCCGGATTTGCCCGACCCGCTGCACTGTTTGGTGATGGAAAAAATTGATGGGCCAAATTTGCGCGAATGGATGCAGCAGCAGGGCAACAATCCGATCGGCGAAAAGCAAGCGCTCAACTGGCTGATGCAGCTTACTGAAGTGCTGCATCAGGTGCATCAAAAAAACTATTTTCATCGCGACATCAAGCCGGAAAATATTATGTTGCGATCGAACGGTCAGCTTGTGCTGGTCGATTTTGGCGCGGCTCGCGAAATGACCTACACCTATCTGGCGCAGCTTGGCGGCGGATCGAGCGGCGTCACCCGCATCAGTTCAGCCGGATACACGCCACCGGAACAAGAGCAGGGGCAGGCTGTGCCGCAGTCGGATTTTTACGCGCTCGGTCGCACGTTTATCTATTTGCTCACAGGCAGACAGCCCAGCGATCAAGCGGTTTATGACTCGCTGCACAACCAGTTTCACTGGCGCGAACATGCTCCCCATCTCTCGCCGCAGTGGGCAGATTTGATCGATCGCCTGAGCGCCCCCAAAGCCGTCGATCGCCCCAACAACACGCAGGAAATTCTCGACGCTCTGGTACAGGTGGCTCGCAGTCCCAATCGCGTCGCGGCGTCCAACGCCACCACCGTATTGCCCTCATCAAGATCGTCCCTGCCCGTCACGCAGGTCGAAAAAGAAAAGCCGCCTGTCGATCGCCGCTGGATTGTCGGTGGAGCGATCGCGCTGGTGTTGAGTTTGGGTGGCGTCAGTCTGTGGCAGTTCACGCAGCATCAGCAGTCGGTCGTCACCGTCAACAGTTTGCGTCCGGTGCGATCGCTCGCAGGCCACACAGGTTTCATCAACTGCCTTGCCATCAGTCCCGACGGACAATCGCTGATGACAGGCAGTGCTGACTTCACGATTCGGCTGTGGAATCTGGCAACCGGACAAACGATTCGCACCCTGCAAGGTCATCAAACTTTTGTGAATGCGATCGAAACCACCCCCAACGGTCGCACTTTGATCAGCGGCGATGCCGATGGCGAAATTAAGCTGTGGAATTTGGCGACCGGACAGGCGACTCGCAGCTTGCAAGCTCATGCCCGACCCGTGAACGCGATCGACATCAATCCCAACGGCAGCACGATCGCAACGGGTAGCGCAGATAACACCGTCAAGCTGTGGAACACCGCAACCGGAACGGTGATTCACACACTGAGCGGACATTCTAGCTCGGTGAATGCGATCGATTTCAGTCCCGATGGCAAGCTGATCGTCAGCGGCAGCGCGGACAATACCGTCAAGCTGTGGGATGTCGCGACGGGCAACGAGCGGCGCACCTTCAGCGGCCACACGGGGTATGTCAACGCTGTGCTGTTCAGTCTGGATGGCAAAACCTTGATTAGCGCCAGTGCCGACAACACGATTAAAGTTTGGGACACCGAAACCGGGCAAATTCTGCGGACGCTGACCGGACACACCAGCTTCGTCAACTCGATCGATCTGCAAATCAACGGCAAAACCTTGATCAGCAGCGGCGCAGACGAAACGATTCGCCTGTGGAATCTCGAAACCGGAACGGAAATCCGCAAGCTCACCGCTTCAGACGATATGCGGATCGACTACTTCGCCATCAGTTCCGACTGGAAGACGATCGCGACGGGAAGAGGCACGACTGCGATCGAAGTGTGGGAATTGCCTCGCTAGCTCAAATCAAACGCATTCGGCAAATAGTGCTGCAAGTGCAACTGGTTCGATCGCACACTCACCAGCGCCACGTCAAATCGACAGGTGCAGTCTGCCCACTGCGGACGATCGGCCAAAAATAGCTGGGCGGCCTGCACCAGTTTGGCTTGCTTCTGCGGCGTGATTGCCAGCAGACCGTCTGCGTCCCAATTGCCGCCACTGCGAGCTTTGACTTCAACAAAGGCGATCACAGGAATCGGCTGCATCTGACGAGCGACGAGATCGAGTTCGCCCCATCGACAGCGCCAGCGGCGGAATTCGATCGCCCAGCCCTGCGCGATCAGCCAGTCAGCAACCAGGGTTTCGGCGGCAATTCCCAATTCGCCCGTCGATTTTGCCAAGCGGTACTCCTGTTCACAACACGTAATGCCAAGCAGGGCAACAGTTTCCGGTACTATTCACAGTAGAACATAGCAGTGATGGAGTGGTGATCGAGGGAGCGAATATGACTGACCAATTGAAAAGCGGGTTGCGCCGTTTGCTGATGGTGCTGCTTTGTGTCGGGCTGCTTTGGGGCGGGCTGTTCTGGCAGGGGCTGTCTTGGAACGAAAGAGGATCGATCGCGCAGGCAGCAGACTACAATCGCGAAGCTTTGCTTGAACATGATTTTTCTAATCAAGATTTGACTGATTCGAGCTTCACCAAAGCCAACCTGCGCCAAAGCGACTTTAGCAACAGCAATTTGCAGGGCGTCAGCTTCTTCGGGGCAAATCTGGAGCGAGTGAACTTCACGAACGCCAATTTGACCAATGCCACGCTCGACAGTGCTCGACTGGTCGATGCCAATCTCACCAACGCCGTTCTCGAAGGCGCATTCGCGTTTAATGCCCAGTTCGATCGCGCTTCGATCGAAGGAGCCGATTTCACCGATGTCTTGTTGCGTGACGATGTGCAGCAAAAGCTGTGTCAGTCTGCCAAAGGTACAAATCCCACAACCGGACGCGATACGGCAGAAACGCTAGAGTGCTTTTAGATTTTTGGCTTTTTCTAGTCGTTTGGTGGGTTCAGATATGTTTGTTGAAAGCGAATTTCGATGCCAACTTCTTCGAGAAAATTATCTGGAGAACTCGCAATTTTTCTATCAGCGAATTCTTAGATATCCCGCTTTTTCCAGAAGGGATTGTCCTTCATCGGAGAGCAAGAAGTTTGCATAAGTCTCACCAACTTGCTGTTCAAGCTGACCGTTTTGCTTGATCACAACATAAAGCGTATTCTTTAGCTCACTCGGATATGCTCCGCTTGCAAAAGCGGCAAGATTGACTTGATTCCTTTGAGAAAAACATTGAGGTGAAGAAATTAACGGCTCTTTGTATGGGGTAATTGTTTGATTGGGAGTAGTCGCGATCGCCAACACTTTGACCGTACATTGTGGCACGGCTAAGGGTGCAGCAACGACTGCAAAACTTCCGGGTGTTTCTGCAACTTTGCGAATTAATTCGAGTGGAGTTGTGAGGGTTTGAAGATTGCTGTTAGCAGTCGATCGCGCCTCGATCATGTCAGAATTCACATCGCGATCGAACTGCTGAATGGGTAGATCGGGACCGCCAATTTGCCGCCAGTTGGTGATTGAACCAGAGCGAATCGCATTGATTTGATCCAGTGTGATTGAGGAAACAGGCAGCGATGGATTAACAGCAACCACATCAAAACTACTAGCAACAGGAATAAGTTTTAGCTGAATTCCCTGGCTGGCGAGTGTTTGCAGCACTTCGTTGGAAGGCAGCCGAGACGCGAGAGAAAATGCGGTTTTCCCTTGCGTCAGCAGCTCAATTCCTGACTGTGTAGAAGGAGCAACGCCGTCTTGCTGCACATAGTTCAAGCGAAACTCAGGTCTTGCCTTTTGAATTTCGAGATCGACAGTTCCACGAATCGTTGCCCAAGTCGTACTGCCGCCATAATTAAATGTCCCATTCGGCACATTTTGCACTTGTGAAAATCTTTCAACGGGGCTAGAAGGAGTATCGATCGAACTGGTTGCTTGCCGCGATTGTTGGGGCGCGATCGAGGAGGCAATCACATCTCTAAAAGACCAAACTGCCAAGCCAACAATGCCGAGCGTTGCAAAAAGCGATAGAAGCAATACGCGCATTTCCTTCTTGCCAGTCATTGGAAATTCCTCTGCATCAACTTCAACATCGTTATTATGACTCAGAGCCTATCTTCACCAAAGATTTACTCATTTTCTGAAGGCGATCGAAACAGGTTGAAGGCAAACTGATATTGCTCAGCAGCTTTGAGGGTGTACTGGCTGGTCGTTCAATCCCATCCGATCGCCGCCTCCGTCATTTGGTAAGATCGATCGCGTGTCATGGATAACCCTTAAAATCACGAATACGCACTGGGAAGCCGAGCTAATGCAGCAAATGCTAGCCGCTCATGACATTCCGGCGCGAGTGGTCAGTCAAGGCGTTCCTCACTTTGGCTGCGGTTCTGCGGCTTGTCTTCAGGTTTTAGCCAAAGACCAGTGGACAGCCCTTTTGCTGCTCAGCCCGATCGAGGAGGAAACCAGCCTCGACCGTGATCCGTAGCGTTTTCAAAACAATCCCCCATCCCATTAACCCCTATGTCTCTGTTTGACTGGTTTGCAAATCGGCGGAAATCAGGTGCAGCGCAGGTCGATCGCCAAGAACGTGAAATTGCCGACGGACTGTGGAGCAAGTGCCAAGCTTGCAACGCCATGACCTACACCAAAGATTTGCGATCGAATCAGATGGTGTGTCCTGAATGTCAAAATCATGCCCGTGTGTTTAGCGATGAGCGGATTCGGCAACTGATTGACGCGAACACTTGGCGATCGCTCTCGGATGAACTGTGCCCGATCGATCCGCTGGGCTTTCGCGATCGGAAAGCGTATGTCGATCGCCTGCGCGACTTTCAGGAAAAAACCGGACTGACGGATGCCGTCCAAACCGGACTCGGCCAGCTTGACGGCTTGCCTGTTGCTTTGGGCGTGATGGACTTCCGCTTTATGGGCGGCAGCATGGGGTCGGTGGTGGGCGAAAAGCTGACGCGATTGATCGAGCGGGCAACCTGGGAAAGACTACCTGTGCTGATTGTCTGTGCGTCTGGGGGAGCCAGAATGCAAGAAGGCATGTTGAGCCTGATGCAAATGGCGAAAATTTCCGGTGCGCTAGAGCGTCACCGCGAAGCCAGCCTGCTCTACATTCCAATTCTCACCAATCCGACAACCGGAGGCGTGACGGCGAGTTTTGCGATGCTGGGCGACATCATCATTGCTGAACCGCAGGCGACGATCGCATTTGCCGGACGGCGCGTCGTCGAACAAACCCTGCGCGAAAAGCTGCCCGACGACTTCCAAACGGCGGAATATCTGCTCAATCACGGCTTTGTCGATGCGATCGTGCCGCGCACCCAGCTTAAGCAAACCTTGGCGCAACTGATTCGCCTCCATCAGCCCTACGCGCCGACTTCACATCTTCATGTGACGGATTTGCCCTTGACGCACTCAATTCCCGAAGAATCAAGCCTGTAGCGATCGCTAATTTGGTGCATCGCTTAACCCTCAATTCTTTAAGTGGTTCAAGTTGTCAAGCTGACCAAACTGCTGCCGCCCAGTCGAGTATCAATGCGCTGCATGAGGTCGGCTGGAATGCTTGCGCGGTTTGAACTCCGTTCGATCGATTGCTCATTCCGAAAATAAATTAAATGGCAATCAAACTGAAAGACATCAATGTAATAGCCAACCAAGCCTTGTGTGCTGCTCAGTAGTGCCAGCCAATCTAAAAAAGCGAAACCGATGTTGAAGAAAGTGTCATCGTCTAATAAAACTCGAAAACACAGTTGATTGCGATCGAGCGAACTTCTATGAGTTTGGGCAGAATCTTCTTCCCCAGTGCGTGGATGATGATTCGCAATAATATTTCTCCACTCTTCACCAAATTCAATCTCAAAGAAAGGATGCTCGATCGCCGCATCAAAATCGTAATCTTGCGATCGCGTCAGATAGTTCAAAGTATCAACAATCTGCGGCGATAAATTCGGTTTTAGGTCATAAATTAAGGCAACTTCAAATGCTGTTCCCATCAGATTAAGCTTTCTCTAGCGATCGCTTCCCATTCAATGCTTTCTTGAGCAAATCGGGAATTTGCGAGGGGCGATCGGCAACCGGAATTTTCGCCTGCTTCATGGCGGCAATTTTGCGATCGAACGTGCCCAAATCCGCATCAAAATCGGTAATTTGCGTGGTGATCACGGCGCTAGAATGTCCCATCACTTGCCGTCGAGGGGCGGTGCGTCCGGCGATGTAGGCAATCACAGGCTTGTCGATCGCCTCAGTAATGTACTTTGCGGCTTGTTCTTCGCTGTCACCGCCGATTTCGCCCACCAGGACGATCGCCTCGGTGCGCGAATCTTGCTGGAGGTGGTTTAGCCAGTAGTCGTAGGACGAGCCGAGGATTCGATCGCCACCGATGCTGATGGCGATCGATTGGCCTAAGCCTGCCTGCGTCAGCGTCAGCGCGACTTCATAAATTAAAGTTCCGCTGCGGCTGATCAGCCCGATCGAACCGGGCTTGTAGAATTCGGCGGGATGAATGCCGAGCAGCAGTTCTCCCGGCACGATGATCCCTGGTGAACTGGAGCCGATCACGATTGTTCCGGTCGCTTCGGCTTTGCGGGTAATGCGTACCATGTCGAGCGGCGGAACACTTTCGGTCACGATCACAAGCTGACGAATGCCTGCCGCCATTGCTTCGAGTGCGGCATCAAGGACGAGATAGGGCTGGACGAGAATCACCGAGGTGTCGATCGCGCCCACTGATTCGCTACCTTGGGTCTGCGAAGCAACCGCCTGCTCGACCATATCAAAGACGGGAATGCCGCCGATCGTTTCGCCGCGATGTCCCGGACTGATTCCGGCTGCGATCGGGGTTCCGTAGTTCAGCATCAGCGGCACATAGCGCGATCCCATCGGCTCCATCATGCCCTGAATCAAAATTTTGGAGGTGGTAAGGTTCATGACGGCTAGGCGAGCTTTGATTTGCTTAAGGAGACGACTTTGGCGATCGCATCATCCAAATGATTCAGCGTCGGCACTTCGATCGCCATCAGCATTTCCTGAGCCGAGGCGAATTCGTTGCCGACCAAGCGCACGATGATTTGCGGAGCGCGATGATTGTAGGGTTGACGCTGAAGGTAGCTGGCGATCGCGTTGGCAATGTCAAGGGCGGAAACGATGCTGCTGAGCAAATTCACCAAAATCACCTTCACGCCTTTCGCCTGCCTGAGCAGTTCAAGCCCCTGTTCGATCTGGATCTGAAGCTGTTCGGGTGACAGTCCGTAGCGGCCTTCGCGTCCCAGATTGACAAATCCTGCGGGTTTGCCTCCTGCTTTGTGAAGCAGATCGAGCGTTGCCATTGTCAGCCCTGCGCCGTTGCACAATACGCCGATATTGCCTTCCAGCGAAATGAAGTTGAGGATCGATCGCAGACTGGCGGGCGATCGCGTCGGCAGTTGGGCTTGCAGCGCGGACAGGTCGGGATGGCGACCCAAGGCTTCATCGTTGACCGTAACTTTGCCATCCAGCGCCATCACGTCGCCCGATCGACTCACACCGAGCGGATTGATTTCGATCAGGTCGAGGTCTTTGGCAACAAACAGGCGATACATCTTTTCGACGATCGCGCTGACCGACTGAATCAGTTCGCCTGACAAATTCATCTTCAAAGCCAAGCGACGGGCGTAGAACGACGAAAATTCCTGATCGACCTGCACCTGCTGTAGCTGCTGCATGGTCAAGTCGGTTTCGCTGCCGCCCGCGATCGATCCCAGCAAAAGCGGACAGCGCGTCGTGCGATCGAGCAGAACGGCGAGATAAAGCTCTTGCTGGGCGTCGTATTTGGCTTCGGCCAGCAGCACTTCGGGATATTGCCCCATGATCGGCAGATTGAAGATTGCTTGAGCGGCGGCGATCGCATCGATCGTGTTGGCGACGAACTTGACGCCGCCCGCTTTGCCACGTCCTCCGGTATAGACCTGCGATTTCAGCACGACCGGATAGGGAATTTTCAAGCCTTTGAGGTCGCGGCAGTGGTCAATTCGCTGTGAGGGCAAAACCGGAATGCCCATTTCGCGAAACAGCGCTTTGGCCTGATACTCTAGCAAGTCCATTTCATCTGCCGCCTACTCGTGTGTGCCCGCGATTCCCTGAACTTCCATGATGAAGCGATTCCGCAGAAGCGTCTACTGATAAAATTTCGGAGAGCGAAAATTCGGCGGCAGTGGCTTTAGCGATCCGGCAGCACTTCCGCATCAGTTTTGCTCGGTTGTGATGTGGGATCGATCGCCTTCATGTGATTGATTCGACAGTTCCCGCGCCTGCCACTCTTTTGCCACCAAATTGATGCCGTAGAAGCGCTGCCAGAAGCGATCGGTAAACCACGTCGGCAACACCTTGGTCATCAGAAATAAAAGAATCGTGCCGCCCGTTGCCGCCACGTAGCGCGGACGCGGACGGCGATCGCTCAACGCTTGAATAATCACATCGGCCACCCGTTCGCAACTCCAAGCGCGGCTGTTGACCTGGCGATCGAGATGCTCCAGTTTCGCAAAAGCGGGACGATACGGCGTATTGAGGGGGTCGGTAATTGCTTCTGCCACTGCCTGATTGACGACCGAGAAAAATTCTGTTTGCACTGGTCCCGGTTCCACCACGCTGACGCGAATTTTGAACGGCTCTAGCTCCATCCGCAGCACGTCGCCCAAACTTTCGAGCGCGAATTTGGACGCGCTGTACATGCCGCCAAACGGAAACGCCATGCGTCCGCCCAAAGAGCTAATCAAGATGATGCGTCCGCCGCCCTGCGATCGCATCGTCGGGATCAAGGCGCGAATCAGCGTCAGGGGGCCAAACACGTTCACCTTGAATTGCCGCTCGGTTGCCTCAGCGGGGATCAGTTCCACTGGCCCCATCTGTCCGTATCCGGCATTGCTGACGATCGCATCAACTCGGCCAAACTGCGCGATCGCTTTTGCGGCCAACGCCTGCACCTGCTCGGTCTGCGTCATGTCGGTGGGAACGACTAGCACTTCGGCTCCGGCTTTGCGGCAGTCGGCGGCAATTGCTTCGAGTCGATCGAAGCTCCGCGCTGCCAAAATCAAGCGAATGCCCGTGAAACGATTCGCCAGTCGCCGTGCCAAACCTGCACCGATGCCGTAAGATGCTCCGGTAATTAAAATGACTTGTTCTGCGATCCCCTGCGCCATAAAAATCAATCCGCTCGTATCAGAATTTCTCTACGCTCAATATAGAATTGCGCTTCGGGGATCGACACGCTTTCATGACCAACTGTTACATCTATCTGCACGGATTCGCCTCTAGTCCGCGATCGACCAAAGCGCAAGCGTTCGTTGACAGGTTTCGAGCGATCGATCTTCCCCTGCTGATCCCCGACCTCAATCAGCCCAGCTTCACCGACCTGACGCTGACGCGCCAAATTCAGCAAACGCAAATCCTGTTTCCGCCATCCCAGCCCGTAACGCTGATCGGGTCGAGCTTTGGCGGACTGACGGCGGCATGGCTCGCTCAGCAGCAAATGCAGGTCGATCGAATCGTTTTGCTTGCGCCCGCTTTCGGATTTCTAAGGCATTGGCTGCCACGTCTGGGATCGCAAACCGTTCAGGAGTGGCGATCGATCGGAACACTTTCGGTTTACCACTACGGCGAACAGCAGCAGATTCCCTTAAGCTACAAATTCGTTGAAGATGCCAGCCAGTACGACGAAAGCCAGCTTCAGCGATCGATCCCCACGTTGATTTTGCATGGCCGCAATGATGATGTGATCCCTGTGCAGGCAAGCCGCGATTTTGCGATCGATCGATCGTGGGTCAAACTGATTGAACTCGACAGCGATCACGCGCTAACTGATGTGATGCCGCAAATTTGGCAGGAAGTTTCCGCGTTTTGCAGCCTGTAAGCCAGTTCTTCACTCTGGCAGCGGGATCACGTTAATTCGACCCTGACAGGCAATCTTTTCAGGATCGATCGCCAGTTGCGCTAGCTGTACATCTGCGCCAAGATCGATCGTCCAGCCATCCAATTCTCGAAGCGGCAAACCGCGCTTTGCCTGAGCATGAGGCAACCACTGCGGCTGATCAAGCTGTAGCTGATGCCCATCTGTGACTTTTAATCCTGTCCGAATCGCGATCTCGGTTGGCGTTCCGCTCACAGAAATCAGATTTGCGCTGAGCGTAACCTGTCCTGCGCCAAGCTGAATTCGTAGCTGATCGAAGTTGAGATTATCAGCAGGTGCGTCGAGTAAATCCGCATCGCCCGATCGCAACAGCGTCACCAGAAATTCGCTGACGGCTTGAGCGAGGAGGGGCGATCGCAATGATGCATTCAAATCCGCCTCGGTAATCATCGCTTCTCCGACAACGGGCACAACTTCCAGCAGTCGCAGCGGCTTTCCTCGCACAACTTGCCGCAAATTCACGCGAATATTCGTGCCGCTCAGCCGAATCTGACTGAGATGTAAACCTTGATAGACGGCGTTTTCTGCCGCTACATTCACCTGCGGAACATAGCCGCCGAGCAATTGTCGATCGCCTCCTGCAATTTGCAACTCCAGCTTGTCGATTTGCTGAACTTGCGATCGCAGCCATAGCCGCAAAGCCGGAGTCAACACGCTGCCGAGAATGCGGCTGGATTTGGTGGAAGGAGAATCTGTCATTGCCCAACGCAGATGAATGAGCAAATCATGACATACCGCGATCCCCGCTTGATCCCCGAACTGCTAAAATGTCATGTTTTCCTGACATTGCGATCCCCGCAAACCTAGCAAAATCGTCAAACTGGCGCAAAATCAATATTTTTGTCTTCTTGACCATTTTGTAAAGTTTCTGCAAGAGTATGTCTATCGAGCTGATCCCCGTGCTCCCGAAAAGATTCTGCTCTCACATTGCGATCGCCGCGATCGCGTTTTGAAGGTTCCATCCTGGAGGTCTCAACCATGACCAAAGAACGTCCACCCCTAGAGGAAATGACGCTGAGGCAACTCCGCCGAGTCGCCAGCGAATGCGGCATCTCGCGCTATAGCCGAATGCGAAAAGATCAACTGCTTAGCTCGATTCAAGAAGTCCAGCGCACCCAGTTTTCGCCCGTCCCATCCCACAGCCCAGAGGTACAGCAAGAAGTGGAAGCCACAAAATTCGAGGTTGGTCAGTCCGAAGCGATCGCCCCGCCAGTCATGGCTTCTGAGCCAGTCATGGCAATGCTTGCGACCGTTGATGAAGACTTGGGCGAACTGCCAGAAGGCTATGGCGAAAGCCGCATTGTGCTGATGCCCCGCGATCCGCAATGGGCATATGCCTACTGGGACGTGACCAACGACCACAAAGAAGATTTGCGTCGGCAAGGCGGCTATCGTTTGGCCTTGCGCTTCTACGACGTGACCGACATCGACTTTGGCTACCAAACGCCGCACAGCGTTCAGCAGTATGAATGCGACGAAATGGCGCGGGAATGGTATCTGCCGATTCCGGTGAGCGATCGCGACTATGCCGCAGAAATTGGCTACATCTGCGGCGATGGTCGCTGGCTGATCTTGGCGCGATCGGCTCCGGTTCGCATTCCGCCCGTCTATCCCTCCGACTGGATCGAAGACACCTTCATCACAGTGGCATGGGAAGAATCGCTCGAAGGCAAAAAGTTTGTCGAACTTGTGCCGCCGAGCCGCCGCATGGCAGCAATGGCCGCAGGCAACGGTACGCGCACAGGCAACGCCATCTACGACGAAATCTTTGGCATGGCCGAATCGATCGAGGCGCAGCGCATCGCGGGATCGCTCTACGGTTCGATGCAGCAAGTTCCCCAGCAGGCGATTAGCTCGTTTGTCTTCCCCTCTGGCGTTGGCGGCTGGGCAATGCCGACCGCTTCCGGCATGGGCATGTCGGGCGTGGGCTTCTCCGCTTCGATGCCGCCAATCCGTCCGCGCCAGTTTTGGCTGGTGGCTGACGCTGAACTGATTGTTTATGGGGCAACGGAACCGGATGCGACCGTGACGATCGGCGGACGACCAATCAAGCTCAACCCCGACGGCACGTTCCGCTTCCAAATGTCGTTCCAAGACGGCCTGATCGACTATCCGATCATGGCCGTTGCCGCCGATGGCGAGCAAACGCGATCGATTCACATGAAGTTCAATCGTGAAACGCCAGAGCGCAACACCAACACCAAAGCTGAAGCCGTCACCGAATGGCTGGCCTAACCTGCTGGTTCACTTCACACACTGGATAGGGTAAAGCTTCCCCCGACTGACCATCGGGGGATTTTTGTCGGGGATCGATCGTGTTAGGTTCAGGTAAAACTCTCAGCGATAACGCCATGACCCCGCAAGACATCACAAAAACCCTGACCAACCTGTTCGGCGCAGAAGTGCAGGTGGCCGAGCCGGAATCCTGGCAGGTCGAAAATGACGGACTGCGACTGCTCGTGTTGCTCTCGGAAGATCAAAGCTGGCTGCGATCGCTCGTTTCGATCACCTCTGCTCAAGAGGCCGAACCGTTTCTCGGTCAGTTGCTCGAAGCGAATTTTGACGAAACGCAAGAAGCCCGCTACGCCATCTATCAGGGCGTGTTGTGGGGCGTGTTTCAGCACAGCGCGCAAAGCCTGACTGGAGAAGATTTTGAAGCGGCGATCGCTCAACTGATTGCGCTTCAGCAGCGCGGCCTGTCGCCCAGTTTTAATCAGCTTGCCGAAGCGCAAATTCGCCAAATTATTCTTACCGCCAAGCTGCAAGGCCAGTCGCTTGAAGCCACCATGCAGATGCTCGATCGACTGTATGAAGAAGGCGTGATGGGCGATGTTGACCTGCCTGCCGCTCAGCGCGATCAGGTATTGGGCGCGTGGCGCTATCAGCTAGAGCGTTTGTGGAACGAGGTGGAGACGTTTGGGGAAGAGTGATCGAAAATAGAATGAACAAGCAATGCGATCGACGCTTATGAACCTGTTGCGCGGCATCACCAAAAGTTTGTTTCTGCTGATTTTACTAAGCTTGCTGGCCTTTGTTTACATTGGCTTGCAGGGAGCTGCTTGAATTCGTTGTGCAGGCACATCCGCCTGAGTGCGATCGTCTCGGTCAGGATAGAGATGACCTTTGTGTTGGGGCTGCTATGAAGAAGCGCAATTTGTTGATTTATGCGATCGCCGCAGTCCTCACCGCAGTCGGAATCGGCATGGCGGCAACCAATCCAGCACCAGAAGCATACGACGACTACGCGACAAAGCAGCTTACTGTCTACCTCAAAGACAACGCCTGCACGCAAGCTCCAAACGTGCTCGGCGATTTTCTTCAGGCTCAGTGTGCGGCAATTCTAGACGACAACCAGGAACAGCTCAGGCGCTTGATTGCCAACAACACCGATCGCCAAAACTGGCTGCTGCTGAGCGTTTACAAAACCGATTTGTCCGTCAGCGATCTCCTGCCGTCCTACCGTTTCGAGACGATCGGCGTGTTTGGCAACCTCTACACCTACAAAGCGGAGCAGCAGTGAAAACTGTTCCTCATTCTGCCTTCCTCACTTCTGCCTGCTGCCAATCCTCGATCGCCACCCAAGCGCCATCCTGCTGCAAAGAAGCAGTTAGTGCTGCGAGAATTTGCACCAGTTCCGCGCCGACCCAGCCGGAAGAAGTTGGTGAAGGCTGGTTGTGCTGAATGCAGGCGAGAAAGTGATCGCACACCTGCCAGAGCGGTTCGGTTTGAGCAAACGACAGCGCGTCCAGTGAAGCCCTCACTTCCCCCTCACTCGGCAACCAGCGCAACACAGCCGAATCCAGTTCGTCAAAAATCAGCGTGCCGCGATCGCCCACGATGCCCATTCGTCGCTGCTTATCCGGATTGCTCCAGCACAAATGCAGTGTCGCCCCAAAGCCGCTCGGATATTCCAGCTTCACCCAGGCAAGATCGGCGCGATCGGATCGCCAGCTTTGCGCTTGTGCTTGGACGCGAATCGGACGCGATCGCAGCCAGAAATTAAAAATGCTCAAATCGTGAATCGCCAAATCCCACAGCACATCGACATCTTGTCGAATCGGAGCGGGATGGGTGCGCGTCGCATAGCCGTAGCGCAAGCGGCCAAGCTGCGGAATTTGCTGTTGTCCCTGCTGAATCGCGGGATGAAACAGGTAGGTGTGATCGACCACAAGCTGCCGCTGTTGGCGATCGCTCAGTTCACACAGCCGCCTCGCCGCTTCAGGATGTAAGGTCAGCGGTTTTTCAGCTAGTACGTGCAATTTTTGCGTCAGAGCCGCTTCAATCAGCGCTTCATGCAGGCTGGCAGGCGTGACGATCGCCACCGCTTCCAGATTCGGCGTGTGCAGTACCTGCAGCCAATCGATCGATCGCTGTATGCTGGCAGCAAGCTGGAAATCGTCCGCGACGGCTGTGAGGCGATCGGCGTTTGGGTCAGCGATCGCCACGACTTGCGCGTGTGGATGCGCCAAAAAATTCCGCAGCAGATGCACGCCCCAGCGACCTACGCCCAAAACGGCCAGCTTCACAGGCGGCATCCACGCTATCCTGCTTCAGCGAGCAGTTTCAGGTAGGCCGCTTGCGCGGCGGCTTGTTCGGCGGCTTTCTTGGATGCGCCGCTGCCACTGCCTAACGGTCGCCCCTGAAGCCAAACTTCTGCCCGAAAGCGTTCTGCGTCGTTGTGAATTTTGTTGATTTCTTCCAGCCGATATTCCGGTGCGGCTTTGAAGTGTGCGCCCGTCCATTCTTGCAGCGCTCCTTTGTAGTTTTGACGGGCAGGATCGTTGCGAACCACTTCGGCGATCGGCGCAAACTGTCCATCGAGCCAAGGATGAACCAGCGACAAATCCTGCGTACTCAAGAACAACGCCCCCAGCACCGCTTCAAACGCCGCTGCCGATCGTGTCTCTTGTCCGGTTGGGTCAGCGATCGCGCTATTCGACATCAGCAAATAGCGATCGAGACCGTAGGAATCCGCAATTTTTGCCAGGACGCGATCGCTGACTAAGATCGCGCGAATTGCCGATAGCTCTCCGGCTTTTGCCTCCGGATAGGTTTTGAACAAGAACTGAGCAGCCGCCAGCTTCACAACCGCATCCCCGACAAATTCCAGTTCTTCGTAGTTGGCTTCGCTCGAAAAGGTTGCGTGCGTAAGGGCGCGATCGAGCAAGCTCCAATTGATTCGAGCCGTGTCAGACAGTCCCAGCTTTTGCACAAACTGCCCAAGCTGCTTTTGACGACGAAAATCTTGCATCAATTCATTCAACGACAAATCATGAATAGTGGAAAGAGGCGGACATAAGCCGGGTTCTGTTCTGACATTGAGTTGCCCCATGCCAGGGCAGTTATCTATCTCGAACATCTGTTACCAAATGTCTCTAGCGGATGCACAGGAATTGCTTCCTGCTCGGAACGGGAAAACGACCAACCCTTGTTCCTTCGACCTTACTCCCCACCGGGGTTTACCGAGCCAGCACCTCTCGATGCTGCTGGTGCGCTCTTACCGCACCTTTGCACCCTTACCCGAAGGCGGTATGTTTCTGTGGCACTATCCTCACGATCGCTCGCACTGGACGTTATCCAGCAGGTGTGGTCGTTCGGGAGACCGGACTTTCCTCAGGCTTGCGCCCGCAACTGCCTCGCCTCCTCTTTCCATGATCCAGTCTAGTCAACTTCGGCAGATTAGATGCGTTTTCAAGCTGCTGAGGAGTTGAGATGTGAGCCTACGTTTCCAGTTCTTTCCTAATTCTTTGCATGGATCGGCAGCTCAATACAAAATTCTGTGCCTTTTCCCCACTGAGAATTGCAGACGATCGATCCGCCATGTCTTTCAATAATTTGATAGCTAATTGCAAGGCCAAGTCCCGTGCCTTTGCCAACGGGTTTGGTGGTGAAAAACGGATCGAAAAGATGCGATCGAATGTCCTCCGTCATTCCCAACCCGTTATCGGCAATGCGAATTTGGATCGAGGCTGCTGACGCGATCGAGGTTTGAATCGTGATTTGGTTGGGCTGCGTTGCAAGCTGCTGACCTGCCGTAATCAATTCGCAGGTGGTACGTTCTTCGAGGGCATCGATCGCATTGCTAATCAAATTCATAAATACTTGATTAAGCTGTCCGGCAAAGCAGTCAATCAGCGGCAATTTGCCATAGTTTTTGATAATTTGAATGCCTGCATCGGTGCCGTTGGGTTTGAGGCGATGCTGAAGAATCATCAGCGTATTGTCGATGCCTTGGTGAATGTCAGCGAGCTTTTTCTCGGTTTGGTCGGCTCGCGAAAAGTTTTGCAGCGATAAAACAATTTGACGAATGCGTTCCGATCCGACTTTCATCGAGCCGAGAATTTTGGGAAAGTCTTCTTTGATAAAGTCCAGATCAACCCTGTCGAGAACGGCCTGCGTGCGATCGCTCGGCTGCGGACATTGTTCTTGATAGGCCGCGATCACCGCAAACAGATCTTGTGCGTAGCTGGTGGCGTGGCTGAGGTTGCCGTAGATGAAGCTGACGGGATTATTAATTTCGTGTGCAACTCCGGCCACAAGCTGACCGAGCGATGACATTTTCTCAGTTTGCACAAGCTGACTTTGAGCCTGCTGGAGGTCTTGGAGTGCCTGCGCGAGTTCGTTGGCGGTTTGCTCAAGCTGGCGAGCTTGCGCTCTGGCAGTGGCGGCGGCGACGCAGCTTTGCTCATACAGTTCCGCTTGCTGAATGGCGATCGCTGCTTGGTCGGCCAACTGCTGAAGCAAGTCGATTTCAAAGTCTTCCCAGTGGCGCGGAGCGCGGCACTCGTGAGCGATCAGCAATCCCCACACCTGACCGAGCATCCGAATCGGCACGACCAGATTCGCCTTGACCTGCATCGCTCGCAGCAGTCCTTTGTGGCAGTCGGCAATGTCAGATTCTTCGAGGTTGTCGATCGCACGGACGCGCCCTTCGAGATATTGCTGGCCGCTTTCTTCGGGAAAGCAGTTGTCCTGGTAGGTGTTGCCCAAGACGCGCTGCCAAGGTTCCAAGACAGACTCGACGACCACTTCGCCCACCCACTCTTGATCAAAGCGGTACATGACAACGCGATCGGTATCAAACAGCGATCGCACCTCGTCCACAATCGTTTGCAGAACAGTTTGCGGATTGAGCGAACTGCGAATTTCGTCGGTGATTTGCTTGAGAACTCTGGCAAGCACCAGCGATCGACGCAGTTCGGCGGTTTGCTCTTGCACCTGCTGCTCCAAGCTGGCGTTTAAGGCTTGTATCTGCTTATAGAATTGCTGCTGCTTCATCGAAAAATCAAACTCGTCCATCACGGGATCGGCATCCAGGTGGTTCCAAGGTTGTTGCATCTGTTGTCGCTGGCGGAGGGCGGCGCGCGTGTTGCGATCGCGGAGTTTTCCTAAATCAAGCTGCTGCTGCTCATCAAGCAAATCTTCTCGCCGCATAAATTCGACGATGATTTCTGACAAGAGCGACTCGACCTGGATCATTTCGCCGCCGAGCCACTGATGAATTTCAGTTTCTTCGGGTGCAAATTCGATGCATTCGAGTGTGTAGTGGCGGAACTCGCGGATTTTCCTCAGTAAATCTACAAGTTGCGCCGGGCATTCACAGGCAATAACGTTCGCAGTTTCGCAAATAATTTGAAGCTGCGCGTCTGAAAAATCGGAGTTGAGTGACATCGCGGGCGTCGATCGAATCCGTCAAAGCAATTCAGCAGAGTTTAGCAAGGGTCAGCGACAATCAAAAACCGCTGACGTAGATACATCCTTAGGCTAGAACAGGCGCGGCGGACGAGCCACGATCGCTAGACTTAATTTTTCTTCACCGTAACGACGAGCGTGAACTTAGACGCTCTGTCCCAGGGCGGAAATTGTGTAAACAATTCATGTATAAGATAATACCCAACATTGCAAGTCATTACAATTGCGAACTTGTGACAAAGTTTACGAGCTTCTGATGAAATTGTAAGGCGATTGCACGACTTTGTGCGATTTTGCGCTTAGGGATACTGCTTGCTACGGATGTTGTTGTTTTGCACACCGATATGCTTAAAGAAGCAAAAGCTAATCTCAACAGCATCAGGCGAATTGTCTTGGTTTGACATCTACGATCGCTTGATTCTAGGCGGTTAGCGAGTTTCGTTGTTCTTTTATCAAGGCCCCTACAGCAATGCTCAAATTAAATATGGATAACAATTTTCCCGCTTTTGTTCAACACCTAGAATCAATGTATGAAAGGTTGGGACAGCTTTACAGCAGTGTAGAGGTTGCCGAGCAACCCACTGAGCTATTTCCGAAGGCGCTAAAAGAACTTGGATTTGCCGCTGAAGAATTGCAGGTTGCAACCGAAGAATTGCGGCAGCAAAATGAACAAATCACGCTCAATCTCGCCGATGCAGAACTGCAAGCCCGACAGTATCGATCGCTGTTTGACGATTCACCGCACGCCCAACTGATCACCACTCCTGCGGGCAAAATCGAAGCGGCGAACCATGCGGCCACTCGGCTGTTGCGTGTGTCGCCTGCCTACCTGCTCGATCGCTTGCTGATTCGGTTTATTCCGCTTTCTGGCCGCACTGCCTTTCGCAACTATCTGGCTCGACTGCATCAGTTTCAGCAGCCACAATCCTGGGTCAGCAATGTGCAGCTTCAAACCGGAGAACTGAGCGAACTCGTTTTCACAGGAACGCTGGTTAAAACCGATGACTTGGCCACGATTCGTTGGACATTGCACGAGGCGGCTCCGCTGAGAGCTGCCTTGATGCAGGCCGATTTCAACGGAGGAATGCTTGCAGATGTCCAAGCGCCTCAAAATGCAACCGAACTCGATCGCTATCCAAAATATCGCTATGCCAAAGGCGACCTCATTACGCTGACTCCGCAAACGGTGTGCTTTGTGGTGCGAGGCTTGGTGAAGCTGACAACCTTGACGGCCAACAATGAAGAAGTGCTGCTGGAACTGGCCGGATGCAACACGCCATTTTTGCTCGGATCGGCGCGTCTGCTGACCTATCAGGCGATCGCGCTGACGGATGTGGAAATCATTGGCATTGCGATCGAAGACGCACAAACGCATCTGGCAACGCTGCTGCTGCCCAAGTTTTTCCAGCGGCTAGAGCAAACCGAGGCGATGCTGCATGTAGCCGGACAGCGCCGCACCAAAGACCGACTCTATCATCTGCTGCGACTGCTGGCCGTTGAAGCAGGCGAACCGATCGCTGACGGTCTTCGGATCAGCGTTCGCCTGACGCACGAAGACCTCGCCAACGCCTGCTGCACCACCAGAGTCACGGTGACGCGCTTGCTGGGTGACTTTCAGCGGCAGCAGAAAATTCGCTTTGACCACAAATTTCACATCATTTTGCGATCGAATTTCTGAGTGCGGAAACATGATTCGGCGGGTTTCACAACCCTTCCTGCTCAGCCTGAAGATCGCGAGAAGTGCCAGAATGGAATCGATCGATTCCACTTTCTGCCATGCCCACCTACCCCGGAATTTCCAGCGAAGCGTTTCGCCATCCGCTCGACTATCAAGCTGAACAAGCGTTGCGTAGCGTTCCTGGATTTGATCTGGTCGCCCGCAAGTTTGTCGAACTCACCTACGAGCGACCGCGCTATGTGTTTTTGATGGGCAACAGCATCGAAGTGGGGCCGCGCCAATACGCTTCGATCTATCAGTCTTTTCGCGAATGCGTCCGCTCTCTTGACATCTCGCCAGAACCGACTTTGTTTGTCACCCAGTCACCGCTGGCAAATGCTTATGCGCTGGGGCAAGAGCGGCCTTGCATTGTGTTGAATAGTGGCCTGCTCGATTTGGCGAACGAGGCAGAGTTGCGATCGATCCTCGCTCACGAACTCGGCCACATCAAATGCGGTCACACAACGCTGACGCAGATGGCAACCTGGGCAATCACGCTGGTTTCTGGCTTGAGTACAGCCACGTTTGGACTGAGTACCTTGGTGAGCACCGGATTAATTTTGGCGTTCTACGAATGGCTGCGAAAAGCGGAACTGTCTGCCGATCGCGCCTCGCTGCTCGTCATGGACGACCTCAATCCGATTTTGCGAAACATGATGCTGATGGCCGGAGGCAGCATTCAACATCAGCAGGAACTCAGCTTGGAAGAATTTATTCGCCAGTCGGAGCGCTACCAAAATTTGGATGAAGACGGACTTAACCAGGTCTACAAGTTCTTTCTCTACAACAACTTGTCGCAGAGCGTCTTTTTAACGCATCCGTTTACGGTTGAGCGCGTTCACTTTTTGCGCGAATGGGCGGAGTCTGAAGAGTTTCGCCAAATTCGTCAGGGCAGCTATCGCCGCACCACTGAGGGCGCAGTCAATGTGCCTGCGGAAACACCGGAAACCGAAGCCGATCGCTTGCGTCGCGAACTGGCCGACCTTCAGCGCGAAATCGATCGCCTCAAAAACCGTTCCTAGCGCCGAAACAATCGACGGCGGAAACTGGCGATAAACTGTTGGACTTCCGGAAGCTGCAAGCGCGTCGCGAAGAGGAGAAAAACACCCGCCCCGATCGCGCTGGCAGTGCCCAGTTCGGCGACCTGAATCAGCAAATTGGCCGATCCCAAAAATTGCGTCAAGCCTTGCCAGGTGAACCAGCTTGCGAATCCGGCGGCCACGCTGCCCAAGGCGAGAAAAGCGATCGGAAAGCTCCATTCGCGCCAAGGCAAACCGCCGAGTTTGCGATGTAGCACAATCAGCAGCGCCACCATTGAAATTACGTTGACGCTGACGGTTGCCAGCACGATTCCCGCTGCGCCAAATCGCCACACAAGCAGAAAATCAAACAGTGCATTCAGAAAAATATTGACGACGCTGATCCGAAATGGCGTATCGGCATCTTCTAGCGCATAAAAAACCCGCACCAAAACATCGCGACCCAGATAGAAGAACATGCCGATCGCATACGCCATCAGCACAGAAGCCGTCAGATAAGAAGCATTCGTGTCAAACGCACCGCGTTCATAAACGACACGGGCGATCGGCACAGCCAAGGCAATCATCAAGGCGCTAATCGGCATCATCGTGAATGCGGTTAGCATCAAGCCTTGCCGAATGCGCGTTTTCAGTTCCGGCCAGTTTTCCGGCGCGGTCAGTCGGGCAAAAATTGGCATCAAGGGTACGAGAATGACGTTCGAGACAATGCCCAGCGGCGTTTGCACCAGCAAGCCTGCATAGCCCAACGCAGAAACGGCAGCGGTTGCATCGGGAATGAACGTGATGAAGAATAGATCGGTGGCGACGTTGATTTGCATCATGCCCGACGAGAACACAGCAGGTCCCATAATCTTGATTACCTGCTGCACTTCCGGCTGCCGAAAATTGAAGCGCAGTCGCAAGCCGCCCAAGCCCGATCGCCACTGACTCGGCAACTGCGCCACCCACTGCAAGACGGCTCCTGCCAAAGTAGACCATGCCAAAACTGCGCCGCCCAAAGCCGCATTTTCAGCAGCGGTAATTTGATCGCCCCCCAAATACAGCGCCAATCCGCCCAGCCCAATTAAAGTTGTCACGCTGGAGAGCAAAGGACTAATCGACGGCAGCCAATACTGATCGTCCGCATTCAACGCGCCAAAGCCGATGCCAATCAGTCCGGCAAACACAGCCATTGGCGCCATGATCCGCAACTGCGAAACGGCGATCGATCTGGCGTCTGCCTCCAAGCCCGGAGCCGTCAGGTGCAAAAGCGGATCGGCAAAGACCGCAATTGCGATCGCCACCAGCAGCAAAATTCCGACAACGAGCGTGGTGATCGACTCGACGATCGGTGCGACTTCTGCTTTGTTGCGCTTGGCAAGTACGCTGACGATCGCGCTGTGAAACGGACCGTTGATGCCACCGAGCAAAATCAGCAAAAAGCCAGGAATCACATAGGCGAAGTTGTACGCGCCATACGCCGCTCCGGTTCCAAACGCTGCTGCGATCGCCTGTTGGCGAAACAAGCCAAAAAATTTGCTAATCAGCGTGGCGATCGCGACGATTGCTGCAATGTTAACTAGCGATCGCGTCGGTTTCTTAGAGTCAGACACAAACATTCAGGGCGAATGGGATTCACACTATTTAACCGTGAATCTGGCGGCTTCGCATGAATCGCGCTGCAACAGTTCAGCCAGACTGTCTCTCAGCAAATTCTGAACGGCTGATGTAGCATGATCCCTAACGCTACATTTGCTTCACCACATTTGTCTTGCCCATGTTCAGCGCGTTCTTCATTCTGCTGGTTGGATTAACGCCTTCGTTTTTTTCGCTGTGGATGCTGCGGCGCAGCGACGATCGTACTCAGGCGAGGTTTCGACTCGCCTTGGAATCCGTTTCGATGCGTGACTTACCCGGAGTGCGGCTGCTGCCCGACCAGCAGTATGTAGACGGGTTGGGCTACGTTGTCGGAGATTTCACCTGCCGCTTTAATGCGCGATCGACCTACATCCGCTGTGCGGTCAATCCGTTTGGCCCCTGTCAGGACTGCACGCATTATGAATCGCGGCTTTAAGAGTTGAATCGGCAGATCAGCCTCAATAAATCTCGATCGATGAAAGCGGCTGACCATAACTTTGCAGAAACTTTGTAATTTTGCTCACTCGATTGATCGAAACTTTATATTTAAGGGTCATTGATTTTGCTGACTCAAAAGTTGTTCTTTGAATTGAATCAAAGCTGAAAAAATTGTTCGTTTAAATTGCTACTCAAACTTGCCTTGGCAGTCAACAACGTCATGGCTTTTGTTGGGCAAAGTAGCTTTTAATACTACAACTGCAATATTAAAATCAGTAGTAAGAAAGCAATGGACGAGCAAAAAATGAGGTCCGATGTTTTCCGCAATTTCTGCTTGAATCTACGGATGTTTTTGTTGCAGAATTGCTACCCTACTGCCGCATTCTCATTCGGAGCGATCGAGCCATCAAGCGCTGATAAACCCTCGCATTGCTGGATTAAAGCTTTGATGAAGCAGCGCGATATTCCTACTAAAATTGATACAATTGCGTTCTTAAAGTACTCAATAATCACAAACAGTTTTGGAACCACAGTTCTTCAAAACTGGGAAAACAAACCTAAGCCAATCAAGTCTGCTTTGCTGACATCACCATCTCAATTTGGCTGATCAATTCAGCTACTTAGCGGATCTATCTTCTTGATTGGCAATGCTAGTTTAGAAGCTAAGCAGGCAGCAAGCAATTTTTATGTCTATCGAATATCGGCCTTTTTTCATCCAGCCTGAACTTCGATCGCCACTCGCTCATCCTGCTCAACTCAATTTCTGCTTCTCGCGAATCGTTTGACAAATTCACTACAGGCCAGTGGGTACTGTTTTACTCCCTCATGAAATCGAGTCCTCTAGAGCGTCAATCTGCCACTCCTGAAGTTGGCGTTTTCAACTGCGAAGTTCACCTGAAGTTTCGCCTGCTTGAAGAAAAGGGCGTTTTTATCGATACGCAAACCGCGAGTGGCCGCGAACAACTGCTGGAAATGCTGCTTGATGCGTTTGTTTGTGGAGCAGATGAGTTTCTCGAACCGCTGCATGTCCATGTGGAGGCACAAGAAATCGCAGAGGTTGAAGCCTCACCGCAAATGCGCCGCCAGTTAATTCGCCTCCGCAACTCCAGCGATCTGACCTGACTGCCAAATCGTCAATTTGGAAAGCAGCGATCGCCCTGGAATGGCGATCGCTGCTTTCTGCCTGTTAACTGCTGACTTCAAGGGGATCGATCGCCTTCGATTGAATCAGGCGGCTCGGCAGTAAAGGCATCGGGAATGCCTGCTGCCTTGGAATCGATGCCCATCTCCTGCATTGTCTGCCAGCCCGATCGCCACAGCTTGCGGTCTTTGAGCTGTCGCGCATTCAGCCAAAAACGTACCGTTGGGTCGCAGGCGGCTACCATCTCGGCAAACACCCACTGGCCTTCATTTTTGCGATTGACGACCTGAAAATGTCGCCAGCCCCAAGTTTCTTGCTGAGCTGTCCACCGAGAGCCGACGAGATAAGGAAACTTCTGCTTTTTGGGCATTGACAAAGTTATGTTGCTGTTTTTGCAAAAACAGCGCTAAATTCAATTCACAGTTGTTATCTTGACGATGCCATATTGAAGCGGCGATCGGGTGAGTTGCCAGTTTCGGCTACGACCTGCGTTACGCTCTGATTCGGCATTAGGCTGAAAGTTTCGACTTCCATCCGTTTTTTGGCTTAGAGTAAAGTGCGATCGAGATTAGCCCAACATCTTCATTGCGCTTTACTCTCCTAGAAAAGGCAATCTTCCCCGGCTTTTTCTTTGACAAATCATTGGGAAAAGGCGTGCAATTTTTGTGAGAAAAGCTACAATCGGAGAGATTCCTGCCTATCGCAAGATAGATTAACCCCTTTGGTGCTTCTACCCAATGATGTATTTCGGGGAAGCATTATGTCTCGTCAGCCTCGCGGTAACGTAGCGGCTGGCTGAACTAGAAATCAATCGATTTCTTCAGTATTGTTTGACGTTTGAACTTACCTGAATTAAGGAGCATGAGGAGCGCGGCATGACCCAGGCCAACGACGTACTCGAAACCATTGACCAGTCTGAAGGTGAACTGGAACTCTTAGTAGACGACAGTGAAGATCTTGATGACGTTCAATCCGAGGATGACGAAGAAGACGGCAAAGCTGGCAAGCGGTCTCGTCGCCGCGCCCCTGCCAAGAAAAAACACTATACCGAAGATTCGATTCGGCTCTACCTGCAAGAAATCGGTCGAATTCGCCTGCTGCGAGCTGACGAAGAAATTGAACTCGCCCGCAAGATTGCTGATCTGCTAGAGCTAGAGCGCATCCGCGAGCAACTGATGCTCGATCTCGATCGCGAACCGCAAGATAAAGAATGGGCCAGCGCAGTTGATATGGCGCTGCCCGCTTTTCGTCACCGCTTGCATCTAGGCCGCCGCGCCAAAGACAAAATGGTGCAGTCGAACCTGCGACTCGTGGTGTCGATCGCCAAGAAGTACATGAATCGCGGCTTGTCGTTCCAAGATTTGATTCAAGAAGGCAGCTTGGGCTTGATTCGCGCAGCCGAAAAGTTTGATCACGAAAAGGGCTACAAGTTCTCCACCTACGCCACCTGGTGGATTCGTCAGGCAATTACCCGTGCGATTGCGGATCAGTCACGCACCATTCGCCTTCCGGTTCACCTCTACGAAACCATTTCCCGCATCAAGAAAACCACCAAGCTGCTGTCGCAGGAAATGGGACGTAAGCCGACCGAAGAAGAAATCGCGACGCGCATGGAGATGACGATCGAAAAGCTCCGCTTCATCGCCAAATCCGCTCAGTTGCCAATTTCGCTGGAAACGCCGATCGGCAAAGAAGAAGATTCACGCCTGGGCGACTTCATCGAATCGGATGGTGAAACCCCGGAAGATCAAGTCTCCAAGAATCTGCTGCGTGAAGACCTCGAAAGCGTGTTGGGAACCCTCAGCCCCCGCGAGCGTGATGTGTTGCGCTTGCGCTACGGCCTAGACGATGGACGCATGAAGACGCTAGAAGAAATCGGCCAAATCTTCAACGTCACGCGAGAGCGCATTCGCCAAATAGAGGCCAAGGCGCTGCGTAAACTGCGCCACCCGAATCGCAATAGCGTGTTGAAGGAATACATCCGCTAGAATTCGATCGAATCATTGAAAGCCTGGAAGCTCAATTCACTTCCAGGCTTTTTTGTGGAAAGAGTAGATTTTAGCGGTAGACAATGAGCCGGATTCGTTAGAGTTTACTGCCATTGTGCTGGAGCAAGTGGAAGCAAATGTGATCACCGCAACTTCCGCAACCGAAGCATTACCGCTGTTGAATCGATTCCAGCCTGATCTGCTGCTCAGCGATGCTGGAATGCCCGATCGAGATGGTTATGCGCTGATGCAGCAGGTGCGTTCTTTAGACTCGCTTCCGCAATCGAAAAAACAAATTCCAGCGATCGCACTCACAGCTGATGCAGACGACAGAAACTTTGAAAAGGCGATCGCAGCAGGTTTTCAGCGACACCTTGCCAAGCCTGTTGAGCCAGAAACATTAATCCGAGCGATCGCTGATTCAATTCGGCAACAGTCTCACTGAACGGGACACAACTGCGGAAAGTAGAGGTCATTCATTTCTTTGCCGAGGTCGTGCAGGCGATCGCCTCGTTAGGGCGCAGAGTCCGATCGCATCTTTGTGAAGCGTGAATGATGAATCGAATACATTGTTAATCAATCAGTTTTATCAGATATTCATTAATCAGATTCAACCGAGAGCCGAAGCCCTACGCCAAGCTCAACTAACACTGCTAAAACACCAGAAATATCCAACTCCCCATATTTTGGGCGGCAGGCGCATGCCAGCCCGCTTGTGCATCTGCTGACGACACCCTGAGTTACACCAACACACTAGTCGATTCAACTGTTTATCCCCTGTAGGTTCGCCCCCGCGATCGAAAATTCGCGATAAGTTGAAGGGAAGTGCATTGTGTGCGAACCATGACTTTCGATCGCGATCGCTCCAACCCGCCTGAAATTGGCGGCGGCTTGCCTGTCATCGAATATTGGGCAAAAAAAACGCTTTCACCACAGGGCGCAAAAATTTGGAAAACCCTGCTGCACAAAAGCGCCTGCCTCTCTTGCGCGTGGGGAACGGGTGGACAAAAAGGCGGCTTTGTAGATGAAGACCATCAGGGTTTGCAGCGCTGCGCGAAAAGCGTGGAAGCGATCGCCTCGGAACTTCAGCCCGCGATCGCACCCGAAATTTTCGATCTTTCGATTGCAGAACTTCAAAAGCGAAACTCCCAGGAAGTCAACAATCTTGGACGGCTCAGCCATCCGATGATTTTGCGTTCAGGCAAGCGGCACTACGAGCGAATTTCCTGGCAAGAAGTTTTCGAGATTGTCACGGCGGCATTTCAAAAACCTGCCGAGCGGGTGGCGTCATACAGTTCGGGGCGATCGTCCAACGAAGCCGCATTTCTCTTGCAACTGCTGCTCCGCACATTGGGATCAAATAATCTCGCGGACTGTTCTGACTTGTGCCACGCCGCTTCGACCACCGGACTCAAAACAATGTTCGGATCGGGTACGTCGATGGTCAGTTTGGAAAGTTTGCAACACGCCGATTGCGTTGTGTTGGTTGGCTCGAATGCTCCGGCGAATCATCCGCGCTTGATGAACGAACTGATTAAACTGCGCGATCGCGGCGGCAAAGTGATGATCATCAATCCGCTGATTGAAATCGGGCTAGTGAAATTTGGCTCGCCCGCCTTTCCGATTCGATCGCTCCTTCCCGGTTCTGAAATTGCCTCACTCTACTTGCAGCTTGTTCCCGGCAGCGACACCGCTCTATTTGTTGGCATTCAAAAAGCGTTAATCGAGCAAAATTTAGTCAAGTGGAACTACCTACGCAACGTCACGGAAAACTGGGAAGCCGTTATCAATCAGGCCAAATCCACAGCCTGGACGGAAATTACCGAAACCTGCGGCATTTCTCAGCTTGAAATTGAAGCCGCAGCGCGAATGATCGGACGGGCGCGATCGGTCGTTTTCGCTTGGGCGATGGGAATCACGCAGCACGAAAACGGCGTTGATAACGTTTACAGCATTGCCAACACTGCCTTGCTGACCGGAAATGCGGGCAAGTTGGGCGCGGGGACAATGCCGATTCGCGGCCACTCGAACGTGCAAGGCTTCGGCTCAATGGGCGTGACGATTCATCTCAAAAAGGAAATTCAGCAGGCGATCGAAATCCTTCTGGGTCGCTCGCTCAATCTATCCGGCGGCTACGACACGCGAGCTTTAATTGAAGCTGCCGATCGCAACCAAGTCGATACGCTCTTATGCCTCGGTGGAAATCTCTATGCCGCCAATCCCGACTTAACAGAGGCGAAACGCGCACTCGGCAAAATCAACACGATCGTCTATCTTGCTACCAAGCCGAATCTGGGACACTTTCACGGACTGGCAGCGGAAAATACAATCGTGCTTCCGGTTTTTGCTCGCTTTGAAAATCCACATCGCGTCACAACTGAATCCGGCAATAACTTTGTCCGCCTCAACGATTCTGGAGAGACGCATCTCAAGGACGCTGATTTGATTTCCGAAGTTGAATTTTTGTGTGAACTGGCGGCGCGACTACACGGCAACCATCCGATCGACTGGCGCAAACTGCAAGACACGCGCTATGTCCGTCAACTGATCGCCCGCACGATTCCCGGTTACGAGAAAATCGGTCAGATTGATGAAACAGGTGAAGAATTTACGATCGCCAACCGTGTTTTCACCGAGCCAAAATTCCCAACTTCTTCAGGCAAAGCCAAGATGTTCGCCACGCCACTGCCAACGCTTGATCTTCCCAATCCGGAAGCGTTTGGCATTTCTCGCAACATTCCGCACATTGTTCTCGCCTTGGGAACCGGACGCAGCTACGCGCAGCATAATACTGTTGTTTATCAAGCAGACGATCGCTATCGGGGAATGCCGCATCGCAACTGCATTTTGATGAATCGGGAGGATGTCCGGCAGGCCGGACTGCAAGAGCATCAGCGCGTCACGGTGCAAGCGGATGCAGGCAAACTGGAAGATGTTGAGATTATTTTTGGCGACATTCGATCGGGTGCGGCCTTGATGTTTTATCCGGAAGTCAATTCGATCTTTCGAGCCAAAATCGATCCGCGATCGGGCACACCTGCCTATAAGCGAGTTGCGGCAATTGTGTATGCTCAACGACAGTTTCACTCGTGAATTGAGTCAAATTACCTAAGTCGATCGCGCTCAATTAATTTGCTTTTGCTGCTGTTTAAAGTTCGCTTCAAAAATTGAATAAATTTGTGCTGAAATCTGGCGATCGCATACGGATTTTCGATAGTATCGCTGTAAGGTGGACTAGCGGCAGTGCTTCGGCTACAGTGCTGCACGAACAACAATTCCATCTGATCCTCGAACTGCAATTTTGTTGCACATCGTCGATCGATTTTCCGTAAAACTACCAACTGCCGCTTCAATTTGAGCGCTAGGATGGTAAGTAGCCTTCGTGTGAGGAATACTAGCGCTTGGACTCGTTTTAATCGCTAGCAATACTCTGTCGCAATTATGCGATCGAATCTTGATCAACGAGCCATTTGCGTTCGTTGAAAATCCATTTTCCCTATTGCTGTAATAACGATCGCTCCTCCAGCCTCGACAACTCGTGGAGCGATCGTCGCGCAGCGCTCTTGAACGCTGTCTCACCCCACGCTTAACGTGGGAAGGATTTGATCATGATACCAACCTCAAAGCCCAAAGCAAACGTTTACCCTTGGCAAATTATTCGCCTGCTGCCCAACATGCAGCAGCAAATTACCGCACAGTTTCACCGCCGCAGCGATGCCGATGGCTATTTACGAGCGCTGCAACGTCTAACTCCTTCAGCTAACTACGCGATCGTTTTCACGGCAACAACACCCGTGCCAGAAACACCAGCAAAGGTGGAGGCTGAATAACTTTCAATTCCTTTTCCTTTGGCTCATCGATCGATCCGGCTAAAAATTCAATCTCTGCTTTCAGCAAAAAGCGATCGCTTCTCATTGAGGCGATCGCTTTTTGCATTGAATTATCGACAGTTAATTATCGACATAAGGTGCTAGCTCAATCGCCAGCGGTTCCCTAATTCCTAGTAGCTGTCTTCGCCCGCAACTACGTGACGATCGACTTCTTGGGGCATCAGCGCGATCGCTGCATCGCGAATTGCCTGCCAGTGGCAAAACAATTCGTGTCCGCCGAAGTCGCTGGACTTGTAGCGGTGAATAGCTTGTTCGAGTTCTTGAGTGGTTCTGGGAGTCGGAACGTTACAGGCGGATTCTGACATCGAAGTTACCTCGCTGTTTGCAATCGTTTTGACCTGTTTGCAGCAATTCTAACTGCTGAGTCATCACAGTATGAATCGCTTTGCTCTTGATTGTAATGTTTTTTTGATAAAGAAAGTATCGAGCGATACGAGTAGCAATAGAGTTTTAGTAATCTTAACAAAGGAATGCATTGATCTATTGCTAGGAACAAGACATGATTGCTGAATGAATTTCGCCGTTCTATCTTCAATTTGATTGCGGTTAATCGAACTGGCCTTTTCCAAATCAAAAAAGCGATCCATAAGTCGGTAGACACAATTCAATATCAAACCCTGCGACCTAGAGATGCCCACTGCGTAGGCGGCTTTGGCTGGATCTCGTTTTTAATTGAAGGAAACTACTGAGAATAATTTACTTACAAAGTCAGCAGAGCAAATCAGACCATCGATCGAAAAAACTTACCTTTATTGGCTGATATAAACATAATTTTATAATTAGTTACATTGCCGTGAAATCATTTAGAGAAAATATCAACGCTTCACTCGAAATTAACGCTACTTTATGGGAACTTCAAAGTTGATTGCCTAGAATTTTCAAGAAGCCTGTTGAGTGAACTTAGCGTTGCGATCGCACAGCAGAAGAAAGCACTCTACCATTTCGATCGAGCTTCAATATTTCGTAGCTTGACCTCAAGCAGCATGAATTAGACTTCCGCACCCGACCAAGTTCTAATTCGCATCCTGCACAAAATAATTCCAAATTCGCGATCGAAATCGCTCCTTCATCGAGAACGGAGCGATAAATCATGGAGCCTACCAACGATTAAATTACGCTCACTTGTACTTTTTGGAGGCGTTGCAATGGTTACGTCTATCTCTGCGACTAACATTCGCTCTGAATTGGGCGATTTCAGCAGCATTGTTTGTTTCAAAGCGGTTGTAGTGGGTGTTGAAGAAGCACTCGGAGAAAAAGCTGCGGCGATCGCTTTGATTGCCGCAGGTCGCGCCAGAGGCAAACAGGTTGCCATTCAGCTTGGCCTGGCCGAACGCAATATTTCGCTGGCAGAAATGGCTCCAATTCTCAATTCAGTTTTGGGCAAAGAAGGCACTCGCCTTTGCATCATCGATCGAATTGTTGAAGACGAAATCATCAAAGTTTTTTGTCGTGAAACCATTTGTTCGGCAGGAGAAGAAGAAGGTTCGAGCCGTTGTCTCACCTACACTTTAGGCGCAATTCAAGGCGTCCTTGAGCAACTAACCGGAAAGCGACTGCGCGGCAAGCAAATTGAATCTGTTGTGCGCGGCAGCACACACGATGTTTTGGCTTACGAAGTTCTCGCTTAGTTCTCGCAAACAATTCACCTGCAAACAATTCAACCCATAAGGAAGTCCTGCAATGGCAATTAACACTGAAAAACTCAGCTACATTCTGCAAAACTTCGTCAGCAACACGATGGATATTCAAGGCGCAGCGATCGTCACGCCCGACGGGTTGCCGCTGGCAGCAAATCTTCCCATCGGCATGGACGAAGAGCGCGTTTCTGCGATGTCTGCGGCCATGTTGTCGCTGGGCGAACGCATCGGCAGTGAATTAGTTCGAGGTGCGATCGATCGAATTTTTGTGGAAGGCACAGACGGCTTTGGCGTCCTGACAAGCTGCGGTGAAGATGCAGTCTTTTTGGTGCTGGCAAGCAAAGTTGTGAAGCAGGGAGTTCTAATGCTGGAAATCAAGCGGGCGGTGTCTGAACTCAAGCTGGTTTTGTAGTTGATTTTGGCTGGGGCGATTGGCAAATTGCCCCGCTCAATTCGATCGAGGCGTCATTCGTTTACCGTTTTGTTCAAACTTTGAAGTAACACGCTATGGACATTTTGCGATTTGTGGTTACAGGTACACCCGGAGCCGGAAAAACGAGTTTTGTGCGATCGATGAGTGAGGTTGGCATCGTTGAAACCGATCGCACCGCAACCGATCAAACGGCGCAAATGAAATCAACCACCACTGTCGCGTTTGATTATGGTCGCGTCACCGTTGGATCGGCGTTTCAACTGCATCTTTATGGCACGCCCGGACAGTCTCGCTTCAACTTTATGTGGGACATTTTGATTCAGCGGGCACATGCCTACATTCTGCTGGTGGCGGCGCATCGGCCTGAAGATTTCTCGAAAGCGAGAGACATTATTGATTTCATGAACCAGCAGGTGAAAATCCCGATGGTTGTGGGAATTACGCATCTTGACTGTCCGGAAGCCTGCACCTGTGAAGAAGTCATGCTGCGCTTGGGCTATGCCGATCGCGATCGACCAATGGCGATCGGCGTTGATGCAAATAACAGCACTTCTGCCCATCTTGCCATTCATCTCGCGCTGTTGGCCGTCCTGCTCGATCAGCGGCACCGTCCAATCGCAATGTCTGTCCGTTCGCCCATCCGCTTGTCTGCTCCGGTGTGCCGCCCTCAACCGCTGCCCGTCACCTCGCTCGATCGCTCAATGCATTGAAATGAGACGGGTTTACAGCCGACATCTGATTCCCGACCCCCGCCATCCCACCCGTCATGAGTGCCACCCTCGCCAAGCTTCACTTTCATCGATCGAATTGGGCAATTCCAGCCGAGCAACTGGCGCAACCGCCCGCTTTGCCGCTGCTGCCCGCTCAGTTCACCGGACGCCAAGCGGAAACGCAGCAGGCGATCGCGCTGTGGCAGCGGCTGCGCCCTCGCACTGCGCCGAAAGTGATGGCGATCGTTGGACAGGCGGGCGTCGGCAAGTCCGCGTTTGCTGTGCATCTGGCGCACCAGATTCGATCGCGCTTCACCAACGGGCAAGTCTATTTGAATTTACGCAGCGAGCCGCCGCTTTCGCCTGCGGCGATCGAACAGCAAATCTGTCGTGCGCTCTCGGTTGAGCAGTTGAGCGAGTTAAGCGATCGCCGGATTTTGCTGCTGCTCGATGCGATCGAAACTGCGGCTCAGCTTCAGCCGCTCCTCAAGCTGAGCGAAGACTGTACGATTTTAGTGACCAGCGCTCAGCCGCTCGCAGAAATTGACACGATCGAACTTCAGCCGCTGTCGAGTGCGGATGGAATCGCGCTTTTGCAAGCGATCGCCCCTGCCAAACCCATTTTGGCGGAAGCAAAAACGGCCAAGGCGATCGTGCAGCTTTGTGACAATTTGCCGTTGCCGCTGTGTCTGATCGCGGCCCTGCTGCAACAGCCACAACTGCAACTCGATGACTGTTTGCAACAGCTAATGGAGGAGCGCAAACGCTGTGAGCAAGCGCACTTGAGCTATCCCGCCATTCGCGCCAGCTTCCACTTGAGCTATCGCCGTTTGGATGCGCCCACTGCTCGACTGCTGCGGCGAATTGGCGTGCTGGTCGAACCGACTTTGACCGCAGAAACAGCGGCAGCACTGAGCGATTCGATCGAATCGGCACAGGCAAGTCTGGCTCTGCTGCGGCGAATGCGGCTGCTGGAATGGACGGGGACTGACTATCGCCTGCCAGATCTGCTGCGGCGACTGGTTAAAAGTCAACTGGCGATCGAAGAATCTACAGAAACGCGCCAAGCTCTTCGGCTGCGATTGGCGCAACACTATCAGGAAATGGCCGAAATCTTGAGTTCCTGCTGGGAGGCAAGCCGATCGATTTTTGAGCGCGATCGCTCGAATTTTCTAGCGGCGATCGATTGGGCAATTCAGGCGGAAGCATGGCCGATTGCCATTCCAACGATCGCCAGCTTGACGCCGTTCATGCTCGATCGCGGTGATGCGGCTCGCTGGCTGCAAATGCTGCAAACGGCGATCGCAGCGGCAGCATCCTCGGACGCGCTGCCAGTCGCCCAACTGCACAATCATCTCGGCAACACCTACGCGCATCTTGGCGACTGGGAAAAAGCCAAAGCGCACTATCAGCAAAGCCTGCAACACCTGCAAGATCGGCAAGAACCGATTCGCGAAGCGCAAACGATCGCCAATCTCGGACTGGTCTATCGGCAACAAAACAATCTGGAAGCCGCCGCGATGCAGTGGGCGATCGCGCTCGGACGCTTGCCCGCTGGTTCGGCTGCCGATCGCGCCATGATCCAGTGGATGCAGTCGATCGATGAAGCGCTGTTGCAAAAAGCAGGGTCGCGAGTCGATCGACCTGCTGCCAGCAATTTGCTAGGAGCGATCGGCGGCATCTTCAAGCGGATTATTTCTTAAGCGATCATTTTTTTAAGCAACCATTCGGTAGGGGCAGTTCGCAAGCCGCCCCTACAAGCTTTAAGGTGTATTCACAGCCATTGATCCTCGGACGGATTCAATCAGCCGTCCCTTAGCGTAACCGTCGTGTGTACGTTACCGACACCAAGTTTGGATGATTGGGAACGGGCTGCGGGCTTGTCCAATCGCTGATTTCCGAGAAGCGACAGAGGAACAGTTCGCGCACAATTTGATCGACACCCGGACGCAATCCGGTCACGGTCACTCGCACCATTTCTGGCTTTGCGCCGATCGATTCGGGCTGAGACTTTGCAGATTTTGCCATTTTAGATTTTGCTCCTTTTGAAGAAAAACCCAAAAACCGAGTCACCCAAAACCGAGCCGCGATCGCAGCAGAAGTTAGGATGACTCGGCGGGGTAAAATCCGAAAAGCCTCCTGACTGGCCTGATCAGTTGTGGGGGTTAGCCGCTCGGAATGCTCTGGATCAGCTTCCGGTGCGGCGCAACTCAGTTTTTGAGTTACATGTACCGACACACGCCGTTTCCAACGTGTAATCGAAGAAGATACTCGATCGCCTTTGGGGAGTCAAGCTTTTGGGCTGAAATTGCGCTGTAAAGATTTGCGTCGATTGCCGCATCGCAGCCCTCACCCGCTTCGCGAAATCTCCCTAGAATAAAGACTGGCACATGAATTTGGACTCATGAAGCGATCGATTTGGGTAGCATTTGGCCTTGCCGTTTTTCTGAGTTTGGCGATCGCTTGGCAGTGGAAATGGTCGCCGCGCCCGCAGGCGATCGAGGTCAACTTTGCCCAAGCTCAAATCAATCCGCCGACCCTCAACGCCGATCGCTTGTGGAACGATTTGCGATCGCTGGCCTTTCGCCGCTATGCAGGCATCGATCGCAGCCGCGCCCGCCGCTATATTTTGCGATCGCTAACCGAGGCCGGATGGACACCGCAAGCGCAAACCTTCGCGCAGGGCGTCAACATCGTCGCGGAACGTTTGGGAACCAATCCCGCCGCAGGCAAGATATTACTCGGCGCACACTACGACAGCGTGGCTACTTCGCCTGGAGCCGACGACAACGCCACCGCCGTCGCCACCGTCCTTGAAGCCGCCCGACTGTTCAGCACGATCGACACGCCGCGATCGCTGCAACTCGTTTTGTTCGATGAAGAAGAAACCGGACTGTTAGGCAGTTCCGCTTTTGTCGATCGCCTCCAGTCCGATGAACTGCAAGGAGCAGTCATCCTCGAAATGCTCGGCTATGCCTGCTACGAATCTGGCTGTCAGCAATATCCCGGCAATTTGCCGATCGACCCGCCGACCGATCGCGGCGATTTTCTTGCAATTTTGGGCGATCGCGGTCACATGCCGCTGATCCACAGCTTCGAGCAAGCCCAGCGATCGAATCTGCCGCCGATCGTGACTTTGCCCGTTCCGCTGGCTCGCTTTTTGCCGCCCGATCTGCTCCGCAGCGACCACGCTCCCTTTTGGAAGAACGGGTTCGGAGCCGTCCTTGTCACCGATACAGCCAACTTTCGGACGCCACACTATCACCAGCCCAGCGACACGATCGACACGATCGATCGATCGTTTTTTACGGGAGCCGCTCAGCTTGTGGTGAATGCGCTGACGACGCTTCTACAAGATGAATTGAGCGGTGCTTGAAGGGTGAATGTGCAGAAAGATGTGTGTGACGATGATGTGAGTTCGGCAAGTAACGGCTGGCTGCGACAAGCAATCTACGATCGCTTGCGGGTCGGTTCATTTGAGTTGATGCCACTCTACAGAGCGGGCAACGATCGCCACCAGTTCTGCTGGTTCGACGGGTTTCGACAGGTGAGACTGAAAGCCTGCGGCGATCGTGCGCGTCCGGTCTTCCACTCTGGCGTAGGCAGTTAGGGCAACAGCGGGAATTTGTCCGCCTTGATTGGCAGGCAGCGATCGCACCTGAGCAATTAAGCTGTAGCCGTCTGCTTCGGGCATGCCAATGTCGCTGGCGAGGACATCAGGCGATTGTTGAGTCAGCAGATCGATCGCAGCTTGTGCCGAGTTTGCCATCAGCACTTCGGCTCTGCACTCTTCTAAAACCGCCGCCACATATTCGCGGGCGTCCACTTCATCGTCCACGACCAAGACCCGCACTCCGTTCAAGTCGGGTGCGTTGAAGGGTGCTCCTTTGTCCGCTTTGGGATGAACGCGATCGCTCTCCTCAAATTCAACCTGGACGGGAATCAGCGGCAGCTTGACGGTGAAGGTTGCGCCCCGACCAATGCCCGGACTGTGAGCGTGAACCGTGCCGCCGTGCAGTTCGACCAAGTGACGGACGATCGTCCTAAGCCGCTGTAAGAACGGGTTGTGGAGCTATCGACCTGCCGGAAGCGATCGAACACAGAGGGCACAAATTCAGGTTCGATGCCCTGGCCTGTATCACTAATCGCAATTTCAACGTGAGAATTCACCTGTTCGAGGCAAACCTGCACTCGTCCGCCTTTGGGCGTGAATTTAATCGCGTTAGAGACAAGATTCCAAACGATTTGCTGGAGGCGATCGCTGTCGCCTGCGCTCGATCCGGCTCTGGGATCAAGCACGGATTGCAGCCGAATTTCTTTGGCTTCGGCAGCGGGGCGCATCGTTTCGATCGCAGCTTCGATCAGCGGTTTCACGTCGAGCGGCTGCACGTTGAGGCGGACTTTTCCCTGCATGATGCGCGACACATCGAGCAAATCTTCGGCCAGTTGAGCTTGAGCGCGAGCGTTGCGCCCGATCGTTTCGAGCGCACGAGTACATCTTGCCAAGCCGGAGCCTGAATATCCCTGAGGTGATCTTGCTGCACTGCCTGCCGAAATAATGAGAGAAATTCGCGGCATTCTTGGCGCAGTTCACTTTCTTTAATAAGTCCGCGTCGATTGCTGCTTGTAGCAATTTCTTGGAGCTATTCTGTTAGCAATTCCGCTTCATATGCTGTCAAGATTTCTGAAATTCTCGTGCTGACCATATTAAAGATTTTTCGATCGAACGTTGGCCAGATTAAGTCGCTGCGATGAAACTGGCATGAAGAGACATTTCAGCATAAATCGATCGACCTGAGCTGTAAATCAATTGTCAGAAATCTATACCCGGAGGAGCGGTCTGGGCTGGCTCTGCCTGCTGCCCGCAGCAAGCCGCTCGATCGCACAAGCAAAAAAAAGAGGGCGATCGCCCTCTTCAAAAGTTGATTTGCGTAGAACCTACTCGGCGGTTGCAACAGCTTCTTCAACTTCCACTTCGCCTTCTTCGATCGCATCGGGAATTTCTTCTTCCTGCGGCTGCGACTGCTGGAACATCCGCTCGCGATATTTCGCCGCCATTTCTTCCGCCTTCTCGTAAACGACGCTGGGATTTTTCACCATGTCGCCCGGTTCCGGCTCAAGCTGCTTGGTCGAAAGCGAAATGCGTCCGCGCTCGGCGTCGAGATCGATGATCATCACCTTCACTTCGTCGTTGACGTTGAAAACGCTGTGCGGCGTGTCGATGTGGTCGTGCGAGATTTCCGAGATGTGCAGCAAACCGCTGACACCGCCGATATCGATGAATGCGCCGTAGGGTTTGAGGCCGCGCACTGCGCCGACCACAACTTCGCCCACTTCCAGACGGTTCATCTTGCGCTCCACAAGGGCGCGACGGTGGCTCAAGACCAAGCGATTGCGGTCTTCGTCCACTTCAAGAAACTTCAGCGGCAAATCTTCGCCCACCAGATCTTCTTTGGGCTTGCGGGTACTGATGTGCGATCCGGGGATGAAGCCGCGCAGACCTTCGATCCGCACGAGTGCGCCGCCTCGGTTGGTCGCGAAGACGTTCGATCGCACGGTTGCATCTTCCGCCTGAAGCTGCCGGACGCGCTCCCAAGCCCGCATATATTCGATGCGGCGAATCGACAGCGTGAGCTGGCCGTCTTCGTTTTCGTCGGTGAGGATGAAGAATTCGCGGGTTTCGTTGGATTGCAGCACCTCATCGGGGTTGTCAATGCGGTTGATTGACATTTCCTGAATGGGGATGTAGGCCGCTGTTTTAGCACCAATGTCAATCAGAGCGCCCCTCGGCTCTAAGCTAAACACCGTCCCGGCAACGATGTCGCCAGGGCTGAAGTGGTAGTCATATTTGTCGAGAAGTGCAGCGAAATCGTCGAGAGTGAAGCCAATATCTGTTTTTTCCTGATTGACCATGCTAATAAAGTTCCTAGTGGTTGTCTCCGTTGGGGTAGTGGTCTCCTAGCGCAGCATCGGCACGTCGATTCATCAGTCGCCCCGCCCTTTGTGAATGTTTTTTGTAGGAGATGATGCCTGCAAAAATATTGCAGACCCTAGAAGATCAATCTTAAACTAATTCGCGTCATCCGGCCAATCGATCGCCATCAATCCGCTGGATCAAGCCTTTAAGAACGAGTTGCCAAAGATGGAGAAGGATCGCCATCTGCTAGTAATTTCGGCTCGGTCTCTGAACTGCCGGACTGAAGATGATTGAGCGTTTCAGCAAAATCGCGAATGCCGCGAAATTGCCGATAAACCGAGGCAAAGCGAATATAGGCAACTTCGTTGATCGGCTGCAATCGCTTTAGTACAAGCTCGCCAATTTCGTTGCTGGAAATTTCCCGCACGAGCCGCTGTTGCAGCTCCATCTCAATTTCATCCACCAGATTTTCCAGTTCGATCGAACTCACACCCGACTTCTCGCAAGCTCTGACAATGCCGCGCAACAGCTTGTTGCGATCGAACGATTCGCGATCGCCGTTGCGCTTGATGACCGTAATTGGCACAAGTTCAATTCGTTCGTAGGTTGTGAAGCGATGCTTGCACTGCAAACATTCGCGCCGCCGCCGAATGCTCTGGCCGGATTCGGCAGAACGCGATTCAAGCACTCGGTTGTCGGTAAATTGGCAGTGTGGACAGCGCATCAGCAACGCCCTTTCGCAAAATTAGTGGTCACAGGTGATCGTTAGTCATCAATTTTAGCAGTGACCGCAGCCTGAAACCGGACGTAATTTTCTCTTAAGACGGCAAAAAGCCCGAATTCTGTCGAAGAACTCAGGCTTTCTTAGAAATGCAACCGATCTAGTCTTTGTTAATGCGCGGCGGTTCGCGAAAGGCGATCGCAAAGAACAAAACGGCGATCGCACCTGCCAAAAACAGAATATAGGCAACAGCTTCCATTGGTTTAGTCCCCCTAAACAGCTAATGATCAGTTTATCGAGCGAATCGAGGCGGAAAGCGCAATTGTGAGAGAACGTCATCGAACTTCACATTGCGCTTTCCGTCGATGTCGTTTAGACGGGTTCCTTGCGGCGGGTAGATTTGTCACCCACTTTCTGATAGAAGCCCCACTCGACTTGCTCTTCTGACAGATCCGGATCGACTCCAGCGAACACGTCGCGGTAGAGCGTCCGGGCACCGTGCCAGATGTGACCGAAGAAGAACAGCAGTGCGAAGACAGCGTGACCGTAGGTGAACCAGCCGCGCGGACTGCTGCGGAAAACGCCATCCGAGTTTAGCGTTTCGCGATCGAACGAGAACACTTCACCCAGTTGCGCCTTGCGTGCGTACTTTTTGACTTCGGCGGGATCGTCGATCGTTTCGCCGTTCAGGTCACCACCGTAGAAGCTGACCGTGACGCCCGTTTGCTCAAAGCTGTATTTCGATTCAGCACGACGGAACGGAATGTCAGCGCGGACAACGCCATCCTTATCGGTCAAGATTACCGGGAAGGTTTCAAAGAAGTTGGGAATGCGGCGAACGGTCAGTTCACGACCTTCACTATCGGTGAAGACCGGATGACCGAGCCAGCTTTGGGCAATGCCATCACCTTTGACCATCGGACCTGTGCGGAACAAACCGCCCTTCGCAGGGTTGTTGCCCACATAGTCATAGAAGGCCAGCTTTTCGGGAATGCTCGACCAAGCTTCTTCCAGGCTGGAGCCGTCGGCTACGTCTGCTTGAACGCGACGCTGAATTTCTTGGCGGAAATAGCCGTCATCCCACTGATAGCGGGTGGGGCCAAACAGTTCGATCGGGGTTGCGGCACTGCCGTACCACATTGTTCCGGCCACGACGAAAGCGGCGAAGAAGACGGCAGCGATACTGCTGGAAAGAACGGTTTCGATATTTCCCATCCGCAGCGCTTTGTATAGACGCTCTGGCGGACGCACAGCCAAGTGGAACAAGCCAGCGATGATTCCAACCACGCCTGCGGCGATGTGGTGAGCCACGATGCCGCCCGGATTGAACGGGTTAAATCCTTCTGGTCCCCAAGATGGCGCGACGGGTTGGACGCTTCCGGTTAAGCCGTAGGGATCAGACACCCACATTCCCGGTCCAAACAGTCCGGTGAGGTGGAATGCGCCGAAGCCGAAGCAAAGCAGACCAGACAAGAACAAGTGGATGCCAAACATTTTGGGCAAATCCAAGGCGGGTTCGCCCGTGCGCGGGTCTCTGAACAGTTCGAGATCCCAATAAACCCAGTGCCAGCAGGCCGCTAGGAATAGCAGACCAGACAGAACGATGTGCGCGACCGCAACACCTTCAAATGACCAGATGCCCGGATCGGTGGCTGCGCCGCCTGTGACGCTCCAGCCGCCCCAAGATTCGGTGACGCCCAAGCGAGCCATGAACGGCAGAACGAACATGCCTTGCCGCCACATCGGATTGAGAACCGGATCGCTGGGATCAAAGATGGCAAGCTCGTAGAGTGCCATTGAGCCAGCCCAGCCTGCGACGAGGGCAGTGTGCATCAGGTGTACTGCAATCAGTCGTCCGGGGTCGTTAATTACGACGGTATGAACGCGATACCAGGGTAGTCCCATCGACTACGCTCCTCCTAATAATTCGGGTTGAACGCTTCCTTCAGCCTTTTCTTAAGGTGGTTCATTACTGGTAGCCTACCAGATTGAGAATCACCGAAATCGAGCCACTGTCTGAAAAGTTGCGATCGCCTCACGAACGATTTCAACCTTCGACAGTTTGACAAGATGCTTGATAAAAATGAAAGTGTATGTAGAAGTGTATCGAGTGTTAGAGGCGATTGCAAGCAAAAGTCTGACGCAAGACGGGTGGAAGTGCAGCAGGAGGTAGATTATGGCAAATATTAAGTTTATTAACGAAAATCAAGAGGTGATTGCCGCTGATGGAGCGAATCTGCGAATCAAAGCGATCGAAAACCGCATCGACCTCTACACGCTGATGGGCAAGATGATGAACTGCGGCGGCTACGGCCAGTGCGGAACCTGCACGGTCGAGATCGTCGAAGGTTTAGAAAACGTTTCGCCTCGGACGGATGTTGAGATTCGTAAATTCAAAAAGAAGCCGGACAGCTATCGATTGGCCTGTCAGGTGATGGTGAACGGCGAGATTGCGGTGAAAACAAAACCTTCGTAATTCGATCGCGGCTGTGGCTCGATGGTGATGATATCCTTAAATTTAGGTTTCACCCATTTGAGATAAGCGTAGAGGCAGGTCATGGAAGTTAACGATCTTGGATTTGTTGCCAGCCTTTTGTTTGTGTTGGTTCCTACCGTTTTTCTGTTAATTCTTTACATTCAAACGGCGAGCCGCGAAAACAAAGGTTCATAAGCTGAGATTCACTAAAACTTGAATAAGTGTTGCAAAAATGCGTTCTAGACAATTTCTTGAGCGCATTTTTGCTGTGGCAAATGGCGATCGTGACAAAATCGATCGCCTTAGCTTGCGGAACGGGATCGCCCCAACAGGTTATTCAATGCGGAAATAGCGGATCAGCGTGCTAATCACATCACCCGGAGCAGGCGCGATCGATAGCGGTTCCCCAATCGCCAGCGGTCTTGCCCAAGTGGTTGCATCCGCATAGCGCAGTTGTTGCAGATGCAGGATCGTGCGATCGACTGCCACAGGCTGACCGATCAGCACGTGTTTGATCACATAGCGCGGGTCTTGCGGCAGGATGAAAGCCGAGGGAATTTGCAGCAGCGCAGAGCCGTCGCGCTCATTCGGGCGCGACATGAAGTCGTTTCTCATGTGGGTCTTCCTTTTGTAAGCGGGCAGGAAAACCCAAAAACTCAGCCGACCCCAAAAGTCAAAGCAAGACAATCGGGGTGGCTGGGAGAGTAAAATCTCCGTAGCCCGCTCGGACTGGCTCTATCAGTTTGACGGGTTAGCGATCCGTTGTTGGCTGGAATCAACTTCGGGTCGCGTCGGCTCAGCTTTTGGGCACAACGCTGGGAGCAGCGTTAAGGCAAAAAGTAGCGGAAGGACTTTGCTCTGTCAAGCAAATTTCTGAAGCGAGATGTGGAACGATCGCCAAACGGCTGATTCTGTCTATGTTTTGCGGATTTGGGTGTGAGGAAGTAAAGATCGATCGCGATCGAAAATTTGTAGCAGAAATTACAGAATGTCCGCGAATCCAGGGGGTTAAGTAGGGGATGAGGAGATTTCCTAGCCGTCGATGCCGTTTCAACAATCTGAATTGAACTCAGGCAATGCTGCCGCGCTTGCGGGCTTCCTTGTAGGACGTGCCGATGTTCGTCAGGCCAGCGCGGATCATCTGCTGTTCCAGAAGCGCAAAAAAGCGGGCGCGATCGCCGCCTCGGACGACTGCCTGATTGTGCGCTTCTGCCAGCGCAACCGGATAGCCGTAGCCCTTTTGGACTTGGGCGATCGTCAAGGTCAAAGCGGTATCGAGCAGGTGGCGATCGGCAAACACCCAGGCGGGCACTTCAACGCGAGCCACTTCCGAGCCAACATGGACGTAGCAGAAATAGATCGCCTGTTCGCCATAAAACTCCAAGATTTTTGCCGAACTGCGCCAAAACGGACTGCGCTGCCCTGGTTCTAGCAGCAGCGACCACAAGGCCGTGTCGCGCAAGGGCGCAAACACTTGGCAGGGCGCGGTTTCGGTTTGTCCCTGACAGTGCGACTGACAGTCGGGCGTTGTGTGCGGACAGGTGTGCAACCGCAGAAAATTCAACGCCTCGCCGCTGCGGGCAGCACTCAGATAGCCGACCAGCGGAATTCGCGCCTCGCGCAACTGCTGCCATGCATCGAGAATCGGCGGCAAAATCGCCTCTCGCGCCTCAGCCGGAAGCGGTTCGAGGAACCAGTGAATCAAGGAACCATCCACCATTGCGAGAATTGGGGATCGATCGCTCATTTCCCGTCCCAATTCTGCCAGCGCGATCGCCTCGGAAACCGTGCGCCGATATCCCATCCACTCTTCGGTGCGAATGCCCCACTGCCGAGAAACGTAAAGGTCTTCGGGACGGTAGAACACTTCGGGGAGGCTGTCGAGCAGCGGATGGCGACTTTGGCCGTAGTGCAGCACGATTCGTCCGACATTGATCAAATAGCAGTAGGCGATTTCGTGATGACTAGGGGCAATTTGCGATCCGTCAGTGGCAAGGACGGTGTGAACCAAAGGCGCAGCGGCGATCGCCTGTCTTGTATCGAGCGGTTCCACAGGTTCGGCGGCGGCAAAGCCCAAGCGATCGCGCCACATCTGCTGCAAAGTGACCAGATCAGCCTGATGCGATCGTGCCTGCACCAGCAGTTTTTCAGCCAGGGTAAGCCGCTGGCGGGTGGCTTCGGCTTCGTCGCTGAGGTGCTGGCTAATGCCTTGCATCTGTCGCGCCAGTTTTACCAAATCAAGCATCTCTAGAAAATCAAAATCGCTTGTTCAAATCCTACTGCGCGATCGCCTTGAAAATACATTTGTTCTTTGTGCTTGTTGCTCTCGTTCCTGACAGCCTCTAAGCTAAAGTGGCACGCGATCGAATAGAACGGGTAGACGATCTTTGACTGTGACTCGCGTTCATTCTTCCTTGCTGATTAGCTGTGCGGCGCTGATGGCTGAGCCGACAGGCATTAGCACTTATTTGTCGGGCATTTTGCCACACCTAAAGTCGCTTTCGCCCGTCTTGCTAAGCTGGCAGGAACATCCGGGCTTTCAGGTTGAACCTGTGCCGAACAACATGAACGCGCAGTATGGCTTTCGGGGACATGTGCGCCGTTTGATTTGGACACAGTTTCAGCTTCCAAAGCTGTATCAGCAGCGAAAGGCAAATTTGCTGTTTTCTCCCATTCCCGAAGCGCCCGTTTACTCCAACTGTCGATCGATCGTGATGGTGCATGATCTCATTCCACTGCGATTTGGGCGAGCCAAATCACCGCTGACGGCGTATTTTCGCTATGGCGTTCCGCAAGTGTTGAACCAAGCCGAACACATCATTTGTAATTCGATCGCAACTGCCCAAGATTTAGAAGACTTTTTCAAAATTTCTGCAAATAAAATTACGCCAATTCTGCTAGCTTATGATGCCGATCGCTTTTTCGATCGCAACTTGCCCACCGCCAACTATTTTCTTTATGTTGGACGACAAGATCCCTACAAGAATTTGCAGCGTTTAATTGCAGGCTTTGCCGCTGTTTCTGGAGAAGCAGAACTGTGGATTGCAGGAGCGATCGATCCGCGCTACGCTCCGGCTCTCCAAGCGCAAGCGGAGCAGCTTCAAATTGCAAATCGCGTCAAGTTTCTTCGCTATGTGACGGCGGAGCAGCTACCGATTTTGATTGGGCAGGCGATCGCGCTCGTTTTTCCGAGTCTGTGGGAAGGTTTTGGTCTGCCGATTCTCGAAGCGATGGCCTGCGGAACTCCGGTGATCACCTCGAATCTTGCTTCACTGCCTGAAGTTGCAGGAGATGCGGCAATTTTAATCGATCCGTATCAGGTGCAAGAAATTTCGGAGGCAATGCAGATGATGCTGAAATCCGAAGTGCGATCGAATTTGCGGGCGGCAGGTTTGGCGCGATCGCGCTTATTTAGCTGGGAAAAAACAGGTAAAGAGACGGCTGCAATTTTAGAAAAATTCAGCTAGCTATTACACTGCAACTGAAAAGCTGAATCGGCTTTTTCACTTTTTCCAAATCACCAACAGCACGCCGCAGACGATGCAGGCTAACCCGACAAGGCGGCTGAACGGAATCGGTTCGCGATACACCACAAAGCCGATCAACACAGCGAAAACATAAATGAGGGAAACAGCAGGAGCCGCCACGCTGAGATTAACGCGAGTGAGCAGCAGAATATAGGTAATTGCGCCCACTCCATAGCAGGCCAATCCTGCTACTAGTTCCGGCGTCGTGGCGATATTGAGGATGTGGCTCATCCAGTTGCTCTCGCTGACCTGGCCGAGCTTGAGCGCTCCGGCCTTGAGAAAAAACTGACCGCCCACGCTCGCAAATACCGAAGCCAGCAGCAGCAAAAATTCTTGCCAGTTCACGCACCTATCTCCTCAACTCAGTTTCCTAGTTTACAGCGACACCGCCGTGCTCCGAAGTTAAAATCAACTCGGTCTTTATCTACATCAGGCAAACCGTTATGGTTCAGCGTGTTCGATCGCCATACGCTTCCGCACAAATGGCAGTTTGGCTCCGAGGATTGCTGACGATCGCCTTGGCCGATGGTCAGTGTGACGAAAACGAGCAGCGTTTGATTGCAACGCTGATGGACGAACAAGACTTGCACTGCGAACCGATTTCCGCCGCAGAACTCGCGGCTGGCCTTGGAGACGATCCGACTGTTGGCGAAAACTTTTTGCGGACAGCAGTGATGGTGGCGATCGCAGACGGCGCTTACTCACACTCAGAAGCCCTTAAAATTCAAGAGTTCAGCGCAGCGCTGAATCTAGCGCCTCCCCTGCTCAATTCGCTCAACGCTGCGATCGAGCCTGTCTCCAACCTCATCATCGAAACCGAGCAGCCCGCCTTCGCCGTCAACTCACCAGACCTGCATCACTCGCTGCTGCACCCACTGCAAGACTGGCTCGATCAGGTGGATGTGCAGGATGCGCGGCTGGCGCATTTTTTGTGCCGCATGATTCCCGCTCAATGTCCGTTTGAGCGCGACGTGAATCTGTTTGGCCGCAAGATTGCCCACATCCCCGCTTTGTGCAAACTCAATCCGGTGTATGAGCAACTTGTGGGCTTGCGGTTTCGAGCGCTGTCGTATCTGGCGGATGAATGCAAAGAAGACGTGACGCGCTACTGCTAGGCAGTGTATTAAGCGGTCAATGCCTCGTGCCGCAACGTTGTCTCGACCGATTGCGCTCAGCAGGTTTACCTCGCTCACGCAAGGTTGGAGAGCGATCGCTCACGACATTGCTCGACTGTTGCCGCTTGCACACTCGATTAGCCTCGCGCCCTGGAGAAGGGGGACGTGGGTGGCGTGGATGTGTAGGCTTTTGCAGCGGTAATTATCCAGGACTTTTCAGACGGAAATGGCTCGATCGACTGTGTTGGGTTGAGCGGCGGGGCGATCGAACAAGAAAAGATTTGGTCGGTTAAAGAGTGAGATTTGCTAGCGCAGCAGCGGCAAACGGCGTGGTTTTACTTCTTTGCACAGGCGCAGTTCGGTTCCCTGCTGGTTCCACAACACCTGATCAAAAACTTGGTGGAGGATGAAGAGGCCGCGCCCGCATTCGTCAACCTCGTGGGTGCTGGGGTGGACAGGATCGATCGAGCAGCAGCAGGCGGGCGTGAAACCCGAACCTTGATCGGAAATAATCCACCAGTATTGATCTTCGACCGAGAAAAATTCAACCGCAACTGTTTTGTTGGGGTCAAGCTTGTTGCCATGTTTGGCGGCATTGACAAGCGCTTCCTGTAGACCGAGGCGTACATCTTCGCGACAGCAGGCTGGAACTTCGGCCAGCAGCAAATCTAGAACCGGGCAGAGGTGCAAAGTAGAGGCAAAGCTAACAGTGCCCCACTTGCGCCCGCTCGGACGCAGCGAGATAGCAAGCACGCAAGAAACCTCACAGCTTCAGGTGAACAAGTTGGACGGTCTCTTTGATTCGACGCGATCGCGCCTGTTTGAAACCAGCGAGCTTCAAGAAGACGGCTTGACGTGAGCAAAACACCCGCAAACCGCAGCAGATGACGATTCCCTGGGCGAGGTAGTGTTTTCCACACCTCTATGCTCATCCTATCACATCCCTTTCTGCTGGCGACGCTAGCTCCAATCTTCGCGCTGGCTGCCGCGCCCCCGATACACCTGTGCAGCTTGGTGAATTTGCCGGGTGCGATCGAACAAGCTGGCCTCGGTCAAGTTCCACTGTGCCAAGACGCGCTTCAAATCCGTCTGGATGTCTCGTGCACCGGGAAATCCGCGATAGCGAATGCACAGCCGCGCCAGTTCTGCCAAATTGTAATCGTCGGGCGTACCGTCCAACAGAGCGTTAACGATGTCGCGATCGCTGCGCCAAAGCGGATGCTGTTGATCTTTGAGCAGTTGATCTTTGGACGGTTGGTCTTTGGGCGGTTGGTTTTTGGAAGGTGAGTTTGTTTCGCCAGCCATAGATTGAAAAAGTGCAGAATTGAGAAGCAATCCTACCTGATTTGGGGTCGAGTGCGATCGCTGATTTTGCTGTTTTGCTGACGGCGATCGCTTGTTGGCAGCAAGATGTAGAGCAAGACTTTGTCAGCCTACGCGATCGGCAGGGAAAATCGAAACGTGCTGCCGACGCCCAGTTCGCTTTCGACTTCGATCGCGCCGCCTTGCAGTTCGACCAAGCGGCGCGAGATGGCAAGACCAATGCCCGTTCCGCCCGATGTGCGGTTGCGCGATCGATCGGCTCGCCAAAAGCGCTCAAACACCTGCGGCAAATCTTCTGGCGCGATGCCAATGCCCGTGTCGCTGATCGCAATCCACACTCGGCTACCGTCCGGCTTGACGGAAACCTCGATCGAGCCTGCGGGCGTATAGCGAATCGCATTGCCGATTAGATTCACCAAAATTTGCTCAACCCGCTCGGCATCGGCCAAGACTAGCGGCACGGCAGGCGGATAAATCAGCTTTAAGTTTGGGCTGGTTTCGTCCAAAAGCTGATCGGAAAAGCGCTGCACGAGGCTAGAAAGTAGCGGCTGCAAGTCCAACGGTTGCACGTCGATCGCCAGATAGCCCGCTTCCATCTTGGAAAGCTCCTGCAAGTCATCGACCAGACGGCGCATCCGCGTGGTTTCGCTCAGCAAGCGCTGATGCACTTCCGGCGTGGGATCGATCGCGCCATCGCTCAAGCCCTCCAAATATCCGGCCAGCACGGTCAACGGTGTGCGAAGTTCGTGCGTCAAATCGCTGACCAGATCGCGCCGTCGATGCTCGATGTTTTCGATCGCTGCCGCCATCCGGTTAAAGCTCATTGCCAGATGGTCAAATTCTTCGATTTCCTGAGCGCCCATCCGCTCGTCCATTTCACCCGCCGCAAACTTCTGGGTAATCTCTTCCATCTGCTCTAGCGGCTGCACAATCCGCCGCGACAGCCAGTAGCTGACGCCCGCTGCCGTTCCCACACCGCTCACCACCGCCCACAGCGCACCTCGCGACCAAGCCGTATCAAAGCCGCGCACCAGTTCTTTGCGATATTGCCAAACGCGAAAGCCGCGCACTTCAATTTGCCGCAGATACACGGCGAAAAAGCGCGGCGAAAAAATCTTGCCGATCGCCAAAATCGTCACCAGCGCCACGACCAGCACGATCAAATGTGAGAAAAACAGGCGCGATCGCAGCCCTCCATTTTTCATGGCTAAGCGGCATCCTCAAACTTATAGCCCACGCCGATCACCGTTTTCACAAAAGTCGGACTAGCCGGATCAGGCTCAATTTTCTTTCGCAACCGAGCAATATGCGTGTCCACCACGCGCTCATCGCCAAAGAAATCGCCGCCCCACAGTTTTTCAATCAGTTGCGATCGATTCCACACGCGCCCCGGATGGCTCATAAACGTCGAGAGCAAATCAAACTCCAGTGTGGTCAAATCCAGCGGTTCCGCTGTGCCTTCCAGCAGGCGATTGGCGACGCGCTGTTCGATATCGATCGCAAAGTGCGCCGTTTGATAGCCCTGCGACTGTCCGCCCTGCCGCAGAGTGCGTCGCAGCAGAGCGCGAACGCGGGCGACCAGTTCACGCGGACTGAACGGCTTCACCATATAGTCATCCGCTCCAGTCGAAAGGCCGATGATGCGATCGATCTCTTCCCCTTTCGCCGTCAGCATCAAAATGTAAGGATCTTTGGCTCCGGGCTTTTGGCGAATGCGGGCGCACACTTCCAGTCCGTCCAGTCCGGGCAGCATCAGGTCAAGAATGATTAAGTCGGGCTGCTGCTCTTGAAACATCTGCACAGCGGTCAGGCCATCGCGACAAACCCGACAGGCAAAGCCTTCTTTCTCCAGATACATCTGGATCAACTTGGCGATCTCGACTTCATCTTCCACAATCAAAATGTCCATAATCATTGACTTTATGGCACACTTCGGCCATCTATGAATAGAACGATCGAGCGCATCTTAACGAATTTTCCTCATCCTCAATTCCTCCCCCTCAGGAAGAGGGACTTTGAAATCCGGTTCCCCTTCTCCCTGGGGGAAAGGGAAAGGGGATGAGGGGGCTGTTTAACGCTAAGATGCTTCTTCATTCTCGCAAGCGGTTCAAAATCAAGCAGAAATTTTTGGTTCACTGCCATGAAAACCGTCACTCCTCATCGATCGCAGCCCACCAAGCTGCAAACGCTCGCCACCAAGCTGCAAGCCGCCCTCACTCCACCGCTTTCGATTCGCTGCGGCCACAAAGACGATCGACTATTAATCTTGGCAGAAATCTCGGCAGAACAATCGCAAGAGACTGATCAAAGCTCACTCTTTGCTCGGTTGCAGGCAGCGATCGAATCAATTCAATCAGACGTACTTGCCGCCGTTGATGCGGCTGACGCGCTGCCTGTACAGATGTTTTTGCGCGTCAAGGGACAGGCTCAGCCCTATGCAATGCAAGAATTTTCTCTTGCTTCCGCAGGCGCGATCGTACCCGCCACCAGCGCGATCGTGGCGTCCCGGAACGATATCGTTGCCACAAAGACAACTGCCCCGCTTGCTTTGGTGGAAGCTGATTTGGAGCCAACAAGCGATCGGCGTTGGCGCGATGCATCGCTGCCTGTCGGCGTTTTGGGGCTGGGCGTTTTGGTGGCAGTGACGGCGTTTGGCGGCAGCTTGTGGGCAATGACGCGCCCTTGTGTTTTGGGAAACTGTGTGCCGCTGGTGCAGGCCGAGCGACTGCGAGAAACGGCAGGTCAGACGATCGCCACGACGACATCCGCCCAAGCCGTGATCGACGCTTACGATCAACTGACGAAAGCGAGCGATTTGCTCGAAACAATTCCGCCTTGGTCGCGGCGGCATGACGAAGCGCAATCTCAACTGCAACTCGTGCAGGCTCAAGCAGGCGAACTCCAGCAGATCGTGTCTGCCCTGCATCTGGCAAACGCCGCCGCCCTAAAAAGCCAAAATCCGCCGCACCCGTTTCGCACGTGGCAGGAAATCCGTGCCGACTGGCAGCAGGCGATCGCTCGTGTCCAGCAGGTTCCACCCGACAGCCCGGTGGCGTCTCTCGCCCAGCGCAAACTGACGGAATATCAAGCCAACCTCGCCACGATCAGCCGCCGCATCGACCTGGAACGGCAGGCACAAGCGCAGTTGAACAACGCGCGATCGACCGCTCGCATTGCTGAAGCTAGAGAAGGCGTCGCCAACTCGGTTGATAGCTGGCAGCTTGTGCAGGCGACTTGGGAAAGCGTCGTGTCCGCGCTGCAAAAAGTGCCCGCGACGACAATGGCGCAAACCGAAGCCCAACAGCTTTTGGCAATCTACCAGCCAAAACTCGCAGCATCTCGCGATCGCGCTACCCGCGAAACCGCCTCGACTCGGTTCTACAACGATGCCCTGAGTGCCGCCAATCAAGCCGAAGCTGCCGAGCGGAATCGCGCTTGGTCGCAAGCCGTTGAAGCGTGGCAGTCTGCTCTCACCAATGCTCAGCAAGTTCCGCCCAACACGATCTATCACGATCGCACCCAGCCGCTACTTGCCGCTTATGGAACGGCATTGGCGCGATCGCGAGAAATGTTGAAGACGGCAAGAGCGCAGGAGGCGGCAGCGGACGATCTCGATCGCACCTGCAACGGCTCGCCCAAAATCTGCGATTTCTCGTTTGCCGATCAAGCGATTCGGGTGCGGATCACCTCAACTTACGATCGTCTCGTTGAGCAAACGATGACGCAAACCCGTATGAGCGGCGACTATGCAACTCAGGCCGACCTGCTCTCTCATGTCAATTCTCTGTTGCGGGCACTGGCAGCAATCAGTGAAAATGCCGACTTGCCGATCGAGCTTTACAATTCCGACGGCTCGCTGTTTGGCACGTATAAGCCAGAATTTTCCGGGTATGTGCCGAGGTGAGGCATTAGCGACGGTTAAACTGCCAGGCGGCATTGAAGAATTGACGGGCGATCGCTTGCGTAATCAAAATGCTGCTGAGGGCAGCGACAAAGGCGATCGAAACGAGCACCACCACTTGATACAGTGCCGCCTGAAACGGATCGACTCCGGCCAGAACAAGACCGCAAAAAACTCCGGGCAGCGTTGCGGCTCCAGCGATCAGCATGGCGTTGAGCGTTGGGAGAATTCCGGCTTTGATCGCGTCGTGGCGGAAAGTGGCGATCGCCTGCTGTGGATTTGCGCCTAAGCTCAGGTGCGTCTCAATCTCAATCCGACTGGATTTAAGCGAAGTGATTAGCCGTTCACCCGATTGGGCGATCGCATTGGCACTTGCCGCCAGCAGCAGTCCGGCCAGCGGAATCAAATATTGCGGCGCATACCAAGGATTCGGACGCAGCACCAGCAAATATAGATAGATCAGCGCGATCGCCACGCTGCCAACCAGCACGCCCACAGTCATCAGCAAATTCGGCAGGTCGCCCAAGCGACTGCGAGCCGTGACAACAGCAACCGCCAGCATCAGCAGCACGATCGCCAGCACCAAACCCAAATTGGGAGATGCAAACACAACCGAGAAAACCACGCCGATCGCGCCCAGTTGCAGCAGCATCCGCCCGATCGCAATCGTCATGTTCACAGGCTGCGATCGCTGCCAGGTGAGCAGTCCCAGCGTGATTGCCGCTAAACCCAGCAGCCAAGCCATGTTGGTCGGACTCAGTTCGATCGCATTCACAGCATTTGTTCAAACTTGCTTTTTGAGCGTACCGCGAAACCAGCGCCAACTTAGGATCGAGCTATGACGACGATCGCCTATCTCTACCTGGAACCGCTGCTCGACACCCAGCCGAATGCTGCATGGGGTCAAGCTGTCGATCGCGTCTATTCCGACTGGGGCGATCGCTCCCAGTGGGATCAGCTTTTGCAAGATTGTCAAACGGCAAGCGTCGAAACGGTTCTTGTCCGCAGGCTGGCAGATTTGGGCGAAACGGTTGCAGCGGTGAGCGATCGCCTGACTGCTCTAGAAGCCTTGGGGATCACTTTAATTTCTCTCGAAGAACCGATTGCAGAGGGACTGAAGCGATCGGATTTGCTGCGTCTGCTGGCAACGCTTCCCGCCGATCAGCGGCAGCAAAAACTGCGGCTAGGCCATGCCCGCAATCGCCTTAAAGCCCTTCCGCCACCGGGAAAAGCGCCCTACGGCTATCGACGCGGAAAAGATCGGTATGCGATCGATCGTGCGACGGCTCCGGTCGTCAAAGATTTTTTCGATCACTTTTTGCTTTATGGTTCGCTGCGCGGCAGCGTCCGCCATCTCGAAAAAAAATACGGCAAAAAAATTTCCGCCTCAACCGGAAAACGCTGGCTCACCAGTCCAATCTATCGCGGCGATTTGGTTTATCAAACTGGGGAAGTGATGCCAAACACACATCCGGCAATTTTGCCGCGTGCCGAAGCCGCCCAGATCGATCGCCTCTTGCGCCGCAATCGCCGTTTGCCGCCCAGAACCGCGAGTGCGCCGCGATCGCTGGCTGGACTTGTCACCTGCGCTCAGTGTCAGTCCGGCATGACGATCGCCCGCGTCAAAACGCGCCGTCAGGAATATCTGTATCTGCGTCCGACAAGCTGCCCGCAAAAGCCGAAATGTCGCGCTTTGGCTTATGAGGAGGTGCTGCGGCGATCGATCGAGCAAATTTGCGCTCAACTGCCTGCCGCTGTTGCTGCCACGCCACAGCCGGATGTCAGTCGCATTCAGCAGGCGATCGCTGCCGAAATTGCCGCGAAAGAATCGACGCTAGCCAAAATTCCGACGCTGGAAGCTGAAGGCATTCTGGATGCAGAAACGGCTGAACTGCGAATCTACAAACTCAAAACGGAACTCGCGACCTTGCAGGCAAAACTGGCGCAACTGCCGCCCGCCAACTTGCAAGCGATCGCTCAAACCGTTTCCATCCCGCAATTCTGGCTAGATTTATCGGAAGCCGAACGCCGCTTTTATTTTCGCGAATTTCTAAGAACGATCGAGATCGATCGATCCGCTGAGACTTGGCAAATTCGACTTGTCCTCATCTTTTAGCGTGGCAGCGAAAAAGCGATCGACATAGAAAAGGGCAATTTGATTGCCCAAACCGCGAAAAACTGCATCAAATGCATGTTCCGACCAAGGAAGCTCGATCATCGCGCTCGGAACTTGCTCGGATCGCAATCGATCGAACAGCGATCGGCCAAACTTCGCCTGCACAATATGATCGCGACTGCCATAAATCAACAGCGTCGGCGGAGTCGATCGATTCACAAATTCAATCGGTGATGCTTGTCGATACTGCTCCGGCAGTTCGGCAGGCGTTCCACCCAAAAAGGCTTCAAGGACGGCGCGAGTGTCGATCGGGTCAGGAGAAGGCGGATCGGCATAGCCTTGCGCTAAATCAACAGGGCCGTAATAGTTCACGACCGATCGAATCACCGCATCGTTCGCTTGATATCCGGCCAGCATCGCCAAATGTGCGCCCGCCGATCGCCCGATCAGCCCAATGCGATCGACATCCGTTTCATATTCCGCTGCGTGATCCCGGATGAACTGCAATGCCGTTTTCACATCCTCAAGCTGAATGGGAAAGCGAAACTGCGGCGCGTGCCGATAGTCGATCGCCCAAACCACATAGCCTTTTGCTGCCATGTAGCGATTGAAATCGGCGTTGTCTGAGGGACTGCCTGCCCGCCATGCGCCACCATAGATCGCAACGATCGCCGGATAAATTCCGACTTCCAGCGGGCGATACACCTCCAAATGCAGCGGCACACCATCCGGCTTGGCAAACTCGATCGCCGCCGTCTGCCGGACAGCAGCAATCGGGACGCCGCGAAACACGCCTGCGATTGCTCCAAGCGCAGAAGGCGCAGGCGAATTCCCAAACGCCTGCTCAAAACTCGACTGGGCACGATCGATCGTGCCAAAAAGCTGCACGACCGGAAGCAAGCTCAACACCAGCGCAATCGCACTCAGGCCAATCGCGACATGAACTTTGCGAATCAAGCTGAGTGCGATCGCGCCCAAGCTCAGCACCACCAGCCAAGGACTGATTTCCGGTGCGCCCACACCCAGCGGCAGCAAAGCAAAAATCGGAGCCGGAACGACGATCCACAGGCTGAGGAATAAGGTGAAGCTGGCGATCGCGATGGAGAACATAACTCGATCGAGTAATGAGCAAACAGCCGCCCTCATCCCCTACGCCGTGTTTTAGAACCCGCTTAATCCTCCCCAACCCCATAAAAAAGAGGGAGTCATCCTCAAAGTCCGGGTTCTCAAGGGGGATTTAGGGGGATCTCAGTGGAGAAATCTCACCACCAAGAGGTTTTAACACACCCCCTAGCCCCTTCTCCGAGAGAAGGGAAACCAACCTTCAAAGTCCCTCTCCCTGGGGGAGAGGGATTCAGCAAGGGGGCTGTTATTCTCAGCCGATCAATTCCTTCACCTTGTTCATGATCCCCACTGGATCAATGCCCTGATGCGGATATTGTTCCCACAGGCCGCCGCAGCCTTCGTGATGCGTTCCCAGATGGGCATACTTCGGAGTCAAGCCGCGCTCCAGCAGCCAGGTTCCAAAGCGGCTACCGAGTCCCGTGCGGCGGTTGAAAGCTTCCACGACGAGAACAAACGGCGCATTGCCGACTTTGGCAATCATTTCCTCATCGACCACATTCAGTGTTGCCTTGTTGATCAATCCGACATCCACGCCTTCTTGCTTCAGCCGTTCGACCGCATCAAGCGCACGATACAGTCCTTCGCCAAAGCTGACAACATATCCGGCTGTACCTTCGCGGATGACTTCATCTTTGCCAGGCGTAAACTGATAGCCGCTGCCGTAGAAATCGTTGCCCTGACTGTCAAGAATGTTTGGGGTTTTCGATCGCGTCGAGAACACAAATCGCAGGCCGGGCTGATGGAAAATCGCATCAATGCAGGCGGTCATCTGTCCCGCATCCGCAGGGAAATACAGCGCGGTTGGATAGCCATCATCCAGGCCATTGTCGGCAAACATATTGTTGATGCCGAAGTGACAGGTGTTGTCGGCCATGTCATCGACGCCCGCATGAGAGAAATGACACAGCACGTTCGACTTGTTCAGTCGCGCCATTGTGATTTCCGAGATGCACATTTCCAAAAAGGCGCTGAACGTCGCGAAAATCCCTTGCTTGCCCTCGGCCATGCCAAATCCGGCAGCGGCGGAAAAGTTGCCCCGCTCCATGATCCCCGCATTGATAAAAATTTCAGGATAGGCATCGTGAATCGGCTTGAAGCCGACCGAGCCTTCCAGATCGCTGTCGATTACCAAAACTTTTTCCTTGCGCTCCGTCTCGCTCATCTGCCCCAGCACCTTCACGACCGACTCGCCAAACACAACGCGATTGGCTTTCATCTGATCGCCCGATCCCAGGAAGGTGTAGTCCTGCTTCGGATACTGCACGTTCTTGAGGAAATTCACCGCATCCGTCAGGCCGCGCTTTTCCAGGTAGGGAATCGCATGTTTCACGGGGATCACGTCATGACCGTGATTCGAGCCTTCGATTCCTTCAATGCCAACCGCCATTTTGCGCTTGTTGACCAAGGCGATCGGTCCCGGCGTCGTCACGGCTTCGCACATGCGGCGATACAGATCGTCTAGATCCTCGCCGTCGCCTTCGTTGACGCTGAGGCCATGACCTTCTAGCGTTTTGGCAACCGAAAAACCGGGTAAATAGTCAGAAGGGTGTCCGGCGATCGTCACGTCGTTGTCGTCAATAAACAGCTTCACATTGAGATGCTGCGCGACTGCTAGCCTTGCGGCCTCGGCATCGTTGCCTTCCTGCTGCGACCCGTCAGAACCGAGGCAAACCACGACCTTACCGGGATTCGCCAGTGCAACCCCGTTGATGTACGGCCAGATGTGCCCCAAGCGACCGGAACTGAACTTGATCCCCGGAGCCATGCCTAATTCTGGGTGTCCGGGCAGCATCGAATGCGCTTCGCGATAGCGGACAAGCTGTTCGGCAGGTAGATCGCCATAGATCGCCGCCATCAGGTATTGCGTCGCGACCCGATGTCCAGCTTCATCAAAGAAAATCGGCACAAATTTATCCGGTGCGCCTCGGAAAAACGCATCGAGAATCACCACTTCCGGCACGGTGTCGTAGGGGCCACCCGTGTGCCCACCGACGCCTTTGGCGGCTCCGGTGGCCGTAAACAGAATGATCGCATCACGACACAGTTGAATATTGGCTTTCAGGGCTTGCCGCTGTTCATCCGTCAGCGTGGGATTGGTGGGATCAAGCGCAATTTTTTGATAAGCACCCAGATCGATCGGAAAAGGAGCAGGAGTTGTCATGACCAGAGTCCTAATGGCAGCTTTGATGGCACGATTCACCAAAACTATAGAACGATCGCGCCGCCTCTGGCTCAATTGATAGCATTGGGGATCGGATGTCGGGGATCAAAAATTGGCTGTGAAGCAGCGCGGCCATAGCAAATTGGAGCAATTCGGTTTGCGACAGAAGGCGAGGCGGCTCCGTTGTCATTTCTGACAGCGCAGTAAAATTGCCCTGAATCAGGAAAGAGCGCGATCGCCACTGTTGCACTCAGCAGCATCCGAGTAAGATGACGAATACTCTCGCTGGAGTTGAGGAGTGGTTTGAATGTTGAGGCGCAATGTGCAGTTGATGCAGCCGCTCTTGGCTGAATTTCGAGCCGCCTGCGTGGAATTGGGGCTAAAGCTGCCTGCCAGCACGCCGCAAATCGATCGCCAAGTTGCCCAGATCCTTACTGCACGCGGACGGCTTGCCAAGCTGCACCGCCAAATTCAGCGCTACCTGATTCGAGAAATGCCGCCACCGATGCGCCAACAGCTTCACACGCTGCTGCACAGCACAAGCGATCTATTGCAGCTTGCCGACAGTCTAGTTTTTCTGGCCGAAGAATATCCGCTTGATCCCGAAGGCTCGATCGCCTGTTCGAGACGGCTGCATCTGCACAAAATAAATGTTCTCGCTCAGATGCAGCGATCGCTGCCGCTGGCGATTGACACGAATGCGATCGGCTCCTAGGGCGTGTTTTCAAAGCTCCAGCGAGTGGAGGGTGCGCGATTACGGTACGGATTAGCTTGGCTGGCCGCGAAGCGCTCTTTGCAGGAATCGATTCCCCTAAATCCCCCTTGTTAAGGGAGACTTTGAGGAGTGGTTCGGCTCCCTCCTCAGCAAGGAGGGTTGGGGAGGATCATGCAGTTTCAAATATGCCCTAACCCCCAACCCCTATTATGGAGTCAGCCCAGAAAACGCATCTGTTCTGTAATGACTCAACTTCGACTCAATCTCGTAGAAGGCTCGGTTTCCTTCAGCTTTTCGCCTCAAGCCGCGCAAGATTTGCAAAGCGCGATCGCCAATCTCATGCAGTCGCTCAAAGCCGTCGCCACCAAAGCCAGCGGCAAACCTGCGCCCCAACAGCCGATGCAGTATCAGCACACGGGCGAGGTGTTTTTGGAAATTTTTTGCAATCCGAATATTTGGCCGAGTCCATTCGCTGCGAAAGTTCTCGTCACCGTCCGAGACGATCGCATTCGCCTGACGACCGAGGCAGAACTGACGCGCCTAATTGAAGATTTGAACCTGTATCTTGAAAACAATTCTTAACGCTCAAAGGCTCAAATTTGAAAACGTCAGCTCGATCGACGCAAGTGCAGCGGAGGTCGATCGGGCTGAGGCATGAGCAGCGACTAGTCGTTTTCCCAATCTTCGCGACCGAGCAAATCGCCAATGCGATCGCGCAAGAGATAGCTACTTTTCTCCAGCTCGCACTCGACCGAAGCCCATTCGCGAGCGGGAATATACTGGCAAAGCACATAGATCGGCTGATTGCGGCTAACAACGCCTTGCTGCACAAGCTGCCGCGCTTCGTCTTGAATAAATTGCATCGAGTACTGTACTGACTGAATCATAATCCGTCCTCTATCTTGTTCGAGTTCAAGTGTGCTACTTTGAAAGCCTTACGCAGACCGTCGAGTGCTGCCTTGGGAGGTCACGTCCCCATCGAAATAGCAAGTGTAATGGCCTATACCAAATAATTTTTATTTTTACGCTAACTACCTCAGAATTATATTAAAAAAAGTAACAAAAGTCACTAAACTCCTATCAAAAGAATGAGCAGCTTAAGAGATATCGATCGCCAGCATTGAAATAACTCTATGGAACATGCTTCTGCATCCGCGATTGAATCACTGTTGCGCTGTATTCATTTTTGCGTTGAAGCGCTTGCGAGTCTGTTGTCCGTCACACACTGCTTTGAGTACATTTGACCGCGATCGCATTTTCCCTTCGCTCAAGCAACTTTTCATTATTGCTTCGAGCGCCAAAAAACCAGCAAAGCGCAAGCATCTCTTAAGAAATGACGCTCGCGCCTTGCTGAAACAGACAGCCTCAGATCCATCGCAGCACTTTCGATTCTAGGAAAACTTGCGCGGTCGTCCGCCTCTGAAAGGTTTTTCGCGTTTCTCGCGCTGGAGAGTGTGAGAGCGATTTGCAGTTAAGGTAGATATTTCGCCACCCAGACATCCCAAACTGGACTGCGGGGATTGGTTGCACCAAGCGATCCGCCTGTAATTCCCATCACGTGAATTTGATTGACACTATCGACAGCGATCGCATAGGCTCGATCTTCCCAACGAGTTGCTAGCAGTTCACCCCACAGATTGCTGCCTTGGCTATTAAATTTGGCAAAATAGGCGTTCCAACTTCCGCCAACGGTCGCCGAGCCGAAAGCATCTTGCGTCCGGCCAGAAACATACAAATCGTCTGCTTGGTCGATCGCCAAGTCCGCTAAATCCGTCACGAAAGAACCGAATTGAGTTGTCCAAATTTGTGCGCCGTCGGCTGTAAATTTGCTGATCCAAGGTTTGTTTTCCGGCCAAATACTGCCCGCAGAACCACCCGTATTGCCACCAACGTAAACGTTATCGGCACGATCGATCACGATGGCATTGGCTCGATCGATCGGGCTAGCCGAACCAAACTGTTTCACCCAAAGCAAGCTGCCTGCTGTGCTGTATTTGGCAAGCCAAGCATCATCGCCACCTGCACTGCTTCCAGCAAGTGCGCCTGGAGTTTCACCTGCAATGTAGGCATTGCCCTGGCTATCGACCGCAACGCTAAACGCTTCGTCATAGCCGGAAGTGCCGAGTTGTCCCGTCCACTGACGCTCGCCATTGCTATTGTACTTGGCAACCCAGGCATCTAAGCTTCCGGCATTCGCACCACCGATCGAACCAGATGTTCGACCCGTGATGTACAAGTTTCCGCTGGAGTCAATTGCAATGTCGTTGCCAATGTTGCCACTGCCTCGCAAATAGTCAATCCAAAGCTGATTGCCGCTGCTGTCATACTTGGCAATAAACGCGCTAGCCCGGTTAAATTGACCAGACCCAGCAGTTGCGCCTGTGAGATAAAGATTTCCAGCACTGTCCGTCACCAGACCCTTGATGTAGTCATTGCTTGATGTTGCAATTTTACGGAGCCACTGCTGATTTCCGGCTGCATCGTATTTCGCAAACCAGGCGTCGTCAAAGCCTGCTCGTGAACCACCGCCAACAGTGCTGTTGGAATTGCCACTGATGAAGGTGTTGCCAAAGCGATCGATCGCGATCGCTTCCGCATGATTGTTGGCTGCCGTTGCCCTCTCAGGATTATCCGTTGGGATTTGTCGAATCCAGGCTTGTCTAGGGTTGGCTGAAGTTGAGGGCGCAGGCGTGGGCGCAGGCGTGGGCGCAGGCGTGGGCGCAGGTGTGGGAACAGGTGCAGGTGTGGGAACAGGTGCAGGTGCAGGCGTGGGTGTGGGCGTTGCCGTTGCAGAGGCTTGCAGCGAGTAGGGCGTGTCACCACTGCGGCGAAACACGCGCAGGTAGTAAGTGCCTGCTGCCAAAGTTGTTTGAATTTGCTCTGACGATGTGCCGCTCTTGTTCGATCGCTGCAATTGCCGTCCGCGATTGTTCAACAATGCCAGATCCGCATTGGCTCGCAACCGCCCCAATGACACGGTGAGCGAACTTCTCCCTGTAAGCTGAAATCGAAAGAAATCTTGTGTATCCGATCGACCAACCTGTCCGCTTCGAGCTAGCTGTCTGTTGGTGAGATTACCCAGAGAATTCGTAGTGCCGAGGCTGTTGTCATTTCTTGCCATTTCGTCAGCATTTAGTGTTTTGTTGCAGCAAACGATGCTGATCGCACGGTGGCCGACCGAGTAGCTGATGTGTTCGATTACCAGCAAGAGCGCAGCATGATAGTCAGAATCATACTCAGAACTTCAGTGATTCTACGATCGCTTTACGAAAGCTTTATTTCATAGGCGATCGCAAAAGCCGAGGCAGTTGACACCCCGGCTTCCACAGATATCTCAAGAGTTGATCGCGCTAGCGCACTGCTGCCGCTTCGTAACGACTCGTCAGGCGGCTAAGCTGCTGCACCAACAAGCTGAGGAACAAGCCCACGTCTGTCACCACGCCGACCGATTCAACCGAGCCGCGATCGCTCAGCTTCGTCACCACAGCCGGATTGATATCGACGCAAACCATCTTCACGCCTGCCGGAGTCATGTTGCCCACCCCGATCGAATGCAGCATCGAGGAGAGCATCAAAATCATATCTGCGCCTTCAATCAGTCGAGCGTAATCGGATTGCGCCTGAATTAAATCCATCTGTGTATCAGGCAAGGGACCATCATCGCGAATTGACCCAGCCAGCGAGAACGGCACATTTTTCTTCACACACTCGTAGAAAATGCCACTGGTGACAATGCCTTGATTGACCGCTTCAGCAATGCTGCCGTAGCGTCGAATCGTGTTGATCGCCTTCAGGTGGTGACGATGCCCGCCTCGAACAGAAACGCCGCGCTTCATATCCATGCCCAGCGACGTGCCCATCATCGACTGCTCAATATCGTGAACGGCGATCGCATTGCCACCGAGCAACGCCTGCACATAGCCCTCGCGAATCAGATGCGACAGATGCTCGCCGCCTCCCGTGTGAATTACAACCGGGCCAGCCGTGACAACGACCTTGCCGCCCTGATCGCGAATCTTCCGCAGTTCCCAGGCAATTTGCTCCACGACCAGTTCCACGCGCCGTTCGCTCGACACGCCCGCGCCCATAAAGCTAAATTCCTGAGTGGGCTGCGGATTGCGAGCTTCCGGCTTGCGGACGGTGCGAATGCCGCTGGTGCCGACAACGACGCGATCGCCCTCCGCCAAGTCGCGCAAAAGGCTACAGCGAGCCGTCAAACCGTTCGGGGTCTCGGAGACGACGATCGCCCCGTCCATCCGCTGATTCTGAACGCGCACCCACTGATTTTTCACCAGCACTTCCGTCGGATAGATTGTCGTCACATAGAAGTCATCTGGCGCAACTCCCGCTTTGGGCGCGGTTTCCAGCGTGCAGTTGGACACTTCATTCGAGACGGCCACTGCACCCATGTCGATCAGTTGCGACATGATCGTTTCCATCACGTCGCGAGAGGGAGCCGTTACCTTCACTTCTGCCGATGATGTACTTTGCCGCTGTTCGCCCAAGCGGAAATTTAAGACTTGAAAGCTGCCGCCCGCTTCGACAATCAGATCCAGGGCGCGGTTGACAATGCCAGAATCAAGCAGATGGCCTTCAAGCTGAATCACGCGAGAGTCGATCGCAGCAGCCGCGTGAACTTCGACGCGCACAGGTTCCGTCACGCGCAAGGTCAAGCATTTCGCCGCGCCGCCCGCTTTGAGAAATTCAGTCAAGGGCGTTTCGATCACCTCAAAGCCGACGTTCGCCAAGCGCTGCTTCAGGTCATCGCTGGCCTGATTCATCACGATCGTGCGATCGACATTCACGGCATTGCAGGCAAAATTCACCGCATCCGCCTCGGCCACCGGAATTCGCTTCGCTTCTGGGACGCGCATCTCGATCAGCCGATTCGAGTAGGCATCAAACGCAGGCGGATAGTACAGCAAATAGCCGTCCGTCAAGGGGCAAAAGCAAGTGTCGAGATGGTAGAAGCGATCGTCCATCAGGCGCAGCGACAGCACTTCAATATCCAGCCACTTGGCGAGGTAGGGGTGTGAATCAAGCTCCGATCGAAAGCCGTAACCCGCCCACAGCCAGCGGCCTTCGCGATCGAGCAAGGCATCGCCCGCGCCTTCAAACGGCAAATCTTTCGGCAGTTCAAACACGGTGTAGCCCTGCTGCTCAAACCACGCTTTGAAAAACGGCTCTTCGCCCTGCCGCTCTTTGTGATAGAAACGGCTCAAAACGACGTTATCGCCCAACACCAAGCCCGCATTCGCCGTAAACACCATATCGGGCACGCCTTTTTGCGGCTCGATCAAGTCCACAGCGGCAAGATCTTTCAAAATAAAGTGCAGCTTGTCCCACTGTTCGGCAGCGCGATCGCGAGACGACTTGTGAATATTTCCTTCCATCCAAGGATTGATCACATAGTCCACGTCGTAGTGATCGGGCGAACACATCAAAATCCGAATCGGAGCGCTCATAAAATTCCTGTCGCGTTGGGTAGATAGACACGGCATCGCCACGCGCAGGCAAAATTCGCCATAGCAGGCCGGATACCCACGAAAATCAAGATCCTATTCTATTACTTTGTGACAGTCGATCGAGCAAAGAGCGATCGATGTCAAGCCTTCCTCACTTTGTGAAGATTATGTTGTTTGGGGTCTTGGGGCGATCGTACTCAGCCAAATCGAATTGCCAAAAGTTCACTTTCCAGAAATTTGAGTATGAAAGTGCAACCCTTCAGAGCGGTTAGATCATCGAATACAAATCAGAGATTTCAAAATTAACGAATTGCTATCTTTGGTAATTTCTAGAAGTAATCATCCTAGTAAACAATCTAGTCAATCTGCTAGATGTTGCAGCCCTAATTGCGCTGCAATTTGAGTCAGCCACAGATAGGAATGCTGAAAGGGCGATAGCGTAAGCAGCACAGCATCAAATGTAGCAGGCGCTCTGGTCTGGTTTAGCGCCCCTCGCAAGTAGTATTTTTGTATTAGTCAATCGCTGACCTGGGATAGACGGCGATCGCCCTATCCCACTTCGATAATTGAGTCAAAGCAGCATTTAATATAGGAATCCTAAAAATGTCGATCGAAGAATTGCGGAAAAGCGACATGATGGCGCATTTGCTAGATGCGCTTGATGAAGGCAAAGATATTGGTCACTATGGCCGCTTGACGTTTGCGATGATTGCCCGTCACTTCATGGACGATGACGCGCTGATTGAATATCTGCAAAAAGACAAAGACTTCAGCGAAGTGGAAGCCAAAGCATTGGTTAAGCAGGTGGAAGGCAAAGACTACAATCCACCGAAGCGCGATCGCATTTTGGACTGGCAAAGCCAGCAGGAATTTCCGATTTGTCCGAATGCTGATGATCCAGATTCCTGCAATGTCTATCGCGATCTAAAGTTTCCCGATCACGTTTACGAACACATTTCCAGCTACTACGAACACAAAGTTTAACTTGTAATCGAGAGGAAGGTGCGATCGCGCCTTCCTTCTTTATTCGGTCAATAAGCAGTCTTGAATATCTTGAAGCGTGATGTAGTCTTTTGGTTTTGCAAGAGAGCGGTTGGCGAGAATTCGCATCGGTGAATTTGGCTCACCCAAATCGGAAACGACGAGAATCGCTTCGTGCAAATCTTCTTGAGCGGTGTAGCTGCTGACGGTGACAAGTGTGCGGAATCCAGCCGCGATCGCGGCCACCAAACCCTGACGCGAATCTTCAATCACCAAGGTATTTTGAGTGGACAAATTCAATCGTTCTTTTGCTAGCAAATAAATATCTGGAGCGGGTTTTTTGTGGGACACAATGTCGCCTGCAAAAATGTGAAACTGCGCGGCTTGTTCCTGACCAACCACGTATTCTAGAACGGCACGAACTGAAGATTCGGCAGAAGTGGAAGCGACAACGAGTGTCCAACCGGAGGCGATCGCCTCGTTTGTCAATCGAGCAATTCCGGGACGAGCAGGTAATCTTCCGCTCTGCACCATGTCTTGATAAACCGCACTTTTGTAGCGATGCCACTGGGCAATCAGTTGTTGTTGCTCATCTGGATTGGTTGGCAGCTTTGCCGCTGCGATCAATTCGGGAGTGAGCAGGCTTGCCATTCGTTCTTTGCCGCCGCCGATCGCCAGCTTTTCTGCATAGTCGGCTTGCGACCACTGCACGGGCAATCCGAAATGTTGAAAGGTTTGGTTGAAGGCGGGCAAATGTCCATCGCGCTCGGTGTCAGCGAGAACGCCATCGCAGTCAAAAATAATTGCGCTCATGCGATCTTCAGCAAATTTGGGATCGATTCTACGTCGCTATTCGACCACTTTGCGAAGGGCATTGCGAGCGATCGCGGCAATATACAGCGAGGCGGCGATCGTGGCGATTAATCCCAACCCGTAAAGCGCGGATTCGATCGGCGTTTTGCTGCGGGTGGCTGCGCCAGAGAATAGCGCTGCCAAGTTGCCAAACAGCGCACCGATATAAACGTACATCAGCGTTCCAGGAATCATGCCGATCGCGCCGAGCACATAATCGCGTAGCGAAACCTGCGTGATTCCATAGGCGTAATTTTGCAGCACAAACGGAAAGACAGGTGACAGGCGCGTCAGCAAAACGATTTTCAGCCCTTCTGCCCCGACTGCCCGATCGATCGCTTGAAACGTCGAATTTCGGGCAATGCGATCGGCCACCCAGCCGCGAGCAAGATAGCGCCCAATCAAGAAAGCGGCGATTGATCCCAGCGTCGCTCCAATAAAAACCACCACCGATCCGACCAGCCAGCCATAAACTGCGCCCGCTCCCAGCGTCAGGAAAAAGCTGGGAAAGCAAACGATCGTCGCCGCGATGTACAAACCCACAAAGGCGATCGCGCCTGCTGTGCCAAGTCCGTCAACCCAAACGAGCGCCGATTCAATCAGATCAGCAGGTGCAGTCATGGTGAAAAAGTAAAGGCTATGAGCGCGATTCTATAGCAGAGATGAGGAATTGGGGATTAGCGGTTCGGCTGAAATTAACGCGGGCGTGCGGGATGCGGCGATCCTGTTTTTGGCAAGAAGCGATCGATTCCGGTGAACGGAGTGGCGCGATCGAGCCATAATAAATTTGTGAAGGTTTGTGAAGACGCATGAAACGATTTGCCCTGGTTCGATCGATCCTGCTGCTGGCAGTCTGCTGGCTGCTCTCAGTTCAGCCTGTTTGGGCGGCGAGTGCGGAACTAAGTTGGCTGGATGCACCTGCGGCAGATTCGTCCAGCTTCCAAAAGGCGATGGCTCCGCAAACCTGGCAGTTTCCGCAGGATTTTGGTCCGCATGAAGGCTATCAAACCGAATGGTGGTACTACACCGGAAACTTGCAAACGGCAGAAGGGCGACCGTTTGGATTTCAGTTGACGTTCTTTCGGCAGGCAATTACTCCTGAAGCACAAACTGTCTCCAACGCATCCCACTGGCGCGGCAATCAAATCTACTCGGCACACTTCACGCTCAGCGACATTGCCGAAAAGCAGTTTTATCCCTACGAGCGCTTTAGTCGCGGACAAATTAACTTGGCCGGAGCCGAAAACGATCCTTATCACGTTTGGCTGGAAGACTGGTCAGCGATCGCAACTGCCCCAAATCAAGTGCGCTTGCAGGCGAAAAGCGACCAAATCGCGATCGATCTGACTGTGACGCAAACGCGCCCGCCCGTTTTGCAGGGCGATCGCGGCTACAGCGTGAAGGGAGCAGAACCGGGAAATGCCTCGTACTACTATTCGCTGGTGCAGCAGCTAACGGCGGGAACGGTGACGATCGCCGATCAAACCTATGAGGTCACAGGCATTACCTGGAAAGACCACGAATATTCGACCAGTGCGCTGACAGCCGGAACGGTCGGCTGGGATTGGTTTTCGATGCAGTTTGAGAACGGCGCAGCGTTGATGCTGTATCTGCTCAGGCATGATGACGGATCGATCGAACCGCAGTCCGCAGGCAAGTTCATTCTGTCAGACGGCACGACACAAGCGATCGCCAAAGACGACTGGAATATCCGCGTTCTCGACACCTGGAAAAGTCCAAGCAGCAAAGCCACCTATCCGGCAAAGTGGGCGATCGATCTGCCCAAGCTCGATCTGTCGCTGACGGCTCAAGCTTTGATGCCCAACCAAGAACTGAACACGGCAACAGCAACTTATTGGGAAGGCGCAGTTGGCTTTCAGGGAAGCTGGCAAGATCAGCCGCTTCGCGGTCAAGGCTATGTGGAATTGACCGGATACGCCGATCGCCTCGATTCCCTTCTGGCCGAGCGAACGCCCTAATCCTCTTGCAAGAAGCGGGGTCGCGCCGCTTGTGTTTCCGTCAAGAGCGCTTCGATCGCGTCCCAATCTGCTCGATCGACGCAATCGATCATTTCGTCGAGTCGATCGCGATAGATTAACAGCGCTTGCCGCAGTGCCGCCTGATTGTAGCAAGCCATCATCACGCCGAGTTCAGGAACGCCGCCCCCGACGCGACTCGCATCGCGAAAGCCAGAACTCGCCAGCTTTTGAGCTAAATTTTGAATCGTGGCGTCCGGTTCGCTCAGGCAGGCGCGAATCAGGCTGGCGCTAACCATGACGGGCAGATGCGAAATCCAAGCAACTGCGCGATCGTGCGCTTCAGGCTCGCACTCATACACGATCGCACCGACGGCTTTGGCGATTTCGGTGACGATCGCGATCGCTTCCGGTGGCGTGGAGTCGATCGGCGTCAGCACATACGGCTTTTGCACAAATAGATCGGCCTCAGCAACATCCAGTCCGCTTTCGGCTTTTCCGGCCATTGGATGTCCGCCCACGAAGTTCGGCCAGAGGGGAGCGATCGTCTCGACAATGCTGGCCTTTACCGATCCCACATCCGTCAAGACAGTTGTGGATTTCAGGTGAGGCAGCAGCGATCGCACGGTTGGTTCGATCGCGGCGATCGGTGTACACAAAATCACGACATCGGCAGTTGCAAGGCAATCGAAATTCACGCTGGCTTCGTCGGCTGCGCCGATCGCGATCGCCTGCTGGCAAACTTGCGATCGACGGCTGACTCCCAAGATGGTGTAGTTTCGAGTCGAATCCGTTCTGGCAGCGCTACGCGATCGCAAAGCTAAGCCGAGCGAACCGCCGATCAGCCCCAATCCAACAATGCCGACGCGCATTTTTGCTCCTACAGGTAATAGCGAAAGGAGGTGACAACGCGGCTGCGTTTTGCCCGCAGTGCTCGCTTGAGAAAAAAGGCAGTTTGGTTGTGCAGCAAGCCTTCCCACCAAGTCCGCGTCACAAACGTCGGGATGATAATAGTGGATAGCACGTCGGGGTGGTCATATTCAAAATCGCTGACAAACTCGATGATCGGTTGAATCAGCGATCGATACGGCGAATCGAGGATTACCAGGAGAATATCAGATTCAAACGAGTCCCAGCGCTCGTGTAGCTTTTGGCGATCGGTCGTGCCGATATCGACATGAACAGCGACAACTTCGTCGGCAATGCTGCGGGCATAGTCGAGTGCTTCGATCGTGCCGCGATTCAACTGCCCAACGACAACCACTGCGGGATGCGTCACTGTATCGGTTTTGGGTCGGGCGATGTAGCTGCGGGGCGCATAGCCTTCAATGCTGAGCCGTTTCGCGACATAGCGATAGTGCTGGCGAATCGCGAGGAACAGCATCACGACGATCGGAATCGCGACGATCACCAGCCATGCACCCAGCAAAAACTTCGTCGAAATAATCACCAGCAGCACGATCAAAGTTGCTGCCGCCCCGACGCCGTTCATAACCGCGCTCGGCTTCCAGCCAGACGTGCGCTCTTTGAACCAGTGGCGCACCATGCCCGCCTGTGAAAGCGTAAACGAGGTGAACACGCCGACCGCATATAGCGGAATCACAGCGTTTGTGCTGCCGCGAAACACGACGACAAGCAGGGCAGCACACAAGCTCAACAGCAAAATGCCGTTTGAGTAGACGAGGCGATCGCCCAGCATGGCAAATTGACGCGGCAAAAATCCATCTCGCGCCAAGAAGTAGCAAAGACGAGGAAAATCCGCAAAGCTTGTATTCGCCGCCAGCAGCAAAATCAGCAGCGTGGCAACCTGCAAAAAGTAATACAGCGGTGAATCGTTGCCGAGAATTTCGCGCCCCAGCAGCGAAACTGCCGTCTGGCCTTCTTCGGGAACGACATCATAAATCTGCGTCAGATAGGTAATCCCCAAAAACATGCCGCTCAAGATTACGCCTAGGAAAAGCAGCGTTTTGCGAGCATTTTTCCACTCTGGCGGCTTAAAAGCTAAAACGCCATCGGAGATCGCTTCCACACCTGTCAGGGCTGTGCAGCCTGCCGAAAATGCTCGCAAGATAAAAAACAGGCCGATCGGCTGCGCGGCGGCGATCGGTTGCGGAATCGATTGAATTTGTCCGGTCGCCTGCTGAAACATGCCCATGACAATCAGCGCAAAAATGCCGACCACAAACGCATAGGTCGGAATCATAAACAAATTGCCGGACTCGCGCACGCCGCGCAAATTCGCCACTGTCAGCAGCACAATAAACAGCAAGCACAAATCAACGCCATACGGCTGCAAATTGGGCAGGGCGGAAGTCAAAGCTGCCGTTCCCGCCGTGACGCTGACGGTGACGGTGAGAATGTAGTCGATCATCAGCGAGCCTCCGGCCACCAGACCCGGAAGCAAGCCGAGATTTTCGCGAGCGACAATGTAGGAACCGCCGCCTTGCGGATAAGCGCGAATCGTTTGCCGATACGACAAGATCACGATCGCCAGCAGCACAACAATGACCAGTGCGATCGGCAAAGACAAAGACAGCGCCCCGCTGCCCGCCGCAATTAGCACCAGCAAAATTTCCTCGGTTGCGTAGGCAACGGAAGACAGCGCATCTGACGATAAAACGGCGAGGGCGGCTGGAATGGTTAATCTTTCTTCGGCGTGGGCACTCGTCGGCAGAGTTCGACCCAATAAAATTTGCTTAAGGGACATAATTCGTCCGCGAGAGATGCGATTCGGTCAATCGGTAGAGGGCGAAGCTGCCAAGATGAAGAGATGCGTCATTGACGCTGATCTATTCTACCGATTGGTGAACGAACTGATACTAAGGTGAAGTCCGTGCTGCCTCAATGCCTCTGACGACGCATTTTGCAGGTATCAAAGCGATCGATCCTGCATTGGCAAGGCGGATTTTGGCCGTGAATCGATCGCTCATCAGCCATGAAACGTTTGTGCCACAATGAGAGACATTGCGTCAAAAGAATCTGCGTGATCGAGGTCGAAGTTCACCGTCAACTGAGAGCATTTCTGCGCGAGCAGGGCGAACCCTACTGGCTGCATCATTTGACGATGGCGCGGCTGGTCGCACGAGCTTTGCGGCTCGGACGCAGCGCGCTGATTCAAACAGGAGCCACGTCGGGCTATCACGGGCACTATCGCCTCAGCTATTTAATGCCTGCGTTGATTTGGCAGGAGCCGACGCTGCTGGTTGTGCCCGAAGCGCTTGCTCAACGATTACTGATGGTCGAGATTCCGCGTCTGCGGCAGTGGATCGAGGTGGACAAGCCGATTCGCACAGGCGATCGCTGGGAACCCAACTTCTCCGGTTTGATGCTGACCACGCCGCAAGCTTGGCTGCGCGATCGCCTCTTTCACCTCGGTCAGTTCCCGACTGAAATTCCCACCATTCTCGATGGCGTGGACGATCTGGAAGCTTGGGTGCGATCGACCCTCACGACCACGCTGGAGCCGAGCGACTGGGATCGCTTGATGCTGGCTTGCCCAGACCAGGCGGACGCGATTCGCGATGCCAGAGTGCAACTGACGCGATCGATTTTTCAGCATCCCGCCAATCCCTACGATTGCTATTTGCTCGACTCAACCGAGCAAGACAGCTTGATCCAGCTTTATCAAAGCTTGGGCGATCGCACGCCACCCGAACCTTGGGCGAGCTTTGGACACTTTCAGCAGGTAAACTCGCTGGTTTGGACGCAAATCGCTCGCAAACAAGGTCAGTTTTCGCTGCACTGTGGCTCTGCGGATGTCGCGTCTGCCCTGGAATTTGTGTGGCAGCAACAGCCGATCGTCCTGATCGGCAGTGCCCTCGATGTGGCTGCTGATGCACCGAACTTCCGCCAGCGGCTTGGATTGGGCGAACTCACCTGCGTCAAGTTTTCGCCCGATCGCCAAAACGAACTCATTCAGCTTTACCTGCCCGACGGCATTCCGTTTCCCAACACGCCGCAGTACCAAACTGCCCTGCTGCAAGAAGTTCGCCGTTTACTCGATGCCAGTTCAGCCACTCCAGGATTAGCAGTCATTTTGGTGGGCGATACGCCGCTGAAGTCGCAGGTCGGCTCGATTCTGGCATCTGAACTGGGGTCACGAGTGCAAGTTGAGAAAACCTGCCTGGATGAAAACGGCGTTCTGGTAAGCGGCTGGGAATTTTGGCGGCAGCATCAAGCCGTTTTGCCTGCGCCGCGCCTGCTGATCATCGCCACGCTGCCCTTACCTTCGCTCGAAGATCCGCTTGTGGCCGGACGAGTCGCCTACTACAAACGGCTGCGCCAAGATTGGTTTCGCCTCTATTTGCTGCCGACTGCGATCAGCGAACTGCAACGATCGATCGCGCCCGTCCGCGAATCACAAGGCGTCGTTGCCCTCCTCGATAATCGCGTCAACCACCGCAGCTACGGTCAGCAAATTCTCGCCGCTCTCAGTCCGATTGCTCAGTTGAATTACGTCGATCGCAGCTTATTTTTATCAGCAGATGCGCCTGTTTTAGATTGAAAAATTCGTGAATGAGATGGAATTGAATCGGGAAAAGCTGTAGTTAAACCTACGCACTCGATCGCACCACTTCAAAGATGATTAACGGTTTTCCTATTGTCTGGATTCTTGCAGTTCTACTGGTTGTATTGTGGATGTATTTTCAGTCAGAAGACCACAAAAAACGCATCATTCATGCCCTTCAAGTTCGCGGTGCCAGAGACATTACTGTTTCAACAAGATGGTTTGATGGCGACAAAACCACTAGCACCTATGATGTAACGTACATCAATCAGCAAGGCCAATCTTGTCAAACAGTTTGCAAGATTAGCACTGGATTCTTCAGCGATCCCGAAATCTTTTGGCGCGATTTGCCCTAGCCAAGCAACACTCGATCGCGCATTCATTCAATAACAAAAAGCAAGGGCGATCGACGCGATCGCCCTTTTCAATCTAGTTACTTTGCAGGCGATCGCTGTTCGGCCATCTGCTTGTAAATCAAATACACCAGCAATCCCGCTGCAACGCCACCCCCCAACAGCAAAAACAGCATCATGAACTGCATGAATGGATCGTCGTTCTCCTCTACATCGACTTCTACGACAGGTAAAGTTCCGGGCTGGCGAGTACCAGAATAGGTAGAGCGATGAATGACTGAAGATTGACTCGATCGCCCAGAACTCGATTCGTTCGACCAAGACGAAGTGGAATGCGTTGAAGTTGTACTCGAATGCCCAACGCCGTGATCATCTGACCATGAAGAAGTCGTGTGACGAGTTCCTCCTGAACTGTTGCCGTTTGACCAAGAGGATGAACGAGTCGTCGATCGCGGCCTTGAACTGCCAAAAGAACCGCCGCCCGCTCGCCCTCCAGAACGGCGAGCCTCAGCTCGATCGCTTTGTACCCAGCTTTGATTGGAACCAAGGGCGCTCAGATCAATTCCAAAGTGATTGACAACGGTGAAGGCGATCGCAACAGCAGCGAAAAATCGCAGGGTCGGAAATTTCATGGCGTTGAGTGACGATTAGCAGTGCAGCATTTCTGATACATTTAGTAAGCCCAATCGATCGACTCAACGCTTCAGTTGAAATGCTCAAGGTGAAATCGATCGCCGCTAAACGATCAGCTTCAGATGCGGATATTCGCTGATTAATTCGTCTTGACTGAGGCTATCGGCAGCGTCTTGAGGCGACCACAGCAGTTCAAACACCATCAGGTAGTCGGATGTCATGCCGCCCAAAACTTGCAGCGCGGTTTTGAGGTCTTCGGTCGTGTGAATTTCGGGGTTGATAATGGCTCGATCGTCGGCTGAACCGATCAGCAGTGTGACGACAATGTAGGACGCGGGTTCATCGGCTGCGGGCTGCATCGCTTGACGACGAATGCGTCCACCGACGTTAACCAGCGTTTCCGCGCTGAATCGGCTGCGTTCCGCGATCGAAATTTGCTCAAACGCTTGAGATGCCGCCTCGCGAGTGCCGAGCGTTTGCGAACTGGCGCTTACGTGCGTCCAGTATTCGGGCGATCGCAACAGCGCCAACACGCTTTCGTGCATCAGTTCGCTTAAGCCTTTTGGTGTTGCGGTATCAGCGGTTTCGGTAGGCTGCGTTAGCTCGGTTTGAATGTGTCGGGCTTGCGCCAGCAGAGCAACCTGAAGCTTGGTAACGGTTACAGTGTCGTTGTCGAGTTCTTGAGCGGGCGCGGACGATCGCGGACTGGACTGCTTCAAAATCAGATACACCAGCACGCCAACAGCAACGCTGCCGCCCACCAGCAGCAAGATCATGATGAAGCGGAGAAATGCTGCATTGGAAATCGCCCCGCTCGAACCCGAACTAGAATAGCCAGAACGATAGCCGCCCGAACTGTAGCCGTAGGATGACCCGCTCGATCGAGATGGCGAACTGCTGCGCGACGGTGATGAATTCGATCGCGATCGAGACGACGAACTGCTGCCAAACGATCCGCCGCTTGCTCGTCCGCCCGACGACCCTCTGCGAGCTTCAGCCCGATCGCCTTGAATCCAGCTTTGGTTCGATCGAGACGGCGCAACATCGATCCCAAAATGATTAACCAGCGTCAAGGCGATCGCAGTCGCGGCAAAAAATCGCAGTGTTCGAGAAGATTTCATTGCGTTTGAGTGACAAGTACAGGTGAGGCAAGCTGTTCCGGTCGCAGCTTGAAGCAGACCTTTGGAATTGCTTGTATCGATCGCTTCAGTTCCTCAACTCAAAATTCCCAAAATCGCAACATTTATGGTCAACATCAGCAGCGAAGCGCCTCGATCGCTCGTTGTCAATGACGAGTGACAGGCGCGATCGCTTCTACCATCGCAACCGTGAAGTTGATCCTTTCCTGAGTGGGCGATGTAGGATTTGAACCTACGCTCTTCCGCTTAAGAGGCGGCTGCTTTACCGCTTAGCTAATCGCCCAGAATCGATCGAATTTGGTGGGTCGCCTAGGGGTTGAACCTAGATCTTTCCGCTTAAAAGGCGGCTGCATATCCGCTCTGCCAACGACCCAAATAGGAAGGATGAATTGGATTGGGTGCAAATGGTAGAGAGTTGAGTTCATACTCATTCCTTTTATCCTTCATTCCTCTAATTGGTACACCGGGCAGGAGTCGAACCTGCTAATTACACGCTTATCGGGCATGCGCGTCCACCACTTCCGCCTCCGGTGCTTGATGCTCCCGACAGGATTTGAACCTGCATTCATCTAGACTCTCGACCTAGCACGTCTTCCGATTCCGTCACGGGAGCGAAAAAGAATTCGTAGTTATTGATTTGACCTCCAAATTCCGAATTCAATTGGTCGGGATGGTAGGATTTGAACCCACGACTCCTTGTTCCCAAAACAAGGCTTCTGACCGCTGAATTACATCCCGATCGCTGGTACTGCTGATGGGAGTCGAACCCACAACTTCTGGTTTCTAAGACCAGCACCTCTTCCAGTTGGGTTACAGCAGTGTGGATATTCGGAGTTGGTGATTTGGTGCTCCTGGCGGGAGTTGAACCCGCACATAAACTGTTTTTGAGACAGCCGCCTCTGCCAAATTGGGCTACAGGAGTAAGGAACAGGAGGATAGAAAGATAGACCCAGAAACCTTTCATGCCCCCCGACTGCCCCGCCAGGGTTTGAACCTGGAATTTCGCTTTCAAAGAGCGAGATGTTGCCAGTTACACCACAGGGCATTGGATGCAGGAGTTGGGGTCGAACCAACCTCTCTTTGATTCAGAGTCAAAGCGACTTGCCAATCGTCCATCCTGCAATAAATGAACCATTTTTATGTGAATTGATAGCTTGAAATCGGCTGAGCAAAATTTGCAGAATCTAACCTAAAAAACATTGAATGGAATCCAAAAAACTTCTCAATCTAGTTCTCAAAGCTCAGAGCATTAGCATGATTTAGATTTGCTTTCTTTCAGCATCCTGCTGTTAGATGAATTTGCAGTGCGTTCGGACTGCAAAAATGATTTTTTGCAGTTGAAATCGAAGTCGATCGCATTTTTTCCTCCTTGCTTGTTTCATACTACTTATACTACAAACATACTACAAAGCTGTCAAGGGGTTTCCAGAAAATTTTTTGCGACTCCTTGGCTGGCTTGAAAGCATGAGAATTCAACTCAAACCGAAGCAGCGTTACAGCCGCTTGGATGTCGCTAGTTGAAAAATCAAGTGAAGCGAAGCGGTTTACGAAATGGCCGCGATCGCCAATCTCAAATTTTGGCTTGCTGCCAGTGCTGCCACGCCTGCCACAAGTTGCCATGCATCAATGCCGCGATCGTCCCCAGCAAATGCAGTTCTGGCTGGTTTGGGGCGATTGCCAAAGCAGAATCGATCGCTTGCTGAGCGGCGATCGGACGCAGCGTGTAGAGTTGGGCGGCAGCGAGATAGGCGAAGGCGTTGGGGTTGCGCGAATCAAGCTGGACGACTTGCTGGAGAGTGGCGATCGCCGGATCAACTTGCTGAAGCAGCGCATAAGCAAAGGCCAGAGCATAAGCCTGATCAGCATTCGTCGGATTTTGCTCCAGTCGAACAGTCAGGGTTTTCGCGGCTTGCGCTGCATACGCTTGAATCGGGTCAAACATATTCAGTTGGCCGATATTGGCAAAAATTTCTTCCAGTGCGTCTCGGCCTTTCGGTAGGTCGGCAGCTCGCGATCGCAGTTGCGTTACCCAGTCGAGTTCTGGAGCGGGCACCGCAGGCGCGGCAGGGTCAAGCGTAATTGTGATCGGTAGTGTGGAAAGCGATCGCTGCTCTCCTGTCTTGCCGTTGAGATACACTGCTTCAAGCTGATAGGTTCCGGGAACATCGGGCGGCTGCATGGCCGTTCGTTCGACGACCTGAAATGTTTGATTCGGATGGGCAGCAGGCGCATAGAGCGATCCCAGTCCGATGCCGTGATCGTGCAGCCAGTTTGCTTCACCGTTTTGCTGTCGCCAAGTCAGCAGCACCAAGCCAGAAGTAAGCTGCTGCCATGAGCCTGACCAAGTGTAGGTAACGGGGATCGGTTCGTCAGGCGGCACACGGGTTGGCACTTCGACCCGATCGAGCTTCACTGCCGGACTCGTTGCGATCGGCTGAACCGTAACGGGCAGATTCGATCGCTTGTAAAGCTGGATGCGCTGATTGTCCGGCAGCGTCCAGGCTTGATGTAGCCGGAAATTCGGACTCTGAGCGATCGCCTGTGTCAGTGCGCGGCGACCTGCATCCGCACGGCGATCGGGCAGCGTCAAAAACCAAGAGAGCGATCGCAGTTCTTCTTCAGTTTGGCTTTTGTCGCGCCCCATCTGCCGCGAAAAAACTTGGAAGTTGCGGAGGTTGCCGAAGTAGTTGAACGTGTGCTGGTTCACGGTTGGCGTAGAGGCAAGCATTCCCAAATTGGCGATTTGCTGTGGCTGAGCGCGAATGATTTGATCGATCACTTCGGCATGAGGAAACGGCGTACCCGTGTAAGGCTGCATTGCTGCCTGCGGACTAAGCAACTGCGTCATTGGCAACAGCCCGATCGGAAACAAATTGCCGACTAGCAGCAATCCGGCCAGCCCGATCGCGACGCGGCGCAGCGTTGGTCGCAACAGCGCCAAGCCTTGCGCGAGGACGATCGCCACGATCGGCAAAGTAGGCAGAATGTAGCGGTCGTCTTTGTTGACGATCGCTGACCATAAGCCAAACGATCCCAGCCAAAACACCAGCAGCCAACTGAGATTTTGCAGGCTGATGCTGATCGGTTTACGGCGCAGCAGCCAAAACGCACCGCCTGCGATCGCCAAAATCAGCAGCGGCCAAGACACCGCACGGGGCAAATGCTGCCAGTAGTATATCCAGGCTCCGATCGTATTCAGGGGCGGGTCGCCTTCATCGATCGCAGATTTGACGTTGGAGTTGAAGGCGGCACTGATTTGATAAATCCAGTTGGTCGTCACCCAAGGCAGAACGATCGCCAGCGTCACGGCAAAACTGCTGACAAGCTGAAGCAGTCGTTTCCACTGCCGCCCGTTGCGAATTAGCAGCCACAGAATCGGCACGATTAGAAAGAAGAGGGCAGACTGCTTGGTGAGGATTGCCAGTCCATAGCTGACGCCAAAAGCGATCGCCCAAACCCACTGCCGCAGGCCGGATTGCTCATCGCGCCACAGCGTCAGGCAGTAGAAGCTGAAGGCCACCATTGCCGCAACCGGAAAATCCATGAAGTATTGCAGGCGATTGGTGTAGAAGCTGGGAATTAGGACACACAAAATTGCGGCGATAACGCCTGCGCGATCGCTGAGCAGATGCCGCCCGATGCCATAAACAGACAGCAGCAGAATTGCGCTAAACAGCAAATTCACCAGCAGCGCGGAATCTGCTGCCAGTCCGAATCGCTGCAAAAACGGAACGGTCAGCGCAAACAGCAAGGGCGGATATTTGGTCGATACTGCCCAAAACTGCATCCACCAGTCGCCCGATAGCCAGCGAGCCTGTTCGATCGCCACCTTGAAATGCAGCGCGTTCGTCAAATTGTCGGCAGGATCCCAGGAGGGAACAGATCGATCGAGCCAAATCCAGAGGCGATCGATCAAAGCACTCACCAGCCAAATCAGCGAAATGGCTTTTAGTCCACGAATTTCTAATTTGCCGAATTTGCGAACCACGATCGAGCGCGAGGAAAGACGAAACCATTGTAAGGGCTGCAAGCAGCGGCAGTCAGGATATCAATCGGCTTCGGCTTCTGGTTTCGTGGCAGGTTTGGCGAGTAATTCTTGCATCGCCTGATTGCGTTTTTCGATCGAGCAGTCGCAAAGCTGACACAGCAGCGCCACCATTTCGATCGCGCTCCGGTGCGGACAGACACCTGCAATTCCTGCGCCAACAGCGTTCCAGCGTTCCAGTTGCCGTTCTGTTTAACTCCGAACGGTAAAAACGGCTATTGAGGCGTGTACTTGGCAATGAAAACATCGTATTGGCCTGCGCTGGTTTGTCCAGCAAATTCGCCTTCAGTTTGTCCAATTACATAAAGATTGCCTGCATCATCAAATCGGAGATTGTACGATTCATCGTTGCGGTTTGTGCCAAACTGCCGAACGCTGAGTTGATCGCCATTCGATGCAAACTGAGCAAAAAACGAATCTGCCCCGCCTGCATAAGTTTGACCGAACAGCGCGGCGTTGGTTTCGCCGCTCAGGTAAACGCTGCCGTCTGGAGCGATCGCGATGCCCTGCGCTTCGTCTAAGCTGCTTGTGCCAAACTGCTTTACCCAGCCGAGTGTGCCATCTGTGCTGTATCGAGCGATGAAGGCGTCGCGATCGCCTGCGCTCGTTTGTCCGGCTAGCGTACCGTCGGTTTGTCCGGCGATGTAGATCGTGCCGTCAGCAGTAACGGCAATTCCACGTGCATAATCTTGGATCTGCGATTGGTCAGGGGTTCCTAGCGTTTCGTCCCACTGAAGCGCACCGCTACTGTTGAATTTGGCAACAAAGGCATCTCCTTCTGTAAATAGCCCGTCCAGATTGCCCGCACTATTGATATTGAGTCTGGCGTTTCTCACTCCGGTGATGTAGATGTTGCCTGCGGCGTCCAGCGCGACTCCTGATGCCGCGTCTGCTCCATTTGTGCCGTACTTGGTGAGCCATTCGCGATCGCCATTTGGCTTGTATTTGGCGACAAATGCCTGCGCCAAATCCGAAAGCGATTCGCCCGTGAATCCAGCGACGTAAAGGTTGCCTGCGGCATCGATCGCTACGCTGGAAACGGCATCACCCGCCGGACGATTGCCAAGGAATGGAATGCTGATGGTCGATTCAACAAGTGCCTGCCAGTTCTGGCTGCCGCTGCTGTCAAATTGGATCAAGCTGCCATCGAGCCGACTGTTGAGCGCGTTGCTGCGATCGATAAACAGATTGGTGATGCCCACCGCTGTATAGTTGCCCGCCGCATCGATCGCGACCCCAAACGCCGCATCGTCATCAGTCGACCCAAATCGACGCAGGCTAGCTCCCACCACATTGCCGCTCGAATCGTATTGCGCCACAAAGCTGTCGGTTCTCGCCGCATCCGAGACCTGTGACGTTGTGCCAGAAACGTAGATGTTGTTACCGCTGGAGTCGATCGCAATGCCGTAAGCGTAATCATTGCCGCCCGTGCCAACCTGCCGCAGCCAGCCAAGCGAAAAATTGACGGGTGTGGGTGCGGGAGCAGGCGTAGGGCTAGGGCTAGGCGAAATCGGCGTGGCATTGACCGAGAGGCGATAGCGGCTCTCCCCTCGCTGCGGAGAAATGCGGAGGTAGTATTGGCCTGCTTCTAGGGTGCGATCGATCGCGCCAGAACTGGAGCCAAGCCGCGTCAGGTTTTGCCGAACTTGTCGGCGCGTCAAGTCACTAAAGTTGATGCGGCCAATTCTGCCGATCGCGCCTTTGGCCGAAAAAATTTCGACGCGCACTTTTGCGCCGCGCTGCACGTTGCCAAGCCGGAGCGCCACCTGACTGCGGCTACCCAGTCGAATCCGGTAGAGGTCATCGCGATCGCGCCTGCCGACAAAATCTCGCACCGAGTCGCCTGCTGTCAGGAAACGAGCTTGTCTGAGCGTATTTCGAGCGCGATCGGCTACCATGCCTATTCCTCTTCGTAGCTACGGTTACAACTATCGTCTGTAGAAATTTGCGATCGCCAGCGTAAGATCGCGAATTCACCAAAAGTTTATGCAGGGCGCTCCGGGATCATACAGAGGGCGATCGCGTTATCACCCGTCCTAGTTATTGCCAGTCATGCGGGTGGTGCGGAAGGTGACGTTGACGCCTTCGTTTGACTGCTCCAGCACCAAAAGCGGCGTCGGCTTGGCTTTTTGATCCCAGTGCATCGAGGCAATGCGGCCTTGAATCGTCGGCTGCCAGCTATCGTGGTCAGCCGACGGACTCATAAAGGTTTGCATACAGTCGATAATCTGATTAATCGTCACAGAGGTCGGCTGCGTCGGCAGCTTCATCAGCTTGATTTGAATGCGAAACAGCACGCGCTTGGCGCTGTTGGGCGTGTCGTTGAGATTGTATTCAATGTCAAAGATTTCATCGACCTGACGACCCGTGCTGGCAATGCCCAGCGTGCCCTGATTGGCTTGGTTCGGACGCAGAGCAACTGAGATTTTTTCTTTGACTTTGATTTTGATTTGGTTAACGATCGCAAAGTGAAACTGGTCTTCTTCCATCCGCATTCGCAGATAGTCGAGGTTGAACTCGCGCGAGTGAATCAAATCCGGGTTTTTCTCCATCTTGGAGATCGTTTGCAAAGCCAGCTTCAGCTTCTTTTGCAGTTCTCGATTCTTGTATTCTTCAAAGCGCTTTTGCTTTTGAAGCTGGTCAGTTTTGACTTTGGTGAACGCCGCCAAACCCGCCAGCAAAAGCAGCAGCCCGCCGGACGCAATCATCCAAGGTTGACCCGGATTCGGCTGAGTCGGAGCCTGAGCCAACTGGGGTTTGAGCAGGATGATAGAGGTTGACATCGCAGTAAGAAAAACAGTTCTAATACCTACCTCTAGGATGCCCTGAACTCCGGTAAATCCACCACTGTTTCTTGGGGGTAGAGACTTGCACATCTTGCTCGCTCATACTCATCATCCACCCATTTGCCATGCTTCGCCGTTGCCGCAATGGGGGACAAATCTGCTTGATTCTGGGTGTCCTGATATATTCGAGGAATAGTTATCGCACCTGAAAGTCGCTAGAAGCCTCAGAACTGCGTACCTCAAATTACAGGTTTTTCTCATTAGTTATCGCACTTGGAAGCAGCAGTCATTCTTGCGGTAGCAGAGGGAGAAACAATAGTTATCGCATCTGTCACACAGGTAAAATTACTCAGTAATGCAGCTTCGATCTTCCCCTCCATGCAGGAACGAATCTAAAACCGTCGCGATCGCTGCTTCGACTTTCGGCATCGCTGCAATATAGGCTTTGAGATTTGCCTGCTTGACAATTTGCCAGTGTTTCGGCTGAATTCCTGCTTCCAGGAAACACTCGGCAGCCCAGTGAACTCGACGCACCGCAAAATCCTCACTTGTCTCTACCACCTCAGTCAAAGTTTGGGCAGTGATCGGTAGCTTGGCAAGCTGTTTTCGCACCAACGCTGAGTGGCCGCAGCGACTGGCGATCGCTGCTTTTGTCACTCGCTCTGGCCTTCCAGGTTGACTTTTAAGTGATTGAGCAGCGGCTTTGAGCGCCCTTGCAACTTCTGTATCCCTTTGAAACCAATCGACCTGACCCTGAGCGGGCGGTTTGGATCGAGGAGGGGGTAAATGTTCGCGTAGCCAATTATAGTCATAACTTCACAACCAACTATGTACCCTTGAGTGCTGACTCGATAACTGCGCTCTCCCGGCATCCGGATTTTGCCGTAGGATCTCCAGCCACTCCTCACGATACGCTTCTACCTGGACTGAATTGACTTCATCGGTTTTTGGCGGTGTCGTTTCACCGATCTGTGTCTGTTTCCAAGTCGGGCTAGGGCGGGGAAAAGTCAGCCCCAACCGAGCAGCTTGGCGCTTAACCGTTTGGCGATCGACACTCAAGCGGTTGGCGATCTGTTCCAACGAAACCGTAGAATCTTCCCAAAGCTGTTTGAGAAAATCTTCCCAAACTTGTCCCCACGCAGTAACTTTGCCAACTCTAAATCGATCATCAGGTGACTGATCAGGTCCCAAGCGAGCATAGGTGAAGCCGCACTCGCAGCAGAAGGTTGCTGTCATTCTTCCGTGCGATCGATCGCGCTTCAATGTGTACTCTTGAATCTGAGGCTGTCGAAAATGAATACAAACGGGATTGAGACAAGGCCAAGAACCATCTCCAAACGGTTTTAACTCACCCGAAAGCTGAAAGAATTCTCTAGCAGAATAACTCAGAAATTGAATCAGGAGTAAATGGTAAAGGGGATGCTGCGAGTGCTTGGGTGGTCGCATCAAGCGCAGTAGCCAATTGCTGTTATTTTGTTCTCGTATCTCGCCCTGAAGCAACTTGAGTAATTCAGGGGAGTAGTAATCTTTGAACGCCTCAATCAGCGGGTTAACGCGAACTTGTTCAGCGTAGCTTGCCAACCCTCGATCGATCAGCAATTTAAAGTAACGATCGCGAGTTGATTCTAGCCCTGGTAGAAAGTTCTCTTGAGCCAAAAGCCAAGCCGCATCTTGAGCAATTTTCAGCAGAATCTGGTGTACTGAATTTGAGGAACTTAGCATTCGTAGAGAAACGGCCTGAACTGCTTGTTCGATCGAGGCGAGTTTGTACCGAGTCTGTCTGCTTCTACCATGAGCAGTGCTGTTTTCTAGAAAAACATTTTTCCCCAACAGCTTCTTCATCGCGGATTTCTGACTGGGGTACTGCATTCACTGTTGAAATCGAGCGCAAATACTGTAAAACAACTCATCTGGGTAGGGGTCAGAAAAACAGTTTATTATCGCGCCGTTCATACCAATGTGTTAGTTACATCCGCATAAACTAGAAAAAAGCTCAATTAAGTCGCTGATTTCTTTCAGGCAGCCTTAAACCACATCAAATTCCGCTGAATCGACAATATATCCAGCTTTCTTTAGAGCTTGGTAGGCAGTAAGCTTCTGCTTGACACCCTGATCGATCGCCTTAGGTTCTTACGGATTGCTTTTTCCGATCGACCTGTCTTCTTACTTGCCTGTTGAATCAGCCTGCTACGTTCTTGGGGAATAAAAGCCAATTCACCACTTGCATGAATTGAATAAACAACCTTCCACGCCGACTCTAGATGCTCGCGCTGGGCTTCAGAGAGATCTTCAAGGTATGGGAGAGCTGCCTCGAACGGGTCTTCTGCCAAAAATTTGATACTGCCATTTTCAACGATCGATTCTAGCTCCGCTCGTTTATGCCAATTTGGTTGAGCGCAAGGATGATTGACATCGATAATGACGACATAATTGGAGTCCACCTGCAATACGCGATGAACCGCAGCTTCCCCTTCAGAACTATGAAGCCATTCAAATAAACGATTGCGCTCTAAAGACATCGTCTGCTGCTGCCACTAATTTACAAGTGCGAGTATAGAAGAATTAATCTTTTGCCTGGTTCGATCGGCTGATTCATATCAACCAACCATTTGCGTTGGGCAATTAAATATCGTGCCACCGACAAACTATTTCCAGGCAATACACCAAGTTGATCGTCGCAATCAGCAGCAATTTCTGCTAAAGGCGCATCTCTTTCAACGACCCATTTAGTCATCAAAGTAGCAACTCGATTGATCTCGCGTTCTGATAAGCCAACTTCATCAGCGTGAAAGCGATGATAAATCCATAAAACGTTCTTTTTGAATACTTCTGGAAGATCGAGTTCTGTCAAAACACGCCAATTGGTTTCTCTCATTTACCAGTAGTGGCGTTCAATTTCAAGTTTCTCAATGACACGTGGGTCACCTAACTTCTTTGAAGGTTTGACTGCCCTAGCAACATCAAAAATGCCAATACTGCCTTGAAGGGAAATTAAAGCGTCAGTTGTCATGACGATCGGTTCACCTTCAAAGCTAGGATGTTCAACACCAAGTTTTCTTGCGATTTCTTGTGTTGTTTCCAAGGGAAGAAGTGGGTATTGCTCCCTGAGTTCCACTACATTGGGTAACCAACTCAGGATTTTGAAATAGTCTGCCTCCAGCAAACTCAACGCTTCATAGCGTCTTCCGCTAGGCTCCAGGATTTTGATCCGCACAGAAAAACTGTCCACAGACACATCCTGTCCAGTGAGCCAGGGTTTGTAATCAGCGCCTCTACCTTGCCCCCGTCCCTCAGCAATCCATTTGCGGATTTTTTCGGGAGTCGTTTTCTTATTGCGTCTAGCCATTTGACCAATCTCCTTTGTTTCTTGTTTACCTCAGTTGCAGTGAGCGAGTCGGCACTGGCTGAATTGCTTTCTCAACGATAAAAATACTCTTTCTAATTAAGAAATAAATACAGCTTCTAAAGCGAGAACGCGTTGGGAAAGTCAAGAAATTATGACAAAAGGAAGAAAGCGAGTCAAAGGCGTTGGACATCTGCATGATGAAGTGAAGAGACAAATCAGCTTGGCACTCACTCCTACTGCACAACAGAGGTTAGATGAGATGGCTGAGCAGCAGGGACTCTCGCGATCGGAGTTCGTCGAGCAAATTGCTCGTGGGCTGATTCCTTTGGCTACCCCTCAAACTTCTGATGATGTTCAAGTTGTTCCTTCAGAGAATCTAAGTCAAGCGAGCCAAGAAGAATACAAGGCTGAGTTTCCGCTGAACTGGAAAACCATTCACCTCAGCGATTGGCAACTGCTTCCGAATCGGCCTGGGGTTTATGGCGTTGTCTACAACGACGAAAAGTTGAATCTTGATGATGTCTACGACTACACAAGCAAATATGACCGCTACAAACCGAGCAAGCTTCACATTCGGTTTAGCCAAAATATCAAGGATCAGTTTCAAAATGAATTGGTTAATGAAACTGACCTAAGAGAGGTTATTGAATCTTTGCCTAAAGTGGCACCTTTTGCCTACTTAGTGTCGGCTGAGGTGTACGAGGAAACACTGTTTTTGCAAATTTGTCAAAGCTTAATCGATTCTTGTACGAAGGCAGTTGATTCAAGAAGTTTAGATCATCTACAGCATGTAGAGCAGCAGAAAAGAGATGATTCAACCTGTAGCGTGATTTATACCAGTCAATTTAGAGGTCACTTTAGAGATCGCGATGACATCGATCTCACTCCCTTTTTTGACTTAGAATCGTGAATTTAATAAAATGAAATTCTACCTTGTGCATCTATAAGCTAGAGAGATCGATAGATCATTAGTGAATTGATGCAACTCCACCCTGCTTTGATAGAAGCTTAGATGAAATGCATCGGCGATCGCTCTTTTTCGTCAATTTTAGGTAGGGATAATTGCACTTATCTCTATCAAACTATCCTCAGAATACTAGCGGATGGAAAGCGAGCGCAAGCGAAATTCGCTTTATGATAGGGAGATCTGCGATCGACTAAAACTGCCTTGTTGTAGGCTGTTCACTTAATGCTCATTCATTTGATTCGATCGCAAGCTTTCGGGAGTCGAAGCAGGGCGATCGCAAAGAGTCACCTGCGACTGAGTGTGAAGATTTGTAAAGTTTTGCAGGCTTGGCAGAATCTAACGCTGTGAATGACGAATAGCCTTTATAGCATTGCAGTCGGGTTTTTGACTCCGCTTGACCTCACTATGAACTTGGATGAACAACTCAAGCAGCTTGCAGTGGAGGCTCAGCAGCATCCGCCCAATACTCTGCAAAGACAGCGATCGATCGCTCAACTGATCAGCATTATTCATCGCTCTAAAAAGCTGGTTCGCCCCTATCAAGGGCAGTTTCCAGGTTGGTATGAAGAGATTTATGCCGAAGCTCAGCAGCGCTTGTTTTTGCACATCTGCGAAAAGATTGACCAGTACAATTCAGAGTTTGAGGTGTTGCAGTGGGCGAACTTTTTGATGAAGCGGCGATTTTTTATCGAGGCGAGTCGCGACCTGATGCCTGCTGCGCCGAAAGGAGTGGAGCGATCGCAAATCAGGCGCATGACCTTGGAGGTATTGGAAAAGCAAAATCCGGTTGAGATGCGATCGCAAGCGAGTATTTCTTTGTCCGAAGAAGTGATTCAGTGCATCCAAGAAGACCCCGACAAAGTGTTTCAGTCTACCCACATCGAGCAAAAGCCAGCCGCAAACTTTCAGTACATTGCTTTGCAGTTTTTGGGCGGGTATTCGTGGAAGGAAATCTCCGCAGACCTTGACGTGAAAGTGGTCACGCTTAGCTCTTTTTATCAGCGCTGCCTCACCAAGTTTGCTCCTAAATTCAAGGAGTACCTATCGTCCTGATACCGCCTTATGAAATTATTTTACTCAGCCATGAACTCCCTATCTAGTATGTTCCCGTTCACCGTTCCGCTCACCGCAGCCAATCACCAAACTGCGGAGAAATTCTATCAGCAACACTCAAATTCTCAAAAGGCGAGACAAGTTTATTTGAATACGCTGAGCGTCTTGGCGGTGAACTTTTATTTGACCTGTTTGGGCATGAAGACGGATTTTGAGCAAAGTCAAAGCTGGAATCCAACTTTGCAGGTTTTAGTCGATAGCGCAGATTTGTGGGTGAATGATTTGGGTCGATTGGAGTGTCGAGTTGTGCTTCCAGATGCAAAAGTTTGTGTAATTCCGGCTCAGGTATGGAGCGATCGCATTGCCTACATTGCTGTGCAGCTTAACGCTGATTTGACCGAAGCGGCGCTATTAGGATTTGTCAGCAGTGTGGAAACAGAAGAACTGCCGATTGAAAAATTGCAGCCGATCGATCAGTTTCCTAGCTATTTGAGTAGCCTAAATGTGATTGCTCCTATCACCAGATTGAGTGACTGGCTGCAAAATCAAATTGCCGCAGGCTGGCAGACGCTGGAAGCGCTCTTGAACGGTCAAGAACAGCTTGCTTTCAGCTTTCGGACTCCGATCGTTGAAGCATCACAGGCGACATCAGGCATGAAACAGGGGAAGCTTTTAACGCTAGGAACTCCAAAAATTCAGGCGTTATTTTTAATCGAAATTGCGCCAAGAACGACTTCTGAGTATCAAATTCGGATCGAGTTATATCCGACTGGAGCAGAAGCGTATTTGCCTCGATCGCTACACCTTTCGCTGATTGATGAAGCCGGAAAAACAATTTTGCAAGCCGAAAATAGCAACAGCGAAGGGCTTGAATTTCAATTTGCGGGAGAACCTGGAGAACAATTTAGTGTCAAGATTAGCTTGCAGGAGGATACTATCATCGAAGCATTTGAGATCTAGCAAGTCACAAGGGCGGATGGTCAGTGGATAAACTCGTGATTCTGGAATTAGAAGGAGATTTTGAAACGGTGGGCTTTCGAGCCACGCTGGAAATTCGCGCGGAACCCCGAATCTTGAAGGTGAAAGGCTATCTTCCTGCGGCTCCCGAAGTGGCAACGCAACATCGTCACTGGCAGCAGACCTATCGATCGCTGGGAATGCCGCTCCGCATCAAAGCCGAGAAAATTATTCACAAAGGGTCGCTGAATCGCCGCATCTTAGACTGTCAAGAATCGGCTCAAGTGCTGCGCAATCGCTTCCGTGATTGGCTCAATTCCCAGTCGTTTCAGTCAATCGATCGCCGCCTCCGGGAAGAACTGAATCGAGATGACACCATTCGATTTTTAATTCGCACAAACGATCTCAGTTTGCAAAAGCTGCCCTGGCATGAATGGGATTTTTTCGAGCGCTACCCGAAAGCTGAAGTTGCCCTAAGCGCACCCGAATACGAAGCGATTCACAGCCAAAAATTAATTTCTGCAAAAGCAACAGTTAAAGTTCTGGCAATTTTAGGAAACAGTCAAGGTATCAGCTTGGAGCGCGATCGCCAGCTTTTAGAACAACTTCCCCAGGCCGAAATTGAATTTTTAGTTGAACCCGATCGCCAGCAGTTGAGCGATCGATTGTGGAATGAATCGTGGGATATTTTGTTCTTTGCTGGACACAGTCGAACGGAAGGCGAGAGCGGACGAATTTATATTAATGAAACCGATAGTTTTACGTTGACAGAATTAAAGTATGGGTTGCGGCAAGCGATCGATCGCGGCTTGCAGTTAGCAATTTTCAACTCTTGTGATGGCTTGGGTTTAGCACAAGAACTGCATCAGCTTCGGATTCCGCAACTGATTGTGATGCGAGAGCCGATCGCGGATCAGGTGGCCGCTGTATTCTTGCAATATTTCCTCGCGGCGTTTGCCGCTGGCGAATCGCTCTATTTAGCAGAACGACAGGCGAGAGAACGCTTGCAGGGATTGGAGCATCAGTTTCCCTGTGCCAGTTGGTTGCCAATCATCTTCCAAAATCTGCTCGTCACGCCTCCCGACTGGCGCAGTTTGTGCGGCAATTTTGATCTACCTGCAACGCCTATATCGCCCTCACTGCCTCGCATGAAACCGCGTTGGCGATCGACTCTCTGGATTAGCCTGCTTGTCACGTTCGCAGTTTTGGCAATTCGATCGATCGGACTGCTACAACCGATTGAGCTAGCCGCCTACGATCATCTGATGCGGTTGCGTCCGGCTGAGGCGATCGATCCGCGCATTCTCGTCGTGGAAGTGACGCAGGCCGATGTGAATCAGCAGGGCGGCTATCCGCTGACGGATGCAACGCTGGTCAAAGCGATCGCCGCTCTACAATCGCTTGAGCCTGTGGCGATCGGGCTGGATATGCACCGCTTTCAGCCCAGAGGTGCAGGCCGACCAGACCTGATCGCGCAGTTTCAGCAGAATTCTAAACTGATAACCGTTTGTGCTTTTAATTCGGACGATCGAAACTATGCGGCTCCGCCTGAGTTTTCCTCAGACCAGCAGATTGAACAGGTTGGATTTAGCAATCTGGCGATCGATCGCTTTAGTGTGTGGCGACCTGCATCGCGCAGCGACATCCAAACGGCAACCGCACAGCCGGAAGGAAGCATGGTTCGTCGGCAGATCTTGTCTTATGATCCGAACCTTGCGCCATTGCGATCGACCTGTACAACGCCCTACAGCCTCAGCTTTCAGCTTGCCTACCGCTACTTACGCCATGCCAACGTGCAGCCGCTTCACGTCAATGAGTGGCAGCAGTGGCAGTTTGGCGCGATCGCCTTTCGCCCGTTGCCCGATCGCTTTGTCGGCTATCAATCACTCGATGGCAGCAATCAAATTATGCTCAACTATCGTGCCGCTCCGCCCGGACAGCAAGTGTCGCTTCAGCAGGTACTTGATGGAGAGGCGACGACTGAGATGGTGCGCGATCGCATCGTCCTGATTGGCTACACGGCTCCGGTTGCCAGAGATAGCTTTGATACGCCTTATGGTGAAATGGCAGGCGTTTGGGTTCATGCCCATGCAGTCAGCCAGATCCTTAGTGCTGTGCAAGATCAGCGATCGCAAATTCGCAGCCTTCCCCAATGGCGTAACCTTCAGTGGGGCGATGCAACGTTGATTTTAGCGGTTTCTTTAGTGACAAGTATGCTGGTGAAACGGCTGCGATCGAATTTGCTGTGGCTGGGTGTGGCGATCGCAATTTTGTCGATCATGCTTCATCAAATTAGTTTAATTAGTTTAACTGGGGGGATTTGGCTACCGTTCATTCCCGCTTTGTTTGCCATATTTTTGAGTGCGATCGGTGTGATTTCTAATCTAGAATTGCAGCGCAAGTTAAAGTAACTGTACGAACTGAATGGACGATCATGAGGAATTTTAATTTGATCGGCAAATGTTCGATGATATTAGTCGCGCTGGCGATCGGGTGCAGCTTACAGGCGGTGTCGGCTCAAACGGTGAGCGATGCCGTCACCATCAGTCAGCGTCCTCCAAATCCACCACCCAGTCCACCCCCAAACGATACGCGACCAGGCGGCGGACTTAGCCCTCAAGATTCATCGTGCAATCCGCTGAATCGATCGATGCAAGCGCTGATTCCCGTCACCAATCCAGTTTTAACCACCACCAATTCCCCGACATTTCTGTTTTATATTCCCTTTGCCGCCGATCAAGTTCAGTTTGGTGAATTCACCCTTCTGGCTTGGCCGGGAGAAGAACAACGTCTCCATCAAATTCGCTTTACGCTACCTCAAACGCCCGGAATTGTTAGTATCTCCCTGCCGCCTCAAACTGAACTGCAAGAAGGAAATTCTTACCGCTGGTATTTTCAGCTTTACTGTCAAGATGGCACAGGCACACAGCCGGACTTAACCGTGAATGGCATGGTTGAGCGCGTCGCACTCACACCCGATCGAGAACGCCAAATTCGCGATGCGACGCCGGATATTTGGTATGACGCTTTGGCACAAGTTGCAGGTCAGCTACAGGCATCACCACAAGATGCCCAACTGCGGGAAAAGTGGCGATCGCTCCTGCAAACGATCGACGCTGAAGATTTAGCACAAGAGGCGATCGTCGGTTCAATTATTCCGCTACCAGCCGCATCTTCGGGACGATAAACGCTAACTTCCCCAATTACGAATTGCCTCGATTTGTTCAAGCATTTCGAGGCTTTTTGTTGCCATTGCTAATCGCTGAAATTCGGCGTGTGAAGAAATATTTCAATAAAACTATCGTTGCAGAATTTCGCTCTTGCTTCTTTGAACTACCTCGGAAGCGCATTCAGCGTGAAGAGATTTCGACATGACTATTCAATTAAACCCAACTTTTCAACTTCAGCAAGTACCCATTGATCATCTAGAGCCTGATTTCTATCTTGATCCAAATCGCTGCACTCTTGATGATGCCGTGCAGCAGTTAGCGATCGATCCTCAATCTAATATTCCGTTCATCGTCTGGCTATTTGAAGATTCTAGTAGCGCGATCGCATTTCCCGGCAAGATTAACCTGTATGGGCATGATTGCCTTCACGCCATTCTCAACCGGGGACATTCTCTAGCCGATGAAGCTTTTGTGAAAGGCTTCACGATGGGCAGCGATACTCGAACTCATTGGCTGCACCAACTTTTGTTTAAGCTAATTTCATCAACGCTGTACCCGAAAAAATATCGTTTTTCCTGGTCAGATTTTCACTGCTTTGATGCGGGATTGGCTTACGGTCGATCGCTCCAAGTTAGAGATTTGAATCGATTCGACTTTAGCGCTAATCGGAACTTCACCATTTCACAAGTCAGACAGCAATTTGGAATTTCCTAAGTAAACAAAACAACCCCATTATTACCCCATGAATAAGCCAAAACTTGCTCTAATTTTTCCGATGTCGATCGCATGGACAGAGAGCATCAAGCGTTTCTTTCAGTTTGAGAAGTTGGGAACGAACTACCGAACTGAATTGCTAGCTAGCCTGACTACATTTATGACAGCGGCTCCGATTTTGATCGTCAATGCTCATATCTTGGGAAATGCAGTTTTTCTACAGCAACCCGGTGATTTGTTTGAGCAGATTTTGGTGGCGATCGCGCTTTGTGCTGCGGTTTCCAGCATCTTGATTGGACTGTTCGCAAACTATCCGTTTGCGCTGGGAACTGGAACTGGAACAACCGCTCTATTTGCCTTTTCGATCGTGCTGGGCATGGGTATGAACTGGCGCTTGGCGTTTACCGCTGCTCTGGTTGAAGGCATCCTTTTTACTGCACTGTCAGTCAGCCCTTTGCGTCGGCAATTAAACGATGCCATTCCGAACTCACTAAAACAAGCAATGGTAGTCGGCTTAGGATTATTTTTGTCTTACATCGCGCTGTCGGGAAAAGCGGCTCCTCCCCATTTAGGAGCAGGCATTATTGTCAGCAATACGGCCACAACGACTGCCTTGGGCGCTTTAGAGCAGCCTGCGACTTTGATGGCCGTTTTTGGCATTTTGCTGACTGGTTTCCTAATGGTTCGACGGGTCAAAGGTGCGCTGCTGTTTGGAATTTTTGGCACTGCAATTTTGGGTTGGCTCTGTGGCGTTGCACCCTTACCGCAAGGGATTCTGACGCTGCCACAATTTCCGATCGATTTAGTGGGGCAGGCGATCGCAGGAGTGCAATATCTCACCTGGTCACAACTGGGAAACTTTGTGGCAGTTGTCTTCATTTTGCTGTTTGTTTCCCTGTCAGACACGATTAGTTCTTTGAACGTGTTGGCAGGTCAAGTCGATCGAGTAAAGCCGGATGGTGAGCTACATCGATCGAAACAAGCCTTACTCTCGAACGCGATCGGTACAGTGTTTGGCGCATTGGTGGGCAGCGCTCCGGTGATTCCCTATCTCGAATCGGCTTCTGGGATGTTTGAAGGGGGACGCAGCGGATTTGTGGCGATCGCAGTCGCAATTCTATTTCTGCTTTCCGCTTTGTTTTCTCCCTTATTTGCTGCGATTCCTGCCTTTGCCACTGCTCCCGTTTTAATTATGATTGGCGTCTTGATGATGAGTTGTGTTCGCTTCATTAATTGGGATGATTTAGCAGAAGCAATTCCAGCATTTCTTGTCATTTTGATTATGCCGCTGACGTTTTCGGTGGCGGATGGAATGGCAGCAGGTTTTGTGGCTCATGCGATCGTGAAAGTGGCTCAAAGAAATCAAAAAGGGCTGCGATCGAGCCTTGTTCTAGCAGCAATTTCTGTGGCTTACTTCACGCTGATCACGATGCAGGCTTAGCGATCGCATTCACAATTAAAAGGATGAAAACAATCTTCTGAAAATCCTGATTATTTTTTGAGTCATTACCTTGACAAGTAGATTAGGGACATCCAAAATCTCTAGTAACGAATTGCCCCCTCGTATGAAAACAGCTTCTACCGTCTGGATTTTAGTCAGCCTGTTCCTCAACTTAGCTGCTCTCACTGCCAAAGCGCAGATTGTTCCAGACAATACGCTGCCGGAGAACTCCAGGGTCGAAGCGGGCTGCACGAACTGCACGATCGAGGGCGGCACGACGCGAGGCAGCAATTTGTTTCACAGCTTCCGCGAATTTTCGGTTCCTACAAATGGCTCAGCCTCATTCAATAACGCGCCGCAAATTGAAAACATTCTGACCAGAGTGACGGGCAATTCTGTCTCGAATATTGATGGATTGCTGCGATCGAACGGCAGTGCCAATCTATTTCTGCTCAATCCCAACGGCATCATTTTTGGGGCGAATGCACGGTTAGAGGTGGGCGGTGCATTTGTCTCATCAACCGCAGATGCGATCGCTTTTCCCAACGGTGATCTGTTTAGCGCCACCAATCCCACTGCGCCCACGCCACTGCTCAACGTCAATCCCAACGCTCTACTGTTTAACCAGCTTAATCCGCAGCCGATTATCTCTCAAGGAGCCACTTTACAGGTTCCCGATGGTCAAACTTTAACGTTGCTTGGTGGGGCGGTCAATGTGGAAGGTGGGCAGTTACTCGCACCCGGAGGACGGGTGGAATTGGCAGGGGTGGCATCTCCAGGCGAGGTGGGACTGAGGCAGCAGGGGCAGGAATGGCGGTTGAGTGTACCGGATGGGTTGACGAGGGCGGATGTGGCGATCGCGGATTCGGCGCTGATTGATGTCACCGCAAGCGGCGGCGGCAATATTGCGATTACCGCCCGAAACATCAACATTTTAGGCAGTAGTAATCTCACAGCAGGAATTGCTGACACTTCAAGTTCTGCGGTTGCTCAAGCAGGAGAGATTACATTCAATGCTGCGGAAACTGTCAGAATTGCAGAAGGAAGTAATGTATTTAACCTGGTAGAGCCTGGAGGTGTCGGAAATGCAGGTGGTATCAGGATTGTCGCTCGCTCTGCTGAACTGGATGATGGTTCCCAATTAGGCAGCTATACTTACGGTCGGGGAAATACGGGAGACACGAGGTTAGAGATTGCTGATACTCTTTCTCTGGCTGGATTTGGCGGGAATGATGGCTATACGTTTATTGGGAATATAATCTGGCCACAGGGAGTCGGTGATACTGGAGACGTGATTGTGTCAGCCGACTCTATCAGACTTGATGACGGAGCGGAAATCGGTGCGGTCATCTACGGAACAGGGAACGCAGGAGATGTGCGGCTCTCGGTTAATGGTACGCTCTCTCTGGCTGGAAGAAAACCTGATGGATTTGCTGGTAGCAGTGTCATAGGAAGTCAAGTAACAGAAGATGGAATAGGCGCTGGAGGTAACATCGAAATTTCAGCTAACTCTATTGCTTTAAACGATGGTGCAGGAATCGTAACTGCTGTTATTGGAAGTGGTACTTCTGGTAATATCACGCTCGAAGTTAATGATACTCTCTCTTTGTCTGGATTTAGTGAGCGAAATGAAATCAGTAGTTCAATTCAAAGTTCTATCATTTCATCAAGGGCAATTGGTGATGGAGGAAGTATCACAATTAGAGCAGGTTCTATAATTTTGACGGATGGCGGCTTTATAACAAGTGCAGTATTACGAGGGCCAAGAGGCGATACAAGAGGCAATGGGGGTAATATCACAATTTCAGCTAACTCTATTGCTTTGAATGACGGTGCTTATATCTCTGGTACCTCTTATGGGCAAGGAAATGCAGGCAATATAAGTTTGAGAGTTGCTGACACTCTCTCCTTCGCTGGGTTTGATCGTGAAGGACTTTTCAGCGCCATTCTAAGCGATGTAGGAAGGAATGTAACAGGAAATGGAGGGAATATCGATGTTGTAGCAGACACGATTTTGCTGCGCGACGAGGCTCAGTTCGCTTCAAATAATGCTGGACAAGGAGCCGCTGGCAATATTCGGGTACAAGCTGAATCTGTGATTCTGCGACAGGGGGCGCGATTGACGACTGAGACAGTATCCGGTCGAGGTGGAGATATCACTTTGCAAAATGTGAATTTGCTCTTACTCCGTGACGGTAGCAGTATTTCCTCTACAGCAGGCATCGCTCAAGCAGGCGGCGATGGGGGCAACATCACCTTTAACGGCGATTTCATCGTCGCGGTTCCCTCAGAAAATAGCGACATTACTGCCGATGCGTTCGATGGAAGAGGCGGCAACGTGGACATTACGGCACAAGCAATCTTTGGGTTTGAATCGGGGCGCTCAACACCGCAAAGCGACATCACTGCCAGTTCCCAATTCGGCACACAGGGCACAATCACCTTCAACACGCCCGATGTCGATCCAACTCAAGGTTTAACCGAACTGCCTGCCGATGTCGTCGATGCCTCAGACCAAATCGCGATCGGCTGCTCGCCCACCGCCACCGCCCAAGCCAACCGAGGCGAGTTCTACCAAACAGGACGCGGTGGAATTGCGCCATCCCCCACCGACCCGATCGCCAGCAGCGACATTCTCGAAGACTTGCAGCCACCCGCATCCTGGAGCGCATCCGCTGATCCAACCGCTGAAATTGTCGAAGCGCAAGGCTGGCAGGTGAACGATCGCGGCGAAGTCATGCTCGTCGCCGCCACCCTGCCAACTCATTGCGGACGATGAGAAGAGGACAAGATTGATGCTGCGATCGTACCGAGTCGTTTGAGCCAATCATCGTGGTAAAAGAACTTTTGGTTTTCAACTCAAGCGAGGGAAATGAAAGCGCGATCGCGGCTGTTTTACAGAATGCAGCAAGATAGAATACGTCTACAAATCGTTGCTGAGGTGCAATCGTGGCGACATCACTCAACATAAGCGATGATTTACTCCAAGAGGCTCTTGCTCTTGATGAACAAACGACTTTGGATGCTTTAGTTGAAACCGCATTGCGCGAGTATATTCAACGTCGCAAGCGTCTTAAAGTGCTAACTCTTTTCGGCACGATCGACTACGATTCAGATTATGACTACAAACAGCAACGTAGCCAAGCATGAGCATCATTGTTGATACCTCTGTTTGGTCATTGGCTCTACGTCGAAGAACACTTGCTGACTCTTCTCCTGCCGTTGCTCAATTGCAAGCTTTGATCACAGACGATCGAGTGATTTTGCTAGGCGCAATTCGTCAAGAAATCCTCTCTGGTATTCGGAGTTCAGAACAGTTTATCAGGTTACGAGACTATCTTCGTGCCTTTCCAGACTTAGAGATCGTCACTGAAGACTACGAACTCGGCGCTGAGTTTTTTAACGTCTGCCGTAGCAATGGCATTCAGGGGTCAAATACTGATTTTTTGATTTGCGCCGTCGCCCACCGTCGCAATTACAGCATCTTGACAACAGACAACGATTTTCAGAACTTTCAATCACACATTCCGGTTTCTCTATCGATCGTTGAAAGCTAAACCATCCGAATCAATCAGCAGTCAGCGATCGTTTCAATCGAAGCTATAGCAATCCTGGATGAGCGGTAAACTCGGTCTGCCCTCATCCCCAACCCTTCTCCCTGGAGGAGAAGGGAGCAAGATTAAAGTCCCTCTCCCTGGGGGAGAGGGATTTAGGGTGAGGGCAAAATTCTCGCTGTTTACCAATCAATTAGGACTGCTACAGGCAGCCTAAATAGGATGTGAACAAATGGTAGGCTGAGGGTGTGCCTCAAACTCTACCCTCTCAGACAATGGAAACGCTCGAACAGTTTATTCAAAGTAACCCACATAC
>NZ_JACJPO010000013.1 GCF_014696105.1 Microcoleus sp. FACHB-1515
GAAGACCCGGAGTTTGAAACGTTCTACACCAAGAACATCTTGCTCAACGAGGGCATCCGGGCGTGGATGGCGCCGCAAGACCAGCCGCACGAAAACTTTGTCTTCCCTGAAGAGGTATTACCACGTGGAAACGCCCTATAACGCTTCCTTCAATAGTTCGCTGACAATGGGCGGCGGACGCGATCTAGAATCCTCTGGATTTGCATGGTGGGCAGGCAATGCCCGTTTGATCAACCTGTCGGGCAAGCTGCTCGGCGCTCACGTCGCCCACTCTGGTTTGATTGTCTTCTGGGCAGGTGCAATGACCTTGTTTGAGGTCGCGCACTTTGTTCCCGAAAAGCCGATGTACGAGCAGGGCTTGATCCTGCTGCCGCACCTCGCCTCGCAAGGATGGGGCGTGGGTCCAGGTGGTGAAGTGATCGACACCTTCCCTTTCTTCGTCGTTGGTGTTTTGCACCTGATCTCTTCTGCGGTTCTCGGCTTGGGCGGCATCTATCACGCCGTTCGCGGTCCCGAAACGCTGGAAGAATACTCGGCCTTCTTCGGCTACGACTGGAAAGACAAGAACAAGATGACAACCATCTTGGGCTTCCACCTCGTCCTGCTGGGCTTGGGTGCTTTCCTGCTCGTGATCAAAGCCATGTTTGTTGGTGGTCTGTATGACCCCTGGGCACCAGGAGGCGGTGACGTTCGCGTCATCACGAACCCAACGCTCAACCCCGCGACGATCTTTGGCTACTTGCTGAAGTCGCCGTTTGGTGGCGATGGCTGGATTATCAGCGTCAACAACCTTGAAGATGTGGTCGGCGGTCACATTTGGGTCGGCTTGATCTGCGTCTTCGGCGGCATCTATCACATCCTCACCAAGCCGTTTGGCTGGGCACGTCGCGCCTTCATCTGGTCGGGCGAAGCCTACCTGTCCTACAGCTTGGGTGCGCTTTCGCTGATGGGCTTTATTGCGTCGGTCTTCGTTTGGTACAACAACACCGTTTACCCCAGCGAATTCTACGGTCCAACGGGTCCGGAAGCGTCGCAGGCTCAAGCCTTGACCTTCTTGATTCGTGACCAGCGCTTGGGTGCAAACGTTGGTTCGGCTCAAGGCCCGACGGGTCTGGGTAAGTACCTGATGCGATCGCCCACTGGCGAAATCATCTTCGGTGGTGAAACGATGCGCTTCTGGGACTTCCAAGGTCCTTGGCTGGAGCCGCTACGTGGCCCAAATGGTCTTGACCTCGACAAGATCAAGAACGACATTCAGCCCTGGCAAGCTCGCCGCGCTGCCGAGTACATGACACACGCGCCGCTGGGTTCGCTCAACTCGGTGGGTGGCGTGGCAACGGAAATCAACTCCGTCAACTTCGTCTCGCCTCGCGCTTGGCTGGCCTGCTTCCACTTTGTGATGGGCTTCTTCTTCTTGGTTGGCCACCTGTGGCACGCGGGTCGCGCTCGCGCTGCTGCCGCTGGTTTCGAGAAGGGCATCAACCGCGCTTCTGAGCCTGTGTTGGCAATGCCTGACCTTGACTAATCCGTCAACAGTGTGTTGATTTTGCGAAAAGCTCCTGTCTTCGGATGGGAGCTTTTTCCTTAGGTGAAGTCGGCACTAGCGATCGCCTCGCCATATTGCATCCGCAACCAAGCAAACCTCGCGCAGTTCGCGCACATCGTGAACGCGCAAAACGTCCGCTCCACCTGCGATCGCCGCGCAGCAAGTCGCCGCCGTCCCCCAAACGCGCTTCTTCGGATCAGGCTGGTTGAGAATATGGCCGATAAAGCTTTTGCGCGACGTGCCCACCAGCAATGGATGGCCGAACCTCAAGTCTGGAAGCCGCCGTAGAATTTCCAAATTTTGACTTCCCGTTTTTGCAAAGCCAATGCCTGGATCGATCGCAATCTGTGCCGGATCAATGCCTGCGGCGATCGCCGCTTCTACCCGTTCCTGCAAGAATTCACGGAGTTCGCCAATCAAATCTCGATACTCGGTCATCTGCTGCATGGTTTTGGGTGTGCCGCGACTATGCATCAAAACAATTGGCACCTTCAGTTGTGCGACGGTGGGCAGCATGTCTGAGTCGTAAGTGCCCCCTGAAACGTCGTTGACCCAATTTGCTCCCGCTTCGATCGCTGCTCGTGCTACGCTTGCGCGTGTTGTGTCGATCGAAATTGGAACGATAATTCCTGCCGATCGAATTGCTGCGATCACGGGCAGGACGCGCTGCTGCTCTTCCTCAGCCGTGATGGTGTCTGCCTGCGGGCGAGTGGACTGTCCGCCCACATCGAGGATATCTGCGCCAGTCGCCACAAGTTCTTGTGCCTGCTCCAAAGCCGCTGCGGGCGCGTTGTACAGCCCGCCATCGCTGAAGCTGTCGGGTGTAACATTGAGAACACCCATAATGTACGTCCGATCGCCCCAGCCAGCGGGTAATTGCCAAGCTGAGGCAGTGATTGGTAGTAATCCTGACAAGATCGTTAAGTTTTCATAGCACTGTCGAGCGATCGTATCAAATTTGCATAAAGGTGAACAAGATGATTTACGCTTCAGCACGAACGTTGTTTAACTTAAACTTTAGGCATTTGAATTCGATCGAAGAATTCGGGAAAGCTATCAGCAAGTTTGCGGCCAAATTGGGATGATCTGCCGTTGCACCACACCCGCTCCAAAGAAGTTGACCGACCGCAAGCTGTTGATTAAGCGGAATCGATCGCATCATTCGCGTAACTAACGAACAGCGTGTATCAAATTGTGCTGCTGCACTGCCTCGATCGTGTTGACTCTTCTTGTTCCTGTCTTCGCAAAGCGTCACAATGGCAAATCTTTACAAGTCAATTGCAAAACGAGTGAATCTGGTTGCCTCACTGCTGCTGTTTGTGCTGCCATTCACAATCGTCGTCTATCAGCTCATCGTTGAAATTGACGCAGACAAAGACTTTGTACGACGGGAAATGCAAGGTAGTCAGTATTTGCGTCCTCTCCACAGCCTGCTGGTTGCGCTGCCGCAGCGATCGCGGTTGGCCGATGCCGAAATTAATCAGCACTTCGATCGACTAGCCAGCGTTGAGCAGCAGTTTGGCAACACTCTCGACACCGCAGAACTGTATGGCAGATTGCAGGCAGATTGGCAGGCGCGGCAGTCGAGCAATCGACTCGTTGCTGATTTGCGGGCGCTAATTTCGCGCGTCGGCGATCGCTCCAAGCTGATTCTCGACCCGGATTTAGACAGCTACTACCTGATGGATGCCGTGCTGTTGAAGCTGCCTGCCATCCAGGATTTATTCTCACAGGTGCAGCAGCTTGGCTTGGATATTCTGAGCCGTCGCGGAGTCAGTGCAGGCGATCGCTCCATCTTAATTGAACTGAGCGGACTGATCGAATCAAACTGGCAGCAGCTCGCTCAGGGAATGGAGGTTGCCTTTACCAACAATCCCAGCCGTCAGCTTCAGCCGATTCTCACTCCGTCGATCGAGCAGGCGATGACCGGAACGCAGTCGCTGGTGGAGTCGCTCAATCGCCTACTCAACGCAGAGCGAATCGATCGACAGACGTTTGAGCAATCTGTGCAAGCTGCAATTGACACGAGTTCTGAGCTTTGGGAGCAAACAATTCACGAACTTGATCAACTGCTGATAGCGCGACTGGGAAAATTCGATCGCAAAACCGATTGGGTTGAGGCATTTGCCCTACTTGTGCTCGCAACAGTGTTTTATGTATTCGTCGCGTTTTCGCGAAATTTAGCGCAGCGTCGGCGGGTTGAACGCCGCTTGAACGCACAGTACGCCACGACTCGCGTTCTGGCAGAATCGGCCACGATCGATCACGCCATGCCAAGTCTCCTCAGCGCCATCTGCACCAGTCTGCAATGGGAGATGGGCGAACTGTGGACGATTGATTTCGCCGCCAAGTCGCTTTCGCTGCGGGCAACTTGGCACGCCACACCACAGACCAGACCGCTTGAAGCCGCCAGTCGCCATATCAGCTTTACGATCGGGAACGGTCTGCCCGGAAAGGTTTGGCAAACCGGGGAAGCCTTTTGGATCGAAGATATCGCGACGCATGGCGAGTTTCAGCGGCGATCGCTTGCAGTTGACCTCGACTTGCATTCAGCCTGTGGCTTTCCGATTCGCAGTGGCGATCAGGTCGTCGGCGTGCTTTCATTTTTTAGTCGATCGCGGCAGCGGTTTGATGCGGAACTGCTGGAAATGATGACGGCGATCGGACAACAGGTCGGCCAGTTCATCGATCGCCATCAGGCTGAAGAAGCGTTGCGTCAAAGTGAAGCGCTTCAGCGGATTGCTCTGAATGCGGCTGGCATGGGCGCATGGGACTGGAACATTCAGACCGGGGAAGAAACCTGGTCAAAGGAAGTCGAGCGGATTTTTGGATTGACCGCAGGTGCATTTTCCGGAGTGTACGAGCATTTTTTTGAGTTTGTGCATCCCGACGATCGTGCCCGTGTGAAGCAGGCTCAGGTCGATACGCTGCACGAGGGACGCGACTATTCGCCGGAATATCGCATTGTTCGCCCGGATGGAAGTCTGCGCTGGGTGAGCGCTCGCGGCAACGTGACCTGCGGCGAAAACGGCGAACCCCTGCGGCTGAGCGGCGTGACGATGGACATCACCGATCGCAAGCAGATGGAACTGGCCTTGACCGAAAGTGAACACCGCCTGCGCCAGCAAAGCGCAGCACTGGCAAACTTGGCACAGCACAAATCGTTTGCGGAAGGCGATCTAGAACAAGCCTTTCGTGCGATTACCGAAGCGGCGGCGGCTCCCTTGCAGGTCGCTCGTGTTTGCATCTGGCTCTTCAACAGGGATCGCACGCTGTGGGAATGTATTGATTTATTCGATCGCAACCAGGATGTTCACCTCTGCATCGAACCGCTGCGCGTTGCAGACTATCCGGCCTACTTTGGAGCGCTCACCACTAATCGAGCGATCGCTGCTCATGACCTCAAATCAGATCCGGCCTTGAGCGCGTTTTGGACGACGTACTTTCAGCCCAACGGCATCACGGCAACGCTGGACGCGCCGATTGTCATCAGCGGGCAGGTGGTTGGCGTGGTATGTCACGAGCACATTGGCGAAGCACGAGAATGGACGCTTGATGAACAAGGCTTTGCCGGATCGATCGCGGATTTCGTCGTTTTGGCGCTCGAAGTTTCAGAGCGCAAGCGCACTGAAGATGCTTTGCGGGCTGCCGAAGAAAAATATCGCAGCATCTTTGAGAACGCCGTAACCGGAATTTTCCAAACTACACCGGATGGTCGCTATCTGAGCGCCAATCCAGCCTTGGCGCGAATCTACAGCTACGCATCGCCTCAAGCGCTAATTGAGCAGCTAACGCAAATCGATCGCCAGCTTTATGTTGATCCGGCTCGCCGCCAGCAGTTCATTGACCGGATGCAAACGCAAGGGCGCGTGGTGGATTTTGAATCGCAGGTGTATCGGCAAGACGGCAGCGTGATTTGGATTTCTGAAAACGCGATCGCCGTTCACGATGAAACTGGAGCGCTGCTGTATTACGAAGGCACAGTCGAAAACATCACCGATCGCAAGCGCACTGAGGAAGCGCTGAATCGGCAACTGACGGCGATCGAAGCGTCGATAGACGGCATTTCGATCCTAGACGTGCAGGGCTGCTTTATCTATATGAACCAAGCGCACGCCAGCATCTACGGCTACGATCGCCCTGAAATGCTGATTGGTCAAAGCTGGAAAGTGCTGTATGACGAGATTGAGCGATCGCGCTTTCAGCAAGAGGTGATTCCGGCTGTGATGCAAATCGGCCAGTGGCGCGGCGAAGCGATCGGCGTGCGGCGCGATGGCAGCACCTATCCGCAAGAAGTGTCTTTGGTGGCGATCGAAGATGGCAGCTTGGTGTGCGTCGTGCAAGATATCACCGAGCGCAAATCGGTGGAAGCGGCACTGCGCCAAAGCAAGGAAACGGCTGAGCAGGCCAACCAAGCCAAAAGCCAGTTTCTCGCCAACATGAGCCACGAATTGCGAACGCCGCTCAACGCCATCATTGGCTACAGCGAAATGCTGCGAGAAGATTTGATTGCCGCAGGCCAAGCCGAATTTGTCCTCGACCTGTCCAAAATTCATCAAGCCGGAACGCATCTGCTGGCGCTGATTAGCGACATTCTCGACCTGTCTAAAATCGACGCTGGCAAGATGCCGATCGACACGCAGCCAATCGATGTTGCCGCGCTTGTCACCGAAATTACCCAGTCGATGCACAGCATCCTAACGGCCAATCAAAATCAGTTTGCGATCGACTGCCCGCGCTCGATCGGCCTGATCGAAAGCGACCCCGACAAAATCAAGCAAATTTTGTGCAACCTGCTTGCCAACGCCGCCAAGTTCACACACAACGGCACAATCACGCTGCGCGTCAGCCTCAAAGAAGTTGGAGATCAAGAATTCGAGGTTAGCAAATCGCCCGCCGCTACTCAGCCAACCTCCCCCCAACCCCCAACTGCTCTGATCTGCTTCCAAGTTTCCGATACAGGCATCGGCATTGCGCCTGACCAGCAAGAGCGGATTTTTCGCGTCTTCACTCAGGGCGATGAATCCTCCACGCGCCAATATGGAGGAACAGGACTTGGACTCGCGCTTGGTCGACGGCTCAGCGAGCTATTGGGCGGTAGTCTGAGCGTCGAAAGCGGCCTCGATCGCGGCTCGACCTTTACGCTTTTGCTGCCTGCCGTTCAGCCATCTTGCTATCCGTCCGCCGCTCGCCCTGCCTCTTGCTGACGATCGCTTTGCTGTTTTCAAGATCCAAGCCGCCATGCTGCGAAATAAAATTCTTCTCCTGGTAATTTCTCTGCTGGCCGTCACGGTGTTTGTGACAACAGCCGTGTTTGCCTGGGGAACGCGCCGCGCGGTGCTGGCCGAAACCGAAGCCAACGGCATTCTGGTGGCGCAGTTTTTGGCGCGAATGGCTGGATTTGCCAATCAGGTGCCGCAAGATGTTGAGGCGGCGATCGGCGAACAGATGGTGGCGCAGGCGACGCTAACGAGCTACCTGATTGGCCTTGCCCAGCAAGCCGGACTGAGCGATCGCGAAATTAACGCCCGCCTCCGGCAGATTGCTGACCGCACAGCGATCGATGAATTTTGGATTACCGATTCGGACGGTCAGGCAGTGTATCAAAACATTGCCGGAATTGAACTCACCTTTAACGCTGGGGGAAATGCCGCGAAGCGCGAGCCGAATGCCAGTGAGTTTTGGCCGCTGATCACAGGCGATCGACAGGTTGTAGTGCAGCCTGCTCAACCCCGTCCGCTCGATGGCCGCATTTTCAAATATGTGGCCGTTGCCGGAATCGATCGCCCGCGCATTGTGCAGGTCGGCGATGAAGTGGAACTGCTCTCCAAGCTTCAGCGGCGCGTCGGCCTGATGCGGATGGTCAACGAACTGATTGACAACGAAACGATTTTGGCAATTCGGATTGTCGATCGCAATTTGGTCAATCAAGCTCGTGCTGTCACCAGCGGCAAAAGTGGCATCCAAGGACTCAACAGCGATCGCGACATTGCCAGCTTGCGAGCGGCGATCGGGCAGGGCAAACGCACCAGCTATGTCGAAGCCGATTTGCTCAAAGTGATCTTGCCGATCATCGACAACCAAAAGCAGATTCAGGGCGCGACGATGCTCTATCTGTCTACCGATCGCGTCCGGATGCAGATGCGGCACGATTTGCTGCGAGCGGCAATCATCTCTCTATTTATTTTGGCGATCGGCCTTTTGGCGTCGCTGATTCTGGCTCGCAAAATTACCCGCCCTGTTGCCCAACTCACTGCGGCTGTTGCCACCGTCGATACACCGCGATTCAATCGTTTCAGTTTGCAAACTGTCGCCGCTCGTGCGGATGAACTGGGTGTGCTGGCGCGAGCGTTTGAGCAGATGGTGCAGACCGTGCGCGATCGCGAACACAGCCTTCAGCAGGCCCAAACCGCGCTGCGGCAGAGCGAAGAGCATTTTCGCACCTTGATCGAAAGCGCCGCAGACGTCATCGCGATCGTCGATCGCCAAGGTGAAATTCGCTACTGTAGCCCTGCGGTTTTCCTTGTGCTAGGTCATCAGCCTGCTCAGTTGCAAGGCCATCTCATGCTGGAGTTTGTGCATCCGAACGAGCAAGAAGCGGTCGCGATCGCTTTTGCCAACACACTAGAGCGGCCTGGAATTGCGCCGCCGCTTGAACTCCGACTGCGGCACCAAAGCGGCGAGTGGATCATCCTTGAAGCCACCAGTAACAATTTGCTGCACAATAGCGCCATCAACGGCGTGATCGTCAATTTGCGTGACATTACCGAGCGCAAACAGGCGGAACTGCTCAGACAGGCGAAGGAAACGGCAGAGCAAGCCAACCGCGCCAAAAGTGCGTTTCTTGCCAACATGAGCCACGAGCTGCGAACGCCGCTCAACGCCATCATTGGCTATAGCGAAATGCTGCAAGAAGAAGCTGAAGATCTTGATCAGCCCGACTTGCTGCCGGATTTGCAGCGCATTCACGGCGCGGGCAAGCATCTGTTGATGCTGATCAACGACATTCTCGACTTGTCGAAAATCGAAGCAGGCAGAATGGATCTCTACCTGGAACCGTTTGATGTTTCACAGCTTGTTGCCGAAGTGGTCAGCACCGTTGAGCCGTTAATTGCGAAGAATCACAATGCGCTGGCGATCGACTGTCCGAACGTTGGCACGATTACCGCTGACCTGACCAAAGTTCGTCAGGTGCTGCTGAATCTGCTCTCAAATGCCGCGAAGTTTACGCAAAACGGCACGATTTCGCTGACGGTGACGCGATCGGCAGTCGAAGCACAGCCGATTGCCGATTCCCGATTTTCAACTCCCATGATTCGCTTTCAAGTGGCCGATACGGGCATTGGCATGAGTGCCGACCAGCTTGAGCAGGTGTTTGAGGCGTTTACTCAGGCGGATGCATCAACGACGCGCAAATATGGCGGAACTGGATTGGGACTGGCGATTAGCCGCCGCTTTTGTCAACTGATGGGCGGATCGATCGAAGTTGCCAGCCAGCCCGGACAGGGCAGTCAGTTCACCGTTTCGCTGCCGATCGCGCCACCCGCAGCGACTCCGGTGATTGCCGAAGTGCAATCCAGCGATAGCGGTGCGATTTTGGTGATCGACGATGACCCGACCGTGCATGATTTGTTGCAGCGATTGCTGACGCGCGAAAATCTGCAAATTTACAGTGCGCTGTCGGCGGCGGAAGGGCTGAAGCTGGCAAGCGATCTAGCGCCGATCGCAATTCTGCTCGATGTGATGATGCCCAAAACCGATGGCTGGTCTGTGTTGGCCGCTCTGAAAAATAACCCGGAAACCGAAAAAATCCCGGTAATCATGCTGACGATGGTGGATGATAAAACAACAGGCTATGCGCTGGGTGCATCTGACTATCTCACCAAGCCGATCGATCGTCGTCGCCTCGTTGCGACGATCGACAAATACCGCTGTCCCAATCCGCCCTGCTCGCTGCTTTTAGTTGAAGATGACGCTGACAGCCGCGATTTAATGCAGCAGACGTTAACGGGCATCGGCTGGCAGGTGACGATCGCTGAAAATGGCCGGATTGCGCTCGACAAACTTGATCAGGTGCAGCCGAATTTGATTTTGCTTGACCTGATGATGCCAGAGCTAGACGGCTTCGGCTTCCTCGCTCAGCTTCAGCAATCGCAGTGGCGATCGATCCCCGTCATTGTCGTGACCGCCAAAGACATTACGCCTGCCGAAGCCCAACAGCTTCAAGGGCAAGTTGAAACGATTGTTCCCAAAGGAGACTACAGCCGCGACGCCTTCTTGAGCGAGATTCGCCATCTCGTCACTGCCTGTATTCGTCAACAGCAAGGTCATTCAGGGTAGCGCTCGATCGAGTCCGATGATTGAATTGCGCGATCGATCCTTATTTTGTTGTTCAGCTTGTCAAAGAAAAAACAATCATGAAAATCTTGCTCGTCGAAGATAATGAAATGAATCGCGATATGCTCTCGCGTCGGCTAGAGCGCAAAGGATATGAAGTGGTGATTGCCGTCGATGGACAGCAAGGCGTGGCAATGGCACAAACCGAAGTTCCCGACTTGATTTTGATGGATATGAGCCTGCCTGTGCTGGACGGTTGGGCAGCGACGCGCCAGCTAAAAGCGACGCCAACCACGCAAACCATTCCGATCGTCGCGCTGACGGCTCACGCAATGGCCGGAGATCAGCAAAAATGCTTTGAAGCAGGCTGCGACGAGTACGACACCAAACCTGTTGAGTTTGCCAGACTGCTCGGCAAAATTCAAACTTTGTTGGGTGGGGCGCGGGTATGACAGGAGGCGTCGTCCTGGTTGTGGATGACAATGAAGTCAATCGCGATTTGCTCTCGCGACGGCTTGAGCGTCACGGCCATACGGTGGCGGTCGCGATCGACGGCAAGCAAGCCTTAGCGCAAATGCAGCAGCAGGCGTTTGATCTCGTCCTGCTTGACATCATGATGCCGGAAATGAACGGCTATCAGGTCCTTGAATATCTCAAGGCCGATGATGCGTTGCGCCACATTCCCGTGATCATGATTTCCGCCCTGGACGACATGGAAAGCGTGGTGCGCTGCATCGAACTAGGTGCAGAAGATTATTTGTTCAAGCCGTTTAACCCGACGCTGCTGAAAGCGCGAATCGGCGCGTGTCTAGAGAAAAAACGACTGCGCGACCAAGAGCAAGCCGTGCTGAAGCGGCTTCAGGCCGAACAGGAAAAATCCGAGCGGCTGCTGCTGAATATTCTTCCCAAGCCGATCGCTGACCAGCTTAAGCAGGAACAGCGGATCATTGCCGACAATTTTGCGGACGTGACGGTTTTGTTTGCCGATATTGTCAACTTCACGGCGCTTTCAGCAGAACTGTCACCGAAGGAACTCGTGGAACTGCTCAACTTGATTTTTTCTGCCTTTGACGGGATTGCCGCCTATCACGGCCTGGAAAAAATCAAGACGATCGGCGATGCCTACCTCGTCGTGGGCGGGTTGCCGATGCCCAGAGCGGATCATGCTGAGGCCGTTGCACAGATGGCGATCGATATGCAGTCGATTCTGGGCGATTTGTCGCCGACGCTGCTGCCGCCCGACAGTCCGTATGCGCCGCTGCAAATGCGGATCGGCATCAACACTGGACCAGTTGGAGCAGGCGTAATCGGCACAACCAAATTTGCCTATGACCTGTGGGGCGATACGGTGAATACGGCGAGCCGCATGGAAACGACCGGACTGCCCGGACGCATTCAAGTGACCGAAGAAACCTACAGCCGTCTGCGCGATCGCTATTCGTTTGAACCGCGCGGCGCGATCGACATCAAAGGCAAAGGCCAAATGATGACTTACTTCCTGCTGGGCAAATAGCCAGCCTCCTTAAAGCGACGGAAAAAACAATCGCAGGTAAGCCGTGATGAGCGCATCGCCAAAGAACGCCACCAAAACTGCACTCAGGGCGAGAAAAGGACCGAACGGCATCGGCTGACGGCGATCGATCCAGCCTGCTGCGATCGCGCCACCGCCGATTACCGCTCCGATCGCACAAGCCAAAAAGCTTGCCAGCAACAGCAACTTCCAGCCCAGCCACGCGCCCATCATTGCCGCCAGTTTTGCATCGCCGCCGCCCATCGCCGTTTGCCCAAACGCGATCGATCCCAGCAGCGTAATTGCATCAAACAGCCAAATGCCGATCACCATGCCGACGACGCCTGAGAAGAACTGCGCGATCGCTCCGGCGAGTGTATGCGAATGCGCGTAGCCGCTGGCCGCTTGAAACGCCAAACCCGCCAGCAAGCCCGATCGCGTCAGAGAATTCGGCAAGGTCAGCGTATCGAGATCGATCAGGGCAAGGGCAAGCAGCCAGCTAAAAAATGCCCAGTAGCCAAAAGCCGGAAGCGGCACGTGAAATCCCCAAAAGGCCGCCACGAACAACAGTCCCGTGACGGCCTCCACGATCGGATAGCGAGCGGCAATTTTGGCACGACAAAAACGACAACGCCCCCGCAGGCGCAACCAGCCGATCACAGGGACGTTATCGTAAGGTTTGAGACGATGGAGACAGTTGGGGCAGCGAGAAGGCGGATGCAGTAGCGACAAGCCTGCTGGCACTCGGTAGATAACAACATTCAGGAAGCTGCCGATGCAGCTTCCAAAGATGAAAACCGTGAGGGTGACGAGACCCGAATAGAGCAGGTCGATCAATGCAGGCTAATCGGTGCAGGTGAATCAGTGCAGGTCAGAGTCAATTTGACTGATCGGGACGAAGCACTCTTGCGGCAGCAAGATTGGCTTATTTCTAAAAATCAGTTTGCCCCGATGTGTAAAGCGATCGATCGCCACGCCCAAAGGTCGCTGAATTTGGTCAGGATGCACTTCAAAATAGGTGCGATAAATGTATCGCGCTGCTTGCAGCAAGCTGGGATCGAGCAAAGCTGAAAAATCCAGCCGTTCACTCTGCGCGACAATGCGCGACTCTAGCGGCGGACTAAAGCTGGGATTGGCCGAAACAGGCCGAGATGTATACACCACACAATCACCCCATGACGTTAGGTAGCACTTTAGTGTATTTGAGCAATTCCAGCAAGCAATTTGATCTGGAAAAATTCCAAAATTTGCCACTTTGAGAACAACCTGAAATTTGCGATCGAATCGGCAAATTCGGCTAGGTTTTCTTTCAGCAATTTTTGTTTTCCAACCGTCACAAAACTCAAGAAATTGTCAGCGACGCGATCGTTCAATCTATTGTCCAGTAGAGGCAGGTTCAGGCTGAGTTGCAGCATCTTTGGCGGAAACGCCTTCGCCCTGCGACCCGAAATACCACAGCACAGCGGCGGCTTCGGCTCGCGAAACGGTTCGCTTCGGCTGAAACAGCTTGGTATAGCCGAAGGCGCGGCGAATGTTGGACTGGTCGCCATTTTGGAAGTCGGCGAGGACGGCGCGAAGCGCACCGGGATCGATGCGCGAAACATCTTGAAAGCCCCAAGTTTGCTTGACGGCATCGATCGAAGCGGTCGGTAGACTTTGGCGAATGTCGAGCGGTACTTTCCAGGCGATCAAATTTTCGCGGGTCAACGGCGCATCTGGGCGAAACGTCACCGTTGTGCTGTCGCCCGAAAGCGGACTGGGGATCAATCCTGCCTCGGCTAAACCCTGAATCGCTCCGAAATCGGGATCGGTCGATCGCACATCTTGAAACGCAGGTTGGGCAGAACTGGGAGCCAACCGGATCTGCTGAGCCGGATTGTCACGAAACAAGCGATTGTTCGTCGCGACTAGCCAGCGAGCATATTCGCGCCGAGTGATTATTTGGTTGGGACGGAACTGCGAAGCATCTGCGACATTGAGAACGCCAAGCTGCGCCAAATCATTGATATAAGATTGCAGTTCAGCCGGAGCCTGACCAACATCACTAAACTGCGTCGATCCCTCAGTCGGTGCGGCTGAAGTGGAAGTTGGCGTCGGCGAGGCGGCAGTCGTGTCCGCAGCGGTTTGGTAAGTCAGCGTGAATTCGGTTGGAGTATTGCCAGTCGCGATCGCCACCCGCACCCGCAAATCGTCCTTCTGCGCGATCAGCGGCTCGGTGTTGGACTGCACCTGCCAGTTTTCGCTTTGAAAGACTTCTTGATAAAACTGCCGGACGCGATCGCCGCCGTCTGTTGTGCGCCAGCGCGTTACCGTTACGCCGTCTGCATCCGTTGTTGGTTCGCCCACCAGTTCCGCGTTGGGATAGCGCGGCAGATCGGCAGGTAAATCCGCAGTGGGTGAAGGGCTGGGCGTGGGTGTTGGGGTAGGCGTGACGGTTGGACTCGCTTCAAGCTGGGGATCAGCGGCAAACGTGCGCTGTAGCGATTGACCCAGCGGACTATTTGCACAGCCAGTTAATAGCAACAATCCAATCAAACTGAAGTGAACCGCTTTCACGCTTAAACCAAATTGAAAGTAAATTGACAATCCTACGCTAGCTCAGATTGTTGCGATCGCGTGAAACCCCGTCAGCCCGCTTTGGTTTGCGCCAAATTTACTTCTGGCAAATAGGAATCTGGTGACAAGCTCAGCGAGCAGTCGATGACGGCGATCAGATCGCTCAGTGGAATTGGAACTTGCGGCGAAAAGGTGTCTGAAGCAATATCGTTCAACACTTCGGGCGTGGCAATATTTCCAGGGTTAATGACGGTAAATCCGATCGCCGTTCGCTTCAGTTCGATCGCCAATGCCTGTGCCGCGCCACGCAAACCGAATTTAGAAGCACTATTGGCAACTTCTCTGGAGGCTTGATGATCTAAACCTGACAGCGAACCGATGAAAATTACCTTGGGATTGGGCGATCGCTGAAGTGAAGCAATTAATCGTTTCACTAACCGAATGGGTGCGGTTAAATTGACGGCAATGACGCGATCGATTTCCTCATCGCTGCTATTTGCAAAATCATAATCGGCAGTGAAAGCATTCTTTTCCCAAATGCCGCCAAGATATAGCAAAGCGTCTAAAGATTGATTTTCAGATGCGGCACCGATGCGATCGAGGTCTGCATTCACTGCAACATCCGCTTCGATCCAATGGCCGAAGGGCGATCGCGTCCGCGAAACACAAATCAGGTTTTTGACTTTTGTGTGGTAGTGTTCAGCAACGGCTAAACCAATGCCGCGACTGCCACCAACAAGCAGCATTTGTTCAATCATGAAGTGTGAAAGTCAGGATATTTGGAAGTTACTTGAATATCTCATACTCGTGAATACAATGTGTGAATACAGTGTGAAAAACGCAGGGTGCAGGGAGCATAAACGCAATGGCGATTCGAGTGATTATTGATTGCGATCCGGGCGTGGATGATGCGATCGCCCTGCTTCTTGCTTTCGCCTCACCAGAACTGGAAATTCTCGCAATTACAACAGTGGCCGGAAACGTGCCCCTCCGCCTCACCCAGTCGAACGCCCGAAAAATTTGTGAACTGGCAGGGCGACAAATTCCTGTGTATGCAGGCTGTCCGCGTCCCTTGGTGCGATCGCTGGAAACTGCCGAATATGTGCATGGCGCAACGGGGCTGCAAGGCGCAACGCTGCCCGATCCGCAACTGCCGCTTCAGCCTCAGCACGCCGTTGACTATCTGATTGCAACCTTGATGCAAACGGACGAGCGGATTACGATCGCCACGCTTGGCCCCTTGACCAATTTGGCCGTTGCGATCGTCAAAGAGCCGCGCATTGTCGAGAAAATCGATCGCCTCGTCTTGATGGGCGGCGCAGCAGGCGCGGGAAACGTGACGGCATCGGCAGAATTCAACATCTACGTCGATCCCCATGCCGCGCATGTCGTCTTTACCAGCGGTATTGCGCTGACGATGATCGGGCTGGATGTGACGCATCAGGTGTTGACGACTGCCGATCGACTCGCAGCAATTCGAGCGATCGGCACGCCCATTTCTGAAGCTGCCGCTGGAATGCTGAAGTTTTATGGAGAGTACGATCGCCAGCAGTTCGGCATGAGCGATAGTCCGCTGCATGATCCTTGCGTGATTGCCTACTTGATTCAGCCAGATTTGTTCACGGTCAAAGCGCTTCCGGTCGAGATTGAGCTTGTGAGTCCACAATCGATCGGGCGCACGATCGTGGGCTATTCAATCAGTGAGCCAAAAAACTTAGTGGATGTCGCACAATCGGCAAATAGTGATGCTTTCTATGATTTGCTGACAACTCGACTGGCAACATTGTCGGCATCGTAGGCATCTCTATCTTTGGTTAGAAAAACTGAAACTCCTTCGATCGACTGTATTCAAACAGACACAGTTGTCCTTATGCTGCAATTACAGTCCAGTAGTAAAGCTTGTTCAAACTTTTTATGAAGCGCCTGAAATTTTTATTGACGGCTGTGTTTACGGCTATCTTTACGATCGCAGTCGTAACTGCCTGTAATCCCAGCACCACAAGTACCGGATCAAGTTCAGGAGGAAGTAGCGGCGGGCAAACTTTGACGATGGCAACATCCGCAGACTATCCCCCTTATGAATTTGTGGATACGGCCAGCGGTAGCCAAGAGATTCAAGGCTTTGATATTGATATTGCGAACTACATCACTGACCAACTCGGCTATCAGCTTCAAATCAATAACATTGATTTCAACGGTTTGATTCCAGCATTGCAGGCAAACCGCGCTGATTTTGTCATGGCGGGCATGACGCCGACCGCAGAACGCAAACAAAACGTTGATTTCTCGATCGTTTACTATCAGGCACAAAATACGATCGTTGCTAAAAAAGGCAGCAACTTGACAACACCTGAAAGCCTAAACGGAAAAACGGTTGGCGTTCAGCTTGGCTCGATTCAAGAAGGAGCTGCAAAAGATATTCAAGGGGCAAACGTTAAACCGCTCAATCGCATCAACGAAATTGTTCAGGAGCTGAAAGCGGGTCGAATTGATGCCGCAATCATGGAAGATACGGTTGCTCAAGGCTTCATCTCCTCAAATCCCGATTTGGAGTTTAATCCGATTCCAACGACGGGCGAATCCGGTTCTGCGATCGCATTTCCTAAAGGCTCGGAACTGGTAGAAAGATTCAATCCGATTCTTGAAGAAATGAAGTCGAGTGGCAAGATGGAAGAGCTTGTCACCAAGTGGTTCCGCAGCGAACAAGCGCCCGGACAAGCGAAGTAGATCGATCGACTGTGGCGGATTTCTTAATTCTCCACAGTCTGTCTTCTCAAAATATCGATGAAATAGGATATGAGGGCATGATGCTATTCGGTTCGATACCCTTCGGGGAGTGCTTCGCGATCGTCCCGTTAAATTTCTATTGGCTGGCGCAGGCTGGCACATTTACGCTAGATTTCTCTCGAATTGTTCCGAATATTCCGTTCATTTTGCAGGGTATCGCGGTGACGCTCGCGTTCACGCTGGTATCAGCAATTTTTGGCTTTAGCTGGGGCACAATTCTAGCAATTTTCAAGATTTCAACGATTAAGCCGCTGAAGTGGTTTGCTGATTTCTACACCTCAATTTTTCGCGGAACACCGCTGCTTTTGCAGCTTGCCTTGATCTACTTTTCAACACCGCAAATTATTGGCTATGCGATTCCGCCATTTCAAGCAGGCGTGATTACCTTTGCGCTCAATTCTGCTGCCTATACGTCGGAAACGATTCGGGGTGGAATTATGGCCGTCGATCGCGGCCAGCGCGAAGCGGCCATGACGCTAGGCGTGAAATATCCGCTAATGATGTGGGATATTATTTTGCCGCAGGCGTTTAAGAATATTCTGCCTGCACTAGTAAACGAAAGTATTGCTTTACTCAAAGATTCTTCGATCGTTTCGACCATTGGCGCTTTGGATTTGATGCGGCGTGGTCAAATTGTCGCAGCAGAGAAATTCATTTATTTTGAGCCGCTGCTTGTGGTGGGCTTGGTTTACTACATCATGGTGATGAGCTTGACTTTGTTTGCACAACGCTTTGAAAGGAGGATGCGCCGCAGTGATTAGAACCGAATCTTTATACAAATCGTTTGGAAAATTAGATGTTTTAAAAGACATCTCGACCGAAATCAAAAAGGGTGAAGTGGTTGCGATTATTGGTCCGTCGGGGTCTGGAAAATCAACATTTTTGCGCTGCTTAAATCTCCTCGAAATCCCAACGCGAGGCAAGGTTTATATTGATGAGCAAGACATTACTGGTCCCAAAGCTGACATTCGCAAAGTGCGTCAAAACATTGGCATGGTGTTTCAGCACTTCAACTTGTTTCCCCACAAAACCGTGTTGGGCAATGTGACCTATGGTCCCATCAAGGTTAAGGAAATGTCTAAAGCGGATGCAGAAAAATTGGGAATGGAACTGTTAGGCCGCGTGGGTTTGGCAGAGAAAGCAGGTGTTTATCCGTCGCGCTTGTCGGGCGGACAAAAGCAGCGCGTGGCGATCGCCCGTGCCCTTGCCATGCAGCCGCAAGTCATGCTGTTTGACGAACCGACCTCGGCACTTGACCCGGAAATGGTGAAGGAAGTGCTGGAGGTGATGAAAGATCTGGCGCGGACGCACATCACAATGGCGATCGTGACGCACGAAATGGGCTTTGCGCGGGAAGTGGCCGATCGCATCTTGTTTCTCGATGCCGGACGACTGGCGGAAGACGCACCGCCCAGCGTGTTTTTCTCAACGCCCAAGAGCGATCGCGCCCAGCGCTTTCTGGAAAAGGTGCTGTAGCCTGAGATATGAGCGTGATTGTTTTTGGCAGCATCAACATGGATCTGGTCGCTCGGACGCCGCGCCTGCCCGTTCCAGGTGAAACGCTGACCGGGCACAGCTTTGAAACGATTCCCGGTGGCAAAGGAGCCAATCAAGCGGTTGCGGTCGCTCGCTTGGGCGTGCCGACGCAAATGATCGGGCGCGTCGGCGGTGATGGTTTTGGCCGCGATTTGCTCGACAGTTTGCGATCGAGCCAGGTCAACTGCGACGGCGTGTTCATTGACTCCGAAGCAGCATCGGGCGTGGCAATGATCGCGGTTGATGACCACAGCGAAAATCACATCATTGTAATCCCCGGTGCGAATGGACGGGTGGATGCAGCGGACATCGATCGCCTCCAAGCCGCGCTTTCCAGCGCAAAAGTGCTGCTGCTTCAGCTTGAAGTGCCGATCGAAATGGTGGTTGCAGCAGCCAAAGCCGCCCAGCAAGCAGGCGTAACGGTGATGCTTGATCCGGCTCCGGCACAAACCGAACTGCCCCCAGAACTATACGGACTGGTGGATATTTTGACGCCCAATCAGGTCGAGGCAGGGCAGCTAGTGGGTTTTGCGGTGGACGATCGCGAATTGATTCTGACAGCGGCAACGACGCTACAGCAGCGCGGCGTGCAAACCGTCATCCTCAAGCTCGGTAAGCAGGGCGCATTTTGTCTCAGTGCGGCGGGCAGCTTTGAAATTCCCGCTTTTGCAGTGGAGGCGATCGATACGGTTGCCGCTGGCGATGCCTTCAATGGCGGACTGGCTGCGGGATTGGCTTCGGATTTGGCGATCGAGCAGGCGACAGTTTGGGGAGCAGCAACGGCGGCGCTTTCAGTCACAAAAGCGGGCGCACAGCCCTCACTGCCCTACCGAGCGGAGCTTGAAGAATTTCTGAAAGCCCAATCGATCGAAATTACTTAAGCGGATGGTGTTCGCTGAGAATTTTTTCGACGCGGGCTTCGTCAATGCGCGACGTGAGGCGATCAGCTTCGTGGCGATCGCGGGTAGTTTTTGCCAAGCTCAAGGTGGAACCGACGGTGAACGCTAATCCCATGCCAAGATAGCCTTTTGTCCAGCCGTTGACGGGCAGGTAAACAATGCCGATGCCCATGCCGCCGACGGCCAAGATGAACGATGCCCAGGTTTGAATCACCCAGGCGGTGCTGTGGGGCTGAGCCGAAATTAGTTGATTGGTGCGAGTTTGAGCTGCCATCGATCGCTCCTGCAACGATAGAGTTTGCTCAGATATAGCTGATTTCTCGCAGCGATCGATCGAGCGGTAGGCCACTTTTTCAGCGGCATATCTGGCGCGAGTACAGCCCGCTGATTCAGACGATCGTTTTCAGCAAGAAAAAAGGAGCGATCGACTGTCGATCGCTCCTCTACGAAACGACTGAGAGTTAGTATTCCGGCACAGACGAATCGACTTCGCGACTCCAAGCCGTAATGCCGCCTTTGACGTTTGTGCCTTCAATTCCGGCTTCTTTGAGGATGCCGATCGCTTTGGCCGATCGTCCGCCCATTTTGCAGTGGGCGATCAGGCGATGGCCGTTGAGCAGTTCTTTCACCTTGGCAACGCCGTCACCGTTTTCGATGTCGGGCAGCGGTACGAGGACGGAACCGGGAATGCGAGCGATCTCGTACTCGTTCGGATTGCGGACATCGAGCAGCAGAAAGTCATCTGCACCGCTGTCGAGCAGTTCTTTGAGTTCGGTAACGGTCATTTCTTGCATGTTGGCTTGCTGGGCTGCTTCGGCAGCTTTGGCTTGCGGAATTCCGCAAAATTCTTCGTAGTCGATCAGCTTTTCGATTACGGGACGAACCGGATTCGGGCGCAGCTTTAATTCCCGGAAGGTCATGTCTAGAGCGTTGTATAGCAAGAGTCGTCCGCTCAGGGTTCGGCCTTGGCCGAGGATAATTTTGACCGTTTCCGTTGCCTGAATCACGCCGATAATTCCAGGCAGAATGCCCAAGACGCCGCCCTCGGCGCAGGAAGGAACCATGCCGGGGGGCGGCGGTTCTGGGTATAGATCGCGGTAGTTGGGGCCACCCTCGTAGTTGAAGACGGTAGCCTGTCCCTCAAAGCGGAAGATCGAGCCGTAGACGTTTGGCTTGTTGAGCAAAACGCAGGCATCGTTGACGAGATAGCGAGTCGGGAAGTTGTCGGTTCCATCGACCACAATGTCGTAGGGGGCGACGATGTCAAGGGCGTTTTCGGAACTGAGGCGGGTTTCGTAGAGGTCTACCTGACAGTTGGGGTTGATTTCGAGAATGCGGTCTTTGGCAGATGCGATCTTGGGCTTGCCGACCCAAGATGTGCCGTGAATGACTTGGCGCTGGAGGTTGGAGTTGTCTACCACGTCAAAATCGACGATGCCGATGCGTCCGATGCCTGCGGCGGCGAGATAAAGCAGCAGCGGGGAACCGAGGCCGCCTGTGCCGATGCAAAGGACGCTGGCGGCTTTGAGGCGCTTTTGGCCTTCAAGTCCGACTTCGGGCAGGATCAAGTGGCGGGAGTAGCGATCGAATTCTTCGCGACTAAGCTGGATCTCGTCCAGGTTGGGATTGAGCATGGCAGCGGCTAATCAAGTGGAGTGTGAGATGGTGAAGGGTTCGCGCTGGAATTGGTCTTCATCATCTAGAGTCCAGCATAAACAATCTTGGGCGACTCCTTGGTGAACAGAAACAATCAGATACGAGTATTGCGGCCAGGCGGCCAGTCGATCGCATTCTGAAGGGACGGCTTCGCAGTCGGGGTGGGAGTGATAGATGCCGATGATGTTGAGGTTGCGATCGCGACTCGATTTTTGCACGAGCATCATGTCGTAGGGGTCGATCGTGTAGCGGCGTTTGGTGTCGAAGTTGTCGCCTGACCAGGCGTTTTGGGTGGCGTGGATTTCAAGGACTTGTTTGCGATCGCCTTCCAAGTGGCCGAGTATCAGCCCGCAGCATTCGTGGGGGTAGGTTTGTTGAGCGTGGGATTGGATTTGTTGGAGGTGATCGGAGGTGAGGATGAGGGTCATGGTGAGGGAGCGATCGAGGTAAATGAATTTTTCTTAGCGAGATTGCTTTCTTTTTCCGAGCCAGTGGAGTGTTGGGGTTGCCCCCACACACACCTCCAACCCCAGCAAAGGGCGGCTGCCGGGGCACTCCCGCAAGGGCATATCTGTCGGTGTCAATGTGGCGCTACGCATCGGTGTGCCGTCCGCGACTTGGGGTTTCCGAGCCGTTCCCTTTTGTCCTACTTTCTACTGACTGAGCCATGCGATCGCCTCGCGAATCCAATCTTCGGCATTGGCGGTTTTGGAGAGGGCGGTTTTTTGGCCGACGGCGCGGAGGGCTTGGGTGATTTCGCCGCTGGAGTAGCCAAGGGCGAGGAGGGTCATTTCGACATCTTCTTGGACGTTGGCGGCGGGAGCAGCATCGGGGATCGAGGGGAGGTCAGAGTGCGATCGCCATTCGGCCAGCTTGGTTTTGAGTTCGAGGGCGATGCGTTCTGCCGTTTTTGCGCCGACACCGGGAGTGCGCGAGAGGAGGCGGGTGTTGCTGATTACGATCGCCTGCACCAATTCTTGCAAACCCAGCGTATCCAACAGGGCAAGGGCAAGTTGAGGGCCAACGCCGCTGACGGAAATTAGCTGTCGAAATAGATCGCGCTCTGAGGCAGACGCAAACCCAAACAGCGCCACTTGATCTTCCTTCACCTGCAAATGCGTAAATAGCTGCGCCAATTCATCCGCAGGTGGCAAATCCGCCATCGTCCGATTCATAATCTGCACCTCATAGCCAATCTGATTCACCTCCAGCGTCAGGATGATGCGGCTATTCGTGACTTTCTGCACGCTAACGACCGTGCCTTTGAGGTAGCTGAGCATGAGGGGGGTGTCGGGTGTCGGCGGGGAGGGGGAGAGGGATTAGGCAGAGGGCAGAAGGCAGGAGGCTCGGACACCCAAGTCGCGGTCGGCACAGCCAATGCGAAGCGCGATCGTGCCGCTCACCGATCGCCCCTTGCGTGGGGGTCAGGGGGAAGGCACTCCCCCCTGTGGGGTTGGAGGTTTGGAGGAGGGGCAACGCCCCTAGCCTCCAAGGGTTCGGATCACGAGAGTAGTTTTAACCAAAAGCAATCTTTCAGCAAACAAACAACTTCAGCCCTGAAGCACTCGATCGCAACTCCCTTGCAACCTCCACTCCTCCAGCCTAACGTTTCACCCCAAAACCCGCCTAAAAGAAGCCAAAATGCCGCAATCCCTCCAAAATTCCGCCTGCACAGTGCGATCGCGCCACATATCGCGCAGGCAAACCATCAGGATCATGCGGATTCGCCTGATGCCAATCGAGCAGTTCCGGCTGAGCATTCCCGACGATGATCCCCTTCGCCTTGACCAGTTGAAACATCGACAGATCGTTACCTGAGTCGCCACAAACAACCGTGCGATCGCCCGCAATTCCCAGTTCCTTCTGCAAAAAATTAATCGCCGCCCCCTTATTGCTTCGCACTGGCACAATATCCAAATCAATATTGCTGCTGTAAATCAACTGAATCTCCAGCCCTTGCTCCTTCAGTGCCGCCTCCAACTCTGGCAGCACATAAGCCGCAGGCTCCGGCTTTAGGTGAAAACTCACCTTCAGCGGCGCTTGCTCAGAAGCAGCTTGCGGAACCAGATCGGCAAAATGTGCAGCAGTTGCAACCACCCGATCGCGATCCCACCTGTGCGACAAATATTCCGTCCAAGCTGCATCTGGCGTATCATCTTGCCGATAAATTCTCGTCCCCACTGAGAGTACGCGAATATCCGGATCGAGCAGCGTTTGCTCAGTTTGAAGCTGCTTAAACGAAGGCAGCGATCGCCCCGTCGCATACACAATCACCGTTCCGTGTGCTTCCCGATGCTGCTGCAAATGCTGGTTGAGTTCGGCAAGGGCGCGATCGTCTCCCACCAGCGTATTATCCAAATCCGTGACAAATAAAAACTGACTCACAAAAAATGCTTGAAATGACGGCTAGCTTCCATCAGAAGTTTAGTGTGGAAAGGGCGATCGCTCCGTAAACTGCAAAGAAATCTCCTTAAACTAAGATCTTTGAGGGTTTGCGATCGCCATGCCTCGACTTGATCATCGCGTCTGGATTTTGTTTATCGGGCGATTGCTGTCGCAGTTTGGCACCGGATTCACGCTCTTCTACGCTCCAATTTTCTTTGTTAATCAGGTTGGCCTCTCTGCCACCGCAGTCGGTGCAGGCATCGGCAGCGGCTCAATCACCGGAATCGCCGGACGGATCTTGGGCGGATCGTTTGCCGACTCGCGCCGCTGGGGTCGCCGCAAAACGCTGTTGTTATCAGCAGCCGTGTCCGCGATCGCCTGCTTCGTCCTCGCCGCCGCTGCCAATTTGCCCGTTTTCGTGATCGGAAATTTGCTGTTGGGCTTTGGCGTCGGGCTTTATTGGCCTGCCACCGAAGCCGTGATTGCCGACATCACCACAGCCGACCAGCGCAACGAAGCTTACGCCCTGACCCGACTGGCGGACAACTTGGGACTTGGCTTAGGCGTGGTTTTGGGCGGCGTGTTGATTAACACGACTGGAGCTTATCGATCGCTGTTCGTCATCGACGGCATTTCATTTGTGATTTTCTTCGGAATTATTTTTGGCGCGATCGCCGAAACGCTCAATCCTAATCACGTTGCGCCCAAACTAATCAAAGGCTGGGGAATTGCCTTGCGCGATCGCCCGCTGCTGATTTACGTGATTGTCAACGTGCTATTCACCACCTACCTTGCTCAAATTCAAAGCGCGATGCCGCTCTATTTCAGCAACTTCGCGCCTCCGGGTGGGTCTGCGATCGCCCCGCAACTGATCAGCGTAATTTTCTCCTGGCACGTGGTTCTGACGGCAATCACGCAGTTGCCGATCGCCCGCTGGCTCAATCGCTTTCGTCACGTGCAAGCCCTGACGCTGGCGGCTTTCACCTTTGCGATCGGCTTTGGTTTTGTCTGGCTGGCAGGCGCGATCGCGTGGGGACACTTGATTTGGGCAATTTTGAGCCTCAGCATTTTGGCGATCGCTGCCGTTGCCTACACGCCGATCGCCTCGGCCTTTGTGGTCAGCCTTGCCCCAGATGCACTGCGCGGTATATACCTTTCGGTAAACTCCTTGTGCTGGGCGATCGGCTATCTGCTTGGTCCCGCGATCGGCGGCTGGGCAATGGATCAGCCCGATCAAATTGCCGATAGTTTTTGGCTGGTGACGGCTTTGAGCGTGATCGCGATCGTGCTGCCGCTGCGCTATCTCGATCGATCGCTTGATTGCAGCGATCGATCGAGATAGCGCAGCGGCAGCACCTAGGCCGTGTTTGAAAACCCGCTTGATCCTCCCCAACCCTAGGGAGCCGAACCACCCCTCAAAATCCGGGTTCTCAAGGGGACAGGGGGATCGATCGCAAACGATGCACCTCTTCTGGAGCTTTTACAACACGCCCTAGCCGCTTCAAGCTTCCAACATGCGCCACAATGGAAACACCCTTTCCCCTCAATCTCGATGTCTGCGCTCAACCTGTCTTCACTCAATCAGGCCAAAGACCAGCTTGCCGACCTAATTGCCCGCTATCGATCGCAAGTGGATTTCCTCGCAATTCGCCTAGAAGAAGCTGAAGGAACCGACATTTTGCTGCGCGGCGGACGCATCGAAACTTTGAGCGAAGGCATTTCGATCGGTGGTCAGGTGCGAGCCTGCTACAAAGGCGGCTGGGGTTTTGCCAGCTTCAACCGACTTTCCACGCTGAAAGAACGCATTGAAGACGCGATCGCCGCTGCCCGACTGGTTGGAGACGAAGAAACCCTTCTCGCCCCGGTTGACCCGATTCAAGATTCACGCCAGCTTTTGCTGACGGGAACCGATCCGCGCCAAATTCCGCTCGCCCAGAAAAAAGCGCTGTGTGAACATTACGCTGAAATTTTACGCAGCGTGGACGATCGCATCACGACAACTTCTGTTCGCTATGGCGACAGCGCTCAGCGAATCATTCTTGCCACTTCCGAAGGCACACTGATTGAACAGTCCTGGATCGATCTGGAAATGCGCTTTGCGGCCACTGCCCGGAATGGCGAAACCGTTCAAACCGGACGCGAAACAACCGGATCGCGCAAAGCCTACGAAGATTTGCTCAATCTCGATGCTCAAGTTCGCAGTGCGGGCGATCGCGCCGTCAACGCCCTCGCTCTGCCGCTGGTCAAAGGCAACACCTACACCGTCGTCATCGACCCGATTCTGACGGGACTGTTTGTCCATGAAGCTTTCGGCCATTTGTCCGAGGCAGACATGGCCTATGAAAATCCAGATTTGCTGGAGGTGATGAGCCTCGGACGGCGATTCGGCGGCTCAGAGCTGCAAATTTTTGATGGAGCCGCCCCGGAAGGACATCGCGGCAGCTACTGCTACGACGATGAAGGCGTTCCGGCCACGACAACGCAACTGATTCAAGATGGCGTCCTCGTGGGACGATTGCACTCTCGCGAAACCGCAGGCAAACTGGGCGAAGCCCCGACCGGAAACGCCCGCTGCTTGAACTATCACTATCCGCCGATCGTCCGCATGACAAACACCTGGATCGATCGCGGCAGCACTCCAGTCAACCAGCTTTTTGACGGCATCGATGAAGGCGTTTACGCTCGTAACTGGCAAGGCGGCATGACGAACGGCGAAATGTTCACCTTCACAGCCGGAGAAGCCTGGATGATTCGCAACGGCCAAATTGCTGAACCTGTGCGCGATGTGACGCTTTCCGGTAATGTGTTTACGACTTTGGCGGATATTGAGGCGATCGGAGACGATTTCTACTGGGACGAATCCGGCGGTTGCGGCAAAGGCGGCCAAAGCGGATTAGCGGTCGGCTGCGGTGGCCCCAGCCTGCGAATTCGCGATGTGGTCGTCGGTGGCGAAGCGGCAGAGGAGTAGAGCGATCGCGCCTTTGTCGCCTCGCTAATTCAGATCTTGCACCCGCCGCAACAACGCCCTGAATTCAAATTCGGGCTGAAAGCGAAAACCCGTTCAAACGGGTTACAACCCTGACACGGTGTGCTTTTCAGTCAGTTGAAACTGATACGAATTTAAAGAGTGGTGAGGGCAGATAGGGCAGCAAGAATAAAGGGATAACCCGTAATCGAAGCAATCATCGGAGCGCTTAGTGGATCGAGTCATTGACCGATTTTGGTTTGC
>NZ_JACJPO010000014.1 GCF_014696105.1 Microcoleus sp. FACHB-1515
GTATGTGGGTTACTTTGAATAAACTGTTCGAGCGTTTCCATTGTCTGAGAGGGTAGAGTTTGAGGCACACCCTCAGCCTACCATTTGTTCACATCCTATTTAGGCTGCCTGTAACGCTGAACTCAAATCTAGTTTGAAGCTTCGGGAAACAGCTTGTCCAACTTCGCTAGAATCGCGATCGCTCCCCCTTCAACCCTTCACTTTGGATCAGACCGAACTTCCCCTCGTATCCGCACTCGCCGCCGCAGCCAATCGATCGGATGCCGCCTTTCACACGCCCGGACACAAGCGCGGCCAAAGTGCCCCTTCTGCGCTGCTGGAACTTTTCGGAAAATCGACGTTTCGATCGGATTTGCCGGAATTACCAGAACTTGACAATTTGTTTGCGCCAGAAGGAGCGATCGCGCAAGCCCAACTGCTTGCCGCTGATGCCTTTGGAGCCGAACAAACCTGGTTTCTTGCCAACGGTTCCACCTGCGGCATTGAGGCGGCAGTTTTGGCGACCTGCAATCCGGACGACAAGCTGATTTTGCCGCGCAATATGCACCAGTCCGCGATCGCTGCCCTCATCCTGTCTGGAGCCGTCCCGATTTTCGTTCTACCCGAATATGATGCGGGTTGGGATATTGCACATCCGCCCGCAGCGAAGGAAATTGCCCAAGCTTTGCACGATCATCCGGATGCCAAAGCGGTTCTGATCGTGTCGCCGACCTATCACGGCGTTTGTGCAGATGTGAGCGCGATCGCCCAACTCACTCACGCCGCTGGTCTCCCGCTCATTGTTGATGAAGCACACGGCGCACATTTCGCCTTTCACCCAGATTTGCCCACTCCTGCCCTGTCCGCAGGAGTCGATTTGGTCGTGCAGTCCACGCACAAAACCTTGTCTGCTTTGACGCAGGCGGCGATGCTGCACGCGCAGGGCAAGCGGATCGATCGCGCCCGCCTTTCAGCCAGCTTACGCCTAGTGCAATCGACCAGTCCGAACTATTTGCTGCTGGCGTCGCTGGATGCAGCACGGCAGCAAATGGCGCTTGAAGGAAAAGACTTGCTCGATCGCACCTTGAGGCTGAGCGATCGCGCCCGCCACGAACTTAGCAAAATTCCCGGTTTGCGCGTCCTGCAAGCGAACTCCCTCGATCGCACCCGCTTGACGATCGGCCTGATGGATTTTGGGCGATCGGGCTTCGAGGTCGATGAAGAACTTCTCGCAGTCGGCATCGCCGCCGAACTTCCCGCCCTCCGACACATCACCTTCATCCTCAGCATCGGCACGATCGACGCTGACATCGATCGCTTGATCGCGGCATTTCAGCAACTCGATCGCCGCGATCGCAAATCCACACCGTTCCCCCAAATTCCAAATTCCCAAGTCGGAATTGCGAATTGCCTTCCTCCCCGATCGGCCTTCTTCTGTGCTCGCACTGCCGTTTCCTTTGCCGACGCGATCGATCGCCTCAGTGCCGAAACCGTCTGTCCCTACCCGCCCGGCATTCCGCTGTTGATTCCTGGAGAGCCAATCACCCGCGAGGCGATCGACTATTTGCAGCAGGTAATCGCGCTGGGTGGAATTGTGACAGGTTGCGATCGTGAACGCTTGCAGGTCGTCTCGCTAAGCTAAGTCCATGTATGCTTTTTTGCCTCCATGCCGACTTCTCTTTGGCCTTTTGTCACACCGGGAATTCCCGATGATTTGTTTGAGCAACTGCCCGGAATTCCCTTGAGCAAGCGGGAAGTGCGACTGCTGCTGATTTCGCATTTGCGCCTGAAGCCGACTGCGGTGTTTTGGGACATCGGCGCGGGCACGGGCACAATTCCGGTTGAAGTCGGATTGCTCTGTCCGCACGGGCGAATTATTGCGATCGAGCGTGATGAAGAAGTCGCCAATTTGATTCGCCGCAACTGCGATCGCTTTGCCGTCGCCAATGTGGACGTAATTGAAGGCAGTGCGCCCGATTGTCTGGAGGCGATCGCGCATCGCCCCGACTGCATTTTTATCGAAGGCGGTCGCCCGATCAAAGCCGTGATGCAGTCGGCCTGGAATCATCTGCTTCCCGAAGGCCGCATCGTCGCCACCGCCACCAATTTTGAAACCCTCTATGCTCTCTCAGAAAGTCTGGCCGAACTGCAAGCCCGCAACATCGAAGTGGTTCAGTCTGCGGTCAACCGCTTGGAAACACGAGGCAATCATCAGGTGTTCAGCGCGGTCGATCCGATTTTTGTGCTGAGTGGGGAAAAGTTGGGGTGAAGTGTCGGGGATTGGGAATTACAGCCGATCGCCCGCTTCCCTTTATACTCCACAGCAATTCGTCACCCGCATAATCAAATCAAGCCTCGATCGCCGCTACCCGACACCCAACTATCCATGCTCACCATCTACACTTCCGACCACGCCCATCAAAACGCTGTCGTTGAACTGATCGACGGCAAGCTGCTCGCGCCGTTTGAGCATCCTCGTCGTGCTGAAATGGTGCTGACGCAAGTGCAGACGACGAACCTGGGAACAGTGATCGCCCCGCAGGAGTTTGGGCTGGAGCCGATTTTGCGCGTTCACGATCGCCGCTTTGTCGAATTTTTGCAAACCGCTTGGAAAGAATGGGTGGAGGCACATGGTGACTACGATGCCCTGCCGCTGAACTGGGCAGTGCGGACGATGCGGCACGATCGCATTCCCGAAACGATCGACGGCAAACTCAGCTACTACTCGTTTGATGCCGGAACGCCGATCACCAAAGGCACTTGGCGAGCCGCACGGTCTGCCGCCAACGTTGCCCTAACCGGAGCGAAACAGTTGCAGCAGGGCGATCGATCGGCGTTTGCCTTGTGTCGTCCGCCCGGACATCACGCCGCTGCGGATTTCTACGGCGGCTACTGCTTTTTGAACAATGCGGCGATCGCGGCTCAAGCATTACGCGATGGCGGCTGCGATCGCGTGGCAATTTTGGATGTGGATTATCATCACGGCAACGGCACACAGGCGATTTTTTACGACAGAAAGGATGTCTTGTTCGTCTCGCTGCACGCCGACCCGCTGCAAGATTTTCCATATTTTCTCGGTTTTGCCGACGAGCGCGGAATTGGAGCGGGCGAAGGCTATAACATCAACTATCCGCTGCGCTGGGGCACAGGCTGGCAGCAGTATGAAGCTGCGCTGCAAGCGGCGATCGCCAACGTTCAGCAATATCGCCCGGATGCGATCGTGGTTTCCTTGGGCGTCGATACTTTTTGTGAAGATCCAATTTCGCGCTTTCAACTGAGCAGCAATCATTTTCTGCAAATCGGCGCGATGTTGAGCTTGCTCGATCGCCCGACGCTGTTTGTGCTAGAAGGCGGCTACGCGATCGAGGCGATTGGACTTAATGCCGTTAATGTGTTGCTGGGCTTTGAAAACGGCTAGCAGCAATCGATCGAACTGCCTTTACATCTGCGCCAGTCAGAATTGCGCCTCAAGAGTGAGAATTATTGTAAACTTTTCGCTCCTTTCAGTAGATGAATGGTATCGCAATGAATTCATAAGCTAGAGCCATTCTCGGTTGAGGCAGTCGCATTGTCCCAACCATCCACTTCAGAGGTTAAAGCGATGATGCACTATCTTGGACAGCCGATCGAATTGATGCAAGAAGGTCCCGGTTGGGTTGGCATTTGGTGGCACACCGCTGGATATCGCATCGAAATGGGATTTTTCCCGACTGCCTCAGCCGCTTGGGACGCGATGGCCGAACTTGTGCGCCGCGATTTGGCCGTGCGATCGCTGCTGGAAGTCGTAGAAGCCTGGAAAGATGAAACGCTCATTAGTGACTGCGAGTATGAGCTGAGTGCTGAAGCACTTGTGCAGTCAGTTCTGGTCTAATCATTCTCCTGGCAAGAATTAAATTGTTCGGTTGATTACTTCAATTGTCGGTTTTTGTTCGGTGCGAGCCGAGTGATCAAGCGACAGAGCAGCGCGATCGCCGCCCTTGTAAAGGGTTGTCGAAATGCTACGCTGTCAAATTGAGAGGATGGCGTACAACGTTTTGTTATTGAGCAGAAGGCTGCATATAGCGCAAGATGACGCTGCTGATGCGCGCTATTTGCTGACTTCATCATTGCTTCACAGTAGCCGTCCTGCCTTCCAAGCTGATTGAAGCTAAGGTGAAGAGTAAACTATTTTCACAGCGCACCCACGAAAGCTGCCTATGCTAGTTAGCGAGGTTCGAGTGTGACTGTTTTGAAATTCCTGCTGTCGATCGTCGCTTGCTTCCAAAACTGCTTTAATCTGCTTCCGCCCAGTGGTTACTGATGTCGCTAATCTGGGAAATATTAAAATTAAACGTCGCCCGCTTAGGGCTTTCTCGATTGCTCACACGGCAGAGCGCTTGCAACCGGGTTGCGGCAACTCGTGGCCGCTGCAATGCAACACCGCTTTGGACTGAGCCAAGCTGCTGCAAAGCCTATTTACTAGGAGATTATTGATGGAGCGTCATCCTGTCGTCATTATTGGTGGTGGACCTGCTGGACTAACTGCGGGTTATGAGCTAGTCAAACAGGGCATCAAGCCAATTGTGCTAGAAAAGGCAGACAAAGTGGGTGGCATTTCCCGCACCGAAACCTACAAAGGTTACCGTTTTGACATTGGTGGTCATCGCTTTTTCACTAAAATCACTGAGGTTGAGCGATTTTGGAAAGAAGTGCTGGGCAATGATTTCATCAAGGTTCCTCGTCTATCGCGTATCTATTACCAAGGGAAGTTCTACAACTACCCGCTGTCGCTGCTCAACACCCTTTCCAATCTTGGAATTGTCTCTAGCTTTTTTATTCTGCTGAGCTATCTCAAAGCAAAAGCAAAGGCTAAACTTTTGCCGCATGTGGAGCCAGAAACCTTTGAAGAATGGGTGATCGATCGCTTCGGCGAACGGCTGTACCGCACCTTCTTCAAGACCTACACCGAGAAAGTTTGGGGCATCCCTTGCAGCAAAATTCGGGCAGACTGGGCAGCCCAGCGCATTCAAGGCATGTCGCTGAAGCGAGCCGTGATCAATGCAGTGTTTGGCAGCCAAAACGCCAAAAGCCTGATCAAAGAATTTGACTACCCGCGCTTGGGTCCGGGAATGATGTGGGAGCGCTGCCAGGAAATTCTCGAAAGCAAAGGTGCGCCCGTCCGCCTCAAAACTGCCGTGACTCGCATTCAGCACGATGGCAGCCGGATTCTCAGCATCACGACGGAGCAAGACGGCAATCCGATTCCGCAAGCTTGTCCTCGTCAGATCACCGCCGACCACTTCATCTCTAGTATGCCTGTCACCGCACTGGTGCAGCGGCTTGATCCGGCTCCACCTGAGGAGGTGATTGCTGCCGCACGTGGCTTGAAGTATCGAGATTTTCTGATTGTTTCGCTGATTGTCGATCGCCCCAATCTCTTTCCCGACAATTGGCTTTATATCCACAGCCCGGAGTTCAAGGTTGGACGGATTCAAAATTTTGGCAACTGGAGTCCCGAAATGATTCCGGATGCGGGCAAAACCTGCCTGGGCATGGAGTACTTTTGTAGCCAAGGCGATCGCCTTTGGGAGATGTCAGACGCTGATTTGATCAAGCTGGCAACGCAAGAAGCGATCGATCTGGGCTTGGGCGTTCAGCCAGGCGATGTCAAAGACGGTGTGGTGATTCGGCAGCACAAAGCCTATCCGGTTTATGACGGCGAATATCGACAGCACCTTGAGGTGATTCAAAACTACCTGAAGCAGTTTGAGAATCTGCAAACGGTTGGGCGAAACGGAATGCATCGTTACAACAATCAAGACCACTCGATGCTGACGGCCATGCTCGCCGTGCAAAACATCTTGGGCGGCAAGCATGACCTGTGGGAAGTCAACACCGAGCGCTCTTACCACGAGGAATTTACGGTTGAAAAGTCACCTGCGCCGCCGCCTGAACATCACTTGAATCCCGCGCCTGCTTTGTCTTCTTGAGGACAAGCTAGCGATCGCGCTTTTGCGTCGTTAGACAACATCTCCCATCGAGGTCAGTGCGTTCTTATGCTGACCTCGATGGGGCGTCAAACTGGAAACCGACACTAGGGCAAGCGAACCAGTTCAGATTCAATCGCGGCTCGATCGAGCGATCGTCCAATAAACACGAGGCGCGTTTCTCTGGTTTCTTGCGGCTGCCAGGGTCGATCGTAAAACTGCTCAAAGCGTTCGCCCACGCCCTGCATCACCAGTCGCATCGCCTTATTAGGCACATGCACAAAGCCTTTGATGCGGTAGATTTCTTGCTGCTGCACGATCGCTTGCAGTCGCTGCTGGAGCAGGACGGGATCAAAGCTGCGATCCAAAACAACATGGGTCGAGTCGATATCATCATCGTGATCGTGGTCTTCTTCGGTGTCATGGTGGCTTGGACGCTGCGCCAGGTCGTCCTCAACCGCCGCATGAAAGCCAAGCAGCACGCTGGCATCGATCGACCCGCGATCGCACTCAACCAGCTTGACGGCGCGGGGCAGTTCCGATTCAACGATCGATCGCACCTGCGTCACCGCTTCCACCGACACCAAATCCGTTTTGCTCAACAAAATCAGATCGGCGCAGGCTAGCTGGTCTTCAAACAATTCTTGCAAAGGCGTTTCATGGTCAAGATTTGGATCGGCTTCGCGCTGAAGAGCGATCGCTGCCAAATCTTTTGCCAACGTGCCTGCCGAAACTGCCTCACAGTCTACGACGGCGACGACGCCATCAACGGTCGCAGCATTGCGAATCTCCGGCCAGCCAAATGCCTTGACGAGCGGCTTGGGCAGTGCCAATCCAGAGGTTTCAATTAAAATGCAGTCGAGGCGATCGCGCCGCTTCAGCAGTTCTAGCATTGTCGGCAAAAATTCTTCCTGCACCGTACAGCACAAGCAGCCGTTCGTCAGTTCAACTACGTTTGCGTCTGATTCCTCTTCCGGGCAAACCTGGCACGATCGCAGCAGTTCCCCATCAATTCCCAGTTCGCCAAATTCATTCACTACAACGGCAATTCGCCGTCCCTGATTGTTTTGCAGCAGATGGCGAATCAGCGTGGTTTTGCCGCTGCCCAAGAAGCCAGTGATAATTGTAACGGGAATTTTAGCGGCCATAGACGGTAGCTGGAGTTGCGGTTCTATTATGGCGTGAATGGCGTGAATGGTGCGGGTGCGACACTCAGTCAGATTTCGATTTAGATGGAAGTTAGCATCTCATCGGATTCGACTCATCATGATCGACGAAATCGTTTACAGATCGCCGGAACTTGGCGACGAAGCTCAAATTGCTGCTTGCATGTGTGCTTCTGCGGATTGGGCAGAACTCACGGGCGAAACACCAGAAGGAATCGCCGACTGGCAGCAGCTTTGCAGCGCAGAGGAATTACAAGCAAGAATCTTAAGCGGTGAAAAAACGCTCGTCGCTGTACACAATAGAATCGTGGTTGGCTTCATCGCCTTCCGCAGAGGAAATCATCTGTCGTTGTTGTTTGTGCGGCAAGAATATTCTGGAAAAGGGATCGGTCGAGAATTATTGACCCGCTGCACCAACGGATTTGAGCAAATTACAGTGAATGCCTCTGATTTAGCTGTAGGGTTCTACCGCAGGTTAGGATTTGAGCAAAGCGACGATCGCTTCTTCAAAAATGGCAGTTGGGGAACACCCATGCGATGGAGCAAATCCAAAGATCAGCCAGAATAGCTGACAAACCGTTCGGCAAAATTGCATATTGAGTCTGCTTATTGTACATTCCCTTTCGACCAGCCTGAACTTTTGTCAGCAGTTCTGGGTAATTGAGTGAGACATCTGCTAAAAACTATCCTGAGCGCCGAGCATTGAACTTGGATTTTAAAGATGAACCAGCAATTTGTTTGATACATTTGTACTAAATTGTCAGTTCGATCGAGCTTGATGCTCGGCTTTGGGAATCATATTCGTCGTCTGAATTTTCTTTCTATTTTTCTTACTGCTATGCCTCAGCCTGCTTTGACTCGCACTCACAATTGGCTGCTCACTAATCCTCGGCGGTTGGCTCAGGTCGCGATCGCCACAACTGCTGCCCTGACGATCGGCCATGCCCTTCCAGCGGAAGCTCAGCCTGCTAGACTCACCAGCCGCAACCCCAACAGCACGATTAATGTGCGTACAGCTCCAACGACGCAATCCGCCGCTCCGAACTACGGGATAGCAGGCGATCGCGTCGAAATTCTGAGCCAGACCAGCGGCAGCGATGGCTACACCTGGTATCGAGTCCGGTTTGTCGCATCGGGGGTGCAGGGCTGGGTGCGCGGCGATTTTGTTGTGCCGCTAGCTGCGACTGCTGTGCGGCCAACTCTGCCCTCAATCGCTCCTCCTGAGCCAAGTCCGATCGCGAGTCCTCGTCCGACGGTCAGTCCAACTCCGACGGCACGCTACACAACCGAGCAGATCAACTACTTTTTGGAAATCGCGCTGGGCGCAGAATTCGGTTCATCTGATGCCGTCATTCGCAAGTGGAACGCACCAATTCGCATTCGCGTGACAGGCAGGCCAACAAGCGAAGATATGCGATCGCTGCAAGCGGTCATTCGCGACCTCAACGGGCTGGTGCAGGGCACTTCGCTGTCGATCGACAATAACAACTCAAATGTTGAAATGGTGTTTGCGCCAGAATCAGAATTTCGACGCTATGAGCCAAACTATCAGCCAACAAACATGGGTTTCGGCTGGATTTGGTGGAATCAAAACACGCTCAATCGCGCTCGAATTTTGATTTCCACAACGGGCATCACGCAGCAGGAGCGATCGCATCTGATTCGCGAAGAACTCACGCAGTCGCTTGGTCTCATGCAGGATTCTTATCGCTATCCAGACAGCATGTTCTACCAGGGATGGACAGATCCAACGCAGTTTTCCGCGATCGATCGCACCGTCATCTCGATGCTGTATCGCCCAGAAATTCGAGCAGGCATGACGCGATCGCAAGTCGTTCGCGTGCTGCAATCGCTCAATGTTGCTGCTCCAACTGCCACCGCGCCTGCCACCAGCAATCAGCCGCTAGATTTTTCGCTGGGAGCACCGTAGGAAGCGCGATCGCAAGCTTGAGCCAGGGCTGAGGACTGAGAGCAACAGCCGCTCTTCAGTCCTCACCGCTTGAAATCCGCCTCCTAGTTGACGTTCAATCCTGCGGTTGCAACCCAGCCTGCTTGACCACTGAGTTTTGCCCAGCGATAGCCATCGCGAGAAACACGCTCTCCGGTGAGGCGGAGGGTTTCGCCATAGCCTGCTCCACCGATGCGGGCATAGCCCAAGCCGGGACCAGAGCGAATCTTCACGCCAATTCCGGCGACAACACGGGCAGGCGAGCCACCGCCAACGCCGCCACCGTTCCCTGGATTGCTGCTGGCATCGGTGATGTATTGGGAAGAGATCCAGCCGCCATTGAGCAGTTGAGCAAAGCTGCTCGATCGATCGGAGACACGGACGCGCACAACCGCATTGTAGGGAAGCGACCCAATCACTGAGTTACCCGTGCTGGGACCGCTGCGAATGTTGAGACCACTGCGAGCCGTTACGCGCACCAAAGCACCAGAACCAGAATTACCCGGATTGCCGCCACCCGGACCACCGCTGCCCGCGCAGGAAATGCTGGGGTTCAATCCCATTGTGCCTGCGGTTGCCGGACCTACAATGCCATCGCGAGCCAGGCCATTGTTTCTTTGAAACTGCTTGACCGCAAATTCAGTGTTGTTGCCAAATGCGCCGTCCACACCGCCAACGCTGTAGCCGTTTCGTTGCAGCGTCGATTGCAGCGTCGAAACTGCACTGCAAACATTGCCGCGTCGCAGGGCTGCTTCGGCATCGGGAGCCTGCGTGAGAACGCCGATCGCAACCGCTGCTCCGGCTACACCCATGATGGCCGATGTGGGAATTGCTGAAGTGATTTCGTCGATCGATCGCAGTTCTACCGGAGTGGAATCTTCGTAATCAACGGCTGCATGAATAAATGCTAGTGTTTCCATAATTTTCCTTGTTGGTTGAACACCCAAACAATTTTCAATCGGAAATATTGCCGCTTATCTTGCAAGCAGCAAGTCAATCCTTGTAGAGTTCCTGATGGTTTGATTCAAGCAGCAAGCGCTTCACCACAAGATTCATTCATCTTGTGATGTCAGCAAACTGCTGGGCAAGCTGCTCATTGTCACTTTTATCTCAACATCCTATTACAGATGAATTTCGGAGAAAACGCGGATAAATTCAAGCATTCTTAAGGATTTCCGCTCGATCGAACCTTACGCTGCCTGTTTTCTCTTGATAGGAATGTCCTTGGCACTCGCGATGAGTCTGCTCACTTTTTTATCAAAATTACAGAATGGCTGAAGCTGAGTGTGCTTTATTTGCATCAGCAAAATCTAAATGGAGCCACTTCATTATTTTCGTTTGCAGGAAAGCACCCGGACAATTTGGGCGTCAAGAACCGTCAGCTTCTTGCTTGTCCCAACACGCCAAACTGCGTAAGCAGCCAGAGCATCGACCCCAAAAGTCAAATTCTGCCACTGAGCTACACCGCACCGCAGCAGGCGATCGCCCGCCTCAAAGCCGTAGTCGAAGCGCAGCCGCGCACCAAAATCATCACCGCTGAGGGTAACTTCTCCATGCCGAATTTACGACAGCGCTGATGGGATTTGTGGATGATGTTGAGTTTTACCTGGATGAAGCGGCAGGCGTCATCTATGTGCGATCGGCTTCACGGCTCGGCCAGTCTGATCTGGGCGTAAACCGCAAGCGCGTTGAAACCATTCGATCGCAGTTTACGCAGTCCTAGCAGTGATGCGATCGAACAATTCACCTTTGCACGGCTAGCTGAACCCAAAGACAAATAGTCCCAAACCGCACACCAAGGCCAAAATTGCTAGGACAAATCCGGCATTGGGGCTATTTTTCCAAGAGTAATTTTTGTCAGGCATTTGTCGAGAAATGTAAAGAAACTAGAACTGATTGTGACACTGCTAGCAGCAGAAATCTACTGTCATGGGTAGAAACTGACTTTCCTAAAGTGATGAAGATCACATCTTTGGACTGATCCTGATCGCGGACGGGTCGATCGCCCATTCAGATAATAAGGTTGACTCAACTCTAGCCGAGTCATCAACAGGGAACACACAACAACCGGACAGGCTTCACTGCGAAGGCTGCCGGTTTTTTATTTGTGCTGTGTTAGTCACGCTGGGCGATCGCTGTCGTGAATGGAATTAGATCGAGCTTAATCCTGCTGTGTCTAGTGCGAATGCCGCATCAAGCAGATTTGCAGCCCACAGTCGATCGCCTCAACGCATCGCGCCCATTGTATTTTTCCAAGAAAGCTCTTTACACAAAATTTCCAGCGCTCGCTGCTCTGCACCAGAGAACAAGCTGCTGTCGGCGAGTTCCTTCAAAACCTGCTGCGTGAGCTGTGGGGCAAAGCTGCCGCCGCAGTGCAGCAAATGGCTGTAATAACAAAATTTTGGAGCGCCGCTTTGGTCAAGGTGAAAGCTGTAAATTTCATCTTGCGACATGATCGACACTGGAGTATTCACGGGCACAACAACACGCGGAATGCCGTGAACACCATACAGATCGCCTCGTTCATCGGGGACAAGCCAGCCGATCAGGACGGTTCCCAACAAGGTGCGCGTTTCGTTGATCAGGTCGGGTGTAAATTGCGGGTCAGGTTCGCTAGACAGGCGCGGCCCGTTGCTGAGAAATAGCGGGTTGACCAGTTGCGAATTGTAGATGATGCCGACTGCCCAGTGGCGGCCAAATGGTTCTTCAAGCTTGACGAAGCTGCCAAAACCATAGTCGTCAGCTTTAGGAGGAGCTACGACTTCCATATCGTCGTCTAGCTGCACGACATAGTCGCAGTGAGAATTTGATTTGACGACTTTTCCTAACCGCATCACCACTACTCCTAGCGTCGGGATAGTCAGACATTGTAGTGGTGATGTCGTACAAATGCACCAAGAAATTTAGCGAATCAGGCAGAAGGCACAGGGCAAAAGGCAAAAGGTTCGATCCTGCTGCCTTCCCATAAAATTTCCCCGCAACTGCTAGCAAACTTGACTTAAAGCCGGAGCCAGCTAGCGATCGCGGGGAACTAAAGTTTAATTTCAGCGATTACGACATCGACTGAATGATGTAGTCAAAGTAGGGAGCTGCCGTTGCCGCTTCTTCGGCACTCAACAGGCTCAACGAAGCCCGCTTGAGGCAGCGAATCGACTCGACCATGCCGGGAACCGGAACACCCAGCGAATTGTACATTTCGCGCACGCCAATCAAGCCAATTTTTTCGATCGGCTCCTTGTCGCCTGCCAGCACGCCATAGGTAATCAGGCGCAAATACCAGCCGTAGTCGCGCAGGCACAGGGCACGCTGCTTGTCGCCGTAGGCATTGCCGCCCGGAGCGATAAAGTCGGGGCGCTTTTGCCACAGTTGTTTGCTGGCTTCTTGAACAATTTTCTTTTCATTTTCGGCAAGCGTGTTGGCGATTCGCAACCGCTGCTCTCCGGTTTCCAAATATTCTTTGATGCTTTTGAGTTCGCCTGTGCTGGGATAGCGCAATTCGTCGTCGGCGTTGAGAATAACCTGGCTTACTACACTCATGATTATCGTGATGATGTCGTGGGATCTCAGAGATATCGCCTTATTTTACCGATTTCCGGGACGGGAAAGAAAGGGGATCGCTGGATTTAAGCGATCGCCACGATTTCGGCTTGTACCAACAGGCAGAATTTGCGGCTGGACAAACGGCCAGCGTTTGAAAAAAATCTTCACAAATTCACGGTAGATTCCCGATCGCCCCCGTTGGGCACACCCAAGCGAACATGGTATTTTCAAGGACGACCTCAAGCTTCAGCGGTCTTCTCCAACAGTCACAGCCATTGCTCACGCTCAGTTGTCGAAATCTCGTTCTGTCCAAATTCCATTGTGCCAACATCAATGTCAAACAGCCTTCGTCCTGGAAATTCACTGCGTAAAGCACTTCCGGTCAGATTTGCGTATGAAACCGCGCTCAGCGATCGCATCGGCGCGAATAACAAAAACGACTTTTTCGCCTTTCGCGTCAATGTCCGCAGTTCTTTTCGCGGACGGCTGGTCAACGCTCAGAAAAATATTGGCTTTCACCTGCTCGATCGCAACGGTCAAGTTCTGCAAACCTCAACGCGCACCGGAGCGCGATCGCAATCGATTCGCCTTGATGTGGAGGCAGGCGACTACTACGTTCAGGTTTTCTCCACCAATCCACGCAGCAAAACGTATCAACTGCGATTGTTTAAAGAAGAGCTTTGGTGTGGCTGTGGCGATGAGGATGAAGCGTCTCGCAGCCGATCGACTCCGCGATCGCTGTTCACCTGAGGCTGTTCACCTGAGGTTGCAGCACAGGCGATCGCCTAATGTCGCTTTTTCGCCTTCCAGGTTCCGCCATAAACATAGTGCGGATTGTTTTCGCTGACGGTCTGCCAGCAGTCACGGCAGACAAAAATCCAGGCGAGTGAATCGTCGTGCTGGATGCGAAAAAGCGTGGGGCAATTTGGTGGCAGCGATCGCAAGGCTTCTGTCTGAATCGAGTCACGGCAGAATGGAGGAATGGAAACATCTCATGATCAATTTATCGCGACGGATCGAGCGGCGAACGCATCGCAGTGGCGGCAAGGCGAACTGGTTGAAGTCGAAATTACCGATCTCGGTCACGCAGGCGAAGGCGTTGGCCGCTTTGACGGGCGCGTCGTTTTTGTGCCCGATACCGTGACGGGCGATCGCGTCCTGGCTCGACTGGTGCGCGTTAAACCGCAATATGCCCAAGGCAAGCTACACAAGATTCTCGAAGGCTCTTCACATCGCCGCCGACCAAGCTGTATTGTCGCGGACAAGTGCGGCGGCTGTCAGTGGCAGCAAATCGATTACGACTATCAGCTTGTCGCCAAACGCAACGCCGTGTTGCAAGATTTAGAGCGAATTGGCGGCTTCGACGGGGCGATCGTTGCTGAAACCTTGAGCGCCAATCGCCTCAACTACCGCAACAAAGCGACCTATCCACTGGCGCGATCGAACAGCGGTCAAGTGCAGGCCGGATACTACCAAAAAAACAGCCACCACCTGATCAACCTGAATCAATGCCCCATCCAAGATCCGCGACTTGATCCGCTGCTGGCCGAACTCAAAGCAGACATTCAAGCTCGCAACTGGAGCATCTACAGCGAACAGCAGCATCGCGGCAAACTGCGCCATCTCGCTCTGCGAATTGGCCGCCGGACAGGAGAAATGCTGGTTACGCTAGTCAGTACCGACGCCAATTTAGACGGACTGGCGGAGCAGGCGCAGGTGTGGATGAATCGCTATTCGGGTCTGGTCGGCGTTTGCCTCAATCTGAATGGCGATCGCACCAATGCCATTTTCGGCTCGGAAACTCGCTGCATTGCTGGACGGTCTTATCTCCAGGAAATTTTCGCGGATCTGCGCTTTCAGGTTTTGCCAACCACGTTCTTTCAGGTGCATACTGAGGCGGCAGAACTGCTGCTAGAAGCGATCGCCACTCACCTCAATTTGCAGGGCGATGAAATTTTGGTCGATACCTACTGCGGCGTTGGCACGCTGACTTTGCCGCTGGCGAAGCGGGTGCAGCAGGCGATCGGCCTGGAAGTGCAGCTTGAAGCTGTCACGCAAGCTCAGACGAATGCAGCACTCAACGGCATCACCAATACGCAATTTCTGGCGGGAACGGTCGAGACGCTTTTACCTCAGCTTGAAGTGCAGCCAACTGTCGTCCTGCTTGATCCGCCGCGCAAAGGGTGCGATCGCGCTGTCACAACGGCTCTACGCGAATTGGCTCCCACTCGCATCGTTTATGTAAGCTGCAATCCGTCTACCTTGGCACGCGATCTCAAGCTGCTGTGTGAGGACGGACTATATCAACTGGAGCAAGTTCAGCCTGTCGATTTCTTCGCACAAACGGCGCATGTCGAGTCGGTGGCGTTTTTGGTGAAGCGTCAAGACTAAGGGTAAGATTTCTGCTAACCCAAACTGCAATTGAGGGTCGATCGCCCTGCCGATCTGCCACTCGCCACTCAACATCCAATGAAATTTAGCCAACTGCTTGCCCAGCTTGAGACTGCCGCCGCTAACAGCCTGGAATCCAACTCGATCGATCCCGACCTTAGCACGGTCGCGGCGATCGATTCGGCCCTTCCCGGCAGCATCAGCTACATTGAAGGCAGCAACAGCAAATTCGCCGCTCAGATTCAAACGACGCAGGCCAGCGCGTTAATCTTGCCCAAAGACGCGAACTTGCAGGCAGCAGCAGACGATCGCGGCATTGCCTGGATTGCTTCAAGTCAACCGCGCCTCTTGTTCGCTCAGGCGATCGCCGCCTTCTACCAGCCGTTTCGCCTGTCACCGCAGATTCATCCAACAGCCGTGATCGACCCGACCGTGCAGCTTGGGGCAGAAGTGGCGATCGGCGCAAACGTCGTGATTCAAGCAGGAGTCAAGATTGGCGATCGCGTCTGCATTCACCCAAACGTCGTGATTTATCCGGATGCGGAAATTGGCGATCGCACCGTGCTTCATGCCAACTGCGTGATTCACGAGCGATCGCAGCTTGGCGCAGACTGCGTGATTCACAGCGGCGCGGCGATCGGGGCGGAGGGCTTTGGATTTGTGCCAACAGCAGCAGGCTGGTACAAGATGGAGCAGTCGGGGCGCACCGTTTTGGAAGATGGCGTGGAAGTGGGGTGCAATTCCGCGATCGATCGTCCGGCAGTCGGAGAAACGCGCATCGGGCGCAACACGAAAATCGATAATCTCGTTCAGATTGGGCATGGCTGTCGGACTGGGCAAGCCTGCGCGATCGCGGGACAAACCGGATTGGCGGGCGGCGTGACGCTGGGCGATCGCGTTATTTTGGCCGGACAAGTCGGCATCGCCAATCAAGCCACAGTCGGCAGCAATACGACAGTGGGTGCAAAATCCGGGATCATCACCGATATGGAAGGCAATCAAACGATCGTGGGCAATCCCGCCTTACCGCATCGCACTTTCCTCAAGGTGACGGCGCTCTACACACGATTGCCGGAACTCTATCAAACCATCAAGCAGTTGCAGAAAAAGCTGAAAGACAGTTAGCTCCGCTGCTGCAAGATGTATTCGGCGATCGCCAAATCGACGGGCGTTGTCACCTTCAAATTCGTATCTTCTCCCGGCACAATCTGCACGGGCAAGCCAAAATGCTCAAATAAAGCCGCATCGTCGGTCACTTCGAGGTGCTGCTGCTCGGCCTGAGCGTGACAGCGGCGCAGCTTTTCTACCTCAAAACCTTGCGGCGTTTGCGCTGCCCAAAGGCGCGATCGATCGATCGTCTGAGCAATTTGTAGCGATCCTGACTCGACCAGCTTGATCGTGTCCTTGACGGGGACAGCCGCAATCAGACCGGAATGCTTGACGAGCGCTTCGGCACAGCGATCGAACAGATCGGGCGTTGCCAAGCAGCGAGCGCCATCGTGAATGAGGACGCGATCGGCAACAGCGGGAAGCGCCTGCAAGCCGCGATAAACCGATTCTTGGCGCGTTGTGCCGCCAGAAATTAGATGGACGCGCAAGCCCAAGCTGGATGCAATTTCCTTAAAGTCCGGCCAGTCGTCGGGCTGGCCGATAATGCCAATCCAGTGAATCGATTCGGCGGCTTTTGCTGCGGTCAGCGTCCATGCGAGTAGAGGCTGACCGCGCAGCGGTAACAGCAGCTTGTTGCGATCGCTTCCCATGCGGCGACCTGATCCGGCGGCTGGAATCAGTAAATACACACTCTTCTCCCGATCGATCGTTCGATGGCTGAGGGCGATCGAACGTATCCTCAATTCAAATTTTTCTATTTTCTCTTAAGGTGTCCTTCTCTGGTAGCTGTTCTGCGATGGGAAGACTTCCTCTAGAATGAAGAGCGACTATTCGTAACAAATTATTTTCTTAACAAAATGCGAATCGTGGCTCTCGTCCCCGGCGGCATTGGCGATCAAATCTTGTTTTTCCCAACGCTCGACGATCTCAAGCAAAACTATCCGGATGCAGAAATCGATGTGGTTGTCGAACCGCGTGCCAAAAGCGCCTACCGCGTTTCCAAATCCGTCACCGATGTTTTGACCTTCGACTTCAAAGACCGCAACAGTCCCGCAGACTGGGCAAACCTGCTTGGCGTCCTGCGCGATCGCGACTACACCGTTGCGCTCTCGCTCGGTTCGCGCTGGGGCGTTGGCCTGCTCCTCTGGCTCACAGGTATTTCGCGGCGCGTCGGCTATGGCAAACCGGGAAATTGGTTTCTCACCGATCCCGTCCCGCTCAACCCCGACCAGTACGCTGCTGCCATGTATCACGATTTGCTGAAAGGATTGGGGATCAATTCACCGACGCCAGATTTGGCGATCGCCATCCCCAAGCGCGACCTCGACTGGGCAGAAGCTGAACAAAAGCGACTAGGCATCGCTGGCAACGGCTACGTGTTGATTCACGGCGGATCGAGCAAGCTGGCGCAAACCAAAGGCATCGACAAAATTTATCCAGTTGAAAACTGGCAGCAAATTATTCAGGATTTCCAGCAAAAGCAGCCGGATTTGCCGATCGTGGTCGTCCAAGGTCCTGAAGATGAAGCGTTCGTCAAAGCGCTGACGGCTTCCTGTCCCGGCGTGAAAGTGACTTCACCGCCGGATATTGGCAAGCTGGCTGCGACGATCGCGGGAGCAAACCTGATGCTCTGCACCGATAGCGCTCCGATGCACCTTGCCGTCGCCCTCAAGGTCTTCACCCTCGCTTTGTTTGGTCCCACCGATCCCGACAAGCTCTTGCCCCAAGGCGATAAGTTTTTGGGGATCAAGTCGCCAACCGGAAAGATGGCCGACATCGCACCGCAAACGGTTCTCACAAAAGTTTGGGGCGGCTGATGAGGCGAAGGGCTGTGTTTCTCGATCGCGACGGCGTTTTGAACATCGAAGCGGGCTACATTCACAACGTTGAAGATCTGCACCTCGTTCCCGGTGCGGCGGCAGCAGTGCGGAAATTGAACGATCGCCAACTCTTCTGCTGCCTCGTCTCGAATCAATCTGGCCCCGCACGGGGCTACTACCCAGACAGCCACGTGCGGGCACTGCACGATCGCCTTTCCCGCCTTCTGTATGAGGAAGCTGGAGCCAAACTGGACGCGCTCTACTACTGCCCGCACCTCAGTCCGCCCGAAGGCGGCAAAGTTCCCGAATTCACCGCTTGGACAACCTGGCGCAAACCCAACACGGGAATGCTCGTCGCTGCCGCCTGGGAGCATGACCTCGACATTCCCAGCAGCTTCATGGTGGGCGACAAAGCCACCGACATCGACATGGCGCACAATGCTGGATGTACGGGAATTCTTGTCCAAACCGGATTTGGCACTTCGGTCTTGAGCGGTGACTATCAGCACCACACGAAACCGGATTTCATTGCGGCAGATTTGCCTGCGGCAGCAGAGTGGATTTTGCAGCGAGTTTAAGCGATATCGCGCTGAAGCGATCGGGCTTAGGTGGCGAGATCAAGTCGAAAAATGCCGCCTCGACCTTCTTCCGTTTCGATTCCGCCTGAAACAAACAAACTGAAATTGCCATCAAACACGCAGTTGCTAGTTGTTAAATTGCCGCTGCGATATCGGCGAATAATTTGTCCTTGGGCATCAAGCACCTGCACCTGTCTCATGCCGTAGTGCGCGACAAATAGATTGCCTGCGGCATCAAAGCAAATGCCGTCCGGCTTGTTGTCAATTTGTTCGCCTTGCTTCGTTGGCAGATCGATCGCCTCCAGCCATTCCACTCGCCCAGGCGCTTTCACGGCATACACCAAAATGCGATTGCGATTGCTTTCGCAAACAAACAGCCGATCGCGATTTCTCGTCAAAGCAATGCCGTTGGCAAACGCAATTTCTGCTGCAATTTGATGAAGTTCTCCGGCTGCATCAACGTAGTAAACCGCCCCATTTGGCGAGTTGGGATCAACATCACCGGAGTCGGTAAAGTAAAAGCCGCCCTGAGGATCGATCGTCAAATCATTCGGATAAATCAGCGGTTGATCCTGAAATCGATCGGCCACCACTTTCAGCAAACTGCCGTCTTCATTCAGTTGAACCACACCAGATTTTGCTGCGACCAAATGCGTTCCATCTGGCAAAATCTTGTGGCCGTTTGCGCCTTCCACTTCTGCCCAAACCTGACAGTTTCCCGCAGGGGACAATATCGAAATTCTTCCCGGTTTTGTCTCGGAAAAATACAAATTTCCGCGAGCATCAAACACAACGCCCTCGGTGTAATATTCTGTTTCTAAAACTTGAATGGGCTGGATGCGATCGCCATCCGGAAGAATCATTGTCATTGGAAAAAACCTACATTGTTGCGCCACCATTGACCACAATATGCTGTCCGGTGATCCAGCGCGATTCTTCACTTGCCAAAAATGCAGCTACATCGGCAATATCTTTCGCTTCTCCAATCCGGCCAAACGGAGAACTCGCCGCATACGCGGCTTGCATTTGATCAGACACGTTGTCAAACATTCCTGGACTGGTCGCACCTGGAAGAATGGAATTCACCGTAATATGGCGATCGCCCACTTCCTGCGCCAGCACAGTGGTAAACATTTTCACTGCCGCTTTGCTCGCCGCATAAACGGCCATTCCCGGTCGGGGATACAGCGTTACCGTCGAAGAAACCACAATAATTCGTCCGTTCTCGCTGACCCGCAGTGCGGCCTCTTGCAGCGTAAACAGCACACCTCGAACGTTAATTGCAAACACTTCTTCGTAGTCGGCTTCGCTGACTTCGGCGATCGCGTCACTTTTGGCGATCCCCGCATTGCAAACCACAATATCGATTTGCCCAAACCGCTGTTGCACCTCGGCAAAAAAATCGCGAATATCTTCGACCAGCATGATATCGGCGTGCTGCACAACCGCATCGCCGCCTTGCGATCGAATTTCTTCGACGACTTCTTTTGCTTCTGCCTCGCTGCCGCCATAGTGAACAATCACCTTCGCGCCATCTTGGGCTAACCGAGTCGCGATCGCCCGTCCAATGCCTCGCGACGCTCCGGTGACGATCGCCACTTTTCCAGTCAAAGATGCCATCTCTAATAAAACCTTTCCAAAAAATGCTTCAAATCTTTCAACTTACACGATGCCACCATTAGCACGCAGTCCTTGACCCGTCACCCAGCGAGCATCGTCTGACACCAGCATCGCCACTACATTCGCAATATCGTCCGACTGGCCCAAGCGACCGAGCGGCGTTTGCGCCACCATCTGCTCGACCTGTGCTTGATCTAAGACAAGGCCATCGGTTGCCGTTGTACCGGGAGAAACGGTGTTAACCGTGATGCCTCGCGCACCCAGCTCCTTTTGCTAGCGCCATGCTGAAATGCTCGATCGCCGCCTTACAGCCCGCATAGGCTCCGCCTGTTGGAATTGCCATTGCCGTCGCGCTACTGGAAAGATTGACGATTCGGCCTCCATCCGCCAAGTGATGTGCGGCTTCCTGCAAAGAAAAATACACACCTCTCGTGATGTCAAACATGCTGTTGTATTCTTCCTCAGTCATATCAGCAGTGAGCTTGAAAATATTTTTTCCTGCTGCGTTGTTGACCAAAATATCGACCTTCCCGAATCGCTCGATCGCCTGTTCAAACAGCTTGCGAACCTGCTCGATCGATCGCATATCCACCTGAATTGCTGCCGCATCTGAGCCGTTTGCTTGAATTGCTGAAACAACTTCTTCTGCTTTGTCACGATTGCCAACGTAGGTGACAATTACCGTTGCACCATCTCGCCCTAAGCGCTCTGCAATAGCGCGACCAATGCCGCGAGATGATCCGGTGACGATCGCCACTTTTCCGCTTAAATCTGCCATCCGTAAAATTCTCCTTCATCTAAAATCGATCGCCAACGTCCGGTTAGGCAACTACGACCTGTAGAGTGCAGTTTCCCGTCACCACGCTACAACTAGCCTACGGCAGTATAAATACATGAACATTCAACGAATTCAACGCAACGCAAGTCCTATGTTGGTACGTTACTGGCAACCCTTCCGCGAATTTGACATGATGCGCCGTCAGTTCGATCGCTTGTTCGACGAGATGAACGCGATCGCTCCGGCTCAGCCCGCCTGGATGCCCGCTGTGGAACTGAAAGACGAAGGCGACAACTTTGTGCTTCGCGCTCAGCTTCCTGGCATTGATGCCAAAGACCTCGACGTGCAAGTCACCCGCGAAGCCGTGCTGATTGCAGGTGAACAGCGCTCTGAGCAGCGGTCTGAAAACAACGGCATTGTCAAGTCCGAATTCCGCTATGGAAACTTCCGCCGAGTCGTTCCCCTGCCTGTGGCCGTGATCAACGACCAAGTGCAAGCCGACTACAAAGACGGCATCCTCAGCCTGACGCTGCCCAAGGTGGTTGAAGCTCGCAACACCGTTGTCAAGCTTAACCTGGCTGACACGACTGCAACCGAGTCGCTGCCTGCCGAAACTGAAGCTTCCACCGAAGCCACCAGCGCAGGCGAAGTCGCCAACAGCTAATGAGTTGAGGGACGGCATCAAACCGTCCCTCGTTCAGGAAATCATCAGGGTCGATCGATTGGATCGACCCTTTTTTTGTGGATGTGCGATCGCGTTCTCAATCAGCTTCTCAATCAGCGTTGAGTCGATCGCCAACCTTCCTAGCGCAATCGCGAGATTTCGTTACGCAGTTCACGCGACATCAAGACACGGCTGACGCCATGAATCACGCCGTTGCGAGCTTGAATGTCTGGTGCAACCACGCTGCCGTCATTGACAATGATGCGTCCAGGCGTGACGCGAACGGCAACTCCGCCGCCCAGCGTTCTCACGCCGCCCGTCCGCAGTTGGGCGGAGGTGACGCGACCAGGAATCACGTGATAGGCCAGTACACGACCAAGCAGCGCTCGGTTTTGCGGCTGAAGCAGGCGATTGAGCGTACCTGGAGGCAGTGCATTAAAAGCCGCATCGGTCGGAGCCAAAATGGTGAATTGTCCGCCTTGCTGTGCCAGCGTTCCGCCCACGCCAGCAGCCTGCACTGCCTGCGCCAGAATGCGGAACTGTCCTGCACTCGAAGCTGCTTGCAGCAGTTCGCCCAGCGTTTGCGAAGAAGTATTTGGAGGCGGCGTGGGCGTCGTGGTGGGAGAAGGCGAAGGACGAGTTGTCGGAGTGACGGTCGGTAACGGTGAAGGACGAGTAGTGGGCGTTGCAGTCGGTAAAGGCGCAGGACGAGTTGTCGGAGTGACGGTCGGTAACGGTGAAGGACGAGTGGTGGGCGTCGTGGTGGGAGAAGGCAGCACCGTTGGAATTGGGGACGGTGTGGTGGTGGGGGAAACAGTCGGAGAAGGAGTTGGCGTTGTGCTGCCCGGAGTAGGTGTGGTTGGAGAAGTGGTCGGTGAGGGAGCGGGCTGCTGCTGACCGGGAGTCGGCGAATCAAACGAGGGATCTTGGGGGTTTTGAGCGATCGCTGGCAAGAGGGTGGAAGCAAACGCGGTGCATCCTGCCAGAATTGCAGCAATGGAGACGAATTTCAGTCGATTCACCTGCTTTTGTCCTTTTTTGAGGGTAAACCCCTACCACTCTAGAAAGGTTGCGATCGCCTGCCTTCTGCTTTGCGACCTATGTCCTTAGAGATATCTCTTGCAGCTTGGCCTCACAGGGACTGCATTTGCTTCAGCACCGATCGAATGGTCTCCGCATCCGCTTGGTCGGTAACGATCGCCGCTCCAATTTGTCGAGGCAAGACAAACCGCACTTTCCCGGCCTCCACCTTCTTGTCGGTTTGCAGCGCAGCCAGAACCGCTTCAATCTCAAGCTGGGCGGGCAGTTGCGTTGGTAATCCCGTTTTCTCAATCAGGCGCGTTTGGCGATCGCAAGCACCTCGATCCCACAAACCGAGCGCAACGGCAATCTGTCCGGCTGCGACCATACCGATCGCCACCGCTTCGCCATGATTGACAACGCGATATCCGGTTAAGCTTTCGACCGCATGGCCGATCGTGTGCCCATAGTTCAAAATCGCTCGCAATCCCGCTTCTTTTTCATCTTTACTGACGACATGCGCTTTGGCTTGTGCCGATCGCGTCAAAATTTCCTGACATAGTTCAGCCGAAAGGTAGCGCAACTGATCCAGCCGAGGCGCGGCTTCAAGCTGAGCAAACAAATCCGCGTCCCAAATCACGCCGTATTTGATCACTTCCGCCATGCCTGCCCGAAATTCTCGCGGGGGCAGCGTCGTCAAAACATTCGGGTCGATCAAAACGAAGCGCGGCTGGTGGAATGCGCCGATCAGGTTTTTGCCTTGAGGATGGTTGACTCCGGTTTTGCCGCCGATCGCCGCATCCACCATTGCCAGCAGCGAAGTCGGAACCTGCACAAAATGAATGCCGCGCAGCCAGGTTGCCGCTGCAAATCCGCTCATGTCGCCAATTACGCCGCCGCCGATCGCCACGATGGTTGACGATCGCTCCAGCCGCATTTCCAACGCCGCATCGTAGATTTTCTGGATGGAGGCCAGCGTTTTGTAGCGTTCGCCCGCAGGCAGCAGACAAGATTCAGCCGTGAATCCAGCTTGAATAAGCGAGTCGATCGCCGCCTGTCCGTAGTGCTTCCAAATCGGCGGACTCGACACCACCAACACTTTTTGCCCCAGCTTCAAGGGCTGCATCCACTGCCCCAGATGCGCCAAACCGCCAGAGGCAACGGTAATGTCATACGCTTGCTGCGGCAGTTCCACCGAAATAACTGATTTCATAAATGCGATCGCTTCAATCCGCTGATTTTACTTCATCACAAAATGGATCAATAATTGTGGAAGTATTAAGGAGAAAAGGAGATGTCTGGCGTGATTTCATATTTTCTGCTGCTGGGTGGCGCATTTGGGCTGGCGATCGGGCTGTACTACGCGCTCCGCACCGTTAAGCTGATTTAGACAGTAGAGGCGCAGGTTGGGTTGACTTGCTTCGTCAACTCAACCTGAAATTGTGCTGATGCATCTGGGGCTTACGCATTTGGGCTGGAGTCGCGATCGAGCCACTTTAACCGACTGAGCGCCAGATCGCACCTCCAAAAAATCACCCCTCAATGCTCCACACCAGTTCATCCACGCGCACATACGGCGCACTGCCAAAGCTATCAGCAACTTTGCCATTCACCTTCGGGCTGATGCCTACCGATGCAAGGTTCTCGCTCAGTCAGTGCGTTTGCCCTGGCTTCCTCGACAGGCGAACGTAACTGCGCTGCATTTTGCTATGATTGGAGCGCACCTGCGGATGTGGCGGAATTGGTAGACGCGCTAGATTTAGGTTCTAGTTTCGCAAGAAGTGAAGGTTCAAGTCCTTTCATCCGCATCGATCGCGCCTTTCAGCTTGAGTTAAAACGCTCAAAAGAGGCAGCGCTAGCTTTTGACATTTCCGGCAGGCGGAAAAAACAAGATTGGATGCAAGCTGCGGCGCAACAGTTCTCCGGCAAAGCTGGTGACAAACCACTCGAAACGTTGGCTAGAAGCGTCTGAAGTCAGAACGATCGCGCTGGTGTCGCGCGTATCTGCGATGGTCAAAATTGCGGCGATCGGATCGCCCTGTCGGACTTCGGTTTCCACCTGCACATTCAACTGTTGCAGTTGAGATTGGACGGGCAGCAGTTCGGCTTTGGCCTGATCAAGCAGCGGTTCGATTGACACATCGCGCCGATTTCCATCACGAACCACCCAGCACAAAAAGCAGCGTTCGACGGCGGAATCAGAATTCGTTTGCAAAAGATGCTTGACGCGATCGAGCAGATAGCGAGCAGATTGACTGCCGTTATAAGGCAACAGCAAATCTTGAAAAAGATGCTGACAGCGCAGCCGCAATTCTTCCGATCGAAACGTTGCAATCAGTTGGGGACGCAGCACCAGCATTGGAATGGTTATGCGTCGAGATAGCTCAACGAGCGTACTGCCAAACAGCTTTTCGGTAATAAAAGCGCGGCTTTGTGTGCCTAAGATAATTAGCTCGGTCTGATGGGCTTTTGCTGTTTTAAGAATGGCATCAACTGCCTTTCCTGACTCAACTTCAACCTTCACTTCAACGTCTTCCGGAACTTGTTGCAGCGCTTTGGCAAACTGTGCTTTTGCCTGAGCAATCTTTTCTTGATCCACTTTAGGAACCGTGCGCGATTCTATGAGTGGAACGGCATGGAGAAAAACGATTTGTTTGACTCCAGCGATCGCCAAGTCGCCTACAAAATTGGTCAGACGATTCAATCCATCTGTGAATTCTGTACAGATTAAAATGCGCTCAAACATCGTGGGTAATTGATTTTGAAAGATTGACGGCGAAGTTGTCAGTTGGAAAGTTTGTTGATGGCGCAAGATTGAGGAATGGGTTGATCGTACCTGGAATTTTGGCATTGTGAAGCGATCGATTCAGTTCAAGCGATCGTATTTTGTTTGCCATGAGAAACCGCAAAAATCCCTCCTTGACCGCAGCCAAGAAGGGACAACCCGAACTAAAAACTGAGCGTTAGCGATCGGTGTAGGTGGTCGTGGTTGCGATCGTGCGGGGCTTGCGCGTTCCCACCGAAGCACCAATCAAAGAAGAGATGAGACCCAACAGCGAACCAAAGGTGAATCCCCAGCCACCCTTTGCTGCATTGCCAGCGATGTCCCGCGTTTGTTGAGCAGACGGCGAGTTAACATCCGGCACGTTTGTCGGCAGATTGCCAGCAGGAGCGACCTGTCCCACAACTTCGCCAGCATTGGCCGCAATCACGCCAAACGCGCCTGACACACCGCTTGCCAGCAGCCAAGCACTCAGAGCAAGCGTCGTTGCCCACAGCACTGCACCATTCAGCATCGCTGTACTGCGATTCATGGGACCGCAGCAGCGAGCCATCACCCAGCTACCCAAGAACAACGAGATGAACAAGCTAATAATTGACCAGATGCCAACGGCTGAGCCAACGCCGCCCGCATCCGTGCGGGGTGCACCAGAATTGGCGATCGTGGTCAGGCCAATTGCCGCACCCAAAGCGCTCAGCACCAGTTGCGAACTGATTGCCACCACTAATCCAGCGATGATCGGACCCCAACGGACGCGATCGTGATAATCCACTGCTGCGGGAACCACAGCAGGTTCAACAATGTTCGGTCGATTCACATAAGCCATAACGATTTCCCGCTGCGTTTGATTTAGACAAAGGTTTATGAAAGTCAAATATATTGATCTCCTTGAGATGCTTTATCCCCCCCAAGGGGAGTTGCCTGTCAATCTTTAGGCGGAATCATCGCGTTTGCGATCGCGTTTTGATTTGTTTCATTTCACACTGCCATTGCGCTACCAAACTTCAGTGAAAATCAATCGTTTGCTTCATTGCTACTTGGCCAACGTACTTGATCGCACTCGATCGATGTCTAGACTTTTGCAAGATTTGCGAGGTAGTATAGAAAGCTGTGAGTTTTAGGCAAAAGTCATGAGTGCCGTTGAGATTATCCGCTCGATCGAGGCGGAACAGCTTAAGCAAGATCTTCCTGCTTTGGAGATTGGCGATACGGTTCGCGTCGGGGTACGAATTGTTGAAGGTGGAAAAGAGCGCGTCCAGCCGTATGAAGGCACGATCATTGCGATGCGGAATGGCGGCATCAACAAAACGATCACCGTCCGCCGCATCTTTCAGGGCGTTGGCGTTGAGCGGGTTTTCCTGGTGCATTCGCCACGTGTTGCCAAAATTGACATTTTGCGTCGAGGTCAAGCTCGCCGCGCCAAGCTGTACTATCTGCGCGATCGCGTGGGTAAAGCAACTCGCCTGAAAGAGCGCTTCAAGTAAGTACAGTTGGATGTGCAACTTCTGCTAAACTGGGTAAGGCAGCTTCAGCCGCCCGCCCGCCCGCGCTCTTAGTTCAGTTGGTAGAACGCAGGTCTCCAAAACCTGATGTCGGGGGTTCGAGTCCTCCAGGGCGCGCTTTTTCCGTGAAAACAAAACTCCTGAAATCAAGGCCGTGCCCTAATTTCAGGAGTTTTAAGTTTTCTATATCGTTAATGATAGTAAATGATAGTCAACAATGTAGGCTGATTTTCTAAGCAGGATTTAAGCAAGTGGAAATCAGCGGCAAAATTGCACAAGCCAACGGACGGCTGAAAAGCGGTCGGGTCGGGGTGCGAATTGAGCAGATCGGAGAGAAGCTTTATCTACAGGCGACACTGCCACCGCGTCCGACCAGCCGAAAAACGAAACCTCATCAGCAGCGCATCAGCTTGGGAGTGGGAGCGCATCCAGCCGGGGTGAAGCTAGCAGAGAATGAGGCGCGAATTGTCGGCGCGTTGCTGGATGCTGGCAAGTTTGAGTGGACGCCCTACCTAAAAGGCAAGTTCAAGCCCGCGCAGAGCGTTGGGGAGTGGGTCGAACGCTTTGAGGCGGCACATCGATCGAAGATGGCGGCAGTGACTTGGAGAAGCGACTATCAGGAAGTGTTTAATTCACTGCCGATCGATCGCCCGCTGACGGTTGAGTTGCTTCAAAAGGCGATCGAGGCGACACCAGAGAACACGCGGACGCGGCGGCGCTGGTGTCTGACGTTGGGACGGCTTGCAAAATTCGCGGGGTTAGAGTGCGACTTCAAATTGTTGCAGGGCAGCTATTCAGCCAGCAGGGTCGATCCGCGTGAGTTGCCGACTGATGAGCAAATTGTGGAGTGGTTCGGCAAAATTCAGAATCCCGCGTGGCGTTGGGTGTATGGGGCGATCGCCACGTATGGCCTGAGAAACCACGAAGCATTTTTTCTCGACGCGGCGGCGCTGGAGCAGGGCGGATGGATGGTGAGAGTGACTGAGGGCAAGACGGGATCGCATGACGTTTGGCCGTGCTATCCCGAATGGGTAGAGCAGTTCGATTTGCGGCGGAAGCTGCTGCCAGATGTGAACGGTGCTGATCATGCTGCCTATGGGCAGCGCGTTACGCAGTATTTCAGCAGAATCAGCTTACCGTTCACAGCGCTGGATCTGCGTCACTGTTGGGCAAGAAGAACACTCGAATTCGGTTTACCCGTTGAACTGGCAGCGCGGCAGATGGGTCACTCGGTAGAAGTTCATACGAATACTTACCACCGATGGTTGAGTGCGGATGTGCATGAAAGAGCGTTTCGGTCATTGATGTTAAGGTCTGATCGTCCGTTGCCTCCAAAAAACTAATTTCAAATTCATCGAAAAGGTAGAATTCAGCAATCGAAAGTGGATTATCACAAACGCCTGAATAGAAGCCAGCGTTCAAACCTTCAGAATAAAAAATGATTTGAAACTTCCCATTTTTGGTTTCCTGAAAAATCAATGCGTCCTCATCTTTCATTGCTATTCCTCCGATCGCATTGCGGTTAAATTTTCAGGTGAATCGCGATCGTTTATCGACACTCGAAACGCCTCGATCGCCCTTTGAACATTCTCTTCATGCCAACGGAAGGTAGGTCTTGCGGCCTGCGGACTGATGTTTCGATAGTGCTTGTTAAGCTTCAAAATTTTCTCATTACGAAGATGCTGCAAGTGCTGACGAGTACAGCTTAAAACCTCACACATCCGCGCAGTTGTTACCCAATCTGAAGAGAGTTCCAGCCGTTTTTTGTTTGCCATTGTAGGAAAGAGTTCGAGTTGAGTGCCTTGAAAAAATCTGCGTTTAGGTTTTGACATTGACTGGACTTGATCGCGAGGGTCGGAAGCGGTGACGCTCGATCGATCGCTGCAAAATTCGCTCATAGCCTGCCGTGCCGTAGTCGATGCTGATGCGGCAGTCGGGGCAGTAGTGGGCATCCAGTCCGGTGATGGCGCGTGAATGCTCACAGCGCTGGTTGAGTTGTCGGAAGTAGTTCTCGTCCGGCGGCGGTGAATTGTCCCGCTGGTGGCGCTTGGCGGCTTGTCGGGCGCGAATTTGCTTGAGCAGGTCTAGAAGCACGTCGCGGCGGTTTGGAGCGTCTTCCTGTCCCCCACACCCCCCAACAGCCGTTGCAGGTATCTCCACCGCCGACTGCACTGGAGGTGCGTCGGCGGAAAGTGGAGAAAGCTTATTGTGCACAACAGGGTGATCCTCCTTGCTGGGAGCGGGTTTCAGCGATCGCGGATCGTCCACTTTGGGGACAACAGGGTGATCTTCCTGACTGGGAGCGGGTTTCAGCGATTTTTTAGCCCATAAATCGCGATTTTTGTAACATGTCTTAACACTTGTGCCGCTGGCTTTGGCGATCGCGTTCCGCCGTTCAGTTAGTCCATCAGGAAGTTCGTCATTCGCAGCAAGGGCATTGACAGCGAGGCGAATTCTCTCTCGCGCATCGTTTGCCTGCTGGTCATTCCAGCTTGGGGTGTGGCTGGCCATCCCCTCATCGTCAGGCTGTAGTTTCTGCTTGCTGCCATAGGGGTAGTAGCGGCGGATGACCGATCGCGCCCAATTGCGGCAGAGATCGACCATGTCGCGCTGATGGCCGCAGAATTCATCGAACCCCGGCAGAATGGCGGCAGTTTCGGCAATGCCGGAGGCGAGGGCGTCACCCGTCAGCGGATCGCCGCCGAAAAGCACATGGCCGAACACATAAAGCCGGGTGGCGATTCGACCTAACAGGCGGTTGGTTTGGCCGTGATCAGTCCAGCCGAGTTCGATCTCGGCATTCAGGTCGGAGAGGAACTTTTGGGCACTGCCGCGAATGCGTCTCGACCCGCGCCGATCGTGCTGTTTGATGATTTGCTCGATCGTTCCGTGCTTGATGTCGTTGAACTGTTCGGCTTGTCGCCACAGTTGCACGAAGCGATCGCGCCCGCCGTAGATCGGCTGATAGTCGGCGTTCAGAATGTAGCTGCCAGCTTGCAGCGGCAGTCGATGCCCGCTGTAGAGAGTTGGTTCCATCGAATAGGCTTTGGGGTTGGGAAATACCTCCAAGTTTCCCAAGCTGATTTTGAAGCCGCGATTTTCGAGTAGCAGGGTGGCGGCGCGGGCGATCGCCCAACTGGGCACGGGTCGGGAAAAGGGAAAGTAGAGATGCAGGCCGCCGCTGTAGCTGGATGAGATGGCAACGTGTGCATAGAAACCGAGCGGCTCTAGTGCTTCGACGATGCGCCCAATGGCGTAAGGGTCGCGATCGGGGTGATAGCGAGAAGTGCGATCGACATCCAACATCAGGTAGCTGGTGGCTGCACCGAAGCGGACGCCGTACAGGAATGAGCCTTGATTGATCAGGCGATCGCTGAGCAGGTGGCGATTTTCGGTTTGCCACTGGGGTTTCTCGTCGGCGGCTGGATGCTCTGCCCACAGATAAGACCCTCTGTGGGGAAAGAGCTTGAGAAATTCGTCTGACCGTTCATCCACGTAAGCGAACCGCTCGATCGCGGCTGTGGTGTAGGGTGTGGCATTTGTTGAGAGTGATTTGGCTGTTAGCATCGGACTGATAGAACCGTTGAAAGCTGGGAATTTTCAATTCGGTTTGAACACCAAAACCATGCGGCGCTGCTCTCGGAAAGCAGCGCCGCATTTTGTTAGGGGACTGGTAGCAGTTGAGCAGCAGCAACGGCGGTGCAATCACCGCAGTTACATTGGCTCTCCAGCTTGACGCCGCCACACTTGCAGCGACTTAGGCCAGATTCGATCGGCATTGCGGTTGCATGGTTGCAGCCGGGGCAGGGGAACCAGGAACCAATGAATCGGACGAAGCGCAGGTCTTCACATTCAGGGCATTGCATTACGCTTCCTCCCCGGCCACGCCGATCGCTTTGTCCAGCAGCTTCACCAGGTCGGCAGCGCGACTACCCTGAAAATCAAGACTGGTTCCACCGCGAAAGTAGATGAAAAGCTCGTCGTAATCGATGTGGTAGTAGTCGATCGCCTCTGGATTGATGCGGTGTTCCTCGAATTGAATGAATTTCATGAGTTAAAATCCCTAGTACGTTTTGTTTGTTGCGAAATGAAAAGCGCCGTCTCTCTGCACAAGAGGCGGCGCTTTTGGTCTTTCACGGAATTGTTTGCATCGGTCATGCTCCTCGATCGAGAGTTGCGATCGCTCAAACCTTCATGAAGGCGCGATCGGAGTAGATCATTAGGGGATGCAGGGTGGCTACGACAGCAAATCATCACCACCCTGTCCAGTCCCTTACCGAGAGCGGAAGTAGACTACCTACACATTAGGTAGTTGACTCCCGTAAGTCAAGTACCTATGATTGATTCAAACGGAGAGAGAAAGAGTAGACCTGGATTGAAAGCACTTCGACTAAGAAGAGGTTTTTCGCAGTCAGCACTAGCACGCGCAATCGGTGCTACGGAGAAGGCTGTAAGGAATTGGGAAAACGACGGTGCGATTCCCAGTTTTGACAAGGCTTATCTACTCTCGAAAATCCTGGAAGTCTCACTGGATGAGCTTGCTCACGAGTTCAATTTGGACTCTAAAGAGCATGAAGCAACGCACTCCAACAGCCAGTAGCGCGGCTGATGAAGTGCTAACCCCCAACCTAATCAACTAGGAAAGGAGCTAACTGTATATGACTACAAAACCGCTGCCGTCAGCGGACAAATTCACGCCGATCGATGACATCGCGACCGCTTGGGGCGTCACACCCAAGACCGTCAATAACTGGTGTGAATTCGTCTACCAGGGATTCGGCATCATGCTTCCCAGCAACGGCCCGTTTCCACAATGGGCCGTCAAACTTCTAGAGCTTTGCGCCAAACACATCTCCGAAAAAGCATCGCTCTACCATGCCGAAACCGGAGAAAAGCGCCGCCTCAAAGGTGCTGATTTTGTGGCAAAAATGCGCCGTCTGCGGGCTGAAGGGCATTTCCAAGAATTCGAGAAATTCCAGAATTTCCAGAATTTCCAGAATTCCGAAGATGCTTCAGATGATTTGTTCGCAGAGGTGGGCGCGATCGTGCGCGAAAGCGATCAGGAGTTGCAGCAAATCAAAGTTGCAATCCATCAGCATGAAGACGCGCAAATTGAAGAGCTAGCGCAGTTCATCGAGGACTCGCCACAGCGCAAGAAAGGTAAGCTGCTCAGTCGTTTGCAAACCGGAAAAGTGTTGCGCGGCGTGCAAGACACCGACCCAACGATCGGCACGACGATCGACGTTGCTTACACCAAAGAAAATTTCTAGAAGTTCTAGAAATTCTGGAAATTCCGAAATTTCCAGGTTTGTTCAAACGGCTAGGAAATAGACTCCAATCAGATTCCTAGCCGTTTCACCCCAGTGAGAGGCTATATACCAGTGAAACAAATTCCGAGACCGAATGCGGCAGTCTGGCGATCGATCGCCATCTGCACAACGGCGGGACTGGTCATCATCATCGATAACCAGTACGCGCCAACTGAACCCGTTCAGGCCAACGGCTACCAATACAGCAAAGTCGATCAGCACTGCATCAGCGCGATCGATCGGACGGCTTCAATTCCGCAAGACATCGCGGCTCAAGTTCGGGCACTGCCAGCATTTACTCCAGTGCAGCAGGTGATCGCCCAAACCGGACCGCGAGTCTACTGCGAAATCGCACCCAAGAGCATTCGCACGCCCAACGGCCCCATCTTCGGAAACGTCTATGTTCTGCCGATCGAGGGCACATCTGAAGCCGTCATCGGCTATGTCGATGAGTTTGGGCAGTGGCTCGGCAGTGAAGTTTGGAATCTTGCACCCGATCGAATGCCGACCCCTGAGCAGCGGTCGATCGACTACTTCTTGCAACCTGGCAACGTTGATCGTTCAATCCTGCCCTACGATCGCCGCAATCTTCCTGCTCAACCCGACCAGCAACCCGCCCAACCCGCGCAGCCGCCGGAGTGCCGATAATGAAAACTCAATTTCTGATTGCAATCGGCGCGATCGCCGCGCTGCTGAATGCCTGCGTTCCCTACCCCGACTCCGGCGGCGGTGGAAGCTATCGGATGCCGATTCCCGTCCCGGCTGGCGGCGGCGGCAGTGTTCCCCGCACCGTTCCACCGCCCATCGGCGCGAGTGATCTCCCCTCACAACCGCTCTATGCCCAAGACGACCAAGACCCCGACTACTGGCAAGAGGACGGCGTGAGAGAGTTGCACGGCGCAACTTCTCCCGCCCAGTGTCAGCGCATGGCCGAACGCTTTAGGCAAGAAGGCCGTAACATTCGACTAGTGGCAGCAAAACCGAATCGAAACCCCGGTTCAACGCTGCCCTACTACTGCGTTTTTGAAGGTCCCGACGCCTCCAGCAGCTACTTCCAAGACAACCGATACAACAGCCCAGACGAGTATCAATAGGAGTCTCCATGCTCATTATCTACACGGCTTTGAATTACGACAACATCGATCGCACCAATGGTGAGAAAGCCGAGCGATTCGAGTGGCTCGACATCACGCAAACTGTCAGCAATTCGCTGTCAATGGGAAGCGATCGAATCTGGTCAGTGATTGAAACTCACAGCTACTACGACAAAGATTTCGATCAGGTGCAACTGGTGATTGTGCATCCGCAAAATGAACCCGTTCCGCCTAAAGAAAAGTGGGACATCAACACAATTAACGCCAAAGCACTCAACATCGAGCTATCCCCTGAAGGCGATTTTCTTGGCTATGAATGGGACTTCATCGATCGCCCGCCTACAATTGGCGATCGCCTGATGACCGCTGAGCCGATCGACCACTCGACACAGTTTCGAGAAGTTCCGCGTGATTGGGTTGTCAGCAAAGTTGAGCCATACGAACGCAGCAGCGATGCACCCTACCCGTTAATTCGTTTGTGCTGGTGTGTTGCCTATCGTGAGCCGATCGCAGTTTAGGGCATCTTAACGCCGATTCAAGCTCCTTGTTCAATCCCCAGCAATGGGGATTTTTTAGTCAATGTTCAGATTTGGGAATTCTAAGGTGTGAAATGTCAAGGGGGTAGCCTGTCGCGACAGCACCTTGGCGGGAAGAACACTGAACTTGTCTACCAGCCATCGCAGCGTGAGCAGGTCACCTGAGCCAATCGCCAGCGC
>NZ_JACJPO010000015.1 GCF_014696105.1 Microcoleus sp. FACHB-1515
AGCACGCCGAACCAGCCCACGTACAGGCGGTTCTCGGTGCTGGTCACCCACTGGCAGAACCGCTCCCACATCGTGGCGCTTTCGCGCCGCTGTAAGGTGGTTGTCATGGTATTGAGTGCTTGTAGATTACAAGAGTTATGAATTAGGTTGATTGCTCAACCTGAAACGATAGTAAATGATTTATTTCTTTTTGTAAAGCTTCTCAGATCATTCGCAGCAGCTTGCGAGCAATTTTCTACTTTTCAAAGCGCTCAAACTCAAGCTGAGCGACGGCTTCAGGAATGTTGAGCGCCAAAAATCGATCGATCGCCAGGTACATCCAGCTTATGAATACTTGTGGATCCTGACTGGTTTTCTGAAAACCAAGCGCGATCGCCAGCTTTTCGTAGGCGGGGTGGATGATCAGCGTTTGCAAATCGCAAAGGTTGGGAAAATCAAGCTGCATCCGCTGAATCGTCGTTTGTGCGTCTTGTAGAAACTGGCAGAGGGTAGATGGTTGCAGGTAGGTCGCATCGATCATCCAGCTCCGAACAAAGATGGTGGTGCAGGTGGAATCGCCCGCTGCGGCCATTTTGATTGGGTCTTCGATCGCGCTGGAACTCAGGTGTAGACTTTTGCGGGGCGGCAGGAAGAAATTTTCCTCGGATTCTGCGGCTGTGGGATAGAAGGCGTAGAAGCCGATCGGATTGCCGTTGTCTTGGCGTCGCAACACACGCAGCCCGATTGCATACTGGGCTGACCACTGCCGCAGCAGCTTGGCGATTTTGTGCGGAACAACCGTTGTTTTGCAGCGCCAGTTGTAATTTTGAGCGAGGAATGTGGCGACGGGAATCGTGTCCGTGCGGGCGTTGAACTGGTCAGGCGCAAGGGAAATTGTAACGGCAGGAGCAGGCAGCATCAGCAGTTCGGGCGGCGGATTGATTTGGATGCAGATAGTGTTGCCGTCGAACTGCTTGTCGATCAGGCCGAGCGCGGCAAGTTTGTCGAGCATCAAGCCAGCAGCGCGATCGCTGCCTCGGTCTTGATTGCCGTAGAACAATTCGGCGGCTTCTCGGTGCGTGCAGGAAATTAGGCCAGCGGGAACTTCCAGCTTTGCCAGTGGGGACGAATGCGACTTTTGTTTAGCAAGCAGGTAGAGCCACAGGCTCAAGAAGCATTCAGCGCGGCGGCGGGTCATGCCGACTCGTCCCAGCAGCGTGTTGATGTAGGCTTGCTGCTGCTGCAACGACAACCACTGGTGAATACACTCAATATCCATGATTGCTGCTGAAAAAGTTGAGGTAAAACTGGGCAGTTTTACCGAGGTGTGTCGAAAACTTCAGCAGCGATCGCGGCGATTGCGGAATTTGTACGGAGCAAAACTTCACCCTGCTTCAGAGTGCTACAGTCCGCTGGAGTTTATGCCTTGGCACTTCATCACCCTGGCTTGAACAATGGCAACAAGCGATCGAAAAAGTTGATGTTCAAAGCGATCGCAGGGTGTTGCGCTAGGAGAAACCAGGACGATGTCTACCCCGGATACAGTGCAAGTGGAGACCGTGCAAGCGGTGATAGAAGGCTTTGTGGATGGAATTTTGATTCTAACTGAGTATGGGGGTTGGGTGCAGGCCAACACGACAGCACAGCAGCTTTGTCGTCAGCTTGTGCCCCAGACCGCAACCAGTCCGAATAAACCGATCGTTCCGAAAGTCATTTGGGAAGTTTGTGCAGCGCTAATCGACAGTCGATCGACGTTTCGCGAGCATCAGTTCATCTTAGAGTCGGAAATTGTTACGCCTGCCCAGGTGAAGCTGCGAGTAAGAGCGCAGTGGCTCTCGATCGACACGCCTTATTTGCTCGTTGTCTTGGAAGACTGTCAGCAGTCCTCTAAAAACTTTAGAGATTGGAGCGCAAGGAAATACGGGCTGACCGATCGACAAGCGGAAGTTTGGGCACTGCGGCGGCGGGGTTGCTCGTATGCAGAAATTGGCCGACAGCTTTACATTACGCAAAATACGGTAAAAAAGCACCTGAAAGATATCTACGCCAAGATTCGGGAAGTTGAAGATTGGCAAGATTCAGCTTAGGCACAAGTGTCGCGATCGATCCTAGTGATCGATCGCGCTTGGAGTTGCCTATCGCAGACGGCGCGTGTAGGTGATCATCACCTGATCCGGGTTGTTTGGCACGGGCTGCGGCAAAGTCCATTCGGTGCTTTCAGAAAAGCGACACAGATAGAACTCGCGCACAATTTGATCGACACCCGGACGCGAACCATACACGACGATCTGCACCATTTCCGGTTGCGATCGCTTCGCATCCTCTGGTCGTCCCGACTCAACGCGAGGCTTAACGGGCTTTGGCATGGAATTTCTCCTTGTGTTGGATATGAAATTCCCAAACGCTCAGCAGCCCATTGACTGTGCCAGTTGTGGCAAGTGCAAATCGGGCGGCTGAGCGGAATGTTAAAATCCGTCATTAGCCTCCTGACTGCCTGTATCAGTTGTGGGGGTTAGCCGCTCGGATGCTCGTCACAGCTTCCGGTGCGGCGCTGAGTTTTTGGGACAACGCCACCGACGGGCAACGTTAATCGAAGATAGTAGGCGATCGACCTTCAACAGTCAAGCATTTTCACGCAAACGTGAATTTGAATCTTGATTGCATTGAGCGAATCAATGTTTTCGATCGAAAAGAAAATCTAAACAAAGCAAACAGATTTACGCGAGACCTTTACGATGAAAGGCTAGTTGAAAAAGCTGGGCATCTCTGTTTTGCTGCTTCAGCTTAAAAACCGCTGGGATGCGAAATTGAGCCGCGAAGATTGAAGGATAGCAATGAAACTGTGGATTGACGGAAAACCAATGTCGCCGCAAGCAGGGCAGTCGCGATCGCTCATCGATCCTGCAACAGGCGAAGCGTGGGCAGAAGTGGCAATGGGCGATGCTGCCGACATCGATCGCGCCGTCCAATCTGCCGATCGCGCTCGTGCCAATTGGCGATCGGTCAATAGCCGCGATCGAACCCAAATGCTCAGTAGTCTCGCCGCTCTGATTCGTGAGAATTTAGAACCGCTTGCCCAACTGGAAAGCCGCAACGTCGGCAAACCGATCCGCGATGCCAGAGATGAAGTGAATCTCGCTGCCGACTGCTTTGAGTATTACGCCGGAGCGATCAACAAAATTGGCGGACAGACAATTCCCGTTGCTGCTGCGGGAACCTGCCTGACCTTTCGCGAACCGATCGGCGTCTGCGGCCTGATCGCCCCCTGGAATTTTCCGATCGCGATCACCGCCTGGAAAGTCGCGCCCGCCCTCGCAATGGGCAATACGATCGTCCTCAAACCCGCCACCCAAACGCCGCTCACTGCTCTTAGACTGGCGGAACTGGCGATCGAAGCAGGCATTCCCGCAGGCGTGTTCAACGTCGTGCCGGGAGCGGGCGATCGCGCCGGAGATGCGCTGGTTCGGCATCCGCTCGTTCGCAAACTTTCCTTTACTGGCTCCACTGAAATCGGCGCGGCAGTCATGAAGCTCGCTGCCGACGATATCAAGCGCATCACCCTGGAACTCGGCGGCAAATCGGCCAATCTGATTTTCGCGGATGCCGATCTCGACAAAGCCGTCCCGAAGTCGATGTGGAGCGTGCTGGGCAATGCCGGACAAGACTGCTGCGCTCGATCGCGCATTCTGGTTGAGCGATCGATCTATCCAACCTTCCTCGAACAGCTTACGGCTCAGTTTCGATCGCTCAAACTCGGCCATCCGCTTGATGAGTCAACCGAAATCGGTGCTTTAGTTTCAACGAAGCATCGCGATCGCGTCCAAGAGTATGTTTCGATCGGAAAGTCAGAAGGTGCAAAGCTTCTCTGTGGCGGCGATCGTCCGGGCGGCGAACTGGTGGGGGCGTATCTTCAGCCCGCGATTTTTGCCGATGTGCAGCCGGATATGCGAATTTTTCAGGAAGAAATTTTTGGGCCTGTGGTTTGCGTGATGCCGTTTGATTCCGAGGCGGAAGCGGTGGCGATCGCCAACAACAGCTTATACGGACTGTCGGGATCAATCTGGACAAAAGATATCAGTCGAGCGTTGCGGGTGGCAAAGGCGATCGAAACTGGAGTCCTGTCAATCAACACAGGCCACAGCGTCCACCTGGAAGCACCGTTTGGCGGCGTCAAGCGCAGCGGCTTCGGTCGCGAACTGGGACTGAATGCGCTGGACAACTACAGCGAAATCAAAAGCGTTTTTATCGCTGATTAACATCGCAAAAGTAACTTCTAAGCAGATGAACGCCATTCAGTGTGAAATGCTCGAATTGCCCTCACCCCTCACCCCTCTCCCTAGGGGAGAGGGGGACAACAGCCGGATCGGTTCCCCTTCTCCCCTAGGGAGAAGGGGCTAGGGGATGAGGGCAAAATCCACGCATCTGACAAACCTATTCTGTTGAGCGACTTATGGCTGCAAAAATCCGGGGACTGCTGAGCGTGGACGAACTCAAGCAGCAAGTGGAATCAGAAGCGATCGAAACTGTCCTCACCGTCTTTCCCGACATCTACGGACGGCTGATCGGCAAGCGGATCACGGGCGAATACTTCGTGCATGACGTTCTTGACCATGCCGTCCACGCCTGCGACTACCTGCTAGCCTGCGACATGGAAATGGACCCGGTTCCGGGCTATGCCTTCACCAGTTGGGCGACGGGCTACGGCGACTTTCGCATGGTTCCCGATCTATCGACTTTACGATCGGCTTCCTGGCTGGACAAAACGGCGATCGTCCTCTGTGACATCTTGAACGAAGAAGAAGACATCCCCGTTGAAATCGCCCCCCGCAATTTGCTCAAACAGCAAGTGGAAGCCGCGAAGCAACTGGGCTACACGGCAATGGGCGCATCGGAATTAGAACTCTATCTGTTTGCCGATTCCTACGAAGCCGCTCGCCGCAAGGGATATCAGGACTTGGAGCCGATCGGCTCCTACATCGAGGACTATCACATCTTTCAGGGCACAAAAGAAGAATTTGTGATCGGCGCGATTCGCAAGCACCTTGATCGATCGGGCATTCCGGTCGAATTCTCGAAGGGCGAATGGGGACCAGGGCAGCAGGAAATCAACTTGCGCTACGCGGATTTTTTAGAGATGTGCGATCGCCACGTCCTCTACAAGCATCTCGCCAAAGAGATCGCGTGGCAAAACGATGTCGCCCTCACCTTCATGGCAAAGTGGGATGAGCGCTACGCCGGATCGAGTATGCACCTGCACGCTAGCCTGTGGGACGAATCGGGCAATCCGCTCTTTCCCGGATCAGAACCTTTTGGTCCCGTTCACAGTTCCCCCTTATTCCGCTGGTTCTTAGGCGGCTGGATGCAGCACATTCGCGAGATTTTCGCCTTCTACGCGCCCTATCCGAGTTCCTACAAGCGCTACGTCGCCGGATCGTTCGCGCCGACCGGAATCGCGTGGTCATACGACAATCGCACGGCAGGCTTTCGCGTCTTGGGACATGGAGCCGGACTGCGGCTAGAGTGTCGTGCGCCCGGAGCCGATGCCAATCCGTATCTTGCCTTCGCGATGACTTTAGCAGCGGGACTCGACGGCATCCGCAACCAGATCGAACCGCCACCGATGTTTGAAGGAGATGTTTACGCCGCGCAAGATTTGCCGCAAGTGCCGCATAGCTTGAACGAGTCGATCGCCACCCTCGAAGAAAGTGACTGGGCGCGATCGACGTTTGGCGATCGCGTCATCGATCACTACCTGCACTTCTTCCGCACCGAACAGCGCAAGTTCGATGAAGTCGTGACAAGCTGGGAACGCGCCCGCTATTTCGAGAGGGCTTAAGCGATGCGTCGTCCGGTCATCGGCATCACCACCTACAGCCGCAGCGAGGCGAATGATTTCTCGCTTCCTGCCGCCTATGTCGATGTGATTCAGGCGGCAGGCGGCACAGCCGTTCTACTTCCACCCCAGCCCAATCCAGAACCACTGCTAGAGGTTCTGGACGGATTGATTTTTGCAGGCGGCGGCGACATCGATCCGGCTCGCTACGGTAACGATCAGCATCACGAAACGGTTTACCTGGTAGACGCCGATCGCGATGAATTCGAGCTAGAGCTAGCAAATCTGATTCTAAAATCGCAACTTCCCACGCTCGGAATCTGCCGAGGAATGCAAATTCTCACGGTTGCCAGCGGCGGCGATCTCATCGTTCATGTCCCCGATGCGTATGGCGATCGCATCTTGCACCGACTCGATCATCCCCGTCGCCCAACGCCCCATGCAGTTCAAGCGAGTCCGAATAGTCGATTGTCGAATTTGCTGGAGGCGATCGAGTTTGAAATCGTCTCCTGGCATCATCAGGCGATTAAAACCGTTCCGCCCAATTGGAAGCCAGCAGCACGAGCGGCAGACGGACTTGTGGAAGCGATCGAACATCAGCAGCATCCTTGGCTGATCGCCGTGCAGTGGCATCCGGAACTGTCGCCGGACGATCCGATTCAGCAAAAGTTGTTTCGATCGTTTGTGGCCACTTGCCGTTCATCGTTGTGAGGAGAAATGTATGCGCTTAAAAGACAAGGTTGCGTTAATTACAGGAGCAGGCAGCGGCATCGGGCGCGAAACGGCTTTGCTGTTTGCCCAAGAAGGCGCTCAGGTTGTGGCTTGTGATTTGAATGAGACAAGCGGAAAAGCGGTTGTCGAGGCGATCGAGCAGTCCGGCGGACAAGCCGCATTCGTGAAGGCAGATGTCTCAAAAACCGCAGACATAAAGGGCGCGATCGACTTTGCCGAAGCGACCTACGGCAAGCTGAACGTTCTATTCAACAACGCCGGAATTTTTCACGCCAACGATGGCTCGGTTCTGGAAACCGAAGAAGACATTTGGGAACTGACCATTAACGTCAACCTGAAGAGCGTGTTTTTGGGCTGCAAATATGGAATTCCGGCTTTGTTGCGATCGGGTGGCGGCTCAATTATCAACACGGCTTCATTTGTTGCGATCGTGGGAGCTGCGACGCCGCAGATTGCCTACACTGCCAGCAAAGGCGGCGTTTTGGCAATGACACGCGAGATTGCCGTTGAGTTTGCTCGCCAGAATATTCGTGCCAATGCGCTTTGTCCTGGCCCGGTTCAAACGCCGCTGCTAGACGAACTGCTGGCCGACCCTGCCCGCCGTCAGCGTCGGCTGGTTCACATTCCGCCGGGTCGGTTTGCCCAAGCGCCAGAAATTGCCAACGCTGCCTTATTTCTCGCCAGCGATGAATCGTCGTTTGTCAACGGCTCAACATTTTTGGTCGATGGCGGCATCACCGCAGCCTATGTGACACCGGAATGAAGAAGACCTAGACGGCTCGGCGATCGTACAGATCCGCCACCGCTTCCGCGTATCCGTTGTAGAGCAGCGTCGGTCGCTTTTCCCAGGAAAATTCATCTTGTGCGCTGATTAGCCGTTCGTGCGCTTGCGACCAGCGCGGATGCGGCACATCGGGTTCAACGTTCGCCTCAAACTTGTATTCGCCCGGACTGATCGTGTTCCAGTAAGTTTCCGGCTGCTTGTCGGTAAATTCGATGCGGACGATCGATTTTGCGCCCTTAAAGCCGTACTTCCAGGGCAAAACCATTCGCAGCGGTGCGCCGTGCTGTTTGGGCAGCGTGTGGCCGTAGATGCCGATCGCAAAAAACGCGAGATCGTTCGCCATCTCTTCGATCCGCAGCCCTTCTGTGTACGGCCAAGGCAGATAGGCTGAGGGTGGAAAGGAAGGTCCCTGCGTCACTTTTGGGTTGTAGTAAGACGTAAAGCGCACAAACTTGGCGCTGCTGGTCGGCTCAACGGCGTCGATCAGCGCTTTCATCGGGAAACCCAGCCAGGGCACAACCATTGCCCACGCTTCCACACAGCGAAAGCGATAAATCCGCTCTTCTAAGGGAAACTGCTGCAAATCATCTAGGTCAAAGGTGCGCGGCTTTGCCACCAAGCCGCCGACCTCAACTTGCCAAGGATCGATCGACAACGCCTGCGCTTTGCGCCAAATATGCTTGTTGGAGCCGTATTCGTAGAAGTTGTTGTAGGTGGCGGCGACCAGTTCACTCGTGAGGGGACGATCGATCAAAACGCCTTCGCCATCGAGATTAAAGCGGGGATTGCGATTTGCCGTCAGTGGGCGGACTCCGGCGATCGGGTCACTGTCGCTTGCGGTCGGACGCTGACAGCCCATCAGCGAGGCGGCGATCCCGGTGGCGATCGCGCCTTTCAAGAAGCGACGCCGATTCAGAAATGCGGCTTCTGGGGTGACAGCGGCTTCAGAGAGATGCCAGGAGTTGCGAACGCGAATCAGAACCATGTTTGAACTACTGCCACTTCAAGATCAGCCAAAGAAAAGCGGGGTCAAACTGCCCCGCCCTTCTTCATTATTTACCGAAACAGCCGTATTTACCGAAACCGACGCTTGCGCCGCGCCATGATTGCTTTGCGCTTGCGCTTTTCCAGCGGTGTTTCAAAATGGCGATGGCTCTTGACATCAGCCAAGATGCCCGCTTTTGAAACTTGCCGCTTGAAGCGACGCAGTGCCGACTCGATGCCTTCGTTTTCGCCTAAGACCACTTGGGTCATGCAGTTTTCTCCTTTTGCGTTGAGTGGTGCAATTAAAGTGAATTGTGAGTTTGTATGTCGCGATCGCCCGCCGTTCACGCTCCATGCCTGGATGCAATTGCAGATGAACGCCAACTGGACGGAAAGAATGCTGTCAGCGGGTTGCTGGTCAGCCCAAAGCGAATCACAGCTTGTCCCGCAGCACGATCATCTTAGCTAAACTAACACAAAACCTCGATCGCTGGAGCGATCTTCGCGGCTGGCAAGCAATTCCACCTAAGCCAAAATCCCTGAATAAGCGTTGCGTACTTGGGGCGGAAAGGCCAGCGGCGTGAAAATTTCTCCGGTGGACACGTCGAGTTCCCAGTTGCCGCCCAGCGCCGCATTTCCGGTTGGATGCGAAGACGCGGCAACCTGCGCCCCAGTTAGTGCATGAAGGCGATTGAGCAAGGCAACGGAGACAGCCGCGATCGCCGGATCGATCGCAACGCGACAGCCGTAGATAAGGATTTCGGCATCTGGGGCGAGGGCGCGTCGCCACTGCCATAGAGGTTCGGTGTAGCTGGCGATCGAGTCGATCGTCAAATTTGCGCCGCCAAGCTGCACTCGTCCGGGTTCACCCGGTGAAACAATGTGAATTGCTTCGATGTTGCTGCGGTGCGCCAAGGTGCGCGTGATCTGCTCGACGCCGTCTCGGTGCGGATAGAGCAGCACAACCGGAATTTGCGGATAGACGCCGCGCACGAGAAACAAAAAGTCTTTCACTGCCGTGTCAATGAAAACAAGCTGTTTGGAGACTTTGTTTGACGCGATCGCGTCGAAAGCAGGAGGAGCATCGGCGGCTGCGATCGAAGTCATATGAATTGCCTCAGGTGATAGTAGGATGGCCGATCGAAACGCGAATGAAGCGGCAGGTGCAATTGAGTTGCGACGGAGATGGCATCATCCTAGAAGCTCTGCTGAAAAAGGACTTCTAGAAAACGTCAGATTTACACCATCAACGAAGGTTAGGCAAAACCTATAACTTTCGTTGATGCTGAGGCGGCAAGGTCAACGAAAGTTGTAGATTTCGATCGCTTGACTGGAATCTGAAACCGATGCAGTAGTAATAGAACAGCGAATCGTCTCAAAGCTCCAAAGCATCCATGCGTCTTTTCAAAACCCAGCCCAATCCCTTTCGATTTTTGCTCTACACCGAGTGGATGATGCTGGCAAGCTGCGGCTTGATGGCGGCGATCGAAGCGTGGCAGCAGCGGCGAATTCCGATGCAGCACTTTTGCATTTTGCTGATTTTGGGCGTGATGGGCTTGGGTTTACCCAGCGGCAAGCTTGTCGTTCGCTATTTGTATACGGCGATCGAAATTGGCATTATTTTTTACGGCACAACCTTGGGCTATCTGCACATTCTGCCGACGCTATATTTGATTGTGGTGATTCGGAGCTGCTTTTTGTTTCAGCCGATCGAACGCTGGATTGTGGCAGGCGTTTGTCTGGTGCTGTTTTTGGTGAATCAGGCGCAGTATTTTCAAATCATGAGTGACTTGGTGGTGTCGCAAATGCAGCGCGTTTGGATGCACCAGATCGCGCAGGTGCTCATGTTTGGCTTGAGCTTATTTTTTGTCATTCAGCTTGTCGGCATTTTGCTCAATGAGCGGAAAATGCAGGCGCAACTGACGCTCGCACATCATCAACTGCGGCAATACGCCCTGCAAATTGAAGACTTGGCCGCGCTGCAAGAGCGCAACCGCATTGCCCGCGAGATTCACGACTCGGTCGGTCATGCGCTGACGGCACTCAATATTCAACTGCAAACCACCGCGAAACTGTGGCCGATCGATCCCGACCAAGCTCAAACCTTTTTAGCTCAAGCACAACGGCTGGGAATCACGGCAATGCAGGAGGTGCGCCAGTCGGTGAGCGCCCTGCGGATAGAAGACCGACCGGAAGAACCGCTCGAAGTGGCAATCGCCACCCTCGTTGATGATTTTCGCCACAGTACAGGAATTGCGATCGACACTCACCTCGCAATCAGAGCCGACCTTTCGTCCCAAATCACCAAAACGCTGCATCGACTGGTACAAGAAGCGCTGACCAACATCTGCAAGCACGCGCAGGCAACCAGCGTTCAGCTTGCGATCGAAACAAGCGAAGACAGCGTTCACCTGACGATTTGCGACAACGGTCGAGGCTTTGCGTCCGATCGCACGCCGTCTGGCTATGGTTTGCAGGGAATGCAAGAGCGCGTTTCGGCTTTGGGCGGCAGATTTAATCTCGATAGCGCTTTGGGGGCAGGCTGTCAAATTAACGTGCAGTTGCCGATCGAGGTGCTGCCAACGATGGTGCTTCCGACTTAATGAACCCGTAAAATTTCTCAGATTTTGCTGAGCTAGATAGTATAAGAGGATATCCTGTCGGAGAAACCCCGCATGATTCGTCTTCTGCTGGTGGATGACCAGCAACTGGTCTGTCAGGGTCTCAAAGCGATGCTGGCGCTAGAGCCAGATTTGTCTGTAGTGGGGGTTGCTGAAAATGGCGAGGTGGCAGTCGCGCAGGTTGCCAGCTTGCAGCCAGATGTGGTGTTGATGGACGTGCGAATGCCTGTGATGGACGGTCGCACCGCCACGCGAATTATCTGCAAGCAGTTTCCGCAGGTCAAGGTTCTCATTCTCAGTACGTTTGATGACGATCGCTACATTGCCGATTCGATGCACGCAGGCGCAAGCGGCTATCTGCTCAAGGACATGCCCTCTGAAGAACTCGCGCAGGCAATTCGACTCGTGCATCGTGGCTATACGCAGATGGGGCCAGGGCTGATGGAGAAGCTGGTTGCCCAACTTCCGACTGATCGAGCCGAATCTCCCAAGCGATCGATCGCCATTGCGCTGACGCCCCGCGAGGAAGAAGTGCTGCGGCTGATTGGCATCGGCGCTACGAATCGCGAAATTGCCGAGCGCCTGTTCATCTCTGAAGGCACAGTGAAAACCCACGTCAATCACCTGCTCAATCGCATAGCGCTGCGAAATCGATCGCAACTTGCCATCTACGCCCATTCGGTTTTCTACACTACCCATCAACCGTGACGATCGAGCCAATCCCTGACACCCACTCTGCAAGCAGTGGCACAATGGAAAAAACTCGATCGCCCGCAATGAGCCTCACCCCAATTCTCGATCGCGCCTTGGCTGGAGCCGAAATCACCGAGTCGGAAGGCGTGCTGCTGCTGACCCAAACGGACGCCGACGCGATCGAGCAGATTCGCCAAACTGCCGATCGCCTCCGGCAGCGACAGGCGGGTGAAATCGTCACCTATGTAATCAACCGCAACATCAACTTCACCAACATTTGCGAGCAGCACTGTAGCTTCTGCGCGTTTCGGCGCGATGCTGGGGAGGACGGCGCATACTGGCTGGACGAAGGGGTGATGCTGGAAAAAACGGCGGATGCTGTCCGGCAGGGCGCAACGGAAATTTGTATGCAGGGCGGTTTGAATCCGGAGGCCAAGCTCGACGGGCGATCGCTGCCGTTCTATGTGCGGGTGGTGCGATCGATCAAAGACGCATTTCCCGATTTGCATCTGCACGCCTTTTCGCCGCAGGAAGTACAGTTCATCGCCCGTCAGGACGATATCACCGAAACGGAGGTGATTGCTGCGCTGCAAGCGGCAGGTGTCGGATCGATGCCCGGAACCGCCGCCGAAGTTTTAGACGATTCGGTGCGACGAATTCTTTGTCCAGAGAAAATTAACAGCGCTCAGTGGCTCGAAATCGTGGAAACGGCGCATCGGCTGGGAATGCCAACCACCAGCACGATGCTTTCCGGCCACATCGAAACGCCTGTCCAGCAAATGCGGCATTTGGGACTGCTGCGATCGCTGCAATATCGGTCGATTGAGCGGGGCGATCGCGGCATCACGGAATTTATCCTGCTGCCGTTTGTCGGCCAGGAAGCTCCGAAACCTTTGCGGCGTCGGGTCGGACGCGATCAGCCGATTTTGGCGGATGCGCTGAAGCTGATGGCCGTTGCTCGCATTTTTTTGGGCAATGCGATCGCCAACCATCAGCCAAGCTGGGTGAAGCTCGGCCTGGATGGAGCAACCACCGCGCTCACCTGGGGCTGCAACGACATCGGCGGCACGCTGATGGAGGAACACATCACCTCAATGGCCGGAGCGCAAGGCGGAACCTGCATGGAAGTGGCGGATCTCGTCGGTGCGATCGCATCGATCGATCGACCCGCCCGCCAGCGCGATACGATTTACAATCTCGTTCCTGCAATGGAAATGCAGCCAGTGAGCGATCGATGAGCAACGAACTGATCGGCATTTATGAACAGCTTGTGATGGTTAGCCAGAGGGCACTGGAGAACCATGCTTATGAAGTTGCTTATCATGCCCTGGTTGCGGCGATGCACTGCGCCGATGATTTGCAGGACGAACAACGCCTAGCCTTCATCGAACAAGAAGCAGAACGCCAAAAGAATTTTATTGATGAAACTAGCTCGAATCACCGCTTGTCCTCGCAAGCCGTTCAGCAGCGCGGCGGCGTAAATCTGTATGACTCGCTGATGGCACAAGCCCACATTCACCACAGACAAGCAAAGCTCAAACAGCATCAACAGCGACTCGATCGCTAAACCATTTTTTTGCTACAAAAATTGAGGAGAAACGCCATTCTTTACTTCAACAGTTGACATTCACTCGGTTTTCGCTGCCCTGTCCACCAATGGCGCAGTTTCTGTGCCGCTGCTGACGGAAACGGCACGGCGATCGCTTCTTGGGCAGGCTGAACAGTTTTGCTACGCACCGGAAGTCAAAACAGTTGGCGCAGCCGATCAAATTGTTCGCACCGAATACAGTGCCTTTGAAATCTCGGATCAAGCCTTATTCCTAGAATTTCAATTCGCGTTTCAAGGTTTGCTCGATCGCGAATTTGCCAAGCTCGATCGCTATCCGTTTAACAGCAAACAGGAATTTAATGCGATGGTGCTTCAGCGCTATTTGCCGGGAGAATTAGGAATTACGCCACATCGAGATAGCCTGCGAGCCATTCATCTGATTGCCTTGATCAATTTAGGGGGAACTGCTGAGTTTTATCGCTGCGACGATCGCCAAGGCCGCAATTCCATTCAGCTTGACACCACACCTGGAAACGCGATTCTGATGCGTGCCCCAGGCTTTTTAAACGCCCAAATTCGACCGTTTCACTACCTCACCAACATTCGATCGATCCGCTACAGCTTGGGCTTACGACAGCACATCGATCGAGCTTAGCGGCGATCGCATCCATTTCCCCGAACCCCTGACACCTGCCATAATGCCCGTGTGAGCAGAGTGTGACGCAGTGAAATACTTTTTTCTTTCCGAAGGCTGGAGCATCGGTCGCGTTTGGGAACTGGGCGGCTTGTGGAACGAATTGGCGTGGCGACGCAAGCCGGAAATTGAACGGCTCAACCTGTGCATCCTGGAGCAGGGCGAAAAGCTGTGGCTCTATCGCGTCGAGGAAGCCGTCTTGATGGTAGAAGTCAAACCAGATGCCAGCAGCAGCAACAGCCCGATCGGTCAGGTTGTCCTGAAGCGGCTGATCACTGCCGAACAAGCGATCGAACTGCTCTGCGCTGCCGAGGACTTCGGCGATCGCCTCTAGCATTCTCTAATAGCCAACACCCCTCAAGGCGTATCCGCCAGATTCGCGTCGGGGAAGTTGCTCACGGCGCGGCGCAGATCGGCTAGCGATCGGTTATAGCCCAGCACGGCCTGCAAGCGGTTGACTTCCGCCTGCGTTAGTTGCGTTTGCGCCCGCAGCACGTCGGACTGAATGCCAACACCCGCCTGAAAGCGAAGTCGAGCCAGCCGCAGCGACTCGGTTGCCTGCGTTAGAGCCAGTGAAGCGGTTTGAATGTTGGCAAAACTTGCCTGCAAATTCAGGTAGGCTTGCTCGACTTCAAAGCGGACGTTATCGCGGGTATTGGCAAACTGCACTTCGGCGGAAGCAATGTTGGCTTCTTCTTGGTCGGCATTGGCGCGGGCGGCTCCACCGTCAAACAACCGCATGTTGAACTGTGCCCCAAAGCTAAAGTTGTCGTTGAAGCCTTCGCCCTGAGTCAGGTTGTTGTCCAGGTTATAGGCGGCAAACAGTCCAACCTGTGGCCCGGTTGCCGAGAGCGCAACGCGCCGCTGCTGCTGGCCGATCTCGCGCTGCACAAGCTGCTGCTCTAGTTCTGCTCGATTCCGAAAGGCCAAGACGATCGAATCTTCCAGGCTCAAATCCCACAGATCTGCGACCACGATCGGGTCAGCGGCAGAAATATCAATCAGCGGCGGCAGATTGAGGCGGGCGGCAAGCTGGCGGCGAGCAACGCGCTGATCGCTCAGTCGCTGCGTCAAATCTTGCTGCGCGTTTGCCAAATCCACTTGTGCTTGCAGCACGTCAAAGCGCGTGCCAATTCCGGCTTGTTCTTGCGCTTGAGCATCGCGCACGCTCTGTTCGTTTTGTGCCACTGATGCCTGGGCAATCCGCACGAGTTCATCTGCTTCTTGTACGCCGTAATAGTCACGGGTGACGTTTTGGCGCAGTTCTTCTGCCGTCACTTCAAGCTGCAATTCTTGAAAACGCACGGTTCGCTCGGCGGCGCGAATTTGACCCGATCGCCGCCCCGCCGTAAACAGTTCATACTCCACCTGCAAGTTAGCACTTAGCGCAGTCTCCAGCCGCTCATTCGTTTCAAGCTGAGCCGCACCCGGAACTTGCTGTTGCTGCTGTTGTTGCTGTTGCTCCACCTGACGAGACAACGGAACTGGAGTTGGCGTCGGTGAAGGGGTCACACCTGGAGTGGGAGAGGGCGTCACGCCTGGCGTGGGAGAGGGCGTCGGTGAAGGAGTCGGCGTCGGCGTCGGAGAGGGCGTCACGCCTGGCGTGGGAGAGGGCGTCACGCCTGGCGTGGGAGAGGGTGAGGGCGTGGGAATGATAATTGGTGTGCCGCCTGTGCCGCCCGTCTGCGTGGTGCGGGTGACTTGCTGAGACGTTAAATTTGCGCCAACCGAGACGGTCGGGAGATTGGCGGCTTCGGCCTGACGCAGTTGAGCACGAGCGCCTTCGACGGCAAACTGAGCCGCTTGCAGTTCACGGCTATTGCGCTGGGCAAGCTCGATCGCCTGCTCTAGAGTAATGGGCTGTGTGCCAATCAGCGTCACCTCGTCCGCCTGAGTGGGAAACTGAAGCGGATTTGGGTTGTTAAACAGATATTCAGGAGCAGCCACACCCGGAGCCGAGCTAGGCGGCAGCGTTGAGGGAATGCCAGTCGGATTAGGAGCAGGTAGCGGCGTTGGGCTGTCGGCGGGCGCAGGCGTTGCACTGTCGGCAGGTGTAGGCAGCGGCTCGTCCACCGGAGGCACGGTTTGCGCGATCGCTTCGTCTGCGGTTGGTTCGCCTTCAGGCAAATTTGCTGCATCTTCACCAGCGGCGATCGCTGCGTCCGCCGCCGTCTCATCCGCCGTCTCATCTGCGGGCGAAGCTGCGTCTGCGAGCGAGATTGAGCCTGCCGCTTCATTCGCCGCAGGCTCAATCTCGCTTGATGCCTCGCTTGCCACAGCTTCAGATTCGCCTGCCGCTTCATTCGCTTCCGTTTCGCGATCGTCCGCTTCAGGTTCAATCGCTGCTTGCGGTTCGGCTTCGGGCGCTTCTGCTGCTTCAGTTTCAGGCTCAGCCTCAAAACTGTTTGACGCTGCTTGCTCCGGTTCGCCAGGGTCTGCCACCTCGATCGAGACGGCTGAATCGATCGATTCGGGCTGCATAGCTTGAACTTCCACTACCGTCACGGCGAGCGCTTGCGCCTCTGGCAGCGGCTTACTATCTAATGAAACCTTAGCTGCATCTTCAACCGCCGCATTGTCGCGATCGTGGCTGAGTGAATTGATTTCTGGGTCGGTTTGAGCGGTTGCTTTGAAGGGGCTAAGCACGACCACCGCACTCAAACCGATCGCAATGACAGCGTAGGAGGGTTGCATAGATGTTTTGGCAGTCTGGAACAATTGCAGGCAAAAACAGCCTTCAGAATACTCGAATTCTGGTCGATTGGCTCATGCGAGTCAGAAGATTTGCGAGAAATTCCGACTTTGGGTGGTTGCAAAATGGCTGTAGTCATCCTTTACAGCGAGTATTCTGCAAAATCCGGCTGTCCGTAGACTAATGTACGATCGATTACTGAGAAAATTTGGTTGTGCGATCGCTCAGACAGCAAGCAGCGACACGCTAAATCGGCTACATCTGCGCGATGAATGCTGCCCGCCACAGTAGGATCAAGCGTCAGAACGCCATTTCCGGTTGCAGGTTCGGATTTTAGCCCGCCCGGACGCAGAATCGTGTAGGTCAAGCCGCTGGCGACCAAGTGCTGCTCGGCCTGTGCTTTTTCGGCCAACACTGCCCCCAGCGTTTGCAGCGCTTGTGGCGGCAGCGCAACGGCACTGTTGCCACTGCCAATCGACGACACCAAGATGAATCGCTGAATGCCCGCCTTCACAGCGGCATCAATCAGATTTTTGTTGCCCAGATAGTCCGATCGCAAGCCGTCTTTGGACAAACCGCCGATCGTGCTGATGACCGCATCAAACGGCTCGCTTGCCAAGGCTGCCTCGACCTGATCGGACAATAGCGCATCGCCCATCACTAAATTGACGCCGATCGATCGCAGCTCATCCGCCGCAAATTCACTACGCAGCAAAGCTGTAACCGCAAGGGAATGGCGCACCAGTCGATCGGTGAGTTCTCGCCCAACGCCGCGACTTGCACCTGCCAAAAAAATTCGAGAAGCCATTTTCGATCGCTCACGGACACGACATCAGCGGCTCAAATGAGTTGACACACTGGCCGCCCCACCGATTTTACTGCAATGTATTTGGCAGCAACGGCAATCCGCTCAATCAGTTTCGGTGGAAAAACGCTAGCCCAAATCGGCTACAGCCGCTACGGTAAAAAGAATACATGTCAGTTTTTGACGAGTGGCGCAGACTGATAATGCATGTATGTGACGCATTCATGCGAATGTAAAATCCTTTTCATCCGTTTTAAGAAACGACAAGTGCCTGTTGATCGCTGCGATCGCGCCACCCTATCATCCGCAATGAACGAGCCAAGCTGCTCTCATCCGACTGCTTCGATTGCCACCGTGCCACCGCTCGTTTTGCTGCAAAAAATTATCACTGCCACAAGCAAGCAAATTGGCGATCGTCGATTTGACGAGCTTGTGGTGCAGCTTCAGCAAAACTGGAGCGGTGTGGCGATCGTGGCCGAATGTGAATCAGGAACCTGGCAAGTTCTGAGTGCTGCGCCGACTGGGGTAAGCATTGATGCCTTGCTCACCGCCATACAGGACGGGCAATCGCTGCAAGAAGGCGCTCAAGTGTTTGCAGCCGATAGCAGTGGTGCAGTGGTTGGTGCGATCGCAGTGGCAACGGATGTTCTCGATCGCGCCAGCATGCAGGCCGTGCTGGAAATTCTAGCGCCGCTGGTCGGGGCAGAAATCGAGCGGCGACGGCTTCAAGCTGCCGCCCAAGCCAGCCAGCAGCAGGCCGAACGGTTCCAGTGCATTCTCGATCATCTGCCACAGCAGATTTTTTGGAAGGATACTCAGTTCGTTTATCAAGGTGGCAATCAAGCTTGGGCAGCAGCGATCGGACTCAACAGCATCAGCGAGGCGATCGGCAAAACTGATTTGCAGCTAAATTGGCCGAGCGAGCTTGCCACGCTGTTTCAGCAGCAAGACCAGCAGGTCATCACATCGGGACAGCCGCTAGAGCTAATCGAAACGCCAGCCTATCCGATCAGTCAGCCCGCCTGGATCAGCGTTCACAAATCGATGCTCACTGATGCAGCAGGCAATGCAATCGGCGTGGTTGGCTGGATGGAAGACATCTCTGCCTTTCTGCAAACCGAAGCGCAACTGCGGCTGCAACTTGAGCGCGATCGCCTGCTGAAAACGAGCCTGTTGCACATCCATCGATCGCTGCAACTCGAAGATGCGCTCAACAACGCCGTCACTGCCGTTCAGCAGTTTCTTCAGGCCGATCGCGTCTTGGTGTACCAAATTCACCCTGACCAGTCTGGAACGCTGGTCGCAGCGGCCACTGCACCCGAATGGACGATCGAGCAAGCAGGCGATCGCCATCAGCACTGGTTTGGCGTGGCCGATTGCGCGACGGGGAATGAAACCATTTCGCTCACCGCTCAGTATGAGCAAGGCCACCTGTGCATTGTTCACGATGTCCAGCAGCACGGCTTTTCGCCAGAGATGATGCGGTTTTTGCGGCAGATTTCCGTACAGGCAAAGCTGGTTGTGCCGCTGTTGAGCGGCGGTTTGTGGGGCTTGCTCGTGGTGCAGCAGTGTCACGCGCCGCGCCAGTGGCAGCCGTTTGAAATCGATTTGCTTCAGCAGCTTGCCACTCAAGTTGCCATTGCCATTCAGCAAGCCCAGCTCTTTCAGCAGGTGCAGCAGCAGGCGCAGCGCGAACAACTGCTCAACTCGATCAATCGATCGATTAGCGCCAGCCTCAATCCACAGCACATCATTGACGAAATTGTGAAGCGGACGGGCGAATGCTTTGCGGTCGATCGCGTTGTGATTTACACGCTAGGCGATCGAATTCAGGCAAGTACCGAATGGCGCAGCAGCAAAGCGATTGCCTCAGTTCTGGGAACGATTTGGGAACGGGAAGACTGGCCGGATTTATCCAACCCCAATTCCAACTTTTGCAATCGGCGGGCGCTGCATGTGCCACGCTATGAAGATAAGCCGATGTCGCGACGCACTCAGCAACGCTGGTCAGAAACACAAATCAAATCGTTTGTGAGTGCGCCGATCGTCATTCATGGAGCGCTCTATGGCAGCTTGACGATTCACACTACCAGGCAATATCGCAGCTTCACAGCCGAAGAAATTCACCTGCTCGAAGCGATTGCTGCTCAAACGGCGATCGCGCTGTGCAATGCCCAAAGCTACGAATATCTTGAACAGTTGGTGCAGACGCGCACCCAAGAACTTGCGATCGAAAAGCAGTTGTCAGAAACGGCCAACCGCGCCAAAAGTGAATTTTTGGCCGTCATGAGCCACGAACTTCGCACGCCGCTCAATGCAATTCTTGGCCTGTCTGACCTGCTAAGGCAAGGCGTTCACGGCGCACTCAACGCCAAACAGCGCGAATACATGCAGTGCATCTACAGCAGTGGCGAGCATCTGCTGGCGCTGATTAGCGACATTCTCGATCTCTCGAAAGTGGAAGCGGGTCGAGAAGAACTGGATCTGAAGCCGATTGTTGTGGCGGATTTATGCACCTATTGTTTGTCAGTCGTGCAGGAACGCGCTGATGCAGCCGGATTAATTTTGCGACAGGCGATCGATCCCACTGTCGATCTGTGCATTGCGGACGAACGCCGCCTGCGGCAAATGATTCTGAATTTGCTTTCAAATGCCGTCAAGTTTACGCCTGCTGGAACCGTCACGCTCAGCGTCATCAAGCAGCCGCAAAGCGTTCACTTCACCGTCACCGATACCGGAATTGGCATCGCGCCTGACCAGCTACCCACGCTGTTTCGCTTGTTTCATCAGCTTGACAGCCGCCTCAATCGCCACTACGAAGGAACAGGATTGGGACTTGCTTTGACCCAGCGGCTCGCTCAGCTTCACGGCGGTGAAGTCACCGTTGAATCGACTCTCGGTGAAGGCAGTCGCTTTACGATCGTCCTGCCCGATCGCCCCGTCACTGAAGCGCATTTTCGCGCCGAACTTGACCAGTTTTGTCCGGCAGTTCCGCCGCTGTCCCGCGATCGCGCAGCGCTCCCGGAACGGTATCGCGAAGCGCAGAGGGAACGGTATCAGAGGGAACAGTATCGCCGCCGAATTTTGCTGGTTCAAACAGATACACAGCAGGCACAAACGATTTGCGATTATCTCAGCGGACTGAGCTACGACGTGATGCATCAAGCGGAACTGGCCGACCTGATCGCCGATTTGCACCAGCAGCAGCCGGATTTGTTGCTGCTCGCACTGCCTGAGCACGACGAATCGCATTTCACGCTGCTCAAACGCCTGCGCGAGCAGCCTGATTTGGTGCAGCTTCCCGTGATCGTGCTCACCGATTTGACGGTGCGGGGCGATCGCTACCTGAATGCAGGTGCAACGGCGACGCTTTGCCAGCCGATCGGTCTGATGCAGCTTGAATCAACGCTGTTGCGCTACCTGTAGCGGCTACCAAGGTAAGCGGCTGCCGTCCCAAGAGAAAAATTCGCCGCTGTCTGCTTCGGTGAGCTTTGAGAGAATGGTGAGAAGCTGTTCGACGGTGCGATCGACACTGAACAATTTCTCTGGCGGCACATTGCGCTGAAACGGGCGCGATAGCTCAGTGTCGGTTGTGCCTGGATGCAGCACGACCACGATCGCCTGCGGATTTTTGCGGCGATATTCGATCGAGGCCGTTTTCATCAGCATATTTAGCGCAGTTTTGGAAGCGCGATAGCCATACCAGCCGCCAAGCTGATTGTCGCCAATGCTGCCGACTTTAGCAGAAATCGTCGCGAAGACGCAGCGATTGCGATGACTCAGTAACGGCAACAAATGCTTCGCCAGCAAAATTGCGCCAACGCTGTTGATTTGAAAATAGCGCAGCAGGCGATCGCCATCGATCTGCCGCAAACTTTTTTCAGGCGAGAGCGTGGCATCGTGCAAAACGCCAACGCAGTTGATGACGCAATCGAGGCGATCGACCTGAGCTTGAATTTGCTGAACTGCTGCGGAAATTTGCGCTTCTTCCGTGACATCGACTTGAAGACAAACGATGCGATCGGAGTGCTGATCTTGCAGGGCAAATAGTTCGGTTGCTCTGGCGCGATCGCGATAGGTGGCAAACAGTTTGGTGATGCTTTCATCTAGCAGTAACTTTCGGACAAAACCAAGTCCAATTCCTTGCGTTGCGCCGACAATCAATCCGTTCATTTCCACCCAAAATAAACGCCGCGATCGCTTCTTCTAGCTTCGCGGCGAGAACATCAAACCACTGAAAAATTAGCTGGCGAGATACTCGCGAATATCTGCCCGACGCTTACGCAACTTCGTCAGCGCTTCGCGCTCGATTTGGCGGACACGCTCACGGCTAATGTTGAGGCGATCGCCAATCTTGGCGAGCGTTAGCGCCTGTCCATCTTCCAACCCAAACCGCAGGGACAGCACTTGACGCTGCTGCGGCGTCAAATCGGCCATCAGTTGCTCTAGTTCGCTGCGGAGCGACGACTGCGTGGCAAAATCTTCGGGCGAGGGGCCAGTGTCTTCCAGCAGTTCGCCCAGTTCGGTGTCCTGGTTGTCGCCCACGCGCAGATCGAGCGAAAGCGGCAGGCGGGCGCGTTCAAGATACTCGCGCACCTGCTTCGAGGTCAGGTCAAGCTCTTTCGCCAGTTCAGCGGCAGTGGCCGCGCGGCCAAGCTGCTGAGCGAGTTGACGCTGCGCTTTCTTGATTTTGTTGAGCTTTTCGGTGATGTGGATGGGAAGGCGGATGGTACGACCTTTTTCGGCGATCGCTCGCGTGATCGCCTGCCGAATCCACCAGTAGGCATAGGTGCTGAACCGATAGCCTTTTGTGGGGTCAAACTTCTCAACGCCGCGCTGCATTCCGATCGTGCCCTCCTGAATCAGGTCAAGCAGATCGACGTTGCGCTTGATATATTTCTTGGCGACCGAGACGACAAGCCGCAAATTTGCCTCGACCATGCGGCGTTTGGCGTTTTCGCCTTCTGCGATCGCCTGCTTGAGGTCAGCGATCGAAACATTTGCCTGTGCTGCCCACTCTTCCAGGCTTGGATCGCGTCCGTTGGCATCGGCAAATTCATCTTTGGCATCATTCAGCAGGCCAAGACGCTGTACCTGCTTACCGAAGAGGATTTCCTGCTCGTGCGTCAGCAGCGGCACACGACCGATCTCACGCAGGTAAGCCCTTACCAAGTCTGTTGAGGTTTGAGCGGTTTTCATTGTGGCTATCTCGACGGTGGAAGTTGGCAGAAGGGGAAGCGAAAAATGCGGATAGGTCGATCAAGCTACCACATCTAGCGAGAGCGGCAGCAGTTGCAAGAGTAAACGCGATTTTGAGCAGCGAAGACAGGAGAATGGCTTGAGGCGGAGCTGTTTGGCGAACAGCAGCTTATAGACAGCGGCTCGATCGATGCGGTACAGCCTTCCCGTGAATGTCACTCAAAAACTCAGCGGTGAGGTGCACCAGTTCCGTTACATTAACTCCTGAATCGAACTTTGAGTGTAAATAACTGTAACATTTATGAGCGGAAGCGCAACAGCCCTGTAAGGGCAATTTTGATTTTGGTTGAGCCGCTAGAGTATTACCAGAATACCCAGAAAGCCGCAGCCTGATTGCATCTTGGCAAACAAAATCTCTAACAGTTTCCATAGAGAAATCCGTCTTTTGGCAGACCAACGATTGAGCTTATTAGCGTTAATAGGTAGTTTTACCTGAATCAACCTTGAATCGACGTGCTGCGACTGACCGAAAACAGTGTTAAGAATCACCATCTCTTCCGGCTGTAGCAGCGACAATGAGTCAAATTGCAGCCCTCTACGAGCACCGCATGAAGCCGATCCGCACTTTCAACGTTTCTCCCGCACTGCCGCCACAGCTAGAGCCGTTACGCAAACTGGCCTACAATCTGCACTGGGACTGGAATTTCGAGACGACCGATTTGTTTCGCCGACTCGATCGCGACCTGTGGGAATCGAGTCGCTACAATCCCGTGTTGATGCTCGGCACGATTAGCCAAGCCCGCTTGCAGGAAGCCGCCGAAGACGAAGGTTTTCTCGCCCAGATGGATCGCGCCGTGCGGCAGCTTGACTCGTACCTGCAAGAGCGCACCTGGTATCGCAAAAATCGCAAGCACGACATTTCGCCTGCTGAATCGCACAGTGCGATCGTCGCTCAGCCGTCGCAAGAATGCTACGCCTACTTCTCGGCAGAATTTGGCCTCACAACCGCCTTGCCGATCTATTCGGGCGGTTTGGGCGTTTTGGCAGGCGATCACCTCAAATCCGCTTCCGATCTCGGTTTGCCGCTGGTCGGCGTTGGCCTGCTTTACCAAGAAGGCTATTTCTCGCAACTGCTCAACGCAGACGGTTGGCAGCAAGAATTCTATCCGCTCAACGACTTCTACAACATGCCGCTGTATCTAGAGCGCCAGCCAGACGGGTCGGAGTTGCGGATTGCAGTGGATTATCCGGGGCGGACGGTATACGCTCGCGTTTGGCGCGTGCAGGTGGGCACTGTGCCGCTGTATATGCTGGATACGAACCTGCCGGAGAATAGCGCATACGACCAAGACATTACCGATCGCCTCTACGGAGGTGACATCGACCTCCGTATCCACCAGGAAATCATGCTGGGCGTCGGTGGAGTGCGAATGCTGTACGCGCTTGGCTTGCGTCCGACCGCGTTTCACATGAACGAAGGGCACTCGGCCTTTCTTGCCCTAGAGCGAATTCGGATGATGATGCAGCAGGACGGACTCGATTTCGCCAGCGCTCAACAGGTCGCCAATTCCAGCCAGCTTTTCACCACGCACACGCCCGTTCCGGCTGGAATCGACTTGTTTCCGCCAGAGAAAATCACCTACTATCTGGGTCACTACGCGCAGGCGTTCGGCTTGTCAAAAGAAGAATTTCTCTCGCTGGGGCGCGAAGAGTCCGGCGACTTGCAGGCTCCGTTTAGCATGGCGATTTTGGCGATCAAAATGGCGAGCTTTGTTAACGGCGTCAGCCAGCTTCACGGCAAAGTGTCGCAGGAAATGTTTCGATCGCTCTGGCCGAACTTTCCGCAGCCCGAAGTGCCAATTACGGCAATCACAAACGGCGTTCACGCTCGAAGCTGCGTCGCCAAATCGAATCAGGAACTTTACGATCGCTACCTCGGCCCCAGTTGGTCACAAGCTCCTGCCGATCGTCCCTTGTGGGATCGCGTCGATGCGATTCCGGATGAAGAACTCTGGCGCAATCACGAACGCTGTCGATCAGAACTGGTCGTCTTCATCCGCGACTGGCTAGGAAAACAACTCCGCAAGCGCGGCGCTTCCAGCGGCGAACTCGATCGCGCCAAAGAAGTTCTCGATCCGACGATTTTGACGATCGGCTTTGCTCGCCGCTTTGCCACCTACAAGCGAGCCACGCTGTTTTTGCGCGACCTCGATCGGATCAAGCGAATTTTGGCGGGCGATCAGCGTCAGGTGCAGTTTGTAATCGCTGGAAAAGCCCATCCCAAAGACATTCCTGGCAAAGAACTGATCCGCGAAATTATCCACTTCACCCGCGAAGAAGGCTTGAGCGGTCGCGTCGTTTTTGTGCCTAACTACGACATCCACATCTCGCGCATGATGGTGGCAGGTTGCGACGTGTGGCTGAATACGCCACGCCGTCCGCGCGAAGCATCAGGAACCAGCGGCATGAAAGCGGCCATGAACGGACTGCCCAACCTGAGCGTTTTGGATGGCTGGTGGGACGAAGCCGACTATGTGAAAACCGGATGGGCGATCGGTCACGGCGAAGACTACGACGATCCGGAATACCAAGACGATGTAGAAGCCAACGCGCTCTACAACCTGCTAGAGCAAGAAGTTGTGCCGCTGTTTTACGATCGCGACGCAGACGGCCTACCGCGAGGCTGGATCGCAAAGATGAAAGACGCCATCCGCCTCAACTGTCCCCAATTCAACACGGCTCGGATGGTCAGCGACTATGCCCGACGCGGTTATTTTCCAGCCAGCGATCGCTACTACACGCTCACCTCAGACAATTATGCTCCGGCCAAAGAGCTTGCCCAGTGGGAAACCAACCTGTTTGATCACTGGTACGACATGAAAATTGAGCAGGTAGACGTGTCGGAAACCGGAGCAATTCGCGTCGGCCAAACGATCGCCGTCAAAGCTCGCATCAACCTGGGTGCACTTCAGCCCGAAGACGTGCAGGTTGAACTCTATCAGGGCACGATCGATGCAGAAGGCGAAATTGCCAACGGCGTTCCGCTGGTGATGGACTATCAAGGCCAAGATGCACAAGGAGCCAGCCTGTATACCGCCAACTTGACCTACACCAGCAGCGGCCTTCAGGGACTTTCGCTGCGCGTTCTGCCGAGCCACAAAAATCTCAGCAGTCCGTATGAGCCGAGGTTGACGCTTTGGGCAAGTTGAAGAACATCGGCTAAACGCTTGCCGCCATCGGCTTTAGCGCGTGCGACGATCGCGGCGCAGTTGGCGGACGGCAAAAAATCCTGCTGCTAAAAACACAGCGTCCATGAATAGGACGAGCGCGGCTTGCTGCTGAAAGGCCGAGGGATTGGTGCAGACCTGCGACGGCTGCGAACACAAAATTCCATTTAAAATCAGCCAAGGCAGCGAGCCGAAGATCCACACGACCGCGCTCACCAAGATTGCCACATGCAGCTTCACCATTCGATCGCCTTTTTTTCCATTTGCAGGTCAGACTAGCAGAGTGTTTGGCAAAAAGAAAAGACCTGCGTCTTATCGATCGGCTAGGTTTAAGCCAAGCAAGAAAGGCGCACAGCCTTTCGTTCAATAACGAAAACTGTGCGCCTTCCCAAAAAGAGGCTGACTAAATTGTCTGAGATGACTGCGACTAGCGAGCAGCGTAGCCAATCAGGTGCAGGACATCACGAAGGACGCTGTATCCCGCCAAATCCCACAGCAGATAGGCTGTGAAGCCAATCATGGCGAGGCGGCCATTCCACAGTTCTGCTTGGGGAGTCCAGCCAAACAAAAAGGCGTTGCGATCGACCCCATTATATTCGCTGGCAACCGCAGGAAGATCAGTGCTAGAACGTTTTTCTTGTGTTTGCATGTTAAAGTTCCGAACTCGTTATACTCTCCAGTTTGTTACGAAAGATTACTGCCATCCCCTGTCGCTGGTTCTAACTCCAACTCATCCTCAAGAATGAGAGCGCATTTTTTGAAAAGGTATGATTCAGCACAGGGCTGTCCTAGCAGCAGAGTTCAGCTTTTGGACAAGTTAAAGCAGAAGTATCAACGCTTGCTAATCCTGCACCATCAGCTTAACGTTGGCATTTTGCAGGCCAGGACGCTTGACGGTTGAAAGCGTTTGATTGATGGCGTATTTTTGGTTAATTGCACCCAGCAATTGTTCGAGATTGTGATGCTTAGCAACACCCCAAAGATCAGCCACGATCGCAAACGAACCATCCGCACTGCGCGACCAGCCCAAATCGCAATCGCCATCTAGCACCAGCACAATGTCTGCCGGAACCGATTCATCACAGAGACCGCGCACGTTGGCATCAGTTTTAAAAGTCATACCCAAATCGCGTAAAGCCGCTTTGAGCATTTCAGCATCCGTAAGTTTGCTGCGTAGCGTGCTGAAGTGAGACATTTTTGAGTTCTCCCAAATGAAGTATGAAAAACAAGAAATCAGCATTACTAGAGTTGATCGAACGATTCGATCGCTGTACTGCCAATCTTTTCTCTTGCGGCGAATTCATCAAACAGCAGAGTGTTACTCCGCTGCTTTTTCCGATTTTGCCACAATCGATCGCAGCGCAAGACCCAGAAGGTGAACAAATTTCAGCTTCTGAACAGCACTGTTGACTATCGATTTTAAGCAAATCTCGGTCAAACCGTTTCAAGCCTAAGCAGGATTTTGGCGCTTTCTACATTCGCCTTAAGAAGGAAATAAGTAGTTCTGCAAGCTGAATATTTGTATTTTTTGATACAAATATCAGTATTCAAGTGCTAGACTATCCATTTATTTGATCCCAGTCAACTCCCTTGATTAAAAATTAGTAGCATCCGCAAAGGGCGCTACTGGGTCTGTAGGTTCTATGCTGAATCGTGTCTACCGACTGAGTTTGTGCAAAGTGAAACGTACATTGCTGACAAGTGCTTTGCCATCCAGAGCGATCGCCCTTGCCCAAACCAGCAACAAAAGCGAGGCTAACCTGGTATTTTTATTGGCAGCTATATGAAAGCAATGGTTGAAATTTTGCTGAGGAGCAAGCTATGAAGGCTCAAAGGACAATAGAAAATCAACAAAAAATCTTGGTGGTTGACGATCATGAAGCTGTACTTAATGGAACCGTGAGTGCTCTCAAACAGCAACATCCTGAAGCAGAAATTATTACAGCTCAAACGGCTCAAATCGCTCAGCAGCAGGTGGAGAATATTGAGTTTTCGATCGTGATCACTGACTTATCAATACCCGAAAAGAATGGAGAACCCGCCCGGACAGAAACCGGAATTCAACTACTCAGAAATTTGATGCAGAAGTATCCTACCCTGAATATTGTGGTGCAAAGTGCTCATGCGAAAGCGCTTGTTCGCCTCAAGCCAATGATTAACGCTCATCAGGGTGGATTTACGATCGCAGACAAAAGCCTGCCGCTGAAAGAAATGCTGACAAAAGTTGATTGGGCACTGCAAGGATTAGTCTATACGCCGCGAGAAATGCGAACCCGATTAGAGCTGAAACCCGAATGGCTTGAAGTGTTGAAGCTCGCATTTGAAGTAGGACTACAAGACAAAGCGATCGCCGAACAAATTAATGTTTCTGAGCGAACCGTGCGCCACTATTGGACACAAGTTCAAGACGCACTCAGCGTTTATCCTGAAGCTGGAAAAAATATCCGAATTCAAACTGAAATGCGGGCACGAGAGGAAGGATTAATCGATTAGGAAAGCGATCGATGCGCCAGACTTTTCAAGATCGATTCAAGCAAGAACTGAAAATTTGGCGCATTGGAGCGCTGCCTGGTTTGCTGGTAATTGCGCTGGTGATCGCGGCTCGATTCACCGGAAACTTGCAAAACGCTGAGTGGTTTGCGTTCGATCTTCTGCTGCGATCGCGTCCATCAGAACCCACCGACGATCGCATTTTAATTGTCGGTATCGACGAAGTTGATATTCGTCAGATGAAAACCTATCCGATTCCCGATCGTGAGATTGCTAAATTAATTCAAACCCTTCAGCAGCATCAACCCGCTGTAATTGGACTCGATATTTTTCGCGATTTTGCGGTTGAGCCAGGACATTTGCAGTTGGAGAATCTGTTGCGATCGAATCCAAACATCATTGGAGTTGAAAGAGTGCTAGAAAGCGAAACGGCGATCGCTCCGCCCGAAGCTTTGCCGCCCGAACAAGTTGGTTTTGCCGATGCTGTGTTGGATCAAGACGGATTTCTTAGACGCAGCTTGCTTGGCATTCCCATCTCAGCCGAAGAATTCAAAGTTTCCTTGACAATTCGATTAGCAGAACGATATCTAGCGAAGCAAAATATTACTTTAGAAAATGGCATTCAAGATCCGCTGGCAATGCGCTTTGGCGATGCAGAACTGACGCGATTTCAAGCAAATGCTGGCGGTTATGTTTCAGCAGATGCAGGTGGAATTCAAACGTTAATCAACTTCCGTAGTGGCGATCGACCCTTCCATTTCGTTCCGCTAAGAGATGTCACCTCTGGTCAAGTACCGGATGATTGGATTCGCGATCGCATTGTCTTAATTGGCATTACAGCAGTTAGTTTTAAAGATGTGGTGAATACAGCAGCGGTACGTGGAAACAATCCTGGACTAGTCAATGGTGTTGAGGTTCAAGCTCATGCTATTAGTCAAATTATTAGCGCTGCTTTGGATAATAGACCTTTGCTGAAAGTTTGGCCGGATTCGTGGGAATACGTGTGGATTGTCGGGTGGGGTTTGTTTGGAATTTCACTAGGTCGCGTGATTCGATCGCCTCTCAAACTAGTAGCAGGACTAGCGATCGCTTGCTGCGTTCTAGTTAGTATTTGCTACGGATTATTAATGGCAGGTTGGTGGTTACCGCTCGTTCCAGCCTTTCTTGTTTTGTTTCTAAATGGTGCAGGAATAACGGCAGCACTATTTTATCGGCATGAGCAAAATCTTCGTGCTAGGCTGCGCGATCGCCAACTGATTATCGATCAAACCTTTGATGCGATTCACAATGGCCCTCTACAAACATTAGCAAAACTATTGAGGCAGTCTGAAATGCAGTCGAGCAACTCCCTACAAACTGACTTAAAAGTGTTGAATCGCGAATTAAGAGAAGTATACGACTCTATGCGGCGAGAAGCATTAGTTCAAGGCGATCGCTTCCACCTGAGCAGTAATCAAGAACTCGATCTAAACCTGCCGCTACACGAAGTTCTGTTTGAAGTTTACGAATATACTTTAGAGCGCGATCTACCTTATTTTCAACAAATTAAGCTTAATATTACAACCTTTGAACCACTCGACGATCGCGCTTTAACGGTTGAACAGAAGCGAGGCATTTGCCGTTTTTTAGAAGAAGCTTTGTGTAATGTTGGGAAACATGCGAAAGACGTGACGCGACTTGATGTAATTTGCAAATTAGAAAGTGACAAAAACTTGATTCGCATTGTAGATAATGGGATGGGCGATCGCGATTATTTCAATCTTGATCATGTTGGGCGAGGGACACAGCAGGCAAAAGAATTGGCACGAGAATTAGGAGGACAGTTTCAGCGATCGTCTCGTCCGCCACAGGGAACGATTTGTGAACTGGCCTGGCCTCCAGGAAAGCCCTGGCATCGCTGGTTTAGGTTGAATTAATTCTGCTATTTTACTTACATAAAATTGCGATCAATTGATCCTGCTTTGGCGATTTAACTTGCGTAAAGCGCTTCGCAGTTTGTCAACTCAGCTTCTAATCTAGAAGAGATAGCATAAGTTAATCTTTAACGAGGTAACTGTGAGCAACATCGCCAAACTTAGCGTCCAGGGGTTTATGGGTAGCTGCCTTGCGTCTCGATCGTATCTCCAGTTTGGGCAGGCTACAATCCACCGAGCCAACCTTCTGCGCCCAGCGGCAACATCACAACCACAGGCAGAAGAGGCGGCTGTTTATCAGCAGAAACAGCGAGCTTGACGGCGATCGCTCCGCTCAGCCATGTTGGGCAAACGATCGCTCCTCATCCGACGTTTATGTGGTTTGTTCCAGATGAACAACCGTTTTCCATCGAATTCTATCTTTATCAGCAGCAAGTATCTGGTGAACAGCTTATTTATCAGGTCAATCGATCGAGTACACCGGGAATGATGTCGCTGACACTGCCTACAGCAGAACCAGCTTTACAAGTCGGACAGCGCTATCGCTGGCAGGTGGTTTTATTGTGTAATCCAAATTCACCTTCCAGTGCACTTGTTGCCGATGCAGAAGTTGAAATTGCTCGTCCTTCGGCTGAATTAGAAACAGCATTTGCTAGCACGATCAATCCTGCTGCTCGCGCCAATTTACTTGCAGAATTTGGGCTGTGGTATGACGCGATCGCTGTGGCAGATCCGGAAGAACAAATCAATTTACTCACCAATTTATCTGCAATTGAAGCAGCAAATGGAAGCAGCAATCATAGCCAGGCAATCGATCGAATTATAGCCAGTTTCCAATCAAGATAAAGGGTGCCCAGTATGCCGGATTCGCGGTTTGCCTGTTTTCCAGCAGCGAAATTTGGGCTGCTCGAAGCGCATCGGCTCGGCTCATATTTGGATTTTGTAAGTTGGCGTAAAATTCAGTGGCAAGCTGTGCAGTTGCGGCATCATCAATGAACCAAAGTGATGCTAAAGCACTTCTTACACCCGCTTGAATTGCGACACCTGCAAGTCCTAAAGCAGCGCGATCGTCTCCGACTGCGGTTTGACAAGCCGTGAGCGACAATAGCTCGATCGAATCAGTCGTTGCGGTTTGTCGCAAAATCCGATCGAGGTCAGTAATTGTCAGCTTTTGGCGATCGCCCGTAATTAGAAATGTATCGTCGGGAACAGTGCTGAACTGACCATGCGTTGCCATGTGAATAATTGGGTAGGACGCTTGAGAAAGCGCCTGCTGTAATCGTGTGGAAGTAAAGTTTTGATCAAGCAGCGGTGTGCTGTTTAATTCAGCTTCGATCGCCGCCACTTCACGATTGACATTGCTTAAAGCTGGAAAGGTTTGTCCATCAATTTCAGCCGCTTGTGTTAAGCCTAAAACTAAAACGCGAAGCCTGCTGCGATCGAGCGGTTGCGCTTCTGTTAGAGTCAAGCTTGGTGTAGTAGCGATCGCGTATTTTTGAATCAAATACTGTTCGCCATCGTAGAGGGCGGCCATTGGAACGCTGCGAAGAATGCCGTCTTGCACAAAGACGAGTGTTTTGACTTGGAACTGTTCCAAAACTTCAGCAAATGGCGCAATCAGCCAGCCGTACATTTTTTCGGCTTGCTGAGGATCAAATCGACGATAAAAGCGCTCTAGCTGCTGACGATAGTCGTTGACTTCAGCCGTCAGCCGATCGCGATCGATATCAATCCAATGAATTTGCTGTTCACCGTTTGGCAAGCTGAGAATCACTGCCGTGCGATCGGCCAAAACCACCGAGCTAAAAATTGCTGTTGCGGCATTCGGAACGGCATCGATCGATCTTGGCGCGGCAACAATTACGCAGTCATCGCCAAAATAATTTTGCAGTTCGGCCAGCCTCAGCGCATCGAGATTTTGAAGGGCTGCGCTGATATTTTCGGGCGCTGCGGTGGACAGCCGCAGTTCAACAAGTTCGCGGTAAACCGGATCGACCGTATCGCGAAAGTCAAACTGCAAATCGCGATCGGCGCTCAATAGCTCGCTGCGAATCGTCTCCAGCGTCGTCACCGCTTTGTCATAGGCGGCGATCGCTGCTTCGATTTTGCCCTGCGCCGCGAGAATCCGTCCGGTCTGCCATTCCCACAGATACAAACTGTCTTGAGCGCGGAGGTCTTGCTCGGCAGCCCATCGCGCCTGCTGCGTCAAGGCGATCGCTTGCTCATAGTCACGCTGGCACTCATAAAAACGCCCCAACTCACCGAGCGCAAACGATTCCGATCGCGGATCATCAAGCTGTTGAGCAACCAGCACCGCCTGCTGCAACAGCGCCAAGGCTGTTGGACTGGCAGCGCAGGCGGCGGGTTCCAGCAGATGCACCAAATCGACCGCTAGATACACTTTGTCCGGCGAGTTGGGCAGCGTCGAGAGCAGATCGATCGCTTGTTGCCGTGCCGCTGCTGCCAAAGTTTCTGTGCGATAGTAGGCCGGAAGTGCAGCGACGATCGCTCGCAGTTGTGCCAAGCGATCGCCTTGCTGCTCAGCGATCGTCAGACTTTGCTGAAAGTAGCGGATGGCAGTAGCATCCTGTTCGCGTCCGGCCTGCTCTAGTTCATCCGCGTTGGATCGGCCAACTTGGGCAGCAGCGATCGCTCGACGGTAGCTGATCTGTGCCAATCCGAGTTGCGCGTTGCCCAAGCCGTTCAGGGCAGCCGCTTGATAAGCAAGCTGATTGATGTCCTGCGCGACCGCATGACTGGCGCTGAGCAGTTCGATCGCCCGCTGATAATCACCTCTGGTGCGGTAGGCTTCTCCCAAACTGCCCAGCGCGGCGGCTTCTCCCAGGCGATCGCTCGATGTCCGCGCAAGCTGCAATGCACTTTCAGGCAAACAGTCGGGCGGCGTTGCACCACACAGCAGCGCGATCGCCTGCCGCGACTGTCCCAAGCGGCGATGTGCTTGCGCCTGTTCGGTCAGCATTCGTCCCCACTGAGCGCGATCTCCCGCTTGCCGATAGTGCGCTGCCGCCTGCTGCCAATACTGAATTTCCTGATTGGTCTGACCGATTTGCTGATAGGCTCGCGCCAAATTTTCCAGCACGATCGCCGCATTTGCTTGTTCGCCGCTGGCCTGATACTGCGACAGTGCCGCTTGCCAAGATTCGATCGCGCTTTGCACCGCTCCAGCCTGATAGCGATCGACGCCTTGCTGCACCAGTCCGGCAGGATCGATCGCTTGGGCAGCGAGTGGCGTCGGGTCGATCGCCGTCAGCATCAAGCTGAGGATAAACAACAGCCCCAATCCAAAATGCTTTAACCGTCGGCTCCAGCGCTTCACGATCGGCTCGCTCCCAGCAGTTCTTCAACAGCTTATCAATTGACGGCTTAAGAGCGCATTCTAGAGTTGCTGCATTCTGCTGTCCGAGTGCTTGTAATTACTTTCGCAGCATTCTTAATCGTCCACATTGGCAGCAAAACTTCGTAAATCATCAAGATGCTTGACGATCGCTTTGCAGTTCAAGCTAGCAGTGGTAGTTTATAAGCGCTGCTCTTGAAGAAATCTGGTTGTGTCTTACTCGCTACGCTCCCTTTGGATCGCGACCGCCTCAATCGGCTGTGTCATCAGTCCGGCTACGGCTCAAGTCATTCCTGATAATACTTTAGGCGCAGAAAATTCGCGAGTCAGTCGCGATCGCATTGGCAATTTAGAAAGCGATCGCATTGATGGCGGCGCAGTTCGCGGCAGCAATTTGTTTCATAGTTTCGATCGCTTCAATGTGGGCGAAGGGCGCGGCGTCTACTTCAGCAATCCAACTGGAATTGACAGCATTTTTAGTCGAGTTACAGGTCGCGATGTTTCAAATATTCTAGGGCGACTTGGCGTTTTAGGAACTGCCGACTTGTATTTAATCAATCCAAACGGCATTGTGTTTGGAGAAGATGCCAGCTTAGATGTCGTTGGTTCATTTACAGCGACTACATCAAACGCAATTGAATTTGGCGATCGTGGCGTTTTTGATGCAGCAAATCCAACCGTTCCATCCTCACTTTTAACGATTAATCCATCTGCCTATTTGTTTAGTCAGCCAAATGCTGGAGCGATCGTCAATCGCGCTAGCATTCCCATCGATCCTACCAGTGAATTGAGCTTTGGCCTGTTTGTTCTACCGACGGAAACTCTGACGCTTTTGGGAGGAGAGGTTCGCCTCAACGGAGGAGCGCTAACCGCTATCAGCGGTCAAATTGAAGTTGGCGCAGTTGATGGAATTGGCAGCGTTAGAGTCAATTCAAACGGACGTTTATTTTTTCCAAATCATCTCGATCGCGCGGATGTTTCATTAACAAACTCAGGCATCATCAACGTTTTGGGTGCTGGCGGTGGAACGGTTAGAATTCATGCTGACAATCTGCTGATTTCACAAGGTACGATCGGGGCTGGAATTGCTCCAGAATTAGGTTCTGCAACGGCACAGGCCGGAGATATTGTGTTGGATGCAACGGGCAGAATCCGAATAGAGCGATCGTCCTCGATTGGAAATGAAGTGTTAAGAAGCGAGAGCGGCGAATTTGGAACTGGTAATAGTGGCGACATCATTGTTCGCGGCGATTCGCTTTTAGTGAACGACTCTATAATCAGTGCAAGCACGTTTGGGATCGGCGATTCAGGTTCCATTCGCCTGAATGCCGTAAATGACATCCATTTACAGAACAGCATTCAAAACGACAGGGGAATTCGGACTGGTGTGGGGGCAACAGGTGTTGGTCAAACGGGTGATATTCAAATCACTGCTGGGGGACAAGTTCGCTTAAACCAAATGCTCATTGCGACGAGTTCGCGCAGTGCAACCTTTCAAGCAGGAGTTTCAATTGATCTCGATCGCCTTGCCAGCACCAGCAACGTTCGCATCAATGCGCGATCGTTTGAACTCGACAATTCGATTATTTCAACAGGCGTCTTTGAATTTCCAGGCTCAGCAGAAATTCCAGTTGGAGGTGCTAGCAATGTCACGATCAACGTAGCTGAAGAAATTGAAATCTTTGATTCCAACTTGAATGACGATATTATTCCTGGAATCGGAAGTCAAGTTGCCCCTGGTGCACTTGGTAGAGGCGGAAATATTTCACTAAATGCTCAATCTTTTTCGATCGCAAACGGCGGCCTCAGTTCAAGTAATTTGACAGGTTTTGGTGCCGAATCGCTTGACCGACCTTTAGCCACGTTCTTGCTCAACTTTGCAGAATTTGGGCAAAGCGGAAATATTCAAGTGCGAGTTGACGATCGATTCGAGGCAACGGACAGTCAAATATTTGCGGTCGGCTTAATTTTAGGTGGAGAAATTGCGATCGATGCTGGAGACATCTCGCTCCGCGAAGACACAACGGTTTCTTCTTTTGCCGGAGTGAGAGATGCCGGAGGAATTACCCTAGAAGCCGATTCAGTTTTAGCATTTGACAATGCAAATATTACTGCATTCTCGCTGGTTGGCAGAGGCGGAAATATTGAACTCGAAACGCCTGCCTTTTTTGCTGAAAACTATCGGTTCAGTTCAGCAAGTATTGAGAATTCGGGCTTGAGCGATCGAAGTTCACTAGAGGAGCTTGATGAGTTCAGCAACAGCGACGAGTTCAACGATTTTCTAGAGGAGCGCTTAGCTTTTTTAGATAACGATCGCGTTGATGTGGATGCCAGCGGCACAATTTCCGGCGGCGAAATTGCCATTCCAGATGTTAGCCTCGTGCAAAATAGCCTGGTCGAAATTCCCGAAAACGCGATCGATACGAACGCTTTACTTGCCAATAGCTGCATTACCCGCACGCCAAATCGCGGTAGCTTTATTGTTACCGGAAGTGGAAATCTGCCTGCTCGTCCCGGTGACGAATTTGCTTCACCCTACTCGACAGGAACGGTGCGATCGATTCCAGACGGCGAACCATCGATCGAGGAGCCGCAAGGTATTTACACGCTGCCAGATGGTCGATTGGTGATGAGCCGCGAGTGTGATGAATGACTTGCTTGTTCTACAGTTCACCATTTTCAATTTACGGACAAAGCGAGTAGAACTACGATTTCTTACAGTTTTTAGCAATTTGCTTTGTCGCTAGTGGAGATCGACTTGTCAGAAAGGGTTGCTGTTTCTCAAACTGATCTTTTTTAATCTTGAACTATGAACAACAGTGAGCTTAGGAGCAGAAGAGATGCAGAACATTCATTTAAACAAGCAGTTCAATCCTGAAGTGAATGCTCTAAAGATCGCTTCTCATTCTGCTCCTTTTTCTGCTCAAGCCGCTCAGCCAACCGGAATCGCAAAAAGCAGTTTTCAACCCGAAAAAACGAGTCAATCAGCAAATTGGAACGGCAGCAAAATTCGCGACGCTCAGCTTAGAAAAACGATCGCCAATCGGTTTATGGATGGTGTGATCGATCGATTTGACATGCTGAAAATCTTTTCACGGGCAGGCGATGGCGGACGGGTTGAGCAAACTGAGTTTCGAGACCTAAAAACGATCGTGCGTAGTAGCAGTCTTGGCCTGTCAGAGGATGTCAAAAACCTGGCGCAAAAAGTAATTTTAGGCAATGTTGCTAATCAGCACTATCAAGGTGAACAGCTAGGCAATCTTCAGACCAACAGCACCGCTGCACATCTGCAAAAATTGGTGAATAAATGGTTCTTTGGCAGCGATCGCCCGACCGCAAGTTCCACAGACGGTTGGACAAAATATTCCTACCGCAATGCCACCGCCTCGCTGTTTCAAGACGGTGCAAGCTACAGCGATATCCGTCAAGGTGATTTAGGAAACTGTTACTTCTTGTCGAGCTTAGCTTCAGCCGCCGTGCAATCTCCGCAACAGCTTCAAAGTATGTTTATTGATAATGGCGATGGTACGTTTGCCGTGCGCTTCTATAAAGCGAATGGCGAAGCCGATTATGTCACGGTCGATCGCAAACTACCTGTCAATCGCTGGAACAAATCTGCCTATGCCGACGGTCGCAGTGAAGTTTGGGTGGCACTGGCTGAAAAAGCCTATGTGCAGTGGCGCGAATCCGGTGCAGCAAACAGCAATTCCTATCAAAATATTGCGGCTGGCTATAGCCACGTTGCGACGCGACAAATTACGAATCGCAAATCCGACTATCAATTTCTAAGCGATACCACAAGCGACGCGATCGCCACTGCCTTTGCATCCGGAACGCAAATTACGATCGCTTCCAAGCCGCGTCCAGAAATTTATATCGAATCACGCCATGCCTACACGCTGCTGGGCTACAGCGCCGAAACGCAGACATTCACGCTTTATAATCCTTGGGGATCAGACGGCACAACCAGTCGAGACAGCAATCCAGATGATGGCCGCTTGGAGCTAACCTGGAACGAACTGAACCGCAACTTTGACTATTGGAGTTTCACGGCTTCGTAAAGCATGGAAATGTGGCGATTTGGCTGGATTCAGATTGGATGCGGAGCGAGTCCGTTTTGGCACGCGATCGCGCTGGTTGCTGCCTCGCCTGCCTTTGCCCAAACACCCCCACCTCCTGTTCTACCGCTGCCGTCCGACCTGCCGCCGCCGCCAAGCCTGCCGTCCGATCCGGCTCCGCCCCCGACGCTGCCGCTGCCACCGAGTCCGGTTTCGCCGCCTGCCCCTGAAAGCGTGCGATTTCAACTGCGCGATGTGGAGGTGCAGGGCAGTACAGTTCTGCAACCGGAAATTGCGGCTTTGATCGAACCGCTACGGGGTCAAGCTGTTTCATTTGAAGATCTTGTCAGTCTGCGATCGGCCATCACTCAGCTTTATATCGCCAATGGGTATGTCACGTCGGGCGCATTTTTGCCAAACAATCAAGATCTAGGCAGCGGCATCGTTCGCATTCAGGTGATCGAAGGGGCGCTAGAGCAAATTCAAATTACCGGATTGCAGCGCTTGCAGCCCAACTATGTGCGCGATCGCCTCGAACTTGCTGCCCAAGCGCCACTCAATCAGCAAGATTTGGTTGAAGCGCTTCAGCTTTTGCAGCTTAATCCCCTCATTCGTCAGGTGAATGCGGAACTGACGGCGGGCAGTGCGCCTGGTCGCAATTTGCTCCTCGTCGCGGTGCAGGAAGCCGATCCGGTCAGCCTCAGCCTCAGTGTGAACAATGCGCGATCGCCCAGTCTCGGCTCCAATCAGCTCAGCGTTGCCGCAACACATAGCAATCTGCTGGGATTGGGCGACAGCCTCAGCGTCAGCTACGGTTTGACCGAAGGACTCGATCAGTTCTCAGTTCGCTATGCGCTGCCCGTCAATCCGCAAGAGGGCACGGTGTCGCTCAGCTTCAGTCGCGATGACGGGCGCGTGGTGGCCGCAGATTTTGCCGATTTGGGAATTCGCAGCAACGCGGAAACGATTTCGATCGGATTTCGCCAGCCGATCGATCGATCGCCCCAAACTGAATTTGCGCTCAGCCTCGGCCTCGATTTGCGCCGCAGCCAAACTTTTATCCTTGAAGATGAACCGTTTTCGTTTTCGGCAGGTGCAGAAGATGGTGAATCGAACCTGACCGTGCTGCGGTTTTCACAAGAATGGGTCGATCGAGATGCCACTCGCGTTCTGGCAGCGCGATCGCAGTTCAGCCTCGGCCTCAACGCCTTCGATGCGACGATCAATACCAGCGGCACAGACGGCGAATTTTTTGCTTGGCTAGGACAGTTCCAGTACGTGCAGCAGGTGTCGCCTCGGCTCTTACTTGTCTCTCGCGTCGCCACTCAACTGACGCCCGATTCGCTGCTTTCGCTAGAACGATTTGGCTTTGGCGGCGTGGATACGGTGCGCGGCTATGTGCAAAATCAGCTTGTCACCGATAACGGCGTGCTGGGTTCGATCGAAGCGCGTCTTGCACTTGATTCCGCCGATCGCCTCCAGCTTATTGCGTTTGTCGATGCGGGCTACGGCTGGAACAATCGCGCTCCTGATCCGCCCGATCCACTCGTGGGCGTGGGGCTGGGCTTGCGCTGGTTTGCCACACCGGATTTGGCGCTCCAGCTTGACTACGGCATTCCGCTGACTCAAAGCGATCGCCAAGGCAGCTCACTTCAGGAAAATGGCATTTACTTTTCGGTGCGCTCTCAGCTTTAACAAAGGACGAGGAATGGAAAAAAGACCTCAGCCGATTCCCGACACTCGCCATACGCTAAGCTAACGCTCATCGGCTGAACCGTTACGCACATGGAAATTTTTGCTGAGGCTTACGCTTATGCCGCTGCGAACGCAGGTGAACTGGTCGCGGCATTCAGACAGCATTTGCTGTTGGTGCTACTGCCGTTGAGTATCGGCTTGCTGCTCGGCTTGCCGCTGGGCTTGTGGAGTGCACGATCGCGCACGGCTGCAACAGTGTTTATTAACAGCTTCAATGCCCTGCGAGTCGTTCCCAGCTTGGCAATTTTGTTTCTGGCGATTCCGTATTTTGGCCTTAGTTTTTGGTCAGCGGCGATCGCTCTGACGCTGCTGGTGATGCCACCGATCTTGATCAGCACGGATGTTGCCTTTCGCAATATCGACCCGATGATTCGCGAGGCGGCATTCGGCATGGGCATGAATCGTCAGCAAGTGCTGCGGCTCATTGAGATTCCGCTTGCCCTTCCGGTTGTGCTGGCGGGCATCAAAACGGCGATGGTGGAAGTGATTGCCAGCGCAACGCTTGCGGCCTTCATTGGTGCGGGCGGGCTGGGAACCTTTATCGTGCGCGGCTTTTCGCTATACGACAACGCCATTTTGCTGGTCGGCGCAATTCCCGTTGCGCTCTTGGCACTGCTGGCAGAAACCAGCCTCAGTTGGCTTCAGCGATCGGTCGAACCACCGACTACCTAATACGAGCCGTCAGGGTTCAATCTAGCGGGGCACAACATGCCGTGCCCCTACGCCAAAATTCTCACCGGACGTTGAGATGAGCAACCTGTGCAGGTGGAACGATCTTGCCGTACATTGCAACGATTTCTTTCACCTTGGTTTCCCAGGTGAAAGCCTTGGCGCGATCGATCGCGTGAACGGCCATTTGCTGCCGCAGGGCTGGATTTTCAATCAGCATCGTAATGTGCTTTTTCAAGTCTTCGACGACGTGCGATCGCGAAACAGGCTCAATTTTGAATCCGGTTTTTTCCGTGACATATTCACCAATGCCGCCATTGTTCACGACGATGCAGGGCAGGCCGCTTGCCATCGCTTCGATCACAACGGCTCCGCCAAATTCGCGAATTGAAGGGAAGCAAAAAACATCGGAAGTGCGGTAGTAGTCCAGCGTTTCTTGCTGCTGCACCCAGCCTGTGAAGTGAATGCGATCGCTCAAATTCAAAGCGTTGACTTGCGCTTCTAGTGCGCTTCGCTCCGAGCCATCACCGACGATCGACAGTTCCACTTTCTGCTGAATTGCCAAATCCAACTGGCCGATCGCGTCGATCAGCATGTCTGCGCCTTTGTAGGGAACCAATCTGCCGACAAACAGCAGCCTCACGACATCTGCATCAATTTTGGGCTGAGCCAGTTCTTCCTGACCTTTGAGAAAATCTTGAGTGATACCGTTTTCGTAGGCGAGGCTGATGCGATCGTCGGGGACATCAAACAAATCTTGAATCAAATTCAAGGTGTAGGTGGAGCCTGCCAAGATGCGATCGGCTTTTTCGTAGGTTTCCCGATAGCCCGGAATTACATGGCGACCGATGGTTCGCAAAAAGTTAAAGTAGGCAAATTCTTGGCGCGAAACGGCTTTGAATCCGGGTGGAAAAGGAACACCGCCGTTCACAGGTCCCAACACAAACGGCGTGCGATCGCACGCTTCAATCAGCTTGACGGGATAGCGCGGCATCATCGGCGTAATCGCGTGAACCACGTCAAATTCGCCGCTCAGCACGCGATCGCGAAATTTTTGGTAAACCTGCCGATTAAATTCGTCGTAAACCGGAAAGCTCAAGGTATTGTAGAGCGGCCAAATCGTTTTGCCTTTCACCTTGCTGAGCCGTTCCGCCAGCTTGTAGTACTGCCGAATCGAGCTGCTTTCGGCAATGTAAACGATTTCGCGATCGGGATGCGCCTTTTCAAGAGCAGACTGATTGCGATTGTGCGTTACCAGCGTCGTTTCAGCAAGCTGGCTAATGCCTTCGTAGTATCGATAGCCAACTAGCGGAACAGAAGCCCATTCTGGGTTGCACTGCTCGATAATCAGCAACACTTTGAATCGGCGATCTTGCATTCCTCGAACTTCCTCCCAGCAGGACGTAAAGTTTCTGCGCGGCAATTGTTAATTTGCGGTCTTTTCTGCAAATTGACAAAATTTCCGGTTCTACCTTAGACCAAGTTTGCGATCGCGCCGACCGTGTATTCGCAGGGCTTGCCCAGGATGGACAAAGCACTCAGCAGGTGAGCCGGTAGAATCGCTGTTGCGCCACCAGTCTAGCCAAACTTTCGACCCAAGACAAGAAAGACAAAAACCCTCAAACGAAATCGCTTGAGGGCTGGAGTTCCTGAAAATCGTCACTAAGTAATAATATGGCAGCGATTCACAAAAATCACAAGGGGGTGCGACCCTACGCCCGTGAAATTCCCGTGAAAACCCTTAGACAATCGAATCAGCTAGTATCGGGCGATCCGAGAGCGACTGACGATTTTCGATGGGAATGTACGGTGCTTCGTGCGTTCCTGTGTAGATCTGCGTAGGGCGAAAGATCCGATTTGCCTCTAGCTGTTCTTTCCAGTGAGCCAGCCATCCGGCCACACGAGCGATCGCAAACACGGGCGTAAACAGATCGGTGGGAATGCCCAGCTTGCGATAGACCAGTCCCGAATAGAAATCGACGTTCGCGTAAATGCCTTTTTCACCGAGCTTTTCGGCCACGCAATCCTCTAGCTCAACGGCGATGTCATAGTAGTCATCGCGGCCAAACTTCTCAAACAGTTGCTCAGCCAAATCCTGCAAAATGATGGCGCGTGGATCTTTGACTTTATAGACGCGATGACCGAAGCCCATAATTTTCGCTTTGCGATCGACACAATTTTCGACAAACGATCGAACGTTTTCGATCGAGCCAATTTCCTCCAACATTGTGATCACTTCTTCGTTTGCGCCGCCATGCAGCGGCCCCGCCAGCGTTCCGACTGCGGACGCGATCACACCATACGGATCGGTCAGGGTTGAAGCCGTCACCATTGCCGAAAACGTCGAAGCGTTAATCGTGTGTTCGGCGTGCAGCGTCAGGCAAATGTCAAAAATTTTCGCGGCCAGCGGATCCGGTTCGCGCTCGTTGAGCATATACAGGAAGTTGGCCGAATAGTTGAGATCGTCACGCGGCTGCACCGGATCGTTGCCTTTGCGAATTAGTTGAAAGGCGGCAACCATCGTGGGAATTTTTGCCAGCAGTCGCACAACCGCCGCCCGAATGTAAGCGGGATCTTCCAGCGCCCGGCGCGAGTAGAACAATCCCAAGGCGGCAGCGGAGGCTTGCAGTGCGTCCATTGGATGACCGCTTTCGGGGAAGCACTTCATCATGTCGCGAATGCGATACTTGAGGCGGCGATGATAGCGGATTTCATGCTCAAAGTCTGCGAGTTCATCCTTGGTGGGCAAATAGCCCCAAATGAGCAGGTAAGACGTTTCGAGAAACGTGCTGGCTTTGGCAAGTTCTTCGATGCGAATGCCGCGATATTCGAGAATGCCTTGCTTGCCATCCACAAAGCTAATGCTCGACTGGGTAGCCGGAATGCCTTCTAGTCCCGGTCTATACTCACAGACAGTCATAATTTCACCGTTTGTCTCAGAAGGTAGAACTTTGATCTTAGTTTGAGAGTGCCATACTGCTAAAGCGGGTTCTGTTGCACAAAGCAGCTTTTCACGCATGAGTAGCAATTTCGATCGCCCGCTATTTCGATCGCAGCAGGCGCGGTGGCGTCAGCCAAAACAGTTCGCACTGCCCGATCGCCACTTTGGTTTCCGGCACAGCAAGACCGATCGCCCCCGCTTTTTTCAGCACAATTCGCCCTTTCACCTCGCCCCAAATGAGCTGCTCTGCCCAAGCGCTCAAGTCCGGCTCATGTCCGACCAAGGCCAGCTTTGCATCCGGTGAATGCGGCCAGTTTTGCCACCAGGCGATCCAGTCTTCTAACTTGCCGTCATGCCCCAAAAAATCCGCTTCCTCTAATTGCGGACTTAACTTTGCTTCCAGCAAAATGTCAGCCGTTTGCTTCGCGCGGACATACGGACTGGTGAGCATGTGATCAAACTTAAGGCCGATCGATCGCATCTGCTGCGCGACCTGTTTGGTCTTTTCACGGCCTTCTTTGGTGAGCGGTCTTTGCGTGTCGTCGGCGTATGTGCCGCGATCGCCCGCCAGCCCATGCCGAATTAGATAAACTTCATTTACCATTGCAGCAGCCTGATTGAATATGCCTCAAATTAGCGCATCCGTGATGGTTTCCGAACACTAAAGCACTTATCAAACTTCTTGAATAATTCGGTTGCATTCGAGATGCCAATTTCTTGTCCCCAACTTTCAATGCAAAATAAAAATGCTTGAAGGTCGCGCTCCACTTGTCTGAGTGCCTTTTCAAAGGCAGCGCGGGACACCTCCACATGAAAGGCTTTCCTGACAGGTGCAATTCCCCCATCTGACCAAATTCGGATACTATTGCCCTGCCGCTCCAGCCAAGGACTCGGATCATGTCCTAGCCAAGGTGTTGTGCCTGTGCTTAAGAAATCAATCCATTCTCGCCAAGTTTCAAGACCACAACAGCAGCTTGGAGAAATCGGTTTATTTTCTTCACGAATTACTTGTATTCCACCGGGCAAAACTAGACTTTTCTGGTCGATAATTTTGTTAATTATTGCTTGCTTATCATCGACAAGTTTGATTTGGTTGTATTGAGCAAGCTGCGCGATGACTAATCCGATTTCTGGATATTCCATTTCTCCAGATAGCCGAATCATCGAGTAGGGCTGAACCTGGCTAATCTCCCAAGGACAGCACAACTGACCTTCAAAATAAGGCGCTTCTACGACAGGCTGAAACTGGATTGATGCGTTCATAAATTTCTGCCCAATTTTTTCACAGCTTATCAAATTCAAATTGAGAGATGCGATCGCCCAAATCTATCAGTGTTAATGTCAAAGAATCAGCGTTTTGGAAGCGGTTTTGGTTATGCGCTATTGGCGGGTGCTGCAATTGTTTTGGGGAACGGCGATCGCCGCAGAACTCGAATACCGACTGAATTTTGCGATCGCGGCTCTCAGCAGTGCGGGCAGTTTGGCAGGCAGTTTATTCAGCTTGTTTTTGTTTTATCGGACAGGCTACACCTTCGAGGGCTGGTCTTGGGCAGAAGCCCTGCTCGTCTTGGGATTGTTCACCTTGCTGCAAGGTTTTTCCAGTACGTTTCTTGCACCGAATCTGAATCAAATCGTCAAGCAGGTGCAGGACGGAACGCTCGACTTTGTTTTGCTCAAGCCGATTAGCTCGCAGTTTTGGCTTTCGACGCGCACCGTGTCGCCTTGGGGACTGCCGGATGTCTTTTTTGGCCTGATCATTATTTTTTATGCGGGCACTCAGCTACAGCTTGCACCCGTGAATTATCTGCTGGCGATCGCGCCGCTCACGTTCGGTCTGCTCAGCCTTTATAGCCTGTGGTTTATGCTGGGCGCTTTGAGCATTTGGTTTGTCAAGATCTACAACGTGACGGAAGTGCTGCGCGGACTGCTCGAAGCCGGACGGTTTCCGATGGTTGCGTATCCGGCAGCATACCGATTTTTCTTCACGTTCATCATTCCGGTTGCGTTTCTGACCACGATTCCCGCTGAAGCTCTGCTGCGCGAAACCGAAATCGGCTGGATCGCTGGAGCAGCAGGACTGGCGATCGCCCTGCTGCTGGTTTCTCGCTCATTTTGGAAGTTTGCCCAACGCTTCTACACCAGCGCATCGAGCTAGCGCGGAAAGCTGGGAAGTTCCACAGCCGCAAGCGATTGGCGTTTGCGCGTCGGTTGCCGCAGCGGATAGACAACGGGCGACGGCCAGTTTGACTTTGCGATCGGCAACTCTATGGCAGCAGGCAGGTCTGGTGTAGGTGCAGGAACCGGAGCCTGTGAAATGGGTGGTTCGCTACTGAAGGTCTGCGGCGCGCTTGCGGGCGGTTGCCAGTCCGGTTCGTCCGGCATCTGCTGCACAAATTCGGCAAAATCTTCGGCTGTGCTGGCTCGCACGACATCGTCTGTCGAAACCTCGATCAGGCGGGCGAGGTCTTGCCAGAGTGCCGCTTCATCGTCGGCAAGTTCGGCGGGTGCATCACTCAGGTCATGCAGCATGTCGGCGGTGATTTCGATCGTTTCGATCACGGTGGGTTCAGCCGCTTCGATCGATTCGACGATTTCTGCAACAGGCGTTTCAGCCGCTGCGGGTGCGGCTTCCAGATCAGCAGGCGAATCAATCCAATCAGAAAGCGTCGAGTGCAAATCAGAGTCAGACTGGACGGGCGGATCGATCGATTCGCTGCTGAGCCGTCGCAGCGCAGGCAAATTTTCGTTCGGGTCGATCGTGGGAAACTGCGGCTGGACTGACCAAGGCCGAATGCTCACCACTTTGGGCAGCAGAGCATGAGGGGCGGGCAGCGCGGCCTCCGATCGCTCCGCCTCTTCACAGGGAGAAGGCACATCCAGGCATTTATTCAGCGCAACTTTGAACTGCATTGTGTAGCGCTGCTGCCGCTGAAGGCGAATTTGCAAATCGCGACAGGTCGTTTCAACTTCGACAATCTTTTGCGCCTGTTCACCACAGCGCAATTGCGCGATCGAGCATTCGCGCTCAAGCTGGGCAATTCGCTCTTGCGAGTTTTCAAGCTGTTCGGTCAGCGTTTCCACCAAGATTTGCTGCCGCTGATTGGCCTGATGGCTAGATTCAAGCTGCTGCATCAGGTGCGACAGTTGCGTTTGCAGCGCGTTTTCCTTTGCGGCGGTTTGCGCTAGCACGTCTTGATGATGGGCAATTTCAGTCTGCAAATCTGTTTGACTGTGTTCGATCGCCGCCTCAAGCTGTTCGACGCGATCGAGCAGTTGCGTGTTGCACTCGTTCAACTGCTGAATCAGCTCGATCAGGTGCGTGACTTGTGCTTCGTCTGTCAATGGTTCATCTGTCGCGGGTTCTGGAGCGATCGCATCCACATTCACACTGTTGGGTAGCTCAACGGTCTGCCAGTCTTGCCAAACATCGTTCACCAGCGAATCATCAACCGGAAGCTCGGACGCGGACTCAGGAGAACCGGAGGTGGGGGGGATGTTCGCTTCACTCATGGTAGGGGAGACAGGATGGCTAACAACGGAGAGGACAAACGGTGAGAACAAATGCACTGCCTGCCCTGCGTCAATTGCAGACGAAAAGCAGGAATTGAGTTGCAAGCTTAGATCAAAGTTGCGACGGTGGCAATGGCCTCAAATAAGTCATTTCCACGCAAAAATCGCAACCACTAACTTAGTAGCACAGAAAACTCAACTCGCTGCTATTTTCACAGCAATTTTTACGTTCAGCACTCTAAATTTAGAGGCTGAACTGGTTTTTTCCGGTCGCAAAACGCTAGAACGCGACGCGATCGCCCCCTACCTGTCACGAAACCTGGGCAAATTGCAGCCCTACTCCAACCCCAATTCCCGTTTGAGCAAGCTGATCGATTTAGCGCTGATGTAGTTGTCATATGCGATCACCTGCGGGGCACGAATTAAATCTTCGCGAGCCGTTTGAATCGCAGTCTTGACCGTTGAAAGGCTGGCTTGGTCGCAGTGAATATACTGAGCGCTCCGGACGATCGCCCGAATCCGATAGGCATCTTCGGTTTGCGCCGTCATCAGCAGCACTTCATCGCCGCGTGAACTGTGAACGAGCACTTCTGCTGCCCGCAAAATGCCAGAACTGAGGCTGATCACGCCAACGCAGCTTCCTTTTGGCACAGATTTGAGCAGATTCAGCTCTTTACCATAGTCGTAAATGTCGATCGGAATGACGCGCACGGATTTGGGAGCGGCGATCGCTTCTGCTTCTGAAACAAAGTAGCGACTGGTGACGACCGTTCCCGATCGCGCCTGATCAAGAATTTGGCCGAGTTCTTCGATCGGCACAAGCTGAACGGGAATATGCAGCGCTTGCTCAAGTTCGCGCACCATCAGTTCGCCCGCACCCAAATCATTTGCCGGAGCCGTCACCAAAACTCGCGCACTACAGCGCAAGCGCCAATCGACTTCGGCTAGAAATAGCTCTCGTGCCTGACTGAGCGAGCAGCCTTGCGCCAACAGTTCATCCACGCTTTTTTGCACGAGCTTGTGTGCTTCGGGATGTTTGCTCAGCAGCGGCGATTTAGCTTTTGCGCCGTTTTCGTCGCCCTGTGCCCGAACATAAATGCCTGATCCGGCCTGTGCATCGACGACGCCTGCTTCTTCAAGCTGACGATAAACTTTGCTGATCGTGTTGCGGTGCAGTCCGGTTTGCATTGCAAGTTGGCGCGTGCTGGGCAGTCGATGTCCGGGGGGAAACTGCCGCGATGCGATCGCAAAGCTAATCTGATTAAAAAGTTGGGTAGATGCCGGAATTTCACTATCCGGCTGAATATGAAACTGAACCATTTCGAGCCTCCCAGATGCTCCGCGCTGCTTTTGTCAACAGCGCAACCTCAATAAGATGACGTTTATACACAAGTAGCTACACTGCACCCCGATCGCATTCCTGAAACTGTAGCGGCATCGGCCTTCAAGGAACGCCAAGTAAAAATAATAGGCCAGCTTGGAAAAGCAAGAATCGCCGTTTCCAATGTTGAAACAATCTAACTGTCCACTCTTCTATTATGCCAGTTATCTAGCGAGGTTGGGGAGGCGATCGCACTTGTGGAAATTCAGTGTTCGATCGACTGTCCTTAGCGGATAATGTCAGCTAGTTTGCGATCGTTTTGGGTCGTTTCAAAAATGCCTGTCCCTGATTTTCAAACGGTAATGCTACCTTTGCTGCAATATGCCAGCGATGGCGAGGTGCATTCGCTGCGAGAGGCGATCGAGGCTTTAGCCGATCGATTTAACCTGAGCGAACAAGCGCGACAAGAATTGCTGCCCAGCGGAAAACAAGCATTATTTGCTAATCGCGTCGGCTGGGCAAGAACGCATTTATTCAAAGTGGGTTTGTTGCAATCGTCAAAACGAGGATTTTTTCAGATTACCGATCGATATGCAAAAAACATCAATTTAAAGATTGTTCTTGTTGATGGTCAAAAACTTGCTCAACTGATGATCGATTACGGTGTCGGCGTTTCAACCAGCGAAATCTACGAGATTAAGAAGATTGATTCAGATTATTTTATTGAAGAATGAACCCTTGAATCAACAAACTAATTTCTCGCGATGACATTACAAATTCGATCGAATCTAACCCAAATTCACAGTGGCGATCTAGCTATTGATGCCTATCTCGCCATTCCCGAAACGGATCAAAAAGTTCCAGCGATCGTCGTCATTCAAGAAATTTTCGGCGTCAACGCTCATATTCGGAATGTGTGCGATCGCATTGCCAAACTGGGCTATGTGGCGATCGCGCCTGCTATCTACCAGCGGCTTGCACCAAGATATGAAACGGGCTACAGCGAGGCAGACGTGAAGCAGGGGCGGATTTATAAAGAGCAAACAAAGGTGGATGAACTGCTCAGTGATATTCAGGCGGCGATCGATTATGTCAAAACCTTGCCGCAAGTTGAACCCGATCGAATCGGCTGCATCGGCTTTTGCTTTGGCGGTCACGTTGCCTACCTTGCGGCGACTTTGCCGGATATCAAAGCGACGGCTTCGTTTTATGGCGCGGGCATTCCGAACTGGAGTCCGGGCGGCGGAACGGCGACGATCGAGCGCACTGCGGAGATTAAAGGCAAGCTCTATGCTTTTTTTGGAGCAGACGATGCCAGCATTCCGCCCGAACATGTAGAAGCGATTCGATCGGCACTCGATCGCCATTCGATCGAGCATCAGGTTTTCGTGTATCCGAAGGCGGGACATGGCTTTTTTTGCGAAGCGCGATCGAGCTATGCGCCGGAAGCAGCGAAAGCAGCGTGGCAACAGGTGCAGCAGCTATTTGACGAGTCGCTCTAGTCCAACGCGCTAGCCTAAGAAATTGCGGAGAATCTTTATGCGAATCGACAGCCGAAATCGAGTGGAATTGATTATATTGGGAAGACTCAGTGTGTCCTCAATTCACCGCATTTGTTTGACTGGAGGTTGATTTGTCTTTTTCCTCTGACGACTTTGCCAAGGCACTCGAACAGCACGACTACCAGTTTCAGCGCGGACAGGTCGTGCGTGGTAAAGCGTTTAGCTACGACTCCAATGGAGCCTTAATTGACATTGGCGGCAAATCGGCGGCCTTTTTGCCGATCGAAGAAGCCGCGATCAATCGCATCACCGATTTGTCGGCGATCGTTCCGGTTGGCGAAGAGCGCGAATTCATCATTGTCCGCGAACAAGACAACGACGGACAGGTGACGCTTTCAATTCGCCAGCTTGAACTGCGAAAAGCTTGGGATCGCCTCGAAGAAATGCAGGAAAATGGCCAAACGCTTCAGGCCAGAGTCAACGGCATCAACAAAGGCGGCGTCACGGTCGAAGCAATGGGCTTGCGCGGCTTCATTCCGCGATCGCACCTCGTCGAGCGCGACAATCTCGAATCGCTGATCGGCAAAGGGCTGACGGTTGCCGTGCTGGAAGTCGATCGCGACAAGCGCAAGCTCGTCCTCTCGCACCGCATGGCCGCTCAAGCCGCCAGCCTTGGCTCGCTGGAAATTGGTCAACTGATCGAAGGCAAAATCGTCGGAATTAAGCCGTTTGGCCTGTTTGTCGATTTTGACGGCACAACCGGACTTTTGCACATCAACCAGATCAGCAAAAACTACGTTGCCTCGCTCCAATCTTTGTTTGCAGTCAATCAGCCGATCAAAGCGGTAATTATCGATGTGGATGAACCGAAGCGGCGCATTTCACTGTCCACCAAAGTTCTCGAAAACTATCCGGGCGAAATGCTCGAAAAAATGCCGGAAGTGATGGCTGAAGCTGCGGAGCGGATGGCGAAAGTCGCGAAAGACCTCGATAAACAAACGGATTAAAAACCGTTTTCTCCCTCGGTTTTCACGTCACTGGGGGAGCCGATCGCCCGTCGATCGCTTGTCCTGCACAAGTTCACTGTCGATCGCAGTGACACTGGTTCGTCACCCAATGGACGATCGCGATCGATGAATTGAGTTTGACTTCCGCCGTAAAACACTCCAGTTCCTTCAGGCGGCTGGGCATCTTATGATGGTTGGCTGATTTGGGCTTGAAGCAGCCCTTGGCCTGTAAAGCATAATTCAAAAGCAATCTGATCAGCCAAACTCAATTCATCACGCGATCGCTCCATGCCCATCTTCCTCCCTCATCTCAAGCAGCAAGGCTTCCTCGAAACGCTACAGATGACCGTTTGCAACGTCGGCTCGCGCAAACTCAACGCCAGCGACGACTACGCCAACCGAGGTTGGGAAATCTTCGCTCCCAATCTGACGATCTACGGTTTCGATGCCGATGCCGACGCCTGCGAAGCTGCCAACGCCGACCTGGAGGAACGACAAATTAGCTGGCGCGAAATCCATTTGCCGATCGCGCTGAGCAACGCAATTGGCGAATCCACGCTTTACGTGACGCGCAGTCCGATGTGCAGTTCGCTTTATCCGCCCAACGAAATTTTTCTTCAGCGGTTTGCCGGACTGATCGAGCTAGTTGGCCTCGACTTCAGCGTTGAACTGGAAACAACGACGCTCGACGCCTTTTGTGCTGCCGAAGCGATCGAGGCGATCGATTTTCTCCAGATCGACGTGCAGGGCGCGGATTTGCTTGTGTTGCAGGGTGCAACTGACCTGCTCGATCGCAGCGTCCTCGCCGTCCAAATTGAAGTGGAATTCGCCCCGCTCTACCACAATCAACCGCTGTTTGCTGATGTCGATGCCTTCTTGCGGAATCAGGGATTTTCGCTGTTTGATCTCGCACAGGCACGGCGTCCTCGCCCAATTTCTCCGATTCATGGCCGCACTCAGCTTTTGTGGGGCGATGCATTCTACTTTCGCGATCTGCTTGCAGACTCAGCACCACCACCGTTCAAAACGCCTGCCAACCTGTTCAAACTTGCTTGCATCGCCGACGTAATGGGATTTCCCGACTACGCGCTGGAGTTGCTGGTGCATCTGGTGCAGCAGGATGGCAATCACGACTACAACTGTGCAGACGCGATCGCCACCAGCCTCCAGCAGTTTCCCCAGCTTGATTTGAACAATCTGCCTGCGATCGCGGCGATTCGATCGGCACTCAGCCCATCCACGCTGAAAACGCTTGCTCTAGATCGCGAGTAAACTGGCGAGCGTTCCACAGTGGCGCGGTTTGGCGACTCTGCCGTAGTTGCCAGCTTACGTGCTGCCGCAAGGCTGCATCGGTTCCCAAGCGAATGCCCCACTCCACATAATCTTCAGCGCTCCACGCGATTCCCGCTGACACGCCGACATTTTTGAGCATCGTGTAGCTGTTGCGGGCGGCAAACTGTTCGCCCACCTGCGTCACCAGCGGAATGCCCATCCACAACGTTTCCAGTGTCGTTGTTGCGCCATTGTAAGGAAACGTGTCGAGAACCACATCCGCGATCGCTAAATTTGCTCGATGCGTCGCTTCGTCCGAAACCAGCGGCAAAAAGCGGAGCCGATCGATCGCCACGCCTTCGCTTAATGCAATTTCTTCAAAGCACTGCCGCAAGCCGTCGGCATCGCCCAAGCCTTTCACCAGCAAATGGCTGTTCGGCACAGCTCGCAAAATCTGCATTTGCGCCCGAACGGTGTCAGGGTGGCGCTTAAAGGCGGACTGCGACGTGAGAAACACGATCGCCTCGCTGGAAATTCCAAGCTGATCTCGTCGCAGCGTTGGAACTCCGACCTCAAACCCATCAACGGCAATGTAGGTGCGCGGCAAGCGCCAAATGCATTCCCGATAATCAATTTGCGCGGTCTCTGGCAGCACGTAGGGATCGGCAATGAAGTAGTCGATCGCAGGCAGTCCTGATGCATCTGTGCCCAGCCAGGTCGCCTGAATCGGCGCGGGCTTGAGCGCCATCACTTCACAGGTGAGCGGAACCGTGATGCTGTCAAGATCGATCAAAATGTCAATGTCGTCAGCGCGAATTTGAGTGGCGATCGATCGTGCATCTCCAGTCAACAGGCGAAACTGAGTTGCTGCACGGGCGAACCATCGTTCTGAAAACGCTTCGAGCGGTGGTGGTTGCAGAAAGTAAACATAAGCCTCGAACTGGTCGCGATCGTAATGGGCAAACAGCCAGCGACACAGCCACCCGACCGAATGCTGCCGCAGACAGCGCGACAAATAGCCAATTCGCCGCTTGCTTTTGCGAGTGATTCCAGCGGGCGGCAGCGGCTCCAAGCTGGACTGATAGCGGGCAGCGGCTTGATTTTGCAGCGATCGCCTCGTGCTTGGATCATCTGCCAAATACGGCGCATAATACAGCGGTGAACAGACGATCGCGGCATTTGTGGAAGGAGCGATCGCCGTCAGATCAGCTTTTAGCAATGCAATTTGCTGAGCCTGAGCCGATTCCGCTGCACTCCAAGCTGATCCCAAGCAGAGCAAACCTTTGAGCAGCAAGGTGTTCGCTGCGAGTTGATGATCGAAATTGGGGGCAAGCTGGCGATAAAGCTGGGCAAGTTCCACGCCGTCTCGGTAGCGCTCCTGCGCGATCGCATTGCGCGTGGCATACGCAATTGTCGGCACATGCTGGGGATCAAGCTGTAAGCCCAAACGCAAATAGCGATCGGCTCGCTCAAAATCATGCTGTGTCGTAAGTTCGATCGCCTGTGGCAGCAGCAAATTTGTCCAGTCAGGCGACAAAACGGACGCACAAACTTCGGCTAGCGCAATTCCAACCTCTGGCTGAGCGGAGATCAAATCGCGCAGCGTGGTTTGCAGCAAATCGAGATCGATCGGCACTTCTGTTTGCAGCAGTTCGATCGCGCTGTCTACATATTCCGCTGCCGCAAGAGGATCGCTTGTGAGTTGCAGCAGATGCAGTAAATTGTCGAGGTCGGTCGGCACAAGCTCACGGAAATACTGCCGCAGCAGTTTGGCTGAATCGATCGAACGACGCTGGATTTCGCGCTGGAGAATTTCGGCCAGTTCGATCGTCCAGCAGGCGAGATCGTCGGCTTCTCCTTCTGCCATGCCCACCAGCCAAATTGCTTGTGCGTCCGCTTCTTGTTCTTGCAGCAGCGCAATCAAACCCAAATACCAGAAGGGCGTTTTGCTGTCAGTTTGATGAATCGCCGCTTCACAAAGCTGCCGCGCCTCGTCAAACGCATCGTTGCCAATGGCGCGATCGATCTCCTGCAAACAATCAATCGACATCTTGCTACTGGTCATAATGAGGAATCGCACCCTCGATTGCTAGACGCATCCACCCTCAAAATTAGCCGACGCCCCACGCTTGATTCTTGCACCCGACACCCCTCACCGCGATCGCAACCACATCTGCTCATACGCCGCTTCGAGATCGTGCGTGAACTGGCGGGCGTTCCAAAGCGGCGACGTGTGGCGCGATCGCTGTAACTGCCAGCTTACCTGCTGCCGCAAGGCTGCATCAGTTCCCAAGCGAATGCCCCACTCCACATAATCTTCAGCGCTCCACGCAATTCCCGCTGACACGCCGACATTTTTGAGCATCGTGTAGCTGTTGCGGGCGGCGAACTGTTCGCCCACCTGCGTCACCAGCGGAATGCCCATCCACAACGTTTCCAGCGTCGTCGTTGCGCCCGTGTAGGGAAACGTGTCGAGAACCACATCCGCCAGCGCTAAGTTGCCTCGGTGAACCGCTTCAGACGGAACGCGGGGCAGAAATCGGAGGCGATCGCCTGCAATGTCCATTTCCTCAGCCATTTGTCTAAAGAAAGCTTCGAGCGCGGCTTGGTCAGCCTTGATGCTTTTGATCAAAAAGTAGCTGTTGGGAACGGCCTGAAGAATTTGCAGTTGCCGTCGCACGTTGTCTGGATTGCGCTTCAGCCCAACCTGGGAACTGAAGTAGACGATCGCCTCGCTAGGAATGCCAAGCTGATCGCGCCGCAGGCTCGGCGCACTCACCTCAAATCCGTCAACGGCAATGTAGGTATGCGGCATTCGCCAAATTTGTTCTGCGTAGTAATCTTGGGCATCGTCCGGCAGCACATAGGGGTCAGCGATGAAGTAGTCCGTCTTTGGAAAGCCTGCCGCATCGTAGCCGAGCCAGTGAAGCTGCACGGGAGCAGGCTTGAGCGCGGCCACACCGCAGTCGGTAAATGAAGTCAAGCTGTCCATTTCGACAAGGATATCGATCTCATCTTGGTAAATTTGATCGGCCATTGCCGCTACATTTCCCGGCAGCAGGTGGAAGCGATCGCCATATTCGTCTTTGAACGCTTGCTGGAGGGGATCAGCCGACGATCGCGACGAATAAAGATGCGCTTCGACGCGATCGGAATCGAGATGATGCTTGAACAGCCAGCGACTTAGCCAGCCGACCGAATGCCGACGCAGCGACTCGGACAAATAGCCGACCTTGAGCCGTTGCGGTTTCGAGCGAGGAAAATGCGGATAGGTGCGATCGCAGTTGGCAATCACGCGGGACTGGGCGATCGCCGCGATCGCATTGCGCCGCGATCGATTTTCGCGGGGTTTGTCTTCAAAGTAAAAGCAAAACAGTCCGCAGGTTAATAGCCGCACCAGCATTCCCAGCTTTTCATCCGCATCGGAATCGCCGCCCTTCTGGGCAATTTCATCGAGCAGCAATTTGTAAAGTTCATAGACTTCGATCGCCCGCTGATGCTGTCCGCTGGCTGTCATCAAGCTGGTGAGCAAGCTTTGCGCGGCAAAGACGCGATCGACCACAGTGGGCATTTCGGCCAAGCACCGCTCGCCAAGCTGAATGCTCAGCCACAGTTCCTCGCTGCCATCAACCGCCTGCAACAGCGGAATCACCGCCATCAGCACATCCAAATCATTCGGCAGCAGGCGCACACAGATTTTTCCCAGGTCGGCGGCAAGCTGCGATTTGGCAGAGAGAAACACGCTTTGTGCTTTTGCCAGCAAAATCTCGACCATCGACGCGGGCGGAACGTGCAGCGCGATCGCTTCAATGCAAGCCAAAACGCTCGCCTGATTCGATTCCAATTCCACCAGTTGCCGCACCACTTCCAGCAGAAAATCCGGCGAGATTTCTGCTGCGTCCGGTAGCAAAGCGGCAATTTGAGTCAGCAGTTCAGCGTCGATCGCTTCGGGATCGCGTCGCAGATCGATCATCAGCAAAATCAGCAGATTCGGCAGATCGATCGCATTGAGTTGGCGCAAATGCTGCCGAACCAGCCAGGCTGCATCGAGATTTTCTGCGATCGCCAAGCGATCGGCTTCAGTGGTTAGAACCTGGGTAAGTTCGTGCAGCCAGATTTCTGCCTGCGGCTCATCCGCTTCTAGCAGCGGCGTCATCCAGACCATTTGTGCTTCTGCTTCTTGCTCTTGCAGCAGCAGCGCTAGACCGAGATGCCAGTAGGCTGCGATCGCGCCTTCCTCCGCCAACTGCTGCCACAGCAGCGCAGCGTCCGCATAATTTCCCTCGGCAAACAGGGCGAGGGCTTGGGTGTGTTGGGCAGATCGATCGAGCGTAGAAGCGGCGTTCATCAGGTTGGGGCGTTGCTTACCAGTCTTGGATACCCACTGCGCTACCAGGAGGCGACAACACTCAGTTTAAAATACGAAAAAACGCGATCGCTGCTTATGAAAGAAACCTTGGTGAACTGGCTCAATTCTGCCCTGATGCTGAATTTGTTTTTTGTGCTGTTTAGCTTTGCGTGGCTGGCGATCGCGCTGGTTGGAAAATCGCTGCATCTGCCGTTCGGCTTCGACTTGTGGTACAGCCTGTGGCAGCCTGTGTTCATGCCCGCTCTGGGAATTTTGATGGCGGGCGCACTTTTGAGCGGGGCGATCGGTTGGATCAGCCAGCGACTCAATTTAACCGCCTCTCGCTAACCTTCGCTGAGAACTTCGGCCAGTGCAGGTTTGACCTGCGGATATTGATATTGAAAGCCGATCGCCTCTATCCGCTTCGGTAGAACCTGCTGGCCTTGCAGCACGACTTGAGCCGCATCGCCCAGCAGCGCTTCCAGAGCAAAACCGGGAACCGGAAGCCAAGACGGACGCTGCATCACGTCGCCTAGCGTTTGGCAGAATTCCGTCATCCGCACGGGGTTCGGTGCGGTTGCATTGTAAACGCCTTCCATCTGCGAATTGGTGAGCGCCTGCAAAATCAAGCTCACCAGATCTTCCCGGTGAATCCAAGAAAACCACTGCCGACCGCTGCCGATCGGCCCTCCAGCAAACAGGCGAAACGGCGTCAGCATCTTGGCGACTGCTCCGCCTTTGCCCAACACAATTCCTGTACGCAAAATCACCAGTCGCGTTCCCGCTTCCTTCACCTTTTGCGCTTCGGCTTCCCACGCCTGACAGACTTCAGCCAGAAAATCGCTGCCCGCGCTGCTGCTCTCATCAAACGTTGCGGTTTCACTCGTGCCGTAAAATCCGATCGCTGACGAATTCACCAAAACGCTTGGCTTCTGCTCGGCCTGAGCGATCGCCTCGACAATTTTGCGCGTCCCGATCTGCCGACTTTCGAGAATTTCGCGTTTGCGATCGGGCGTCCAGCGCTGATCGGCGATCGGCGCTCCTGCCAAGTTGACGACGCCATCACAGCCGGAAATGGCCGACTGCCAATCGCCTGACTCCAGCGGCGTGTACTGCATCAGTTGAATGTTGGGAAAGTCTGCGGCAGGAAACTCCGCGACTTTGGAGGCGCTGCGGGTGAGGGCGAGTACCTGATGCCCTTCAGCCTGGAGGCGATCGACTAAGCGTAATCCGACAAATCCAGTTGCTCCGGTGACTGCGACTTTCATAACCCCCCTGCTGCAAACGTGCGATCGGTGATTTCTATTACAAATCTTAATGCTGATTGGGGACGGCGATTAGCAATAGAGTTGCTGCACCAATTCACTGCTCAAACTCAACTAGGCTGCACAAGCGCTTGCGGCGTCGCATCCCCTGCTTAGCTTTGCCACGCCGTGCGGTCGCCCGCTTAGACAGTTGTGTGGGTTGCTCAGGCGTAGTTGAGGCATCTGCCCGTTTTTTGGCTATGGCGATCGCAAATACCGTTCAAGCTGAAAAAATTGCAGTAAATCTGCTAAAGAAACCGCTTCATCTGTTGGTGTCATCGTTGAAATAATTTGAATATTTTCCGGCGTTAAATGCTTGAAGATTTCTTTCAAAATTGGGATAGCATCGCTCGAAAATTCCTGAATTTCGCGATCGAATCGGGCAAGCCGACTTTTAGCAAAATGAACTTGAAAGCGCGATCGCCTCAAAAGCCGATGACGAATATTTTCATGAAGCGCCGAGTTTGTTTTGAGCTGATGAATTGAGCCATCCATGAGTAGAGGCACAACATCTAAATTTTCCTCCAGAAAAATCAAACTTCCTTCTTCGTTATAGACTTCAATTCCATCAATTCCCAATGCGCCAAGATCGGCCAGCGCCAGAATACGAGCGACGATCGACAGCGATCGCCCATTCTGCAAACTCGGCTGATAAATCGCTTGCTCGATCGGGTCATACACACAAATCGTTGCTTCGATCGATTCTCGAATGATGTCAATATCTGCTTCAGTTAGCCGCGCCGAACTGTCTGCATCTAGTCGTGAATTAAGCTGATGAATGTACTGCAAAATCTGTTCGATCGTAGCCATTTCACTCACGCCAGTATCGCGCTTTCGGGCGGTGTTCTGCTGCGAATTCTGAGCGAATACCTGCACCATATCGTGAGCCACTACGCAAAGATCAAGCAGCAGTTCGGTTCGCGATCGATCAATTTCAGGATGATAATCGGCGATCGCTTGAAAGATTTGCTGCGATCGCCGCTGCACGTTTTGAATGTGTTCGTGATTGTGATAGTAAAGCTGTTTGGTTGCGGCTTCTTGAGTAAAGTTGTAAAGCGCAAACGTTTTGATTTCAGTGATACTTTCAGCGATCGACTGTGGTGGCGGCAGCGAAGACCCAACGTTTTGATCAAAAAAGTCAGGCTGTTGGTCGTCCCCGCTCATAAATCTTGCTGTTGCGCTTGCAGATCCAAGTATCTGCCGATCGCGGAGTTAATTTCATGCGTCTTTCGAGTAGTTTATGCAGCCAATATGAGTAGATTTCGGTGTGGCAGACTCGACTCAATCGATCGCGCTGGTAAAACCAGCGGCTTGCCGCCGCAGAAATTCAGCTAGCGTTACGAAGTTCGCGCAGTGCAACGCCTACTAACCGCTGACCAATTTTTGTGTCACAAACCGCAATCTCACTGAGCCAGTCGATCGCAACAATTCGCAAGTCTTGATTTCCATAGTCTTGCTGAATCTTAGGATTGCGACCGATATAACGAACCCAGTCTCCTTGCTGAAATGAAACAGACTGCTGCAAGGGAACAGGAGGCTGTTGCAGCGAATACAATTTTGCCATTGCTTTTCAATTCAAGATGAAACGATCGATTTTAGGATTCAATCACCTGCAATTGAGAACAGGCAATTCGATCGATTTGCATAAACCCAGTTGGCGTGCTGCTGTAGATGTCAAGCGTGTCTTCTGGCGCAGCGTGAAACAGTATTCGATCGCCTGGAAAAATAACTTTCTCTAAGGTCTGTCTGATTCGGAGCAGTTGAACTTGGCTCGTGGCGTTTTGATAGTAGCAAAGGCCAGTTGTTGCATGATTCGCAACGAGGGGGAGCACGGAGATCTCAATCACTTTGACCTTTTTAGATTGAATGAGAGGTTCAAAACTACAGAGCGACAGAACGCTTAGACAGTATTGATGTAGCGATCGATCGAATTTTCCAAAGCCGTTTGTTCGTCTGGATAAAGCCAAACGAGCTTGAGCTTACCGCGCAGAAAACTGGTCAGCGAGAGTCGCACACTTTCCAAGTCAGCTCGCAGTCGGCCTGCCTGCAAAGCCTGCTCAGGTGTGGAATAGCATTGGGCATCACTGACACGGCCATGTCGATCAATCATTCGACACTCAAAGCAATAACCCGCTGGTTTCTGCACCACCCGAATGACCCAGCCGTGATAAAACTCTTTCTTCATGGTCGCCGATTCCGCAATACTGCTTACATCCGAGGTATCGAAATCTATCTGCCCAAGGCAGGAATTTCGCTGTGCAGACCTCAGAATACGAAAGCTTTGTTCAACTTTCGTGCAGAAAAAATGCAGAAATCGTGCAGATAAGCAAAAGGTATTTTTGCTTATTTCAGACGATATCCCAAACCATGTACTGTTTCAATGAAATCTTCCGGTGCGCCTTTCGCTTTCAGCTTTTGTCGCAGTCCGCGAATATGCGAATTTACCGTTTCTGCAACGGGTGAATCATCCACCGACCACAACTGTTCAATGATGCCCGATCGACTTAAAATTCGTCTGCCGCTTGCCACCAAAAGCTCTAGCAAAGCATACTCTTTCGGAGTTAAAGTTAGCACCTGATCCGCATACGTTGCTTCATGCATATTGGGGTTTAACTGAAGATTTCCCCACTGCAACGTAAACTCGGTTGTAGACAATCCTCTTCGCAGTAGAGCGCGTACCCGCGCCATTAATTCTTCTAGATCAAACGGCTTCGTCACATAATCATCTGCACCTGCATCTAATCCTACAATCTTATCGGCAACCGTATCTCGCGCTGTTAGCATGAGGACGGGAACTGCACTTTTCAACTGCTTATGTTTTTGAACTTCTGCAATTCGTAACTGTTGGCAAAACTGAAGACCATTGAGCTTTGGCAATGTGACATCCAAAACAATCAGGTCATAGTCGATCGCCTCGACCAAATTCCAAGCTGCTGCTCCATCTCGCGCTATATCGACGACATACTGACGGCGTGTTAGCGCTTCCGTTAAAACTTCTGATAGCTGAACGTCATCTTCAACAATTAAAATTCGCATGGCTATGTCACGATTAAAAAGTTATTTCATGTTGATGTGTCCTTGGATGAAAGGCGCACTTGAAGAAAAATTACTGGCAGGCAGTTTGGGAGTCATCTTGCTCCTGCTGGGTGCTGTCAACCTGATGTCTCCTAAAAATACTACACAGCTTGTCGAGAACGCCAATCAGGTGCGATCGACCTACAACATATTAAGAGATCTAACCGATTTTTATGCAGCAATGAGCGTCGCGGAATCCGGGCGACGTGGCTATATTTTCTCTGGAAGACCAGAAGAATTAAACCGACATCGAGTCGCCGTGCAGGAAATGAAAGCCGAACTCAATCAGCTTCAACAGCTTACGAATCTCGATCGAGCGCAACAGCAGCGCATCGATCGAATTGATGAACTTTCAGCCCGACGAATCGAATTATTTCAGCAGTCGATCGATCTCTATCAGCGCGAGCGATCGGCAGCAGCCATGCAGACTCAAAATTCAATTACAGATTACAGTGTGCAGCTTCGAGAGCAAATTCAAACGCTGCTAGCTGAAATCAAAGATACAGAAAATCAGCAACTCCAAGCTTCACTTGAACAAGCACAAGCAAATATTCAGATTCGATCGTCGATCGAACGCATCGCCAGTCTCCTAAGCCTAATCGTGACCTGTGGCATGGTCATCATCTTTTACTGGGCACTCAAGCGGCGTCAGAAGCTACAGGCACTCGAACAAACACTGGCGCAAGAACAAGAACTCAGTCAGCTTAAGTTACGCTTATTCTCGATGATTTCGCACGAGTTTCGCACACCGCTGAGCGTCATTCTTGCCTCTTCGCAACTTTTAGCAGAAATATTGGAGCCAAAGATTGAACAGAGTCAGCTTAAAAATCTGTATCGAATTCAAACTTCTGCCAAGCTGATGAATCGATTGATTACTGATATCCTAACGTTGACCAGAGCCGAAGCAGGTAAGCTGGAATATCAGCCAGAATGGATAGATGTTGAAGCATTTTGCTTGAACTTGCTGGATGATATTCAATCTTCTAATTCCGGCGATCAAAAACTACATTTTACCAGTCGAGGAAAATGCGGACGAGTTTATCTAGATGAAAAATTACTTTATTCAATTTTGAGTAACTTACTGCTGAATGCAATGAAATATTCTCTTGTTGATGGAGTGATTTCCTTGAAATTGTACTGTGAACAAGAGAAAGTTGAGTTTGAAATTCAAGATCAAGGAATTGGCATTTTGCCGATCGATCGTACCCACATTTTCACTCCTTTTTATCGCGGTCAAAATGTCGAGAACATTCCGGGCAGTGGACTAGGATTGGCTGTTGTGAAGAAATGCTTAGAACTGCAAAACGGCAGCATTTGGGTTGAAAGTAACGTTGGGGAAGGGACGCGCTTTACAGTTCAAATTGCTTGTCCGCACAAAAGCGATCGCGGCCTGATTTAGTCGCAACCCTTTTCGATCGCAAAATCGGTACAATCAAGCTGATCCTTGCTGGGGCGACGCGATCGCCTTAGGTTGATGCTTCAGATGATGCTGGCCGAATTTACCTCACCGGGGCCAATTATTTACGAGATTGGCCCAATTACAATCCGCTGGTATGGAGTGCTGATTGCGTCTGCCGTGCTGGTTGGCGTGTGGCTGTCGCAAGAACTCGCCAAGCGGCGCAACGTCAATCCTGAGCTGTTGGGCGATTTGGCAATCTGGCTAGTCGTCGGGGCAATTCCTTGTGCAAGGCTGTATTACGTGCTGTTTGAGTGGCAAAGCTACGCGCAAAATCCGCAAGACATTATTGCAATTTGGAAGGGCGGCATTGCAATTCACGGCGCGATTTTGGGCGGACTGATTGCCGCTTTAATTTTTGCTCGCGTCCAGAAAATTTCTTTTTGGCAGCTAACCGATCTGGTTGCGCCCTCGCTGATTTTGGGACAGGCGATCGGACGCTGGGGAAATTTCTTCAACTCCGAAGCGTTTGGTCGTCCGAGCGATCTGCCCTGGAAATTGTTTATTCCTGCCGATCGCCGTCCGCCCGGATACGAACAGTTCGCCTATTTTCACCCCACGTTTCTGTATGAATCGCTGTGGAACATCGGCGTATTTGCCCTACTCATTTGGCTGTTTTTCTGGGGCTTGCGTCATCCCGGACGACTAAAAGTCGGCACGCTGTTTCTGTCTTATTTAATTGCCTACAGCAGCGGTCGTTTTTGGATCGAAGGACTGCGAACCGATAGCTTGATGCTGGGGTTCTTGCGAATTGCTCAAGTTGTTAGCTTGGTGCAAATTGCGATCGGGCTGTTTGGCCTGTTTTGGCTGTATCGGTTGGGGCGATCGCTCCCTGACGTTGTCTCTCCACAAACTGATACAACAAATGCCGCCCCAAGAACCAAAGTTTAAAGCAAAAAAAACCCCAGAGCGTGAACTCCGGGGTTGAAATCAGGGTGCATCTACCATTCCCTTCTACCCAAACTAGCCGCGCCATCCGGAAAGAATGGAAAGATTTTTCCCGTTATTGAGATCGAGAATACAGGAGTCAAATTGATGTCGATCGATGCCCTCGCGCCCGCTGTGTACATTGTTGGAGCAGGTCCCGGCGACCCGGAACTGCTCACCGTCAAGGCGCAGCGGTTGCTGTCTCAGGCGGACGTGATTTTGTTTGCCGATTCGCTCGTGCCGCGATCGATTCTGCATATCGTGCGATCGGATGCCGAGGTGATTCGCACGGCGAACAAAACGCTGGAAGAAATTTTGCCGATCATGGTCGATCGCGTCCGAGGTGGAAAATCCGTCATCCGCCTGCATTCGGGCGATCCCTGCTTGTATGGCGCGGTTCACGAGCAGATGACTATGCTGAGCGAAGCGGAGATTCCGTTTGAGGTGATTCCGGGGATCAGCGCTTTCCAAGCTGCCGCCGCCAAATTGAAAGTTGAACTGACGGTTCCCGAACTGGTGCAGACCATTATTCTGACGCGAATCAGCGGGCGTACGCAGGTTCCCTCTAGCGAAGAACTGGGTTCGCTGGCTGCCCATCGCGCTAGCTTGTGTCTCTACCTCAGCGCTCGCCACATTGAAGACGCACAGGCAAAACTGCTGGAACATTACGCTGCGGATACGCCCGTCGCTATTTGCTTCCGAGTCGGCTGGCCGGATGAAAAAATTTGGGTCGTGCCGCTTTCAGAAATGGCAGAACTGTCGCGACGCGAACAACTGATTCGCACCACGATGTATTTAATTAGTCCGGCACTTTCGGCAACTGCGGCAAGGTCGCGCCTCTACAATCCCGACCATTCACATTTGTTTCGATCGAATTAAAATTGCTTTTTTCAGGCAGTTTTGACGCGATCGATCGAATCAAGCTGCATACTGAAATAGCAGCGATCGCCGAATAGAATGATTAAAATTCTTCACCTTTCGGATATTCATTTGGGCAGCGGTTTTTCGCATGGCCGCATCAATCCTGAAACCGGATGGAATACGCGACTGGAAGATTTTATCGATGCCCTGAGTTTATGTATCGATCGCGCCATTTCCGAAGCGGTCGATCTAGTTTTGTTCGGCGGCGATGCTTTTCCTGATGCCACGCCTGCGCCCTACATTCAACAAGCCTTTGCCCGTCAGTTTCGCCGCTTGGTGGATGCTGAAATTCCCACTGTTTTGCTGGTCGGAAATCACGATCAGCATTCGCAAGGGCAAGGCGGCGCAAGCTTGTGTATCTATCGAACCTTGGGCGTTCCGGGCGTGATTGTGGGCGATCGACTCGACACGCACAAAATTTCGACGCGATCGGGTGAAATTCAAATTATCACGCTGCCCTGGCTGACCAAATCGACGCTGCTGACGCGCCCGGAAACCGAAAATTTGTCGCTCGCGCAGGTGAATGAACTGCTGATCGATCGCCTCCGCATTGCCCTGGAAGGTGAAGTTCGTCAGCTTGATCCCGCTTTGCCGACTGTGCTGCTCGGCCACCTGATGACGGACACGGCGCGATTTGGTGCAGAGCGATTTCTCGCCGCTGGCAAAGGCTTTACCGTGCCGATGGCTTTGCTGACGCGATCGAATTTTGATTACGTTGCCTTGGGTCATGTGCATCGTCACCAGATTTTGTGCGAACAGCCCTATGTCGTTTATCCGGGCAGCATTGAGCGGGTGGATTTCAGCGAGGAAGCGGAGGAAAAAGGATTTGTTCTGGTGAAGGTCGATCGCGGCCAAACCGAACTGGAATTTTGCCCGATCCCAACGCGCCAATTTCGCACTTTACGCATCGATGTTTCCAAGGCAGACGATCCGCAGGCGGCATTGGTGGCGGGACTTTTAGCGGAATCGATCGAGGATGCGGTCATCCGCTTGATCTATCAGGTGCGAGCCGACCAACTGCCGCAGATGGATAACACTGTGCTGCATGAACTGCTTGCCGCCGCGCACACCTATACAATTCACCCAGAATTGGTCAGTCAGCTTGCTCGCCCGCGATTGCCAGAACTTTCGAGCAGCAACATCGAGCCGATGGAAGCGCTGTCAGCCTATTTAACGCATCAAACGGAATTGCAGGACATCGCGCAGGACATGATCACAGCAGCCCAAGCACTGATAGCACGTGAACCGATGGAGTGGCTGGAGGAGGAAATGGTGGAGGGAACGAGCTTGCGGAGTGGCGAGGCTGTCCAGGATGCTCAACTCCGCTTGCTGTAGATTCTAGCGGTTTGCAGCATCTATCTCAAGATAGAGATTGCCTTAATGTTGCAAAACCCTTACAGTGGTAGGAACGTCCTTTGCGACCTGTTCCTCTCCTCACCATGAAAGAAAAGCTCCGCGACCTAATTGGTCAACCGCATGTCTGGCTCTATGTGAAAAGCACGAGTAGCTGGATTCGCAATGCCCAAATTCTCGATGTTACTGACGATTCTGTAACGTTTCGTTACGAACACGAAGTCGAAAACGAAAAGCGCCTGTGGGAAAAAACGACGCGCATCGACAACATTTCTGAAATCGATATCAAGCTGCTAACGCTGCCCAAGCAAGATGCTCAGGTGAGCGCAATTAAAAATCGGCTGAAGAATTTGCTAGAGCAGGAGTAGGAGATTGAGTGTCGGAAACTGCGATCGACTTTCCGACACTCCTTCTACCTGCGCCAGTCGAACCAGCGCTCGATCGATTCTCGCTGCCAATTTGGGCGGCGATCGCGCTGCCACTGCTGCGTGGCCTCAGACAAAATTTCGCCCCAAGTGGCATGAGGCGCGATCGCTCCCAAATCTTGAATCGAAAGATTTTGCTGAAGGGCAAGCGCAATCGGGACGATCGTTTCACTCGCGTTTGCGCCAAACAAATGCGCTCCCAAAATCTTGCCATCCGGTTTCAAGATTAATTTGCACAGGCCGATCGGTTCGCCGGAAATTGTGGCGCGATCGATCGATCCATACCTCTGTCGGACAACGCTGACCTTGCGGCCATATTGCCGTCGCGCCTGTCGCTCTGTGAAGCCAACCTGCGCGAGTTCCGGCGTCGTCTGAATTGTCCAGGGAATTTGGGCGTAGCGGATGCTGCGGCGCGGCCAAAAGAGCGCATTTTCGATCGCGATCTGCGCTTCCACTTCGGCCAAATGCGGCAATTCGTAGCCGCCCAGCGCTTCACCACAAGCGTAAATTCGCGGATTAGACGTTTGCAGTCGCGCATTGACGGGAATCAGGTTCGATCGCACTTCAACGCCTGCCGCTGCCAGATTCAGCGAGGAAAGCTGCGGCAGTTGATCGAGCGAGAATGCCTGAGCACTTGGCGGATCAGTTTCGATTCGCACACCTTCCGCTTCCAGGTACGATCGCAACAGCCGAAACGTTTCGGCGTCTGTTCCCGCTAGCGGTCGCGGCAGATAAAGCGTCACCTCGATCGATCGACTCAAGATCTGACTGAGTTCCAGCGCGATCGGACTGCTGCCAATTAGCGTGATTTTTTCCGTCGGCAGATGACCCGCAGCGATCGATTCAATCGACAAGCGATCGACAGGTTGAGAAGCAGGCGCGAGTAAATAGGTGCGCGATCGAAACTTCCGCCCATCCGCCACAACCATAAGCGGCGGCTGAAATTCTGCCTGACCGATGCAGACATCCACACCTTGTGTGGCAAGAAAAGCGATCGATCGCTTTTCAGTGAAACTGGCGGCTCGCGATCGCGCCACTGCCAGATCTGCGCCTTGCCGCCACTGCTGATAAAACAGCGGCAGAAAATCGGGCGAGGTCGATCGCGCAGGCTCGATCAAGGCGACGCGCGATCGCAGTTGGGCGGCTTTGAGTGCAGCCAATCGGCCTACACTGCTGCCGCCCAAAATCACCAGATCGTAGTCAACCGCCATGCTGAAAAATTGCGGCTAAGCCGTCGATCAAGCGTTGATTTTCTGGTTCGGTGCGGACGGCAACGCGAAAGAAGCGATCGCCCAGTTGGGCAAAACTGAGGCAGTCGCGAATCAAAATGCGATGCTGCTGCAACAGTTGCCGCTGAAGTTCCACGCTCGCTTCGCACTCAACCAGCAGAAAATTTGCCGCGCCTGGAAAAGGATTGAGTCCAAGCTGCTGAAAGCCGTCGAAGAGTTGCGATCGCGCCAGCTTCAGCCAGTTCCAAGTTTTTTGCTGAAACTCCACATCTTGAAGAACGACTTCGCCCACAGCGGCGGCCAAGACGTTCACCGCCCAAGGATCGCGCCACTGCTGCCAGCGCTTGAGGCGATCGGGATGGGCGATCGCATAGCCGAGCCGCAGTCCGGGCAGACTGTAGAACTTGGTGAGCGATCGCAAAATCACCAGATTGGGAAAATCCGCTACGCGATCGATCAGGCTTTCCTGCTCGGCAGGCGGCAAAAAATCCATGAACGCTTCATCGATCACGACAAGCGCAAACTGATCGAGCAGCGGCAGAATTTGCGCGACGCTGAACAGTTGGCCTGTGGGATTGTGCGGATTGTTGAGCAGCAAGCCGCCCGTTGCGGTTGCAGGAATGGGGATCAATCGATTCTGTGTGATCGCGCAGCGCTCCCGCTCCGGTATCGCGCAGCCATCCCGGAGGGGGATCGGCCAGTCTACAGTTTGAGCGCCAAACGCATCGAGCGCGCGGCCATAGTCACCAAAGGCCGGAACCAGTCGATGTGTCTGCGGTAGAGTCGCCAGTTCGCGGCAAGACCAGGTGAGCAGTTCGGCTGCGCCGTTGCCGGGAAGAATCCAGTCGGGAGAAATTGAGTGAAACTGGGCGATCGATCGCCGCAGTTCCGTATAGCGAGGATCGGGGTAGTGGCACAGATCCGTGAGATGCGAGGCGATCGCATCCAGGGCAGAGGCAGGTGGCCCCAGCGGATTGATGCTGGCCGAAAAATCCAAAATGACAGAGGGGGGACACTGGGCAAGCTGAGCTGCCCAAGCGAGATTCCCCCCATGCACAGGTCGCACGGAAGGTAGAGGCAATCGCAACTTAGCTTGATGAAACTTTTTCTTTGAACAGTTTGCCAGCAGAGAAGGCGGGCACGATCGTTTCAGGAATTTCCATCGGCTCCCCGGTTTTGGGGTTGCGGCCTTCGCGAGCTTTGCGCTTGCGCGGCTCAAACGAACCAAATCCCACCAGTGTCACTTTTTCTTCGGCAGAAACGGCTTCCATGATCGCTTCCAAAGCGGCAGTCAGCACGGCGTCTGCTTGTTTTTTCGTGACATTTGCTTTTTCTGCAACCTTATCGACCAAATCACCTTTGTTCATAACACGCTCCTGAGCGTAGAGGATGAATTGAATGAGTCTAACTTAAATCTCTTAACGAGATCGATCGCAATTTGTTCGAGCGGGAATCTTTGGGCGAGATCGCTGAAACTCCCTCAGACTCGAATTTTCAATGCTCTATTCTAAGGGCAAGTTAGCAGATATGGAACGCCAAAATCTTGAATTAATAATCTGTAAAGAAGTTCTTGAAGTATTTTTTTGGATTTTGCACCAGATCGCCTGCCAAAATCAGTACTTCTACTTAGCAATCAGGTCGTTGGCGTGAAAATCCGCAGTTCGCGTCCAAAGGTTGGCGAGGTTGCAGCAAACACGACATTGTTGCCAAACAACACGAAATCGCTGGGATCGGAATCATCGCTGCCCGGATTGATGTTGCTGATCAGCTCCGGTTGCGAGTTGGGCTGAGCAGTGGCCGGATTAAAGCGGTAGAGTTCTGTCCCGAACAATTGCGAGGTTCCCGCAAAATACAGGACACCGTTGATGTTGGTGAGATTAGTGGGATCGAGCGAGTTGCCTCCGATGCTGAGGCTGGCGGCAATCTCCGTGCCCTCGGTTGTGCCGTCACTGCGGTAAAGTTGTCGCCTCAAGAGGCTGCTGGTAGCGGCAAAATACAGTTCGTTGCCCACCGCGACGATCGCGCTGCGGCGATTGGTGCGATCGGCAAGGAAGGTGTTAATCGAGGCGGGATCGTCGGCGGTGAGCGGCGTGAAGTCGGTTCCCGGACTCGCTCCGGCTGCGCCATTCAAGATTTCGGAGACAGGTTCACGCAGCGAATTGAGTCCCACAGCCGGATCAAATCGCCACAGTTGCCGCCCGATCGTGCCGTCTCCGGTGGCCGCAAAGTACAGCACATTGTTCAAATTCACCAAATCAGTTGGAATCGAACTGTCTGCATTAATGCCTGTGCCACCAGTGTTGATGTCGGCTTCCAAGCGCGTTCCGTTTTGTGTGCCGTCGGTGCTGTAAAGTTCGCGCCCGTTGAGGCCGTTATCGGCGGCGAAATAGAGTCGATTTCCAACAACGGCAAAATCGGTTGGGTTGGAGTCATCAATGCCCGGATTGATGTCAGCCACGCGGAACGTGCCCTGCGTTGTGCCGTCGCTGCGATAGAGTTCGCGTCCGTCTACGCCATCCGCAGCAAAAAACACCAGATTGTTAAACACCGTCAATCCAGTCGGATTTGCACCATCGCCAGTTAGATTGATGCTGCTCACTCTGGTTGCGGTGTTGGCATTATTGGCGATCCGAAACAGTTGTCGTCCGGTCGTTACCCCGTCGCTTGCCGAAAAAAAAAGCGAATTGTTCAGGCTGACAAAATCTCGCGGCGCGGAGTCTTCGCCTGGTGTGCGGTTGATGATGATCTGCTGGGTGGTGTTGCTGCCTTGGTTGATGCGAAACAGTTCGTCTCCGTTGAGGCCGTTGTTTGCGGCAAAGTAGAGCGCATTGCCGTTCACCGTGAGATCGGTTGGATCTGAATCGGCAGAACCCGGATTGATGTTGCGAAAAAGCTGAGTTGCTTCAGTCGGGGTGGGATCGGTTCCACCGCCACCCACACCGCCATCATCGCCAATGTTGCCGCCGATGTTGTTGGGTCGGACAGACACGGTTAGCCGATAGTTGGTTCTGCCCAACCGCGAGAACACGCGGACGTAGTAAACTCCACGCGACAAATTAGAATTAAATATTGTGTCTTCGCGAGGGCCAGAGGTAGTGATCTGAGCGATCGAAGTTCTGCCTCGTTGATTGAGAATTGTGGTGTTGATGTTGCGATTGCCGCGCCGGATTGTGAGGAGAAACTGGCTGCGCTCGGAGACGAAAAAGCGAAACAGATCGTTGCGATCGGTCGGTCCCACATCACCGGATACAACAGTTCTCCGGTTGGACGAAACCCGAAGCCGCTGAGCGTTTTGCAAATCTTGCCGAGTGATGCGCGGGTTGGACGATCGAGCCAGGGGGCTGTTGCCAATGGACGAACGCATTAAATCGCGTTTGGAAATGCGATGAGACATAGGAAAGGTTGGAAAAAACAAAAGCCGGAAGGACGCAATCAATTGCCTCCTTCCGGGGTTAGCAAAAAACTACTGGCCGCGCGTCGTGCCGCGATCGAGAATTTGTTGCGTTTCGCGCCCGGGCGTGTAGCTGTAGCCAAACACGGCGCGATCGCTGTCGTCCAAAATCTGCGGCGTCAGCAGAATGATCACCTCGTTGCGCTGATTTTCGCGCTCGGTGCTTCTGAAGAGCGCACCCAAAAGGGGAATGTCGCCCAAGATCGGAATTTTGGTGACGGTGGTTTGGTCGCGCTCCTGGATGATGCCCGAAAGGATCAGCGTTTGGCCGTCGCGAACTCGGATGCGGCCTGAGTTGAGTTCTCGCACTGCCAGCAGATTAATCTGGGTGTCTTGAAATTCGCGGGTGTCGGCGATCGAAGTAACCCTAGGAATAAGCGTAAGCGTGACAAAGCCATTGTCATCAATGCGATCGACTCGAACAGATAACCTGACACCCGCTTCATCTAGCGCAAGCTCCGTTGTGGCCCGCCCTGTCTCATCATCAAAGGTCGTAATGATGTTGATGGGAACCTGCTGCGTCAGTCGTACAACAGCTTCTTGGCCTTCTTGCACCACAACGGTCGGATCGGTGAGAATCTTAGCGTTGCCGCTGATGATCTGCGCCTGCAAGCTGGCTAAGAAGCGAGTCGGATAGCGGAAAAGCTGCGGTAGGCCAAACGTGGTTTGGCCTTCTTGCTGCTCGGTGATGCCTGGAAGGAACGGATTGTCTTCTGTGCCAAACGGCGGACGAGCTTGCGAATCTGGGTCGCTGAAGGCGGCATCGTCGTTTGGATCAATAAACGGCTCCACGTCATCCACACCGGGCGGAAACGGAGTCGCGGTAATTGGCGGACTCAGCCGACTGCCCGTGACATCCGCCTGACTCGGCGGATTGACGCCCCCAAAGTTAAAGCTGGCCGCACCGCCATCACTGGTAAAGAAGCCATCACCCACACCAAACGAAAAGCTGGTGCCAAAATCTTCAGTTGCCAGCAGGTTGACATCCACAATCCGCACGTTGACGGCAACCTGACGCTGGCGCAAATCAAGCTGCGCCAAGATTTCCGAAGCAAGCTCGACTCGGCGCGGTGTCCCGATCAAGGTGATCGTGTTGAGGCGCGTATCGGTCGTGACAGATAAGCCTTGCAGCAACAGTGGTGCGTTGCCCTGAGTCGCTCGCAGGTTCAAAATTTCTGGTGTTCGCAATTCGATCGTTCGGGCGGCGGCTCCTTCGCCAACTGTTTGAATCTCAACGCGGGTAATCGGAATTTGCGTTTCGGCTCCCTGCGCCGTCAGCACGTTGGCGGCATCGTTGACGCTGACCTGGTTGAGTCGCAAGCTGCGGGCGATCACGTTGCGGGCGGCATCCGGCAGGCGCGGTCCCACAAAGATCGTGCGGCCTTGGCGATTTGCTTCCAGTCCGCTAATCCGCAGCACGTAGTTAAACACGTTTTGCACCGGTTCGTTCTCAATGTCCAGCGAGATGCGCGTGTCGCCGCCTTGTCCGGCTGCGCCTGCCTGAGCTGGATCGATTACGCCTCCGGCAGCATCTTGGCCGACAGTTGGACTGATGTAGGCCACGTTTAACCCGGCAGCGCGAGCCAGCAGCGAAAGCACATCGCGAACGGGCGCATCGCGCAGCACCAAGCGCGGCACCAATTCACCCGTGCCCAGATCGATCGCCTCTGAAGACGCATCCACGTTCGAGACGGCAATATCGCCCAAAGGCGGCGCGATCGCTCGTGATTGAAGCGGGGGTGTATAAGCTCCCGTATTCAACGGAGCCGGAATCGGCACACCATCAATGCTGATTCCGGGGTTGGGCACAAGAACATCGGGCGCGGGCACTTGGGGCGGAATGGCCGGAGCAGGTGCTTGAGCGGGAGGTGGGGCTTGGGCGATCGTCGCTTCGGGCAAAGCAGCGGGCGCGGGTGGCCCAACTGGAGGCACGGCAGCACTGGGCGCAGCAGCACCAGAACTGGGCAGAAGGCTGAGGACAACGCCCGCATCCGACTGGCCGATTTGCCCAACCGGAGCGCCTGCCTCGCCATTGACCGTAATCCGCACGCTGTTTTCGTCAAGCTGGTTGACGACGACCGAGCTGATGCCGGGAGCCGGATTGTTTTGCAAAAAGCCGTTGCCCTGCGGTAGACGTAGCTGCGTATTCACCACATCGGCAATTAAAGCGTTGCCGCGACTGACGGTGAACACCTGCGGGCGATCGCCATCTTGTGTTTGCAGCACCAAATTGACGCCGCCGTTGGCAGGGCTAAGCTGCACTCCGGTAACCTGTGTGGCTTGTGCCCAAGCGGGCTGCGCGGCAAACAGTGCGATCGCACTGCCCACCATGCTTTGAAGTCCGAGTCGTTTCACAGTTCACTCCTCCTTATCATTACCAGGCGATGAATCGAACGTGGCCTACGGCGCGGGAGACGCAGCAGGCGATGCGGTTCCGTCTGCCGGAGCCACCGTGCCATCAGCGGGAGCCGTACCATCAGCCGGAGCCACCGTACCATCAGCCGGAGCCGTCCCGTCTGCCGGGGCGGGTGATGCTGCGGGTGTTGGGTCGGTCGGCACTAAACCGATCAGTTGAAACGAAGTGGTGATTCTTGTTTCGGGCTGTCCGGTGGGCGTCAGGCGGCCTTGCGAATTGAGGCGGATCGCCTGCGTTGCCGAGTCAAGCTGCGAGTTGAAGTTCCGCACAACCAGCAGCGGCTGCAACCGTTCGATGTTGCGAATAATCGATTCGGTCTGCGCGTAGCTGCCTTTCATTTCCACGTCATACACGCGAGCGTTGATGCGGTTGTTCATCTCTGGCCCCAGCGAACCATCGGTCACAACGCCCGACTGTTCCTCATTCAAATCGAACTTGGACAACGTGGCGCGGCGATCGGGGTCTTGAATGCCCGCATTCACCGCTTGCACCCGCGCATTGATATCGAGCAAGAGCGTATCGAGACTTTCTTGGTTGGCAAACAGCGTCCGCACGTCGGCGTTTAGCTGCTGTTCGCGCTGCAAGTTGGCTCTGGCTTCATCAAGGCGGCGCTGAATTTCGGCGCGATCGACCAGTTGCGATCGCTTGGTGTCAGCTTCTTGCTGAAGCGCCTGATTTTCTTGCCAAGCGGGTTGCACCAGTCGGGTGAGCAAAAATGCCGCCAGCCCAAAACCCGCCAGTGCTGCCAGAACACCGACGACCGGAGGCGTCATCCGAATGCCAAAGACGACGGGAACATTTGGCTGCTCCAGCGTGCCGTCACCAGGGGGAATGTAGTCGCCAGCCGTCATGGGGTTAATACTCCTTTATTACGCAAAGCTTCGATTCGAGCCGCCAGCCCAACGGCCAAGTTGCGCTCCAGGTCTTGCAGCAGTTCGGAAGCCGGAAGGTCAGTCAGCGTACTTTCGATGCGATACTGCACGACCTGCGGCAGCGTCACTTGAATTTGACCGGAATTGCTTTCATCGGCAAATTGAATTTGCGTCGGGTTGTCGATCAGCGTGGCAGACACCAAGCGCGTGTTTTCAGCTTGCAAAAACGGCGATCGCTGCAAGGTCAACAAAAAGTCATTCACGTCGGAAAACGATCGCGCCTGTCCGACAACGGCGATCGTTGAAGGCGGCGGTTCGGGAACGGCAGGCGCAGCGGCAGGCGATGAGCCATCAGTGGGCGTGGGACTCGCTTCGGGCGTGGGAGCCGGAGCAGGTGCGGCTTCTTGCGTTTGTTCAACTTGCGACAACTGCACGCCTGCGGGCACTCGACCTTGAATATCTTGCAAAATCGCCGACCAGGGTTTGATGCGATCGAACACGGTTGCCAAGGCTTGCGAATCCGTTTGCAGAGCGGTCACCTGCGCGTTAATCGCATCCACATCTGATTGCAGCGCCTGCACGGTGGCAAGCTGCGTATCAAGCTCGGCAATTTCCGCTCGCAGTTCGCTATTGCGGAAGTTCAAAAACGCCCAAGCTCCCAAAACCAGCGCCAGCGGAAATACGCCAGCCGCCAAGCCCAGATAAACTGGACGCTGATTTTGGCGCACTTGCTGAGTCGGCACATAGCTCGACTCGACGGGGCGATCGGTGCGGTCTTTGAGGAAATTAATGTCCAGACTATACATAACGATTTTCTCTTTGGAACTACCACGCCTCTCGCAAACCCAGCCCCAGCACAACCGCCAAGCTTGGCCGCTGCGTGGGCGCAATTTCCTGATCGGTTTCCAGTGAAATTGCCGCGATCGGATCGACCTGACTGGCAGGCAAACTGAGCCGCTGCGAGAAAAATTCATCCAACTGCCCGATCGATGCACCCGGTCCGGCCAGCAACAACTGCGCCACTTCGAGATTTTCCCCTTGGTTGAGATAGAAATCGATCGATCGGCGCAGTTCGTCGGCCAGTTCGCCCAAAATTCGCAGCATTGCCGCCGTTCCCGGATTCGTACCGCCCATTTTGGGCACGCCCACGCTGTCCATTGGCGTAATTGGAACGGTCATGCCTTGCAGCAAATCGGTGTTGCGCGAGGGCGGCAGATTCATCGCTCGGCTGAGGGCGCTTTGAATTTGGTAGGTTCCGATCGGAACGGTGCGCGAAAATTGCGGCACGCCGTCCACAACGATCGAAATTTCGGTGTTTTCAAATTCGATATCCACGATCGCAGCGGCTTCTTGCGGCGTGAACTGTCTGAGTTGCTCGCGAATGGTGCGAATCAAAGCAAAGCTGCTAATTTCCAAAATATTGATATTAATGCCTGCTTGCTGAAACGTGCTGATGTAAGAATCGGTGACTTCTTTGCGCGTGGCAACGAGCAACACCTGCACTTTCTCAATGCCGTCATCATCCACAAAAAAGCCGAGTTTTTGATAGTCCACATCGGCTTCTTCACGCGGAAACGGCAAATACAAACCCGCCTCTTGGTTCAGCACCATTTCGCGCAGTTCGCGATCGTCCAGTTCAGCCGGAACCGGAATAATCCGCGTCACGGTGTCACGCCCGCCCGGAATTGCCGTTGCTGCCTGCTTGACTTTGAGTTTGCTCGCCGCCATTGTGGACTGCAAAATGTCGGCCATCGTTGCCGAATCGAGAATTTGCCCTTCTTGAAAGACGCCTTCGGGCACTTCGGCAGAGGCCAGCGTCACAAGCTGAAAGCCTTGGCCTTTGCGCTTGAGTCGGGCGATATTGACTCGCTCAGGCGTGAGTTCAATCCCGACACCTTTGGCTTGATTGGGAATCAGACCTTTGAATCTGCTAAACACCGTTTTGTCCGCTCATTGAGAAATTGGAAAGCGACCTGCAAGCACTCAAACCTTATCGTTCGCAAATCATGCTCAGATATGGTATCTCACTTTAATTCAACTAACGAAGATTGCGATCGCTCAGTCGCAATCGATTTGATCTTTGTGAATATCCACCGCCAGATTTCACCGGGACTTCGTTTTGCAATCGCCAGCGGGGATCGCAGCAACCGCTAACTACTTTAAGTTTTGTCCGGATCGTTTCCCTGCCGCTGTCCTAGCGTTGCTCGTTTGGCTCGAAGCCTGACCGACCGTAGTGATAGTGTCGGCTGATTGAGTCGCAAACTGGGTCAACTGCATTTCGATCGCGCTTCGCCGCTGCTAGAAAATATTTTGTCAGAGCAAAAAGGCGATCGATTCTTGCTTGGCGAACAGTTTGCTTTGGCGGATGAATTGGGGGCAGCGACCGGATGCGACAAATGGCACAGGCGATCGATCAATTCAGCGGCAGCATGAATACTTTATTCCTCCTTAAAAACAGTTAATTTTACCTGCAATATTACCCACTCTTTTTACAAAATGAGTACAATTGGACAAAATTTAGCAGAAATAAGGGACATTGACGCAAACAATCTTCCCAATTTGCAATTTTTTTGGCAAAAAAGAGAAAAACATTTCCAATCAGCCTCAAGCGATCGCGATTGGCCTTAGAAAAACACCACCGATCTACAGGATTGAGCGATCGATCGCTGCTTGCAATTAGCGATCAAAAGCAATCGACTCGTTGCAAGCGAGCAACTGAATCTTTGACCTGAAATTAGATTGGAGCGGACAAGAACGCAAGTCCCCGAACATAAAGTTTTGCTTAAAGTAAAAAAACATACATTTCATTCCGTGTTGAAGCGTTGTCTAGAATTGAAATTTAGCCAATGCTGATTGAATCGGTGTGCAGTACAAATTTTTCGTCCGGGCACGAAATATCATGCTTTGACAGAATCATGCCTCTGACCCAGCTTGACGTTAAATTCGGCATGACGCGATCACAGCAGCAGCTAGGGAGTTGAGCAGATGGACTTTTTGACAATTTTGCTTTCTGTTTTGATCGGCCTGGTCGCTCCAGTCGGTTTTGTCAGCGATCGCCTGCTCGAAAATCAAATTCGCCAGCAGTTTGACTCGGTTGAAGATTTGCAGGTTCGTGTGGATAATCGGCCAACCTATCAACTGCTGCAAGGCCGAGTCGATCGCATCCGCATTGCCGGAAGCGGCTTGTCGATCGAGCCGTTGCGAATTGCCACACTCGAAGTTGAAACCGATCCGATCGCCGTTGATCTCGGTGATGAACTGGAGTTGAAAGAACCGCTACAGGCTGGTGTGCGAATCGTGTTAACAGAAGCAGATATCGAGCAGGCGTTGCGATCGCCGCGAATCCGCAACCTTTTGAACGATCTCAACCTGGGCGAACTGGGCGGCGCAGAATATCAAATTCGCAATCCGCGCCTTCAGCTTTTGGCAGGCGATCGAATTCGGCTGCGAGCAATTTTGCAGCAGGAAGATTCATCCGAGCAGCTAGCGATCGATTTGCGATCGGGAATTCGCGTTGTTGCAGGTCGGCAATTGCAGTTTGATTCACCGACCGCAACGCTGAATGGCGAATCGATTCCCGATCGCCTTGTCGAAGGATTTGCCAGCGGAATTAGTCAGCGCTTTGATCTGCAAAACTTCGAGGAAGCTGGCCTGACTGCTCGCATTTTGCAACTAAATATCAGCGAGGAACGAATCGAGCTTGCGGCTTTTGTGCGGATTGAACCGGAATCAGATTTGCTAGGACAAACGGCGATCGAACCTCTGACCGCAGCGCGATAGTTTCCACCGTGCAACTGTTTACAATTTCAGGAATCAAAGGTGGCATCGCTGTAATTAACAGTTCGATCGTGTTAGGAGTTCCTTCGATGCAAGACCAACATTCCGATTCGCCATCTCCTCGCTTCGGCTGGCTACGTCGATCGCCGTTTAGCCTGGCTGCCGCTGTGACTGCGATCGCGCTGGCAGGCGGCAGCGGCACAGCTTGGTGGGTGATGAACTCCGCAAAAGCGCCCGCTCCTGTCGTCAGTCCGACTGCACCCAGTCCGCAGGCGATCGCACCGCCTGCCCCTGCCGCGCCTCAAACCTCTTCAGAACCTGGCATCGCTCAGTCGCCCACTGCCCCAACTGCTACGCCTGCCGCCCCAACAGCAGAACAAACCGTTCAGGTTTACTGGCTCAAAGACGAAGGCGGACAGCTTAAATTAGTTGCCGCTCCGATCGCCGTGACCGCCGAGCAGCCTGAAGCCCGCTTGCGATCGGCATTAGAAGCTTTGCTGAACGATGCTCCTGCTTCCGATGCTGCCTCAACGATTCCGCAAGGCACGCAGCTACGCAGCGTTGAAATTCGACCCGATGGCGTTCACGTCGATTTGTCGGCTGACTTTAAAGTGGGCGGCGGCAGTACGTCGATGAGCGGACGACTGGGGCAAATCGTTTATACGGCCACAACGATCGATCCGGGTGCAAAGGTGTGGATTTCGATTGACGGTGAACCGCTCGAAGTGCTGGGCGGCGAAGGTCTCATCGTCGATCAGCCGATGACCCGTCAAAGCTTTGACGAGAATTTTGTCCTGTAGCGATCGAAGTTAGCCTGCGATTTCAGAATCGATCGATTGCGATCGCGTCGGGCGTCGCAGGTTGAAATAGAAAATGAGGGCAAGAAATAATGCCGTTCCAATAAAATAGCGAATCGCTTCAGGAATGGCAGGATTGGGTGAAACAAATCCTTCAATGATGCCTGCAACAATTAGCATCGGCACAATTCCATAAACAAGCTGGGCTGCCTGCAATCCATAAACGCGAACGGCATCTTTGCGGCGCAGTTTGCCAGGAAACAAAATGCCTCTGGCAATTAGCAATCCGGCTGCACCCGAAAGGAAGATGGCAGGCAGTTCCAGCGAGCCATGCGGAAACACAAACGCCCAAAACGGATAAGCCAAATTGCCTTGACTCACGAGCGTAGCGATCGCCCCAATCAGCAATCCGTTCAAAAATAAAACAAAGATTGTAAACAGTCCCAACGTCATGCCGCCCGCGATCGCCCGAAAGCAAACTGCCAAGTTATTCACCATAATTTGACTCGATGCGGTTGGCTCATTTCCTAAGATCGATCCCATCCACAGTTCGCGATCGTCACGCACCTGAGAAATTAACCGTTCGGGCACAATCAACGGCATAAAATTTGGATCGCGCCACGAAAACCACCAGGCAATTAAGCTTGCGATCACAAATATTGCAGTGGCGATCGCAATGTATGCCCAAGACTGCCGCACCACAGCAGGCAAACCCCAGCGGTAAAAGTCTTTGACTGCCGCCCATTCTTGCCTGCGCGATCCTTGATACACCTGACTGTAGCTGCGGGTTGTGAGCAGTTGCAAATCGTGAATCAGCGTTTCACCCACCTGATGCGTGCGGGCGCGGGCGAGATCGGCAGAAATCGATCGATACAAACTGGCAAGCTGCTTAATCTCTTCAGTTTGTAGCGACTTTAGCCCCTTTTTCTCGACCTGTGTTAGCAGGGCGTCAAGCTGTTTCCAGTTCGGCTCGCGGCGGGCAATCCAACGTTTAACATTCATAACAATTTTCGGGTTCGACGATCGCCTAGCCTAAGATAGCATCAACCGATTTTGAGTCATACCGCGATCGCAACAGCAAAACCAAGCATTCCAGTTCAGGTTCGCTGATGAGAAAGCGAGCGAAATCAACAAGCAATTTCAGGAACATTCACCAATGTCAATGAGTTCCGGATCTTCTTCACTTGGCCCCCTGAGTGTTGGAAATGTGGTTAGCGCAGGAGTCCGAATTTATCGATCGCACTTGCAGCAGTATTTCAAGCTTGCACTCTTAGCTTATGTGTGGCTAATTGTACCAATTTACGGCTGGGCAAAATACTCTGCAATTAGCGGTCAAATTTCGCGCCTTGCCTTTCAAGAACTAATCAATCAACCTGAAAGTAACGAGCAGTCCCGCAACCATACCAATCCGCGCATGTGGAGCTTCTTGGCAGCAGGAATATTAGTCGGATTGCGGCTGATTGGAATCTATCTTTTGCTGGCAATTGCGATCGGTATTCTGCTGGCTGTTGCAGGCGCACTAATAGCAGTTGCTCCACTCTTTGGAATTGTCGGCGCACTTTTGATAGTTGCTGCGCTCGTTGGTGGCATCATTTTCTTCATTCGATATTATTCGCGCTTAATTATTACCGAAGTGCCGCTAGCTGTTGAACCCAACCTGACTGCTTCATCTGCAATTCGCCGCAGTTCAGATTTAACCGAAAGCTCAGTGGGTCGCATTCAATGGATCATTGTCGTGGCGTTTCTCGTCACGCTGCTGCTCAACGTTCCGCTGCAAATTGTCAGCTTTGTGATTCAGGGCGCACAAGCCGCAAATCCCGAAAGCGCCTTGATTGCCATTCTCTCGATTGTCTTCTTTGTGGTGAGCATTTTGTGTGGCGCACTGCTGCTTCCGTTTTGGCAGGTGATCAAAGCTGTGATTTATTATGATCTTCGATCGCGCCGAGAAGGATTAGGATTGGAACTGCGCGATCGCAAACGCTAAAATTACTTTGCTGCTATGCGCTTTTTCAATCAAATTCGTCTGCAAACGCCAGAAAGCGTTGAACTAGAATTGACGCTGGCTGGCATTGGCAATCGCGCCCAAGCGCTCTTTATCGACTACTTGATTTGGGGCGCTTCTTTGCTGGTGGTGCTGTTGGCCTGGGGCATCGTTTCAACCGGATTACTGTATTCTTTGCCGAATGACAATGCGGCGCAGCTTTGGCTGGGCGCGATCGCTCTGCTGTTAGCCTTTGTGGTTTACGTTGGCTATTTTGTGTTTTTTGAAACGCTGTGGCACGGCCAAACTCCAGGCAAGCGCTACGCCAAAATTCGCGTGGTGCGTGAAGATGGAAAACCTGCCGGACTGTCGCAGGCCACCATGCGATCGCTCTTGCGGCCTGTCGATGATTTGCTGTTTATTGGAGCGCTGCTGATTGTGTTTACCAATCGCGAAAAACGACTCGGCGATTGGGCAGCCGGAACGATCGTTGTTCAAGAAGAAAGACCTGTTGCCGCCGCAAACTTTCGGATTTCAGAATCAGCACGAATGCTGGCCGATCGATTGCTGCTTGAAGCCGATATTAATCAGCTACAGCCCGACGATTTTGCCGTGATTCGTAACTATCTTCAGCAGCGATCGCAGATGAATGTGCAAGCTCAAACTGAACTCTGTTCGCGTCTCGCCCAACAGTTGCAAGACATCATTCACTTTGATAAAGTAACCGATCCAGAATTATTTCTAGAAGCTGTTTATCTGGCCTATCAGCAACAGTCATAAACGATCGGATTTGCGGCTACAGCGATCGCCAAATCTTGCTTTAGACGGTTTAGCCCCCAAACCTAGGACGGATCTCAGCACTGGTGCACAATCGATACCATTGCAACAATAAAAGCATCAACTTGAGGACGATCGAAATGAACTTTTCTGCTGAAGCAATTTACGGCTGGTATCGCAATCTAATTCGCAATCCGAAGTATCGCTGGTGGGTGATTTTGGGAACGGTAGCCTATCTGCTCAGCCCGATCGATATTTTGCCCGATGTAATTCCCGTGATTGGTCAGATTGATGATGCGGTGATTGTGACGGCTTTGGTGGCGGAAATGTCACAACTGCTGTTTGCTCGCGCGAAGTCCGGCAAGTCTACCCAGACAACTGCCCAAACGACTGATGGCAAATCGGTTGATGTGAATGCGGTGGAAGTGTAGACGACTCGATCGAAAATTAATGCGAAAAGGCAGGAGGAAAAGTGATCCTTCTGCCTCTTTTATTGCTTGATCGATCGCACAAAGTCATACAGCCGATGCGCCATTTCCAGCTTGCTGCATGGTTCGATCGCCACCTTGCGCCCTTGCCGATCGAGCAAGACGGCTTGATTACGATCGCTGCCAAAGCCGCTGTTCGGCAAATCGATCGGATTAGTGGCGATCGCATCAAGATTTTTGCGCTCCAGCTTTTCCAGAGCAGGCGTGATGATGTCACCGCTTTGGGCTGCGAAGCCGATCAAGCGCTGATTCGGGCGTTTGCGCTTGCTTAAGTTCGCCACAATATCGGGAACTGAAGCAAGCGGTAGGCTCGCGGGCAGCGATCGCTTGGGCAGTTTCTCCGCGCTGTAGGTGTCCGGACGGACATCCGCAACCGCAGCAGCCATCACGATCCAATCAGCATGATCGAACTGCTGCTCTAAAGTTTGCTGCATTTCGATCGCGCTGTCTGCTTCAATCAGATGCGCGTCGGGAATCATCGCAAGCAGTTTGGCAGCAACCGCAGCATGAACCAGCGTCACTCGCGCTCCGCGATGCAGCGCCGCCTGTGCCAAAGCGATGCCCATTTTCCCCGTTGCCGGATTGCCAATGAAGCGCACCGGATCCAGAAATTCGCGAGTGCCACCTGCGCTAATCAAAATGTGTTTTCCTGCCAAATCCCGCTGTCCTTGCGCGTAGAGCAGCGATTCGAGGTGCGCCTGAATTTCAGTCGGCGACGCCATTCGACCAGAACCAACGCGATCGCACGCGAGCAATCCGCTTCCCGGCCCAGTTGAGTGATAGCGCGGATCTTCGAGCAGTAAATCCCAATTGCGCTGTACCGATCGCTGCTGCCACATATCCGTGTTCATGGCAGGCGCGAGCAAAACTGGACAGGTGGACGCAAGAACAATGTTGGTTAAAAGATTGTCGGCCATGCCGTAGGCGAGTTTGCCCAGCGTGTTTGCGGTGAGCGGAGCGATCGCCAGCACTTCCGCCCATTCGCCCAGTTCCGTATGCAGCGGTTTTCCGTGATGCGGCTGCCAAAAATCAGAATCGCTGTAGGCAGAATGGCGGCTCAACGTTGCAAAGGTCAGCGGTGTCACAAACTGCGCCGCTCCATCTGTCATAACGACGCGCACATCTGCCTCAGACTGCGCCAGATGAGAAACGACCTGACAAACTTTGTAAGCGGCGATGCCTCCGCCGACGCCAATCAAAATGCGTCTACGCAACATGAAAATCGATTGAGAAACGGAAGATCCAATCTTAATGCGTCGCTATGAGCGATCGAATCTTCCGTTCGCGCTATGCCCAATTGACAAGGCTAGAGTGTGTTTTCAAAGGCAGTGAGCCTCCCCAACCCATAAAAAGGAGGGAGCCGAACCACCGCTCAAAGTCCCCTTTTTTGAGGGGACAGGGGGATCGATCACACAATCCTCTTCTTTGAGATCTGTTAAAACGCGCCCTAGGCTTCGTCGTAGGCTTCTAAATCCAGCAGGTGCATGTATGGCTCAACCAGTTCTGGACGGCGAAACGCGATCGCCCGCAGTCGATGCCAGTCGTTTAACCCTTCAAACGGATTGGTGTATTCGTCGCGATCGAGCCGCTGGGCAATTTCGGCCACTTCGACGATCGTGATCTGCGTGACTTCCTGTTCCGAAATAATTTGCGTTTTCATGTCTTTGCCACCGCCCCTAGTTCAATCATGCCTCCGACTTATCATCTATGCTAATCCTTGTCACCTGTCGAAAATACGGTTGTTTTCATAAAGTTTTGCACGATTTGTAAGACGATTGGGCGAATTTCATGACCCATCTCAAACTCTTGATACTCCACTGGCGCAGCAATTTCCGTTAGGCGATCGCGCATTTGAATGGCCGATCGCAACGGCACCACGTCATCTTGTCGCCCGTGAACGATCAGGATTTTCCCGATCGCGGAATTCACGGAATCGATCGGACTGTGCATATAGCCGCTCAAAATCAGCAGTGCCGCGAGGGGAAGTTGCGACCCAACATCCAGCGTCATTGCGCCACCTTGTGAAAATCCGGCGAGGACGGTGCGATCGAGCGGAACCCCGGTTTTTTCCTCCAGCGATAGCAAAAATTCCCGCAACTGCTGCCGACTTTGCTGCAAATCTGGCTGCTGCTGAAAGGCTGGATTGCTCAAAAAGCTGTATTCGCTTGGAAAGCCGTACCACATCCGCCCCACTTCCGAATAGGAATGCTGAAACGGCGCTTCGGGAAAAATCAGCGTGTGATTGGGCAAATCCAAAAACTGCGCCAGTCCAACTAAATCCTGTGAATTTGCGCCCCAGCCGTGCAGGGCAACGAGCAAGCCTTGCGGATTTTCGACGGGAATCGCGATCGCCTGTAGTGTCAAGCGGTTCTCTCCAAAGCAACATCACCATTTTGCGGCACGGGTGACGGGATCGATCGCGCTTCCCTTATCGTTAAATATGCGGAAGTAAAAGATAAAGTTGCCATGTCGCGTTTAGCCCTTTTGAGTACGTCAGATAAAACCGGAATTGTCGAGCTTGGTCGCGCTCTGGTCGAAGAATTTGGCTTTGAGATTATCAGCAGCGGCGGCACGGCGGCAGCACTGAAGGCGGCGGGCGTTCCGGTCACGAAAGTTTCGGACTACACCGGATCGCCGGAAATTTTGGGTGGGCGAGTGAAAACTTTGCATCCGCGCATTCACGGCGGCATTTTGGCAAGACAAGATTTGGCGGAAGATCTAGCAGATTTGGACACCAACGATATTCGTCCGATCGCGCTGGTCGTCGTCAATCTGTACCCGTTTGAGCAAACGATCGCCCGTTCCAACGTCAGTTTGGCAGAAGCGATCGAGCAAATCGATATCGGTGGCCCGGCCATGATTCGAGCAGCGGCCAAGAATTTTGCCCATCTCACGGTTTTGTGCAGTCCAACGCAGTACGACGAGTATTTGAATCAGCTAAGGCAGCATTCCAATCCGACGATCGAATTTCGTCAAGCCTGTGCGCTGCGGGCGTTTTCGCATACGAGCCAGTACGATGCGGCGATCGTTTCTTACCTCAGCTCGCAAGATGCAGCAGAAAATGCGCCTGCGACGTTTAGCTTGTCGGGGGCGATCGTGCAAACCTTGCGCTACGGGGAAAATCCGCATCAGCCCGCCGCCTGGTATCAAACCGGAGCTACCCCTTCTGGCTGGGCAGCAGCGGAAAAAATTCAGGGCAAGGAACTGAGCTACAACAATTTGGTTGATTTGGAAGCGACCCGCCGCATCATTGCGGAATTCACTGACCCCGCAGCGGTGATCGTCAAGCACACAAATCCTTGCGGCGTGGCTCTGGGTGAAAGTCTGAGCGAAGCGTATGAGAAGGCGTTCAATGCCGATTCCACTTCGGCATTTGGCGGCATTGTGGCCTTGAATCGATCGATCGATTCCCCAACTGCCACCGCGCTCACCAAAACCTTCCTCGAATGCATCGTCGCGCCCGATGTTGAGCCGGAAGCCAGAGAAATTCTTGCCGCCAAATCGAAACTGCGCGTCTTGCTGCTGCCCGATTTGAATCGCGGCGAACCGCAGACGATTCGATCGATCGCAGGCGGCTTTCTTGTACAGGCCAGCGACGACCAGCCGATCGATCCCGCCAAGTGGCAAGTCGTCAGCGGTCAGCCCACCGAGATGCAAATGGCCGAATTGATCTTCGCCTGGAAAGTCGCCAAGCATGTCAAGTCGAATGCAATTGTGGTGACGAGCGATCGCACCACACTGGGAATCGGAGCCGGACAAATGAATCGCGTCGGCTCAGTGAAACTCGCTCTGGAGCAGGCGGGCGAAAAAGCCAAAGGCGCATTTTTGGCAAGCGATGGCTTCTTCCCGTTCGATGATTCGGTTCGGCAGGCAGCAGCAGCGGGGATTGCGGCGATCGTTCAGCCCGGAGGCAGTCTGCGCGATGCGGATTCGATCGCGGCAGCAAATGAGCTAGGGTTAGTGATGATACTGACAGGCGATCGACATTTCCTGCATTAATTGCGATGACCACTGTACTCCCCGACTTTGATCAGCTTGGCGAAATTGCGGTTACGATTTTGCTCGATGGCGGACATCAACACACGATCGTGCTGCCGCCGGATGCACCGTTGCTACAGCAATTATTTGAACTGGTGATCGATCGATCGCCCAATCGTTTGCCGCAGGTGATTCAATTACCCATACAAAATGGACAGGCGATGCTGTGTTTTCCGGGCGATCGATTGGTGGGATTGGTGACAAATCCGCCGATTGTAATTCAGCCACCGGAGGAACAACAGGAGCGGGCGATCGCAAACGATCTAATTTCAAACTATGTGCAGCTTGACCATTTTTTGACGGAAAAAGAACAGCGTCGCCTGCTAGAGTTCGTGATCAAACAAGAGAAAAACTTTGTTTCTACCAGCACTTCAACAGGCGATTTGGAATATCGTAAATCCGTTGTACTGCACAATTTTCCTGAATTTGCCGACCTGATTTCGCGGCGCATTCAAGCGGTTTTGCCCGATGTATTTACCAAAGTGGGCATGACGCCGTTTCCAATTTCGCAAATTGAAGCGCAACTGACCGGACACAACGACGGCAACTATTACAAAATTCATAACGACAACGGCAGCCCCGATACGGCAACGCGCGAATTCACCTACGTCTATTATTTCTATCGTGAACCCAAGGCATTTTCGGGCGGCGAACTGCGAATTTATGACAGCAAGATTGAGAACAATTACTATGTGCAGGCCGACACCTGCCACACGATCGAACCGCGCAACAACAGCATTGTTTTCTTCCGCAGTCGCTATCTGCATGAAGTGCTGCCAATTCAATGCCCGTCTCGCAAATTTGCCGACAGTCGCTTCACAATCAACGGCTGGATTCGCCGCTAATTTTCGCTGACAAAATGGAATTGCTGCATTCGTTTGGACTGGCGTGATGCTTTTTCGGTGTCTCCGTTAAAGTGGAATCGTGCAGATCTCGCGAGGATATGATGATGCGATCGAATGGCTCAATCACTCGGTTCACTCAAGCCGTCTTGCTGTTTGCTCTTACAGGTTGTGCCACTGCGCCCGCGATTCAAAACGCTGCACCACCTTCCAATGCTGCACCGCCTACGGCTTCTCCGCCTGATGCGATCGCGCAGGCTCCTCAATCGGTTCGCGCGGTCAAGGTGCTGGAAGGATTGGAAAATCCTTGGGGCATGGCGTGGCTTCCGGATGGCGCGATGCTGATTACCGAGCGTCCAGGACGGCTGCGAATCGTGCGCGACGGCAGACTTGACCCAAATCCAATCGCAGGTGTGCCAAATGTGTTTGCCCAGCGGCAAGGCGGGCTGATGGATGTGTCTGTGCATCCGCAGTTCGCGCAAAACCAACTGATTTACTTCACCTTTGCCGACGGCACTGAACAGGCCAATCGCACTCGTTTGGCTCGCGCTCGGTTTGACGGGCGATCGCTCCAGGATGTGCAGGTAATTTTTGAGGTGACGCAGCCGAAACCGGACGGACAGCATTTCGGCTCGCGCATCGCTTGGCTTCCGGATGGAACGATGCTGGTGTCGATCGGGGATGGCGGCAATCCGCCTGTTGCGATCGAAGGAGAACTGATTCGTCAGCAGGCGCAAAACCTGCAAAGCCGCTTAGGAAAAATTGTCCGGCTCAACGACGACGGCTCGATTCCGTCTGACAATCCGTTTGTGAATGGAGGTGGCGATCGCGCCATCTGGAGCTACGGCCATCGCAACATCCAAGGACTCGCCGTCGATCCGGCCACGAATCGCGTTTGGGCAACCGAGCATGGAGCGCGGGGCGGCGACGAACTCAACCTCGTGCAGGCCGGAGAGAACTACGGCTGGCCGCTGGTGACGCACAGCCGCGAATATTCCGGCGGCGAAATTTCCCCGGATCGATCGCGTCCCGGACTGGTTGACCCCAAACAGGTCTGGTCAACGATCGCCCCTTCTGGCCTGATGGTTTACAGTGGCGATCGCGTTCCGGCGTGGCAGGGCAATTTGTTTGCAGGCGGCTTGGTTTCCCAAGATATTCGCCGCATCGAAGTGGACGCCGCAGGCAACGTGGTCAACGAACAAACGATCGCGATCGGCCAGCGCGTCCGCGACGTGCGCCAATCGCCTGAGGGGGAAATCTACGTGCTGACGGACGCGCCAAACGGCCAACTGCTGCGTCTGGAACCGAGCTAGTAGCCGCCCAGTAAGCCGCGCTGTTTGGCTCGCTGTTCTGCCCAGCGGAAAATCGCTAGCCCGATCGCAAAATAGGCGAGTCCGTTGGCGAGCGCAATCAGGACGTTTTGCGGATCGATCGCCGCTTGTTTTGCCATCAAATCGCGCAGCAAATCGGCACTGGGAATCATCGGCAACAGGCGGCTAAAAAGGCGAGCCGCACCTCTCCAGGTTTCGGTCGGCGTTGCCAGCAAAAACAGCAGCACAAACTGAAACAGTCCCAAAAGCTGCTGAATCTGCTTGAACAGCAAGGCGCACGAGCCGATGATGAACGCCAAGCCATAAGCCGCCAAAATCATGCTGACAAGGGGAAAAATTAACGTCGGCGGAAAGTTCAGCCGACTGCCCGTCAGTCCCAAAATGATCAGCAAGATTGTCGCGATCACCAGCAGACGCAGGCCGAGGCTGGCGATCGCTCGTGCCAAAAACACACGTGGCGCTCCAAATGGCGACAGAAACACCTGCTCCAGCGTTCCGGTCTGCGCCTCGACCTGAAGTCCCAGCGAAATATCGCTAATGATGAAAATCACCAGCGTCCACAGCACATAGCCCACAACGATCGCATCGAGTCGATCGCCCACTTCAAACGCAGATCCGGCAATGTAGCCTGCGCTGAGAAACAATCCGTAAAAGACGATCGTGGTGATCAAAATGCCGCCGATCGCTTCAAGCGGGTAGCGAATAAATTGAGTCCAGTTGCGTCGCCATTCGGCCAAAAGCAAATCGATCATGGAAATTAAGCCGTGAGGTGAATGAAAATTGGTTTGACTACGGTTCGGGCTTTTCCCTCATCCCCTAACCCCTTCTCCCTGGGGGAGAAGGGGAACCGGATTGGAAGTCCCTCTCCCTAGGGGAGAGGTATTTAGGGTGAGGGTGATTCAACTAACCCCGATCGCCCTTGACCAGTTTGAGGAAAATCTCGGTTAAATCCGCTTGGTCTTTTTTCACCTGAAGCAGCGGCAGCGGCTTGAGCAAATCCAGAACGGCATACAAACCTTCGCTGCTTCCGGTGTAGTGAATTTCGTGCGGATGAACGAACGCGCCGATCGCCTCGATCGCCCGCTGCCGTTTGCTATCCAGTTCGCCCTCAAACTCGATCGCATACGACGAGCCGGAAAACTGGCGAATCAAATCGCGAGTGGTGGCCTCGGCAATGATTTGGCCTTGCTGAATGATGGCGACGCGATCGGACAGTTCTTCCGCGACGTTTAGCTGATGGGTTGTTAGCAAAATTGCACAGCCGTCTTGCGCGATCGATCGCACCAGCACTTTCACATGCTGGCTGGCTTCCACATCCAAACCCAGCGTCGGTTCATCCAGCAAGAGGAGGCGCGGCTGATGGACGAGCGCAACGGCGATCGCCAGCTTTTGCTGCATTCCGCGTGACAAAGCTTGAACGGGAGTGCGGCGCTTGTGAACTAAGTCAAACTGCTCGATGAGATCGCGGCTGCGCCGACGGGCGGTTTGAGTCGATAGGCCGCGCAAAACGCCGAAATATTCTAGATTTTCCTGCGGAGTCAGTCGCCAATACAAATTGCGATTGCCTTCCAGGACGGCTCCAATTTCGGCTAAAGAGCGGCGATCGGAGTGCGGGTCGCGATCGTTGACGCGCACCCAGCCCGCATCCGGGCGAATCAGTCCGGCGATCATTTTGATCGTGGTGGTTTTTCCGGCTCCGTTGGGTCCCAAAAAGGCCAGCACTTCACCGGGCTGCATGGTGAGCGAAACGGTTTGGACGGCGGCGATCGTTTGGCGACGCTGGCGATAGTGTTTTTGCAGTTCGTGGGCAACGAGGGCGGGCGTTGCGGCCACATTCGCGGGCAGTGCGCCCGCCTTGGAAAGGGTATCGGTCATTGTGATGTCTGAGGGTGAGTCGCCAAGCTGTTCTTCTATTCTCCTAAATTCCCGCTATTTCCTAAGATAGAGATTGGTCTGATTGGCCTCATCCCTTCAAGCCGATCGACAATTTATTTTGGTGAATTCTGCTTGCTATTCCTCAAAACGCTGGTGGCTGTCGATCGCGATCGCGCTAGCTGCACTGTGTTTAGCACACAGCACCGCATTGGTGTTTCGCATCCAGCCGACCGTTTCGCTGTGGTTTCCGCCTGCGGGCGTGGCGGTTGCTTTGACCTTGTGGCTGGGGCCGATCGGCGCACTGCTAACCGCGATCGCCAGCGCGATCATGGCTCCGGCTTGGGGGCTGCATGGCGCATGGCGGCTGTTGGGCATCGCAGATGGAATTGAGCCGCTGGTGGCCTGGTGGGTTTATCGGCAAGTGTGGAGCGGTTCGCTGCGGTTGGGGTCGCTGCGCGATGCGATCGCCTTTACCCTGAGTGCTCCAATTCTGGCAAGCCTCGCGTCCGCCACTGCGGGAACGCTGCTGCACAGCTTGAGCGGAAAAATTCCCGCCGAACAAATTGTCGCCACGATTCCCTACTGGTGGCTGGGCAACGCTTTGGGCGTGATGGCGATCGCGCCGCCTGTCCTCGTTGTGATCGCGCCGATCGTAGAGCGACTGCGTTCGGGCGATCGGCTGCGAGCCAGTTGGAAATGGCGGCTGGAAGTCGTAATCATTCTGGCGCTGTGCGTGTTGACGGCAGCGATTACCGTGTTGCAGGGCAGAGGCAGCAGCTTTTCCTTTCAGCAGCTTGCCTTTCTGGGCTTCATTCCGATTTTGTGGGCGGCGGCACGATTTGGCGTGAGGGGCGGCGTTTTGACAGCGAGCTACTGCACGATCGTGACGCTGCTGGCTTATGTGCTGGCCTATCTGCATTTGATTTCAGACGGCAGCTTTCCGGTGGCAACAGAAGTGCTGCAAGTCCACAAACTGAGCTTGCTGGTGCAGTGTGGCGTCGGACTGTGGGTCGGAACGGCAATCAGCGAACGGGCGGAAACGCAAGCCGCGCTCGCCGTTGAGCAGGTGCGATCGAGCGAGTATGCTGCCCGCGCTCAACTGAGCGAACAGCTAATGAAGCTCAACGATTCGCTGAAGCAGGCGAACTTGCAGCTTGCCGAGTCGAATCGCGAAAAAGATCAACTGCTCGATCGCCAAACGCTCGATCGTCAGCGAATCGAAGCGAGCGAACTGCGGCTGCGAACCTCACTGGAAACGATGCTCGATGGCGTTTCCATTTTGGCGGCTGTGCGAAATGAACACGGCCAAATTCGCGACTTTCGGTTTGATTTTCTCAACGCGATCGCCTGTGAAAACTACCAGATGACCCTGGCGGATGTCGGTGATTTTTGGTGTCGCCGCTTTTCCGTCCACTGCTGCGACGATTTGTTTCAAGCCTACGCAAATGTGGTCGAAACTGGAGAACCGCTGATTCGCGAAGCACTGGAATTTGGCGATCGCATCTACGACATTCGCGCCGCCAAACTCGAAGATGGCCTGATCGCTTCGTGGCGCGATGTCACCGCCCGGCAACAAGCCGAACTTGCCCTTCAGCAGTCCAAAGCGCGATTTACCCGGTTGGCCGAGAATGTTCCCGGCGTGATGTATCAGTATGTGCAGCGATCGCACAGGGACGAATTTACCTACATTAGTCCGGGCATTCGCGACCTGTATCAGCTAGAGCCGGAAGCGGTTTTGGCCGATGCTCAGGTGATGTGGAACGCTGTTCACCCCGACGATCGGGTGGAGTTACGCAAATCGTTTAGCCGCAGCGACACGACAGGACAGCAGTGGCGACACGAATGGCGCGTCGTTTTGCCCTCTGGCGAACTGCGCTGGAGCCAAGGATCGGCCAGGGCAGAACGTCAGCCGAATGGCGATCTGGTTTGGGACGGCTTGCTGTTTGACATCACCGTTGCGAAGCACCTCGAAGAGGGTCGCAAAATGGCCGAAGCCGCGATCGCCCAGCACGCCGAAACGCTCGACCTTGCCAGCGACAGCATCATCATCCTGGATCTACACAGCAAAATTACTTACTGGAATCGTGGAGCCGAGCAGCAATATGGCTGGACAAAAGCCGAAGCGATCGGCCAAAACATCCATACGCTTTTGCAAACGCAATTTCCGCGATCGCTCGCTGCCGTCAAAGCTGCCTGCCTTCAGGCTGGGCGCTGGGAAGGCGAACTGATTCACACCCGCCGCAACGGAACACAAGTCACGGTCAGCAGTCGGTGGACAGCTCAGCGCGACGCCAACCGCGCCGTCACAGCCTTCCTAGAAATCAACACCGACATCACCGCCCGCAAGCAAATCGAAGCGACCCGCGCCGAACTGCTCGCGCGTGAGCAAGAAGCCCGCGCCGCAGCCGAAACCGCCAGCCGCCTCAAAGACGAATTTCTGGCGATCGTCTCTCACGAACTGCGATCGCCGCTCAACGCGATTCTCGGCTGGGCACAACTGCTCCGCGCCCGCAAACTCGCCCCGACCAAAGTCGAACAAGCCCTTGAAGCGATCGAACGCAACGCTAGAGCGCAAGCGCAACTGATCGAAGATTTACTCGACATTTCCCGCATTGTGCGCGGCCAAGTCAGACTCGATCGCCAACCGACGATGCTCGAAAATGTCGTGAATGCTGCGATCGACACGGTTCGCCCCACAGCCGAAACCAAAGGCGTCACCCTTGACTGGCAAGACCAAACCGACGGTCTGATCGTTTCTGGCGATGCGGCTCGCCTCCAGCAGGTCGTGTGGAACTTGCTCTCCAACGCGATCAAATTCACACCTTCCGGTGGGCAAGTAAAAGTGAAATTGGAGCTGGAGGGAGGCGAAAGGAGGATAGCCGATTCTCATCCCTTCGCCTCCCTCACCGTTTCCGACACGGGCGTCGGCATTTCTCCCGACTTTCTGCCCTACGTCTTCGAGCGATTTCGGCAGGCCGATAGCTCCACGACTCGCGCTCAGGGCGGCTTGGGCTTGGGCTTGGCGATCGTCCGCAATCTGGTTGAACTACACGGTGGGTCGATCGCCGTTGCCAGTCCAGGCGTCGGACAAGGCGCAACATTCACCGTCCGCTTGCCCCTTCTGGAAGTCGGCAGTGCATCGGCAATCCGTGATCCCAATCCTCCCGACTCCCGACTGCCGATTTCGGACGTTTCCCTCCATCTGCTCCTCGTGGATGACGAACCAGACAACCTCGACTTCCTCAAAACTGTCTTGGAACCGCACAACTTTACGGTCACAGCCTTGACCAATGCCGAAGACGCCTTCAACCTGCTGCCGCAACTGCTGCCGGACGTTTTGATCAGCGACATCAGTATGCCCGATCGCGACGGCTTCTGGCTGCTGCAACAGGTGCGATCGCTTTCACCTGATCAAGGCGGCAACATTCCCGCGATCGCCCTGACCGCCTACGCCAGAGAAGAAGACCGAGCCAAAGCGATCGCCGCAGGCTTTCAACTGCACATCGCCAAACCTGTCGAGCCGATCGATCTGATTATGGCGATCACCAAACTCGTAAAACCATCGTCCTAGCCAAAATCTGCTTCTAGCCGGACGACGATCGCCCCTTGCTCCCCCTAAAGTGAAAGCTCAACGTCAAGCCGACGCAGCCGTTAGGGGGAAAAATGCTGGAGTTGTGGCAGGCGCAGCTTTGGACAGCGCTGCCCGTGATGCAGATTGCGCCCGTAGTCAACACGCCGCAAACCTTTGTGGCGATCGTGGCGGGCTTGGTGATGGCGATCGCGTTTCAGCTTTTGGTGGCAAATTTGGGCATTGCGATCGGCGTGACCGCGTTGGGCTTGCGGCTGGTGAAAAAAGCGGACGCAGCGGAAGAAGCCAAGCCCGAAAAAAGCAGTTCGGTCGGAACGATCGGACTCGCGGCTGGACTCGGAATTTTGCTGACGATTAATGTGGTTCTGTTTGCGGCTTGCTTTTTGGCGGGCAAGCTCAGCCTTGCCGTTAGTCCGTTTGTTGGCGGAATCATTGGCGTGGTGATTTGGGCGGCGTATTTTCTGCTGCTGCTGTGGCTCAGTTCCAGTGCGGTCACGTCGATCGTTGGCTTGATTTTGGGCAGCGCCACCTCTGGACTGCGGAGCTTGGTGAGCGCGATTTCAGCCGTCTTGAGTAAAAAAGACGATTCGCCCTACATGACCGAAACGGCGGCAATGAATGCGATTCGGCAAGAAGTGCGATATCGTTCCGAGAGCGCTGCGCGATCGACCCTAAAATCTGATGAGATTCAGGACGCCCTCAGAACCTACGTCAGCAGTTTGCCCACGCCGCAGCTTGACCTGTCCCATGTTGGCAGCGGCCTCGAATTAATTCTGAAAAGTCCGGAAGTGCTAGCCCTAGCCGGAACCGGACTGCTGGGACAAATCAACCGTCAAACCTTTGTCGATCTGCTGCGCGATCGCCACGACCTCTCGGCCAAAGACGCGCATCGAGTGGTCGATCACCTCGAATCTGTTTGGCAGCAGTCGATGCCGCGATCGAATTCCAGCCGCGACCTGATCAATCTGCTCAAATCGACGCGACCGGAAGATTTACAGCAAATTTTGGCACAATCGAAATCGTCCGGCGGTCTACTGAAAACGATTCAGCAAAACATCGACTTTGACGCGATTCGCCGCACACTAATCAGCCGAGTTGATTTGTCGGATCTTGATATTGAACAAATTTGGCAGCAGTTGCGATCGCTCCGTCAAGATGACGCTACTGAGGAAGCCAAACCAGAAGCGAAACCGGAATTGAATTCGATCGCTGCCGATCTGGAAGCCTTTTTGCTCAGTGCGTATTCCTGGCAGCTTCAGTCAGACCTGATTCCCGCGACGCTGCGCGACATTCTGTATGACCCGGAGGCCGACCCGGAACAGGTGCGCGAACGAGTGGAAGCCGTCGAACCGGACACGATCGCCGCCATCCTTGCCCAGCGCGAAGATTTTAGCGAAGCGCAGATCGATCGACTTGTCCAGCAGTTTGAGACGGTGCGGCAAGAGGTGCTTGAAACTGCGCGAACTGCCGCCCAAACAGCCGAGTTGGACGCTTGGCGATCGCAGCTTGAAGCCGCTTGGCAAGCGAATCGCGTTCAGGATGGGGTGCGATCGCTCTTGAGTGTCCATCCCGCCGAGCAGGTCGATCGCGCCGCGTTGACGAAACTGCTGGCCGATCGTGCTGATGCGCCTGTCGATGAGTGGGTCGATCATCTCGAAGCAGAAATCACGGCTCGTCAGGCAGCGGCAGACGCGATCGCGTCGGAACTGTGGCAAAAGCTCAAGCCCTACTTTCGCTATACCAAAGTGCAGCAGCTCACGTTCGCCAACGTGCAGCGCAAGCTGGAAACTACGCTGGCCGAAATCGAGCCGCAGCTAGCCGATTTGCCCACGCCAAAATTTGACTGGGACAAGCTCGAAGCCGTCCTCAAACGCCGCAAAAGCATGAGCAGCGAGCAGCTTGAGCAAATCCTGACTCAGACTCAGCAAATTTGGGCAGACTTCACCAGCCTCGATCGCCGCATTGCGCGATCGCACCAAGCGCAGATCGATCGCTTCATCCAGACGATGCACGCCTATCTGCTTCTGCCGGAGTCTGACCGTCCTGACTTGAAATCGCAGCTTCAGCAGGCGGGAATTGAGCTTGCGACCTTGCGGCAGTTGCGATCGAGTGATTGGCATCTCCTCCAGTCCGACCTGCAAAAGCACCTCGATTCTGCTGATGTGCAGCCGCAGATGCAGCAGGCGCGATTTCTGATTCGTCAGATCATCAAGCCGCCGCGCCGCTGGGCAACCCGCCGCCCTCGCTGGAATTTTTCCGATCAGCTCCGCGCCTATTTGCAGCAGAGCAATCCGACTGAACTTGACGCGCTGCAAGCAAACCTCTCTCGCCTGATCGCGGATGCAGCCGATCGCAACATCGACACCAGCGAAATCCTGCAAACGCCGTTCGATCGCGCCCTTCTGACTGAAGCACTTGCTCAGCGACCGGATTTCGAGCAAATCGACGTTGAAGCACTGCTCGATCGCCTGGAGAACGCGCGATCGCAGCTTTGGCAGGACGCGCAGCAGCAGCAGAGCCAACTGCAATCTGCCTTTGAAGCATTGCAGGCCAAACTGAAGCAGTATCTCGGCTCGATCGCGCTGCCCGACCTCAACTATGACAGCATGAAGCAGGATATCTATAAGCTGCTCAGCCTGCCGCAAGCCGGAATTGAAAAAATCGAATCGCTGCTTGACAATGACGCGATCGACACCTGGCGCGATCGGTTGGGGCAGCTCAACCGCGACGCGATCGAAACGATGTTGCAGGCGCGAGACGATTTTTCTCAAGCGGTTTCCAGTCGTGTTGTTGAACAGTTTGAAGGCGTGCGATCGCAAGTCGCGCAGCAGATCGAACAGGTGCAGCAAGCCGCCCAGCGTCGCCTCGACGAGGTGAAGCAGCAAGCTCAGCGTCGCGCCGAAGAAACCCGCCGCGCTGCCGCGATCGCCGCCTGGTGGCTGTTCTGCACCGCCATCACTTCTCTTACCACTGCCGCAGTTGCCGGAACGCTTGGCGTCACAGGCATTCACCTCGGCTCCTGGTCACTCTAACCCTGACACCCGACACCCAATGACCCCACCCGATTCGCTCAACCGCATTCTACGCTGGCTGCTTTTGGCCTTGCTCTTTCCCCTAATTTGTCTGAACGGCTGGCTATCGTTTAAGGTGGTTCAGTTTTTTCAGCCGCTTGTCACCAGTTTGATGCTGGCGGCACTGCTGGCCTTTTTGCTCAATACGCCCGTTTACTTTTTGCAGAAGCAGGGATTGCAGCGACCTTGGGCAGCGGCGATCGTCGCGGCGATCGCAGGCGTGACGCTGGGCAGTCTTGGCCTAACGTTGGTTCCAGCCTTAAGCGACGATGTGCGAGAAGTTGTGCAGCTTGTTCCGCAGTGGCTCGATTCGGCCAGTCAGCAGCTTGCCTCGGTGGAAAATTTGGCGCAGCACAATCGGTTGCCTGCGGGCTTAAGTCAGGTCGTGGCGGGACTGAGCGATCGCCTGCCGCAAGAAATCGAATCGTTTGCGGATGAAGCGCTGGCGCTGGGTTTGGGAGCGATCGGCAACATCTCAGAAGCGCTGCTGACAGCGGTGTTGACGTTTTATCTGCTGCTCGACGGTGACAAAATTGCCAACGGTTTTTTCGATCGCCTCCCTGGAAAAACCGGAGAAACTGTCCGGCAGGCACTTCAAAAGAATTTTCAAAACTACTTTCTCGGCCAGCTTGCGCTTTCTGCCTTGGTCGGCACGCTGATCACAATTACGTTTTTGCTGCTGAAAGTGCCCTACGCGATGCTGTTTGGTCTCACGGTCGGCGTGGTTTCAATTATTCCATTTGGCGATTCGGTGACGTTCACGCTGATTAGTTTGCTGTTGGCGGCTCAAAATCCTTGGTTGGGGGCGCGGGTGTTTGTCATTTCGCTGGTGATCGATCAGTTGATTGATCAGCTAATTACACCGCGCTTGCTCGGTCGCTTCACCGGATTACGTCCGCTGTGGGTACTGATTGCTTTGATCGTGGGCACGAAGATTGGCGGGTTGTTGGGCTTGATTTTGGCCGTGCCGCTGAGTGGATTTGCAAAGAGCTTGCTGGATGAGTGGCGAATCATTCCAGAAGGTTCGGAAACTGCTGAACCAGATTTGACGGAGGAGGTTGCTTCGGCAGAATTAGCGCAGTGGCGATCGCCCTAAGAGCAGGCTCGATTTCTGCGGGTGATGACGTGTCTAGACAGAAGAACGTCGATCGTTCAGCGAGTTGCCTTTGCCGCACTTTTGAAGTGGGTCGGCTGCCAGTGAAGTCATCTCTGTCTCTGCAAGCGGGACGGCGGCAGAAGCCGTGAAATCAATTTCCGGCTGAAAGCGCAAACCCATTCAAATGGATTGGGTTGATAGGTGGAATCCGCTTTGGAACTGGAGCTTTGGAAATTGATTTCCGGGGCTAATGTGCCAGTCCTGTACAAGCTGGTGGAGGGAGGACTTAGGCTTCTTGGTAGGCCTCCATCGGTAGGCAGGAGCAGACGAGATTGCGATCGCCATATGCATTGTCAATTCGACTGACGGCAGGCCAAAACTTGCTTTCGCGCGTGTGGCGGGTGGGATAAGCGGCGATCGATCGCGCGTAGGGACGATCCCACTCGTCGCGCATCAGGTCGGCGGCGGTGTGGGGCGCGTTTTTGAGCAGGTTGTTTTGGCGATCGACTTCTCCCGCTTCGATCTGGCGAATCTCCTCGCGAATCGCGATCATCGCTTCGCAGAATCGATCGAGTTCCTGCTTCGATTCGCTTTCGGTCGGCTCAACCATCACCGTTCCGGCGACAGGCCAAGAAACAGTGGGCGGATGGAAGCCGTAGTCAATCAGGCGTTTGGCGATGTCATCGACTTCGATGCTGGCCGTTTTCTTGAACTGGCGCAAATCGAGAATGCACTCATGGGCAACGAGTCCGTCTCGGCCTTTGTACAGAACGGAGTAGTGGCCTTCGAGCCGTTTGGCGATGTAGTTGGCGTTGAGAATCGCGACCTGGGTGGCTCTGGTCAAGCCCGTATCGCCCATCATTGCAATGTACATCCACGAAATCGGCAGGATGCTGGCACTGCCCCAAGGTGCGGCGGCGACGGCTCCGACTCGGTTGGAAGCAGGGCGATACCGTTCCGGAACGCCACGATCGCTGTGCATTTCGACAACGCTGTGATTGGGCAGGAAGGGAACCAGATGCGGCATGACGCCGATCGGCCCCATTCCCGGTCCGCCGCCGCCGTGTGGAATGCAAAAAGTTTTGTGCAAGTTCAGGTGACAAACGTCCGCACCAAAGTCACCCGGACGGCAGAGGCCAACCTGCGCGTTGAGGTTCGCGCCGTCCATGTAAACCTGTCCGCCAAACTCGTGGACGATCGCACAAATTTCGCGAATCGCCGCTTCAAACACGCCATGCGTCGAGGGATACGTCACCATCAGAGCAGCAAGATCGGCCTGATGTTTTTCGGCTTTTTCGCGCAAATCCTGAACGTTGATGTTGCCTTCGCTGTCGCAGGCGATCGGAACGACCTTCATTCCGGCCATAACTGCGCTGGCGGGATTCGTGCCGTGCGCCGATTCGGGAATTAGACAGATATTGCGATGATCGCCGCGACTTTCGTGATAGCGACGAATCACCAACAGTCCCGTATATTCACCTTGCGATCCGGCGTTGGGCTGAAGCGAAATTCCAGCGAATCCGGTGATTTCCGCCAGCATTTGCTCAAGCTGATCAAACAGAAGTTGGTAGCCTTGCGCCTGCTCGATCGGCGCGAACGGATGCAATTTTGCAAATTCCGGCCAGCTAATCGGCAGCATTTCCGCCGTTGCGTTCAGCTTCATCGTGCAGGAACCCAAGGGAATCATCGCCGTTGTCAAGGAAAGATCTTTGGCCTGCAAGCGGTGAATGTAGCGCAAGAGTTCGGTTTCCGATCGATACGCGCTAAAAACCGGATGCGTCAAATACGCAGTCGATCGCACCAGTTCCGCAGGCAAGCTCGAATCCGCGCTCAGCGTATCGGGAATGAAATGCAAGGGCAAATCTCCCGCAAAAATCTGGAACAGGTAGAGCAAATCATCTGCCGTCGTCGTTTCATCCAGCGACACGCCAATTGAACTGTCGTCAATCACGCGCAGATTAATGTGATGGGCGATCGCTCTCCTCAGCAATTCCTCAATTTCACCACTCGGAACGTGAATTTTCAGCGTGTCAAAAAACGGCGCATCGCTGACCTGATAGCCCAGTTCGCGCAAGCCTGCCGCCAGCTTTGCGGTCATCTGGTGGATGCGATCGGCAATGCGCCGCAGTCCGTCTGCCCCGTGATACACGGCATACATTCCCGCCATCACCGCCAGCAAAACCTGAGCCGTGCAGATGTTGCTGGTTGCTTTGTCGCGACGGATGTGCTGTTCGCGCGTTTGCAGGGCGAGCCGCAAAGCCGGATGTCCGTCTCGATCTTTGGAAACGCCGACGATCCGACCGGGAATTTGCCGCTTGTACTGCTCCTTCGTCGCAAAATAGGCAGCATGAGGCCCACCGTAGCCCAAGGGAATGCCAAAGCGCTGTGTGCTGCCAACAGCAATGTCGGCTCCAAATTCTCCGGGCGGCTTGAGTAGCGTTAGGCTGAGCAAATCGGCAGCGATCGTTACCAGTGCGCTTGCGGCATGGGCGCGATCGACAAACGCCTGATAGTCATAGATCGCGCCATCGCTGGCCGGATATTGCAGCAATGCACCGAAGATCGGGCGATCGATTTCCTCGCGATGATCCCCGATTACGACTTCCAGACCGAGCGGCAAAGCGCGAGTTTGAATCACGTCGATCGTCTGCGGATGGCAATCTTTCGACACCCAAAACGCTTTTGCCCCGCCCTTGTGCAGCCCATAGCTCATCGCCATTGCTTCTGCTGCTGCCGTTGCTTCATCCAGCAGCGAGGCGTTGGCAATTTCCAGTCCGGTCAGGTCAATCACCATCGTCTGAAAGTTAAGCAGCGCTTCGAGCCGACCCTGAGAAATTTCTGGCTGATAGGGCGTGTACTGCGTGTACCAACCTGGATTCTCCAGAATGTTGCGCTGAATGACGGGCGGCGTGATGCAGTCGGAATAGCCCAGGCCGATGAACGATCGAAACACATGATTCTGACTGGCGATCGACTTGAGTTCCTCTAGCGCTTCGGTTTCGCTGCGCGGACTGCCCAAGGTCAAAGGCCGCTTCATGCGAATTTCCGTCGGCACGGCGCGATCGATCAGCGCTTCCAAGCTGTCGTAGCCCAACACGGCCAGCATCTCCTCAATCTCTTGCGGACGCGGCCCGATGTGTCGCTGGGCAAAGTCATCGGGCGCAGAATTGGCCGAACGCAGCGGAGCGATCGAGGCAGATTGCAGGGTCGGGAGCTTGGGAGTCATATGCGACTGAATCAGGGTGCTTTTCTGACCATTTTGCAACAATTAGCAATAAACCGCTTGTCAGATGCAATCCGGTTTGATTCAGGGCGATCGATTTTAAGCTACAGCACTGCTTTAGAGAGCCAGTAGATGATTCCAGCAAAAATGGCGATTAGCGCGGGCGCAATCAGCATTGGAACAACAGCCATGATTGAGGTGGCGGAGGCGACTGCGTAGACGAGGGCGGCATAAGGGGTAAAGAGAATGAGAGTGGCGATCGCGACTCTGAGCGGAGTCCATTTAATGAATTTCGTGTAGTCTTTGTTTTCAATTCGACCAGGACCGTCATGGCGAGGAAACACTGGAGTGCTCCTTAAAGCTAAGTTCAATTTGAACAGGGGCAAACTCAGAATTACGGTTCTTGCAGTTGCTGAGGAGATTACGGTAGATTTGCTACGCCAGCATTTTGACGACGAATTGTTGCATGTTCGGTACTAAACTGAACGATGCCGTTACTCAGTGGGATTAGACCCAGCGCTTTAAGATCGGCCTCAACCATGAGGCGAACAAGTTCTTCAAAGGTGACTGAAGGTTCCCAACCCAGTTTTTGTTTAGCTTTTGTCGGATCACCAACTAGCAAGTCAACTTCGGCAGGTCGAAGATAACGTTTATCGAAGACAACATAATCTTGCCAGTTGAGATTGACATAACCGAATGCTAAATCAAGAAATTCAGTGATGGGATGCGTTTCTCCAGTTGCAACTACATAGTCATCTGGCTCATCCTGCTGCAACATCAACCACATAGCCCGGACATAATCTTTGGCATAACCCCAGTCTCGTTTTGAGTCAAGATTGCCCATAAATAGTTTCGCTTGTTGTCCAGCGACAATCCGAGCAATGGCACGAGTGATCTTACGAGTCACGAAGGTTTCGCCGCGTCGTGGTGATTCATGGTTAAACAAGATCCCATTGCAAGCAAATAGTTGATAGGATTCCCGGTAATTAATTGTCTGCCAATGTGCATAAACTTTGGCGCAAGCGTAGGGGCTACGGGGGTAGAACGGCGTTGTTTCCTTTTGAGGAACATCTTGAACTTTGCCAAACATTTCAGACGAGCCAGCTTGGTAGTAGCGGACTTCAATACCCGTGCGCTGCTGATAGTCACGTACTGCCTCAAGCAGACGCAGTGTACCCATACCAACTGAATCTACTGTGTATTCAGGTGAATCAAAGCTAACGCGGACGTGAGACTGAGCGCCCAGATTGTAAATCTCATGGGGCTTGATTTCTTCGAGGATGCGGCGTAGCGTCGTGCCATCGGTCAGGTCGCCGTAGTGAAGCCGCAGTCTTGCCTCTTCATTGTGAGGATCTTCGTAAACGTGATCAATGCGATCGGTGTTGAAGGTTGAAGTTCGACGAATAATGCCATGAACCTCGTAACCTTTCTCCAATAGAAGTTCACTGAGATAAGAACCATCTTGCCCAGTAATTCCAGTGATCAAAGCACGTTTGGAATGAGTCATTGAGAATCCTCTCGATAATAATGTAGAATCTTGAACTGATTGCGATCGTCCGCTTTGTTAGACATCAACACCTAGATTATTAAGCTGTTCGCTAGCTTCTGCTGCTGGATCAATTACTTCAGCAAGTCGATCGATGAACTCGCTCAGGTACTCATGAAAAGTCAAGTACTTGTCGTAGGAGAATCTGTACTTCATTGCAGGTGTCGCAAACTCAATACTGAGCTTCTGAGCAACACTTGGGTAGATAGGAAACGAATAGCCATATAAAATTTCTTCCTCAGCAGAACTGGATAGATGATACAACCCTAGATAAGCTAAAATCTGGTTGGCAATTTCTAAACCAAGAACATTAGCGGGATGATTAACCGAATGAAACAGATTGAGATTTCTGAAGTTTTGACGGATGAATTTTGAAACCTTCACATCTGTCTCAACCTCACGCCTTTGTAGTTCATTCAACGTATCTTCCACTCGTTTCAAGAGAAACTGAACATCGTAGACCTCACTAGAGCTGATGATTTTAAGAATTTCCGCTTTTGTTTTGCCAGATTTTAACAGTTCTGCAATATTCGAGTCGTTATAAGCAATATCAAATCCAGGTCTACTTTTGATATACTGCGGCCAATATCCATTGAAGTAGATGTAAGGTAAGGAGATACAAATACAATCAGATGGAAGTAAGTTGAGTAGGTAATTTGTACTAAGCTTTTCATATTCTTTGCCAAGCGGTTGGTAAACGAAGAGTTTAGCTTCTTGAATAAGATGTTCGGGTAGTTGCAGGTTTTGCTGAATTGCTTCGTAATTTCGCGGCATCTTACAACAGATTGTGAATTTGCTGTTGAAATCTTCTGATCGAAGCAGGTTTTGCCGAATAATCGACTCTTGACAGTTAGCGTAAATAATACATGGTTCTTTACCGTTACCCACCTTTTGCTCCTCCTGCTCGCTATGAAAATTCGCTCACTTCAAACTTTTACATATTTCCTTTCTTTCAATCGGAGGAAATTAGAATTGAATAAATTAGCTTTTGCCAATCAGGTTGATCACTTAGAAAATAAGCATCAAATTGACAGTCATACTCTCTTGACAACTGTACAAACTCATTCACCCAGTTCAAAATGATTTTTGTGGGTTGCATACACGTGTATTTGAGCGACTGATGAAGGTAATCAGCCATCTCTCTAAAGTCACTCTTTTGGTAAGACAACCAGGCTTGTCCTAAACATTCCTCGTAGCTGATTGGCTGATCAACCTTCAATTTTCTAAACGCCGAACTTAAATTCCTATCTAGCTCACAGGATTTCTCAAGACTTCTATCAAACTCTATATTGCTGGACTGGTTAATAAACTTAGGCTCATAAGTAATGAAGTTGGTTGTTTGGTAGACCATCTGGATAAAGTTATAAGTCACATGAGGACCTAAGTCCTCATCCAAACTTTCAAGTTGCTCCGACATTAATTTCTCAAATAGCTTTGTTTTCATACCGGGAGAAAAAAGATCAGCAAACCAAATTCCCACTTTTCGCCAAGTTTGAACACTGTAGTTGATTTTGTGCTTGATATGATAAGCAACTGTGTTTGTGATGTATTTCGTGTTCAAGCCCTTCTGTAGGGCAATGAGTGGAACCCAATAATCCCACCAGGGAACTCCCAAACATAAATCAGAGGTTGGAAAAAATTTCAATAGCTTCTGATCGAAAAAGAACATGTCAAATCCATAAGCATATGTTTCTCCAGATTTCGACTCTGAAGAATCAATATCTACTCTGGAAGCGAAAACCATTGAATCTTCAGCCTGCTCAAGAATGAAAGAAGCAAAATCTTTTTCTGCTCGAATATGAATGTCCGAGTTAACAATGCCGCCAATCTTCCCGCCGTACTCCTGTAGATAGGACAAAATATCGTCAATATACACAAGCGGCTTTCCATATTTTTCTCTTCCATCCCGATTAACAACGTGAAACTTCACATTGCTGAATATAGACTTTAACTTGTCCACCTCAGCTTGGATGTTTAGCGAGACAACGGAAAACCCTAGAGCGATCCATGTGTCGATCGCGGCTTTCTGTTTCTCAATTCCAACGGGAGCAATGCTAGTAACGATAACAACGTCTTCGGTCATGCCTTTCACCTGCTATGTTTTAGAATTCCTTCTCTTAGCATCTAAACTTCACTCTGTAAAATTTTTTCTAACAGTTCGCGCTCTTCGGTGCTTAAGCTTCGATCGTCTCTAGATTGATATAGGCAGCCTTGCCTAACCACAGCAGGTCTAACTGGTCCTTGATTTGTGTCGATAAAGTGAGCCAGATCGGGTCTAAAGTAATAAACAAAACTTCCAAGAAGGTTAAATTCGCTAAAATAATCCCCACTTACTTTGGATAAAACTTCCTCAATATCGTCGTTGAATTGCTCATTGTAATAGCTCCTTAAACTCGAATAAGCCGTTCGATCGTAGACGAGTGGAAAGCGTCTCATAAATTCATAATCAGTTTGTCTTTTTAAGAATTTGGATGTAATTGTCTGCCAAGGCATATTAATCCCTTGTTCGTAGAAGAAGCTGTATGGTCTAAAGTATAAAATTGGTTTTTTGTCAAAAAACAAGTCAGCTTCATCTACCTGTTGTGTAAAGATGCAGTCGCTGTCGATGTGAAGGATGAAGTTAGAGTCTACGAACATATCTGCTAGTAGTTTAGTTATCTGCTGACCGATGAAATCGTTTTGGTAATTGGCGCAAGTTTTTAACTCAACCCAATCAAATTGGAGGCAAGTTTTTTCAATTACTTCCTTACTTGAACTAGGACAAACAACAGTCACCTTCATCACATGAGCAAAGCATTGAATTGACTTTAAACAAAGAAACAGTCTTTCTGCATCCTTATGATAGGTTCTAATTAAAATGCCAGTATCTTTTAGTAGATTTGAAGTAGCCATTCTTCCTCCTCAAAAACTGTAAACGCAAGCTTTAAAGCTACTGAAATAATTGCTTGACCTGTTAATTATCTTTTGTCCCTAAGAGCTTGATATTTTTTGTGATATGCTACTCCCTCGCTAAATTGTCCCTGTTTATAGCAGATCTCACCTAAGTAGAAGTATGCATCTATAGTAGTCTCCCTAATTTCTAGACATTTCTCAAAGTGGAAGATAGCATCCTTAAATTGGTTAGCGTTGAATTGAATATTACCTAGGTAAAAGTGAGCATCAGCCAGGTCAGGTTTTAGCTGCAAGCACTGCTTGAAGTAGTCGGCAGCGGTTTCAAACTGGTTGAGTTTGAGGTAAATGCTGCCCAAATAGAAGTGAGCATCAGCCAGGTCAGGTTTTAGCTGCAAGCATTGCTTGAAGTGATCGACTGCTGCTTCTGGTTGATCAAGTTTGAGGTAAACATCTGCTAGATAGAAATGCGCGTCTAACAGCTTTGGTTGCCGTTCTATAGCGCTTAAATAGAGCGGTATTGACTCCTTAAGCTTGCCTCCTGATTGCAAAACCTTTGCTTTTGATAGGTAGATAATTGAAGGAGGAATATCAGTGGACTCTTCTGGATCGACAGTAACACCTGGATGACACTCAAAATGGGTTTCTCCGTCAGAAGCAAGTATTTCCTCTAGAAATCTTTCAGCACTCTTTTTAAGCTCTTTGCTCTTGTTTAGCATGTAGTACGAAATCATCTGGGTAACGAAATGAGGTCGTACAGAATAACCCTTGTCGTCGGTATTCACCCAGGCAATCTCATCCTTCATGTGATACCACATAAACGCTCCAATATAATTAAAGTCTGAGAAATAGATTTGATCGACTGGAAGATCGTCTCGGTGTCTGCCGTGTTGCGTCTTAATGAAGTCCTTAAAGGACATATTATGGCGGTTCTCAATTAGTTCTCTTGCTTGTTTATACATCCACCTTGGATACAATTTTTCAGGTCTACGGCTAAATTCGTAATCCACAGGCTCTCCTACTGCATTTGCTGTCCCTGCTCTCCAAAACTCAACTTTGATGTGAGGCTTTGCATCAGTCATGCCTTGATTTCTTGCCCATTCAAGCATTTCTGGAGATTTTGCATATTCAATTAGGGTTGAGTATGGAGTGTATTCAAGGATGGGTTTTCCATCGCGAAACATGTATTCAGATCGAACATTTCTGGTGAAGATAGAATCAGAATCGATATGAAAAATGTATTTTCCTTCACAGAATGTATCTGCTGTAAGCTTGCTATACTTTTGCTGAATTGTGCCATCAGCAAATTTGTCTTCTCGAACTATCTTGACCCAACTCGGAATTAGTGATTTTAATTCTGCTTCGTCCTGCTTCTCGTAAACAACAACTACTTCTCGATGCATCGGAAAGAATTTTTCAATACTTCTAAATAGGTAAGGAAGCCACATCTTATCACCGTGATAGGTGCGGCACATAATGCTGACTTCTTGCAGAATCGAGTTTTTGTGGGTCATCGTGTTTCTCCAACTAATCCTACTAAATTTTCATCTTCAAGTGTTTACAAGTCTCTTCTACTTTGCTTAAGTAGCTTGTCTCAGTCGAGTTAAGACGATAAGCCTCACGGTAGCATTTAAGCGCTTCTACAAAATTTTCTTGTTCTTCTAATACTCTGCCTAATTTGAAGTAGGTTTCAGGAGCGCGATCGCCGAACTGAAAAGAAGCTTTATAAAAGACAATTGCCTCATGTAGCTTCTTCTCTTTAGCTAGAGTGTCAGCTAATCCAACGTACAAATTAGTGCTACTGGGATTCACTTGAATAGCGCTATGATAGCTCTCAATATTTTTGTCATCAAGCTGTATGGATTTCCAATAACTATCAAATGCTTTCTTGATAAAAACTTCGCTAGCTTGCTTGTGAAGATCTCCAATCCTTTGATGAATTGAAGAATTCTCATGAAGTTTAGCTGCTAGATTTAGCACATTGATTGCCTCCTCCCAACGTTCCAGCTTTACTAACACATTGCTAAGTTTTTCATAGGAGCTTAGAAAGTTAGGATTGTAATCGATTATTTTTTGAAAGACCGATGCAGCCTCTTTCCACTGCTGCTTCTCTATCAATAGATCCCCAAACTTCTGATGTACAAGCCAAAGTTCTGGTCTTGAATCAACTACGTTTTGACAAACTAATCGAGCTTCATCCCATCTTTCAGATTTGATCAACATTTGCGTTAATGAAAGATAAACCCACGCAGGCTGTTCAGGTTGCAGCTCGATTGCCCTTTGGTAGCTAGCGATCGCACCAGCCTGATCTTCAACTTTTTCTTGAAATCCTCCCAGCACAATGTGTGCTAAAGCGTTGTTGGGCGCTCGTTGAGGAAGCTGTTGATAACATCCTTTAGCGGCCACTTCATCAAAACATCTATTTCTTCGAGAAATATCCTGTAGTTTTTGATATGCGAGTAATAAATTTTGATTTATTTCAATTGCACAACAATATGACTTGATTGCTTCGTCCCATTGGCCCAACGCGATAAATGCATCACCGAGGTTATAGTGCGACCAGTAAAAATCTGGTTTAAGTAAAATTGCCTTTCGATATGATTCCGTCGCTGCTTGCCACTGCTCCAGCTCAATTAGTGCATCTCCTAAATTATTGTGTGACCAAGAATATAAAGGATTCAACGCGATCGACCGCTCATACGCTTCTACAGCCTGAAACCACTGCTTCTGCTCCAGAAAAATGTCACCTAAATTGTGATGGGTTAACCACGCTTCCGGCTGCAACTCGATCGCCCGCTCGTAAGCCTCAATCGCCCCCTCCAATCTCTCCATTTTCTGCAACGCTGTTCCCAACCCAAAGTGAGCCTCGGCCAAAGCTGCATCCTGCGCGATCGATCGCTCGTAACAGGCGATCGCCTGGTCCCACTGTTCCTGCTGGAGGAAATGGTTGCCGAGTTTGCAGTGTTCCTCTGCCGTTGCCCAATCTGGCTGCAAACAGAGCGCTTGGAAATAAGTTGTCAGCATTGCTTCCGAATGGCCAAGCTGCTTGTGGGCCAGCGACAGATTCCAGAAAGCCGTTGCCAGCGTTGGATCGATCGCAATCGCATTTTCATAGCACTGCACCGCCGCCTCGACCTGCTCTTTTTTCAGCAAACAATCGCCCAGCATTTGATGATCGATCGCCTCAAGCTGATCGGGCTGATCGAGAAACGCTTGCAGCGCACCCGACTGATCGATTTGCGTCCACAGTTGGTCTAGGTTGGGCTGGAGGGCAGTGGCGAGTTCGGGCTTGAGGGCGATCGCCCGTCGAAACGACTGCAAGGCCACTGACCACTCTTGCTGATGCGCCGCCAGCGTCCCCAGATTCGCGTGAATTTCCGCGCTGTCTGGCTGCAACGCCAACGCTTGCTGATACGCAATTTTTGCCGCCTGCCACTGCTTTTGGTGAAGCCGCGCATCGCCCAGCAGCTTGTAGGCCGTTGCGCTGGGCTGAAGCTGAATGGCGCGTTGGGCATGAGCGATCGCCTGCGGCCAATTTTCTGCCTGAAGGCTGGCCTGTGCCGATCGCTCGGCCATTTCTGCTGCGGTGACAGCCGTAACTTTTTTGAACTGGGTCAGGTGAGGAGAATTGTGCGGCACTGGATGAACCATGACGGCAAGGTGAAGAAGGGTGATTACAAAACGGTGTAGGCGCGATCGACCGTAGGTGCAGCCGGAATCGGTTCAGCCGCGCGTTTTGCCGGATCAGCAACGGCTTGGTGATAGCAGCGGGCGGCTTTCTCAAAGCGTCCCAGCTTGATGAAAACTTCCGCCAAGGCGATGCGGTGTTCAGCCTGAGCAGGTTGCAGCGCGATCGCCGCCTGATAGCAGGTTGCCGCTTCCTCCCACTGCGCCAAAGCTGCCAACGCTTGCGCCAAGCCAACTTGGAACTCGGCAGTTTCAGAATCGCGATCGATCGCTTGGCGATAGCAGTCAATTGCCGCTTGCCACTGCCGACTCGTCGCTAGCTTTTGCGCCATTTTGCCGTATGACTGAGCCATCAGTGCCCGCTGACAGCGCTCCATCTGCACAAGGGCGGTTTGAAGCTGCTGCGGGTCGGGCAGCAGGTCACAAATGCGCTGATAGCAGGCGATCGCGTCTGACCAGCGATTGAGCTTCATCAACGCCTGACCGAGGGCGGCATGAAAACGGAAATTTTGGGGCTGTCGTTCGATCGCCTGTCGATATAGGCGGATGGCGGCTGACCAATTGTGCTGTTTGCCCATCGCGATCGCCAGATTGTAATAGCCGTTGGGCGAACTTGGAGCCAGCGCGATCGCTTGTTGATAGCAGTCGATCGCCTGCTCCAGCTTGTTTTGCTTGATCATTTGATTGCCAAGCTGCAAAAACTCTTTGGCCGTTGCCCAACTTGGTTCCAGCCGATATGCTCGATAAAAGCAGTCGGCAGCCTGCACCAAATCGCCCAACTGTTTCCACACTTCAGCCAGCTTCAGGAACGCTCCGGCAAATTCTGGATCAAGTTCGATCGCCTGCTCCAAAAAAGTGGCTGCTTCGGTCAGGCGGTTCTGCTCAACGTAAACGCTGCCCAGCCGCGCATAGGTTTCAGCTAAATCCGCTTCGATCGCCAGCGACTGACTGTAGTACCGTTCGGCGGCCTCAAATTGTTTTTCGGCTTGCAGAGCGCGTCCCATCAGCCGATAGGTGAGGGCGGTTTGCGGCGTCAGGAGTTTGGCGGCTTGTTCGCAGGCGGCGATCGTCTCTTGCCACTGCTGGCGATCGCACAAAGCTTTGGCCTGCTGCAAATAAAAAGCTGCCTGCTCATACCAGGGCAACTGCTCCACCGCAGGTTCCGCTGTCGGCTCAGCAGTGGGCACCAAGTTAGGCGGAGCCAGAGCAGGCAGGGGCAGCAGATCGATCGCGGTCTGATAGTGATGGGCGGCGGCATCAAGGTCGCCTTGCTGCGTTAGAGCTTCGGCCAAACCTTGGTGCGCGTCTACCAAATGCACATCGAACTGAAGGGCACGGCGATAGTGCGCGATCGCCACTTCCACCTGACCTTGCAGCAGATAGGTGTCGGCCTGATGCAGCAGTTCTTGGGCTTGGGCTTGCAGTTCAGCAGGATCGGCGGCAGTTTTTGCAGCGGCCAGATGGGGAACGATCGCCAGTCGGGGCGGCGACTCGGCGGCGATCGAGCGATACCCTTCGGGAAGCGCGGCGCGATCGGGCGGCGGTTCGGCAAGCTGGAGCGTGGTTGGAAGGGTGGGGTGGTTGTGCATGGCGCGATTGGAAGTGGAAACCAAAGCGAAGTTGATTAGCGTTTGCGAATCACCAGTTGATAGTGCTGGTGAACCAGTTCAAATCGATCGCGAACCGAATTTAGGAAAGCATCGATGCCCAAGCGCGGATCGTCGTGGGGAAACTGCGAATCGCTCCACAGATAGTCGTCAAAAATCAGCAGTCCGCCAGCCTGAAGCAGCGGCCAAGCCAGCCGCGCATCTTGCTCGACATGCTTTGCTAGATGACAGCCATCGATGTAGATCACCTGAAAGGCTTCAGCAGGCAGCATCGGCAGCAGATCGTGCGAACTGCCTGTCAGCGAATTCACCTTGGCAACGCTGCGGGTCTGCACCAAATTGTGGTTGAACGCAGGCGGATAGATTGGATCGATCGTGGTCAGCCGCGCTGAGGGATGCGTCAGAATGTGGTCAAGCAGCCAGCAGGCGGACATGCCTTCAAAGCTGCCGACTTCGAGAAAGCGCAAGTCGGGCTGATTGACATAGGGTTGCAGCAGCGGCCACCAGTGCAGCAGGTTGTGGGTAAACCAGTTGTAGGTGAATCGATAGCTGCGATCGACCTGCTGCCAGCCACACCGATCGCTCGCTCGTCGATGCAGTACGATCGCGTCCTCCACCTGACCTTGGCTTGCCAGCAAGTTACCCAGTTGAGTTTCCAGCGCCGCCTGGTCAGGATGCCGCGCGATCGCGTCTTGGCAGCAGGCGATCGCGTCCTGAATGCGTCCCTGCTGCTGCAAAACTTCGCTCAGGCTGATCCAGGCGGGCAGCAGGTGTTGGTCTTGCGTCAGTGCTCGTCGATAGGCGGCGATCGCCGCTGCCAAATTGCCCTGCTGCTGAAGCGTGTTGCCGAGTTGCCAGTGGTCGTGCGGTGAAACCAGCAGCGGCTGGCGCTGAAACGCTTCATGAAAACTGATCGCCGCCTGTGCCAAATCGCCCTGCTGCTGCCAAGCTTCGCCCAGCTTTAGATAGGCTCCAACAAAATCGGCATCGATCGCGATGGCGTGCTGATAGCAGGCGATCGCATCCGGCCAGCGCAGTTGGGCGGCATAAAGGCTGCCCAGCCGCGCGTGCGTTTCGGGCAGATCGGGCTGGATGGCGATCGCTTTGGCATAAAAGAGTTCGGCTTCGCTTAGGTGGCCTTGCTCTTGCAGTGCCCAGCCCATCAGCCGATAGGCGGTTGCCGTTCCCGGTTCCAGGCTGACGATCGCCTGCTGGCACAATCGCGCCACTTCAGACCATTGCTTTTGTTCACAAAGTTGCTGTCCCTGTTCGATCGCCTCGATCGCAGACGCGAGCCAGTGGGTGGTGGGCGTGTCAAGGTTGGGCGGATTCATCGGCTTACTCCTCAACTTTGCGAACGATTACCTGGTAGCCCCGATGCAAAACATCGGCAGCAAACGGCACTTCGTCCAAAAAAGCATCGATTCCCAAGCGCGATCGCTGCTCGATCGGTTGATCCACCCAGCCGTAATAGTCAAAGATCAAGATGCCGCCAAGCTTGAGCAGCGGCCAAGCCAGTTCGCCATCTTTGCGAATCCAGTCGGCTCTGGGGTCGGCACTCAGATAAATCAGGTCGTATTGATTTTGCAGGCGCGGCAGCAGACGGTGGGAATCGCCCAGTCGATGCAAAACTCTTTCAACCGCCTGGGCGCGATCGATGTTGAGCGTGAAATTTTCCTGGCGATAGCGATCGAGACAAACCAAGCGCGAATCGGGATGCGTCAAGATGTGGTCGAGCAGCCAGCAAGCCGCCATGCCTTCAAAGCAACCGACTTCCAAGGCCTGCACGTCCGGGCGATCGCTCAATTCCTGCAAATGCTGCGTCCAAACCGGAATGTTGTGGCTAAACCAATCGCGGGTAAACACATATTCGCGATCGACAGCAGCTTGCCAGCCTTTGCGCTCCAAGGCGTTGCGGTGCAGCGCGATCGCCGCTTCGGTTTCGCCCTGGTCGGCGAGCAGGTGAGCCAGTTGCGTGTAGCGATCGGCTGCTTGGGGAACCTGATCGATTCTCCAGTAGTGAGCGGCGATCTGGTCGTTAAGCTGCTTTTGTTGATCTTGCACCTGTCGAAGCTGATGGTGCAGCGGTGCATCAGCCGCGATCGCCCAGCGATAAAACAGCGCGGCTCCCTCATACTGCTGGTGGGCGGCGAGTGCCTGCGCGATCGATTGATAAAAATCAACCTGCTGATTCTGCGGCTGAATCATTTCTTGGACAATTGCCGTATCTGCGGTTTGCAGCAAACGGCGCAGCGATCGACCCAGCGGCAAATAAAGTTCGCTCAAGTCACGCTGTCGTTGAGCGGCATTCAGCAACAAGGCAGTTGCCTCCGGCCAGCACTGCTGTTCGATCTGAACTTCTGCTAAATGCAGATAAAACCAGGCTTCCGGCTGCGTGTCGATCGCTTGCTGAAGCCAAGTGACCGCTGCGAGCGCGTGCAGTTTGTGCAGTGCGTAGCCAAGGTTGTGATAGACCCAAGCAGAATTTGCGCCGAGCGCGATCGCTTGCTGGTAGGCGCTGGCGGCTTCGTTCCACTCGTGCAGCTTCAGGCAGGCTTCGCCAAAGGCGCACCAGGCAAACTGATAGTCCGGATCAAGCTGAATCGCCGTGTGGAAGTAGGTTTGCGCGTCGAACCAGTCGTCTTGCTGCTGAGCAATTTGCCCCAAAGCGTAGTAGGACGGAGCATAGCGCGGCTCCAGTTCGAGCGATCGCGCCAGTGCTGTTTTGGCTTCTGACCAGTCCTGCTGATGCGTCAGCGAAATTGCCAGATTGTAATGCGCTTCAAAGAACTCTGGATTGCGATCGACCGCACCTCGGTAATAAGCGATCGCTTCGTCCGATCGCTGCTCGGCCATCAGTCGATTGCCCAGTTGAAATTGGTGTTTGGGCGTTGCCCAGTTGGGATCGCACCGCATCGCCTGCTGGCGGTGGTGAATCTCGGCGCTGGATTTTTCCAGTTCGGCGTAGAGATTGGCGAGGCTCCAGTGGGCAGGGGCATAGTCGGGGTTCGCGGCGATCGCTTGCTGATAAGCGGCAATTGCGGCTTCTCGCTGCTGCTGCTGTCCATAGAGCGCACCAATTCGCGCAAACATCTCGCTGCGGTCTGCGGGCGGCGCGACTGCCCAGGTGTGCCACTGCACCGCTGCCGAAAATCGCCCCATCATCTGGAGAACGTTGCCCAGCGTTTGACAGGCGATCGTTAAATTTGATTCAGTTTGTAGCGCTCGATCGCAAGCAGCAACCGCATCTTCGAGATAGGTAATCATGGAGGGCGAGCAGTGACGGAGCAGGAATTTTTGTCGTAATTACTGATACTCAAATTTCAGCAGAAATCCGGGCATTAAAAATTTTTTGTAGAACTTGATTGAGGCGATCGATATCGATCCAAATATCTTCAAGCAGCGGATTGGGATACATCAACTGTCGCAAAAACTGACAGGATAGTGCTCTTCCCCAAACAACGTAATGCGTCAGATTCAACAACTGACTAATCTGCCAAAAATAGTGTCGCTGATAGTTTGGCGAAACTAACTCAACCACAATTGTTTGTGGCTGACAAAACACCAAATTGGTCAGACTGCTGCCATGCGGTGCAACGATCACTTGGGCATGAGCGAACAAGGCTGCTTGCTCGGCTACCGAGCGTGAATCAAGCGTCAAGGCAACGAAGCCATAAGGCCGAAGCGCATCGAGTACTTGATCTTCATTCAGCAAACGACGATAGCAAGCATCGGTACGACTGAGGTAGATGAACGGAAAATCTGTTGGCGATCGATCGATCGGATGCTGTAAATCACCATAGCCGTTGTGAAGTAATTTTTGTGAAAAGTTACTGTAATTTTTTGGTAAAAACTGCTTTCGCAGATACTCGATCGTCTCGGATTGTGCCCAGCCTAAGCTGCCCACAAAATCAGGAACAATTAACTGTTCAGCTTGAACATGTGGATGGCGATCGCTTTCAATGATTTGGTTGGAATTAATACCAAAACCTTGTAATGTTTCGCGCTGAAACGATCGCTGAGCGGAGTTAACCAAAAAGTAATCAATTTGCTGAAAATCAATTTGTCGCTGCAAAATTTCCAGACGCGGCAGCAAATCAATCATCCAGTGAAAATAAACGCTGCCCGATAAACTTGACAGCGCAGCCACTCGACCCTTGATCCGCAGCGGCGGCGGCAGGTGAGCCGGAATGCCCTGCAACGGCAAATTGACCTGTTTGCAGATCGGCAACTGACCGGGATAGCTGCGCGATAGCGGCTCCATCCGTTCCCCCTCGGCGGAAAAGACGGCGATCGCGCTGCAAGCTTGCCATGTGCTCGTTTGTGGAGCTGCCCAAATGCGGCCATTGGCGATCGTTGTGACGACCCGATCCAGGGATTCGCTTGGCAGAGGCGATCGATCGCTGAGCTGATAGATGCCTTCCCCCAACCGCACAGGCTCAAAACTCAGCGTCATCCGCTGAAGACAAGGCTCACAGTTCAAGCCCTGGCAAGATTTTTCAGCAGCGATCGAGCGATCGCGGTGCGGAATCGCTCGCTGCACCTGATCGAGTTCAGCCTGGATTGCCGTGTTTTGCGGATCGATCGCTAGCGCGAGATGGCAGGTGACGATCGCGGCGGCAAATCGCTGTTGCCGAGCCAGACACTGCGCCAGCCGTTGATACAAATCAAGCTGCTGGGGCTGTAGCCGCAAAGCAATTTGATACAGTCGCTCGGCATAGCGCAACTGCACATCGCCGCCATACGCCGTCAGCACAGTTGCCCAGTGCATCAACGCCTGCACCAGCGATCGCTCCGGCTGGTCGGTATCTTGCTGCAAAGCGGTGAGAAATTCAGCGCAGGCCAGTCGCGCCCATTCAAACTCGTCAGCCGCAGGTCGCGATCGAATCCAGCGAGCATAAGCCGTAATGAAAGCGTGATCCGGAGCGATCGCCTGCCGAAAACACTGCATTGCCCGATCGACCTGTCCCAGCGTCAGCCAAACGATCGCACACTCGCCCCAGGCCACCGTCAAATTTGCATCCAGTCGCAGCGCAGCCTGAAAGCATTGGATCGCCTCGGTGAGATTGCCCTGCTGATGCAGAGCGCGTCCCAAGTTGTAGTGAATTTCGGCTTTGTCCGCATCGATCGCCAATGCCTGATGGTAAGCGGCGATCGCTTCGCCCAAGCGTCGCTGCTTTTGAAACGCCTGCGCGAGATGGTGATATAGATTCGCTCCAACTGAATCGGGTTGCGGCTCTGGCAAATTCGTCGCCTGCTGATAAACCGCGATCGCCGCTTCAGTTTCGCCTTGCTGAAGCAGCGCTGTTCCCAAATTGCAATAAGCCAAAAGGGTTGGCCGCAAATCGATCGATCTGCGGTAGTGATAGGTTGCAGCTAGCCAGCGTTCCTGCTGTGCCAAAACGACAGCAAGATTGTGATGGGCATCGGCGCAGATTGCGATTTGGCCTGTTTTTCTGCCCAGCAAGATCGCTTGGCGATAGCGCTCGGCAGCTTGCTCTAGGTCTGCCTGCTGCTGCAAAATCCAGCCGAGGTTGTAGTAGATTTTGTGAAACTGCTGTCGGTTTGCTTCAAACGTGAACACGGCTGCGGAAAGTTGAAAGTGTGCGATCGCCTGTTGCTGACTAGCCGTTGCCGATTTGGAAATCAGCCGCCGTAATGGGCAAGTTCTTACCAAGTTGCAGCAGTTCGACTTGCGTTCCGCCCACAGGCTTGTAGAACACAATGCCCGTGCTCTTTTCGTAGATGATCTTGGCGGTGGTGTCGTCCGCGATGGAATCGACTGCCTTGAAGTCAGAGAACTTCAAAGTGCCTGCGCGTAAACCAGAACCGGGCAGCAGCGATCGATCAAGAACGATCGTGTCGTCATTCGGGTTGAAGTCTGTGATCTTGTCGAGGTGCTCGTTGGAGCCTTTGCCAAACACAAAGCGATCGCCACCGCCACCACCTGTGAGCACGTCGAATCCTTCACCAGCAACGAGCCTGTCACGGCCTGCATTGCCCGACATCACATCGCTGCCTCTTCCGCCGATGATCACATCGTCGCCTGCGCCGCCCAAGAGTGTATCTTCACCTGCGCCGCCATCGATGCGATCGCTGCCTGCGCCGCCGCGAATTACGTCGTTGCCGTTGTCACCAAACAGGCGATCGTTGTCATCGCCGCCATCAATTAAGTCATCGCCATAGCCGCCATAGATCAAATCTTGGCCTGCTTCACCTTTGAGCGTGTCGTTGCCAACGCCACCTTGAAGCGTGTCATCGCCTGCGCCGCCATACAGCGTGTCGTCGCCCGCATCGCCAAACAGCGAGTCGTTATCTGCGCCGCCATAGAGCGTGTCGTTGTTCAATCCGCCGCGAATTCTATCTTCGCCCGCATTGCCAAAGATGACATCATCTCCTCTGCGGCCAAAAAGCTGATCGTTGCCTGCTGCGCCGCCAATCTCGTCATCTCCAAGCTCTCCCGAAATCACAAATGGAGTGGTGGAATCGATCGAAATGGGTCGAATCGTGTCGTTTAGCTGGCTGCCGATCGCCTGCACGGTTCCCGCAGGTGAATCGGGTGGTGTTCTTAGGGTGACTGGCCCCTGGCTAATCACCTCTAGCCCAAATGTGGGAAAACTGCCCCCACCTGGTGCTGTAATTACTTCTGACACAATACTTTACCTTGATTTTTGAAGGATGTTGGAGAAACAACCAGCGCAAATCAATGTTCACCTGAATGATCGTGATTCAGGTAAGCAGGCTGAGGCTGGCAGCAGGAACAGGTCAACTGGAATCGCTGAACCTGCAATATATGGTCTAAACACCCGTGAAATCCGCAGCCTCATGGAGCAACGGCAGTTTGATCGCGATCGCAAACGGTAGAGCTACTGAAAATCGCTAAATCCCATCTATCGATCGGGATGAAGGCCATGAACTAGCGCAAAAAGCTGTTCGTCTTCTTCTGTGCAGGGGTGAGTTCGGCAGGCATCCCTTGAAAATCCTGTAATCATCTGCTTTGGCAACAGCTATCCGCCCTGCGGTACTGGAATCCAGCTTGACTACGTGATAACACCGAGAATAAACGCTTTTCTGCCGAGTGTAAACCCTATTCACCATTACTTTACAAAAGTGACAGCTAGTATGATTGCCGGAGCGATCGCTCATTTCAACTTCAATCCGCTACTGACTTGGAGTTGCACCTCAATCAACGGTCGATCGACGCGATCGACCATTTCCTAGAAAGATGTTGATACTTCTGGCAATGCTTGTTTCTTCCTGATTTGGGCAATTGGGGCGCGTCAGATTGAAGAATGGATCGAAATTGCAGTTGATCATGTCATTTTTTTTACGGCCTGAGCCTACCGTCAGCGTGGTGATTCCAGCCTACAACTGCGATCGCTATTTGGCAGAAGCGATCGACAGCGTGCTGTGTCAAACCGAGCAAGATTATGAGCTGATTGTGATTGATGATGGCTCAACCGATCGCACGCAGCAGATTTTACAAACCTATCGAAATCAATCGTTGAACATTGATTTGCGAACGGTTTGTCAGCCTAATCAAGGCGTGGCGATCGCTCGCAATCACGGCATTGAATTGGCACGAGGCAAATGGATTGCCTTTCTGGATGCGGATGATGTGTTTCTGCCCGATAAACTGGCCGCGCAAGTCGCGATCGCGCAGGCAAATTCGGATGTGGGAATTGTGCATAGCGGCTGGCAGCGAATCAACGCAACGGGAGAAATCTTGATGCAGGTAGAGCCTTGGCAGCAAATTCCAACGCTGGATTTGGAAAGCTGGCTGCGCTGGAAACCCGTTTTGCCCAGCGCGATGCTGTTTCGACGCGACTGGCTCGATCGCGCGGGTGGCTTTGATCCGCGCTTTCCTCCGGCTGAAGATACCGAACTGGTGCTGCGGCTGGCGCGGATGGGCTGTCGATCGATCTGGCTGCCGCAGGTAACAGTTCGCTATCGCCAACACGAAAACAGCGCCATGCACCAAGGCTTGCCACAGGCGCGATCGCTCGCTGCCGTCATCGATTACTTTTTTACCCAGCCCGACCTGCCGCCAGCGATTCGCCATCTGGAATCACAAATTCGCTACAGCACGCTAATTTGGACTGCTTGGTATCTGCATCACACCGGACATGCTGCCGAAATGAGCCGCACCTTGCAGAAGGCGTGGAAGCTTTCACCGTATCCGCCGATCGAAACGATCGTGCATTGGGCAGATTGCTTTGCCAGCTATGCCCAAAACTGGGGAATTGATTTCGACGCTCAAGCTCTTGCTGTTTCAGCAGAATGGCAAACCTTGAGCAAATGGGTGTTGAACCAGAACAATTCATCTCCCAAATCGATCGCTCTTGATTGAGCTAGAGCGCCAGCAGCAATGCTGCATATCCGATCGCGCCAAGGGCAAATGACCAGAAGTGACTTTCTCGCTCTTCGGGCAGTTCTTCTTTCAGAACATTTAGGACGACGCCGCCTGCGAGAAAAGCAGACAAAACGGCGATCGCCGCTTGCGAAATTGCTGTGCCAACGCCGATCGCCCAGCCTGCAACAACGGCAGCAGCCAAAATCCAGCGTCCCAGCTTGTCATACATCTTCTTGTGATGTTCGCGTAAACCGTTGTCGTTCACAAAAAAGTGCAGCGCCATTGCGATCGCAAAAAACAGCAAGCTGGTTAAACCTGGCACTTCTCGATGCACAAGCAGATAGCCAATCAGCGCATTGTAAAGCGCAAAAGAAGCGATGTGCAGCCAAAACACTCTGGCGCTCGTGACATCGCCATCGCCTGCCGCCTGATTGCGTTTGCGCGAGGTTTTAGCTGCCCGCTCCAGCCCATAGAACGCAGCCAATCCCAGCATCGCCACGAGGTAAACGTGATGTTCAAGAAACGCAATTTCTGCATCAAACTGTTGCTGCACTGTTTCTTGCGCTCTGCTGAGATCCGGCAGAATATGCACGAATACATAGGCGACGGACACACCACTGCCCAGCGACAGCCACCGACTGCGCGGCGTCGATCGCAACAGGCGCAGCCGACAAGCAAACAGATGAATCAGCGCCAGTCCGATCGCCAGCACTCCAGCAATCGCGCGAATTTCGATCGGGGCAGCCTCGGCTTCAGAAATGGCAGCAAGCATATTCGTGACGTGAACTCACCTATTGATAGCTTGCTAGAAGAACCGGATTCAACGAGTCTCTCCATCAGCAGACCTTTGTAGCGATGAGGCGATCGAACTCGCCAATGCGAGAGCTTAGGGCAGACCAAAAAGGGCACGTCCCAACGTGCCCCATTTGTTGATGCAATCCTTGCGGCTGTCCAAATCGATCGCATGAAAGCTAGGATCGCCGAAAATTAGCGCTGCGACAGGAATCGACCCGCGATCGAAATTGCGTCGCCCACGTCAACCGCGCCGTCGTTGTCTGCATCCAAAAAGGCATTCAGCACCGAGTTGGACTGCGGATTTTGAACGCTGCCCTGATTGCTGGCTCCGGTTTTCAGCAGGTTGAGAACGACTGGAATCAAAATCGGCAGCAGCATTTGAATCGTGCGGGCATCAATTCCGGTGCGCTGGGCGGCATCCTGCACGGCGGACTGCTGCTGCTGTGGTGAAAAAATCGACTGCACAGCAGACTGGTTGGGACTAGTTCCAGCAAATTGCTCGATAATGCTGGCAACTTGGCTGCGTCCGCCATTGGCCTGCTGCTGCTGAAGTGCCGATCGCACGTGGCTTCCCAAAACGGACAGCACCGCTTGCGTGGCGCTTGAATTCATGCCTTGCTGACCGCTGACCTGCTGCACAACGTTCAAAATGCTGCTGAGCTGGTTTGGGCTAGCCTGCTGGTTTGGGTTATCGATCGCGCCCAAAATTTGATCAAAAAGTCCCATTGCAAAAATTCCTCTTCATCCAACTGCTCAATGCGATGAGCGACCAAACAGATTTCTACCAAAACAAATTGCGACCAAACAGAGCGCTACCGATCGCGCTGAGAAATCTCAGCCTCCGGTAGCGCGATCGCCAAAAAACGAATTAACCGATCGTTACCTGACTGGTATCTACTGCCGTTGCACCGCTGACGCCACGCGCAACCGAAACCATTTTGGTCAGGCTTTGCTGATCGGGAACTTTGCCTTTGAGAACAACGGTGGTTCCCGTCTGCGCGACATAAAGCGTTTCAATGTCGGTGATCGACGAATCATTGTCAAAGGCGAGGGCAACGCGCTTGGCAAGGCCGCTCTGGTCGTATTCGCCATTTAGACCGACGCGCTCAGGCGGAATGCTTTCGCCGCCGCTAGCAGCCGGAGCTTGCGCGGGAGCGGATTGTGCTGCCTGCGCTTCATTCCGTCCGATTCCAAACAGTCGCTGAAGAAATCCCATTCAATAACACCTCGTTTGAAGTTTAATTTACCGTTGAAAATTTACGCTTTACTAGCTGACCGTATCATCGCTCACAAGGTAGAGAAGCTGTTTGCGCTTAATAGAGTTTTTAGATTTTTCCCATCAGCTTGTCTTGGTGTATCAGAATACAAATGCGATACAAACGCTGCGATCGCGAAGTTCCGACGATGCTGACTTGCCTGACTTCAGGATCACGAAATTACAAGTTTTGCAGCCAGCTACGACTGATAGAAGAAGTCAGATCTCCGCACAAATTCTAAAGTAGAAATTAATAGTAGAAATCAATCTGTTTCGAGTAGAACCATAGGAGAAAATCAATGAGTCAAGAAGTCGTGAAAATCATCATGCTCGGTTTGCTGCTGCTATTTGCGATCGCGCCCTTTGCTGGACTTGCACCGTTACTGCTGGTGATTTTGATTGGCGGATTTGCCAGCGTAATCTGGTCGGTGGCGAAAGTTTTGCTGCTGGGCAGCCGGGATGAAGCTGAAGAAAAGACCTAAATAAAAAGAGCAAGTGATCGATCACTTGCTCTTGCACCTGCAACCTATCTTTGAAGTTAATTAAGCCGGAGCTGAAACGGACTATTCAGCTTTGAGTTCCGAGCTGCTGTCGAGCTTGAGATCCGGGCGACGCTCCGCAATGTAGCGGCTCAGCAGCGTGTTCACAAACGACAGAATCACCGGGCCAAGGATGAAAGCGACCAAGCCGCTGACGTGGAATCCTGGCACGAACAGCGAGGCCAGCCAGAAGCAAAAACCGTTCACAACAAGCGAAGCTGCACCGAGGCTAAGGAAGTTCAAAGGCAGCGTCAGCGTAGACAAAACGGGCTTGACCGAAGCGTTGACTGCGCCCAGTGCGATCGCAGCAATAATCGCCGCAGGGAACGTAGCAATATCAACACCTTTTAGCAAAATATCGACGACTAGCAGGCTTAGTGCCGTTGCCAACCACGTAAAGAAAACTCCAATCATTGGATTTCCTCCAATACTATAAACAGCAAATCTTTATGCTCTGAACTGATTATGACTTGATTGATTAATGCTGGAGATCTCTACGCGGATAGAGATTCTTCACCAAAGTTGATTCGGAGATTACGACCGCTTCAGGTTAATTCGGAAGGGAGAGGTGCTTTATTGTAGGAATCAAGCACAATAGTGACAAAGCTAGCAGATTACAAGAGAGAACGGACTATGAAAGCGACCAGACTTTTGCTTGGTATTCTCCTTCCGCCGCTTGGTATTTTTCTAACCTATGGCGTTGGCCCAACGCTGCTGATCAGCATTTTGCTAACGATTTTTGGTTGGCTCCCCGGTAGCATTCACGCAGTTTGGGCGATCACGAAGCACTACGAGCAAATCGAACGTGCGTAAAGCGTACTGAATGGCAGTCCGAATAATTGTTGTGAGGCGGAAGCAAGATTTGTTTCCGCCTTTGTTGCTGGACATGCCTTTGCTGTTGGCTACAGCAGATCCACGCTAACCTGAATTGAGCAATCGAGAATTTCTATGACCACTCAACTGCGGCAGCAAGACAATATCGGCGGCGAAGTGCGGCCTTACTCTTGGCAGTGGCAAGATCAAACCTACACGATCGCCACTGAAACGCTCGGACAAGGCAGACCTGTCCTTCTGCTGCCCGCCATGAGTACGGTTTCGTCGCGATCGGAACTGCGCGAAAGTGCTCAGCGGCTTGCAGCGCACTTTCAGGTGACAGCGATCGACTGGCTCGGCTTTGGCGATTCCGATCGCCCACCGCTTCAGTACAATCCTGCCCTGTTCGATCGCCTGCTACAAGATTTCGTGGGTGATCGCTTCACGCAACCGCCCGCCGTTCTCGCTGCCGGACATGGCGCAGGCTATGCGTTGCGGCAGTCGTCACTTTGGTCGAAGCTCGTGCTGGTTGCTCCAACTTGGCGCGGTCCTTTGCCGACGATGGGCGCTCCGATCGCCGTTGCCAGCGCAGTTCGTGAATTGGTGCGATCGCCGCTGCTGGGTCAAGCGCTGTATCAGGCCAACACAACGCCCGGATTCTTAAAGCTGATGTATGGGCGGCATGTGTACGTGGATCAGGCAAAATTAACGCCGGAATTTATTCGTAAAAAGCGATCGCTGACGCAGCAAACTGGGGCACGTTTTGCGCCTGCGGCTTTTGTTACAGGGGCGATCGATCCGGCAACAAACCAACAGGAATTTCTCAATTATGTGCAAGCCTGCTCTGCTCCAATTTTGACAGTTGTTGCAGCAAAAGCACCGCCAAAATCGAGTGCAGAAATGGCAGCGATCGCGCAATTACCCAACGTTCAATCAGTCAGCATTGCGGGAACATTGGGACTGTATGAAGAATGCGCGATCGAGGTTGTAAACGCCGCTTTGCCATTTTTGCAGACTGCGTAATCGCGGCGATTTGTCGCGTCCAAAAAAAGCTTTGACAATCGATCGAATTCCGGTATACTACTCCGCTAAGGGAAGAAATGCCCCTACGCCTTCGGGAACCAGCCGAAGAACGCAGAGGACTTCCCCCAACCGATACCGTACATATCACTTGAGGGCGATTATGATCTTACGTCAGCTTTGCGCTGCGGTTGCACTGTTTCAAAGCTTTGCGATCGCAGCCGAACACGAATTGCTGTCCGATTCGCTGATTTGAGCGGGAGGACAACCAAATTATGGGAGTTAGGAATCACGTTCCTAGCTCGATCGCGTTTGTCGTCATCGTTTGCAGTGGCGGCAAACGCCTTCGAGTCGAAGTGCTGCTCGATTTGCAAGAGCGCTTTCTGTTTGTGCCCGCTAAATTGTTGCCGATCGTGCGGAATCGCATTCCGTTTTTTGTGGAGAAGATGGGCGCGATCGCCTCAAATCTGCTCGCCATTCAGAAGTGGGACGGCGACGATCCGATAACCGAATATCAGCCGATTTTTCTGCTCAAAGGCTATCGCGTTGCCGACAATCGAATGCGGTTTAACGTACTTTTAGGCGAACCGAATTTGCTGCAAGTGAGCAAACTGGATCAGCGATCGGAGGTGCAGCTAGACGAAGCATAATTGGCGATCGAGGTGCGGAATTGTCGTGCCTCGATCGAACTGATTTCTTAATCAAAATTGAGGCGGGAAAAACTTTAGATTCGATCGATTATCGATTTGGCTAGAATAGAATCATTGCAGTTTTTTGAATCATCTTAACGGTGAAAATTGTTGTCGTGGGTGGCGGAGCAGCAGGTTATTTTGCAGCGATCGCCGCAGCCGAAAATCATCCCCGCGCTCAGGTGACGCTGCTGGAAGCGACGCGCCATCCTTTGAGCAAAGTGCGCGTCTCCGGTGGCGGACGCTGCAACGTGACTCACGCTTGCTTTGAGCCTGCCGCCTTTGTGCAAAATTATCCGAGAGGCAGCAAGGCACTTCGCGGCGCAATGACGCGCTTTCAGGCACAAGACACGGTGAACTGGTTTGGCGATCGCGGTGTCGCTCTCAAAATTGAGCCGGATGGCCGCATGTTTCCAACAACCGATAGTTCTGAAACGATCATCAACTGTCTCACCCGATTTGCATTTGAAGCGGGCGTGATTGTGCGAACGAGTGCCGCTGTAGAAGTTGTGGAACGAACAACCTCAGGATTTGAATTAACGCTGAAATCGGGTGAATTGCTGAAGTGCGATCGCTTACTTTTAGCGACTGGAAGCAGCGCGATCGGACATCGACTGGCGCAAAGTTTGGGGCATTCGATCGAGCCACCCGTACCATCATTATTTACGTTCAACATTCTCGACTCGCAGTTACGTGAACTGGCAGGCGTGGCGGTAGAAACGGCACAAATGAAACTGCTGATTTCAAACCAAAAACCGCTAGAACAAACGGGAGCATTGCTAATTACGCATTGGGGTTTAAGTGGACCTGCGACTCTCAAATTATCTGCTTGGGGAGCGCGATTTTTACATGATCAGCACTATCAGGCGACGCTGCAAATTAACTGGCTTCCGAACGACAATCCAGAAAAATTGCGACAGGAATTGCTGGCCGTGAAAGCACAACTGCCAAAGCGATCGATCTTCGCCAATTGTCCGGTCATGCTGCCGCGTCGTCTCTGGCAATATCTGATTACCAAGCTCGAAATTGCACCAGAAACCCGCTGGTCAGACCTCTCGAAGAAGCAGCTTAATCAACTAATTGAACTGCTGACGCAAAGCCGCTACGAAATTCACGGCAAAGGCGTTTTCAAGGAAGAATTTGTGACCTGCGGCGGCGTTCGTCTCAAAGAAGTTGATTTCAAAACGATGGAAAGTCGCTGCTGTCCTGGTTTATTTTTTGCAGGCGAAATTCTTGATATCGATGGCGTAACTGGAGGCTTCAACTTTCAAAGTGCTTGGACAACCGGATGGATTGCTGGGCGATCGATCGCGGCGATCGAACCTGCTCTCGCCCTGCAAAAATAAAGCAATTCGCTTCAGGCGATCGGCGGAATGTGATTCAACAAATCGAGCAGGCGACTCAAGAACGGCTTGCCCCAAAAGGCGGATGCAATTCCGCAAGCGATCGCAAATCCTGCAATCAACAAAGTTTCGATTGATTTCACTTCAGCAGCCGAAATCCAAACGAAATAAAGCGGAACGAGCGAGAAAACCAAGCCAGCGGCAGCACCGAGTAGAAACTGATAGAGGCGATCGCGTAGCCGGGAAACTTGAGCATCAGACGAGTTTTCCGCTGACATGATGCATTTTTTCAATTCGACTCTTCTTTTCTACTCAATGCCTGCCGTACCTGCAAAGTCACGATCGCCGTACCCTAAGACCAGAAGCTTAAATCAAGGGAATTTGCCGGATCAGGAGCGGCTGCAATGATGTTGTATTCCGCCATCAAATCAGCAGTTTGCTGCCAGCGATCGAGCGAAATTTTGCCAATATCTGCTTCAGAAATGCCGCGCAAAATGTATTGCGTCACCAAATCGAGCGATCGCGTTTGATACTCGACGTTGGTATATTTGCTGTCGGGTTCAGCATAGGTTTGGGCAACGAGTTGGGCAGTGTTGGGAATGTTGGCGATCGCTTGTTTCCAGCCGTCAAATGTTGCTTCTAAAAACGCTTTCACTCGATCGGGCATCGTTTCCAGAACCGTGTTCGTGGTGAAAATCACCTGAGCATAAGCGCGATAGCCGTAGTCATCCATATGCAGAATTTCCGGCTCAGAACCAAAGCGTTGAGCAAAGGCAACAGGTTCATCAACGGCGTAGCATTGCACAGCCGCAAACTCGCCGCTTTCTAACCGTTCCAGCTTGTTTTCATAGGGAATTTCGACCACTTCAATGTCTTCATTAGCTAAATCATTAACGCCTTTCACCAACTCCATCACTTTGACACCATCCACATGCACACCGACTTTTTTGCCAATCAAATCAGTGAACGAATCAATCCGACCATCCGGCATACACATCAGCGCATACGGTGAAGCCTGAAACATCGTCGCGATCGCTTTCAATGGCGCACCATTTGCCTGTGCATCCAGAATCAAATTTTGTTCGGCACAGCCGATCGTCAGCGGATTTTCGGCCACAAAATCAGTGACAACTAAGCCGGACTGCCAAGGCTCGATCGCCAGATTGAGATTGCGGTCGCGATACAAACCGAGATGATCGGCCAGCAGCAATCCGGCAAACTGCACGTTCAACTTCCAGTCAAGCTGCATGGTCAAGGCTGGCTCGTCTGCCTGCGCGAGGCGCGATCGCATGACGCTGGCAACCGTAGCCGCACCGAGCAGGCTCGAATATTTCAACAGCGATCGACGATTCAGTTGCATAACACCACCTTCAATTTCTCCTCAGCAGAGGAAATTATAGATCTACGGTGGATTCATCGTTCTGTATCGTGGCAGGCGATCGAGGGAGGATTGGAGCGATCGCCGCTTTCGCCGAATAGAGACGATATACTAACTTTTATAAAGTTTTAAGCTTCTTGCCGATCCCGATCATGAACTTCCTTCCCGAATCGATCAAACCCTGGCTCAACTTCATTCATCCGATTTTGATGTGGGTGCTGCTCGCCATGAGCATCTACGCGCTCTACCTAGGCGTGCAGATTCAGCGCACCCGCGCCGCCCAAGGCGAAGAGAAAAAACAACTGATCAAAGGTCGCTACAACGTCCGCCATTTTCAGGTCGGCTCAATTTTGATGGCGCTGATGGTGATGGGTTCGATCGGCGCAATGGCCGTCACCTACATCAACAACGGCAAATTGTTTTTTGGCCCACATTTGCTCGTCGGACTGGGCATGACCGGAATGATTACGACTTCTGCCGCGCTGTCGCCCTACATGCAAAAAGGTCAAAACTGGGCACGCTACACGCACATTATTTTGAACATGATCCTGCTGGGTTTGTTTGTCTGGCAGGCAATTACAGGCGTGCAAATTGTGCAGCGCATCGTCAATTCCATGCTGGGTAACGCTTAATTCAGCTCGATCGAAATTGACTCAATTCAGGTGCAAAAAGGCGACAGCAATGTAATCTTTTTGCACCTTTATTTTTGTGAATTGCTTTACAGTTCTTTGCGTATTTCGCCCCTTTGCCCACAGTCGATCGAAAAGAAAGCGAAGATGGATAAGCGGAAGCGATCGTTGGAAATTTTAACGGTAGATATGACGCTCAAGTATGCTTACTTTCCCGGCTGTGTGGCGCAAGGCGCTTGCCGAGAACTTTATCAGTCCACAGGCGCACTCACGAAAGCCTTGGGCATTGAACTGATTGAACTGAAGAAGGCCGCCTGCTGTGGATCAGGCACATTCAAAGAAGATTCCCAACTGCTTGAAGACACGGTAAATGCCCGCAACATTGCGCTGGCGGAAGATTTGAATTTGCCGCTGCTGACGCATTGCAGCACTTGTCAAGGCGTGATCGGCAACGTCGATGAACGGCTGAAAGACGCGCACCAAAGCAATCCCGCCTACCTCGATCGAGTCAACCATCTGCTCAAAGAAGAAGGCTGCTCGCCCTATCGCGGCACAAGCGAAGTCAAGCATTTGCTGTGGGCACTGGTCGGCGATTTTGGCCTGGATGAACTGCAAAAGCGCGTGACACGCAAGCTTTCCGGCCTCAAGTGCGCCGCTTTTTACGGCTGCTATCTGCTGCGGGCACAAAAGCACATTCCGTTCGACGATCCGCACGCGCCGGAGTCGATGGAGAACGTGTTTCGATCGATCGATGCCACCCCGATCTACTATCGAGGCCGAACCCAGTGCTGCGGCTGGCCGCTGTCAAGCTATGCGACGACGCAATCGTTTCAGATGGCAGGCGGACATATTCGGGAAGCGATCGCAGCCGGAGCCGACTGCATCGTCACGCCCTGCCCGCTGTGCCACCTCAACCTCGACTCGCGCCAGCCCGAAGTGGAACAAACGATCGGTGAAAAGTTAGGTTTACCTGTGCTGCATTTGCCGCAACTTGTCGCGCTAGCTTTGGGAATTTCACCGCAGGAATTAGGACTCGATCGCCATATTGTTTCCACTCGTCCTGTCCTAGAAAAACTGGGTTTCTGAGCATTAAAACTCAACCCTTCAATCAAGCTGGGTGAAATGATTTGCCCAGCTTGATTCATTCTCGATCGCCAAATCAAGATTAAAAGCTGCCTCCGCTTCAGCCCAACCGATGAACTGCGTTTTGTGCATGATCACGCCGAAACCATGCTCAATGTCCCACACCGAATCGAAGGCAAAGCCCAGATAAGCACAGCCATCTTTGCTTTCTGAATTGAAATAAATTCGGTGCGGTGCGATGATTTTTCGGATGTCGTCAATGCGATCGATTGGTGGATTCAACTCCGGCTCATTACAAAAATAAACTTCTCGAATGGCAAGACGGCGATCGAACACACCTTGCAGCAGTGCATTCGTCACCGCCTGTTCGTTTTCCTTGAGAAACTGATAGGCGATCGCCTGCTCTGGTAGGGGTGGATGTCGATCGCCCAATCCATCCACAAAAATATTGATCTTAATCTGTCCGGTCGAAGGTTGACGATTAGCCTGAAAGTTTTGCCAGGATGGAAAAAATTCTATAAATTCCCAAGCGTAATCTGTCCAGTTCAGCAGCGGAAACGGCGGCATTTCTAACGGTTGCTTCGATCGAGTATTCATTGCTGACAAATTTTGTAGTCAATTAGAAATGAGTGAGAGAAGCGATTGCTCTCAATCGCCCTCACCCCGACAAAAACTCATCATTTCAGTTAAAACTTTCCGTCAACCGCCTCCACACACCGCTCACACAATAATGAATGCAGCGAAGATTTGCCAACTAAAGTTGAGTAGTTCCAGCAGCGATCGCACTTCTCACCCTCCGCATCTTGGACACCGACACTCACCGTTTCAGATTGCGATTGAAACTTGAGTTGAGCAATCGACTCATCGAAATCCAACAGTTCAACTTGCGAGGTGATGAACAAATAGCGCAGTTCATCAACACGCCCGAAGGCGGCGAAGCCATCGCCGCTCAAGCTGTCAGTTGGATTCATCGATTCAAGCTTTTGCTTGAGGTCAGAATCGGGAACGTAAAGTAATAGTTTGGCTTCGAGTGAGGAGCCGATTTCTTTGCTCGATCGCGCCTGTTCCAAGACTTTATTGACTTCCTGGCGAATGTCGCGCAGTTTCTCCCAGCTTTTCGCTAATTCGGGTTGTTTCCAGTTGTCTTCCAGCTTCACCCAGCCTGCTTCAAAAACCGATTTGTAAGGCGTTTGGTAGGGCAAATACTGCCAGATGTCTTCGGCCAAGTGAGAGAGGACAGGGGCGATCGACTTCGCAAGATTTTCCAGCGCGATCGCCAGAACGGTCTGACAGCTTCGGCGGCGTTGGGCGTTGGGCGAACTGATATACAGTCGGTCTTTGGCAATGTCGAGATAGAAGTTAGAAAGATCGACGACGCAGAAGTTTTGAACGGTTTGAAAGAAGCGGAAAAACTGATAGGTTTCAAACGCATCGGTGACTTCAGAAAATACCTCAGTCATTCGGTGCAGCATGTAGCGATCGAGTTCCGGCAGTTCTTCGTAAGCAACCGCATCTTTTGCCAGATCAAAATCGTGTAAATTGCCCAGCAAAAATCTTGCCGTGTTGCGAATTTTGCCGCGCACGTCGTTGATTTGCTTGAGGATGTTTGGCCCCAAAGGAACATCTTTGGAGTAATCGACGGACGAAACCCACAAGCGCAAAACATCCGAACCGAAGGGCAGAATGTTGATATTTTTGCCTTTCAATTTCATGTTGCCGCCGTTGATAATCAGCAGCGGATCGATGCCGTTGCCGAGCGATTTGCTCATTTTGTTGCCGTCTTCATCCAAGGTGAAGCCGTGCGTCAAAACGGATTTGTAGGGCGCTTGGTTGTTGACGGCGACGCTGGTGAGCAGGCTCGACTGGAACCAGCCGCGATGCTGGTCAGAACCCTCCAGGTAGAGATCAACGGGATAGCGGAGGTTGTTACGCTGTTCGGCGACTGCTGCCCAAGATGAGCCAGAGTCGAACCAAACATCCATCGTGTCGAAGCCTTTGCGATATTTGCGATCGTGATATTTTTCCGGCAAAAGTTCTTCAACAGACATTTCCCACCACGCATCTGATCCCCGCTCGGCAAAGATTTTTTGAATGTGGGCGATCGTCTCCTGATTCATCAGCGGTTCATTGGTTTCTTCGTCATAGAAAACGGGGATTGGAACGCCCCAGCTTCGCTGCCGAGAAATGCACCAGTCCGATCGCTCTGAGACCATTGCCGTAATGCGATTTTCGCCCTGCACGGGAATCCATTCGACTGAAGAAATCGCCTTCATTGCCTGCTCGCGGAAGCCATCAACCGAGGCGAACCACTGTTCGGTAGCGCGATAAATGACAGGTTTTTTAGTGCGCCAGTCGTAGGGATATTTGTGTTGATAGGGTTCTTCTTTGAGCAGCGATCGCGCCTCTTTCAAAGCATCAATAATCGCTTGATTTCCCTCACTCACTTTGTTGTTATCCACCACTTTTAAGCCAGCAAACTTTCCGGCTTCTGCGGTGAATTTACCGTCGTCATCAACGGGCGACAAAATTGGCAATCCGTAGCGCTGACCAACAATAAAGTCGTCCTGACCGTGACCGGGAGCGGTGTGAACTAAACCTGTACCGGATTCAGTTGTGATGTAGTCGCCGCCAATCACGATCGGACTTTGGCGATCGAACAAAGGATGCTGATAGGTGGAATGCTCTAATGCTTTCCCTGAAACGGTTGCTTTGATGGTGAGCGGTGTTTCAAATAAAGCGGAAAGGCGATCGACCAGATCCGTTGCCACGATCAAATATTTGAACGGCAATCCATCTGCTTCCACCACTGAATATTTCAGGTCAGGATTAACAGCAACCGCTAAGTTTGCCGGAATCGTCCAGGGCGTTGTTGTCCAGATCGCGACGCCCAAACCATCCAGATACGGCTCTAGTTCCGCAGTCGAGACGCTGAGCATTTTGAAGGCGGCATACAAACTGGGTGAAGTGTGGCCTTCGGGATATTCGAGTTCGGCTTCGGCCAATGCGGTGCGGGAACTCGGACTCCAGTAGACGGGCTTGAGGCCGCGATAGATGTAGCCTTTCAAGACCATTTGACCGAACACGCCGATCTGAGCAGCTTCATATTCGGGCTGCATGGTCAGATACGGATGTTCCCAATCGCCCCAGATGCCCAATCGCTTGAAGCTGACGGCTTGCTGCTCGACCTGAGTTTGCGCCCAATCTCTGGCGCGGCGGCGCAGTTCGATCGCCGTCAATTTTTGGCGTTCGTCCTGCTTCATCGCTTGCAGAACTTTCAGTTCGATCGGCAGTCCGTGACAGTCCCAACCGGGAACGTAGCGGACTTTTCGGCCTTTGAGCGTTTGATATTTGTTGACAATATCCTTCAGCACCTTGTTCAAGGTGTGCCCCATGTGAATTTCGCCATTCGCGTAGGGAGGGCCATCGTGCAGAATGTAAATTTCGCCCGGATTGTTCTCGGAAAGCTGCTCGTAAATGGAATTTTCTGCCCAAAATGCTTGGATTTCCGGTTCGCGCTTGGTGGCATTTGCCCGCATATCGAACTGGGTTTGAGGCAGATTTACGGTGTCTTTGTAGCTTCCTGGTTCTGTCACGATCGCCCGCTAAAAATAAAGGATTATGTCGAACCATTATAGTTTCCCGCAGCGGTTCACTTAGAGTGAAATTTCCTCATTGGGTAGATGTCAGCAATTGCCGTTCGGTATCTCGCTGTTCGATCGCATTGCAGCCGGGATTTTAGGGCAGCGATTTCGCCGGACGCTGAACCAGCCACGCATGAAGCGCCAGCAGTCCGATCGCCAGCAGCAGCATGAGCGCGGGAATTTGCTCAAGTCCGGCGCGATCGGCGATCCAGCCGACACTGGTGGGAATGATTGCCGCGCCCAAACTGGCAACACTGGTAATCAAGCCGATCGCAGCAGGAACGATCGCCGGAGCGACGCGCTGCGGAACCAGCCAGATCGTTGTGGGAAAAATTGCCGCCAGCGCAAATCCAATCAGCGGCAGACTCAGCCACACTTGCGGTAGCTGCCACCAGCACAGCAGGCCAATCAGCAGCAGCAGCAGGGAAAGCGTGACGACGCGAACTGCACCCAGCCGCGCCACAAACTGCCCCAGCGCAAATCGCCCGATCGTCAAACCGAGCCAGTAGGCACTGACGCTGTATCCCGCCGTTTGCGTCGGCAGATCGCGACCGATCGTTTGCACGGCATACGCCCAATTACCGATCGAGGCTTCCGTGCCGACATAGACCAGCAGCAGCAAGCCCATCACCAGCACAACGGGCGTTCTCACCACCTGTCGCAGACTGCTCCAAGCATTCGGATGATCATCAGTAGCAATCGGCTTAGTCAGCGGGCGATAGTTCGTCACCACTGCCCACAGCGCAGCAATCGCCAACAGTCCGACAATGCTGGCAAACACCAGGTAGATCGATCGCCAGTTCCAGTCGGCGCTCAGTAGGAAGGTGGCGATCGTGGGTCCCAACAAAGCCCCGATGCCGTAAAAGCCGTGCAGTACGCCCATCAGCGTCGCGTTTTGCTGATCGCTGGCAATGTAGGTGTTGATGCCTGCGTCGATCAGGCCAATACCCAGACCCAGCAGCGTTCCGGCAATTACCATTACCGACCAGACGGGCGAAAGTGCATAGGTGAGCAGGGCGATCGCCAGCGTCAAAGCCGCAACTAGCAGCATTCGCGCCAGTCCAAGCCGCTGACTGATCACGCTGCTGCTGAAGGCGGCGACGACATAGCCCGTAATTTGACTGATGAACAAGAGCGTGACGGTGGCGGGCGAAATGCCGTAGGTCGTCCAGATCGAGGGCAGCAAAACGCCCAGTCCGCCTTCGGCAGAGCCGATCGCAATAAAGGCATACAGCGCGATCGCCACGCCGATTCTGGAGTGAGCGGTCGATCGACGAGACAGTCGGGGAGGCTTCATAACTCCAGCGAGAATCAGCAGCAAGGCGATCGATCCCCGGAGAAATCGATCGCCTCCGTCATGCTAGCGATTGCGGGCTGTGCCGTGTCAGACGATTTCGGCTGCGGGCGATCGATAGAGTAGAAACAGTGTTGCGAGGCGTGAACCGTGAGCCAAATTTTAGTGATCGTTCATCAGGAAAACTCGAATTGCGGACTGGTCGGGCAAATTCTCGAAGAAAACGGCTATGAACTGGATGTTCGCCGTCCCTGTCTGAGTGAATCGCTGCCGGACACGCTGGATGATTATGCAGGCGCGATCGTGTTTGGTGGCCCCATGAGCGCCAATGATGACCAAACCCTGCCGTTTATTCGCACGGAGTTGGAGTGGATTGAACGAGCGATCGCATCTGGCAAACCTTACCTCGGCATCTGCTTGGGCGCACAGCTATTGGCTCGATCGCTGGGCGCAAAAGTCAGGCCACATCCGCAAGAAATTGTCGAAATTGGCTATGTACCGATTCGTCCGACAGTGGCCGCCCCCGACTTTCCCACAACCGTTTATCACTGGCATCAGGAAGGCTTCGAGTTGCCGCAGGGCGCAGTGTTGCTCGCCCAAAGCGACGAATTTCCCAATCAGGCGTTCCGCTATGGCGATTCGGTATATGGCCTGCAATTCCATCCTGAAATGAACGAAATGCTGCTCGATCGCTGGACGACGAACGGCATCGATCAGCTAACGCGACCGGGAGCGCGATCGCGAGCCGAACAGTTTCAAGACCACGCCCGCTACGGTGCAGCCGTTGAAGCGTGGCTCCGTCGCTTTTTGCCGCAGTGGTTGCAGGCCAAATCGCTTTCGGATGCCGCTTAATCGCTAGGGTAGCCAGAACGGACGCAATCCGGCGATCGGCAAGGTTTTCGGTTCTGCCTGTTTGGGAAAGCCGTTGCCGTCAGTGGCGATCGGCAAAATCCACAGGCTGCTGTTGGCGATCGGCTGTCCGTCGCTGCCGTAAATGACGCTGGTTTGTCCCTCGGCCACTGGTTGAATTTGGTCAAATAAAACGCCCAAGCCGTCCGGCGACAGGCTGAACTGAATTTCCTGCTGAATCGGCAGCATCAGCAGATCGACACGCTTGCCCGATTCGGTGTCGATCGCCGCCAGATAAGGCTGTTCGCGGTTTTCGTCTCCGGGGAGTAGCGTGGTGAACAAGCAGTAGAGCAGCGGTCGCGTCGGGTGAAACTGGGCGGCGCGAATTTGGCCGTTGGTCGTGAGCAGTTCGCGCTGCGATCCTTCGGCAACCAGGAAGAGCGATCGCGTTGGCTGAGTGGGAACGTCGTTGTTAAACCGCACCATTGCCGCTGCCGATCCGTTCGGGCTAAAGTCGAGCGTCTGCCCAAATTGCGCCAGAAAGTCGAGCGGTTCGGCTCCCGATTCGAGGGGCACGATCGCCACACCTTGACCTTGATTGATGGCGATCGATTGGCTGTCAGGCGTAATCACAAAATCGCCGCCGGGTTGACCTTCCAGCGGGCGCGGCGACTGGCCGGACTCGATTAGCCAGAGGCCATAGGTTGCCAAATTGTTGCGGCTGACGCGCTGCACCACAACCTTGCTGCCATCTGCCGACAAATCAAACTGCATGTTTTGATAGTCGCGATTGTCGAGAACCAGATGAACTTCTCCAGGCGGACGAGTGGGTTCGGCTTCCGGCTGGCGCTGTCCGGGCAGTCCGGGCTGGGCTTGGGCGGGCAGTCCGGTTGTGACCGTGTAAAGCTGCTGGTTGAGCAGATTTTGCGTTTGCGAAGCGCGATCGTTGGCGGCAAACAACACGCGATCGCCCTGCGGATACGGCTTGAAATCGACAACAACCAGATTGGCGGGCGTGAGGATCTGCCGCTGCTCAGTCGTCAGGTTATACATCACCAGTCGGCCTGCTTCTTCGCCCGCAATGCCCAGATAGATAAAGGCACGATCGCGCGATCGAAATTCACCGACATACGGCTGCATCCGCGTCCGAGCGTCGTTTGGGTCGCTGAAGCGATCGCGAGCATCTTGCAGTTGCAGCTTAAAGTCATAGCCATAGGGCGGCGGATCGTTGAGCGTGTAGGCCATGCGGCGACCCGCCCAGCTAATTCGCCCTTGCAAAGGCGGCTCGATCCGCAAATTCGATTCAACGCTGGCATGATCCATCGGGCGGCTGAAGTTCAACACAAACGCGCGATCGTCCACGCCAACATGCCTGCCCTGCCAGCTAAAATCGCGCACATGGGCAGCGGTGCGATCGCCCTTCAGCAGCACCAAACTGATCACAACGGCAAGGGCGATCATCAGCAGAATCGCGCTGCGATCGATCGGCTGCGAGAATGCCGAGAAGCGAGAACGAGCCATCGGACACCTGGGTAAGCGAATCGATCGCTACTTTAGCAGGAGTTCCGCTGCATGTTGAAGTTGCCCGCTCCGCAGATCAAGCCGCCGATTAAGCTACCTTAAGAACAGCATCCAAGATCAGCCTTCCATGAATTTTCTGTCAAACATTTTGCCTCAGCCCGTTGCGGCTCCTCGAATCAAACGTCAGCGGCGCGGCATCGAAACCAAATCGCCTGCCGAAATCGAAATTATGCGGCAGGCGGGCGCGATCGTGGCAACGGTTTTGAAAGAAATTTCGGAACTGGTGGAACCGGGCATGACAACAGCGGATTTGGATGCTCACGCCGAAAAGCGCATCCGCGAAATGGGCGCAGTTCCCAGCTTCAAAGGCTATCACGGCTTTCCCGGTTCGATCTGCTCTAGCCTCAACAACGAAGTCGTTCACGGCATTCCCAGCCGCAAAAAAGTGATCCGATCGGGCGACGTGCTGAAAGTCGATACGGGCGCATTCTTTCAAGGCTTTCACGGCGACTCCTGCATTACGATCGCCGTCGGTCAGGTCGCGCCCCCAGCCGCCAAGCTAATCGAAGCCGCCGAAGCCGCCCTTTATCAAGGCATCGCCCAGGTCAAACCCGGAAACTTTCTGATGGACATTGCCGGAGCAATTCAAGATTCGGTCGAGTCCGCCGGATTCAAAGTCGTGGAAGAATTCACCGGACACGGCGTCGGACGCAATCTGCACGAAGAACCCGCCGTCTTTAACTTCCGCACGAGGGAACTGCCCAACGTCAAGCTGCGCGAAGGAATGACCTTGGCGATCGAACCGATCCTCAATGCCGGATCGAAACACACGCGCACTTTGGCCGATCGCTGGACGGTCGTGACGCTCGATCGTGCCTTGTCTGCTCAGTTCGAGCATACGGTTTTGGTGACGAAAGACGGGTATGAGATTTTGACCGATCGCACCAAAATTTGAGCGAATGAAAATTGGAACGCTCTACGGCATCGGGGCTGGTCCTGGCGATCCGGAACTGCTGACGGTGAAAGGCTTGCGGCTCTTGCAGTCCGTTTCGATCGTGGCGTTTCCGGCGGGAATGAATGGGCAGACTGGCGTGGCGGAGCGATCGATCGCGCCTTGGCTCAAGCCCGATCAGGTTCGTCTACCGCTGGTTTTTCCTTATGTGCAGAACGATCGTGAACTCGAACAGGCGTGGCAAGCTGCCGCTGAAAAAGTGTGGTCATATCTGGAGCAAGGGCAGGATGTCGCCTTTGTCTCTGAAGGTGACGTGAGCTTTTACAGCACGTTTACCTATTTGGCGCAGACGCTTGGGCAGCTTCATCCGATCGCCCCAATCCAAACGATCCCCGGCATCTGTTCACCGCTGGCGGCGGCGGCGCAGTTGGGCTTGCCCCTGACGATTCGATCGCAACGGCTCACCGTTCTACCTGCGCTCTACACCGTTTCAGATTTGGAAACCGCGCTGAATTCCGCTGAAGTGCTGGTATTAATGAAGGTGAGTTCGGTGTATTCCCAGGTTTGGCGGATTCTCCAGAAACGCCAGCTTTTGCAGCACAGCCACGTGATCGAACGGGCGACCTTGCCCAATCAAGTGATTTACTCGGATTTGCGCGATCGCCCTGACCTGAAACTGCCCTATTTCTCTCTCTTGATTGTGCAGGTTCCCCCGCCTGTCTCTTAAAATTGCTTCCAGAAACTCGCCTTCGCAAATCATGACGCAATCTTCGATGCTTCAGTCATTGCCAGCCCCGCTGCGATCGATTCTGCGCGACCCGACGGCGATCGCGGTGTTGGCGTCGATCGGGGTGCATGGTTTGCTGTGGGCGATTTTTCCGTATCTGCCGCTGGCGGCACGGCAACCGACCGAGGCGGAAATTCAGCGCGAAGTGGGCTTGGTGGAACTGTCGCCCGAAGAACTTGCCCGTGTGCCGCAGTTTGATACTCAGGCCAGTTTGCCGATTCCTGCCGCACCGCTGCCGCCTGCCGATGCGGGTCGCCTGCCGCAGCAGTTTTCGGTCACGCCGCTGCCGACGCCGCCTGCGGGATCGCTGTTTCCACCAAGCTCGCTTTATGTGCCGCCGTCGCTCGGTCGATTGCCGCAAGTTTTTACTCCTAACCGCCCCAGAGTGCGATCGACCACGCCCACCACGCGCCAAACGCCCAGGGCAACGCCCACGCCGACTCCTACCCCAACGCCCACCGCAACGCCGACTCCTACCCCAACGCCAACGCCGTTGCCCCCCCCCACGCCCGGAGAAACCGTTTCAGAAGGGGGAACTTCGATCGACAATGTGCCGCCTCTAGCAGAATCACCCACTCCCAGCCCAACAGCGACGCCCTCACCCAATGCAGGCACAAACAACGGCAGCGGCACAAACAGCGAGAGTCCGCCCGAATCTCCGGCCAGTCCAACGCCCGATCGCCCATCACAAGAAGAAATTGCTCGGCGCAGAGCGCAAGAGCAGGAAGCGCGTCGGGTGGCTCGCCTGCTGACGCCTTATCCAGCAGGTTCTCGCCCCACAAGTCAAGGTGATGCAAATCGTGCCTTTGGGGATTGGTTCTATGTAGGGAATGAAGGCCGGACGCTCGAAGATTTACGCAGAGCCGAGATTAGCGTGCGCTATCCGGCTGAAGCTTGTCCAATTCGAGCAACGGCAACGGTGATTTACGGTGTAGATGTGAACGCAGACGATCGCATTGTGGGCGATCCGCAATTGCTCTCTAGCTCTCGCTATCCCGTCTTTGACGAAGCCGCGCTTGCAGCCGTCCGTCGCTACAACTTCGACAACACCACGTCAGAAGAACAGCCTTTCCAAGTGACAGTGACATTTCCCTTCAGCGCGGAGGCTTGTGCGGCGGCGGCACCAGAAGAACCTCCGGCTAGCTAATGGCGATCGCGTTTTTGCGCGTTTTGGAAACAAATTGCGCGACAATGAGTTCCGTTGATTCCCACCGCGATCGATGACGCTAGATTCTGCCTTTGCTCAGCAGCTACAGGCGAGTGCTGCCCGTTTGTTTGCCCTGCTCGATCGCTTCACCGAGGCTCGCGTCTTGGTCGTGGGCGATCTGACGGTGGATGAATTCCTCACCGGACAGGTGGAGCGGGTTTCGCGTGAAGCTCCGGTTTTGATTTTGCGCCACGAAATCACCCGACAAATTCCTGGCGGCGGCGCGAACTCCGTTTACAACCTGGCAAAATTAGGCGCACAGGTGAAGGCGGTTGGACTAGTTGGCAAAGATGAACAGGGGCGGGCACTGCGATCGATCTTCGAGTCTGCCCACATCGACACAACCGGAATTTTGATCGATTCCGATCGCCCCACCGTCACCAAAACGCGCATTTCCGGCCATGCTCGCCAGTCGGTGACACAGCAAATCGTCCGAGTCGATCGCAAATCCGACGATCTGCCCGATTCCGCCTTGCAGCTTCAGCTAGCCGAATATATTTCCAGTCAAATCGGGACTGTCGATGCGATCGTCTGCTCAGACTATGGCGATGGAACCTTGACGCCTCCCGTAATTGCAGCGGCTTTGCAGCACGATCGATCGATCGTCGATGCCCAAAAAGCCCTCGATCGCTATCAAGGCGCAACCGTATTCACCCCGAATTTGCCCGAAGCGGAACAAGCGGTCGGCTATGCGATCGACTCAGCGGAATCGCTCGATCGCGCCGGACAAGATCTGCTCAATCTGACGCAAGCTCAGCATATTCTGATTACCAGAGGTGAGGAGGGGATGAGTCTGTTCGATCGATCGAGCCAGCAGGTGATCCCCGCCTTCAATCGCACCGATGTTTATGATGTGACCGGAGCGGGCGACACGGTTGCTGCTGCCTTGACGCTGGGACTGATCGGCGGCGCATCGCTTTGGGAAGCTGCGGTTTTAGGCAATTTGGCGGCAAGCATTGTCGTGCGGCAGTTCGGCACAGCGACTACCAGTCCGCAAGAGATGAGAGCGGCTTTGCAAGAATTGCTGGATGGGCTATAGCTTAAACGGATTGCTTAAACGGGTAGCGTAGCAGTTCCGCCCATCACGCTCGACCAAGTTGCATACAGGAAAACGGCGACGGTGGCGATCGCCAGCACAAACTGCACCAAATTCCCGACGATCGTGCCGACCAAAATCCCCAATGACGCCTTCAGTGCAAGTTTGAGATCGCGACGATAAAGAAATTCTCCGATGAGCGCTCCCACCAGTGGCCCAAACAGCAATCCGACCAGTGGACCTCCAACGGGTAGAGCGGGCAGCAAGCCAAAAAATCCCAGCAGCAAGCCGACGATCGCGCCAATTTGTCCCCACTTGCTCGCCCCGAACTTTTGTGCGCCCCAATAGGTTGCCAAAAAATCGATCCCCATGCCCAGCAGCAGCACGACGCCCGCAACAATCAGCGGCACGGTCAGCCCTGCAAAGCCTTTGACCACGCCCCAAACCACGATCGCGCCAAAAATCAAGCTGATGCCAGGAATTCCAGGGACGATCGCGCCCACAATTCCCACCAGCATGACCACAACGAGCAGCCCATACAGCACGACCATGTTTGTTGTTGCCTTTTGAAACTTGAATTCTTTTATCAGTCTATCGATTCCAGGCGGCTTCTTCAGATGAACAGGCTGGGCGAGACTTTGAAATAGTCGCCTAGCGCTTTTGCTTGGGCTTTGCTGATCGATCGCTTGCCATTCACAACTTCAGACACCACACCGCTTGTCCCAATGATTCCAACTAGATCGGCTTGACGAATTCCGTTGGCTTTCATCAACTGTTGAAGAACTTCATGAGGCGTTGAGTCATTGAATGGACGTGGATAATATTCTGATTCATACGCTTCAATCAGCAAAACCAGAAGTTTGAAGAGCGCTTTTTCTTCGAGTGTGCGATCTTTAGTGAACATTAGGCGTTCAGCAATTTGGAGGGCGCGATCGTACTCCTCCTCAGTTTCAATCACTTGAGGAGCAACTTCTGCCAACAAGTTTTGATAGGCGATTCGGTCAAAAGTAAGGGTCATTTTTCCATCTATTTTTGCTGTAGTCAGCGTCAGTTAAGAAATACTTGTAGTAGATCGTTTGAAACTCATAGTCAATTCCAACAATCAAGCGGTAGTCATTGCCTTTGATGTTGAAAACGGTGAAGTTTCCAACGGCTTCAGCGTCTTTGTAAACTTTGCGAACGTCTTCCAAATTCTGCCAGTTGGCCTCTTTAATCTTGTCAAACCAAGTCTCAACCTGCTCTCTTGCATCAGCATATCGAGAGGCATCGTTGCGGAGATTGCGAATAGAAATCAGGCGCATATTCTGTTTGAGGAATTTTTCTAATATTCATTGGCGGGTATTTGGTGGATGGATTGGATATGGTCTATCTATTCTCTCAGAACGAGAGCATAACTGTCAACATTGAAGATTTCTCATTTTGAGAGCAGAAAATCCGATCGCCTCGAAAATTGAAGTTGACAGTGATCGCGATCGCTGTCCATAATGAAAGGTCTGCAAACTTTTGAAACTTGTGTAATTAACGCCTTGGCTAACGTTGTTGTCATCGGTGCCCAGTGGGGCGACGAAGGAAAAGGAAAAATCACGGATCTGCTGAGCAAGTCAGCCGATGTTGTCGTGCGCTATCAGGGCGGCGTCAATGCTGGGCACACCGTTGTCGTGCAGGATCAAACCTTTAAGCTGCACCTGATTCCGTCCGGCATCCTTTACCCCAACACCGAATGCATCATCGGCTGCGGCACGGTAATCGATCCGAAAGTTTTGATTCAAGAACTGGATCAGATTGAAGCGCTGGGCATCTCAACCGAGAATCTGCTGATTTCAGAAACGGCGCATGTGACGATGCCCTATCACCGCCTGATCGATCAAGCTTCAGAAGAACGGCGCGGCAATCACAAAATCGGCACGACCAAGCGCGGCATTGGTCCCACCTACGCCGACAAGTCAGAGCGGACGGGCATTCGCGTCATCGATCTGATGGATTCGGACAGCCTGCGGAAGCAGTTGCGTTGGGCGATCGAATACAAAAACGTCATCCTCGAAAAGCTCTACGACCTGCCGCCGCTCGATCCCAATGCGGTCATCGATGAATACATTGGCTATGCCGATCGCCTGCGCCCGCACGTAATCGACAGTTCGCTGCACATTTACAATGCCGTCGAACAGCGTCGCAACATTTTGTTTGAAGGCGCACAAGGGACACTGCTGGATCTTGATCACGGTACTTACCCTTACGTGACTTCCTCGAATCCGGTTGCGGGCGGAGCTTGCGTCGGGTCAGGGATTGGTCCCACAATTATCGATCGCGTCATCGGCGTTGCCAAAGCCTATACGACTCGCGTGGGTGAAGGTCCCTTCCCAACCGAGTTGAATGGCACAATAGGAGAGTTGCTGCGCGATCGCGGCGCAGAGTTCGGCACAACCACCGGGCGCGAACGGCGCTGCGGCTGGTTTGATGCCGTGATCGGGCGCTACGCCGTCCGCATCAACGGGCTAGACTGTCTCGCCATCACCAAGCTGGATGTGCTAGACGACCTCGAAGAAATCAAGGTCTGCGTGGCCTACGAAATCGACGGGCAGCGCGTCCGCGATTTGCCAAGCAACGCCCGCCGCTTTGGTCGCTGTCAGCCGATCTACGAAACGCTTCCGGGCTGGAAGCAATCGACGGAGAACTGTCGCACCCTAGAGGATCTGCCCAAGCAGGCGTTGGACTACCTCAAGTTCCTTGCCGAACTGATGGAAGTGCCGATCGCGATCGTCTCGCTCGGCGCCAGCCGCGACCAAACGATCATCGTGGAAGACCCGATTCACGGTCCTAAGCGGGCACTGCTGCACACGAACGGCGTTGCGCCTGCTACCGTTTAAGTTTGGCTGTCTCAATTCTGTGGCTGTTTCAAATTTGTGGCTGTCTGATTTTTCCAAGTACACCTTAGTTAAGTTGATTGAACAATGGAACTGACGATCGAATGTCAAAAACGCTCACCCGAAAGTAAGCCGAACGCCCTCAGGCAAAGCGGATTGATTCCCGCTGTGATCTACGGCCACAAAGGAACAGAATCGATTTCTGTCGCAATTCCAGCAAAAGCGGCGGAAACCCTGGTGAAAAAAGCCTCGGTCAACAATACGCTGGTTGATGTCAAAGTTGCGGACGGCTGGAGCGGTAAGGCGCTGCTGCGCGAAGTGCAAACGCATCCTTGGCGCAACTCAATCTATCACCTCAGCTTTTTCTCGATCGCTCAGCAAGATTCGATCGAAGCCACTGTTCCCCTACATTTCGTGGGTGAATCGATCGGCGTCAAGCAAAATGGCGGTGCGCTTGATACCGTGCTGAACGAACTAACGCTGAAGTGCCCACCCGAAAGCATTCCCGAAACGATCGATGTGGATATCACCGATCTCGATGTCGGCGGTGCGCTGCACGTGGGCGACCTGAAGCTGCCTGCGGGCGTGGAAGCAGTTGGCGATAGCGATCGCGTTGTCGTCACTGTCCTTGTCTCGACAACGGGTCGCGATGCTGATGCTGATGCAGCCGCCGCAATCCCCGAAGCTTAATTGCTTTGTGTAGGGGCGCAAGCACCCCTGCCCAATCATTTCAAACTCGATCGCGCTCAAGGTCTGGATAAATCAAGATCTTGAGCGTTTCTGCTGTTGGGGAAAGGGCGCGATCGACTGCTGCCGCCAAATCGCTCAGGGGATAGCGATCGCTCACCAAAGCATCGACATCAATCCGGCGGTTGAACACAATATCGGCGGCAAGCTGCTGGACGCGATACGAAGAACTGTAGCTGCCCATCAGATCGATTTCGCGACGGTAGAGCAAATTCGGGTTGAGCGGAATTTGTACTTCATCAGGAAACTCTGCAAAGAACAAGATTTTGCCGCCTTTGCGCGTACAGTCGATCGCCTGAAAAAACGCCTTTTCGCTCGGAACGGCCAGCAGGCTCACATCCACGCCCATGTTTCCCGTCAAGGCGAAAACTTTGGTGTGCAGGTCGGGATCGCGAGCATCAAAGGCAGCATCGGCTCCGACGCGAAGCGCTTTTTCGATGCGGGTGGGCAGGAGGTCGGTGGCGATCGCTCTCGCCCCAAAATATTTCACCAGCATCACAAACATCAGACCGATCGGTCCCGCTCCTGTCACCAGAACCGTTTGACCGGGAGCAATCTGCGCTTTCTTCACCGCTTTCAAACAGCAGTTCGTCGGCTCCACAAAGCTGGCCTGCTCAAACGTCACCTCGTCGGGAATCGAAATCAAGCCGCCGTTACGGACAATGTGCCCCGGTACTTTTACATATTCCGCAAATCCACCACCGCTCGGTGCAAACCCTGCCGTTGTGGAAATATTTTTGTAAACTTCACACATTGAGAAGTTGTCTTGTAAGCAATAGCCGCAGTGCATACAGGGAATGTGATGGAGAACAACGACACGCTGCCCAACCTGCCAGCCTTTCACTTCCGCACCAACTTCCGCAATTACACCAGCCGTTTCATGTCCAAAGATGCGCGGCGGATCGAGCAGCGGATAGCGAATTTTCTTAATATCTGATTGACACAAACCGACAACGCGCACCTGCACTAGCACTTCATCAGGTGCGATCGCGGGCACGGGAACATCCTCATAGCGAAGCTGATTAACTCCGCGAAACACCTGCGCTTTCATGGCAAACGGCTCCTCTCTAGCTTGCGATCGACTCTACCATTTTTGCAGGAGGCAGGAGGCCAAAGGCAGAAGCATCGAGCAGTTTACGCATAGGTCAAGTCGAGCCTGCTGCCCTCCCTCATCAAGCTTTTACAAAGCAGCGGTACATCTTCAGCAACTTTTCGCAATAGCTTCACCGTTCGATCGAGTTTGTCCTGATAGGATGTAGCGAACTCGGTAGAAATACTCCCGCAAGACCACATAGCAGAGGATTTTGGCGATGATGAATTTCCCAAATCGCGAAGCGACCCTAGCCTGTGGTGGCAGTTTTGATGCCGCCTTGACCGACCTTGCCGCGCTCGCTTCACTCACCTGTCACGTTTCGATCGCGCTGGTCGCGCTAAACGGCATCGAGCGCGTTTGGTTCCAAGCATCAACCGACTGCCAAATCGATGCGATCGCCCGTGAGATTCGCAAGACAATTGGCCTGTGGACTGCCGACTCCTGCCAAGTTAAAACGCTGGTCACTCAAGAAGGCTACTATCTGGTTGCCGTACCGATTTTGCTTTCAAGTCGAGTGCTGCTTGGCTGGCTTTGTCTACTGGATCAGACTGTTTTTGATCTCAATGCTAATCAGCGAGAAGCTTTGCAAATGCTCAGCAGCCAAGTGACGACTCACTGGATAAATGGCGTACAAAAGTATCGGACTGAACAAGCGTTGAAGCAAGCTCGACAGATGTTGGAAGACACACAAGCTCAGCTTATTCAAGCAGAGAAGCTGTCGAGCTTAGGTGAAATGATTGCTGGAATTGCACATGAGATCAACAATCCGTTGAGCTTCGTACATGGCAATATTAACTATGTGAGCCAGTACATTCAAAATCTATTCGAGCTAATCCATCTTTATCAGCAAAGCTATTCGCAGCCTGTTGATGCGATTCAACAATTTAGTCAGGCGATCGATTTTGAGTTCCTAACCGAAGATCTGCCAAAGTCTTTGATCTCAATGAAAGTAGGAGCCGATCGCCTACAACAGATCGTCCTAAGCTTGCGAAATTTTGCCCGCCGCGACGGAGATGAAAAAAGGCTGAGCGACATCCACGAAGGCTTAGACAGCACGCTGACCATTTTGCAGCATCGTCTGAAGGCCGCCGATCAGATTGAAGTTATCAAAGAATATGGTGAAATTCCGCTGATTGAATGTCACCCTGAACAGCTTAATCAGGTGTTCATGAATTTAATTGGTAATGCGCTCGACGCCTTTGATCAAAGCAGTCAACCGCTTCAGCGAATTCGGATTACTACTGAAACAGTTTCTCATTCCACACCAGCAATTGTCGTGCGTATTCGTGATAATGGAAAAGGCATGGCCGCAGACATTCGCGATCGTATTTTTGACCCATTTTTCACTACAAAACCGCGAGGAAAAGGGACAGGCTTAGGTTTAGCCATCAGCCATAAGATAATTGTGGAAGGACATGGCGGTCAGCTTAGATGCTGGTCTGAGCCAGGGCAGGGTACTGAATTTTCGATTGAACTGCCGCTGCCTGCTGCATTCACACAGCCTGCTATTGCGGCTCACGCCACATCGCGACCTGCTGCTTAGCGTGAATATTTTTAATGTGCTTCTTAACCGTATCGATCGCAATATGCAGCTTGGCGGCGATCGCTTTATAGCTCAAATTGCTGCGTCGTAACATCCACACTTCCGTTTCGCGACTGGTTAATCCGTAACGTCGTGCTTCTGCAAGGGCAACACTTTGATTGTTGCGGTCGCGATTTTCGATCGTTACCAGTAAGCAAACCTCGTTAACTTCACACTCAATTCGGCGGACGCGGACGCGCAAATTGTGAGCTTGCTCAGCGCGAATTTCGTCTTCTAAGATAAACATCTGCTCTGGAAGAAACTGTTGTGTTTCCAGCAGCGCAACGCAAACTTTCCAAATCTGAGATGGCAGATTCGATCGCGATGCTGTCAGCAACTGACAAATATCTTGTGCAGACTGATTGGCATATTTTATTTGTCCTTGCGCTGTAATTACTAAAATTCCGTCTATCATTTCTTCTAGAACACCATAAAGTAGCATTTGTTTTCCGATAGGTTCTGTCGAGAATTGCGAGCCTAGATTAGGCGATAGCACACTCTTCGCAGGGGTCATTTCGATCTCCCAAATGAACAACAGCACAACTTCTAAACGGCGCGATCGATGGACTTAAATAGACAGCAAACAACCGAAGATGCGATCGCCTGTACGTTCGCGCTCTTCAGTTTTCGTATGCCACGACTACATCCAAGACGCGAATCATTTCGGTGATTGATACTGAACTTATCGGAGGCGATCGACGGTATTATGCAAAGATGAACGATTCAATCACGCTGACGCAGCGATTTTCGACTGGCAAAGATTTTGCTGAAGCGGCGATCGTCGATTCGCTGGCGTTGACGGCAGAAGAACGAACGCGATCGCGCCATCATTTCAAAACAGCTTCAGGGCGATCGGTTTACTTCAATTTGCCACGTGGAACCGTTTTGCAGCATGGCGATTTGCTCTCTTCTGATGACGATCGACTGGTCAGCATTGCCGCCAAACCAGAACCCGTCCTTACCATCACGGCGCACCAAGCGATCGATCTGCTTCGTGCGGCATATCATCTCGGTAATCGCCATGTGCCGCTGGAAGTGACATCCACCTATCTGCGGCTTTCGCCTGATCCGGTTTTGCGGACGATGCTCGATCGAATGGGGCTGCATGTCGCCGAAGAAATTGCGCCGTTCTCACCAGAAGTGGGCGCTTACGGACATTTGCATCACAGCAGCCATACTCATGACTGAGCCGCATCTGCAACTGCTGCAACTGCTGCAATTGACGAGTCCAGCGTTGCCTGTCGGCGCGTTTAGCTATTCAGAAGGGCTAGAAACCCTGGTGCAGTTGGGTACGATCGCCAATGCTGCTAGCCTTCAGCACTGGCTGATTCAAGAACTCAGCTACGGCCAAATTCGTCTTGAAGCGGCTGTCATGTTAAGAGTCTATGAAGCAAGTTTGGTTGATTCGGCTCACCTGAGTCAGTGGAATCACTGGCTTTCTGCCGTCCGCGACAGCGAAGAACTGCGCGAACAAAGCTGGCAGATGGGACGATCGCTCGCTCGACTGCTGATCGATCTGTCGCCTTGCGTACAGCCGCTGATTGCTGCCTGCGGAGAACCCTGCAACTATGCAGCAGCCTTTGGCATTGCCGCAGCAAACTGGCGGATCGATCGTCACACAGCCACCCTTGGCTACCTCCACAGTTGGGCAGCAAATCTTGTTAGCGCGGCAGTCCGCCTGATTCCGCTGGGTCAAACAGCAGGGCAGCGATCGATGCTCGAACTGCATCCGCAAATTCACCAAACTGCCGAGCGAATCTTGAACTTATCTGATGCAGAACTGACCGCTTGCGGCTGGGGCTTGTCGATCGCCAGCATGAACCACGAAACCTTGTATTCACGGTTGTTTCGCAGCTAGTGTGAATTGGAGAAGTGCTGACTGCCTCATCATCAATCGTTCAAACTGAATGCGATGTTTGTAAAGCTGTGCTGTCTCAGTATCCAGGCAGGCGATCGCTTCTGGCAGAGAAGTTACAATTTTCACGGAAATCTAAGCGCGATCGAAACCGACATGACCAGACTGCTAGCGGGCGACATTGGCGGGACAAAAACGATTTTGCGACTCGTGGAAGCGCAACCATCCAGCGAGGCCGAAGCAAATCTCACCACGCTGCACGAAAATCGCTATGTCAGCGCCGACTTTCCGGATCTCGTGCCAATGGTGCGCGAGTTTTTCAGCGAAGCCGAAGCCGCACTCGGCGAAAAACCGCAGATTCAAAAAGCCTGCTTTGGCATTGCAGGGCCAGTCGTCAACGACACCTGCAACCTGACGAATCTCTCGTGGCAGTTGGCCGCCGATCGCCTCGAACAAGAACTGCACATTCCCCACGTCACGCTGATCAATGATTTTGCTGCTGTCGGCTACGGCATTTTGAAGCTGGAAGCGGCAGATTTGTGCTGTTTGCAGGAAGGCGAACCGCAACCGCACGCCCCGATCGCCATCATCGGCGCGGGAACCGGACTCGGTCAAGGATTCCTCACCTGGCAGGGCGATCGATATGCCGTTTATGGAACCGAAGGCGGACATACGGATTTTGCACCGCAGACCGAGCTTCAGTTTCAACTGATGAAATATCTGCTCGACAAGCACAGCATCGGGCGCGTTTCGGTCGAGCGAGTCGTGTCGGGACAAGGCATTTTGGCGATCTATCAGTTTTTGCGCGATCGCGAATTTGCCCCGGAGTCTCCTCAGATCGCGGAAGTGGTTCGCGCTTGGGAGCATCAAATCGGCCAGAAGGAAAAAACGGTTGATCCCGGTGCGGCGATCGCCCAAGCTGCCGCTGAACATCGCGACTATCTCAGCGAGCAAACTATGCAGATTTTCGCAGGTGCATACGGCAGCGAAGCAGGCAATCTCGCTTTGAAAATCCTGCCCTACGGCGGGCTATACATTGCAGGCGGCATCGCAGCGAAAAATTTGCCCTTGCTTCAGCGCGATCGCGACCCCAACAGCTTCCTCAAATCGTTTTTGGAAAAAGGCCGAATGCGTCCGCTGATGGAGCGCATCCCGATCCAGGTGGTTCTCAATCCGCAGGTTGGGCTGATCGGTGCTGCCGTTTGTGCGGCTCGTTTGCCAGATTAGAAGGTAGGCCGTTCAGATGAATTGCAGCCGATGCGCGATCGCAATCCAGTCATCGAGCATTTCGCGATCGATCGCTTCAAACCCGACCGCTTGCAAGGCGGCATCGATTTCCTCAGCCCGATCGATCGTGTAGCCTGCTGTAATCAAGATGCCCTTTGGCTTGAGGGCTTGCTGATAGTCAGTTGCGAGCGTCAAATGCAGATGGGCGAGGATGTTTGCCACGATCAAATCGAACTGCGCGATCGGACGAATCGCGGCTACGCTGCCAAACGAACTGCCGTTCATCCAGTGGCCGAACTCGCTGCCCTGTCCCAAACTGCCCTGCAAGGTTTGCACCTGTGATTCGACCCCGTTCAGCTTGACGGTCGATTCCGTTGCTTGCACGGCGATCGGATCGTTGTCGATCGCCATCACGTCCGCGCCCAGCTTTGCCATTGCCACGCTCAAAATTCCCGATCCTGAGCCAAGATCGAGCGTTTGCATCGACGGTGACAGGTGGCGATCGAGCAGCTTCAGGCTAACGATCGTGGCGGGATGCAGACCGCTACCAAACGCCAAGGTGCTGCCGATTTGTAAAGTAATTTGGTCAGTTTCGGCTGGCTTGCGATCGGGTGGCTGAATCGTGAATCGCCCGATCGAAGTCGTGGGCGAAGCGGCGATCGTAACTTCATCCACGTTGAACGCTTTCAAAGCGCTGGTGAGTTTGGTGCGTTCGAGAGAATACAGCGTGGAGGCAATGCGATCGACCTCAAATCCTTGCGCCGGATACAGCCGCACTCGATACGGCCAAGATTCGCCCTCGGTCGGTCGAATGTCGATTTCGCCCGCATAGCCGATCGTGGCGAGCAGCGATCGCACCCAGTCGATGCCTTCTGCCGTTGCCTCTAGCCGCAGTTCGATTCGATCGTCCATTAAGCTTGGCTGGGTCGTCCCAGCGTCGTGATGTAGAGGACAGCTTCATCGCTGGGAATGCCCAGCACCTCGTTGACGGCATCATCAAAAAAGCCGCCGATGCCGCTGACGCCCAAGCCCAAGCGGATCGCCGCCAAGTTCAAGCGCTGGCCGAGGTGTCCGGCGTCCATGTGGAGGTAGCGGTAGACGCGATCGCCATACTGATCAACGGCTTTTTGCAAATCAGCCGTGTGAAACAGCACGGCTCCCGCATCGCGACCGAGATTTTGCTGGAGACACAAGAAATGCAGTTCGCGCCGAAAGTTCTTAAAGCGAATTTGCCGCAGTTCTTGGGCTTTGGGCGCGTAGTAGTAGCAGCCTTCTTCCAAGCCGTCCACGCCTGATACGGCGATGAAGGTTTCAATCAAGTTCAAATCGAAATAGTCGGGCGTCGGGTCAAGTTCCTGATCGATGTAGTGCTGTGGCTGATAGGTGAAATCCAGCAGGGCGTTGAGTTCTGCCAGCTTCAGGGCTGCACCGCTGTAGGCACGAGTCGATCGCCGCTGGTGCATCGTCGTTTCCAGCATAGTCAGATTTTCGCCCCAGTCGATCGCGGCTGAAGCGGTGGAAACCTTGAGGCAAAACGGAAAATTGTATTTGTCGTCGATCAATGCAGTGGGCGCGATCGTCCGCAAATCTGCCGTTGTGATCTGTGTAGCCTGATGGAAGTAGCTGAGCAGTTCACCATCGGGAATGTCGGGATAGTCGGTTTGCGTCGCGGACGGTAGGGCAGTCGGCGCGAGGGGAAGATTTTGCCGCACGTCGAGCAGATCGGCCAAGGGCAGAACGGCGATCGCTCCTTCCTGAGTCGCGTCGAGATACAGCAGTTCATTGACGGCAGCATCGTGGAAGCCGCCAATCAAATGCGGGCGATAGTCGGTGATGGCGCTTGCCAGTTCCAAATTGCCGATCAGATGGCCGCTGTCGAGGAAAATGCGGCGATAGGCACGGTCTTGATAGCGCCATGCCGATCGATAAAACACAGCCGTCAGCACGATCGCCAGTTGCGTATTGTCCAAGGTCGGATGCCAAAAGCAAGCCGCTTGCAGAGTTGACCACACTTGGCTATCCCAAAAGCGCACGATCGAATGCGACTGCGGCTGATAGCTGTAGAGTCCGGCAGGCAGCAGCGGCGTTCCCCGCGAAATCACGTAGAGTTCCGTCGGATACAAACCGCCCGCCGACGGAGCCGATCGCAAATAAACCGCTTCGCCGCTCATCGTCAGCATTTTCACCGTCAGCCCATAGCTGTCATACAGCAAGCGCGAAAGCCGCTGCCACTCACCTGCCTCGCCGTTTTGCAAATCGCCCATCAGGTGCGGCTTTAGGTCATAGACCGTGCCGATTTTGTATTCTTTGAACGGCACAGGCTGATTTGCCCAGTCGATCGAGTGCGATTTGCTGGCGATCGATTGAGGTGAATATTTGGTGCGCTCGTGGTAGTGGCGAGCGATCGAAACTTGCAGTTCCGGCATAAGCAGTTCAGAACGGTCTTTCGATCGATCTTGGCAGACGCGATCGAAATTCGGCAAACCTGGGTGGAATTTTCGATCGGATGGCTAAACGGTTTGGAGGAATCGATCGAGCTTCCTTAAGAGATTTTGCTCGCATCCCCTAACCCCTTCTCGCTGGAGGAGAAGGAGAACCGGATCGGAAGTCCCTCTCCCTCAGCGAGAGGAATTTAGCAAGGGCGTTCCTACCAAGGATTGCCGATCATCGTGAAGCCTGCCCAGTAGTAAGGATGCGACAAGTCGCCTGCGATCGATTCTTCTACCTGCTGCGGAAGTTCGATGCCGCGCATCGCTTGCTGAATTGTGGGACTGCTGAGGTGAAGCTGATTTCGCAGCAGCGCTAGTTGCGTTTGCCGCAGGGCTTCAGCTTTGGTCGGAGCGGTTTTTAGCTGCTGGTAAAAATCAATCATCGTCACCAGCGTGGCCGCATCGGAGATACTCCACCAGCTTGCCAGTGCCGCCTTTGCGCCGGACTGTACGGCCAGCCCCGCAAATCCCAGTTCCACATTCGGATCGCCCAACGCCGTCCGGCAAGCACTCAGCACCAAAAGCTGCACCACAGGCTGAAGCAGTTGTAAATCGCGGAGCTGATCGAGTCGCAAGGGGCGATCCCAAAAGCGAATATAGGAATTTTGCACTTCTCCGGGTTCAAAGGCGGCATGAGTCGCGAGATGCACAATTCCGTAGGGATAGATCGATCGCTGCCGTCGCAGTTGTCCGACCGTAAACTGCTCATTCAGCAGCACTTCGCTTTGCCACAACTGCGCGATGGTCGCCAGTTCGCTCGGCACGGCAGGCAGCGGACTTTCCTGCTCAAACTCAGACGCCCCCATTGCCAGCACGCGCAGGCCATCGAGACGGGCGGGACGGCGATCGAGCAGGCTAAAGGCGGGAATCAAGCTGACGCTGTAGGTTTCGATGATGAACTTGCTGCCGTCATGCAGGGCGGCGATCGGCACGCTGCGTAACCCGCCACCCACACAGAAAATCAAGCTATCAATCTGTTGGCGTTGCAGTTCTGCCTCAAACGGCGCAATCAGCCATTGATAAAGCTGCTGGGCAGCAGGTAGATAATCTTGCGGTCGGGCAATCACGTTCACCAAGCTTGATTTCAGTGCCGCTGTCGTTGCCTGCACTTCTGATGCAGCGATTGGATGGCGATCGTGCCTCGGTTGTCCATCCGGCGACAGCAGCATCACCTCAAGCTGAGTGGGCAGCGAAATTGCATAGATCAAGGCCGATCGCTTGCCTGTGTGTGCACGCTGCCGCAAGCTTTGCACAATTTGATCGGGCGACAGCAGCGGCAGCGTGATTTGCCGCTGATAATATTCGTCAAACTGTACTTTCCAGCCTTGTTCAAGCTGCTGCACCGCGTCCGTCAGATCGCCCCGATCGAGCGTTGCGCTTAGCCGCGCCGGATCGATTCTCAAGCTCGAAAGTGATCCGGATTCCGGCGTGGTCTGTCCGATCGTCGGTAGGGAAAGCAGCAAAACGCAGCCGATCGCAACAACAAACAGCAGGCTCGATCGGAAAAAGTGCTTCATAAGATGCGATGCCCAAAATTCCAAAGTGGAACAGTAAAGCAGCAACAATTGACAGGAACGAATCAAGCCGATCAGCAGTTCGTTGAACCAAACTTCAGCTTTCAACAAGGAAATTGCTTTCCTCACTTCAGCGCGTTATTCCTGAGTTTAATCAAGCAGATGATGTTTGGATCGGGATCGATCGCCAAATTTCCTAAAACTGATAGGTTTTTAGATAGGCTGCAATCAAAGTTTTTGTTTCTGCCAAAAATGCTTGTCGCTGCGCTGATTCACGAGTCAACGCGAGCCACAGCAGTTCACTTGCCGCTTTGAAGATGGTGGTTGCAATCAGTTCACATCGCGCCGCATCCAGTTGAGAATTTCGCTGCGCCAAGAAATCAGCGAGTCCCATCAGCATCAACTGGTCATATTCGTTTAGCACACTTGCATCCGCAACGGTCATCAAATCAATCAACTGTCGCAACACGGCCTGATAGCCCGGATGCTCATTGGCAAATTGCTCGAACGCATCAATCATGCGATCGACATAAACAGTAATTTCCACGTCCGCCAGTTCAACATGCAGCCGCGCCAGCATTTGATATTCCTGCTCAAAATAGCGGTTGGCAAGTGCCCGCACGATCGCCGCTTTGTCTGGAAAAAACTGATACAAAGAGCCGACTGGAACATTGGCTCGTGCCGCGATCGATCTGGTCGTGGTCTGCTCATAGCCCACTTCAACAAACAACTGCTCGGCCACATCCAAGATGTGATGCACTCGCTCTTGGCTGCGTGCCTGCTTTGGCTGGCGTCGCATAGGCTGTTGCTGCACTGCTGAGCTTTTCGCACGATCGTTTGACATGTGTTGACGAACCCTTGACAAAAGATGAACGCTGTTCGTATTTTATAAATGTGAGCATTGTTCATATTTTATCAGGAATCGGATTCCAGGAGGTCATCATGTTGACGACTCGATCGATCGGGTAAACGCTGCAAGGCATCAAAGCCTTTGTTACGCTGCTGTTTGACGACAGCGGAGATTTGGAACCTGTTTGGAAACTGAGCCAAAGCCTGATCGATAGTGCTGCCTTTGAGCAGGCGATCGCCACGCTGAAAACGCAGCCCACAGTCGCCGCGCTGCTGGCCGAGCGATACGTTGCGCCGCCGCACGACTTCGCAATGCTGCGGCAGCATCCGCCCGATTCCCTGGGCTATGTGTACGCGCAATTCATGGAGGAGTCGGGCTTTGCACCGCTGGAACCTGCGATCGCGATCGACTCGGACACGCACTATGTCGAATATCGCTGGCAGCAAACGCACGACATCTGGCACATCATTACCGGATTTGACACCAGCGAAATTGGAGAAATTGGTCTACAGGCGTTTTATCTAGCGCAGTTTCAGTTGCCGCTGTCAAGCCTGCTGATTGCGAATGCGCTGATTAGCGTCACGCTGATGCAGCCGGAAGCGCTCAATTCGATGCTGGCAGCGATCGCGCAAGGCTGGCAGATGGGTAAATTTGCTGAGCCGCTGATTGCTCAAAAATGGGAAACTGCCTGGGAAAAGCCTGTGACGCTTTGGCAAGCCGAACTGAATGTGCAACCTGTGAAGGCTTAAATCTGCTTAAATCTATGTCCTGCAAATTCCGCTGGCGCATCCTTCGCCTCACCTATCCTTGGCTACCGCTGGCGATCGCGCTTTGGCGCATCATTACCGCGACCGATACTTGTCGCCTTCGTGCACGTCTGCGCTTTTGGAAGCTCTACAGCCGCATTGACTTCGCGAACCTGCTGGCGATCGCCCACGACATGATCCAGCCGGAATACTGGCTCTTGTGATGCCGCTTTGTTCATCTGCTGAGTCAAAATCGCTGCATTGCTCGTCAAGACATGAGAGATTAAAGCCTGAGTGAGCAAGGATTGAGTATGGCGATCGATTTAGGGCGTAAACGCACACCAGGACAGCTTATTTTGGGCTTTGCCGCGATTTTCTGGCTCGTCTGCGTGGTGCTGGTTTTGTGGCGCTACTACAACTTCTATCCCACCTACACCGCTTTTGACCAAGGCATTTTCGACCAGGTGTTTTGGAACAGTTCGCACGGACGTTTCTTTGAAAGTTCGTTGTCGTCCAGCTTGTCGAGCGCCGTTGTTCACGATCGCCAGTTGCCCACCGTCGATTATCGTCGATTGGGACAGCACTTCACGCCCGCTTTGATGCTGTGGCTGCCATACTACCGAATTTTTTCATCGCCTGCGGGTTTGTCTGTGCTTCAGGTGACGCTGATTGCGATCGCCGGACTGCTGCTGTATCAACTGGCTCGTCTGCATTTGTCTTCCCGACTGTCGCTGTGGATTGCGGGCAGCTACTACGCCGCCAATGCGGTTTTTGGACCTGCGGTTGCCAACTTCCATGACCTCTGCCAAATTCCGCTGTATATTTTCTCGCTGCTGCTGGCGATGGAAAAGCGCTGCTGGTGGCTGTTTGCCCTCCTGTGCGTGTTTACCGTGCTGGTGCGCGAAGATGCGGGAATCGTGCTGTTTAGCGTTGGTTTTTATCTGGCTGCCAGTCGTCGTCATCCGCGTGTCGGGCTGGCCGTTTGCATCTTCAGCTTTCTCTATGTCGCCCTGCTCACCAATTTGGTCATGCCTGCGATTTCGGAAGATGTTTCGCGCCGCTTCATGATCGAGCAGTTCGGCCAGTATGTGGAGGGCGAAGAAGCTTCGACGTTTGATGTGCTGTGGGGCATGATCAGCCATCCGGGACGCTTTTTCTATGAGTTGCTGATGCCGATCGACAAAACGATTCGCTATCTGCTGGGGCAGTGGCTGCCGCTTGCATTTGTGCCCGCTTTGTCTCCGAGTGCGTGGGTGCTGGCGGGCTTTCCTTTGTGGAAGCTGATGATGTCGCAAGACCCCACCGCTTTGTCGCTCGATCTGCGCTATGCCGTGACGATCGTGCCCGGATTTTTCTATGGTGCAATTTTGTGGTGGGAACGGCAGGGCGAGCGGCCATTTCCGAAGCTGCGCGGCTTGTGGCGGCTGTGTCTGGTCGTCTCTTTGGTTCTGATCGTGATTTCTAACCCAAATCGATCGCTCTCGGTTGTGATCCCAGATTCGTTTCAGCCTTGGGTCTACACTTCTCCCGCTCGACAGTGGCAGCACGCCCAGGTGATTCGATCGTTTCTCGCGCAAGTGCCAGATGATGCCAGCGTTGCCGCCACAAACTACATCGTGCCGCATCTGTCGAATCGCCGCGAACTGCTGCGCTTTCCACAAGTGCGACTCCGCAACGATGCGGGCAAAGCGGTGTTTATGGACTACGCGATCGTGGATATGTGGCAACTCGTTCAGTATCAAGAAGCGTTTGACGACGATCGCGAACGCCTCCAAGCCATTGTGCCTGCGATCGATCGGCATCTAGAAACTGAACGCTACGGCATCACAGCGTTCGAGGACGGCATTGCTTTTCTACGTCTACGCACACCGTCTGATCCAATTGCGCTGCAAGCTTGGCAAGCCTATCGTCAAGAAATTGCTTCAATCTGGCAGCCAGACGAAGACTAAAGCGGCTGGCGGACTCGAATTGGCAGCGACTCGCCCGACTTGATATAAACGTCTTCCGCGACGCGCTTGAGACGGCGCAGTTGTGCCTGCATATCTTGGCGCGTCAAATTTGCGGCAAACGTATTGAAGCCGTAGCGGACGATCGCATTGGGAATCGTAAACTCAAATCGATTAATTAAGTACGTGCCGTCTTCGCGCGGCTGACATTCCCAGCGATCGCGCCCCTTGAAAAATCCGTCAAAGCCCCACACGACCAGTCCCGGTTCACGCTGAACGACCGTACTGATCAGCGTCGGCTGCAAAAACGGAATTTGAATCACAAAGCGGCTTTTGCTGCCCACAGTGGTACTCCAATCGCCGATCGGCTCACACCGCAAGGCGGGATTCAGCCAGCGGTGCATCAACTTCAAATCGGTAATGCACTGCTCGACAGCAGTTGCACTGGCGCGAATGGCGATCGATTGCTCAAACTGATAAGACGACATGCGGACTTTAGATTCTTTCACAGTTCTACCGCTACTCTAGCGAGAAACCGACCAGAAAGGACGAGGGATGAAGTTGCCTTCACCCCTCATGTTTCAATTACGGACGATTACCTGGTGTGCGTCCACCTTCATCGTTGCTGCCACCACGCGGGCTGGAATTACCCGGATCGCAGCCTTCCGCGCCGTTGCCAATGCCCTGATTGCAGTTTTGCCGTTGAGTGCGATCGTCATCGTCGTCATCATCATCGTCATCGTCGTCATCGCGATCGACTGAACGACCTTCTTGATCGTCATCGTCGTCATCGCGATCGTTGTCGATCGTCACGATGTCCTCCCCGTCGATTACATAGGGCGAATCGATCGTTTGCACACAACCCAAGCTGGCAAGCGTTTGGTAGACGATCACGGCCACTTCAGCACGAGTCACGGTGCGATCGAGACTGATCGATCGAATGTCAGGATAGTTGACTACAATTCCCTGTTCAGTCAGTGCCGCAAGCAGAGTGCGCTGTTCAGCGCTGAGGTTGGTTTGGTTATAGACCGACAGCAGCGTATCGGTGGAACTCGTCGTTGAAAGTCGCAGTCCCGTTGCCAGTGCGAACAGCACATCGCCCTTAGAAATCGAGTTGACCGGACGGAACAGGTTGTTGGCAACAGCCGAGAGGAAGCCCATGCGGTAGGTTTCTTGAATTGCGCCGTATGCCCAATAGCGGCGATCGACATCCAAGAAATTGATCGCTTCGCGCACTTCGGCCTCGTTAAAGGCGCGACGAATAATCGCGGCAAACTCTGCCCGCGTGACAGGCTGATCGGGTCGATAGTTGCCGTCGGGATAGCCGTCGATGATGTCGAGCGCGGCCAGTTCGCGAATGAAGCTGGCTGCCCAGTAGTTTGACGATACATCGCGAAAGCTGATTGCCGTGCTGCGAGCGCGAAGCTGAGCCGTGCGAATTTCCGTTGCCCGCTGGTCAAACAGGACAACAGAACCCGTCGCATCCGTGCGGTAGACAAACACTTGATTGCCGCTAGAAGCGACAACCAGATAGCCCGGAGTGACGACCTGAGCGCAAGCTTGACCGCTGACGGTCAAACCCAAACAGCTTGTTGCCCAAGCCCGACGCCGCACTTCCACCAATCGCAACTGCGACACATCGATCTGGCTGCGCTGGGCGATCGCCTGAAACACCGCCGTGCGAACCGTCTGCGAGAAGCTGGTTCGCTGGGTCGTTTGCTGGGTCGTTTGCTGGGTCGTTTGCTGGGTTGTCACGGTCGTCTGCTGCGACGAACTGCCTGAGACAACCGTGCCCGTCTGCCCTTGCATCGGCTGCTGCGTGGTCGTCGTTTGGCGGCGAACGACAACTTCGTTGGTTGCTTCGCGATCGATCGCCACAACCGTTCCTGACTGATTCGTGCGATACACCAGCGGCTGATCCCCGTTCAGCAGCACGACCCAATAGCCCGGAGTAATCGCTTGCGTACAAAGCTGCTCAGCAGTTCCCAAGCCCAAACAGCCATCTGTCCAGGCTTGGCGACGCGCTGCGACAATCCGCAGTTGCGAAACGGAAACATTTAACTGCGCCGCGACTCGCTCTAGAATCGCCGTTTGGGTCGATCGATCGAGTTCGACGCTTGCGCCATCATCGTCGCCTTCAGTCGCGCTGTCGCGATCGTCGTCATCCTCGCCATCGTCATCATTCTCATCGTTGTCATCGTCGCCGTCTTGAGCAATTAAAACCTGCTCTGGCGAAACTTGAGCCGTTGCACCCTGTTGAGGTGAATCCAACACTGTTGCAGATACAGGCAGTTCAGAGAACGCCATCAGTCCAGCGATCGCTAGCAATAGACCTTGGACAGCAACGGGTTTGTTCATAGGGTTGACACCTTATTGTAAAGTTACACAGGCGAGCTACGAGGACGTTGTGTCCAGAGCCGTGTTCCCTAAAGTGCCCAATTGAGCGTATCGTTCATCAAAACTTTAAAGAAGGGCAAATTGAGTGAAAAATTGAGCATAAAAAGGTAAATCGAGCAAAATTTGCCGCGAAAGCTTGCAAAACCGCACCGAAATAGCCAATTTTCAGAATTTTCATAACATTTAGAATTTATCTCTCTACAAAGGTAGATGCAGATTCAAAGCTGAAAATTTAGTCTGATTGGCATTCATTATCCGAATGAACCTTCATGCGTGTTTCTAAGTTCAAATGTGCGTGCTAATTCGGTAATTGCTACAAAAATTGCGGCATCACGCGATCGCTTGATCGCCGCCGCTATGGTTACTCGCTCTATTCAACTGGCTGAGGGGAATGATGAACGAAACTTGGCAAGGCATGATGCAGGGAGTCAGCGCCTTCCTGCCATTGCCGCATTTTGCGATCGGCGCACCACTCGCACAAGCAGGTGGAAATGCCGTCGAACAAGGCGCAGAAAACATCCAGCGTGGCACGAATAATTTCTTCAATTCGCTCGGCTTTAGCGCCAACGATATTGGAAATCTGCTGCGGGCACTCGCAATTTTAATTATCGGTTTGCTGATTGCCGCGATCGCCGCTTCGATCGTGCGAGGCATTTTGAACCGCACCAACCTCGACAATCGCGTTGCCCGCGCCACAACCGGATCACAGCGGCGGGGCGAATCAATTCCGATCGAAAAATGGATTTCTAGCTTGGTCTTTTGGACGATCGCCGTTTTAACGATCGTGGGGGCTTTGCAGGCGCTCAATCTCAGTGCCGTCTCCGCCCCGCTCAACAACTTTGTCAACCAGATCATCAGCTACATTCCCAAGATCATCGCGGCTGGAATTTTGCTGGCGATCGCTTGGGTAATCGCGACGATCGTGAAGCTGATTGTGACTCGCGCCCTCGATGCGTTCGGGATCGATCGCCGTTTGGGAGATCAGTTCGACAACTCAGCGACAACTACGCCGCCCGATCCCTATCAGTCCACTGATCCGTATGCGGCCAACGATCCCTATCGCGACCCGTATGCGCCAACTGATCCTTACGCCGTGCCGCAAAGTACGGTCGATCTGCCACCGGGAACAACGGGCGCAACCATGAGCGCTCCGCCGCCACGCCCCAGCAGCAATCAGTTTTCGCTGAGCGAAACGATCGGCAACACGCTCTACTGGTTTATCTTCCTGCTGTTTTTACCCTCGATTCTCAGTGCGCTTGAATTGCGCGGCACGCTGACTCCAGTGCAAAATCTGCTCGATGATATTCTGTCGATTTTGCCGAACGTCTTCGCGGCGGTTTTGATCGGTGCAGTCGGCTATTTGATTGCTCAGGTTGTGCGCCGCATCGTCACGAACTTTTTGGCTGCGGCAGGAACCGATCGCATCGGCTCGCGCTTCGGTTTGCGATCGACAACTGGAGGCAAATCGCTTTCGTGGATTTTGGGCACGGTCGTTTTTGTACTCGTCCTGATTCCGACTGCGATCGCCGCTTTGAACGCGCTGCGAATCGACGCGATTTCGGCTCCCGCAATTTTGATGCTCAATCAGATTTTGAGCGCGTTGCCGAAAATCTTTACCGCTGGTGTAATTTTGGCGATCGCCTATTTTGTCGGTCAGTTCTTGTCGGATCTGGTGACGAACATTCTTTCTGGGTTGGGCTTCGACAATTTGTTCCGCTGGCTCGGTTTGGAGTCGCTGCAAGCACCGCGCCAAGTTCCGTCGACCACGCCCGGAGCCACCACAATTCAGCAGCCTACGCCTTCTAGCGTCAAAACACCTTCACAGATTGCGGGCGTGATCGTGCTGGTCGGCATTATGCTGTTTGCTGCCGTTGCCGCGATCAACGTGCTGCAAATTGACGCGCTGACCGCTTTGGTGTCCGGCATTGTCGTGATCTCTGGTCGGATTCTGGCAGGGTTGATCGTATTTGCGATCGGCCTTTACTTCGCCAACCTTGCCTTCTCGCTGATCACTAGTTCCGGCGGTCGGCAGTCGCGCATTCTGGGACAAATCGCCCGCGTGTCGATCATCGCCTTTGCTTCTGCGCTGGCCTTACAGCAAATGGGCATTGCAACCGATATTGTCAATCTGGCGTTTGGTCTGCTGCTCGGTTCAATCGCCGTTGCGATCGCGCTCGCCTTTGGTTTGGGTGGCCGCGATGTCGCCGCTGAACAATTGCGCGAATGGCTGGCCTCGTTCCGAAACAAGCAGTACTAAGTTTCATTTACAACCACTTGCAGCGGACGAAGCCGAAACTTCGTCCGTTTTTTTGCTGTACTCAAACAAGCTGTACCAGCATCATTTATCGAAATCTGTACCTTCTCAACGGTGGCGATCGCTCCACACACTAAACCTATTTGACACGAGGAAATCAGTGTGATCGATCGCCCCGCCACGCCAGAAACGAATCTAGGCATAATGTATGGACTCCTGGGCGTTTTCAGCTTCAGCCTGACGCTGCCTGCCACTCGCGTTGCCGTTGCTGAACTTGACCCCACCTTTGTCGGCTTGGGACGAGCGATCGTTGCCGCAGGTTTAGCCGCGATCGCCCTGCGCGTCACTCGTCAACCGCTGCCGACGAAATCGCAGTGGCGCGATTTGGCGATCGTCGCGTTTGGCGTAATTCTGGGATTTCCCCTGCTGTCCGCTTGGGCGATGCGACAGTTGCCCGCCGCACATGGAGCCGTTGTGATCGGCTTGATTCCGCTGGCAACTGCGATCGCCGCCACGATGCGAGGCAACGAACGCCCTTCATTTCGCTTCTGGCTGGCAACCGCGATCGGCAGTGGCACGATCGTCGCTTTCACCTTGGCTTCCGGGGGCGGACATTTTCAGATCCCCGATGTTGCCCTGATTGGTGCAGTTGTGGCAGCGGCGATCGGATACGCGGAAGGCGGCAAGCTGGCACGATCGATCGGCGGCTGGCAGGTCATTTGCTGGGCGCTCGTTCTGGCGGCTCCCGTTTTGATCGTGCCGACGCTGCTGGCGGCTCAGTCGGGACTGAGCGCTTCTCCGATCGCCTGGCTCGGCTTTGCTTATGTTTGCGTCATCAGCCAGTTTGTCGGCTTTTTTGCGTGGTATCACGGCATGGCGATCGCTGGAGTTGCCAGAGTCAGCCAGCTTCAGCTTCTTCAGCCCTTTTTGACGATCGCCTTTTCCGCCCTGCTGCTGCACGAGCAGATTACCCTGCCCACGATCGCCGCTGCCTGCATTGTGATTGCCTGCGTGGGCATTGGACGGCGATCGCTGGTTCGCCAAAAGCCCGCTTAAAGTACCGCTCTAGCTTTTCCGCAGCAGCATCCAGGCACTCACCAAGAGCGACACACCTGCGGCGACAAAAAACAAGACCGTGAAGCCAAAGCTATTCCAGATCGGGCCAAGAATCACAGGCGAAAGAAACTGGCCGAGCGAATTGCCGCCCGTGCCGATCGCCATGACGCTGGCGCGAAATTCCTGTGGGGCTTGGTTTGCCAGTCCGTCATACACATTCGGCACGGTGATGCCAAAGCCGACGCCAAACAGCACGGCAGTCAGCATAATCGAGTGAATGTCTGATTGAAACGGCAAGATTCCCACCGTCAAGGCCATCAACACAAAGCCGAGCGCGATCGTGCGATCGACCCCGATCGCCTTGCCGATGCGACTGGCAAGGACTGCGGACGCGATCGCCGCACCCACGCCGCGCAGCGCCAAGACGACGCCGTTAAGCTGCGGGCCTGCACCGATCGTCTGCTTCAAATACAGCGGCGTGTAGACAATCACGGCATACACCACAGAAGCTGCCAAAACCAGCAGCAGCAGCAGTCTTAGCGTTTCAGGCTGCTTGAGCAGCTTTACTAATGTCCGCATTTGTCCGGATTCAATGCTGGACGCTCGCTGCGTCGATTTGGATGACAGGATGGGAACCGCGATCAGCGCCAGCGGCAAGCCCAAAGCATACAGATAAAATGCGTATTGCCACTGAATTTGGCCGACCCAGCCGCCAATTAAAGGAACCAAAATGCTCGCGGTTGTCATGGCGCTGGTTGCGTAGCCTAAGATGCGCGATCGCTCATCGCCCTGATACATTGTGCCCAGCAAGCCAATACTCGCCGCCGCAATGCCGCCGCTGGCCGCTCCGACCAATGCCCGCATCGCCAGCAGCGGCCAGAAAGACGGCATAAACGCGCCTGCTGTGCCGAATACGGCGTACAGACCCAAAGAGGGAATCAAGACGCGCAACGCACCGACGCGATCGGCCAGAATGCCCAGAATCGGCGTGAAGATGGCGATCGTAATCGCGTGCATACTCACAAGCATTCCTGCCCACTGCGGATTTAAGTCAAGCTGCTGAATCATTTCCGGCAAAACCGGAGAAACAATTCCACCCGTCATCGTGGTTAAGCAACCCGCCGCCAACAGCACCAGAAACTTGACCGAATGTCGTCTGCGCGATCGCAGCGATCGACCTTCCCGAACCTCACCCACACTCGTCATATCGTTCTTCCTAAATATTCGGTGGAAACACCTGCCTCTTTGATCGTTGCGGAAACCTTCATCAAAGTTCCACCATCATGAGTATCAACACTGATAACACTCTGGTTCAGTACCAAGCAATATTGACGAATAGGCGGATTCAGCGCTTAATATGTTCCCATTGACGAATCGATAGAGAAAGTTTAAGAAAAGGCAGTCTCGATGGAACTGGCAACCACCCTGAAGGGGCACACCGTCCACAACGCCGTGCGCGAAGTTGGCATCAACAAAAATCATTGGTATCCGGTCGCTTGGGCGCACACTCTCAAAGCAGGCGAAGTGATCCCCGTCATGGTGTGGCAGCAGTCAATCGCCCTCTTCCGCGACGATTCCGGCCAGCTTCACGCGATCGAAAATGCCTGTCCTCACAAAGGCGTTGAACTGCACAAAGGCAAAGTCCAAGGCGAACATTTACTGTGTCCCTATCACGGCTGGGAGTTTAACGGATCGGGTGAATGCGTCGGCATTCCGTATTTACCTCCAGATCAAAAATTGCCCTGCGCGATCGCACCGAGTTTCGCCGTTCAGGAAAAATACGGAATTATCTGGGTGTTTCCAGGCGATCGATCTTTGGCGAGCGATCGACCCCTGCCGGACGTGCCGGAATATGACGATCCGAACATGCTGGCGATTCCGATTACCGGACATTTCAAAGCGCACTTCTCGATCTGCAACGAGAACACGATGGATGTGTTTCACGGCTTCTTGCACAACGATTTGCAGGGCTGGTTCGACCCGATTTTGCTCAAGCTCAGCGACACGGGCGATGCGGTCTGCGCCGACTATCAGGTGACGTATGAAGGCTGGATCACCAAGTTTCTCGGCCTGAGCAAAGACGGCAACAAAACCACGCGCAAAGTCTCGATTCACTACAACTATCCGCACTATCACACCACGATGGAAGGCGTGTCGTCGCTGCATTTGATGCGGCTTCCCGTCAGCCCGATCGAGACGCGATCGTTCTCTCTGCTCTTTTTGAAGCTGCCGTTTTCACCGAAGCTGCTTGCGCCGATCGAGAAACCGTTCGTCTGGTTTATTCGTCGTTTCATCTTCATGAAGTTTCTGCTGCAAGATGTGGAAATGATGGAGAGCGAGCAGCGCACCTTCTCGAACAATTCACGGCGGCGATATGTCGAGATTAATCCCGCTATCATCGCTTTGCAGCGATTAATCCTCCGGCAGCACGAACAATTTGTGCAACAATCGAGTCAATTGTCCGGTCAAGCACACAATGGCGACCCTACACGACCCAGAGTGAATTCGATCGACTCGATTCGCGACAAAGATCGCACCCCAGAATCGATCGGATGAGGGCAAAGGATCTTAGCGTGTGTCCGGCCTTTCTGGGTAGAAAGATCGCAAATCGAAAGGTTCAATGTCACAATCCTAGGAGTGATTGCCTTTCTCAACAGTGGCGCAAGCCGACCTGGGATCGCCAGGTGACAACCAATCTGTCGTTGAGCCAGAGGTTTTATGTTATTCAACAAAGGTGAGGGGAGTTACAGTGCAAGTTGTTAAAGAGTACGTCCAGCGGTGGTATGAAAGCGGGCTTGATCCCGATGAATACATCTGTCATGGCAAGCAAGGCAGTTTGGTTGACCTGGAAGAAGCCGCAACAGGCGTTCGCCGTAAGGTGCTGACATTTTGCACCAACGATGTTTTAGGACTGGTACAAAATCAAGCCGTGCAGCAAGCGGCGATCGATGCGATCACCAACTTCGGCACGTCCAATAGCTCGACCTCGGTTCTCAGCGGTCGCATCGATCTCCACCGTCAGCTTGAAGACGAAATCTCGGCCTTCAAGCATTTGCAGCACACGCAGCTATTTTTGAATGCGTGGATGGCAATGCAGGCATTAATGGATGCGTTTTGCCATTTGGCAATTCCGGTTCCGGGCTTTCAAAATACGAGAGAAACGCTAATTCTCACCGACGTATTGAATCACGGCTGCATCGTCACGGCGATCGCCAATGCTGGAACGCGATCGGGCAAAATGTTCGGACATAGTCCGCGCGTGCGCGTCCGCGCCTATCGCCACTGCGACATGGAAGATTTGGCGCGAAAGCTTCAGCGCTATGCCCGCCCGGACGATCGCATCATGGTTGTCTCGGATGCCGTCTTCTCGATGGATGGCGACATCGCGCCGCTGCCGGACATGATCGACATCCTGCAAAACTACGAAGGCAGCACCCTTTTGATGGATGAAGCCCACGCCAGCGGCGCGATCGGCGCAACCGGACGCGGCATCTACGAGCATTTCAACATTCTGCCTCAGTACGCGATCGAGCGCGGCGTGGTTCCGCTGATCATGACGACTTTCTCCAAGTTCGGTGCATCAGTGGGCGCGGCAATTAGCTCGCACGTTGCGGAACTCAAGCCTTTGCTGAACGTGTCTCCGACTTCGATCGGCACTTGCTCTTTGGCTCCCCCCTTGACCGCTGCCGCCTTGGAAAGCATTCGGCAGGTGCGTCGCCATCCCGAACTGGTGCAGCAGTTGCAGGAAAACACGCGCTATCTGCGGAATCGCCTGCATGAAAAAGATTTTGAGGCGATCGGTGAAACGAACGTCGTCCCCATCTTGCTGCCTGCTGAGATCAACCCGAAGCTGTTCGCCCGAACGCTGATTCACGAACATGGACTGTGGGTTTCACCGATCTGGTTCATTGCCAAACCGCGACTGCGCGTCACGGTCAACGCGCTGCACACTCGCGAAGAACTTGATCTGCTCGTCGATGGCATGGTGGCGGCTCGCGAAGTCGTTTACAAGCCGACAATCAGCGCTTAGATTGCTCAGATACTTCTGAAAGCCAAGCATCGATCGCAATGCTTGGCTTTTGAGCGATCGCCTGTTTCCACGCAAAAAAAGCGGAGGATCGGTAGTCGATCGCTCCGCTGAAGATTGTCTCTCAAGCTGGAATTAGCCGCCCATACCGGGAATCAATCCGGTGGTCAGGCGTTTGATCGCGCGACCTGCCACATCGCCGTAGCGCATTTCGCCGCACAAAATTTGACCCATCCGCTTCGGCGCAGTCGGACGCTTGACGCCGATCTTGTAGCCCAAACCAGGAGCGCGATAGAACAGGCCGGAGAGCTTTTGCGCCCAGGCCATATCAGAACCCCACTCTTTGCTGATCGTTTCGGTGTAGGTGGCGAGAGCGTTGGAATTGCCAGCAAGGGCTTGATCGATCGCCTCTGCCGCCTTGACTCCGGTAAACATCGACGGGCGAATGCCTTCTGCCGTAAACGGATCAACGACACAGGCTGCTTCTCCAGCCAACAGCGCATTTTGCGTATGCAGGACTTGATCGCCGTCCCACAAACAAAGCGGATGGCCGTACTGCTTGCAGCTTTTCACGTCGATGCCAAACGATTCGGCGTATTCGTCCAAGATTTTGCGGAAGTCTTGCGATTCGCCCCCTCGGAACGCACCAATGCCGATCGAATACCCGTCCGCCTTGGGAAAATTCCAGATGTAGCCGTTTTTCACCATGCCGAACTCGAAATGCGCGGCATTGGCGAAAGCCGGATTCGTGGCAGGTGCTTCCGCTTCCAGTGCACCACCCAAGCGACGTTTGCGCTCTTTGAAGCCGAGCCATCTTGCCATTGGCCCTTTTGCACCGTCAGCCGCAATCAGATAGCGGCCTTCAAACGAACCGATCGCCGTATTGACCTGCCAGCGATCGCCCTTGAATTCAATTCCGCTGACTTCGGTATTGTCCTTGAGTTCTGCGCCTTGCTTTTGCGCCTGCTGAATCAGGAAGTGATCGAAAACATCGCGGCGCACCATCCAGATCGGTTCGGGTGTGTCAAGCTGTGCCTCAACCGGATCGCCCATTTTCCAGGTGCAGCGAATTGAGGTTACTTTGTGTGAAATTGCAGGTGAAAAGTCAAAGTCAAACCACTGGGCAACTTGGGGCGAAACACCGCCACCGCAGGGCTTATAGCGGGGCAACGCTTCTTTTTCTAGCACGAGTACCGATCGCCCCCGCTTGGCGAGGTGATAGGCGGCTGTGCCTCCAGCAGGGCCAGCCCCGACAATAATGCAGTCATACATAAGCTTCAGTGTTTGGCTCTTGGGTACACTTTTGGGCGCTTGTCTAAATGGGGGATCACGAGACCGAGCGCGACGAACCTTGCGATCGAGCGGGCAACCAAGCGAAATCGCCCCGATTCCCAAATCTACATTTACAGTTCACAGTCTAGGGGTCAAGCTAGCGAAATGAATATTCCTCGCAAGAAGATTCACCCGCTTTTTTTAAAGCCTCGTTAAAGAACAAGAGAAGTACGCACACCCTAGCCTCTGGCAGATGCAAGCTGCGACCGAATTTCTACGGATCTCGGCAAGCACTTCTCCATCCGCAACTGCTCAGAAATCAACTTTGCTGGGCTTGAAGTACACCAGATGAACGGAAGGACCAATCCATTCCGGATCAGCCTCGCTGCGGGCCACACTCAGCGCCACTCGATCGCCGTATGACAGACCAGCCGCTAATCAAAATCATCAGTCCCGATCGCTGGGCTGGCGTGGGCATGAATTTTATTGATGCGGGCTATGTTGGCCTGCTATTAAGCGTGTTGCCACAGAGGATATGACTGGCTTTCAGCTTGTGGATGTGGGCAGTTCAAACGGTACGTTTCTCAACGGTGAACGCCTGAGCGCCAATCAGCCCGCACCGCTGCGATCGAATAACGTGATCAAAATTGGGGCGCAGGAGTGGACGTTTGAGTAGGGCGATCGCTCTCATCTTGATTTGTCCAATACATCAAAAACAACACGAAACCGCGCAGAGGGCAGAGTAGCGTGTGGCGCGATCGTGCCTTGAAATAAATTTCAGGCTCAAAGCCAAAACCCGTTAAAACGAGTTAGTAATCCGCATTTCAGTCAGTTTCAACGGACTTGAGCTATTAGCCCGAATTTTAATTCAGGGCGGGACAACAACACAGCGACAGCGCAATGCAAGGTTTACGATCGCTCCTGCATAAAAACAGCGATCGCCCTAAGCTGGCAATGTTGCTTGATGCGTTGATTAGGCAATGATGCGATCTTTCAACAATTTAGTTGATTTCGTTGATTGACCTGTTGCATTTTTCAACCATGTCATCCAGTCCGATCGCTGCGAACAGTTGTTTTGCTTGCCGTAACTTCTCTCTTGCAGCCCTATACTGATAAAGCTTTGCAAGTCGAAGTGCCTCATTAAAAAGAGAATTCGCTTCAGTGTATCGATCGTTATCAAAGCTTAAACTCTCGATAATTCTTTGAGCCAGAAGCGCTCTGTCCGAGCTTGAAAGTAACATGATTTGCTCGGTTAATTGTTCGATCGATAACATCACTTTCCATCCACTTTGACTGATGCTTTTAGTTTACTTGAGACGATCGCTAATCAGTAAGCTCAAATTTCACCTCGTACGTGGCATCAGATTAAAACAGTCGATCGAGACTCAACACAAATCCCGGCAGAATATCTTCTCCAGACAAGCTACTGGGCGCATCCAGAATTTCAATGGGTTGGTTTTGACGATAGATTTCTACCTGTCGGTCTTGAGGATTAATTAGCCAGCCAAGCTGTATGCCATTGTCAAGATATTCTTGAAGTTTCGATCGCAGTGTTTCGAGATCATCGGTTTCCGATCGCAATTCGATCACGAAATCAGGCGAGATCGGCGGAAATCTCTTTTGCTGTTCCGGTGTCAAAGTATTCCAACGTTCTTGCTTAATCCAAGCAGCATCGGGCGATCGATCTGCGCCATTTGGCAGCTTAAATCCCGCCGAGGAACTAAACACTACACCCAAATTTGCTTGCCGATTCCAAATTCCTAAATCCACAATTAGATCGGCTTCTCGTTTTCCGCTTTCACCGCCGACAGGTGGCATAACAACTAATTCTCCTGTAGCGGTACGTTCAAATCTGACATCAGGATTGTTGCGACAAAGCTGCCAAAAGGCTTCGTCGGTGAGTTCGATCAGCGAGGTTAGATTGACGATGACGGCACTCATAAGCCTTGTGTGTTTGAGGAAGGTGTTGCGATCGAATCAGTCGTTTAACTCAATTGTGATGGATGAGGTGTGGAAAGGGTTGCGATCGCCCTTCCTCCGTACTGCTCGATCGACAACATCGCTTTCCATCCACTTTGACTGTTTCTTTCAGTTTAATTTTGGGCGATCGCTGATAAACATTTCTCAAACTATATCTTTTCGCATTCAAAAGATAATTTAATCACTTGAATCCGCATCTTTTCCTTTTTCTTTCAAGCGTTTGAGTCGTTGTTCAGCCTTGTCAATCAAGTGCGGAATGGTGTAGACGTACTCAAGAATCGCTTTGCACAAATCATCTAATATAGGAACTTCGTCGCGGGTCAACTCTACTAAAGAAGCATGAGCACCGACATTTCTTAATTGTCGAAGATTATGAGCAACCGCTACTAGCCTATCTGGAATCTCCCTCTTTACAGCTAAATCTTCTAGTTTCTTTTGTAAAGAATTACCAGATGCTTTACGGTCTTCGCACACCATCTCTAGAATTCGACCAAGCAGAACTGCATAGGCATTTGGATCAATAGGACGAACTTTAAGCGATACTTCGTAGGAATGCTGAATACGATCTGGTAGACCAGACAACCTAAAATTAGATGATGGGTAAAGAGTTTCAAACGTAACATCCTCAAATTCATCATATTCTTGAAATTCATAATATTCTCGGTAGAAATATCTTCGTAGTGTTACCTCGCTACAAGCTAGACATAGTAGTAGTTGATAGCAGTAGCCTTCCTCTGGAAATGAGTAGCATTCATCATCCGGAGGTGTAAGCATAGAATAATCAGCCACAATATCCATTGAAGCTTGGTTGCCACAATGATGACATTTCACGAACTCTGATTTTCGTTGGTTTGTATTGCTCATAACTTAATTTGTTTGTCAAAGGGCAAAGCTAGGCGATCGCCCCCTCACAACGATCGCCCCTCTTCCTAATATTTCCGCTCTTGTGGCTGGAACATTGTGATTGTCACAGGTCGATATTGCAAATCGATTCCCGCTGGTGAATAGAAGGCCATTGTGTGTTTGAGGAAGTTGGTGTCGTCTCGATCGACAAAATCTTCTCGGCAATGTGCGCCGCGACTTTCTTGACGATTTAAGGCGCTCGTTAGAATCATTTCACCGACGATTAATAGGTTTTGTAATTCCAGTGCTTCGGTGATTTCGGTGTTCCACAGTCGCGCTTTGTCATCGAGGAAAACTTGTTCAGCTTGTTTGCGGAGTTCGGCGAGTTTTTCGAGACCTTCGCGCATCAAAGACTCGGTGCGGAAAACGCCGCAATAGTCGGTCATGCAGTCTTGGAAGGCTTGGCGAATTTCGTTGATGCGATATTGGCCGGGGCGATCGATCAACTCTTGAATTCGCGTTTCTGCCCAGTTGAGATAGGTTTGCTCGTCAACGTCGGGCAGTTTGCGAGTTTGGACATATTGGGCGATCGTCGCACCCGTTCTTCGTCCATAAACCACGCATTCCAACAGAGAATTACTTCCGAGTCGATTTGCGCCGTGAACCGAGACGCAAGCGGTTTCGCCAGCGGCAAAGAAGCCTTCGACTAGACCTTCGGGACTGCTGCGGACTTGCCCATCCGTGTTGACCGGAATGCCGCCCATCGAATAGTGGACGGTCGGGCGGACGGGAATCGGTTGGGTTACGGCGTCGATGCCGACGAGTCGGTGCGCTTCTTCCCAGCAGAACGGAACACGACTCATGATTTTTTCTTTGCCCATGTGCCGCAGGTCGAGGTAGACATGCGGGCCACCCGATCGCCCATCGGGAAATGCTCCTCGTCCCGCCCGAATTTCCTTCGTGATGGCGCGAGAAGTGATGTCGCGGGGGGCAAGCTCCATGCGGGAAGGCGCGTAGTTTGCCATGAAGCGATCGCCCTCGGCGTTAATCAGATACGCCCCTTCTCCCCGGACGGCTTCGGAGATCAGAACGCCGACGGGATAAAGTCCGGTGGGGTGGAACTGGACGAACTCCATGTCTTCGATCGGCAGTCCGGCTACGGCTGTCATCGCTAAGCCGTCTCCGGTTGAGGCGTAGTCGTTGGAAGTCGTGTTGTAAACGCGCCCGTAGCCGCCTGTGGCGAACATGACGGCTTTGGCGCGGACGACCTCGATTCGCGCATCTTGAATGTTGAACATGACGACGCCTTTCGCCTGTCCTTCTTCCAAAATCAAGCGCATCACGTACCATTCGTCATAAATCTTGACACCGTAGCGCATCAGATTACAGATCAGTTCGTGCAAAATCGCGTGTCCGGTTTTGTCGGCGGCATAGCAGGTGCGGCGATGCGAATGTCCACCGAAAGCGCGTTGAGCGACGCGACCGTCTTCGAGTCGGGAGAAGAGGACGCCCATGTGTTCTAGGTCGATGACGACATCGGGCGCTTCTTTCGTCAGAATTTCGACCGCATCTTGGTCGGCCAGATAGTCCGCGCCTTTAACCGTATCGAAGGCGTGAGCTTCCCAGCTATCGTCGGTATCGACGTTTTTGAGGGAGGCGGCCATTCCGCCCTGGGCGGCAACCGAGTGCGATCGAATCGGGTGCGTCTTTGCCACGACTGCCACGCTGAGGCGCGAATCGGTGCGAGCAATTTCCAAGGCGGCTCGCGATCCGGCCAGTCCGCCGCCGACAATGATTACGTCATGTTCAATCATGCTGTGGGGTGCGCGTTTGCGCCAAACACTGATGCTCCTATCCTGACGCAAAAAAGCGGCTGTCGTTGGATAGAGCGCGGTTTGTCGATTTTTGTGAAGACGGAAGACGATCGACTTCGTGCTGTTCAACAGCGATCCAACTGAAACTATTTGCTGTCGCGATCGCTTTCCGACTTCAACGCCTGATCGAGGACGGCACGAGCCTGTTCCGCCTGCGTCCGAGCTTCGCGATAGCGCAAATTCGTCTGTGCAAAGTTTTTTAGCACTTTGAAGCCTTCTTTAAGCTGGTTAAGTTCTTCTTCGTCCACAGGTTCATCGGAGAACAGCAAATCGATTTGTTCGCGGACTTTCATTGCCTCGGTGCGCGATGATTGCACTTTGATTTTGAGCGTGGCAAGGTTACTCAGAATTTGAACCGCTTGGGCGATCGCGTCGTTTTCTTCGGCAGGGGTAACAGCGTCGTCTTTCACTTCAATGAATTGTTGAGGGCTAAAACCCTCAGAGAGGTCGGTGGAAAGTTTACCTTCTTCTAGCATTTCAAGCAATTTATCCATCGCTTTTTCTCGCGCTTTGGGCGAATCTTTGCCGGGAACGGTCAGCTTCACTTCCGGGTCTTGAACGAGCGAATAAGAAACCATAATGTCTCAAAATACATCAGTACTAATTTGTCCATTTTAGTTTAGCAGCAAGTGCGATCGCGTTAGCGCTCTCGGAACGATATCGCGTTAGCGCTCTCGGAACGATATCGCGTTAGCGCTCTCGGAACGATATCGCGGAGCGCTCCCCACAGGGTATCGCGATCGCTTGCGGAACAATATCGAATCCGAATTTTTCTATGATTCGCGCCTTAATTTTTGCAAGCTGTTTCTCTTCCAAACGGCGCATTTGCATTTCAAGCAGATTTCTATAATGAAATCAAGATTCTTCAACTTTTTTCGATCGGCTCGATCAATTTTTGTAATCTGCAATACAACCAGTTTTTAATATGAATGAGCTTTACTTTGTCAGCGGCTTAGGTGCAGATCAGCGCGTGTTTCGATCGCTCAAATTTCAAGGCTATGAACCCAAGCACATCCATTGGATCAAGCCGGAATCTGGAGAATCGATCGAGCAGTATGCTAAACGTCTCACTGCTCAAATCCAAGGCAAAAAACCGATTATTGTCGGGCTTTCGTTTGGCGGCATGATGGCGATCGAAATTGCCAAGCACATTCCTACCGAAAAAGTCATTCTTATCTCCAGCGCCGAAACTAAATATGATATTCCACCTTACTATCGCTTTTTCAAATGGGTTCCTTTACATCGAATTTTGCCATTGCAGTTTCTTACGCTAGCAGGTTTTGAAGTTGCCTGCTGGTATTTTGGCGTTACTTCGCTTCAAGAGCGACAACTGCTTAAATCTATTCTTTTGGATACCGATACCGACTTTTTTCGCTGGGCAGTTGATCAAGCGCTAACTTGGGATAATAAAACTCAACCCGATGTATTTCACGTTCACGGCACAAGCGATCGCGTCTTGCCAATTCGCTTCACAGAACCGGATGTGAGAATCGATCGAGGAGGGCACTTTATGGTTCTCAATCGCGCCGAAGAACTCATTCCCATTCTTGAGAAAGTGATTTATTATGAGCAGATGACTAGCTGAAGGCAAAACGTGATGCTAGATCAGCAAACGTTGAATACAATTTTGCAGCAGTTGCGATCTGAACTTGAAAAGCTGTATGGCGATCGATTGATTCACGTCATTCTGTTTGGTTCTCAAGCAAGAGGCGATGCTGAAGCGCATTCGGATATTGATGTTTTAGTGGTGCTAAATCACTCAGTTGAGCCAGCGGCTGAAGCTGAGCGATCGAGCCATTTTGTCACAGCATTATGTTTGAAATACCAGGTTTTGATTGCCTGTGTATTTGTCAGCCGCGATCGCTTCATTGAGCAGCAAGGCGGATTTCTACGAAACGTGCATCGCGAAGGAATTTTGGTGTAACGCCGGAGCAGCAAGCACTTCTTCAGAAAGCCGCTCGAAGTTTAGAGGCGGCAAAGCTGCTCAATCAGGAGAATTTGCCTGAATTTGCTGCCGCTCGTGCTTACTACACCATGTTTTATGTTGTGGAAGCATTTCTAGAAGGCGAAGGGCTATCTTTTTCCAAGCATTCTGCTGTGATTTCTGCGTTTGGTCGGCGGTTTGCCAGTACAGGTCGGCTCCCTGTTGAGTTTCATCGCTATCTGATTACGGCTGAACAAATTCGCCGCCAAGGTGACTATGATCCAAACTCAACTTTGACCGTTGCACAGGCCGCAGAGCAGATTTCTAGGGCTGAAGAATTTTTGCAGCTTGCTCAAGCGCAAATTGGGCAGTTTTAGCCGATCGCCAGTCTGCAAGTTTCATTTGGAAAACTTGTCATCTCGGATGCCGTCGATCGTCCCTACTCTACATTCGTCGCTTCAACTAACTCCTCTAACGAGCATTGCAGCACTTCCATCAATCGCTCGGTCTCAGTGAAAGTGAGACGAGGTTCAACGACTCCCCGCTCCCATGCGCTGATTGTTTTAATGGTGATGCCTAGCCGATCGGCTAGTTGCCGCTGGGTCAGTCCAGCCCGTAGCCGCAGTTTTGCCAGAGTTAGCTGATTATTCTCCTCGGTCATGGCAAGATGTTCGGTGTACACTGTTCGGTATACACCGATTGGTTGTTTCGATTGCTAACGAAAATGAGCAGTTAGAAGGACTGCCATTAAATTACTGCTCGATTCTTGGGGTGTTCGTCGCTCTTCAGTTTCCCACTAAGTGACACTCATCTCTCACTTTTGCTTGGTCAAGGTCTGATTGACCTTCATTTTGCTGTGCCAAAAATTTGAGGTGAGTTGTGAACTATTTCAACCTTTTGCATCCCTGGTGCGTCATGCGACTGCTGCCCGAAGCGCAAAGAGTTGTAGCGAAACGGTTTCGGCAGCGCAATGATACAGAAGCGCACAAGCGAATTTTGCAGTGGATGTTGCCGGAAGCAGAATTTGTGATTGTGTTTGATCTGGAGCGCCCGGACTGCTCGATCGACACCAACACCAACAGTTGAGCGGCAATCCGCATCGCCACGAGTTGTAGTTTCTTGCACCGCGAAACTGGGTCGATCGGTCATCATAGAGGTTGGAGCTTCACAAGTTTAGGTGGCTGCGAATGACCAAGTTTCAGATCAAAGCACCGTTTGAGCCGACCGGAGATCAGCCCAAAGCGATCGCCCAGATGACCCAGTTTATCCAGGCAGGCAACCGCTTCCAGACTTTGCGCGGAGCAACGGGCACAGGCAAAACCCACACCATGGCGCGAGTGATTCAAAACGTGGGCAAGCCGACGCTGATTTTGGCGCACAACAAAACTTTGGCCGCGCAACTGTGTAACGAGCTGCGCGAATTTTTCCCCGACAACGCCGTCGAATATTTCATCAGCTACTACGACTACTATCAGCCGGAAGCCTACATTCCCGTTACCGATACCTACATCGCCAAGACTTCTTCGATTAACGAAGAGATCGATATGTTGCGGCATTCAGCGACGCGATCGCTGTTTGAGCGCCAAGACGTGATCGTGGTTGCCTCGATTAGCTGCATCTACGGTTTGGGAATTCCGTCTGAATATTTGAAAGCGTCGATTCCGTTTCGCGTCGGCATGGAAGCGGATCAGCGACAGATTTTGCGCGATCTCGCCTCGGTTCAATATGAACGGAACGATCTCGACGTGGGGCGCGGGCGGTTTCGCGTCAAGGGCGACGTGCTGGAAATTGGGCCAGCGTATGAAGACCGGATTATTCGCATCGAGTTTTTTGGTGACGAAATCGACGCAATTCGCTACATCGATCCGATTACGGGCGAAACCTTGCAGAGCATGGACGCGATCAGCGTCTATCCGGCGCGGCACTTTGTTACCCCGGACGATCGCCTGCAAGAAGCCTGCGAAGCGATCCAGCAAGAACTCAAAGAGCGACTGGCCGAACTCGAAAGCGAGAATAAGCTGCTTGAAGCGCAGCGGCTCGAACAGCGCACTCGATACGATTTGGAAATGTTGCGCGAAGTTGGCTACTGCAACGGCGTCGAGAACTATTCGCGCCATCTGGCAGGCCGCGCTCCGGGAGAATCGCCGGAATGTCTGCTCGACTATTTCCCGAAAGATTGGCTGTTGGTGATCGACGAGTCACACGTGACGATTCCGCAGATTCGCGCCATGTACAACGGCGATCGCGCCCGCAAAACCGTGCTGATCGATCACGGCTTCCGTCTGCCGAGTGCCGCTGATAACCGCCCGCTCAAGGCCGAAGAGTTTTGGGAAAAGGTGAATCAGTGCGCCTTTGTTTCCGCTACTCCGGGCGACTGGGAACTGGAAGTTTCGGAAGACCGCGTGGCCGAACAGGTGATTCGTCCAACAGGTGTACTTGATCCCGAAATCTTTGTGCGTCCAACCGAAGGCCAGATCGATGATCTGCTGGGCGAAGTGCGCCTGAGAGCCGATCGCCACGAACGCACCCTCGTCACCACGCTGACCAAGCGGATGGCCGAAGACCTCACCGAATATTTGCAAGAACATAATGTTCGCGTCCGTTATTTGCACTCGGAAATCAATTCGATCGAGCGCATCGAAATCCTCCAAGATCTCCGCAACGGCATCTTCGACGTTTTGATCGGCGTCAACCTGCTTAGAGAAGGATTGGACTTGCCGGAAGTGTCGCTCGTGGCGATTCTGGATGCCGACAAGGAAGGCTTTTTGCGGGCGGAGCGATCGCTGATCCAAACGATCGGACGCGCCGCCCGTCACGTCCAAGGTCAGGCGATTCTGTATGCAGACAACCTGACCGACAGCATGGCAAAGGCGATCAGCGAAACCGAACGCCGCCGCGCCATTCAGATCGAGTACAACGAAAAGCACGGCATTACGCCCCAGCCGATCGTCCGTCGCGCCAGCAATTCGATTTTGTCCTTCCTGGAAGTGTCGCGTCGCCTCAATGCTCACGAACTGGAGGAAGCGATCGAACACGCGGACGATCTGCCGCTGGAAAACATTCCCGATTTGATCGTGCAGCTTGAAGCGCAAATGAAAGAAGCGGCAAAAAGTCTCGAATTTGAGGAAGCGGCCAAGTATCGCGATCGGATCAAGCAGTTGCGCGATCGATTGTTGGGTCGCCGCGCCTAGCGTTTTGGTTCTGATCGCCACGCCGCCATCGGAATGACGTTGTGGCGTGTTTTGATGAAGTGCGATCGCGCCCGCTAACCATAAAGAACTGTAATTCCTGAGATCAACTTCCGCACAGTCGCGAGAGTGAGTGTTTAATATGAAAATTCAGCCCTCCACTGGCTGCACCTGTGTTGTTTTTGGATTGCGATATGACCGCCCTCAACCGCTCTACCCATCGTCGGCTCCGGCAACTGCGGCAGGTTCCTAGCGTGTGGGAAGGCGATCGCCGTCCGATCGCGCCGGGCGTGATCAGCAGTCTTGACCCGGAAGCCGATGACGAAGGTGAGTGTATTCTCTGGGTGGATGGCTCGGAAGGCGTGGTGCGGGCGATGGATGTGGTTGCTTTGCATAGCGGGCCTGAAGCGATCGTGCGAACGCTGCTGCGGGCGATGGAAGCGCCCCACAACGCATCGCCGCCTGCCCGTCCACAAAAAATTGTGGTACGCGATCGCGAAATTCAGTTTTTTCTGCGCGGCGTATTGCAAGATCTCGACATTGCGATCGAGCATGTGCCGGAACTGCCTTTGATTGACGAAATTTTTCGCGGACTGGAAGAAGGCGCAGAATCTCGCCCGCCCGATCTTCCTCCCCAATATGCCGATGCGCTGCTGGAACTGGCAGAGTCCTTGTGGCAGCAAGCGCCCTGGGAAATTTTGGACGAAGAGAAAATTTTGGCGATCGAAGTCAACAGTGCAGATGTGGACACGCTGTATGTTTCGATTTTGGGCATGTTGGGGATGGAGTACGGCATTTTGCTGTATCGATCGATCGAATCGCTCAAACTCTTCCGAGAGCGTGTTCTAGCCTCGGAAGAATCGCCTCGCGACTTGCAGGCCGCCTTTTTGGAGCAGGATTGCTTTTTTCTCACGTTTGAACCCGCAGGCGACACGATCGAGCCGAGTTTCGGCAGTCTGCATCCTTTGGAGGGAATGCGAACGGTTTTGTATGACGACGAAGCGATCGCCGTTCTCCTGGCCTTGTCCGGGCTTCAGCGCTTTTTTCAGAAGCATCGATCGAAGCTCGAAGATTTTCCCGCCCTCAGCGGCAGCTACCGCATTCCCCATCCCGATTCACCTCAGCAAAAAGTGTTTGTGCAGGTGGCAACCATGCCGGAACTAGCCGAAGAACTGTTTGAACTCACGGTCAACAGCGGTTTTGCCGATGTCGAAGAAAGCTTTGAAGCCATGTTTGCTCCGCAAGTTCCGGTTCTACGCACGGACTTGATTCCAGAAGATGCCTACTTTAGCTTGGGCGCGATGCCCTGGGAAATTGTTGAGGCGATTCGATCGATCGCGCCGAACTATCAGGCGGCTGTCGGATCGATCGCCACACAGTCTGATGGCTTTCCGATCGTGCTGATCCAAACCTCGCGCCCCAAAGCGCTCAATTTGATCAAGGGCATTCAGCAGTCAGGCGGCTTGGCGAGCATTTGCTTCCATCCGGGCGAAGATCCGTTTGCGGCTCAGCGCTACGATCTGGGCATTCTTCAAACTACCAACGGCGAACTGCATCTGTTTGGTGAATTTGAAGAAGACGACCCAATTCACATTCAAGCTCGCAAAAAGTGGGATCAGCGCTGTCGCAAAACAAAAGGATTCTGCGGCCTGGTGATTGCCAAAGGCGTGAAAGGTCAGTCGCGCGGCCAGCCAGATTTAAAAGACATGCTTGCGCTGTTTGAAGTGCGATCGCTCACTCCGCAAGAACTCGGACTGGGCAATCTTGAACTCGTTCCGCAGTTTGAATAATTCAAGATTGGCAGGGTGAAATTGCTGAGCCGCCTCATTTATAAGAACGAACTCCAAATCATGGATTAGGAATAATTTGCGTTTCAACGCGCCCGCCGCTCAGAACGATCGTTTGGTTTTCCAGTCGGCCAACTGCTCTGGGACCGCGCACGTTGATCGTGGGATTGGCCTGCGTGTAAATCACGTTGCCTTCTGCCGTGATTTGCTGCGTGTTGATTTGCCACAGCAGGCGATCGGTTGTGAGTTGCGATCGATTTCGCTGTCCAACCGCTTTCACGTTTTGCTGGAGATCAACAGTTTTTTGCTGCATGTTCATTCGTCCGCGATCGGCAGTGACGGTAATTCGCTGCTGCAACTGCTGAACGCTGACGGGCTGCGTCGCATCAATGATTTGGTTTGACACGTTCCAAGTGAGGGCGTTACTGTTCACTTGTAAAGGCGGGTCTTGCTGCACAAGCTGAGCGTTCTGCGTCAGCGTCACGATTTTAGCTTTTAGATCAACAGTGGAACGATCGGATTTGGCCTGGGCGATCGTCTGCTGGCCGCGTAGCTGCTGAATTTGGGCGGGGCGATCGCTGTTCACCTTTTGCTGATCCATCAGCCAGACAAGCTGTTCGGCCTGAACGCGCAAGCTGGGATCGCGCACCAGCGCAACAACTTTACCCGTCAGTTCCATGCGTCGCTGGCGGTTATTCAGTCGCGCTTCATTGGCAGACAGTCGCAGTTGCGGGTGCGTTCCCGTCAGTCCGTTCCGCACAATCAGCAAGTCTTGCTTTGGTTCCCACGAGAGTTCATTGCCCTTGAGGATTGCGCCACTACGCAGGTCGGTCGCAACGATCGCGCCATCAAGCCGAATGCGTTCGCCGTTTTGCTCCACTGTGCCGCGCTGTGCCTGAACGCGATAGATCGCTTTGCCGTCTTGAAACAGTTCACCATCGGGATTGATCACATTGGCCGTTTCGTTATCCGGACTGTAGGTGACGGACTGGGCTTTGACGCGCCAAAGCGTTTGACCTGCCTCATTCGCCTGATTCAGCGTGATGTTGGCAAGGGTGACATCTTCAGTGACTTGCTGGGCAGCCGCACTGTCTTCCGCGAGGCGATCGGAGGCGCGATCGCTCGATCGGCAAGCGGTCAGGCTCAGCAGCAGCGCCAGCGTGATCAGTTTGCCAGTTCTCCAGTTGCCTACTTTTTCCAGCCGCATCAGTTTGACCATGACAATACCTGCGCCCACTGGTGAAGCAAGACGTCAATTTGCGATCGATTGCTCCGGGGTGCTGACTTATTCTATGCGGTTTGGCTTAGGGTTCAGCTTGTTCCTCGGTCACTCCAATGCCCGAAAGCGGACGGTAGGTGTAGTTTTGGCGCGGTGTCTTTTGAATGTCTTCTTTAATGTTGTCCAAATCGATATAGCGATCGGCCACGTTGATCAAGCTGTCGGAAGTCATCGATCGCAAACTCACCACTTCGACCCGCACGCCGCGATAGCTGACTGCATCGACGGCATAGGCGAGATCGCCATCGCCGCTGACCAAAATCGCTGTGTCATAAGAGCCGACCAAGGCCATCATGTCAACGGCAATTTCCACATCGAGATTGGCTTTCTTGGAGCCGTCGGGCAACTGAACCAAATCTTTAGAAATGACGCGATAGCCGTTGCGCCGCATCCACAGCAGAAAGCCTTGCTGCTTTTCGTTCGTGCGATCGACTCCCGTGTAAAAGAACGATCGCAGCAGTCGCGACCCTGCTGTGAGCCGACACAAAAGCTTGGTGTAGTCAATTTCAATTCCAAGCTGTAAGGCGGCATAAAACAAATTTGAGCCATCGATAAAAATGGCAACTCGGCCTCGGTTTTCTAATACTTGCTCTGGCGTGAATACTGTATCCGGTTCGTGATGATTAGTGTGGCTGTTGTTATTGAACATTTACCCGTACCTCAGTTGTTATTAAAGGAAAAAATGGCTTGCGGTAAATCGAAGCAAAACCCGCTGGCTACGGGCATCAGGGCAGATCGAGCCGTCGAAAAATTGGCTTGGGCAATTCCAATGCCTGTCCGGGCGGCAGCACTCCCCATTCGGCATGAACCTCGTAAGGCAGCGTCGCAACCGATTCACGATCGTCAAAATCGATCGCAAACCCAAGCTGCTGATACACTGCTGTACTTATTTGCGGCACGATTGGCGACAGCAAATAAGCTGCCTGCCGAACCGTTTCCAGCACCGAATAGAGAACCTGGGCAACGGCATCTTGCTGACCCTGCTTGTAGAGCGTCCAGGGCGCTTGCTCGTCAATATATTTGTTGCCAATCCGAATTAAGCTCAAAATGACTTCGCACGCTTGGCTAAACGCGATCGCATCATACGCTCCGGTCACTTGCGCCGCTAGCTGTTCCCCTTTGGATTTGAGAATATTTTCAGCAGGCAAATCGGCCAAATTGACGTTGGGAACGAGGCGATCGCAATACTTATTTGCCATCTGCATTGTGCGATTGAGCAAGTTGCCCAGGTCATTGGCGAGATCGGCGTTGAGGATGTTCACAAACCGCGTTTCGCTAAAATCTCCATCGCGACCAAACTCGATTTCTTTGAGAAAAAAGTAGCGAACCGCATCCGACCCGTAGCGATCGACCAGATCAAATGGCTCGATGATATTGCCCAGGCTTTTGCTCATTTTTTGCCCGTCTTTGGTGAGGAATCCATGACCAAATACATGCTTGGGCAAGGGTAATCCGGCAGACATTAGCATTGCAGGCCAATAAACGGCATGAAAGCGCAAAATATCTTTGCCGATTAGGTGCAGATCAAACGGCCACCAAACCGCGTTGGCGATCGTTGGCTCGGCATCCGGCTCAACGGCAGCGGTGATGTAGTTGAGCAGCGCATCAAACCAAACGTAGATTGTGTGGCTCGGATCGATCGGCAGCGGAATTCCCCAATCCACATTCACACGCGAGATCGAAAAGTCTTGCAGGCCGCGATCGACAAAGCTCAAAACCTCATTGCGGCGGGTTTCTGGCTGAATGAAATCAGGCTGCGATCGATAGAGGTCTTCAAGCTGTACCTGATATTTTGATAGACGAAAGAAATAGTTTTGTTCGTCGCGCCATTCGACCTGACGATTCGGATGCAGAGGGCAGAATTTGTTGGGCAGCAGTTCGCGCTCTTCCTTAAATTCTTCGCAGGAAACGCAATACCAGCCTTGCTGATGGCCTTCGTAGATATCGCCGTTTTGCCAAACGCGATCGAAAAATTCTTTCACAATCGCAATGTGTCGATCGGACGTGGTGCGAATGAAGCGATCGTTTTGAATGTTCAGCTTGCCCCACAGCGACTGAAAGATCTGGGAAATTTCGTCGCAGTGGGCTTGCGGCGATCGCCCAACCGCTTCGGCTGTGCGCTGAATTTTTTGGCCGTGTTCGTCTGTGCCCGTCACCATTAAGACAGACTGACCTCGCAGACGATGATAGCGAGCGATCACATCGGCGGCGATCGTTGTGTAAGCGCTACCGATATGGGGAACGTCGTTTACATAGTAAATGGGCGTTGCTACCGCGAATGTTTGATTTCCTCTAGCAATTTCGTCCATACAAATTAAAAAGTTCTGCCTTAAAGCTGTCTATTATCATACTTGGAGTAGATTTCGATTGAGTTTTTTCTACTCTTCCTCACTTTAGCCTGAGTTTGACACATTCGGGCGAAATGATTCAACCAGCAGCGTTTTCCCACTGCCATCTGCTGCTTTCTAGCAGTGGAAACTGGGCTGAAGCAGGATGAGTTGGCAGCTTGCTCAGCAATTGCAACGCTTCTAGGCTGTGGATTGCGCGAATGCAGATGTTAATCTGCGTGGAAAGAACGGTTTGGCGCAGCCGATGGCAAGTTCGATCGAACAATTCTTCTCAAAAATTTGTAATTAAATGTTCGTGAAATGGTTTTCTTTATGGTTTAAATCACTTTTACATCTGATAGCAATGATCCCAAGCGATCTATCTTGAAATGTAGTTCAGGCTACGAACAAATACCGACTCTGGAGGGACGCAGGAACGCAATGTGTAAAGTAGTATGAATGGCATCTGCTGACTGAAATCTACTGCTGCTCATGTCGAATTTAATGCCGCTGCTGCTTTCGCGCCAACTGTTGACCGCCTTGGGAACACGCATGTTTGTGTATCACCAAGACCGAGTGCCGCGATCGGGCGCAGTGCTAGTGGTCAGCAACCACCGCAGCTTCACGGATGCTCCGCTGCTGATGGCGGCGATCGATCGTCCCATCCGCTTCGCCTGCCATCACTACATGGGTGAAGTTCCCGTCATGCGGGATGTCGTGACGCAGCTTGGCTGTTTTCCGCTCGCCACGCCGGATCAGCGACAGCACGCTTTTTTTGGGCAGGCCACTGAGCTTTTGCAAACCAATCAAGCGGTCGGGATTTTTCCCGAAGGCACACAGCCGATGGTCAAGCTAACGCCCGCTCACACAATGGGCAACTTTCAGCGCGGCTTTGCCCATTTAGCGCTACGTGCGCCCGTGCGAGATTTGGCGATTTTGCCGATCGCGATCGTCTCAGAACAAGAAACAAACAACTGGGCTGTGCCCTTGCGAATGCTGCACTGGTTTGATCCGTCTGAGCCGCTGTTCGATCAGTCCGGCTGGCATCCGATGGTGCTGTATCAGCGCGTCACGGTCGCGATCGGGCATCCCATATGGATCACAGCAGATTTGCGATCGCGCTATCAGGGGCGTCAGGCAAAATTGGCGGTGAACGAAGTCAGCAACTACTGCTATGAGCAGATTGAAAAGCTGCTGCTGAAACGGTAGTCGCGTCAATCGACTTTCGCGAATCGACCTTGAATCACGTTTTCCACCTCACACTTGCTGTACTAGTCTTGTACTACTAAGATAGAATCACAGTCGATTCGATCCGGGCAAGATTCATGCAACTCACTGACGTTCTTTCGCAACTGACCGATTGGTTTCCGGTTGAAGACCACAAAGAGCGCACGATCAAAGGCGGCTCGAAGTGGTACTACATTCCGCATCAGGCGATTCGCGATCGTCTCAACGAAATTTGTCCGGGCGAGTGGTCAACCACTTACGAAGGTCCGCATTTGATCGACGGCGAACCGATCTATCACTGCCGTCTCACCATCTGCGGCATTACGCGGACGGGCATTGGCGACAAGTCGAATGAACCAAGTCCCTATGGCACATCTGCACAGCGAGCCTTTCGCAAAGCGTTTGTCGATGCAGCAGAGCAGTTTGGCATCGGTGCATATTTGGACGAGCAGACCAGTGAAAAGACGAAGCGCAACTTCATCCGCTATATGCAGCAGTCGGGCAACGGCAAAGCCGCTGTTTTCTATCAGGATGCTCGCCGCGAAGCAGATGCCGCCAAAATGTCATCGGCTTCCCGCGATCTAATCAGCGATGCCCAGCGCAAACGTTTGTATGCGATCGCTATTCAAGAAGGTCGCTACACCGACATCGGCTTTCGTCGCCTCGTCGAAAGTCAAGGCTTTGCTTCGAGCAAAGACATCACCAAAACGGTCTACGATACGCTGTGCGATCGCGCCAAAGACCCGGTGCTGGCCGTTACCTACAACCAAGAAGCTGTTGCCTCTGCATCCTGAGCAGCGATCGGTCTTTACCTGGTTTGCTAGAGTAGCTAAGCACCGCGCCAGAAAGATTAAGAGAAATGAAAATTGCCATTCTCGGCTGGGGATCGCTGATTTGGAAGCCTGGGGATCTGCCGATCGCCAGCGCATGGAAAACAGGTGGTCCCGTTCTGCCGCTCGAATTCTCGCGCGTGTCGGACAATCGTAAGCTGACGCTCGTCCTCGATCCGGAAGTTGGAGCAAGCTGTGCAACGCAATTCGCATTCAGCGATCGATCAAATCTAGCAGACGCGATCGAAGACTTGGCGACTCGCGAACAAACGGTGCAGGAACACATCGGCTTTGTTGACCTGCCGCGCCACCTCAGTTCCATTCAAGCGTATCCGCATCAGGTGGATGTTGATGCGATCGTGCGCCAGTGGTGCGACGATTATCAGATTGAAGCAGCAATTTGGACGGCACTCAAGCCGAACTTTCAGCAAAAGTTGGGCGTACCCTTCTCGAGCGAAGCGGCAATCAACTATCTCAAGCAGTTGCCGCCCAGCGATCGCATCAGTGCGATCGACTACTTTCGTCAAACGCCTGCCGAAATTCATACGCCGCTACGCCAGATGGTTACTCAACTCAGCGATGAACTGGACTCCGCAACCGACGCATGACGGCTCGTTCACGTTCTTCTCTGAAGAATTTGGCGAAGCGTTTCACAGCAGGCAGGGCGCGAAAGCCGAAGCCTTCAGCAAATATGCACAGGCAACCAACTTGGCCGAACAAGCCGATCGCGACGCTCTGTGCCTGCTCGATGTCTGCTACGGCTTGGGCTACAATTCTGCCGCCGCGCTCGAAACGATTTGGCAAATCAATCCAGCTTGTAAAATTACCCTGTACTGCTTAGAACAAGATTCCTCCGTGCCGATCGCGGCGATCGATCTGCTGGGCGACTGGTCAATTCCTGTTCAGTCCGCCCTGCAACAAATCGCCCGAACGCATTTTTGCCAAACCGATCGACTCACTGCCACACTGCTAATTGGCGATGCCAGGCAAACGATTCAAACCCTGCAAATTCAGGCGGACGCGGTTTTCTTCGATCCGTTTTCGCCGCGCCGCTGCCCGCAGCTTTGGACGGTTGAATTTTTTCAGCAGGTGGCTCGCTGTTTGTCGCCAACCGGAAAACTAGCAACCTATTCGCGATCGGCCTCGGTACGCTCAGCAATGTTAGCGGTTGGCCTGTCGATCGGCACAATTCCGCTGGGCGATCGGCATCTACCGCATGAATGGTCACAAGGTACTGTCGCTGCACATCGTTGGGAAGGGCTATACCCACTGTCAAAAATGGAACAGGAACACCTGCAAACGCGAGCGGCAATTCCCTACCGCGATTCGCAGTTGTGCGATCGACCGGAGCACATTTTGCAGCGGCAGCAGCAAGAGCAGCAGCGATCGACGCTGGAATCCACTTCAAGCTGGAGACGCCGCTGGCAAATTAATTAGCTTTAGCCCTGTGAGCGACGCAGCAACCGCTGCCAGATCGATCGACGCTGAATGCCAAGTGCGCGATCGTAGCTGGCATAAGCTTCGCGATATTGATTGAGCCGCTGAAGCGCAACGCCCCGAAATGTCCAAGCTTCTGAATCGTTGGGATTCAAACTCAACGCTCGATCGCAGCTTTCTAGTGCTTCTTCGGGGCGATCGAGATGGATCAACACTACGCCGCGAAACGTCCAGGTTTTGCAGTGCTCTGGCACAAGTGTCAGGGCGCGATCAAACTGCTCAAGGGCTTCAAGGTAACGTCCCATGTTCGCCAAAGTTTCACCGCGACTGTAGTAAGTCAGCGCGTCAATGGGGAGTACAGAGGATTGAGCGATCGGGGCGGAAGGCTGTTGCATAGCTTAGCTTGACATTTTCAAAAACTAGACAGTGAAGCGGCAGATGCAAAAGAGCGAATTGAGCACTCAGCTTGCTCGACAAAAAGCGAGATCGTTCAGCAAGCGAGTTGTTTAGCGATCGTACCGAAATCAGGTCGAGTTACCGCGAGTTTGATGCAGCGGAAATTACGGTAGTAAAGATCGGCAGAATTCACCTGTTCATCTTCGACTCTAGCAGGTGCTATGGCGATCGAGAAACGTAGAGTTGATTTTTGCAACAAATATTAGCTGCGTAATTTTACGTACTTTTTCTGAGTTCTCTTTAATCTCCCCATGAACTCCGTATTATCCGCATTGATTACTAATGCAAATTCCGTAAATTTTTGGAGAGATTTTGATAAGTTTCTTGGGTCACTTCTCTATTCTAGGACGGAGTTTGCGTGTTTATAAGTATGTAGAAAAATCAACGAATTTTCAGGTTTAGATTCACCCTTAAAAAGGGTTGACACCCCCTTTTACAAACACAGACACTTTCGTTATTTTTTACTTAATGAAGGTTATTACAATTCATTATTTTGGTAATTCCATGTTGCTTAGAGGTGCATTTGTTCTCGACTCGTAAATTCAAGTTAAACGCAAAAGCCTCGCTGAATCAAGTTTTTAGCTCGAATTTCTGTTAGCTGATTGTTCTTTCTGTTGAGTCTAAAGCGGAGTTTTCTGCTGCTGACAACTGTCATCGATCGATATGGAAATCGCAAAGAGCAGCACTTCGATCGAACTGCGCTCATTCTGACAAATCAAAAAGTTCTTTTCTCGATCGCCACTTTGGAGTTAGAGCACTTATCCAATCATTTTTAACTCTAACTCAGCATAAAGACGTGTAAATTTCAGTCTTATTGCTGAATTACGTAGAAATAACTGGCTCTGACTTTCAATTTGTTCCTGTGTCAACTTTGTTTTAGCGGAAAGCACCGATGGTACGAGACGCTTTAATCGTAGGAGTAAACACTTATCAGCACTTGCCTGCTCTGCAAGCACCCGCACGCGATGCCGAAGCGATCGCTCAGCAGATCCAAAGCTGTGGAGATTTTCGCGTCCATCGCTTGCCCGAAGTCATCCAGGCTGGGCAACCCCAGGTCGGCCTCAAAACGCCTGTGACGCTCAAAGAACTTGAAGCTGCGCTAGTTCGCTTATTCAAGCCAAAAGGCAGCAACGTTCCGCAGACGGCACTGTTCTACTTTTCTGGACACGGCATTCAGAAAGAAGCGGGCATCGAAGAAGGCTATCTGGCAACCAGCGATGTCAATCCAGAAGCGGGTTTTTATGGTCTGTCGCTGTTTTGGCTGCGCCGCCTGCTGCAAGAAAGCCCGGTGCGGCAGCGGGTGATTATTCTGGATTGCTGTCACAGCGGCGAACTGCTGAACTTCCTTGAAGCCGATCCGGGAGCACGTGCGGGAACCGATCGCCTGTTTATGGCTGCTTCTCGCGAATACGAATCTGCCTACGAATCGCTCGCCAGTCCTTATAGCGTTTTCACTCAAGCACTACTCAACGGCCTTAACCCCCAGCACAGCGAAACCGGAATTGTCACCAACTACTCGATCACCGCCTGGGTCAGTCAAGCCCTCAAAGGCGAAATTCAGCAGCCGCTGTTTGAAAGCTCTGGCAGCGAAATTATTTTGACCCGATCGAGCGCTGCCTCACCGCCCCAGCGATCGCCAACCGCCGCGAGCGAGGTTTGTCCCTATCGTGGACTCGCTTATTTTGACGAAGTGGACGCCGAATATTTCTTCGGTCGCGAAGAGATCAGCGACCAGTTGATCGCAAAACTGCGCGGCAGCAAATTTGCTGCGATCGTGGGTGCATCGGGCAGCGGCAAATCTTCGCTGCTGCGGGCGGGACTTGTGCATCAACTGCGGCAAGGCCATCGCTCGCTCGAAAGCGCCCACTGGCAAATCAAGCTGATTACTCCAGGCGAACATCCGCTTAAAAGTTTGGCGGCTCCGTTTGTTGATCTCAACGCTGCTGCACTAGAGCGAGCAGAACAACTACGGCGGGCTGAAGCGTTTTTGCAGACAGGCAGTTCAGGACTTGCCCAACTGATTCAAGCCAGCCTGCTTGACCAGCCGCGCAATCTTGCTGCGCCACCGCATCTGCTGCTGGTGATTGACCAGTTCGAGGAAGCGTTGACGCTTTGCCACAGCGAATTTGAACGCCAACAGTTTTTTGACAGTTTGGCAACCGCGATCGCCACCGTTGAACGACTCAGCATTGTGATTGGCTTGCGCTCGGATTTCGTCGTGAAATGCTCGCAATATGCATCGATCGCGCCACTCCTCGCGAATCACGCAGTTGCGATCGCGCCGCTCAACTACGAGCAAATCAAATCAGCAATTACCCGTCCGGCTCAAAAAGTCGGCTTGGTGTGTGATCCAAATTTGGTGTACACGATGCTGCTGGATGTGATGGGTGCTCCGGGCGAACTGCCGCTGTTGCAATACACCTTGCAGCAGCTATGGCAGCAGCGACAGATAGACGGCAAGGGTGTCGCACATTTAACGCTCGACACCTACACGACCTTGGGCGGCATTCGCGGCACGCTGCAACAGCGAGCCACCGAAGTATTTAACGGCCTTGCCCCTGCTGAGCAAGCGATCGCCCAGCGCATTTTTCTCGCGCTTACCCAGCTTGGTGAAGGCACCGAAGATACACGTCGTCGTGTGATCAAGTCGGAACTGGTACGTCCCGACTGCTCAATCGAACAGATCGATCGAACGCTTGAAAAGCTTGTTGCTGCCAAGCTGGTAATTACTAGTCAGGGCGACGAATCTGCCGATCACGCCGAAGCGATCGACGTGACGCACGAAGCGCTGATTCGCTCTTGGCCGCTGCTGCGTACCTGGCTGGAGAACAACCGCGAAATGCTTCGGCGGCAGCGACGAATCGAGCAGGCGGCGCAGGAATGGCAGCAGGTCGGACGCGCGATCGCTCCAGAATATTTGCTGCATGGCGCTCGGCTGACCGAGGCCGAAGATTTCGTCCGGACGCATGTGCAGGAACTTTCTGCCCTTGCTCAAGAATACGTCTACACCAGTCAGCAAGAGCGCGAGCGTGTCCGGCGTGCTTCGCGGCGGCTGCAATTTGCACTGCCTGCGGTCGTCGCTCTGGCGCTGCTTGCAGTGGTGGAAGTTGCGCTCCAGCCGAGGGAAGATGAGACAGAAACCGCACTTCCGCTGTCGGCTCTAATTACGCAAACGATCAAGCTGCCTTCAGAATCAAATGGGGCAGGCGGAATTGCGATCGAGCGCTTGGTGATTGACAGCGAGCCGCAGCAAGCACAGGCTGGACTGCACTGCGCCCTTGCCCAACTTAATCCACAAGTAGCCAGCAGTGAAAGGCGCGTTGTGCCTGCACAGTCTGAGGCGGCGATCGTGCCAAATCAACAGTACATCGCCACCGCTAGCTCAGACGGAACGCTGCACCTGCAAGCGATCGAGCCTTCCTTAACCAATCTGCCAAACCTAGATCCGGATTGCATTGAGTAGCACGGCTGCTAACCCTCCAGGATCGGCAGATGGATGAGCTAAATGACGAATTCAAGCTGCTTTGTGAGCTTTGAAAGCGGCAGGTTTGGCACGAAACCCGTTAGCTGAAGCGAGAACAAACTTTCGCGGTTTCAGAAACCTGCACTGAGCCATTTGACGATCGCCATGTCCCTGTCGATGCCTTTGACTGCAACAAAGATAAACCCGATCGCTGTTTAACCAATTATAGCCATACAAAGCTAGGCTAGGACGTTATAGTTAGCGTAGCAAAGCATTTAGAACGAACAATGTCAGATCCTTACAGCGATGACCTGCGTAGCAAAGCAATTGAGGCCGTTGAGCGGGGTGAGCGCAAAATTGATGTGTGTCGAATGTTGAAAATTTCCGG
>NZ_JACJPO010000016.1 GCF_014696105.1 Microcoleus sp. FACHB-1515
GCAACGGCGGAAATTGAACTAGAAAAATTAAAATCTAAACTCGCTCAAACTATTACCCCGCAACCGTTTGAGCAATCGAGAAAATTGTTAAGAAAAATGCGATTAACGCATAGCTGCTGATTTTGCACCAGAGCCGTCTGCTACTGAAAGTGCAGCCTCGACGCAACCAACCGAGATCGCGCCTGCGCCGGAGCCGACTGAAAAACGCCGCACCAAGCACCCCAAGCTGTATGCCGAAGATCTCGATCGCATGATGGCACTCATGCTCCAGCGCGGCACAACGGGCGCGATTGCCGACGTGTTTCAGGTGTTGCTAACTACGTTTGAGCAACAGGCCACGACGACGCAGCAACAGCAGCTAGCGAGCATGGGTGAAATGGGCAAGGCGCTCAATCGCTTTCTCGACAAGATTCAGGCGCTCGAATCGACCGTGAGTGAGTTGGAAGCGGAGCGCGATCGCCTTCAAGCGAATCAGGAGCAACTGGCACAGCTACAGGATCTCCAGACTGAAAATCAGCTTCTTCGATCGCAACTGGAAACCATGCAGGCAGAATTGGCTGACCCGCGCAAAATGCTGGAGCGAGTGCTAGCTCAGCAAACCACTAGCCCGACATCGATTGAGCCGATTGCATCAACCGCAACCGCTGCACCCAGCAGCGAACCTGCTCAGAGCGCACCGATCGCACCTGCCACGCCACGTCAAGCCAAGCCCCCCAAAGCGGAAACAGAATCATCCCGCGCTCGTGGTGATAAGGCCGAAATCATTGACCAAATCATCGAGGCCATGATCTCGTACAACACCAGCCAAGAACGCACCGATCAAATGCTGCGGATTTCATTTCCAGCCATCAAGGGCATTGCGAGTGCGATGGGCGCAAGCTATCAAGCCACGATTCAGGAAGGGATGAAAGCAAAGGCACAAAGGCTCGACGATCTTCATGATCAACTCAAACTGGGAGGCCGGCACAATGCGACTGTGCCCAGAAAGAACGACATCCTTCAGACGATCGCTCGCGAAAATCTGGGACTGGACAATTGGCAAGACGTGAAATTTCCCTAGCGATCGATCGCCCCAAGCTGAACTAACTAGCCGTCCCACGGACAATCGGATCAGGCGCTTCCACATCCCAGCCTTGCAACGACTTGGTTGCGAGGCTGGGATGACCAGACGCCAGCGAATCGAAATACACCACTTGCACTACCCGAATAGCTGATCAACGGCTTCGATCGAATCTTTGTCTTGAATGACCGGGCGCAACGTTTGAGCCTGATCGTCTACCGGATCTGGCGCAGCGTTGTCTTGGGTTGGCACGGGAGATCGGCTTGCGTCGATCGCTGGCGTGGAAACAAACCCCGGTTGAAATTGCAGTTGTGGCACTCTCAACGCTTGCCGCATCGTACTCGCGTGTTTGTCCATTGCGTCACACGCTTCCAGGCAGGTAATGCGTAGATCGGCTTCCAGTTCATTGGCGTGTAACCTTGCATAAGGCAGCAGGCACATCACCAAAATGTCTCCAATCTTGCGATTGAGGTCTTCTTTTTCAAAAGTGTTGAGGTAATCAATCACTTCTGCTAAGGGCGAATCTGCGTAGGGCTGCAATCGAAGACTCAAGCTCTTGCGGGGTCTCGCTTTACTCATGATTTATTTCGCCGTTTGCAGGGTGGATACCAAGTAGTCGAACAGGCCAAAGCAGTCCACGTAGCGCACAATGGCATTTTGATCACTTCTTTCTTCCAGGCGGAAGGGCAACTGTCGCGTTTGATTTTGCAACTCGCTACACCAATCGATCGGCGTGCTGGGAGCGCGATCGTCGATCGGCGCATGGGTCGATTGTCGGGATCGAATTACGCTCGATTCAAGTTGCTCGCAGCTATTGAAGTATTTTTCCAGTCTGGGGCGCAAAAATTGCGCGGCTCCACCGCCAATGAGCACCTCATCTAACGTGGAGGTTGCCAGCGCATTCTTCTTGAGCCACTGCTCAATTTTTTCCCAATACTCTTCAGTTGCCGCCCGAATCACTTGCGCTATTGTTTTGATTTCGGCATCGCGCAGGGCGGCATTTTTGGCAGACGCGAGCGAACGAATGGCATCTGCGGCTTCCCACTTTGGTTCTTGCAGAACGCGAATTCTGCCAAGATACGCTGGTGTGGATGTCCCTTGGGGGGAAGTTTGTGCGAGTGCAGCCGTGAGCTTGTCGCGATCGAGTCCGCCCACGAGTTCATTGATGCGATCGAGCAAAACGGCAAAACCCAAAAGGGGGCTATCGCCATGCTTCAATTCGCCCTGCTCAAAATACAAGGCGGTGGTGTTGCGATGCCCAAGCATCAGGACGCCTAACCGCTTGGAGCGCAGCCAGTCAACACCCCGCGATCGCACGAAGGAGACGGCGATCCCGCCACCTTCCGGGCGGCACAAAAAGCTGGCTAGCTCAATCTTCAGCGCGGTGTGCTGGAATTTAAAATCCGCCAGCATCGCCTTAAGCTGCACCTCAAACAGCGATCGATCGTTGTACTCATTCCAGGGCAGCAGAATTCCCAGTGCGACGGTTAGCTTCCGGCGCGGAGGAACCGAGATTTGATGATCGGCCACGATAATTCCCAGGATGGCGAGAACTTTATAGAGGGCATTTTCGTACTTGCGCTCCTTGATGCGATCTTCAGGATTGAAGCTTTGGGCAAACCGCCCCAACACAAAGACTTCTTCGTTCCACTCGATCCAAGCTCGTGTCATAGGAGCAGGCGAACCCACCCAGGCTTGTCGGGCGAAATACTCTTCGAGCCGCTGCTTTTGAATCTGCTCAACCTCAGTGGACATCGACAGGCAACGCCGCACCCCATCGCTGAGTGCATAAATCACTTTGGATTGCGATCCACCTGCATCGATCGTCAAGGTAATATCAGCCATTTTGCTCCACAAATTGAAGTAATTCCATTGTAGAAAACGAGATTCGGCTTTGCTCTGTCGCAAGGTTGAGCATGTTTGCACAGGTTGGCACAAAAAACTGAAATTATTTGGCTTTTTTGCTCAACAGGCGATTGAGAACGGCTCCAAGTGGGCTAAAGCTGGCGATACAATTTGTGCAAGGCTGTGACGTTTTTGCTCACACAACCCAGTTTTCCCCAGTGATTGATAAAATTGCTAACCTGAAGGGCAAAGGCTAATTTCTATCATGCTTGAAAAGCAAGCTGTGGCAGTACCGGGTATGGGGCAAAAATCACGTCCAAGCATTGAAATTTACTGCACGTCTGAAGCACAAAAGGATGAACTCAAGGCGATCGCGCGCGAACGTGGACTGTCGGTGAGCCGTTTTTTGCTCAACTTGGCATTCGCCAACGGGCGCGATGTCGGGGCACGACGGCGGGCGGAAGGCGCGCTGCTCAATTTCGATGTCTATTGGCAGCTTGGATTAATGGCTCAGCGCCTGCTCGATCGATCGGAATTCACCGATCAGGAAAAAGCCGAACTGCATGAATTGATTCAACAAACGCGCCGCGAGATTGCGCTGAAGCGGCTTTACGATCGCACGGAGGAATCGCGATGAATATTGAATACCATTCAGGATCTGATCCGCTGGGGCTATGCCAATATCTGCTCGATCCAGACAAACAGCTTGATGCCACGCAAAGCCCGATTATTTCAACCAACATGGCGGGACGCACGGCGGCGGAGTTGGCCGAAGAATTTCGCTTCATTAGCGATCTCAATCCGCGCGTGAGGGTGACGATGCGGCATTTTTCGATCTCGTTCCAACCTGGAGAGATGATCAGTCGGCCTAAAATGGCTGCAATTTTTGGACGGCTGTATGAGTTGACCGGACACCAAGATTGTTTGTACGTCAATACGCAACACCACGACCAGGAACATAAATGCGATGTCGAGCATGGGCATGGTGGGGGGAGTGCAGTCGATCGCAACGGCAACTGGGTCGATGACCAGTATCTAGTGGTCAAGCTCAAGTATGGCTGGAAGGGCAATCCGGCGATCGAACGGCAAATCGAAGCGAAGTATGACCTCCAGCCTTATATTTTCCGCCCGCAGCGCGATCGCCACAATCTGACGACGGGCGAATACCGGATGAAGCAGCGGCTGGGACTTGAGCAAACGCCGACTGAACGCTTGTGGGAGCAGGTGCAGGCGGCGACACACGATCAGCCCGCCTTGGTGCTGATGACGGCCAGGTTGAAGGCGGCAGGCGTGGAGGTGCGCTTTCGCGAGGAACACGGCGAGCCGATGGGCATCAGTTTTGCGATCGACGGCCAGCAGCGGGCAGGCGGGGATTTAGGGCCGCAATATACGTTTGGCGGCTTGCAGCGCAACGAGTTGGTGCAGCCTTATGATTCCAGCCAAGCCGAGGAATTGCGCCAGATGCAGAACCGGACGGCGCAGCAGGCTCAGGAGTGGTTGCAGCAGTGGCAAGCACAGATCCAGCGCGAGCATGAACAGCAGGCACGCCGACAGTATTATCGCGATCGCTATCAGCAGTACGCACCGTCTGCGAACCTGTCGCCCGAACAGCAGGATTTAGAGGTGGCACGGCGGGCACTGAGCGATCGGCACAACGCCGAGGAAACACACTGCATTGTGGCGAGCGGCGAACCCGCACAACAGCTTCTGCATCAGCAAGGCCGATCGGCGGCACATGCGTATGTGGTGGCCGTCACCCAACAGGCCGTGAACCGACTGGCGCAGCAGGAGCAGGCTAAGTCCCAGAGCCAGCAGATTGAGTTGTAGGGTGAACCCCGATCGCACACGACGTGGGGCGAACACGGCAGCCGTGCGAACTCTAAGATGTGGATCATTGGATAACGGAATCATTGGCGATGAGGATGCCAAGAAAGTGGGAGCAAGCCTTTTACCGTGATCGCACCGGAGTTGAGAGAAAGGTGCAGGCCGACGAGCTGCACGATCCAACCCGGCGGGCTTTTCTCAAAACGCAGGAACTGTGGGATGCCGACGGAGAAATCCGGCTGTTTATTCGAGCGCGATCGGGGGCACCGCATTTTTACTCGCTCTGTGATTCGGTGCGGCAGTTCATTAGTCGGGCGGAACACTCACGCTTACACAACCAAAGAGTGGATCAACTGCTCGCCGCTTTGCAACCCCAAGGTTTTTCGTTTGGCTACCGGAATTTTACAGCGGGAGAGCCAGCCTGGATTGAACTGTTTAGCACGGAACAGTACCGCTGGGAAAAGGAAGTCACCCGCACCTTGGGGGCGATCCGCTGGCGGCATGATCTGTTTGCGGCACAGTTAGCACACCGCCTCAGCGATCGATCGCCGCTCGTGGCGATCGAGGTAATCGACTCGCATTTTCCCGCTGCCGCTGCATTTGAGGCATGGCTGAAGCTGAGTGCTGAAATGCCGTGCCTGGTGCTGTTTGACTTTATTCGGAAGAAGAACTATTTCTTTCAGGTAGACAAGCAAACCCATCGAGTCCGAGTGGTTTTCTATATTTTCGACGGATTCGTTTGGCGCTCCGGCCAGCCGTGGGCAGGCTGCACGGCGAACTGGTCTAAGGAAAAAGTCAGGGCAGAAATTTAAAGAGGCCAAGATGATTGAAATTGCTGTCTCAAGAAATTTGCAGTAGCACTGCGAGTACCATAACGTTAAGGGACAGTTCGATGTACTCTAACGTTATAGTACTTGGCTCAACACGATGCCGAAAGCCGTCCAGCAAGTCAGAATCGCGATCGAGAGTAACACTGGCGGATCTGGAAAAACAACACTGTCAACCCATTTGGCGTATGCACTGGGCAAGAAGGGATATCGAGTCGTTTTGATTGACCTCGATCAAAATGGCTCGTTGAGCTTGTTTAGTGGAAAAGCGACTACACCTGAGAAACGCCAATCTCTTGCGATCGTTTTCGAGCAAGACTTCAAAGGGGACTATCCTCTCCTGCCCATCTGGAACGATCACATCGACACAGTTCGGTTGATTCAGGGGAGCGCCCCGCTTGAAGATGTCATTCGTAGCCTTCATCTTTATGAACGGAAATATGAAGTGCTCAGAGATCGCCTTGAAGACTATCCGCTTGATGCCGATGTCGTCATTTTGGACACGCCTGCCTCATTGGAACCGATGGGACTGATCGCGCTGGCAGCCTCAACTCACATCCTCGTGCCGTTGAAGCCAGAGTACAAGGATTCGTTTGGGGCAGCAGGGATGGTGAATTGGTTTTATCAAAAAATCGAATCGCTGCGGCTGCGCCCTCAACCGGAAATCTTGGGGTTTGTACCTTCTAGAGTCAATGTTGCTAAATTTGCGGCGCATCGAAATCTACTGGGAATTGACAAGCAAGGAAAACCAAGAACGGATATTGATCTCAACGAGACCATTCCCTACCAACTGCAACAAATGGGAATTACCTGCTTTCCTCCCATTAAAGAGTCAGGTTTTATTTTGAGCGCGAGTGGGACAGGTCTACCCGTTCACCTTTACCAGCCTGGAGATGCGATCGTTCGATCATTTGATCCGATCGTGTCTCGCATCATCGACATTTTGCGAGGAAAGTAATGGCGAAACCCAAACCGATCGGAGCAAGTCAAATTTTTGCCGAGGCTGGGCAAACCCAGAAGGTTTACCAACTGTCGAGCCGAGTCGAAGAATTGGAGGCTGAAATTGTTCAGCTCAAGAGTCAACCGCTTGCCACTCCAGAAAAACGAGAACTTGAAGCGAAAATTCAAGAATTAACTCAACAGCTTTCAGTTCAAGGTGGTATTCAAGAAATTGAAATTGCCCGAATGCAACGCAATATTTTTCAGCCTCGTCAAACCTTTCCACAGGCTGAATTGAAAGCATTTGCTGAGCTACTCAAAGCAGAAGGTCAGCACACTCCAGTGATTTTGTTTCCCTGGAAAGAGGATTATTTAATTTTTGATGGGGAACGGCGGTGGCGCTCGGCTCCCTTGGTTCCGTGGACGACACTCAAAGCCGTCATTCTTCCGCTAGAAACAGAAGAAATCAATATTCAGGAGATTCAAAGTCAAGCTCTGTCAACTTCCATTCATCGAAAAGATTTACACCCGCTCGATTTAGCAGAGTGTTTGATCAATCAGATTATTTATCGATTTCCAGAGTTGGAGGAAGAGCGCGATCGCATTCCAACGATCCTCAACACCTGCCTGCAACGCTTCAAGCGAAACAAGCAGCTTTCAGACCTAACAGCGATTACTACTGAATCAAGAGAGAGGCAGCGTGAATGGTTAGAGTTAGTTGAACTGAAACACCCCGCAGAATTTAATATTTTGCACACGCTGCTGAGCTATCAACTGAATCCAGCATCGATTAACGCGAATGTTTTTCCGCTGCTGGCAATCTCTGACGACCTTAAAGAAGTCGTTCACGAATTCGGCTTGGATGCTAGTAAAGTTCGTGAGCTTAACAAGCTCTCCGCCAAGAAATTGAGGTTAGACGAGGTAGTCGCAGCAGAGATAAGAATAGAGGCTGCTAGAAAAGTTGCGACTGAGAATCTAGCGTTGAGCGAAACCCGCGAGTTAGTCAATCATTTGTTCAGGACGCATAGCGCTGAACAATCAATCGGTCACACTCCATCTCAACGGATGCTGAAGCAGTTGCAGGCGCTTTCAGTTGAAAGCTGGCAACCAGACGAGATCAAAGCGCTTAAGCAAGCACTTGAATCCAAACTTGCAGAACTTGAAATACTCTCAAAAGCAAAGGATTGATGGATCGCTTTTGCAGCAGCCGATAATGCCTTGTGCCAGTTCTTTGACTTCAGCGCGATCGCTATTTTCCAACGCCTGCTGCGCCGTCTCAACTGCGGCCTCGTGGTGTGGAACCATTGCATTGATGAATCATTCCGAGCAAACGCCTGAATCAAATCGTCGGCACTCATCCTTCTGTAGACGAAGAATCTTTTACCGTGAACTGAGATGAACGATGGCAATTTGACTTAATGAAGCAAACTAGCCTCCGCGATCGAAGCCGCTCTCCATTAATCTGAAACAATGGATTCAGCCTGCGCTGCTCCAGTCGCTTGAGTGCCGTTGAAGTAAGTTTCGAGGACTTGTCGCACCATTGGAGCCGCCACTGAACCGCCACCGCCACCCGAATTCTCAACAAA
>NZ_JACJPO010000017.1 GCF_014696105.1 Microcoleus sp. FACHB-1515
GCTGCTGCGGCGAAAATAGTGGGTAGGTGACTGCCTGTGAAGATAGCTCAGTGCCAGGATGTTATTAGCTGCATACAGGGGGGAAGATTGCTCAACCAATCTTCCCCCCTGTGCCTATTTTCGCTGTTGCCAAGCCCGCATTTTGCCAGGGTTTAGTAAGCCGTAGGGATCAACCATTTTTTTGAAGGTTAGCTGAACGGGATCGATCTCCTTACGCCCGCCATCTTCAAGAATGTATGTGTGAGGATTGGCAATGAACGCGCCTTGAGCTTCATGATAGTGAATAATTTCGTTGAGACGATCGACCGTGCTAAACCGTACAATCTGTAAAGCGGCAGGTACAACTACACCGTCGAAGCGAATAAATTCTAGATGCATCATGACCTCGTCACCAAAGCATTCATACATATGTTGTACGAGCTTTAGTTCTGGGTCATACGGAAATAGGGTTTGTAAGTAGGTAAGGCTGGGGTCAACGCTGCGAGCGTGTAGTGTTGTATGGTTCCAAGTGTACTCCAGCAACATTGTGCCTTTTCCAACTTCTTTGGCGGCTTTTTGATAGCAGATCTCGCCGCCGAATTTGCGTGCTAGTTCACTCAATGGTTCGCGGCAAGCTTCGGCTACCATCAGCATCGCGATCGCTTTACCCCCACGAATCGAGTCGCGTAGTGCTGCAAAATATTGAGGGATTGGGTCGGCACAAATCGTAATGAGTTTCTTGATAATGCCGTCTGAGTTGCCCAATGCCTGACCAAAGCGAGCAGCAGTCATGAAGTCAGGAAAGGCGACGATCGCTTCCATCCAGGGGTAGGCAGCGCTGAGCGGAATTTCCAGTTCGGTGATGATGCCGTTGGTGCCGTAGGCATGGTTAACCTTTTGTACTTCGTCGCCGCGTAGCTCAATGACGCGAGGTTCGTCTTCCATCGTTACGACACGAACCGCATGAAGATTGCCGCGATCGCGTAATTGCCCGAAATTGATTGAGCCGATGCCGCCTGATCCACCGCCAATGAAGCCGCCGATGGTAGCGGTTCGATAGGTTGAGGGAGCCATCCGAATTTCCCAACCGGATTCGCGGGTTTGCTTGTCAATCTGACTAAGTTTTGCGCCTGGTTCAACACAAGCTAAGCCTGGTTTGATCCACTTGATGTCCTGCATTTTGGTTAGATCAAGGATAACGCCGCCCTCAAGTGGAATGCACTGCCCATAGTTTCCGGTTCCTGCGCCGCGCACCGTAAGGGGAATGCGCTGCTGGACACAGGCTTTTGCAACTGTAAGAACCTCGGCTTCACTTGCTGGACGCACAACCAGATCGCCAACTTTATCGCTGAGTTGAGCTTGTAAGACGGGACTGTAGGAGTAGTAGTCTTTCGATAGCTTTGCTACCTGCGCCGGATCGCGAATAATCTCGATGCCTTCGATCGCTCCTGCGAATGCATCCCAATTAATTGGCTTTGCGGTTGATACAGCCATTAAAACCTACCTTTTATTGATGGTGCTGTTGTCTAATGTAACCATCTTTTGATTGCGTATTCTGGTGTCGATATTACTTTTACGCGCTTGTTCTGCTTCGTAAGCGCCTCAAGAGTGGCTGATCGCAAGCACTGAGATGAACGGGTAAGAAACAAGCTTTAGAATCTCAACAAACGGATTTTTAGCTGGGCAGTATTCATGAGCAAAAACCAGCGTTAGATTTTCTTGAACAGCGCTTTCTCAAAGCGTCAGACTGGGTTGTTGATCGAGGTGAGCGTCATTAATATCTGATGAGGGGTTATTGCTTGAAGGAGTAGCGATCGATAAGCATTCGCAAGTTTGCAAAAGACCTTTTCAATGAAAGCTATGCCAGTCTATTTTCTTTTGCTTCTCGATGAACCGATCGATACTTAATGTGAGTTCTCAATAAGAAAAGGCGAGGGAATGCACCTGTCGAACTTGCTAAAGCCGACATTCCAGCGGAGGGTGAAGGAGATAGAGACTGCTTCTACTCTATCAACCCTATACTCCTGTGACGCACAATCAAATTTTTACTGACATAACAGATCGCTTTTCAGCACAATGCCACTAAAACCCAGTGATTGCTGGAGCCTGTTCAACTTGAACCGTTGGCAGCGAGTCGTTTTGGACAGAGGCGGCATCAGGGGCAGAGGTTGCCGGAGCAGTTGGACTCAGTTGCAGCAGGGCAGAAGCCGAAGGGTAGTAGGTAGACCAGCGCTGCGGGTCGGGCAGTTGTCGCCACTGTTCTCGCGTCACTTGCAGCGTCAAAACTGGAGCTGCCAAGCCGCGATTCTCCGCTACGATCGTTACGACGACCGATCGCACCAGCAGATCGCTGTCAAACAAGCGCTGTGTAGCGGCTCGTGCGGCGGCTTCAGCGCGACGCTCCAAGACGGCATAGCTTTCTTCGGCTTCGCGCTCTAGCGTTAGGGTCAATCGATTGGCGCTTGCTGCCGCGATTCCTTGTGCAGATCCTGGTGCAACAGCCACGCTGAGTACGCTGGTAAACGCGATCGCCACGACTGCACCCCAAACGGTAAATCCGCACCTCTGTTTCGCTTCCATTGCGATCGACCTAACTGGCTTAATGTCGTTTTCATGCTGCCAAGTTGCGCTATTGTTGTCAACAAATTGGGAATTCTACCGTTTGGTTTCTTAGGCAGACGGACGAGGTAGCACAACCATGACAGGCGGCATTCAGGCGGCATCCGGGTATGCTGTTGCGATCGGAATTAATCAGTACGAGCATTTTCAGCCGCTTCACTATGCGGTGCGAGATGCACAGGCCGTGCAGACTTTCTTGAAAGAGTCGCAGTTGCCGATCGATCGCGCTGGACAGTCTGAACGAACTCGCGTTGTGCTGCTGGCTGACAGTTCGCCAATGGTGCAGCAGGGCAACACCTATCCAAATCGTGCCAATGTTGAAGCTGCGATCGACTACATTATCCGTCAAGCCCAAGCCTCTGATTATCTGTGGATTTTCTTTAGTGGCTATGGTGTCGAAGTCAATGGGCAAGATTATCTGATGCCGATCGAAGGTGATTCGGTTCGCGTCGAGGAAACGGGCATTGCGATCGCGCAACTTTTCTTCAAGCTGCAAGCTGCCGCCACTCGCAATATATTGGTGCTGCTGGACATCAACCGCAGTCAAAGCGCAACCACCAACGCCAGAATCGGCGAACAGACGGCAGCGATCGCGGCTCAAACCGGAATTGCCACAATTTTGTCCTGTCAGCCTGACCAGTTTTCGCACGAAACCCTAGCGCTCCGACACGGCCTGTTTACGTCAGCAGTGCTTGAAGGATTGCGCTACGGCAACTGCACCACGATCGATCATCTCGTGCAGTTTCTTGATTCTCGTCTGGTGGAACTGAGCGAACACCACTGGCGACCCCGCCAAGACGCTATGGCGATCGTGCCTGCCCCGCAGCGCTATCAGCTTTTGTGGCCGCGATCGCAGCCTATGCTCGATGCCACATCCACCAACGGCAAGCAGTCCGTTCCCCTTTCTGCCACGCTCGAAAACGGCCATGCTGATTCAGCCGGAACTCCGGAGCCGACTGTACCCATTGCGATCGCCACAGGTTTACCCGATCGCCCCACCGTGCCGACCAGCACCTTACCACCCGGTATTGTGTCAACGGCAGTTGTGCCAGTGTTGCCGCCTGCTGCAACTAATGGAGCCAATCAAGATGATTCGCACTTTCAGCGATCGCTGCTGATGCTGGGTGGCTTGCTGTTTGCGCTGCTCTGCTTGGGCGTGCTGTTTCAAAATCGCACCGAATTTACGGAAGCGCCCACTCCGACCACCAACGTCAATCCAACCGCTGCGCCCACCACAACGGCAGTTTCTCCCACTGACACGCCCACATCACCCACGTCCACGTCGCCACCTGCTCCGACCAGAGCCGCTACGCCGCAGCCACAGCCGACCCGACCTGTTGCATCGCCTACCCCAACTGTCACCACACCTGCTGTTACCGTTGCGCCTGCTGCTACGTCCTCTTCTGACCTGAATGCGATCCGGGCGGCGCTCGATCGATCGCTTGCGGCCTCACCCACCACCCAAATTTCTGCGTTCAATCAAGCGATTCAGCAGGCTCGCCGCATTCCTAACACCGATCCGGCCTATGCCCAAGCCCAGCAGGATATCGATCGCTGGAGCGCTTTGATCTTGCGCGTGGCAGAACAGCGAGCCAATCAGAGTAACGGCGGCTCAAGACAGCGAGCTGTGCAAAATTATCGATCGGCAATCGATGCAGCCAAACTTGTTCCGCGCGATCGCCCTACGCTGTATGCTCGTGCTCAGCAATTGATCGCTGCTTGGAATCGTCGCATTCAGTAAGAGCAAACTAAGAAACGAGAGAAGACACAGGTTCCTCTCTCGTTTCTACTTCATCCGTCAAGGCTTAGCCGATCACCCACAGTTCTTCACCGTTGCCTGCCGCTCCGGTTGCTGAGCCAGGAGCAGCAGCGCCATTGTTGGCTGAGAAGAACAGCCGACCGAGCAGACTGGTCAACTGCGTGGTGGACAAAGAGCTTTGCGCTCCTGGCAGAATGTCGAACGCGGTGCGTGTTCCATCTGCACTAATGCGCCAAAGTTCAGTGCCAATCTGCGTACCGTCTGGAATTGGTGTGCCAGATGGGATCTCGATGCCGCCCAAGCTCGGTGCCGTTGCCGTGAAGTACAAGTTTCCGGTGTCATCTGCTGTGAGATTTTGCGGATTAGAGCTAGCCGTGCGCCCTGTTGGAACGTCGTTGTCTAGAATCGGCGTCGCGTTCAGGTCAACTAAGGTTGGCTCTCCTGAGCCGCTGTAGCTCCACAGTTCTACACCGCTGGTTCCATTGTCAGCCGTGAAGTATAGCGTTGCACCGTTTGTACTGTTCACCACCGTGAGTTGCCTTGGATCAGAACTCGCATCGCTGGTGTCATTGGGCTTGAGATCGGCAACTAGCTCGATCGCGCCGTTGTTCACCCGCCAGAGTTCTCGTCCGATCGAGTTGCCTGCTTGCGTGCTGGTGGGCGAAGTGCCAATCGCCGTAAAGTAAAGCTGACCATTGAAAACCGTGAAGTTTGGCGACCCACCAAAGATATTGGCGGTCGGATCTTCGCTGATGCGAGCCGTGTTCGCTGGTGCATTATTTACTTGAACAGCTTGCGAAGCACCTGCCGCAAGGCTCCAAAGTCGATCGACTCCATCGCTTCCCTGTGCCACAAAGTAGATATCCGTTTGCCCGGATGGATTGGTGACACCAAAGAAGTTCGTCGGCGTGGAACTGCCGCCACCTTGAACCACATCGATCGATTCAGGAGCTGCTCCGGGGCTGGTGATGCGCCACACTTCTTCGCCAATCGCGCCGACCTCCAGCAAACCATCTGCACCCGCAAAATAAAGCGTGTTGCCAATCGCCGTCAGCTCGCCAATCCGGTCAAGGTTGCTCAGCCCGGAAACGGGTATTGTGCCGCTAGCCGTACCGTTCGATTGATACAGCACCGTGCGCGATCGAGAGGTTGGGTTGCCGTTTTCGTCGAGGACTGGGTTGCCGTTTTGATCGAGAACCAGTTCTCGACCTGTTGCAACAAAATACAGCGTATCGTTGACGTTGACAGGCTGGCCGGAGATGGAAAGCCCTAGCTGGCCTTCAGTGCTGGCGAGCGTGAAGATTTGCTCGGTTGCGCCTAGACCATTCGTGCGCCAAAGTGCCGTCTGACCATTACCTGTGCTGGCAATGAAGTAGAGGACATCTTCGTTGTTAAATCGGCCTGCCACCAAGTTTGCATTCGTATCGAATACCAAGTTTCTGCCGAGATCAACTTTCTTGACGCTGCCCAGTGTGCCGAGTTGTGCTGCGTTGCGGCCATCTGCTCGCCAAAGCGATCGCCCAGTTGGATCGCTTGCGACAAAGAACAAGCTGTTGCCCACAACCGTAAATTGCGCGGGACTGGACGGGCGGCGACCTGGATTAATGTCGCGGGCGATCGTCGGATTGTCGTTGCGAGGCTGCGTGTACATGATCAGGTCATACAGCACACCTTGGCTCGCAGGGTTAGAATCAATCCGCAGAAAATAAGTACCCGGTGGCAGGTCATCAAGGGTGCCGCCAAAGCCGTCGCTAATTCGGTTTGCGCTCTCGCCCTCACCTTCAATTCTGGGCGGCTGGGCAATTTCTTGAGCAACCTGCTCGCCCAGAATCAGCCGATTTGGGTCGTTCGGGTCGGTGGCTGAACGGAATAGCGCAACATTGACCCGACCCTGACTCGGTTCAACCGTGACGCTGGTGAAGTTGCCGCCTTCGGGTACGGTGAACTTGTAGTAGTCGAAGTTGTCAACGCCTCCGACGAATTCTTGACTGAAATTGAAGGGAGCATCGATCGAGGTGGCTACCAGATCGCCCGTAATGTCTAGCGCCTCTTCTGGCGTATTGAGGGCGCGATCGACCGGGCTGGCAGAATAGGTTAGCCGATAGCTGCCACTTTGCCCACTGGCTGCGGGAAAAACGCGGATCAGATAGTCGCCTGCTGCAAGCGGTTCGGCTGGCGTGCCGATCGCAATTGCTTCATTGGCATTGCCAGAGTTTGTCGAAGATCCGACCAGCGCGTTGCTGGCATCTCGAACTTCCACATCTCGAACTTCCACATTTAGATCGGCAGTCAAGTCGGTCAGGCTGAGATTGAAGATTGCGCCTCTGCTGAAGACTGCGTTCTCCGGAGAAATGGTGAATCGGTAGTAGTCATTGGGGTCGCTGCCGCCCACCGTGTCGAGAATGACGCGATCGGTAAAATCAATTTCGATCGGTGTTGCTGAACCGGGCGAATTGCCGCCGCGATCAGTGCTGCCGCCGTTCTCGCCGCCGTCCTCACCTCCATTGTCTGTAATGGGGGAAGCCGCAGCCGCTAGTCTGTAGTTGACGCGACCGCGACCGCTGCGATATTGCACGCTGAGGTAATACTGACCGGAATCGAGCGTTCTCGTCAGCGATTCGGCGGCATTGCCAGGGCGTCTGGCCGTTCCCAGATTTGTAATAAATTGATTGCGCTGCTGCCGGGTGAGGCTGGCAAAGTTGGTGTTGCCGATGCGCCGCAGGGCACGATTGGGATTTTTGAGCGAAAACAGTTGAACATCAACGTTGGCACCGCGCTTGATGCGGGAGAGATTAATCTGCACGCTGCTGCGGCTTGTCAGGCGAAAGCTCCGCAGGTCAACGCGATCGTTTGTCTGGACAGAATCATTTCTCCGAAAAGACGGTGTGACTAGGATATTTCTTGCTTGTCTTAGCCTTTCGTCTGCGACCATGAATCCTCTCCGCGCTATTGCAACAGCAGATAGCATTCCCGCTTGCTGCTCAAAAGCAATCACTGTTACAAAATTTTTGGAGCTTGGCTTTAGCTCAGCGGAGCCGATTGGCGATCGAAACTGAGCCGCAAAATCGAGAAAGTCAAAATTAGCAGAAACAAAGCCAGCCCGATCGTGCAGGCATAGCTAATTTCCAGCTTTGTGAAATTTTCGTAGACGTAGTAGACGATCGTTTTGGAACTGTTGCGTGGGCCACCCTGCGTCATCACATAAACTTCTTCAAACACCTTGGTCGCTGAGATCGCAGAAATTACAGCAACTAGAAAGATGTACGGCTTCATCAGCGGAATCGTGATGTCCCAGTGTTTTTGCCAGCCGTCTGAGCCGTCGATCGCCCCTGCTTCGTACAGCTCGGCAGGAATGGCCTGAAGTCCGGCTAGATAAATCACCATGTAGTAGCCCAAGCCTTTCCAAATTGTCACGGCCATGACGCTAAACAGAGCAAGACGTGGACTGGTCAGCCAGCCGATTCTTGACAGACCAAAGCCTTGAAGCAGTTGATTGATCAGTCCGGTTTCATCGAGCAGCCAGCGCCACGCAATTCCCGCCACCACCATCGAAATGACAACGGGCGTGTAGTAGGCAGCGCGAAACCAGCGGATGCCTGCAAGCGCTTGATTGACGAGGATCGCTAGACCCAGCGGGGCGATCGCCAAAATTGGCACGACGCAAATCAAGTACAAAACGGTGTTCCACAGGGTTTTGCGAAAGACCGGATCTTTGAGAAGTCGCTGAAAGTTGTCTAGCCCAATCCACACGGGCGGCTGCGTAATGTCGTACTCGTACTGCGTGAAGCTGAGGAAAAATGCTTGAACGGCAGGATAAAACACGGTCAAGCTCAGCATCAGCAAAGCGGGCAGCAAAAACAAATAGGGCGTTGCTTTCCGCAGAATTGCCGATCGCTGCTCTTTCTTCATGTCCAAAAGCTGCATTGCTTCGCTCCTGTCGATCGCCCTGATTGCTCGGCTTTGATTGTTGCCCTTATTGTAAATCCAGCCGCATTTCATTCGAGGCGACGAAGCTCAAGCGATCGTACTCTGCTCAGTTCGACGCGATATTCGCTTCAGAAACATTGTTATTGCGGTTATCGCGCCACTGAACAAAGTGCTGGGCGATCAGGCGATCGTCGGCTGGCGTTGCGGTGCGAATGAGGAACGGTGGGGACATGAGGCAAACAATCGATCGAACCGCGAAATCTCGCAACTAACTTCTGGAACTAATTTCCAAAAATTTCAGAAATTGTTTGGCGCAAGCAGGTTTAATATAGTACACTTGTACCAACCCATAATTTTTTATTGCTGTTACGACAAATTGCGATTTTGTTTTTCCTCATCGCCCCATTCGGAGGAATCCGCCTGTGCAAACTCAACCTGTGTCCGCTCATCCTCAGTCTCTCACACTGCGCCCCCGTCGATCGAAATGGCAGCAGTGGATTGTGCCACCTGCCCGCTTTTCCAATGCGCTCAAAGATGCGATCGTTTGGATTGCCGCTGCGGTTGTTTTGCGCCTGGGCGTTCGCTGGCTGATCGTTGCGCTGCCTGCTTTGTGGCCGATCGCCGCGCTGATTGTGATGGCTCCAGCGTTGAGTGCAGCGTATTTGGCAAGTCGATTTCCCCGCTTGAGCTTGGTGCTGGGCTATCGATCGCTGTTGATTCTTCTGGGTTTGATGTTGGGAGGCAAGCTATGAACCCAATTTATCCACCGCCGCAGTCGCTCCAGCGTCCGATTCGCAAGCGACGCAAGCCGCGACGCAAAGGCGCAATTTTCCTGGCGGGCAGTTCGATGTTGGCCGCAGGCTTGCTGTTTGTCGATCTGCATGGCGTCAAGCCGAATGCACCGAAAAGCGTGTGTCAGCAAGTAATTCAGGCGCGATCGGTGTTGTCGCGAGATGAATTAGCAAAGCTGCTCAACGTGCGCGAACGCAGCAGCAAAAGCGCAGTTCAAGCGATCGTGAGCGAACCTTATTGCAAGCTTGCGCCGATCGAAATTCGGGCTGGAGTCAGAGCCGATCGCGAAGCTTACCCGCTGGCCTTTGACCCGAATACCTGGCTGGTTGTGCTGTATGAAGGAGATGAATATGCAGGGTATGACTTTGCGATTCGTCGCTAGCGCGATCACGAAGTGCTCCCGGTACGGTATCGGCTTGCTGCTGGCAAGCTGCACCGCAACCGCCAAAGTGGAACCACGCGCTATTCAAATTCAGCAGGCGTGGCAGCTACAGCCCGGAGACACCATCGGCGGACACCGCGTCATTGCCGGACTGGGAGATGTATCGATCGAACTGAACGGCGACTGGGTGTATGCCCCATTTGATGGACGAGTGCAGCCTGCTCAAGCTGAAGACGAGTGCGTTATGTTCTCCAGTCCGCAAATTCCCGCTTACCTGGTGCGACTGTGTGGCCTGTCGCGTCCACAACTTGGCGAAGTGCGGCAAGGAGAGGCGATCGGTTCTGCCCAAAATTTGGGATTCGCGACGCTGCGCCGCCTCCCCGATGGCAAGTGGGCAATGGTCGAACCGTCTAACCAACTGATTGAGCAAACGCTGAGGAAGCCGTGAAGAATTCGTTCGTGCTGCTATTGAGCTTTGTCGCTGTCGCGTTGGGAATCACGCCCGCAGCGGCAAAACCTGCCGACATCGGCTTAAATTTTGACCTTGCTCCCAGTGCTGAGCCAAAGCCCGTCGTCTCCGAGGTGCAAGAATCCGTCGCAACGGCTGCCGCGCCCGAAGTCAAGCCGCTCGATCTGCCCGATCGCGCTGCCCAAATTCCTCAAGGCAACGCCCGTCCCCGCAAGCCAAACACTCTAGCCGAACTGCCACCGCCACCGCCCGCTCCGCCACGACCAACGGTGACTGCTTCGATCGCTCCTGAGCCTGAACCTGCTCAAACCGAAGCGATCGCGCCAGTTGCGATCGAACAAACCGCGATCGCACCACCCGACGCTCAATCTTCGCCACCCGACACTCAATCTGCTGCACCCACTCCGATCGCCACACCCGCCCCGTCCGCCTCGACTCAGGCCAACCTCGACGCGCTGTTTGCAGGAGATGAAAATTCACTGGTGGCGCGATCGGTCGGCAGTGCAGAAGGCACACGCACTCCGGATGGCGGACGTACCTGGGCTTATCGCGGCCACACCGATCCGGGAAATAGCGCGTGGAACCTGGGCACGTTTTCCTATCAGCACGGTGCAGATTCACCGGAAGAAGCCGATCGCAAGCAGCTTGAACGCCTCAACCGCCAAGCCCAAACGCTGCGCCAACATGCTGCCAATCAAGGCATTACCCTGACGCTTGAAGAAGAACTCAACGGCATCGATCTTGCCAATCAATCGCCTCGTGCTGCTTTGAGTTCCGGCGGCTACATCGATCGCCTCCGTCAAGCTCGCGACATGGGGTTGCAAGGCTCGGATGCGGTTTTGTGGGCACGCACTCGCGCTTTTCTTGATCCCAGAACCGATCGCTGGAATGCTCCTGGATTGGGCAACAACGTCCACAGCATCACTGCCGACCAAGACCGCCGCCGCCGTGCGATTGCACGAGCGATCGAAGTCCAGCCGCAGATTGCCGCCGTTCCCGCAACGGCTCCTGCTGAACCACAAATCGCCAATTCGCCAGCGGCTCGCCGCGAAGATGCTGGAGCGCAACCGCAAGAAGCGCCGCAAGAAGCGATCGCCAACTTGATCATCTCGCTCGATCTGCCGCCCAGTTAAGCAAATGAGCTTTAATACTTTGCAGTGGTTGATGGGCTGAAATTGGAAGGACATTCGCGATCGTCCTGATTTGCTAGATCAAACGTATTATTTTCTGCAATAAACTGTTAAACTTTTATGCAGATTTCGATGCTGCTTAGATCGAAATCCTCTGCTAGCTTGGATGGGTCAATCGCATCTTGGGGAGTTGCCCATGCGTCAGATCAACTTTCTCGTCATCTTTGTGGTTTGCCTAGCGCTCGTGCTGTTTGGCATTGAAAACACTGAACCTGCGGTCATTCACGTTGTTCAAGGTGTGGATGTGCAAGCGCCCTTGTCGATCGAGCTTTTGCTGGCAAGCGGAATTGGTGCAGTGCTGGCTTGGGTGTTCAGCGTTTGGACGCAGATTCAGCGATCGATCGAGTCGCGAACAGATTTGCGGCAGCGCGAAGTTCGCATTCAAGAGCTTGAGCAAACCGTGCAGCGCTACAAGGTCGAACTGGAAGAACAGCGCTTGCTGCCTGCTTCCCAGTCGAATTCGCCAGCCGAAGCGTATGCCCAGTAGCTCATGCCGATTCTTGATCCGCTCAATGCTTGGAGTTTGTTGATTCCCTTGGGGCTGCTAGGGCTGATTGTTCTAGCAGCCGTTTACTTTGTTCGCCTCAGCATTCGGTGACTTTATGACTTCGCTGGCCGACAACGCGATCGCACTGCTGCTCGACATGGCCGAACGGGGTGAACTTGATCCCTGGAATGTGCAGGTGATCGAAGTGATCGATCGCTTCTTGAGCCAGCTTCAACCTTCTGCAACGGGTGGACGCGCTGCTTACGAAGCCGATCTGTCGCAGTCGGGTCAAGCGTTTCTCTACGCCTCCATGCTGGTTTTGCTCAAGGCTGACAGTTTGGCTCGCGCTGCCGAAGCTGCTGAAGCTCCGCCAGAAGAAGAGGAATTCTTGGAGCTGACGAACGATAGCCCGCTACCTTTGCGACTGGAGCGATCGCTGCGTCGCCGTGCTGTTGCTCGTCCGCCTCAAAGTCGGCGCGTCACCTTGGCCGAACTGATCGCTCAGCTTGAAGTGATGGCAACCACGCTGGCCGAACAAACGCCCCGCGTTCGTGCCCGCCGTCCCAAGCCACATTCTCGTGCTGAAGCCGTTGCTTCGATCGCCGATCTTGCCCACGCGGAAAATTTATCAGAAGTTGCCGCTGCGATCGAACGATTTTTGCGCGACCACTGGAGCGAAATTAATCAAGGACAAGACTGGATGGATTTTGAAGCGTTGCTCGCAGCTTGGGCACAGCCAGGAGTGAATCCGATTCCCAGTCATTCGCCGCAGGGCGATCGCGTCGCTGTCTTTTGGGGACTGTTGTTTCTCTCGGCTCAGTCGAAAGTGGAACTGGCGCAAACTGAGTTTTATCAAGATTTGCAGGTGCGATCGCTCTGCGCTCCCGGAACGGTATCGTGCAGCGCAGAGGGAACGGTTGCATCTGCTGATCTGGCCGATCTTTCACTGGCTCTGCTCGATTAACCTGCTTCCACCAAATCAGATGCAAATTCTGCATAAATCGGTTTAACTTGTTCTAACGGTAAAAATTCGACAAAAATTTTACGGCTACTCCTCCCAGAGACTAGAAGAGTGTGAAAGACTGGAACAAGCTCATCGTTGAGCGCGTTCCGTCAAGTCGATCGAAGCTGAATCACGCAGGACACAGAAGACATTTATGAAAGCCATGATTCTGGCAGCCGGTAAAGGAACCCGTGTGCGTCCCATCACGTACACCATTCCCAAACCGATGATCCCGATTCTGCAAAAGCCCGTCATGGAATTCTTGCTAGAACTCCTGCGGCAGCACGGTTTTACCGAAATTATGGTGAACGTGAGTCACCTTGCGAACGAAATCGAAAGCTATTTTCGCGACGGTCAGCGGTTTGGCGTACAGATTGCCTATTCATTTGAAGGCCGCATTGAGCCAGATGGTCAACTGGTTGGAGAAGCGATCGGCTCGGCGGGAGGAATGCGCCGCATTCAAGATTTTTCGCCGTTCTTTGACGATACGTTTGTCGTGCTTTGCGGCGATGCGCTCATTGATCTTGACCTGACCAAAGCAGTGCAGTGGCATCGGGAGAAGGGGTCGATCGCCACCGTTGTGATGAAGACTGTACCTAAAGAAGAAGTCTCCAGCTATGGCGTTGTCGTCACCGACGAAGAAGGGCGGATCAAAGCGTTTCAGGAAAAGCCAAAAGTCGAAGAAGCCTTAAGCAACTGCATCAACACTGGCATCTATATTTTTGAGCCAGAAGTGCTAGACTACATTCCCTCTGGCGTCGAGTTTGATATTGGCGGTCAGCTTTTTCCCAAGCTTGTCGAAATGGGCGCACCCTTCTACGGCATTCCGATGGATTTCGAGTGGGTTGATATTGGCAAAGTGCCCGACTACTGGCAGGCCATTCGCAGCGTCCTAAATGGCGATGTTAAAAACGTCGATATTCCCGGTCATGAAGTTGCTCCGGGCATCTACACGGGTTTAAACGTTGCCGTCAACTGGGACAAAGTGAACATCAAAGGCCCGGTCTACATCGGCGGCATGACCCGCATTGAGGACGGCGCGACGATCATCGGCCCGACGATGATTGGCCCCAACTGCTGGATCTGTAGCGGCGCAACCGTCGATAACAGCGTGATTTTTGAATACTCGCGGCTCGGTCCCGGTGTGCGACTGGTCGATAAGCTGGTCTTTGGTCGCTACTGCGTCAACAAGGATGGAGATGCGATCGATGTTCAAGCTGCCGCCCTCGACTGGCTGATCACCGATGCTCGTCAAGTGCTGCCCAATCAACCGCCTGCGGAACACCAAGCGATCGTTGAACTGCTAGGCAGCGAAGGTCGCTCTGGATAGCTTCACAATCTGAATAGTTTTACGGGAGGGACACACAAGCTTGTGTGTCCCTCTTTATCTTTCCTTGTCCTCAGGATGCTCCTGCCGCCAAATCTCATAGAGATCCGGGCGGCGATCGCGCGTCCGTTGAATCTGCTGCTGTTTACGCCAGCGGGCGATCGCTTCATGATTGCCCGATCGCAGCACATCCGGCACACTCCAACCGCGAAACACCGGAGGTCGAGTGTACTGCGGATAGTCCAACAGTCCCGCCTCAAAGCTTTCAAACTTGAGCGAATCCGCCTTTCCTACCGTCCCCGGCAGCAGACGAATGACGCCGTTCACCAAGGTCAAAGCCGGAATTTCGCCACAGGTCAACACAAAATCACCCAGCGACACTTCTCGCGTCACCAAGTTCGTTACGCGCTCATCGACGCCTTCATAGTGACCGCAAATTAGCACAAGCTGATCGAAACTTGCGAGTTCTTGAAACATCGACTGTCGCATTGTTTCACCCTGCGGCGTCAGCAAAATCACTTCACGACGCGGCAAAACCGGAAGCGATTCAACAGCCGCAAAAATCGGCTCCGGCTTGATCAGCATTCCTACACCGCCGCCATACGGTTCGTCATCAACGCGGCGATGCTTATCAAGCGTGAAATCACGCGGATTCGTGAGGACGACACTGGCGATTTGGTTGGCGATCGCTTTCCCCAACAAGCCAGAACTCAAGGGAGACGCAAAAAAATCTGGAAACAGCGTCACAATGTCAATTCGCACAAGATTCAAAAAGAAAAGCCGTTGTCAGACTTCACTATAGTTCTCTCTGTGCTTAGACGATCGCAAAAACAAGCTTCGCATCTCGCTCAATTAGCTTGGGTTGTCGTTTTCTGGATTGAAGCGGCGATCGATCAAGCGGCGACTTTCGATCGGCTGACCGTTAAGACGAGATCATGCTCTGAGTCTGCATTCAACTCCTTCAGCCTAGTTTACCTCTGAGCGTGGGTAGTGACAGAAAAGGGATACCACAACCGCAGGCTTAGCAGGCAGTTCTGGGCTTCGCTGGGTTTAATTGGGGTGAACTGCTTATCAAGCTGTAGTCAAGCGCCGTATTGCGCTGCTCCGCCCGCCTGATTTGAATTTCTTTATAAAAAATCAAACTTTCAACTTTAAATTGTGAAGCCCAAAAGTAAAGGCTTCCGCAAACCTACCGGAATTGCTAAGCTTCCAAAAGCTTGAATGGGAGGAATCGCACCAGTGGAATTACAGTATCGTTCTTAAACTTCACCTCTGTGAAATTACGGTAAATTTCAAGGTGCTTGGATTTTCCATCTCACATCTTCCAGAGCCGACGTTTGATTAAGACTTTTGGAATCGCTTGTGATATCTTCCCAGCAACGCGCATAGCGTATAAGCGCAAACTCAAATCTCGCTTCATGGTGCACTACAGCGATGAGTTACTTAGATGAGCGTTATTTTTTGCTCAATGCAAGTTGCTTTTAACCGGAGCGCAGCGCATCAAAGCGTATTAGTTATTGCAGTCACCAGGTTCCGTTGATTTTAGGCGATCTACATCCCCATTACTGAGCAAAAGCTCCAAGTTCTCATTGATTAGGCCGAACACTATCGATCGCACACCGCACCTACCTTAGTTGCTGAACAATCGAAGCTCAAACGGAGTTCATGCGAAATAGATGTAAGAGTCTACCAAATTTGCAAGCTTCACAGTCCGCTTCTCACACCTGATTGATGCTCCTGTTGACATCAGCGTCGATGAAGTTTACTGCTTAAACTTAAAGCTGGCTTTGCACAAATTTTGGATAACTTGACGAATGCCTAGTTTTTCATCGCAATTTCAACATCAATTCAAACAGTGCCAAATTAGTTGACTTCTATGCTGATTGCTGCTCACTCACCTGGCAGTTCAGCGGCTAGCCGAAATCACTATAAAACAATGAAACCCAGCATCATCCACGCAAGTGTTACTGGGTTCTAAATCTGTTTTTTGACTGGATAAATCACTCAATGAGTAACGATAAAGAAGAGATTAACACACATGAAGATTATGTTTTTTTCCGGAATTTCACTGCCTCTTCAATAGACTGCGATTTCACGATGGACTACAATACTGAGCAGTTCAGTAATTACACTACAAGTGATTACACCTAGGCTTGCTAAACCCCAATAGCTTGTTTGCAGATATGCAAAGAATTGGAGCAAGCTCAGAAGATGAATTTTCGCACTGGCATCTACATAGCATCTACTTGTTCGATCGATTTGACGGAGCTGGGTTGCAGCGACGACAGCAGTTTTGAGAAGAAGATCTTCTCTTTGAAGTATTCATCAATTGTATCTTCGTAGGCTTATTGTATGCTTCGACCTGTTCTAACCATCTTCTTTCAGTTTGATCCGCTCAATCCTTCGATCGGAGGAATCCAAACTTGCATCAGGTACATCATCAAATTTGCACCACGAGAATTTCAGCTTCGTCTTGTCGGAATTGCACGTGATTCTACAGTTTCTACTGGCGAATGGCACACAGTGGAACTGTTTGGCAGAGAGTTTTTGTTCATGCCTCTGTTTCACTTGAAGAACGACAATGTTCGACGATTCATACCGACAACAGTGCGGTACACATTAGCACTTCTCAAGCAAAAGATCGATTCAGATTTTCTACAATTTCATCGGATTGAGCCGACCCTGGTTACTTCTCGGTGGCAGGGTCGAAAAATTCTCTATATTCACAATGATATCTACCAGGAAGTCAAGGGAGAGAAGAGACAGGGCGGCATTTTGTGGCGGCGTTTTCCCTGGGCTTACTTTGCGATCGAGCGCTTTCTTGTGCCCCAGTTCTACCAAATTTTTTCTTGCAATTCTGACTCTGCTCAACTCTACCGAGAACGCTATCCTGAAGTTGCCGATCGCGTTTCTTACCTGTCTAATACAGTCGATGGAGACTTGTTCTACGCCTTAAGTCCCCAAGAGCGTGAAGCAGGCAGAAAGCGCTTCGCTCAAAAGCTGAATCTGCCCGAAGCAACTCGCTTTATTTTGTTTGCAGGTCGTCTCCACCCCCAGAAAGACCCGCTTCTGTTGCTACAGTCCTTTGCTGCTGTGCAAGAGCCAAATGTTCATCTTCTCATTGTGGGTGAAGGAGAATTGGAAAATGATATTCGCGCTGAAATCGATCGATTGAATCTGACAAATCAAGTGACGCTGCTTGGTCCACTCAAGCAAGCTGAGCTAGCTGATCTGTACCGAATTTGCAGCATTTTCGTGTTAACCAGCGTCTATGAAGGTTTAGCAAGAGGCAGTATTGAAGCACTCGCTTGTGGAACTCCTGTTGTTACGACCCGCGCTGGTGAAACGCCTAAGTTTCTCAGCCATACTCAGGGTGGAATTGTCTGCGAAGAACGAACCTCAACTGTGATTGCGAATGCTTTGAAGGAAGTATTGGTTCATCCGGAAAACTATCCTTCTGAAGCTTGTGTGCATATTGCTCAACCCTTTGACGCTCAAAGCGTTGTTAGCGGTATCTACTCTGAACTGCTTGAACGCTGGAAGCATGAAACTCATGAAACCTTGAAAATTGAAGTATCGGCGTAAAAGCGATCGATACTTTGCTTTCTCTTCCAAGCTTTCAACAAGATAACTTCTACTTTCATTCCCAAAACTTCTCCATGAAAATTGCAGTCATCGGATCGAAAGGTTTGCCTCCTAAGCAGGGTGGAATTGAACATCACTGTGCAGAAATTTACACTCGCATGGTTGCACAAGGTCATTCTGTTGATTTGTACGCTCGACCTTCCTACACCGATCAAGCTTGGGGTCAGCGACAAAACTACAAGGGGATCAACGTGATCAGCCTGCCATCGATCAGCGTGAGGGGAATTGATGCTTTTGTTAGCTCTGCGATCGCCGCGATCGCTGCCAGCAAAGAGCAATACGACATCATCCACTTTCATGCACTCGGCCCGGCTCTGTTTAGTGCGCTACCCAAAATTGCTTCTCCTGCCAAAGTCGTCGTTACCTGTCACGGTTTAGATTGGCAACGCGCAAAATGGGGCAATATTTCCAGCCGTTTGATTCGCATGGGAGAACAAAGCGCGGTTCGTTTTGCAGATGCGATCGTCACCGTGTCTGAAGATCTTCAAACTTACTTCATGGAAAGCTACGACAAAGAAACGACTTACATCACAAACGCTCCTGCTAGCTATGTGGAGACCGATTCTGACTTTTCCTACGTTCAGTCTTTGGGCTTACAGCAAGATCAATACATTCTTTTCCTGGGGCGACTTGTTCCTGAAAAGCGCCCTGAACTGCTGATCAAAGCGTTTCAAGCACTTCAGCCACCGGGGTGGAAGCTTGTTTTGGTGGGGAACAATAGCAACACACCCAGCTACACCTCGGAGCTATTTGGGCTGGCAGGCGAAGATCCAAACATTCTTTTTGCGGGAGAATTGCGAGGCAAAGAATTGGCGGAAATGGTGAGAGGAGCAGGCTTGTTTGTTCTGCCTTCAGATGTGGAAGGACTGCCGCTAGCAATGTTGGAGGCAATGCAAGAAGGCATTCCCGTGCTTGCCAGCGACATTCCTGTGAATCAGCGGCTACTTGGTAAGGATCGAGGCATTCTTTTCCAAGCTGGCAACCTTGACTCTTGTATTGCAGGTTTGAATCGAGCTATGACGAATCCTCAAGAACTCAAAGCGATCGCTCAGCGTGCAAAAACCTATGTGCAAAAGCACCACAACTGGGACAAGATTACTGAGGAATGCCTGTATGTATATGATGAAGTTCGATTTGGCAGAACTTCATCGCCGACCACAAAACGCTCATGGGTTTTTCGCAACCCGCAAAATCAACCTGCAATTCGCCTGGCAAAATCTGTTCAAGAAAAGGAGAAAATCAAGCTGCTTGAAAAAGCTTAGGTTTTTTGAAACGCAGAGCTTGTGTTCAATTGCTGAATTGACGACAGTAGGCTAGAGCGCTAAACGCATTGTTGAGCAAAGAACGCTTCTCAAACTTTTTGTCTTTACAAAGGGTTTGAGAAGCGCTGCATTGATATTTCACTGATATTTCACTGTTCCGAAAAAAGCAATAGAAGAAGACAAGATTAAGACAACGTCGTTGAATATATTTTTTTATTAAGGAGTCAATTAGCGGGTAGGCTTAATCAGATCCCTGCGTTAGTCTAGATGCGTGCCGCAATGATGAGCGCTCCTAACTCTCTGCCTCTTTTTTGTCTTCTAATGGCTAGCTCTCCGAGTTGCTTTAGAGTGCCGCACCAAAGTTCTTTCAGCGAAGTTTTGTATGGGTAAAGTTCATCCTGCCTTGGCGACCCTTTCAGCTTCAAGACGGCATTATTGGGCTGGACTAGCAGTTTTTGCGGCTGTTCTAGGAACAGCTACAGCCATTCTCTCTACTGCTTCTTCTCGCTATGAAACCTCGGCTCGACTCATCGTACAAGATAATAGAGCAAGCATTTCAGATTTGGGGCAGCGCTTGACGACTGCTGAGCCTCCGCGCGATGTTAATCCGATCGCAACCCAAGCAGAACTTGTTACCTCCCAGCGAGTCATTCAGCGAGCGATCGAATCTTTGCAGCAAAAAGGCGAAATCAGCAGCGAAGCACTTCCCAGTGCATCTGAAATTCGTGGAGATGTCAGTGTCAAGATTGTTCCCGCTACGAGCATTTTAGACTTAACTTATCAGCATTCAGATCCAGAAATTGCTGCAAGCGTTTTGAATGCGATTGCAGAGTCAATGGTCATCGAGAATACGCAAGCAATTCGCTCAGAAGCATCTTCAGTACGGGAGTTTTTAGAAAAGCAAATTCCCGTGCTTCAAGCAAACTTGAGACAGGCTGAAATTAACGAAAGAAACTACAGACGCGACAATTCTCTGGTTTTGCCGGATGTTCAAGTTGAAAGCTTGGTGACCAGCTTGACTGCGCTAGAGCAGGAAAAAGGCAAGCTAGTCGCGCAGCTTCAGGAACTTGGCACTCGTAATAGCTTGTTGCAGCAAGTTACATCGGTCAATGCTCCTGAAACTGCCTACTCAGCCGTTCGAGTGGGGCAAGATGAGCAGTTACAGAATTTGCAAGGCCAGCTAACAGCATTAGACGCTGAAATTGCCGATCGACGATCGCGTTTGGGCGACCAACATCCCGATTTGCTCGCAGCTTTAGACAAACGTGAGGAACTTCAAGCGCTTTACGATCAGCGGCTGGCAAGCTTGTCTTCGCAAGGCAATTCTGCTGCCTCTGGGAATTCAGCTTCTAATGAGCTGAGTCAAAAGTTGCTGTCTGACTATATCGAGAGTGACATTAACCGTAGAGCTTTAGTCGATCGATTGCGGGTCGTACAGGCGGAAGTTGCTAGGCTGCAAAGTCGAGTTGCTCAAGTTCCGGTTTTACAGCAGCCCTTGACAGCCCTGGTTCGTTCGCGAGAAGAAGCAGCAAGCACACTCGCACAAGCCCAAGCCAAATTTCAAGAGGCACAAATTGCGGAAGCACAGCTCACTGGCAGCATTCAAATTGTGGGAGCCGCCGAAGTGCCAACATCGCCTGTTTCGCCAAAAGCGCCTGTTATTTTAGTGATGGCGATCGCGGTTGGAACAGTTCTTGGCATCGGTGTGGTTCTGCTTTTGGAAGTTGCGAATGTGGCATTACAAACTTCAGAAGAAGTCGAAGAGCGATTGAAGCTTCCAGTTCTTGGCGTTTTACCAAAAATGCCAGCCAAGCTTGAAGTCAAGCAGTTTTTAGACAATCCTGATTTCGTTGAACCCTACAGAGCGTTGCTAAAAAACCTAGAGTCTCAATCTGCTCCTCAACTTTCAGTTTTGGAGCCAGAATACAGCACAGCAACAGTCAATACAAACAATCATTTTTCGGCGCAAGGAAAAGCTTCAGGTCAATTGAGCAAGCAAGCGCGAGTCATTGTGATCAGCAGCACGATCGATGAGGAAGGAAAATCTCAGGTCGGTTTGTTTCTCGCTGCTGTCGGCGCAATGCTATCTCGACGAACCCTGCTGATTGACGTAGACTCTCGTTCTCCGGTGCAGCATCATCTCCTCGATCTACCGAAATATCCTGGATTGACCGAAGTGATTGGCGAGCACACGCCGCTTGCACAGGCTGTTCAAAGCACAGAAGTGGAAGGGCTGTCGTTGCTCGCGTATGGACACACGATCGATCGCCCTTCAACCTTGACCGAATCAAAACTGATGAAGAAGCTCTTAAATGATGCTCGTGCTGACTACGATTTGATCATCTTGGATGCTCCTCCTGTTAGCACTTGCGCTGATGCCGCCACACTAAGTCAGCTTGCCGATGGTTTAGTCTTAGTTGTGCGGCCAAACTTTACCCCTAGACAGGTTGCTGAGCAAGCTATCTCCGATCTTCAAAAGCGGAATGCGCCAGTTCTAGGAACAGTACTGAACAGCACGATTAGCGCTACAGAAAAAGCTTCCACGCCAAGGCTGCGATCTGCTGCCCTGCGTTGAGCCAATCGCAAGATTGCGATCTGGTGCTGCTAGCACAGATTCATGCATCCCCCTGTACTTCAAGGACAATCATTCATGAGATTCATTGCGGTAGCTTGTGCTTTGAGCTTGGGCGTTTCGATGCACATCGTAAGTTACTCCAGTCCCGCTCAGGCTCAAATTGCTGAGCCGACACTCGCTGAGCCGACAGCCGCTCAATCTGCTACGCTGCTAAAACCTGGCGATCGCATCCGCATTACGGTTATTGGCTTTCCAGAACTTTCCGGTGAGCAACTGGTGGCAGCCGACGGCACGATTCAGCTTCCCCTTGCTGGCGCGATCGATGTCGGCAGATTAATTCCCACCCAAGCGGTAGCTCGCATCAGTGAAGCACTGCTCCCATATGTTCGGCGTCCACAAGTGAGTTTGGTGGTTCTCAGCCTCAGTTCTCTGCGAGTGACGGTGACAGGTGAAGTTGTCCAGCCAGGTCCTCGCTTACTGAGTCCGTATGCCTCAGACTCGGTTGAGGAGACGGCTCCGATCAGACCTGTGACGCTCAGTAGTGCTTTGCTTCAGGCAGGAGGAATTACACCCAATGCAGACATTCAAAATGTGATTATTCGCCGCATTGATTCGACCCGTTCAGGCGTGGGGACTTCGGAGGAACCAGCAAAAACTGAAATCCGTGTTGATCTTTGGCAGTCGATCCGAGGCGGCGATCTAGCAGCAGATCCGCGAATTCAAGACGGTGATGAAATTATCATTCCCACTGCTGGTTCTAATGGAATTGACCAGCGTGCCTTGTTAAGTTCAACGGTCGCTCCTACTCAAATTACGGTACAAGTTGCTGGAGAAGTCGTTAGTCCTGGCTCGATTGAGTTAGCTCCGAGCGCTGATTTGAGTGCAGCAGTTGCTGCGGCTGGTGGCCCCACCGATGATGCAGATGCGAATAGAATCGCTTTGCTTCGAGTTGCTCCTGATGGTCGTTTGCAACAGCAAATCTATGAGTTCGGCGAAAACTCGTTGCCCCTGAGGGATGGCGATGTGATCGTCGTTGACAAGCGGTCGGAAAGGGAAGCGCTTAATGTTCTTAACCTCCTCTTGAATCCGCTTGGGTTTCTTTTTGATCTCTTCTAAGCAGGAAGCAGTCATGTCACTCTATCCGCGATTTAACTTGGCTCCTTATTTGGCCTTGCTGATCACAGCAGCAGGAGTTTCGATCGGCCTGGCTGCTGGATTCATAGTAGGAGTTCAACCGATACTTCTTGTAGTGTTTTTTGTTGCATTTACCACGCTCTTCTTCTTTTTCAAAGATTTTGAAAAAACCGTATTAGGACTGCTGATTCTACGCAGTTCTCTAGATATCTTTTCGGCGCAGCAATTGCCTGCTGCATTCGCAATTGGAATTGACATTCTCGCGCTGCTTTACGTTGCATTTAAACTAATTTCGCGTCAAAAAGTACAAACAGACGGATTCTTTTACTTTTTCGCTGGATGGGTTGCCATTCAAGGATTATGGGTTATTCTATTGCCTTTGGGCGGATTAGGATTAGGGGCATCAGCTCTAGATGATGCGATTCGAGAATGGATTCGGCTATTTTCATTTTTAATGATCTACCTATTAGTTTTGCAGCTTAAGGAAAAGATCTCGCCAGAGAAAGCAATCAATGCTTTGTTTCTTAGTTTGATTGCGCCACTCACAGCGGCCTGCATGCAGACGTTTCTACCTGCTTCATTGGTTCCAAAGATCTTGTTAGCTTCAGCAAGTACTGGCGAGATCGGTACAGCCTCACGCATCAATGGTACACTTGGACATCCCAATAGCTTTGCGACTTTTGCGCTGTTGTTTCTCGGCTTAACGCTTTGGAAATTTAGCTATTGCCGTCAGCGACTACCCTGGGCATTGCTGCTGGCTGCCGTTGCATTCTTCTTAGTTGCAACGCAATCTTTGACTGGATTAGTGATGTTGCTGGCTTTTGCGATCGCGTTCTTCTTACCCAGAATGAGTTTGGTGAATTTGGTTGCTGGGACGCTTCTGATTTTAATTGTTGGTGGTCTATTTCTCAGTTCAGAAGCCGGACAGGTGCGTTTGAATGAACTTTACTCAACCCCGCTATTGAATCCAGATATTGACTGGTCTCGTTCAGTTGCCATGCAGCTTTCATCTTCTAGCTCTCAAGCCAACAGCTTCAACTGGCGCGTCACTCAATGGACATTTCTACTACAATCCTGGGAAGATTTTCCCATCCTAGGTTATGGCCTAGGCACAACTAAAGCGGTCAGTATTTTTCATAACGCTGCTCACAATGACTACATCCGCGCTTTGGTTGAGGGCGGAATCGTTGGACTATCTTGTTTCCTAGTTTTTCTGCTGGCTCAAGCGATTCGTCTTCTGCAACTGCGATATGCCATACCGCAGAGCGCTGCTCGACGAGATCTTTGTTCAATGATGCTGGCATTTCTGGCGTCAATGTGTGTTGGAATGCTAGCAGGAAACGTTGTAGGACAAACTCCTTTGTGGTTCTACTGGTGTACTTTGCTATCAATTGTTGGTTGGAATTGGACACAACCTTCAAATCATTCCGATCGAATCAGTCACAAATCGCTTCAACCTGAAAACTGAGCAGATCTAGCTTTTTCAACTAATAGCTGAAACTCTCTAAGTAGGAGTTAACAAATCATCGGTGGGCAGCATTTAGATTGAACTAGTAAAGTTCTGAATCTACTTAAAGAATGCCTCACAAGTTTCTAGTCACTACACATTTCTGTAGAAATTATGATGAGATGATGAAGCTGCTGATCTTGAGTAGAACAGCATTGAAAGTCATGTTAGAACTAGCGAAGAGATTAGGAAGTTGTAAAAAAGGAGCCTAAGCGTAGCTATGAGTACTGCTGACTATTTAGTGATGGGGTTTGCTACTAATCTTGATCCCGTTCGCCTTGAAGTGTTCGCCAAGACGCTGCGGAGTGTTTATTCGCCTCAGCAGTGCGATTTGGTCATCATCACTAATCGAGTCGATGACAAGCTGAATCAGTTGGCACAACAATACGCGATCGAGTTTGTTCACACACCAAACAGCTTCAGCTTCAAAATCAACAAATTTGCAAAATTGCTGTATCAAGCGCTGGTTTATCTGTCGAAGTGGCTTGCAGAAACTACGCAACGGATTCCTTCATTGCGAGCTATTTTCTATGAACTCTACCCACTGCTGCTGCGGCTTTGGCACCATCCATTGTTTGTGCGCTGGATGAGCTACCAAGATTTTCTAAAAGTGCGCCAAAACTACAAGCGAATTTTAATCTCAGATGTTAGAGATGTTTCATTTCAGGCACCGTTTTTTGAGCATTTGGGTGAAGCAAGCTTGCATCTGTTTGAACAAGATCAAATCTATGGTGTTGCTGAAGTTGATACTCGCTGGTATCAAGAACTGTACGGTTCACAAGAGCTTGCTAAAGTCAATGGTAAGCCCGCCCTTTGCCTCGGCACTATCATGGGAGATTTTCAGGGCGTAAAAACGCTGGTTGATTCATTGTGTGAGGATACCTTAAAGTGCCCATTTGGTCGCGTCGATCAAACGGTGTTCAACAAGCTGTTCTATGAGGGCAGGTTTAATGGTGTAACAATTCAAGTACACGACAACAAAGAAGGGCCGATTTTAACGATCTCAGAACCACACGTTGTAGATCACTTCAAGACTGATTTGGACGGGGTGTTTTACAAAGAAAACAAAAACCTGATCCCAGTCATTCACATGTACGATCGCCACTCGGAAACTCTTGCTTACTTCACGAATGTGGTGGGCTATGAAATCAATGGTAAAGGCTTTGTTAAAAGCTAGATCGTTCCACACATTCGGAGGATTTTGTTAGTGCCAAAAGTTTCTGTTGTCATTCCTGCATACAACGCAATGGGTTATCTGCCCGAAACCCTAGCAAGCGCTCTCAATCAAACGTTTGTAGACTATGAAGTGATCATCGTTGATGATGGCAGCAAAGACAATATTCAACAGTGGGCGGCTCAACTGAGCGATCCACGCGTCAAACTGATTTCGCAAGAGAATCAAGGACTGAGCGGAGCACGCAACACTGGAATTGCTCATGCTCAGGGCGAGTATGTTGCATTTCTGGATGCAGATGATCTTTGGGCACCCACAAAGCTCGAAAAACAGGTGCAGCTTCTTGAGCAAGACCCAGATGTTGGGCTAGTTTACACTTGGTCAGACTTAATCGATCAGCACAGTAAACCGCTAGGTAGAGTGCTGAGGAGCAACGCGGAAGGAAACGTTTGGACAGAACTGATTAAGCAGAATTTTGTTGCCAATGGCAGTACACCGATGGTGCGTCGTCATTGCTTTGAGACAGTTGGATTATTTGATGTAGCGCTGCGAAGTGCTGAAGACCACGATATGTGGCTTCGCATGGCTCCACATTATTCATTTGCAGTCGTGCGAGAGCCGCTAACTCAATATCGCATATTGGACAACAGCCTCTCCAAAAATCTGCTGGTCATGGAACGTTCTGCTTTTGTTCCCTTGGAGAGAGCTTTTGCTTCACCGCCCTCCGATATCGATCGGCATGAACTAGAAACACTCAAGCGTCAAGCGTATGGTTCTAGGTATCTTCTTCTTTCCTGGTATGCGATCAAAAGCCGCAGCAGAGATTATCAAGCGGCCATCCGCTATTGCAAACAGGCGCTTCAACATAATCCAAAGCTGCGTTTCTCTAAAAGCTACGCTCGTTTGATCATTACGATCGCGATCATTCAACGTCTTGGTGCTTCTCAGTACGATCGATTGCTGTCCTTGCTCTACCTGCTACGTCAAAGATTTTTGAGTACCGCATCTAAATAAAGCTGTAGGAGGATTTTGTTAGTGCCAAAAGTTTCTGTTGTCATTCCTGCATACAACGCAATGGGTTATCTGCCCGAAACCCTAGCAAGCGCTCTCAATCAAACGTTTGTAGACTATGAAGTGATCATCGTTGATGATGGCAGCAAAGACAATATTCAACAGTGGGCGGCTCAACTGAGCGATCCACGCGTCAAACTGATTTCGCAAGAGAATCAAGGACTGAGCGGAGCACGCAACACTGGAATTGCTCATGCTCAGGGCGAGTATGTTGCATTTCTGGATGCAGATGATCTTTGGGCACCCACAAAGCTCGAAAAACAGGTGCAGCTTCTTGAGCAAGACCCAGATGTTGGGCTAGTTTATACCTGGGTTGCTTCAATTGATCAAGCAGGCCAAAGCAGAGGGAGAATTCTCAAGAACAACGCCCAAGGATATGTGTGGAAAACCTTGCTTGACCACAACATTGTTGAGTGCGGTAGTACGCCAATGGTGCGACTCAAATGCTTTGTCACAGAAGGCGTTTTCGATCGCAATCTAGGATCTTTCGTTGAAGATAAAGATATGTGGCTGAGAATCGCCTCTCGCTATCGCTTTGATGTTGTAAAAGAGGCATTAGTCTACTATCGTCAACACGCGAATAGTGCCTCTAAAAACTGGCAAGCAATGGAGCGCAGTTCTCTAATTGTTTTAGAAAAGGCTTTTAACTCGGCTCCAAATCTGACTGCCGCAGAGCTAGAGAAATTGAGAAGTCAAAGCTATGGTCGTGTCTACTTGCGGTTGGCTTGGAAGCCACTGCAAATTCAAAACCGAGACTATGAGACCGCAAAAGCGCTTCTCGCCCAAGCCTTCTACCATTGCCCCCGCCTCCGATTCTCAAAAGAACACCTACGCTTGAGTGCTGCAATTACTTTTGTGCAGTGGTTTGGCTCCGAACGGTACGACAAAGCGTTGGAGCTGCTATACGCAGTTCGTCGGCGTATCCAGTTCAAGGCACAAACGGTAAAGCAGTAAATGTCGATTTTGCAAATCTATTATCTTTTACTGCTAGCTTGTGGCAACAAGTTAAGAGTTTGAGGATGATGCGTGGGATTTTGACCTGCTACAGAATGATGCGACAAAACGAAAAGCACCCCAAGTTGAATGAAGATTAACAAACAGCACAAACAAAACCTTCTTCAAGGAGGGGTTTATCTCGCAATCAAGCAGATTCTTATCACTGCTTTGTCTCTTGTTAGCGTACTAGTTGTTGCCCGCATCTTAGGTCCAAAAGATTACGGAATCGTTTCGGTTGTTTTAGGACTTTACTATTTCTTCAGTTGGCTTGGTAAATTTGGACTACCGACCTATCTGATTCGCCAGCCGGATTTGCAGGAAAATACCTTTCAGCAAATCTTGGCATTTTTCAACACGACTGGGCTAGCGACCTGCCTTCTCTGCTGGCTGGCTGCTCCTGCTTTCGGCTGGTGGACTGGACATTCCGAGGTGACTGCCATTATTCGCTGGTTGCCCATACCGCTTTGGCTAGAAGCAGTAGCAAGTGTGTCAATCAGCCGCCAAGAACGCGATCTGGGATTTGCACAAATTGGCGTGATTGAGACAATATCGCAAATCTCCAACTACATTGTGACCGTTCCACTAGTGTTTATGCAGTGGAGCTATTGGGCACCGATCGCAGGGCTAGTCACTCAAGCTGCGGTGCTGGCGATCGCTGCCCGTCGGCTTCACCCCATCCCCTTCCAATGGAGATGGAACTGGTCAGCCGTTCGGCCAGCACTGCGATACGGCTTAGCTTTCGCCAGTGCCGACTGGATCGCTTCTCTTAGAGTTCTCACTGTACCTTTAATCGTGACTCGATTTGCTGGACTCGAAGCGGCAGGAATTATTAGTATTGCAATTCGCCTGGTAGAGCAGGTATCGACCCTACGACTCGTTCTACGCAGAATGTCAATTAGCATCATGTCTAAGCTAGTTGACGATGCCTACTCTATCAAGAAAGCAATTAGCTACGGTATGGCTTATCAAGCAATCATTGTTGGTTTCACCTGTGCAATTTTTGCTTGCGCCGCTGGCTGGATTGTTCCATTAGTCTTTGGATCAGAATGGCTGCTTAGCTCTAAGATTTTTCCTTTGATTGCCTTTGCAATGATGGTTAAATCAACCTTTGATTTGCATAATTCAGCACTAAATGCAATTGGAAAAAACCTGGAAGTTGCTTGGCGAAACTTTGTGTATATTGTGTTGCTTTGGCTGGGCTGCATCCTGCTGATTCCATCCTTTGGGCTTTGGGGATATGGGATTGCAGAGATTCTTGCCTTGCCTAGCTATTGGCTGGTTCACCGCGCTTTAACCACTTTATATGGATCTATAGATTACAGTCAGGCGCTTTGGTTTACTGCTGCCGCCGTTCCCGCTTTGGTCGCAGGCAATTATCTGCCGATCGCTCTGAGCTTTGGAGTGTTGGTTGGCAGCTACAGCACTTTGCTATTCATTCCTAGCACCAGAAAAGTAATTCTTGAAATTTGGTCGGTGATTCGATCGCGCGGTGCAAAAGCAGAAGCTTAACTTTAACCAGTAGTCATCGGTCAGGGTCGTCGAACCTAACACTATAGGGTAATTTGAAGTGCAAGGAGGGTGCGATCGCCTGCTAGAACATGCGGTTTTCAGATCCAGGCAGCTAGAAGAATCTCACGCCAGTCTCTATCAAGCGAAAGGCGCATTCTTCTTAAATTTGGCTAAGACTGGAAAGTAGTTGGTGTTACCAGGTAATGCCAACCACTTTAATCTGTTTACCGAATTACCGTTTTTCTCATGCAAACGACGATCGCCCCAACTGCCAACGCCTACGCATCAGCCGAAGAGCAGTTCGTTACGCTTCTAGAACTTGAGAATCTTGATCAGCAGCTACGAGCGCAACCGCATCTTGCCGATGAGTTTGAAGCTGCGATCGAGCAGGCTCTAACCGCAACTTATTTAACTGAAGGTCAAGGCGACGAAGCGGCGCACCGATTTCTTCAGCGCGTTCTATATCGAATTAATCGCCTGAAGCTGTTTTGGTATGACGATTTGCGTCACTACACGAACGAACGATCGCCTTACCTGATGCAGGTGCGCGAACGCATCGAAACGCCTTGGCAGCAGTGGGAACTGGCTCAGATGGATGTTGCCGCTTTGAAGGCGATCGCTTCGCCCGAAAAGGTAAAACAAGCGTTGCGCGATCGGGCGGCTGCCGATCTCGATCCGGCCTTGACCGAAGACAGCCGCTATATGCGCGAGGAAATGCCGCTGGAGGGCTATCGGCATTTGCTGGCGATCGCGTCTTTTGATGGACTGGTTGAAGCCAGCCGCCTTTCGCGCATTTTGGGCGGTGCGGCGAATGAAATTCAATGCACGCTTGTCCGAGTGCTGATGGAAGAGTATGGCGGCGGACGGTTGGCTCGCAAGCACTCAACCTTTTTCGCGCAGATGATGGAAGAGTTGAATCTGCACACTGAGCCGGAAGCATATTTTGACATCGTTCCCTGGCAGGTTCTAGCCGGAATCAACCACAACTTTTTGTTGACCGAGTGCAAGCGGCATTTCCTGCGCTACAACGGCGGACTGGCCTATTTTGAAGTGGCTGGCCCTGCTGCCTACCGGAACTATCTAGCGGCAGCAGAGCGGCTTAACTTGTCGAAGACGGCATCGGGCTATTGGGATTTGCACATTCGCGAAGATGAGCGGCACGGACGCTGGATGATGGATGATGTGACGCTGCCGCTGGTCGATCGCTATCCGCAAGATGCTTGGGAAATTGTGCTGGGATACGACCAGGAGAAACAACTCGGCGATCGCGCCAGTGCTGCGGTTGTGCGTTCGATTCGGGCTGCTACTAGCGGTCAGTCGCTTTAACAGGTCATTGAGTCGCTGAAGTGCAGTTGCTCAAAATAGCTGCGATCGATCGCTTCAGTGAACTCATCCGTAAAATCTTGTGAAATCCTCTAGCGTTTGTCTGCATGATGCTAGGGGATTTTTTTATAGTTCAGTTAAGGCGTGCATCTTATACACATCCGACCCGTGTGCTCATTCAAGCGGCATTACCTCAACTAGCGCCATTTTTAAGTGAAATTGGGAAAACTTAAGTCAACAGAGTTCTGAGCAAGAGGAATCGATAAACTGCTAGCGATCGATCGCCTCGATGCTATGGAACCGATTTAGCATCTGTATTGAGCAACACATCATTTCCTTGGAGTCGATCGCTTGTCGCCGGAATTCAAGGCGATCGCGTCGTAGCACTTTACTTATGACAATTCAAGCTTTGAGACAAACTCGCATCTGGGAAATGTTGACGAACACGCCGCGCCTGATTCGGCTGGTTTGGTCGGCTTCCCCACGCTGGCTATTGCTGTCGCTGGCGGTGACGCTGCTGGGTTCAGTGATTCCGGTTGTGCAGCTTTATGTAAGCAAGCAGATTGTCGATCGCGTCGTTCACAGCATCAATCAGCCAAATCTTGACTGGCAACCGCTTTTAGTCTGGTTGGGACTGGGACTGGGGCTGACGCTGACGCAGGGCGGACTGAATCAGGCGAATACGTTTGTGTCGCAGGTGTTGAACGATCGCTTTACGCTGCACGCCAACGATGTCATGCTTCAGCAAGCCGTGCGGCTAGATTTGGCGCACTATGAACTGCCAGAGTTTTACGATATTCTCACTCGCGCTCAGCAAAGCGGCAGCACTTATCCTGTGAAAGTGCTATCAACGCTCAGTACGTTGGCGGGTCAAACCATTACATTCAGCGGCCTGATGATTCTGCTGGTGAGCTTTAATCCCGCGATTTTTATGCTGCTGATGCTCACCTCAATTCCGGCGTTTTGGGTGAGCGTGCGCTTTTCAGGGCGGCGATTTTGGATGCTGCGTAAGCAAACGCAGAGCGGACGATTTGCCGATTATTTGCAAAGAGTTTTGACGAACGAAAACTTTGTCAAAGAAGTGCGCTTGTTCAACCTGAGCGATCATTTGCTGAGCCAGTGGCGATCGATTCGATCGAGCTTTAACGATGAGTCGAGCAGGCTGGCTGCACAGCAAACTTCGATTCGCTTTGGTGCTAGCTTAGCGGCAAATTTGGGTTTCTATGCCGCTTATGCTTGGGCGATCGTGCAGACCGTGCAGGGACACATCAGTTTGGGTCAACTGACGATGTATTCGGGTGCGTTTCAGCAGTCGCAAAACGTAATTCAAGGCATTTTGCTCAACGTGGCATTGGCGTATGAGTTCAATCTTTACATTTCGCAGTTTTTTGAATTTTTGAACCTCAAGCCGCAGATCGTCAGTCCGCCGGAGGCGATCGCGTTTCCCATGCCGATCGAGCGCGGACTCGTTTTGCGCGACGTGACCTTTACCTATCCGGGTGCGAGCAAACCGACGCTGCGAAATCTCAATCTCACTGTGCGGCCAGATGAAAGCATTGCGCTGGTTGGGGTAAATGGAGCTGGAAAAACCACGCTGTTGAAGCTATTGACGCGCTTTTATGACATTGATTCGGGTGAGATTACGATCGACGGCATTCCCATCGAGCAATTTGACCTGATGGAATTGCGGCGGAATGTTGGCGTCATTTTTCAAGATTTTGCCCGCTATCACCTCAGCGTGCAGGACAATATTGGCTTTGGCGATCTGCGCGAATATCGCAATCAAGCTCGAATTGAAAAGGCGGCGATCGAAGCAGGTGCACATGAGATTATCGCCAAGCTGGATGCAGGATATGAAACGATGTTGGGCAAGCTGTTTCCGCGTGGAGCAGAACTGTCGGGCGGGCAGTGGCAAAAGATCGGTTTGGCGCGAGCATTCATGACGCCTGCCCAAATTTTGATTTTGGATGAGCCGACAGCGGCGTTGGATGCGATCGCCGAATACGACTTGTTTCAGCGCTTTCGCCGATTGACACGGGGCAAAATGACGTTTTTGGTCAGTCACCGCTTTTCGACAGTGCGAATGGCCGATCGAATCGTTGTGCTTGAAAAAGGTCGGATTGTCGAGATGGGTAGCCATGACGAACTGATGGCGCAGGGCGGACTGTACGAACGAATGTTTAGCCTGCAAGCTTCAACCTACGGTGAACTGCCCGTGCGCTAGAAAGCGGGAATGGTCACACAAAAGGAGAGCAGATCTAAAATTCTGCTCTCCCATTCTCACAACAAAGCAGCGGGGCTACGAATCACCCACTGCCACATTTATCAACTCGCTGCTCAAGCTTAGTAGCGACGATCGCTGCGGGCACCACCCCAGCCACCGCCACCGCCGCCGTTGCTGAACGAGCGACGATCGCCACCACCGCCACCGCCACGATCTTCGCGGGGTTTAGCTTTGTTGACTTTGAGGCTGCGTCCCATCCACTCAGCACCATCGAGCGCTTCGATCGCTGCGTTTTCCTCATCGTCAGTGGACATTTCCACAAACCCGAAGCCGCGCATCCGACCTGTTTCCCGATCGGTCGGAAGCTGCACGCGCTTGACCGTTCCGTATTCGGCAAACACGTTGCTCACGTCTTCTTGCGTAACCTTGAAGGACAAATTACCTACGTAAATCGACACGGAAAAACTCCAAATCAAATTGTTGCGAGATTGAGCCGGAGCAATGCCTGTCGAAAAAACAAACCTGTCAGCCGAACTTAATACTCAGCTTTAACCCTAACACACAAACGATCGAAACTGAAAATATGCAAGCTTGAAGCGTCAAGATTCGTGGACAGAATTGAATTTTCAACACCGATCGATCACAGGCTCTAAACTAGAGCTAGCAGGTGATTAATCGATCGCCCGTTCCGCTTTTTCCAAGTTGTTAAATTCTATGTAGGCGCGATCGAGGCGTCAAGAAACTTCACTATGGCTTCTTCCGATCGCGGTCGTGTGGTTCTCACGCATTCCACGCATATCCCTGGCTTAATTCGCATTCTCGAACGGCTATGTGAACAGCCGGGAATTTCAACGATTACGCCTGCGGTGATCGGCAAAGTTCGCGCCCATTGCCCCAGCTTGAAACTAAAAGTTTCTGTACCGATTCGAGGCGGATTCAAGGCAATTGCTCGGCATGGAAAAACCGTACAGGAAGTGTTTATTCTCACCAGCCTTGATCAAGTTGAATTGGAAGCGGCGATCGATCGAGCAATGAATCGCAAAGCTTAAACTTTTATCTGGCGTGAAGATTGTGGCGAGTTGCGATCGATCGCATCAAAACTAAACCGATGAGCTGAAAAATTGCGGTAATTCATGATGCATTTGCCCTAAACGATCGTCAGCATTTGCGTCAGTACGCTTTCAAACAGTTGCAGGCCATCCGTACAGCCCAAAGTTGAATCGGCTGCGCGTTCGGGGTGCGGCATCATGCCCAACACGTTGCCCTGCGCGTTGCAAATTCCAGCGATGTTTTGCAGCGAGCCGTTTGGGTTGGCGCTTTCCGTAGTTTCGCCCGACTGGGTGCAGTAGCGAAACACGATTTGGCGATTGTCTTCAAGCCGCTTGAGCGTGTCCGGATCGGCGTAATAGCAGCCTTCGCCGTGCGCGATCGGCAGCGTAATGACTTGACCTGTTTGATAGTTTTGCGTCCAGGGAAGATCGGTGCGATCGACTCGGAGCGACACGCGATCGCACACAAAATGCAGGTCGCGGTTTCGCATCAAGGCTCCAGGCAGCAAGCCGGATTCGGTTAAAACCTGAAAGCCATTGCAGACACCCAACACGAGTTTGCCCTGCTGAGCGTGAGCGATCGTGGCCTGCAATGCTGGGGAGAAGCGGGCGATCGCGCCGCAGCGCAGATAGTCGCCGTAGCTGAAGCCGCCCGGCAAAATGATTACGTCAAGGTCGTCAAGATCAGAATCTTCGTGCCAGACCATGCGCGTCGGCTGATTGAGCAGATCGCGCACGACCATTGCGGCATCGCGATCGCAGTTGGAGCCAGGGAAAACAACGACACCAAATTTCATGCTGCTCCTACCGTAGCCGGAATTTCTGTGAGGTCAAAGCGATAGTTTTCGATGACGGGATTGGCAAGCAGGCGATCGCACACTTGATCAAGCTGCGATCGGGCGGCGGCTTCGTCTGCTGCCGTCAGCTTCAGTTCGATATATTTGCCGATGCGAACTTGCTCTACGTTGTCATAACCCATGTGGGCGAGGCCGGACTGGACGGCGGTTCCTGCCGGATCAAGCACGGAAGGCCGCAGCGTCACGTAGATTTGAGCCTGGTAGGTGTTCACAAGGACGCGATCGAGACATCGCCCCCTATTGTAGCTGACTGTCCGACCGGACATCGCGACAATTCCGGTCGATCGAGTTCCGCAGTAAAATTGAAGGAATCCTAAAGAACTCGCCATGAAAGCCGAACGTACCCGCAGCCAAGAGCGGGTTCTTAGCCTGCTCAAAGACCTCGATCGCGCCATTTCCGCGCAGGATCTCTACATTGAGTTGCGAAATCGTGAGCAGGGCATGGGGCTGGCGACGGTTTATCGTGCTTTGGAAGCGCTGAAGCTGGAAGGGGCAGTGCAGGTGCGGACGCTGGCATCGGGCGAGTCGCTTTACAGTTCCGTCAAGGAAGACCGTCATCACCTCACCTGTGTGCAGTGCGGGCTGTCAATGCCGATCGATGAATGTCCGGTTCACGAATTGGAACATCAGCTTCACCAATCCCATCAGTTCAAAATTTACTATCACACGCTGGAGTTTTTTGGCCTCTGTGCCGCCTGCCAGCTTGCCCAAACGAGTGCCTGACTTAACCGCTCCGCTGTTCGACAAGCTGCTGATAGGCAGTCGTGAAATCGGCAGTTGTGATGCGGAGGGCAGTCGGGTCGCTGCCGCCTTCACGTCGATAGAGGCGGATCGCTTCGATCGCCGCCTGATTGCTCAACAGCGCCAAGTCTGCACCGTTCCAGCCTTCCGTCTGGTCTGCCCAAGCTGCGAGGTCAACATCGGACAGGGGGCGATCGTGGTTGTGAACTTGCAGGATTGAGAGGCGGCTCGATCGATCGGGCAAATCGATTTTCAGTTGGATGTCCAGCCGACCCGATCGCAGCAGAGCCGGATCGAGCGCGTCGGGGCGATTGGTTGCGCCAATCAGCAAAACGTTGGGGCACTCTTGCAGGCCGTCAAGTTCCGTCAGGAGTTGGCCGACGACGCGATCGCCCACGCCCGAATCGCTCTGGTAGCTGCCACGAGCGGGAGCGAGCGAATCAATTTCGTCCATGAAAATCACGCAGGGCGCGGCCTGTCTTGCTTTCGTGAACAGTTCGCGCACGGCTTGTTCGGATGCACCGACCCATTTGCTGAGCAGTTCTGGCCCGTTGACGGCGATGAAGTTGGCGCGAGCTTGGGCGGCGACGGCTTTGGCGAGCAGGGTTTTTCCGGTTCCCGGTGGCCCCCAGAGCAGAATGCCGCGTGGCGCTTTGGCTTTGGTGTGCTGATAGAGTTCTGGGTAGAGCAGGGCGCCTTCGACGGATTCCTGCAAGGTTTGCTTGATCGATTCGAGGCCGCCGATCGATTCCCAAGTGACATTTGGCGATTCAATTTCGACCGATCGCAACACCGAAGGGCGAATGATCTTGAGCGCTTCTAAGAAATCGGCTTGTGTGACGGTTGCCGTTTGGGGAATCGGGGCATCCAGCGTTGGCATCAGTCGCCGCAGGGCGGTGTAGGCGGCTTTTTGGCAGAGCGCTTTGAGATCTGCGCCGACCATGCCGACCGATCGATCTGCGATCGCGTCCAAATCCACTGTGCGATCGAGCGGCATCGCCTGCGTCAGGATGCGGAGGATGTCGAGTCGTCCAGGTCGATCGGGGACGCGGAACTGAATTTCGCGATCGAATCTGCCGGGACGCCGCAGGGCGGGATCAAGGTGGTCGGGGCTATTCGTGGCCGCGAGGACGACTACGCCTTTGGTGCGGGCGAAACCGTCCATCAAGCTCAGCAGTTGGGCGACGACGCGCTTTTCAACTTCGCCATCGACTTTGGCGCGATCGGGGGCGAGACTGTCAATCTCATCGATGAACACGATGCAGGGTGCGGAGCGAGCGGCTTTTTGGAAGAGTTGCCGCAGGCGGGATTCGGCTTCCCCATAGAATTTACCGATAATTTCGGGACCGACGATCGCAATGTAGTTCACGTCTAATGCTTGCGCCAGGGCGCGTGCGGTCAGAGTTTTTCCGGTTCCCGGTGGCCCCACAAGAAGAACGCCGGATGTCGGTTCCAAGCCCAGCATTTTCAGGAGATCAGGACGCTTCAGCGGCAGTTCGACCAGTTCGCGCAGTTCGCGCAGCACTTCGGACAGTCCGCCGATTTCATCGAGGCTGACGGCGGGCGATCGATCGGGCTGGCTTTCGACGGGCTGCGGTGGTGGAACCGGAGCGGGGCGAGTCGGCGGGGCAAGGCGGCGAACTTCAGTTCTAAACTGATTTGGCTCCGATCGACCTTCGATTTCTCGCACAAAGGCTAAAAATTCATCGGAAGCTTGATCAAAAAATTCTTCAAAATCTCTGAGAAAATTGTCCATGTTGCGTTCGCCCCAACCCTACATCCTCAATTTACGAGGTTGCTTCAGGGGCAGAGGGGTGGAAGCCGAAGTGGGCGATCGCACTTCCCGAACCACGTTGCAAAAATTAATCGACGGTTTCGTTGATCGGGAAGCGATCGATAAGCTGCATTGCTCGTTTGGCGTTGCGCCGAAGGTCTTCGTTGAGGTGTGGGACGTGCGGCACTTGCGAGAGGAAATCAAGCGTTCGCCGTAAAATTCGCACGATGTCGCCTTCGTCCAGGCTGGTGTTGGCACAAAGTTCCGGCCACTCAACACCAAGCGCCCACTGCTCGACAAGGGCAATCCAGTCTACTTCCAGCCAAACGGGAAGAGCGACCTGATAGCGGCGTTGCAGTTGGAAAAGCTGGCGACGAATGCCGCGCAGCCCAGAGAGCGCGTCTTCAACGGCAGGAGAGCGATCGTATCTCGTCCAGCTATCGGGGCGCGAGACTTCGGTGACGAGGGCAGCGATCGCGGATACCAGTTCATGCGGGTCGAGGTGATCGAGTTCACCGGATGCCAAGCAGAGGCCAAGCCACAGTTCGTTATCGCCTCGGACGGCGGCTGCAACTTCGCCGAGCGGAGTGGGTTCCACGTCGTTGAGACAGCCGAAGTGCTGCAAAATTCGCATTAAATTCAGGAATTCTTGCCAGTATTGGTGCGATCGCTGCTCTAGTTTGTACTGGCGATCGTGCAGTTCCACCTGAAGCTGTTGCACTCTGGCGCGACGCTTGAGCAGATTGTTGGGGTTGCCCCAAGACTGAGCGGGATGGCTGGCAAGTTCGGACTCAAGCTGATCGACCAAGGCTTGCTGCTCTCGCACTTCTGGAGCGCTGTTGAAGGCGACTAGCGGAATTTGCGCGGCGATTTCGGCGGTGCGATCGTCACCGCTGCGAAGTTGTCCGGGTTTGACAATCAGATCGATCGGTGGTGCGAGATCATCGACCGCAGCGAGGCGCGGCACTTCGGAATGAAGACCGACCACATCGCTGACGCTGACGACGCGCCAACGGTTGTCTTGACTGAGGCAGGTGAGGTAGGGAAACTGACCTGCGCCCGGAGCTTTTGCGACGAGGACGGCGAGCAGCGGCGTTGCAGTCGGAACATATTTGCCCTTCAAACTCAGGACAGTTCCCGCTACAGCAAATTGCAGTGAGGATGCCAAATCGTGTGCGGCCAGTTCGAGGGCTTGCTCTTGCAGAATTTTCAGCAAGCGGCGAGCTTCTTTGGTGCGGCCTTGCAGTTTCTCGAAGCTGGCGAGCAGTTCGGGATCGATCGTGTTGATCTGCGCTTGGTGATGGCGAATTTCCATTTTCAGGCGATCGATTTCTTCGCGCTGCGGTCGCCATTTCAGGCTGGAAAGGTATTGCCCAAAGCTGCGTTCGACAAGCTCTTGCGCTTCTTCGATCGAATGGGTTTGCAGCAAATTCAGCACCATGCCGTAGCTGGGCGTAAACTGGCTCACCAGCGGATCGGGCTTGGAGGTGGCGAGATATCCGGCTTCGCGCGATCCTTCAAAGCGCGATTGCAGCGTGACGACATGCCCCAAGTCGTCCATGCCGCGCCGTCCGGCTCGTCCGGCCATTTGCAGAAATTCCGAAGGAGTGAGCAGGCGATGGCCGCGATCGGTGCGTTTGGACAAACTCGAAATTACGGTCGTCCGGGCAGGCATGTTGATTCCCGCTGCCAGCGTTTCGGTTGCGAACACGACTTTGATCAAGCCCTGCTGAAACAATTCTTCGATCAGCACTTTCCAGGCGGGCAAAACTCCGGCGTGGTGGGCGGCGATGCCACGATAGAGCGAGGCGACGTGGCCGCTGCGTCCGGCTTCGGGATTGCGATCGAGAAAGTCGTCAATTTGTTTTTTCAGTTGGGCGGCTTCGCGATCGTTCACCAGCGAGAACTTATCGAGTTCCTGGACGGCGTTGTCGCATCCTTTGCGGCTGAAGATGAAATAGATCGCGGGCAGCATGTTCCGCTGCTGAAGCTGGCTGATGATGAACGGCAAGGTGGCGGTTTCCTGCTTGGGTGCGCCGCCTTTCATGCCTTTTTTCTGCTTCAGACTGGGATGGATGCCTTTGCCGTTCGGGTTGAGCAGGGGCAGCAAGCCTTTTCCCGTGCCGAAGTGAAACTGGAGCGGAACCGATCGATGCTCCGAATAAATCAACTCAGTCGCGCCGTGAACTTCATTCAGCCAGTCAGTCAGTTGATCGCTGTTGGCGACGGTGGCGGAAAGGGCGACAAGCTGCACATCCGGCGGACAGTAGATGATCGACTCTTCCCAAACCGTGCCGCGCTGTCGATCGTTCATGTAGTGGCACTCGTCCAGCACAACAGCTTCGACGCCAATCAGCGACGTGCCGACTTCACCGATCGGTGTGCCGTAAAGCATGTTGCGGAAAATTTCGGTCGTCATCACCAGAATTGGCGCATCGCGGTTAATCGAGACATCTCCGGTCAGGAGTCCGACCTGTTCGGCTCCGAAGCGATCGCGAAAGTCGCGCAATTTCTGGTTGGACAACGCTTTGAGCGGCGTGGTGTAGAAGACGCGCCGACCGCGCCGCAATGCCTGATAGATCGCATATTCGCCGATCAAGGTTTTGCCCGATCCGGTCGGGGCACAAACGACAACGGATTTTCCGGCATCGAGGGCGGCGATCGCCTGCCGCTGAAACTCATCGAGCGCAAACGGAAACAGCGTATTGAAGTCGAGTTCGATCGGAGGGGAAAAAGTCACAGTCTAATCGCTGCACAAAACGGAGAAAAAATTATATTTTACGATGCTGCTTATGATTGTGCCATTTTCCCGGTTGTTTACGCGCTGTAGGCGGGGGGCGATCGCGTTCGGGAAAACTGCTGACAAGCGTTATTGACTCGAAAGCGGCTTTAATGATGATTTGCTCCTAGAAGATAAATCTGCATAAAATTACGAAGCTCAGTTGATTTTGATCGACTGACGATCGCCCTAATCTACCGGAGTTTTTGATGTCAACTACGCTCTTTTCAACGCTGACGACGATTCACGGTGAGCCTGCGGTTCCGCTCGATCAAATGCCGTCAAGCTGGCAGCGAATCGCAACGGCAAACTGGCTGACCGAGCCGCAAGTTTACACGGCAATGGCGCAGGTATTTCTGGCAAAAAATCGCGGCGGATGTACGCTATTTTTGGAGCGATCGGACAGCGAACATTTGCAGGAAGCATATCGAGAAGGCAACGGCAAACTGGCTTGGGAAGCAGTGAGTCATTTTGGCGAAATGTTTTTGCCCGAAAATTACCCGGATTTTCAGGTAATCCGCGATCGCGCTCAACAGCTTGACCAAACGGACGATCGCCTCGCCCTGGTTGCGATTGTCAGCGAGCTTTTTGATCGGTTGGGTTACGATGTGCCTGCGACATTCTACTGGACATTTTTGCATCCGCTGGAGCGAGCAAATTTGTTTGAAGTGCGATCGTTTCGGTTTAGCGAGCAGGATTTGGCGATCGCTCGTCAGTTTGATGCGATTTTGCACGGCGGCTATGTGTCAATGCTGCGGCGTTTGATTGACAGTATTTCGAGCCGACATGGATTTTTTATTGAGCATGGCTGCGGCTGCGAAAATCATTTGGCGAAGCTCAAGCCTTGCGATTCTGCGTTTGAGTATGAAATTCCGATCGAGTCGCGCCGTAAGACGCTGCGGGCGTTTTTGTGGAGCGTGATGGAAGAATTTTTGCTGTTTGAATTGCGATCGGCCACTCGGTTAGTTTATGCTGAACGGTTTGATTTTTGATTAAGAACTCCACTTCCATCTTCCACAGACGATCGTTATCTCGATCGCCTGTGGAAAGAATTAGCATTGATAGGAGCAGTCTAGAGTAAGCAGAACGTTGCTGTCGGAAATCGGGCGATGTCTCCTGTGTTTCGGTAGACAATCCAAGGGCAGCTATTTCGATGCAGCAGTGAGCCTTTTTCCGTGACGCAGATGGCGACGGATGCATCTTCGCTAGGACCGCGAAACAGTGTGGCAAGCTGGCGATCGCTTCCACCCAAATCAAACTGATTGCAGGAAATTAGTTCCTCAACAAAAATAAATTTCTTCTGATGGCGATCGCAGTAATTCTGAATGGCAATCAGTTGGTTTCTGATTTCGCAAAGACAAGCCTCAGCGGGCAAGGTTTGAGCTGTCCAGAGGGCGATTTGAATTTTGCGTCGCAGCGTTTGCTTGAACTGCGATCGCGCATTTTGCAAATCGCTAATTTCAGTTTGTACGGCAGTCGTTATCTTCACTGGCATCACCATTTGAAAGAGCTAAAAGTGGTGATGTCCCTGATTGAAGTTGCGATCGAATTGTGCGATCGGCGCGAAGCAGTTGTGCTTAATAAGTTGGTTTGGCGTCAATCGCTGTGACGGGAAAGCGAAGTTCAAATGGTTCGCTGCTTTGGGTTTGACCAGAGAGAACAACGGTATAAGAACCGGAAGTTGGAAAGGTTAGTTCTGTGGCGATCGCTGCTTTGCCTTCACGTGTGCTGCTGCTCAGCGGCAGATTGTGGAGGATGACGCGATCGCGAAAGTCGCGCACGCTGATTTGACAGTTGCAGTTTGCAAGTGAAACAGGTTGGTCGTTCTTTTCAGTTAATAAAAATTGCGTTGCACTGGGTCTTCCGGCAGCCGGAGAATTGTGCGAGGAAAAGTGAATGGTTGCGTCTACTCGATCGCGATTGGCAAACTGCTGGTAGGCAATTGCAGGCACAATAAACGGGGCAATTGCCAATGTGCTGAGGCTCAGAAATAGCGTGGGAATGATTCGATCGTGCATTGCAATTTCTGTTGGGATATAGATGTACGGATGCGCTGATGGTCGGGGGGGTCAACAAAAGATTAGCAAGCGATCGAATTAGCGCACGGCTCGCATCCGATCGATCGCTTTGGTAAGTTCTTCGGTAACGTAGCTGATTGGAGCGCGTTCGCGCACTCGAATGTTTGCCACCAAAGTCATACCGGGGACGAGAACAAACTGTTCGGATTGCTGCTGCAAAAACTGCTGATCGAGGCGAACTTCAACTGGGAAAACGGTTTGACCAGGCGTTTGCGTTTCGGTGGCGACCGCTTCGCTTCCCACTTTCGTAACCACGCCATCGATCGATCCAAATTCGGTGAACGGAAAGGCATCGACGCGCACATCAACAGGCATTCCAACCCGAATGTTGGCAATGTCAGCGTTGGCAACTTGAACGCGGGCAATCAGCGATTCGTTGGGAACCACTTGCAGCAGTTCTTGTCCGGGCTGGGCAACGACCCCCGGAAGTTTGGCCTGCAAGTCGAAGACGACACCATCGGCAGGAGCGCGGAGGTCTTGCTGGTCAAGGTCAGCTTTGACCTGCTCTAGCTGCGAATTCACCTGGATGAGTTGGCGCTGGCTGGATTGAATGGTGTTGTCAAATTCGGCGTCGAGTTCGCTAAGCTGCCGCTGCAAGTCTTGGTAGACGGCGGCGACGACCTGACGACCTTCGACTTGCGCTTGAAGCTGACTAAGCTGTAGGTTGCGCCGCTGAAGACGGTCTTGATTCAGTTGGCTTTGCAGCGTGTTGACATCAACGGTGCGCCGCAGGAAATCCGTGCGGGAAATTGCGCCCTGGCTCAAAAGCGGCTGAAGCTGCGTTAGCAGTTCGCGCTCGACTTGTGATTGATATTCGCGCTCGTTAATTTGCGTGTCGATTCCGGCAATCTGCGTGTTCAAGCTTGATCCGGCAAGCTGGTTGAGGGCAAGGCGATCGCGAATTTGCCGCTGAAACAGTTCATAGCGCTGTCGCTGTTGGGCACTCAGTCCGCTGGGGTTGCCGTTGAGCTGGGCAACGAGCAGCATTCGGTCTTGAGCGCGGTGAATCAGTTCGGGCGATACTTTGACCTGATTGGCAACGGAATCGATCGAGCCACCGCGTCTGGCTGTTCGCAGGACAGCAATTTCGGCAACAAGCTGTTCTTGCTGCGGCAGCAGGGCTTTGAGCTGATTCAACTGCGCGGTTTTGTCAAGCTGCATCAGCAGTTGTCCTTGATCGACCTGTTCGCCTTCGCGCACGAGGACAGCCGTGACAACGCCGCCGACTCGCGACTGGATCGCCTGTGACTGCGAAATTGGCTCTAGCCGCCCTTTGGCATCGACGACGACATCGACTCGCGCCACGATCGACCAAACTGCACCTGCGGTTAGACCCAGCAAGATGACTTGTGTTAAGCGCAGTGTCCAAGGTGCAGGCTGGGGCAGGTTCAGCGCGCTGTCATCCAAGTCTGCTTCGACGCGATCGATCGTTTGCTGATAGCGCGATCGCATCCAACCGACCGGACTGGTGAACCATTGGTGTAAGGACATGAGTTACCTCAGAATGTTCAAGAGGACGTGACAAGTCAAACGCGAGACTGCTGAGCATACAGGCAGTAGTAGCGCTGACGGCGTGCCATCAGTTCTTCATGAGTGCCTTGTTCAGCGAGAACGCCAGATTCCATGTAGAGAATGCGATCGGCACTCGTGACGGAACTGAGGCGATGGGTGATGAAAAAGCAGGTGCGATCGCTCAATCGTTTGATCAAGTTGTCGCAGACGCGCCGTTCGGTTTCGTAGTCGAGGGCGGATGTGGCTTCATCGAAAATTAAAAGGCGGGGATTGCGGGCAATGACGCGGGCGATCGCGATTCGCTGCCGTTGTCCGCCAGAAAGGGCTGCACCCCGTTCGCCCACCTGAGTGCTGTAGCCTTCCGGCAATTGCATGATGAAGTTGTGGGCGTCGGCAACTTCGGCAGCGGCGATTACGGTTTCATCAGGCAAATCTTGGAACAAAGCAATGTTGTCGCGGATCGTGCCTTCAAACAGAACGGCATCTTGGGGGACGATGCCGACTTGGGAGCGCAGAGAGTCAAGGTTGACTTTGTTCACGTCGTAGCCGTCGATCGTAATCATGCCGGATTGGGGAACGTACAGGCGCGGCAAGAGTTTGAGCAGCGTGCTTTTGCCGGAACCGCTTTGACCGACGATCGCCACAAATGATCCGGCGGGAATGTCTAGGTCTACGTTTTGAATCTGCTGCTGTCCTGGCTTGAAGCCAAAGCTGACGCCGTGATACTGCACGTCGCCTTGCAGCGGTGGAAGCTGGAGGTGAACGTCATCTTCAGGGAGCGCTTCGGCGGGCGTGTTCATGATGTCGGCCAGCAGTTCGATCGACAAGGAGGTTTCCTGGACGCGCTGCCACAGTCCGGCTAGTCTGAGCAATGGGCCAGTGACGTAGCCGTTGAGGATGCGAAAGGCAATCAGGCCGCCCAAGGTGAGTTCGCCCTGCAAAACTGCGCCTGCACCGACCCAAAGCACCAGCAGGTTGCTGATGGTGCTGAGGAACTGACTGAACGAGGAGAAAAGCGTGCTGACGGTGGCGGTGGTGAATCCGGTACTGAGGTAGCGGACGTAGCGATCGCGCCAGGTCGTTTCCACCAGCGATTCCATGTGCTGCGCTTTGACGGTGAAAATGCCGCCGAGAATTTCGATCAGGTAGGACTGCACTTTTGAGTTGCGATCGGCTTTGGCGCGAATCAGCTTTTGCTGAATAGCGGCAACCAGCAGCGTGGAGGCGATGACAACCGGAACCGTGAGCAACACGCAGATCGTCAGGCGGACACTGTAGAGGAACATGACGCCGATGTAGAGGACGGAAAAAATCACGTCCAAGACAACGGTGAGCGAGGTTCCGGTGAGAAACTGACGGATGTTTTCCAGTTCCGAGAGGCGGGCGGCCAGTTCACCGACGGGACGCTTCTCAAAAAAGGTCAGCGGCAATCTCAGCAGATGGCGAACAATTTCGCTGCCCAGCAGCAAATCGACACGATGTGTGGTGCTGGCGAACAGGTACATCCGCACGATCGTCAGAACGCCTTCCAGCGAGGCAAACAGCACCATCAAAATTCCAAACGTGGTCATTGCGTCGAGATTGGCGCTGACGATCACGTTGTCGATCACCTGCTGAACCAGCAGCGGATTGGCTAAGCCCAAAAGCTGAACGAACATTGAGGCGATCAGCACTTGCACCAGAACGCTGCGATGTTTGGCGAGAGCGGGAATAAACCACTTGAAGCCAAATCGATCGATCGGCGTTTGGGCCTGCCTCGACAGCACGATCGCTCGACAAATCGGCAAGCCGCCATCGGAAACCGGAGCAAGACGGGTGGCAAAGTCTTTGGGAGAAAGCCGCAGTAGGCCAGTGCGGGGGGAACCGATCGTCACGGTCGATCGATTGGCTTCGTGCAGCACGACAAATACGTCGCGATAGTAAATCAGGGCGGGCGTTTCGAGGCGATCGAGTCCACCGGGAGACGGCGTAAACCGCACCATGTCGGCTTCCAGGCCGATCGCTTGTCCGATGCGGACGCACAAGTCATATGGATCGAAGTCGTCGAGGGTTTGCACAGAGTCGGGACTGCCGAATCGCTCGGTGAGCCAGCGACGCAGGGAATCATGACGGTACGGCACCTGCAAGCGATCGCACACCATCCCGAAGCAGGCCACCAGGTCTTCGATCGGGTTGGGGACGGGCGATTTGCGGATGGGGAAGTGTTTGCTGGCAGTGGGAGGAAGCGTTGGGGGTTGAGGGGGGGCGGGTGGAGATTGAGGATTGGGGGCTAGGGGTGGCGAGTTGGGGGGAACGACTCCCTGCAAGATGGCGGCAAGGAAGGCTCGATCGATGCCCAGTAGTCGCACAGGGAAGGGAGACGATCGAATGGGGGAAAGCTGGTCGGGTGCGGCGATCGTGCTGCCAATCGGCAGATCAAGCGGTGCGCCGCCGCTGTAGAGCCAGGTGCGATTTTCGCTGGGGGTTTGGAGGTGAAACTCGCCGTCAGCAGGACGCCAGTTTTGAACGATCGCACTGTGTTCGCGATCGATTTGCGCGACGATTGCTTTAAGCTGCTTGTCGGAAAAATGAGTCGGCATTTTTGCCAAAAAGCCTGAGAGCGTGTCGAATAGCTCTAGCGGGCTGGGCTGGGCGAAATGCGAAAGCAGATCGAGGGCGATCGCTTCAAATTCGTCGGCAGGCAACGCGATCGTCAACACTTCTTCCACATCGGGCGTGGCGGCAGCGCGGATGGTTCCGGTCGCAACGCGCCGCAACAAGCTGTCCCAACCGATCAGCGTGCCTTTGCCTGCAACGGCGATCGTCGGCTGCTCTGGCGTGGTGGCAAGAATTCGCACTCGTCCCTGGAGGATGAAATGAACGGCGATCGGCAATTCTCCGGGCGCATAGATCACCTGCCCAAATCGAAAGGCGCAGAGTTGCAGCTTTTCGCTGAGGCGCTTTTGCAGCTTCTCGGAAAGCTGATTGAACGGCGGGCTGGCGAAAAATTCAGGCAAATGCGCTTGAATTGCAAGGTCAACTGAAGTCATGCTGTGGCTTCCTCCGGCACTCCATAGGCGATCGCATCGGGCGTATTGAGCAAGGCTTTCACCTGTGCTTGAAGCCACTGGCTGTACAGTTGGTCAATTAGCGAAGCGCGGGTGCGATCGTTGAGGTTGGCTTCGCTGCGTCCGTCGAGCCGCACGATCCAGTAGGTGTCGTCGATCGCGATCGGTTCGCACACCTGACCGAGCGTTTGGGCGCGAAGCTGATTGGCGATCGGTTCGGGCAAGGTGGAAAGCGGCACCGGGCCAATGCGTCCGCTGTTGCTGCGGTCGATCGCATATTGCTGGGCGAGTGGTGCGAAGTCCATTTCGTCGTCGCGAAGCTGAAGATAAAGCTCTTGTGCTAAGAGAAAATCGTTGGTTTGCAGCAGCGAAAATTCGACTTGATCAAAGCTGGATTTGTTTTGCAAAAAGGTGGATTCGACGTTTGGCGCAAATCGAATTTGCTTGAACTTTTCGATTCGCATTTGTCGAATCATCACGTTTGTTAGATAGGTGGGCGTCACGTTTTTGAGTTCGCACCACTGAAGCAAAAAGCGATCGAAGTCTTCGGGCATGGGCAGGTCTGTCGAGCCGATTAGCGTTTGAAACACTTCTTGCTGCGACAGGGGAACTTCTGCGATCGCCGCATCGACCAGTATTTGTCCGACCAGCGGTTCAAGCAGTTCATACTGAACCAGGGCTGCAATGATTCGATCGCCATCAAGCAGGCGATCACCAATTTTCAAGTAGGAATTCATGGCCGCAGGAGAGGAAGATGGCGCGAACAAGCTGCATGAAATGGACGCAGAACGATGAGCGGGCGATGCCGTTGAAGCTGCTTTGACGCAATATGAGGACTTGTGAATCGATCGGGGTCAGCGTTTAACTTGCCTAGCAGTCAATGTCCTGGGTCTAAGCAGTTGGATTCAAGCGAGCCGAAACGGTGCAGAATGTCGCCTTCGCTCAAGTAAGCTGTCGTAATCTAGCCCGGATTAATTGGAACTAGATTTTGAGCAGCGGTTCTAACTAAATTCTGGTAGATGCTGGATTGCTCCAGGCACTCGACAGTTTAGCATTAAGTTTTGAAATGTCACCACTCTTTTGTAATTGGAATTTAAAGTTTTCAGCGGTTCCAATTTACAGAAATTTTGCCTATATGTAAAAAAACTACTCTGATTTAGCGAACGACTACTGAGATCCTTCTATAAATCAGTCGCTAGCATCATGAGATTTTCGAGGCTGAGCGGGTTTTTACCCTGGTCGATCGATCGTTTAGAGACTTTGCGTGTAAAAAAGAACAAGGTCTGAAAATATTTCTGGGTTCTTCTGGTTGGCGAAATGCGATCGCTTCTTTATCTTGGTATGAGGAAAACGAAAAAATGCTGTGCCTGTCGCAGAATGCAGGTGCAACCAGGCAAGTTAGGGTGTAGATAAGACGCTGCGTCACTCTTGTGCAGTGCGGGCAATTTCAGTCAATCTCGATATTTTGCGTAATCGATCGCGATCGGGCGGCAGGAGCTTGTTCTCTCCATGTTCACGTCCTCGCAGGTCATCGCGCTTGTCCGGTGAGCCTACCCTCTACCGCTTGCAGCCAACTGGCTGCTCAAAATCGACTGACTCCCGCGCTGCTGCTTATTTACTGACAAGGAGTTTGTCATGACGGAATTTTCAGATACCTCTCTCAAGGGACTCGACTCGCTGCTGGGTCTGCTGGAACAAGCCGACCTAACGCGAGCCGCTGTCCGCAACAGCCGCCGATTTCGCGGAACGGCAAAAGCCGAGATTATCAGCGGAAATCAAGTTCGCAACCGGGTGGAAGCAGGCCGGGGCAACGATGTGATCCTGGGCAAGGATGGCAACGATCGCCTCGGCGGTGACGCGGGAAACGATCTGCTGTTTGGGGGAGTTGGTGATGACAGGCTGGACGGCGGCAACGGTCGCGACTTGCTGTTTGGGGGACTGGGCGATGATGTGCTCAAGGGCGACGGCGGCAACGACACGATCGATGGTGGTGCAGGCATTGACCGAATCAACGGCGGCAACGGTGGCGATACGATCGTCGGCGGTGCAGGCGTTGACACTTTGACTGGCGGCGCAGGCAAAGATCGGTTTCTCTATAACGGCGATTTGTTCGCGAACGGCATCACGACGCGCGGCGGCGGCACTGGAATTGATGTGCTGGGCGCGGCAGATGAAATTACAGATTTTGCGGTCGGTGAAGACCAGTTTGTGTTCGACGCGCAAGACTTGAACATCGGCACCAAGACGTTTCAAAAAGGTGAGGCGGCACAGTTGGCCGATGGCAATGTGCTGGTTTTGACGAATAGCTTGCCAAATGCGGCGGCAGCAGCAGCAGCGATCGCCAGCAATGAAAACATCACGACGGGCGCGGGCGTGTTCGTCTACTTCAACAGCACATTGGGCATTTCTCGGCTGGTTTACTCGACCGATTTGGCAAACGGTGGCGACATCAGCGTGCTGGCAAATCTGCGAAATCAAGCGGGTGCAACCGGACTGGCAAATCTTGCCAATTTTGACGCCGAGGATTTTGTGCTGGTTGGCGCGAACGGAGGCGCTTTGCCGGATAGCCTCAATCTGGTGGGCACGGCGGCCAATGATACGCTTGCGGGCGGTGATGGAAACGATGTGCTGACTGGTTTTGCAGGTGCGGATGTGCTGACCGGAAATGGCGGGAACGATCGCCTCGTCGGTGGCGATGGCGTGGATACGCTGACGGGCGGTGCAGGTCGCGATCGCTTTGTGTATGAAGGCAATCCGTTTGCGAACGGAACGCCTACCGCAACGCCTTCGGGCATTAACGTGCTGGGCGCGGCAGATGGCATTGCTGATTTTTCGATCGCGGAAGACCAGTTTGTTTTGGATAGCGCTGATTTGGGCATCAATGCAATTACGTTCCAAAAAGGTGCTTCCGGGCAGCTTGCCAACGGCAATGTGCTGGTGCTGACGGATGCGTTTGCAAACGCAGGATTGGCGGCATCTGCGATCGCCAACAATGCTAGCATTACGGCAGATGAAGGAGTGTTTGTCTACTTCAACAGCACGCTCGGCATCACGCGGATGGTGTATTCCGAAGATCTCGGCGGCGGCGGCGATATTAGCGTGCTGGCAAACCTGAATAATCAATCGACCGCAGCCGGAGGACTGGCGAACACGGCCAGCTTTACGGCCAGCAATTTCACGCTGGGGTAGCGGTAGCTGCTCAAATGTTTCTCTCGATGGGTTCGATCCGGGTGCATCTTTTTTCTCACGGTTTTTTGCCGACTGTTTTTTGCCGGAGGTATTTGTGCTTATGGATCGTCGGGTATTCGGTGGTGGAGCGATCGTTTGCTCTGCGATGGTGCTCTGGTCGCAGCCGTCTGCACCAGATGCTCAAAAAACTTCTGAATGTGATGAGGGCACAACGGCTTGCACGGCGACGACGGCGCGACCCGCCCAGCCGCAACCCAGCATTTTGCCACCTGACATCAACCGAGCGATCGAGTCGCTGTCCAATTGGGGTGGAGGGGCAGGAGCGCGTCTGCCAGATTCGATGGAAAGCGTGTATGCTGACCTGCTGGAACGGGGGCAAGCCGCAGCCAGCGAAAGCAAGCTGTCGATCGCGCTGTCAACGGTGTCGGGCATTCCAACCAATAGTCAGCACTATGCAAAAGCCAGTCAGCTTCGAGAAAGCTGGGCGCAGGAATTGCTAGAGCGGGGAAACAGTCAGTATCAGCAAGGCGATATGGGTATGGCACTGTCGATGCTGATTGCCATTCCGCCAACGAGCGATCGATATGAGCGAGCGCAAGAACTGCTGGAGCGCTGGAGTCAGCAGGCGGTCTTGCTGAATCGGGCGGAAGCGGCGAGGAAAGAGGGCGACTGGCAAAGCGTGATGGCGGCGATCGAGTCGCTCGAAGGTACGCCGATCTATGACAGTCTTCCGGTTCAGCAGTTGTTGCAGCAATCGATTTATCGCGCTTATGGCTCTGACGCAGCGCTGAGGCAGCTTACTGATTCTTCTGCTGCCAACGGCAGTGTGATTCCTGCCATTCCCACCGATCAGGCTGCCATTTCGACGGAACAAGCTGCGCCCAATGCGGCGCTGCCCAATCTGCCTGACCTGCCGATCGATGTGAATCAGGCACTGGTTTGGGCGCAACCGAGTTCTCCTGTGACTGCGCTGCCGCAACCTGTGCCGATGCCGATCGCCCCGTCGCGCAGGGCAACGCCTCAGCCGCCCGCAGCCACACCAATGCGTGCAACCGCACCCGCTGTGTCAGGATCAATCGCACCACCAGAATCGATGACGACTGCCACGATCGACAAAAACGCGACGAGTGAGCGATCGCGCCCCAGTTTAAGCGACAATCACAATGCTCTGGTCGATCCGAAACTGACCAAGTAACGCTTGGTGGCGGTTGTGATCGCGCAATATCAGCGTTTCATGGGCGACGGCGAGAACCTTGTTCGCGTTGCCCGTGAAACGCTGTTTCAATTCAAGCTTTTTTCCCATCGATCGACTCTGCTTTCAAGCGCGACTTGCTAAAGCAGAATGCGGAATTGATGTTTCATATTGTTGCTTATAAACACTACTTTTTGAACTCAAATTGTGAGATCGAAGTTTAACAGGATAGAAATTCAACAATTGAAAAACACCTGATTGAAAGTCGCTTGAAGATTGTCGAATCCTCGATCCTTCCGCCGCATTGCTGAAGTCTAGATCTTGAGTTGCGATCGCAGCGGAGGCGTCTAGTTGCAACAGTTCTTTATCTTGTCGATTCGACTTGCTCAGCAGCAAGCGATCGGCTGAAGCGATCGACTTGGCAGCAAGTTTACTGTCGCTTCTCTACCACTTTGAGAAAACTCTGTCAACAGCAAGATCTGACATTTCAGCGGAATTTTGATCAGATTTCGCTAAGATTTCACTTATTTTCGCAATTTGACACAATCGATGGAATGGCGGATGTGACCTTTTGGCAGGTCTTCTACTGTTGTTTGTGACAACGAAACCCAGTCTCGTTTCTAGACCAGGTTTAATGCTCCTGTTCCCAGGTTCATTTCGGATGGCCTTGGGACGGGAGTTTCCTAAGCTCAGAGCAATGCTGTCTTCTATCCAGATTTGAAGTTTTTTAGCTGATTTTGATTCGCTCGATCTCCCCATTAACCCCAAAATTTGTAGCGGAAGCATCGTTATGAACAAAGCTCGTAAACTATCTCAACCTCAGCGCGTTCCGTTTGCGTCTCTTGCCGTTTTGCTAGCCCTGACGATCGCTCCAGCAGCTTCGTTCCCGATTCGTCCGGCAATCGCTCAGTCTGCTCAAACGACTTTTTCACTACCTTCTACGGTTGCAGAAGGAACGACGGTGCGAGTGGATGGCTCTAGCAGCATGGCGAAAATTAATGAAGCGCTTAAAGAACAATTTGAAGCGCAATATTCCGGTACAACCGTCAACATCAACACTGGCGGAACAAGCGCTGCGCTGCAAAGTTTGCTGGCGGGCGACATTGATGTTGCGGCGATCGGGCGTCCGCTGACGGAGGCAGAAAAGGCGCAAGGACTCGTGGCTGTTCCGGTCACGCGCAACAAAATTGCGATGATTGTTGGACCAAATAATCCGTTTGCGGGCAGCTTGACGATCGACCAGTTCGCGAGAATGTTTCGAGGCGAAATTACCAACTGGGCGCAGGTCGGCGGCACGGCGGGGCCGATCCGCTTTGTCGATCGCCCAGAAACCAGCGATACGCGCCAAGCGTTCCGGAACTATCCGGTTTTCCAAAATGCACCGTTTCAAACGGGAGCAACTGCAATCACGGCGTCTGAAGACAGTACGGATGCCGTGATTGCAGCGTTGGGCAACGATGGCATCAGCTATGCGATCGTCGATCAGGTGACGGGTCGATCGGATGTGAAGATTGTCAGGATGCACGACACGCTGCCGACCGATCCGCGCTATCCGTTCTCACAACCGCTGCTCTACGTCTACAAAGGACCAACGCCCAATCCGGCAGCGCAAGCGTTTCTCGGCTACGCCACCAATCCGAATAATCGCCAAGCCGTTGAAGCAGCACGGCAGGCAAACGCTGCTGTCATTGCTTCACCTGCGGCTCCTGAAGCTGTTTCCCCTACTGCCTCGCCCGCCGCAGCCGCTGCACCTACAGCCGCCGCTTCACCGGAACCGACGACGATCGCTGCGGCACCGACTGCCGATGCTGATCCGGTCGGCAGAGGAGCTTGGTGGTTGGGCTGGCTGGCGATTCCGCTAGTGGGCGGATTGCTCTGGTGGCTGCTCAAGGATCGAGCGGGTGAGGTGGCTGCGCCGATCGCCGCTTCGGGGGCAGCAGCGATCGCGCCTGCGGAGAGCCGCATGATTTTGACGCCGCGCAACTGCAAACAAGCTTATGCGTACTGGGAAGTTCCCGATGCGGTGCATGAAGATTTTCGGCAGCGGGGCGGACGGCGGCAGATGGTGCGGCTTTACGATGTCACGGACATTGATTTGAATCGTCAATCGGCGCACAGCTTCAAGCAGTTTGATTGTGATGCACACGCGCAGGATTTGCATGTTCCCGTGCCGATCGACAATCGCGATTATGTCGCAGAACTGGGCTATCTGACCGGAGAAGGCCAGTGGCTCAAGGTGGCGCGATCGAGTCATGTTCGCGTTCCTGCCTGTCAGCCCAGCGGTGAACCTGTGAAAGCGGCTCCTCGCGCTGCGATCGCAACGGATGAAGCAACGGTGCGTCCGTCTGTTCCGGTGGCTGCTGGAATAGCTGCTGGCGTTGCTGCTGCGGGTGTGGCTGCGCGATCGCTGGTGAATCAGCCTGCGGTTGACAAAAATAGCCGCATTGTTCTGACCCCCCGCAGTGATAAGGAAGCCTATGCCTACTGGGAAGTTTCAAACGAACACAAGGCGGATTTGCGTCAGCAGGGCGGACAAAAGCTGATGCTGCGCGTTCACGATGCCACCAATGTCGATCTCGACATCCACCCGCCAGTCAGCACTCAGACTTTTGCTTGCAGCGAACAGCAGCAGGATTTGCATGTTCCAATTCCCGTCAGCGATCGCGACTATGTGGCTGAGCTAGGCTACGAAACGCAGGACGGAAACTGGTTGCGACTGGCGCGATCGACTTCTGTTCATGTGCCCTCGGCACGGCTGCAAGCGTCAGCGGCCACTCCGATTCCAGCGGCTGCACCTGCCGGAACGTCAACGGTTAGCAAGGTTGCCAGCTTGGGAGGTGCGGCGATCGCGACTGGTGCGACGGCAACCGCTTTTGGATATGGCAAAAACGTTTCCGATCGAGGCGCAGCAAATCGCACTCATGATGAAATGCATGAGCTAGTGGTGGACAGCCGGAAGAACTGCTTTTTGATTGAGCCTGACTCGATGGCGAGGCTGCAACAGCAAACGGCGGTGGCAAAAGTGCTTCAGCCTGGCGTTCACACGATCACGCTCAAGAGCGGTGAGTTTGACTATCGTGCCTCGTCGGGACATCCGGGCGAACCGATCGTGCTGCTGTGGCTGTATGGCGGCAGAGTGGTGAATCGCGCCACAAATATTGAAGTGGGCGCAACCTGGTCATCGCTGAACGGACTGGGCGATCAGATGGTGGTCGAAGTTCGCGAAACAACAACGCTCAACGCCTTTTTCTTCGATACGCATCTTAATGACAACGAAGGGGAAGTGACTCTGACGGTTGAAAGCCAAGATGCGATCGATACGCTGCTGGTGCACAGCCAGCGCAACTGCTACTACATTCATCCAGAGGCGATGCGGAAGCTGGAGCAGGAAACTTCGGTTTCTCAAACGCTGCCTCCGGGCGCTTACAACGTTCGCATTAAGAGCGGCGCGTTTGGCTATCGCACTGAGGACAATTATGCAGGTGAGCCGATCGTGCTGCTGTGGATTTATGGCGGCAAATTTGTGAACCAAAAAACGGATGTGGAAGTTGGAGCAACTTGGTCATCGCTGAATGGCTATCGCGACACGCTCAAGCTGGATGTTCGCGAGACCACGACGCTTTGCGCTTTTTTCTTCGACACCCATCTTGAAGATAACGAGGGACAAGTTGTCCTTTCTTTGAGCCGTCTTTAGCGGGCGATCGAGACGGAAATTACTTTCCTCATTCGGCATAGGGGCGAGTGACAAACTGCCCCTGTACAAACCGAAACGACTGCTGCGATCGAACAGTGAACAACTACTTTGGTTAAACATCATGGGACTTTTCTTTGACGTATTGAGCGCGATCAACAATCCGAATCAGCAAGCTTCTGTTTCTCAGCTTGAATCGATTACGAATTCAATTCAGCAAGTGGCATCGAGCCAAGGATTTGATGCGGCTAAAACGCAATCAGTTCTATCTGCTTTGGGATCGGTTTTGCGTCCAACCTTGGCACAGCAACAGGGCGTGATGGGCAGCAATCAGCTTGAAGATTTGCTCGGTCGAGTTGGTGCAGGGACAAACACTGCTGCGATGTCTTCGCTATTTCCGCCGCAGATTCAACAGCAGTTGATTCAAGGGGTTGCTCAGAAAACTGGAATCAGCCCGAATCTGCTGCAAAGCATGTTGCCGACGCTGATTCCGGCGGTGTTGGGTTTGCTGGGCATGGGCGCAAGCAAGCCAGGAGCACCCGGCGGCAATCCACTTTTGACTGCATTTTTGAATGGCGATCGCGATGGCAATACAAACCTGGGTGACGTGTTCAAATTTGCCAGTCGTTTTCTCAGTCCGGCTCAAGTCTAAGTGCTAGATTGTGACTGCAGTCAATGTAGGAGCTTAGAGATGCTAGGCTCCTACATTTGCTTGCAAAGTTGAGGCTCAAGCAGCGGCGATCGCGCGACGACCTAGCAATTTCTTTGATAGTTTTGCTTCGATTTCATGCTCGTATTAAGCATGATTTGAGTCAGGCTTTTGTCGATCGAGTTCTCCTAATTGTCTTAACTGTCTAGGTAGTAGTTGTCGGCTCGATCGAATCTTCAGTCTATTTGCTTATCTTTCCTACAGGCAGCCTAAATAGGATGTGAACAAATGGTAGGCTGAGGGTGTGCCTCAAACTCTACCCTCTCAGACAATGGAAACGCTCGAACAGTTTATTCAAAGTAACCCACATAC
>NZ_JACJPO010000018.1 GCF_014696105.1 Microcoleus sp. FACHB-1515
GGATTTGAACTGGGCGCTATGCTGCTTGCGTTTGTTTTGGCTCATAAACCACTCCTAGCATGGGTTGGAAGCGTGTAGCTTATTCACCTGTCCAGTTTTAGGGTTCCACCTCAGTCAAGACATGTATTTCTCATGAAAAGAGTTTGCATTGTACATGCCCTAAATGCGAAAAACCTCTTCCAGTAGTATCTCGTCGACTGTCCTTGAACTATTGTTCCACTTGTGGAGAATATCTCGGCAGTCTGCCTGTTCAAAGTACGCATGTTACAGAACTTTCAAATGATGAATTTAAGTACAATACTTGGGTTGCTAAGCATGTTGGAGAATGGCTAGCTCATATGCCAACATCAAGGATAAGTCCAGATGCGGGTACACTGGCAGAAAATTTATCTCAACTTGCTAACATCATTACATCTGGAAATATTAGAAAGTTCGCTCGAGAACTTCAGATGACGGACGGAGTCATTGAAAGAGCTTGTTCTGGAAAGAGAAGTCCAAGTCTTAGAAGTTTGTTGGAACTCTGCTATCAGCTAAACATTTCACCATTAAATCTTGTAAGCTCTACTCCTAATATTGTTAATTATGTAGATTATAACTCTCCTTTTTTTCAAAGACAAAAAACAAAAGGAAAAGTCGAAACAATAGCTGATAATTCACATTATCGCAAGAAAAATACAGATCGAAGTGAAGTAGAAGCTTTTCTACAAGCATTACTTGTTGGGAGTTCTCCTCCTCCTTCCTTGAGCAAAATTTCTGAGACATTAGGCATCCACGTGAAGACTCTACGCTATCATGCTCCTGCCTTGTGCAAGCAAATAGTGAACCGACGGCAGGAACTTCGGGCTTCTGGTGTGAAATTAGACGCAGGTTCTTTAATTCGATCAACTAGCAAAGAATTTGTTGAGCTGCTAACTCCCACCGAGCTTCAAGATAGATTACTTTCCTGTCTTGAAGAAGATATACCGAGAACTGTTCGAGAGATTGCAGAAGAATTAGGATATTCGATCGACATTCTATATGACTATCATGCAGAATTATGTTACCGCATAACTGAACGTTGGAGAAATTTCCAATCTGAATCTAGAAAAAAGAGCATAGAGCAGGCTTGCAAAGAAGTTCGTCAGGCAGTACTTCAATTACATTCTCAAGGAGCGTACATTTCTAGCTATGCGGTCAGCAAACTCTTATCTAAGCCAGCATACATGCGGGATGAAGAAGTTTATTCTCTATTTTTGTCCTTAAAGAATGAGTTGGAGAAATAGTTCTTTCTCTACATAGAGCGAATCTTTTCTTACAATAATCGGTCTGAGAATTCCAAAGTATAAGAAACGAAATTTTACCATCTTAGCATGGCTTTAGTATTATCTAATGAAACCCATGAATACACATCAAGCTAACATTCGTGTCGTTGATTTATCTTCTTATCTTCCTCCACGAACTCAACTTAATAACATAGCTCCGATTGGGCAAGAAAGTTTTTTGGTAGAAAGCCTGACTAGTTATATTGCTCGTTTAGCAAACTCTCATTGTCTGCCTGTTGGTGTACTGATGCAGACAGAGATCGCGCCTATTGTTGATAAAGTTCATGGAGGCGCCAATCTTCATAAAATCTACAATCATACTTCAGCATTAAATAGCACTGGAGTAATGGCTTTCAATCTAGTCCAAGCTCTAGAAAAACTCAGTGGACAAAAGAACCTTGATTTGCTGACATTAAGCAGGTGGTCTAACCTGTTACCGCAGAGAAATTTATTGCGGCGTCATCGTGCATGGTGTCCTGCTTGTTATCAGGAGTGGTATTCTACTGGACAGGTAGTCTATGAGCGCCTTCTTTGGTTCCTAGAAGTCGTTAAGGTATGTCCATTGCACCGCTGTCTTCTGAGGGAGACGTGCCCTTGCTGCCGTCAAAAGAATCTTTGTTTAGCTTGGCATGCTCGTCCAGGTTACTGTTCAAAATGTCAGGAGTGGCTTGGGTTAGTGTTCAATAGTTCGTTCGAAGAGCTTGAAAATTTATCCCAAGATGACTTAGAAACTTTGGTTTGGATTTCTGAATCTGTCGAAGATTTGCTGGCTTATACTTCTTGTCTAGCTGTTCCTTTAACTAAGAAAGACATTGCTCAGGCCTTTACGGTGCATATCGATACTGTCTCTAATGGGAACATAGCTGCGTTTGCTCGCCAGCTCCAGCTACCCAGAAATACTGTATGGCTCTGGTGTAATGGTAAAAATCTTCCGCAACTAGAAACCCTAGTGCAGATTTGCTATCGCCTTAACCGTTCGCTAGTAGATTTCATAACTCAGGCACCAGAACAAAACATTTATGTGACTGCGGAAAAAGTACCAGCAGTTTTACAATCTAGGCCAAAAGCTGAGGCTAGAGTAATCAACACAGATTGGCTTGAAAGAGAGTTAGAAGTTATTTTCCTTAAGCATGACTGTCCACCACAATCAATGGAAGAAGTCGCGAGACAATTAGACATCCATCGAGAAACGATTTTCAGACTCTTTCCAGAAATATGTCGAGCTATTTCTAGAAAATACGATAGGTTTCAAAAAGTTTGTCATCAACAGGCGATCGAACAGAGTCTCGAAGAAGTCAAGCAAACTGTTTTAGAACTCTACAATGCTGGCTTATATCCGTCTGAAGGACGTGTAGCTCAGATGATGAGTAGACCAGGCTACTTACGATACAAACAAGTGCGGGCTGCGATCGCAGAAGCAAAGCTAGCGCTTAGCACTCGGGATCAAGACTTAGGCAGCAAGTAATTTTGTCACTGCTTGGTTCTACAAGCAATGGCGCGATCGTAGCATGAGCGGCTTCTGCCAGACAGTTCCGCAACTAGGGGGCTTTAAGCTTAGCCTTCCCGTTTTCCTAGCAAGCGGTGTACCACGAGCAATAAGCTAAGCTTATAGTACAGCCGAAATCATGGACTGGTACAAAATTCGCTGCGACAAGCATTAAGTGTCAACAGACGGTTACAAGCATTAAGTGTCATTTGCGGCCACTTAATGCTTGTTGTTCCACAAAAACGTGCTATTTCAGGCTCAAGTAAAAAATGGAGATAAGCGGATTCGAACCGCTGACCCCTTCAATGCCATTGAAGTGCTCTACCAACTGAGCTATATCCCCGTAGTCCGTATTCCATAGTGGCTGATGCAGCAGCATTTTGTCAAGCAACATTGCAAGTTTTCTCCGGCGATCGAGGAATCGCGCTAGAGTTGCGTATGTTGTGCCGTTGCCGGAACTGTTATGAGCGCCACGCCCGAAGAAAATTCGACCCAAACCGAACTGCTGCGATCGCTCCGGCGCAAAGAAGGAACCTGGGCAGAATGGGCGAGTGCCTGTGCACAGTTGCAAAAAGCAGGCTATTCGCCGCAGCAGATTTTTGAAGAAACGGGCTTTGAGCCAATTCAGCAAAATCAAATTGTGGTAGCCGGACAGGTTTACAGTTCAATTTTGAATGTGGGCGTGGCGGATGAAGTGCGATCGCGCTTTGAGCGGACTGGAAGCGACACGCTGTATGAATTTCGCATTCTCACCGAGACCGATCGCGCTGCGGCTGCCACGCTGGTTGTGCAAAAAGGCGTTGATTCGGAAGGGGCGAAAGAAGTTGCCAGAGCGCTGAAAGATTTTTCGTGGATGAGCAAGCCGCCCGAAAATTTCACCGCTGATCCGGGCGATGCCGTTGCCTATCACTACTGGAAGTTAGCGCGGCAGCAATCGGATTTGCAGGCTCGATCGCGGTTGATTGCGAACGGTCTGCGCTTTGCCAGTTCGCCCGAAGCGCGATCGCAAGTTGAAAAGCTGCTGACGGATTTTACCGTGACGCGATCGCGTCCTGCCCCGCTCTTGCCGTTCTACCGCTTGGATTCTGAAGACGAAATGCCGCGCGTGCTGCCTGTCGTGGGCAAGCTGCCGCTCTCACCTGCGGATTTAGAGGCCGTGCCGCTGGTGGAGGAGTCGGGTGCATTTGGCTTTGTCCGGTTTGAGGGCAGCGGTGCTTGGATTGGAATTCCGGGCTGGCAGGTGGTTTTGGCCGCAGAAGATCCGGTCGCGATTCTGGCTGATCCCGATCGCCTTCCGGCAGAGTCTTCTGGCAAGCAGGAAGAAGTGCTGGTGATTGTCGATCGCGCTCAGCGTGAGTGGCAGGCGGATAGCTACTTTCTGGTCGATCGAGACAGTCAGCTTGAAATTCAATGGTTTGAAAATGAACCGATCGAGCCGATCTTAGGCCGCATTTTGATTGTCTTGCGCCCGAAGAAAATTCTCGATGAGAACTTGGCGAAAGACCCCTGGCAGATTGATGAGTAGCGAAAAGAGGAGCGTTTGAATGTATTTGACGCTGCAATTCAAGCGGTAGTAGAAACCCGATCGCTCAGGCAGAGTTTTCATCAAATCTTTGCAGAAATAGCACGGAAGTTTATTAGATGCTTGGCAGATTGAATCTGTAGCACTTTATTTGCAACTGATTCATGAAGCGTGTTCGATCGTTCCTGGGCTGGTTTTTTGGTGCGTCTTTTTTAATGGGCGCGATCGGTTGTGTTATCAACGGCACTCCATTTAGTGGCCTCGTTTTTCTAATTTGGGCGTTACTGTGTTTGCCACCTGTTAATCAATTCGCACAGCAGCGAGGTTTTCGCGTTCACCTCCTGATAAAAGTCATTATCTTTTTAGTGAGCATTGTTCTCGTCAACATTATTGAACCCAGCGATTTTGATGCTACGCCAGTTGCAGAGGAATCGCCTGTTCCGCTCGAAACACCAACAACGGCCTTCCAAACTCCAACTCCATCGCCTTCTGCCACGCCAGTACCATCTCCCACACCGACATTAGAAGAATCAGTTACGCCCGTACCCTTAACGGAGGCAGAACAATTCAAGCAGATAGTTTTAACTCACACAGATGGATTGTTTGCTATCGATCGAATCCAGAACATGAGCGCAGATGAACTGTACGTCTATCGTGAAACTTTAACTGAAGCTGTTTTGGATGCTATCAACGGAGGCATTCCATTAGAAGCGGTTAAACAAACTTTTGCCGATCAGCTTCACATCAAACAGGGAATGGATGAAAAGCTTTCCTACAACATCTCAAATGGCTTAATTGAAGGCATTTTGGCGTGGGAGCGAGGGGAACGCCCGTCTGGTGCTACCGCCGCAGTTGAAGAACAATTCACCACAACATCAGCAAGTCCGGTTTCAGGGCAGATTGGTCGCTTGGTCGCAGCTACCCCCAACGCCCGTATCAATCTTCGTGACCAACCGAGTACAAGCACTCCGACTGAACGATATGGGCTGGAGGGCGATCGCGTCGTATTACAAGAAACGACCACTGGCAGCGACGGCTACACCTGGCACAAAGTACAGTTTCAAGCTTCAGGGGCGATCGGATGGGTTCGTGCTGATTTTGTTGAATTCTAAACTAGCTGTGCTTCTCCTGCCGCATCAAAGCGAGCCTAACCTTCTTAACTACATGTAAGCAAAAAATGCTTTCAGCGTTACGGCTTCTAGGGTTATTCAGACGGGACTGGCGCGATTTGAACGCGCGGCCTACCGCTTAGGAGGCGGTTGCTCTATCCTGCTGAGCTACAATCCCATTGCTACCGTCATGATAGCAAGTGCTTTTTGATGTGCAAATAAAAGATCGCCCTTTTGCTAACCATTCCGCCATGCTTCTTCCCAGGGAATGCCGCCGACTTCCAGTCCGCATAAATCGCTTTGAGCTTCGAGGATGAGTTTTTGGGAGGATCGATCGCGCAACTTCAAAATCACTTGACCGTTCATCGTGTCACGACAAACGAACTGTAAGCCGTCTTGGGTGGGAGCGCGGAGAATTGTGCCGAGTCGATCCGTTGTGCCAAACAGTTCTACCTGGTAAGCGGCATTCTCTGCCCACATCCGCCAGTAGCCCCAAGGGTGAATTTCCCAGTGAACCTGCGCGTTCCAGGGCACGAATTCGTAGAATTTGCCTTGATAGTGAATGCCGACCATCGCCACCGATTCCATCCACCACAAAACGCCGCGCCTGCCACCGCCTGCGGTGAGTGCGAGATTGGGCTGGTCTTGGAAGGCGTTGCAGTTGAGCCAGAACCACTTTTGCGGAAAGGCTCCGCCCCAATTTTTTTCGCTGTAGAACGGGGCGCGATCGAACTCATACCGCTTGCCTTTCCACTCGATCCAGCCCGTTGCCCATCCGTGCGCCATCAAAATTTGCCATCCGGGTTCAAAGATTTGAAACTGCGACACCCATCCGGCTGTCGATTGCTGCGATTTATCGACATCGCCCCAGCCGTAGACAGGCTCGATCGAATGCTGCCAGCGCACGGTTTCGCCTGCACTGTGCAGAACGCCCTGATGCCAAATTGCCGTTGCCTGATAGCCCTCGAAGACGTGGCGATCGAACTGTTTCGCCTCTAGAAATTGCGGCTGGGGTAAATCGCTTTTGCGCCAGTGGCCGAAGCCCAAGCGATCCGGCCAGCCCCAGAACTGGTGAACATTGGGAAAGGTACGGCAGAAATATTCGTCATCGGGACCGAGAATTTGGGCTGCGCCGCCGCTGACGGGTGACTGGCCGATCGGGTCTTCGATCGAATACATGAAGGCGAAGGTTTGCTTCAGTTCGGGAAGCGTGATGCGATAGTACCAGCCTTCAAAGAAGCGGCGGTTACTGCCGTCCCAGTGGTAGCCGCTGTGGGGTGTTTGGAGCGGGTGTGGAAAGCGTACCATAGACTCAGATATTGGCTCTCTTCAGTATCCGCCATCGAAATGACTCTCTGCTTGAATGTTCGGTGTCTAATGCCGCAGAATGCGGACGATGCCAAGTTTTGTGTGTCGTGTGGAGCAAAGCTGCGGCTGGGCGATCGCTACCGCGCCCTGAAGTTGATCGGGCAGGGCGGCTTTGGGCGGACGTTTTTGGCGATCGATGAGCAAATTCCGTCGCGTCCGACCTGCGTGATCAAGCAGCTATTTCCGCAAAGCCAAAACACTGAAGCGAACAAAAAAGCCGCCGAACTGTTTGAGCAAGAAGCGCAGCGGCTCGATCAGCTTCAGCACGACCAGATTCCCCGCTTGCTGGCTCATGTGACGCAAGATAAATGCCAATATCTGATCCAGACCTACATTGAAGGCGAAACACTGGCGCAAGAACTGGCGCGGAATGGCGCATTTAAGCCCGATCGCATCCGGCAACTGCTCGTCGATCTGCTGCCTGTTTTGCAATATCTGCACGATCGCCAAATCATTCACCGCGACATCAAGCCGGACAACATCGTGCGGCGATCGTCGGATGGGCGCTTGGTGCTGGTGGATTTTGGCGCGTCCAAGCTGACAACCGCCACGAACTTGGCACAAACAGGAACGGCGATCGGCTCTGCCGGATATGCTGCGCCAGAGCAAACGGGCGGCAAGGCGACGTTTGCCAGCGATCTCTATGGCTTGGGCGTCACCTGCGTTCATCTGCTGACGGATATGCCACCGTTCGAGCTATTTTCGTTTGCGGAAGGCCGCTGGGTGTGGCGCGATTATTTACCGGACTCGATCGATCGCAGCCTCGCCACCGTTCTCGATCGATTGATCGAACCTGCGATCGCTCAGCGCTACGCCTCGGCAATGGCCGCCCTGCAAGACTTGGATGTTGCGCCTGTGGTTGCCACTGCGATCCATTCTGGCTGGCAGTGTGTGCAGACGATCGCGGCGCACAGCAACTCAATTTCCAGTGTGGCAATTAGTCCGGGCGATCGCTGGCTGGTCAGCGGCAGCTTTGACAAGACGATTAAGGTTTGGCATCTGGGCATCGGCGCGTTGCGGAGTACGCTGACCGGACACACGCAGCCTGTTTCCTCGCTGGCGTTCAGTCCCGATGGCGTCATGCTGGTGAGCGGCAGCGTCGATGATACGATTCGCGTTTGGTGTTTGCATACGGAAGCGCCAATTTACTGCTTGCACGACGAAGCCGATTCGCTGCTCTCACTGAATGTGGCCGTCAGTCCAGACGGAGTGGCGATCGCATCCGGCAGCGATGCTCGCATCATCAAGATTCGCTATTTGCAAACTGGAAAGCTGTTGCGATCGTTCAACGTCAACCGCACGATCAACAGCATTGCCATCAGCCCGAATGGAAAATATCTCGCATCGGGCAGCAGCGACAACACAATCAAACTGTGGGATTTCTACACGGGTACGCCGCTCGGCCTGCTGCAAGGCCACAAGCGCGATGTCAACAGCGTCACCTTCAGCCCGGATAGTCGCCTGCTGGCATCCGGCAGCAACGATAATACGATGAAAGTGTGGGATCTGCACAGCCGCAAGGTTCGCACGTTCAGCGGCCATCTCGATTCGGTGAAAGCGATCGCCTTTAGCCCCAACCAGCAGTTTCTCGCCAGCGCCAGCAGCGACGCGACCGTGCGAATTTGGAACGTGGCAACGGGCGAACTGCTGCAAACTTTGGTCGGCCACAGCAAAGCCGTGAATGCGATCGCGTTTGCCCATCACGGACGCACACTGGTAAGCGGCAGCAGCGATCGATCGCTGAAAATCTGGCGGCAAGATTAGTGCTTCAGCCGCCGCCGACTGTGGTGATTTCGAGGCGATCGTCTGCACTTTCGTTTATACCTAGAACTAGCGATAATTTGAATCATGGTTTAGAGAAAGCTTTATGCTGCTGAGGGATGAAAGCGCGAAATTCGGCTCGTATGGAAACAACGAGGAATTGAGTCAGGAGTCAAGATTCGTGTTATGAAACTCGATCGCATCACTAGCAATCCAAATCGCCTGAATGGACAGCCTTGCATTCGTAATTTTCGCCTTACTGTTCGTCGGGTGATTGAATTATTGGCCACTTATCCAAACCGAGAAGAATTGCGTCAGGAGTTTCCAGAATTAGAAGACGAAGATATTCGGCAAGCTTTGATTTTTGCTGCTTCCTATTTGGACGATCGCATCATTGAACTACCCGATTGCTATGAAACTGTTGCTTAATCAGGGATTACCACGCTCTGCAACAGCATTATTACGGGATGCAGGTATCGATACGATTCATGTTGGCGAAATTGGACTGTCTGAAGCTGAAGATGCCGAAATTATTCGAAGTGCCAGAAGTGAGGAGCGTGTTGTTGCGACGCTTGATGCAGATTTCCACACATTACTGGCACTGGAGGAAGCAACTTCTCCCTCAATCATTCGCATTCGGATTGAAAGGTTACGTGCCCAAGCATTAACGGATTTACTATTAGCGGTGATCGCTCAGTGCGAGGAGGATCTGGAGCAAGGTTCAGCAATTACAGTTGAGCTAAACCGTATTCGTATTCGTCGTCTACCGTTGTTGCCTGATCTGTAATTGAATTGTTATCCACCCCCGACGATCGTAACAATCTCCAATCGATCGCCCGTTTGCATTTTTGTTTCTGACCAAAACTGACGGTGCAAAATTTCGCCGTTGTATTCTACTGCGACCAAGCGCGGATTTAAGCCCATCTGCTGCAAAAAATCCGGCAGTGTGGTTTCGGGTGGGCAAGTGCGAGATTCACCGTTGATTGTGAGGGCGATCGAGCTAGACATGATTCACCGTTCGCAAAGTTTGAATTCGCGCCAGTTGCGAAACAAAATACTGCGTGACGAGCGTTGGGTTTTCGGCTTCCATGATGGCGCGAACAATGGCAACGCGATCGACCTGTGCCGCCAAAACATCCGCTAAATTATCGACGTTGATACCGCCGATCGCAAACCAGGGCAGTTTGGCATGATCGGCAGCGTAGCGCAAATATTCAAATCCCGCTGCGGCTTTTCCCGGTTTGGTCGGCGTTTCATAGACGGGACCAACGCCAATGTAGTCTGCGCCTTCTTCGATCGCTCGCTGGAGTTCGTCAGGATTGGTGGTCGATCGCCCAATGATCTTATCGGTTCCGAGAAGCTGGCGGGCAAACGCGACCGAAACGTCTTGCTGTCCTAAATGCACACCATCGGCATCGACAGCTAGGGCGACATCGACGCGATCGTTGACGATAAATAAAGCGTTATACCGCTGGCAAAGCTGCTTGAGCTTTTCGGCACGGGCAAGGCGATCGCTGTCGTTGGCATCCTTGTCGCGATACTGCACAATGTCTAGTCCGCCCTGCAATGCACCTTCGACCACGCCAAACAGATTGTCGTGAGGACTAGTGACGAGGTAGAGGCGCGATCGCCACAGCTTTTGCTGGCGCTGCTGGCCGAACAAATTGCTGTCGAGCGTGTAAGTGCGGTAGCGCAGTTGCTTACAGGCTGCGCCCATTTCGGGGTCGATAATTTTGCCGTATTCTTCCAGGACGCGCAGCGCTTCTTGGACGCGGGCAAGGTTGACGCGCAGCAGTTGGGCAACGCTGGCGCGATGTTCTTCTTGGGGATGGGAAAGGTCAGTGCCGACATCGCCCGTTGTGTCGCGGGCGGCGCGGATGTCGTCGGTGTGATATTGGGCGATCGCCTGCCGAAGCTGCTTACACTCCTCAGTCAAGCTAGTGCTGTTGAGGCCAAATCGACACCATTCTTCGATGATGCGTAAACCTTCGCGGGCGCGATCGAGATTGGCATCGAGGATGCGATAAACCGCAGCATCCGTCATTTTAGTTTGGCGGTGATTGTCGCCCATGCTTTGCTTACCCGTCCATTAATTCCCCATCGTAACAGCCTCGCTGAACGGCTCGATCGCTTTTTTCATTCGCTCACCAAAGTATTTTCAAAGAAATTTAGGTTAGGGGGTTGCAAAGTTACCAAAATCGGGCAAAATCTAATCTCAATATCAATAGCGTTTGAGTTGATTCACTCCGGTCGATCGATTGAATTTGGCAGGGCAACGATCGCTCGTCTTCATAAACTAAATTACCGGATCGATCGCGACGTCCGCAGTAAATGAAAGTTAAACCGTCAGCAATGGTGAGGGGAAAAGCAATGCATTCGATTCAGCAAAGTGAGAAGGCGCGATCGCGTTGGTTCTATTCAATTGGTGGTGGAGCGATCGCGCTGCTGATGGCAAGCGGTGCGGCAATGGCTTCGTCTCCTACGGGCGCGTCGGTTCCACAGCAGGCTTCAACCGTTCCACCCAATGCAATTGCACAAGCAATGACGTTGATTTTTGTGCATCCAACCTTGGGCAATGACAGCAGCGGAGTGGGCAGTCAAAGCGCTCCGTTTCGCACGATTTCGCAAGCGTTGCGCGTGGCTCAGCCCAATACGACAATTTTGCTGGCTGCTGGAACCTACAGCAGCGAAACAGGTGAAACCTTTCCGATCGTGATGCGATCGGGCGTGACGATTCAAGGCGATCCCGGCACTCGTGGACAAGGCGTGATTATTCGCGGCGGTGGCGTTTATGGCAGCCGTACTTCGGCGAATCAAAATGTTGCCATTCTGGGCGCAAATCAAGCCGGATTAGTCGGCGTCACCGTCACCAATTCTAATCCTCGCGGCTACGGATTATGGGTTGAATCGACCAGTCCAACCGTGCAAAACAATACGTTTACAGGCAGCACGCACGACGGCATTTCGATCGTTGGAAATGCCGCTGCGATCGTGCAAGGTAACTATTTCACTCGAAACGGCGCGAGCGGCATCAGCATTTTTGGAACGGCTCAGCCCGATGTGCGCGAAAACATTTTTGAAAATACCGGATATGGCATCAACATTGCTGAATCTGCTCAGCCTCGCTTGCTCAATAATCAGGTGCGGCAAAATCGCAGCGGCGTGGTGATTCAAGAACGCGCCCGCCCAATTTTGCGCGGCAACACGATCGAAAACAACCAGCAAGACGGACTGGTGGCGATCGCCCAATCGCAGCCGGACTTGGGCACCGCTGCCGATCCGGGCAACAACATTTTCCGCAGCAACGGGCGATCGGACGTGAACACCTCTGCTGCTTTCTTGCCCGTGACGGGCGTGGGCAATCAGGCCACCAACTTCATCAACAACACTCGCGTTCCTGCCGCTGCAACCCAGCCTGCGGCGATCGCGCCGCCCGCTCGTCCGAGTGCGATTCCGGCTGCGCCGCCTGCTCGTCCTGCTGCAACCAGCGGCAGCGCTTTTGCTGAACTGCCGCAAGTGCAAGCCGCTCAGCCCATTCCAGTTTCGCCGCCCGCTGCCGCTGCCCCACAATATTCAGCGGTGCGCCCGACCACACCGAACGCCGTTGGCTGGCAAGTGCAGACGCAACCCGCTCCTGTCGCTACTCCTGCGGTTCCCGTTTCGGTTCCGATCGTTCCGGCAGCAAGTGTGAGTGCACCCAGCCCGATCGCCCCGATTGCGCGATCGTCTCCTGCCCCCACCACACCCGCTCCCCTGCGCGAAATCACCGTTGAACGTCAAGCTGCTCCTGCTGCTCCGGCTCGTTCACCTGCTGCTCGACCTGCCACACCTGCCGCACCATCCGCTCCGGTTCAGCAAGCCGCCCGCCCTGCACCCAATGCAAATCTGCTTCCGGTTCCCAGCGCCACAATTCCGATGGGTCATCTTGGCGATTTGCCCACTGTCAACGTTTCGCGCAATCCGCTCGATCGACCTGCCACTGCTCCGGCTGCGGCCAGTGGCGACCGCGCTTTAGCAATGGGTTTGCGCTATCGGGTCGTGGTCGAGGCCAGTTCCGATCGCGATCAGGCGGCTTTGCGGTCGATCGTTCCCGGTGCATTTCGCGTGTCGATGAACGGACGCACTGTGATGCAAACCGGGGCATATAGCGATCGCGCCAATGCCGATGAAGCAGCTCAGCAATTGAGCAATCAGGGATTTCGCGCTTCCGTCCAGGCGATCGAGTAGTGAGTGATGAATTTTGACCAAGCTGATTTTGAAGTGCGATTGGAGTGGGGCAAGCAGGGTGTTTTGCAGCTAGCGCCCAATAGCGATGTCGTGATTGTGGTGGATGTTCTTTCGTTTTCGACCTGTGTGGAGATTGCCAACAGCCGAGGTGCGATCGTCTACCCCTATCAGTGGAAAGATGAATCGGCAACGTTGTTTGCTCAATCAGTTCAAGCAGAACTCGCAGGCGATCGCGGCGATCAATTTTCTCTTTCTCCCAGTTCATTGCTTTCCATTTCGGCAGGAACGCGCCTCGTGCTGCCTTCTCCTAACGGTGCATCGCTTAGCTTGGCAACCAATGCGACTTTGATCTTGGCTGGCTGTTTGCGAAATTGTCGGGCGGTGGCGATCGCGGCGATGCAGTATGGGCGAAACATTGCCGTTGTGCCAGCCGGAGAGCGATGGCCTGACGATAGCCTCCGACCTGCCTTCGAGGATTGGATTGCAGCAGGGGCGATCGTCACCTTTCTCAACGGGTGTTTGTCGCCGGAAGCGCAAGTCGCCGCGATCGCCTATCAAGGCGTTCAATCCAATCTCGGAAATCTGCTGAAACAGTGTGGCTCTGGGCAAGAACTGATTGCGCGGGGTTTTGCGTCGGATGTGGAGCTAGCAACGCAATTGGACGTGAGCGATTGCGTTCCGATGTTGGTGGATGGAGCGTATGTGAATCGTGCTGCCTCGATCGAGCGATCGAGCAATCTGACCGAATTGAGATGAGCAATTGGGTTTGATCGATCGCTGTTCCGACTCGTTCGCAGGAGAGATGTTGCACCATTGGACATTCGCTAGCTTGGCGATCGCTGCATCTTTTCTTGAGCCATGCCTGAATTTACCGGACAGTTGCCGACCGCTGAGCTTCCCTGGTTTGAAGTCGGTGCGATCGACGACTTCGATCGACTGGGGAACGAACTGCGCTTCTACAGCAGCGGTTCGCTCTTGCAACTGACCGTTTTGACGGCAAGTTTGGTGCGTGTCCGGTTTTCCCCGCATGGAAATCTGATGCCGCATCGATCGTGGGGTGTGGCGTTGGCTGACGATCAGTTTGAGGCGATCGAGTTCTCGCTTCAAGAAAGTGAGACGGAATATGCGATCGAAACCGAAAAAATTCGCGTTGTGATTCAGCGCAATCCGATTCGGCTGTGCTGCTATGACAAAGCCGGACGCCCGTTCGCGCAAGATAGCGAGATTGGCATGGGCTGGCGAATGGGTGCGGTTGCGGGCTGGAAGCAGATCGAAGCGCACGAGCATTTTTATGGCTTTGGCGAACGAACAGGACTGCTGGACAAGCGATCGCGCCGCCTGACCAACTGGACAACTGACTCGCTGGACTTCACTTCGCTGACGGATGCAATGTATCAGGCAATTCCGTTTTTCATTGCGCTGCGACCCGAACTGGCCTACGGCATTTTCTTTCACACCACGTTTCGCAGCGTCTTTGACATGGGAGCCGATCGCGCTGGAACTTGGCGAATGGAAACCGCCGCGCCCGAACTGGACTACTACATCATCTATGGCGATACGCCCGCCGAAATTCTAGAAACCTACACGCACCTGACCGGACGAATGCCCCTGCCGCCGAAGTGGGCGATCGGCTATCACCAGTGTCGCTGGAGCTATGAATCCGAGGATGAAGTGCGCGAACTGGCAAGAGAGTTTCGCACCCGCCAAATTCCCTGTGATGTGATTCACCTGGATATCGACTACATGCGCGGCTTTCGCGTGTTCACCTGGAGTCCGAAGCGCTTTCCCGATCCGGCCAAACTGATTCAGGAGGTGGCGCAGGATGGCTTTAAGGTGGTGACGATCGTGGATCCGGGCGTCAAATACGAGCCGGAAGCGGATTACAGCGTGGTCGATGAAGGACTGGCGCAAAACTATTTCGTCCGCACCGCTCAAGGCAAACTGTTTCACGGCTATGTGTGGCCGGATCGATCGGTCTTCCCAGACTTTTTGCGGGCTGACGTGCGGCACTGGTGGGGGGACTGCCAAAAAGCGCTCACCGAAATGGGGGTGGCGGGCATCTGGAACGACATGAACGAGCCTGCCTTGAACGATCGCCCCTTCGGAGATCCGGGTGTCAAAATTCACTTTCCGCTCGACGCGCCGCAAGGTCCCTTAGACGAACGCACCACGCACGCCGAAGCGCACAACCTGTATGGTTTGGGTATGGCAAGAGCTGCTTATGAAGGCTTGCTGAGATTGCGGCCAACCGAGCGATCGTTTGTGCTGACGCGATCGGGTTTTGCCGGAGTGCAGCGCTATTCGTCGGTGTGGATGGGCGACAATCATTCGCTGTGGGATTATTTGGAAGGCTCTTTGCCGATGCTGTGCAACATGGGCTTGTCGGGCGTCGGGTTTGTCGGCTGTGATATTGGCGGCTTTGCGGGGAACGCCACAGCCGAACTGTTTGCCCGCTGGATGCAGGTTGGCCTGTTGTATCCGTTGATGCGGGCGCACTCGATTACCGGATCAGAACGGCATGAACCCTGGGTGTTTGGCGATCGCGTTGAGCAAATCTGCCGTGAATACATCGAACTGCGCTATCGCCTGCTGCCCTACTACTACAGTTTGTTTTGGCAGGCGGCAATGAGGGGCGCACCCATTCTCAGACCGCTGCTGTACGAATTTCCGCACGACCACGCAACCTATCAAATTGACGATCAGGTGATGCTGGGTGGCGGACTGATGGCGGCTCCGATGCTGAAGCCGGAACGCGAACATCGCGCCGTTTATCTACCGGAGGGGACGTGGTTTGATTGGTGGACGGGCGATCGCTTTGAAGGCAAAACGCACATTCTCGCTGATGCGCCGATCGATCGAATGCCGCTCTATGTCCGAGCCGGAACGATTATTCCGATGCAGCCTGTGATGCAGTTTGTAGACGAGCGGGCAATCGATGTTCTGACGCTCAAGGTTTGGCCGGGAGTGGGCGAGTTCACGCTATACGAGGATGACGGGCGATCGTTTGAGTATCAATCCGGACAGTTCGCGACGACGCAAATTCGCGTGCAGATGGAAGGTGAAGACGCGATCGTGGAAGTTGCTGCGAGACAAGGTGGCTGGCAACCTGCGGCGCGGCGAGTCGTGGTGGAAGTGGTGGGGCGCGGAACGCAGGAATTTGAGGATGATGGCGGCGATCGACGTTTGGTATTTTCAGATACACAATAAGCTGTGCTTTGGCAGCATTGAGCTAAAAATGTAAACAAACGGTGTATTAATTAATTCAGACTTGCGGTCGATCGCTCTATCAAAAGTTGGAGATTTTGGGACATCCGCTAAATGGCGCAAGCAGGTCATTGTCCTCCTTCACTAGGGTGGAGCGACGGCAAAAGGCGGGCGTTTGAAAGGTAGAGTTTGAGATGCAACCAGCAGAAGCAGATTTTCATCGAGGTTGGCTAATTGAAGTGTTCTCGCACGAACAGGGATTTCAAAGCCGTTGCTCTTCTCCTTGCTGCAAACGCTTGGCCGACGAAACGTTCTATGCCTCGGTGAGTGAAGCGATCGAAACGGCTCGAATTCAGATCAGCTATCAGATGGCCTGCGCTGAGGTTGCGCTGCTGATACGCAACCTGTATGAAGAGTACAAGCTATCAATTGACGAGTGGCAAAATATCAGTCGATCGATTGTGGAAATGGCGATCGATCCGTCGCCCTAGCGATTGCGCGGATCAAGGCCATCACGCAAGCCGTCGCCCAGCAGGTTAAACGCCAGCACAATCAGCGTAATCATCAAACCGGGAAAAATAATCGTCCAGGGAGCCGACAGCGAATAGCCATTGCGAAACGAGTCCGACAGCATCGTGCCCAACTCCGGCGTCGGTGGCTTGGCGCCTAACCCCAAAAAGCCAAGTCCCGCCGCTTCTAGCGTTGCCGTTCCCAGCGAAAGCGTCGCCTGAACGACGAGCGGAGCAAGACTGGCAGGCAGAATGTGCTTGAAGATGATGCGATTGGAAGTTGCACCAAACGCTCGTACCGTCTGGACAAAATCTTGTTCGCGCAGCGAAAGAACCATACTGCGCGTCAAGCGAATGAAAATCGGAATTTGAACAACACCGACCGCAATCATGACGCTCTGCAAACTGGCTCCGGCAATGGTGACAACCGCGATCGCCAGCAAAATTGAAGGAAACGCCAGCAAAATATCGGTTGCCCAGCCAATGACGGTATCCACCCAGCCGCGAAAATATCCAGCAATCAAGCCAAAAAACGTGCCCACGATCAATCCCAGCCCGACCGAAAGCAAACTGATCACCAGCGAAATTCGCAACCCATACCACACCAGCGTAAACACATCACGCCCCAAGCCATCCGCCCCAAACCAATGCTCCAAGCTAGGACCATCCAGCCGCGCCGTATAGTCTCGCGCCGTCGCTGGATCAAACGGTCGCAAAACCGGAGCCAACAGCGCCAGCAGAATCAGGGCGATCGTCAAAACCAAACCGATGCGGCCAGAAGTCGATCGCAAAAAATGTCGAAACACCTTTTTGAGCGAATCACGCCGCCCCTCCGCCACATCAGCAGTAGTCAGCGGTTCAGCTTGAAGCGGATTGGGAGAGATAGGTTGAGTCACAGCAGTACAGGAGGCAGAAGGGGAAACGGCTCGGACGAGGGACGCGGCGGGAAAGCCAATGCGAAGCGCTACGTTGACACCCACAGATACGCCCTTGCGTAGGGTGCAGGGAAAGGCACTCTCCCTGCTGGGGTTGGAGGTGTGGAGGAGGGGCAACGCCCCTAGCCTCCACTGGCTCGGAGATCAAGAGCGATCGCCCAGGTGAAAAGCTTGTCTGCATCGATCGCCTACTTGTACTGAATACGCGGATCAAAAAACGCATAAGACAAATCCACCAGCAAATTCACCAGCACAAACGTCACCGAAACAAACACAACACCACCCTGCACAACCGGATAATCCCGATTCAAAATGCCCTGATAGATCCACGATCCAATCCCCGGCCAAGAAAAAATCGTTTCCGTCAAAATCGCCCCGCTCAACAACGTGCCAAACTGCAATCCAATAATCGTAATCACAGGCAGGAGCGCATTCTTGAGCGCATGTTTCATAATTACCCAGCGCTCGATCAATCCTTTGGCACGAGCCGTGCGAATGTAATCTTGCGACAGCACTTCCAGCATGGCGCTGCGCGTGATGCGGGCAATGATCGCCAAGGGAATTGTGCCAAGCGCGATTGCCGGAAGCACCAGATGGGACAGCACATTTCCCAATGCCCGAAAATCAAATCGCAAAATCGAATCAAGAATAAAAAATCCGGTAATGGGTCGAAACGCATTCCCCACATCTACGCCAATTCGACCCGAAGGCGGCAACCAGCCCAAATACACCGCAAACAGATAGATCAGCAGCAGCCCCAGCCAATACACAGGCATCGACACGCCAATCAGCGAAACGCTCATCGCCGCATTATCCACCCACTTGTCCTTCTTGACAGCCGCAACGATTCCCGCTGGAACACCAATGATCACCGCAAACAGCATCGACGCCACCGCCAGCTCAAAACTCGCAGGCCAGCGCGTCCGAATTTCCTGCGACACCGGAATGCCGCTGATGATGCTGTTGCCCAAATCAAACCGCAGCAAGCCACCCAAAAACTTGAAATATTGAATCGGCAACGGTTCATTTAGCCCCAGCCGTTCGCGCAACGCTTCCACTTGTTCGGGCGTGGCGCGTTCGCCCACCATCACCAAAGCCGGATCGCCCGGAATGAAATGCAAAAACGCAAAAACCAGCAGCGTGATCCCCAGCAGCACAGGAATTAAACTCAAAAGCCGTCGAGCCGTGTATCGCAGCATTGAAGGTGAAGGGTGAGGCGGTGAATTGGCGAAAATCGGCGATCGCCCATCCAAAAAGGGGTAGCCTGAAGCGTAACCATCGATCGCCTAAGAATGTTTCGTAGGCTATCAAGAAATTACTTTCCTGTCTTATTCCCCAAGTCAGATTCCGCCCATGACCACAGGCTTCCTGACAAAGCGCATCTTGCTCTACACCGACGAACCCGGAGTCGGCGGCGTTGCCCAATACAACCACGAAATTTTGCTGGGACTGGCACAGCACGGCAACTCGGTACCGATCGGCTTTTCTGGCGGCGTCGCGCCAGAACAATATCGCGTCCTATGCGTCCAAAGCCAAGCCGACAATCCGCTGATTCACCAGCAGCAAGCAGCGGGCGTTGAGCATCACTGGCTGCCGTTTGACACGATGCAAGAATTTGAGCGGACGTTGCAGAATGCAGATGAAGCGATCGCCCACTTCCAGCAGCTTCAACCAGATTTGATTGTGTTCAGCGATGGCTGTCCTTTCTCAAATTTCGCAGCGAAGCGAGCGGCGATCGCCCTTGGAATTCCTTTTGTTGCGATCGTAGGATTTGTCACGCCTGATCTTGCTCAAGACTTTGAATTTTGCCTGCCTTTGCTGGCGGAACAGTATATCAAGGCCAAAGCGATCGTCGCCGTTTCGCAAGAAAATTTACGACTGCTGCGCCAGCATTTTCGCCTGTCGCCCAATCAAGGACAAGTAATTTATCACGGACGGCCACCCACCTATTTTTCTCCGAGAGACGAAGCAGAAAATCAACGGCTGCGCGAAGAATTGGACATCCCGAAAGAGGCGATCGTCTGCTTCACATCTGCGCGACTGGAACCGATCAAAGGCTATCAGTATCAGCTTGGGGCGATCGATCAGCTACAGCGCTCTGACCTGTATTTTGTTTGGGCAGGTGAGGGAATTTTGGAGGCGGAACTGCAAGAGGCGGCACAGCGCAACGGCAATCGCATTCGACTGTTAGGAAAACGCTGGGACATTGCCAACTGGCTGAATATTGCCGATATTTTCGTGCTTCCCTCTGAGGCGGAAGGAATGCCGCTGGCCGTGATGGAAGCAATGGCAAAAGGCATTCCGACGATCGCCACCGCAGTCAGCGGCATCCCCGAAGAACTTGGCGACACGGGAAAACTGCTGCCTGATCCCAACCTTGATCCCCAAGGCACGATCGACCAGCTTGCCCAAACGATCGCAGCTTGGGCAGACGATCGCTCGCTGCGACAGGCGATCGGTCAAGCTTGCAGGCAGCGGGCGATCGATTTGTTTCAGGCCGATCGAATGGTGCACGAAACGCTGATGGTAATCGATCGTGCCCTCTTGCCCGATGGCGATTATGTCTCACCAGGATTGGCGATCGTCCGTCCGGATGCTGCCTTTCCCCACAAAATCATTGGCAATCCAGATGCTTCGGAATGGCCGTATTTGCGCCGCACGATTGGGCACAACTGGTATGTCGATCGCCGCCAGCAGCAGGTGGGCTTTTTGAACCGCGACGAAGCCCAAATTTTGTACAACAGCGCCCTACAGTTTTGTGGCAAACCTGCGCTGGAAATTGGCTGCTGGCTGGGCTGGTCGGCTTGTCATCTTGCCCTAGCTGGCGTGGAGTTGGACGTGATCGATCCGATGCTGGGGCGATCGGATTTCTATGAGAGCGTCGATGCATCGCTGAAGGCTGCGGGTGTGCGCGATTGCGTCAATCTCGTGGCGGGCTACAGTCCCGAAGCGGTTGAAACCTTGGCCGCAGAAGGTCGCCAGTGGTCTTTGATTTTCATCGATGGGGATCACGATGCGCCTGCGCCGTTGAACGATGCGATCGCCTGCCTGCCGTTCGCCGCATCGGACGCGATGATTCTGTTTCACGATCTCGCTTCGCCCGATGTGGCCGCCGGACTCGACTATTTGAAGCAACAAGGCTGGAATACAAGGGTTTATCAAACGATGCAGATCATGGGTGTGGCGTGGCGCGGAAACGTGGAGCCGATCGATCATCAGCCCGATCCAACTGTGAACTGGCCGCTGCCTGACCATCTGCGGCACTACGAGATCAGCGGCATAGACGCGATCGACCTTGATCCCCTGTCGCAATTGCTCAGGCAAATCGCCGCCCTGCGACTGCCGCCCGTTTCGCCTGTGCTGCCCAGTTTGACGGAACGAGAGCAGTTGCGCGACTGGCTAGAGCAGGGGAAATTGGCGTATCGGCAAGACCGTCGGGAGGATGCGATCGCTGCCTTCCAATCCGCCTTGACGATCAATCCCGGATCGCGTCTTGCCCATCAGCACCTCAGCCACTTGTACTGGCAGCAAAATGATTTGCCGCGCAGTCTGCATCACCACGCGATCGCTTTGTCGGGGAATGCGATCGCAGACGGAATGCAGGGCGAGGAATTTCAAACGCTGCTTGCTGCCGTGCGTTCGTTTACGCTGCTGAGTGTCGATCGCCTGTTTTCCCTCTACTCGCTGGCAAAGCAAATTTGCCTGGATGATGTTCCCGGTGAAATCGTCGAGTGTGGCACTTGTCGAGGCGGAGCGGCGGCACTTTTGGCTGCTGTTGTGCAGCGCTACAGTTTGCGTCCGCGTCGCGTTTATGCCTTTGATACGTTTGCGGGAATGCCTGACCCAACCGAGATCGATCGCCATGAAGGAATTCCTGCCAACGAGACGGGATTTGGAGCCGGAACGCTGAAAGCGCCGATCGCGGAAAATCTCAACCTGATTTGCGAAACGCTGGGCGTTCAAGATCTGGTGATCCCCGTCGCCGGACTGTTTGCCGAAACGCTGCCTGCGACTCGATCGAGAATCGGCGCGATCGCGCTCCTACACGCAGATGGCGACTGGTACGAATCCACGCTCGACATTTTCAACACGCTCTACGATCAAATCGTTGCCGATGGTGTGATTCAGGTGGACGACTACGGCCACTGGGAAGGCTGTCGGCAGGCGATTCATGAATTTGAGCGCGATCGCTTCACTGAATTTGGGCTGCGATCGATCGACTACACCGGAGTTTGGTTCACCAAGCGCGATGCTGCCCATCCTGACTGCAACTACTGGCGGATTTGCTGGCATTGGGCGCAGTCTGCTGTTCGTCAGGGCGATCGATTGGCGGAGTCGGCAATGTCAGCCGTCCTCAAACTGATGCCCAATCTGGTGCAGGCCGATCGACTGCGCCAACTCATCGATCGACCCGATTTGACGGAATCACTGAGGCTGCGATCGATCAACTGGATCGCCTTTCCCGACTGGAACCAGCCGGAAGATGAACTGTTTGCGATGCTCAGCGAGTTGCTGCACTCGGTTTTGACGCATCCCGATTCCGCTCAACTGACGCTCTTGATCTCCACCAGCGGCGTCGATCCCGAAGAAGCTGACCTGATGATCTCCAGCGTGGCGATCGAACTGGTGAGCGAACTGGAGATCGACGACGAGCCGGAGATTACACTGTTTGGCGACCTCAGCGCGATCGAATGGCGAGTGCTTTTGCCTCAAATTGCCCAACGGGTGAGGTTGCCACAGGAAAATCAAAGCGCGATCGACCAGTCGGGGATCGATCGCGCTTAGCGGTGAGAGTTTGAGATTTACTGCTTCTCGACGCGCTCAAACGATTCGGAACCGAGCGGACTCGGTTCCCAGCCGTTGACGTTGTTGCGCTGAGCAAGGAGCGGCTGCGAGTGAACGATCGGAATTCGCACTGCTTGTTCGTGCAGCAGCTTGTCTACCTGCTGGTAGATCTGCTGACGCTGGGCAGCATCCGGGTTCTTGCGGCCATCTTCGAGCAGTTGAATCACCTTTTCGTCTTTCCAGTTGCCCAAGTCTTGCGTTGCACCAGGGCCAAAGTGAGCGTAGTAGAAGTTGTCGGGATCGCCATAGTCACCCGTCCAGCCCAGCATGAACGATTGGAATCCGGGTTCCTTGTTGCGATCGTCCAGATACGCTGCCCAGTCTTTCGTTTGCAGGTTGGCGCGAATGCCGATCGCGCTCAGGTCAGCCGCCATTGCTTCCGCGATCGGTTTCGGCGTCGGGAAGTACGGACGCGAGACGGGCATGTACCACAAATCGAGATCGAAGCCATCGGGATATCCCGCCGAGGCGAGCATTTGCTTGGCGCGATCGGGATTGTATTCATACGGCTGCAAGCTGCTGTCTTTGAAGTTGTCCAGCGAGGCAGGCAAGAAGCTGGCATCGGTTTGGCCTAAGTCGCCCCAAAAAGCCTTGACGATTTCCGGGCGGTTGATTGCCATTGCGATCGCCTGCCGCACTTCCGGCTTTGACAGCGGTTCGTAGCTAGGATTCAAAGCAAAATAGCCAACGTTGAACGAAGGGCGCTTCACGGCTTTTAGGTTCGCGTCGCCTTCGACTTCGGAAAGCTGGTCGGGCGCAAGGTCAGTGGTAAAGTCAATGCTGCCCGATCGCAGTTCTGCGAGTCGAGCGGCGGGGTCGGTGATGAACCGGAAGACCACTTGATCTTGCAGGGGCGTTCCTTCGTTCCAGTAGTTCGGATTTTTGTCGAGAACGATGCGATCGCCCGTGCGCCATTCTTTGAACACATAGGGTCCCGTTCCCACTGCGGTCGATCCTGCCGTACCGTAGCTGGCTCCGGCTTTTTGAATGGCGTCGGGGCTGGCGATGCCGAAGTAGCCAGAGGCGATCGCAGCGGGAAATGCGGCAAACGGTTCTTTGAGCTGAAATTCGATCGTGGTTGGGTCAACCACGTTGATCGCTTGCAGGGTCGATTCGGGCGTTCCCTTAAAGCCGCCAAACAAATCCGTCCAAATTTCGTAGGTTTTTCCGGCATCGCGGAAGCCCAGCGAACTTTGCGGATCCCACCAGCGTTCGACGTTCACCTTGACGGCTTCGGCGTTGAAGTCCGTTCCATCGTGAAACTTGACGCCCTCGCGCAGCTTAAAAGTCCAGGTTCGACCGTCTTCAGAAGCCGTGTATTCGCTTGCCAAGGCCGGAACAATTTCGGTCGTTCCCGGTTTGGTGTCGAGCAGGCGATCGTAAATTTGCTGCTGAACGTAAATTGAGTTACCGTCCGTAATATTTCCTGGCTCCAAGTTGACGGGTTCACCGCCAGAGCCAAACACTAGTGCTGAGGTTGCAGCAGGACTGCCGCCGCCCGCAGCGGGACTTTCCGCTGTCGGCGTTTGACTGCCGCCCGTGCAGTTTGTTAAACCGACCGTCAGCACTGCGGCAATCACCAGCAGGGCGGACTGCCATCGTTTCCACCGTATAAACATATTCGAGCTTCCTTTGATGGATGCGCTTTGAAACAATCAGATTCAAATCAAACTCTAGACAATCCCAACGGGGAATGAGTGTTGCAAAAAACAAAATCTATCTAAAGATGTATTAGAAATATGCTCAAGAAATGTTAAGCGTAAAGATTCATGTACGATCGCACACATTTACAGCTTTGGTAACAGTTTCTTGGGGCGATCGCGCTGCATACTATAAAGATTATTTCTCCTACTGCGATGAAAACCCCGATTCTTGATATTCGCAATTTGTCGGTTGAGTTTCCCAGTGAGTCCGGATTAGTGCAGGCGGTGCAAAACGTTTCGTTTAGCCTGCTGCCCGGAGAAACCGTCAGCGTGGTTGGCGAATCGGGGTCAGGAAAATCAGTTACGTCGCTGGCCGCGATGGGACTGCTACCAAAATCTGCCAGAGTGAGCGGCGAAATTTGGTATCAAAATCCAGATGGCAGACAGGTTGATTTACTAAAGCTTTCACCAGACGATCGACGCCGATATCGCGGTGGCAAACTCTCGATGATTTTTCAGGAACCAATGAGTTCTTTGAATCCCGTTTTAACCTGCGGCGATCAGGTGATTGAAGCGATTTTGCTGCATCGAGAAATGTCGCGCGAACAAGCGGCACAAGAAGCACTTTCGCTGTTTCAAGAAGTGAAATTGCCCACACCCAAAGAAATGCTCGATCGCTATCCCCATCAGCTTTCGGGCGGCCAAATTCAGCGCGTCATGATCGCAATGGCGCTATCAGGAAATCCTGCCGTTTTGATTGCCGACGAACCGACAACGGCGCTGGACGTAACGATTCAAGCGACGATTTTGCAGTTGTTGAAGGAGATTCGCGATCGCCGCGACATGGCGATTTTATTCATCACGCACGACATGGGCGTGGTAGCGGAAATTGCCGATCGCGTCGTCGTCATGTTTCGCGGCAAAGCAGTCGAAACCGCCAGAGCCTACGAATTATTTTCTGCGCCCAAACATCCTTACACGAAAGGTTTATTAAGCTGTCGTCCGCGTCCCGATCGCACTCTCAAGCGACTACCGACTGTTTCGGATTTCATGCAAATTAATACAAATTCCGCAGGCGAACAGGAAATCATCGCTAAGCCGCTTGAAGTTCAAGATGATGCCCGCTGGGAAGAAATTAGCTCGAATGAACGCTATCAGCGCTTCGAGGAATTGACGCACCAACAGCCACTTTTAGCAGTTCGTAATCTGATCAAAAGTTTTCCTGTCCGAACCGGATTATTTGGCCGCAAAAGCGAATTTCGCGCCGTTGATGATGTCAGCTTCGACATTTTTCCCGGCGAAACTTTAGGACTCGTGGGCGAATCCGGTTGCGGTAAATCAACGCTCAGCCGCGCTCTGCTCCGCCTGATTGAACCCACATCCGGCCAAATCTTTTTTGACGGCAAAGAAGTTTTAGGACTAAATGCTTCGCAACTGCGCCATCTGCGCCGCGAAATGCAAATCGTCTTTCAAAATCCCTACAGTTCAATGGATCCGCGCCAAACGATCGGATCTGCCCTGATTGAACCGATGCAGATTCACAACATTGGCGCATCCAATCAGGAACGCCATCGCCGTGCGGTCGGACTGCTCGATCGCGTTGGTCTGCCTGCCAGTGCGATGAATCGCCGTCCGCACGAATTCTCCGGTGGTCAACGTCAACGCATCAGCATCGCTCGTACTTTAGTATTACAGCCACGCTTTATCATTTGCGATGAATCTGTTTCTGCACTCGACGTTTCTGTGCAGGCTCAGGTGTTAAATTTGCTGAAAGATTTGCAGCATGAATTTGGCCTCACCTACATGTTTATTTCCCATGATTTGAGTGTTGTGAAATTTGTCAGCGATCGCATCATGGTGATGAACAAAGGCAAAATCGAAGAAATCGGCCAGTCGGATGTGATCTATTCCAATCCAACTCGCGACTACACCAAACAACTCATTCGGGCGATTCCCAAAACGCAGCTTGACGACATTCGCGATCGCCAAGTGCACCGCCTCTCAGTGGTCGAATAATGGGAACGAAGGGAGCGATCGCCGCTGGACACCCCAAAACGGTCGAAGCCGGAGTCGAAATGTTTCGCTTGGGCGGCAATGTTTTTGATGCAGTTGTTGCTGCCGTCCTTGCTTCTTGCGTGGTTGAACCAACACTCACATCGCTTGGCGGTGGCGGCTTTATGCTCGCTCACACCAGCGACAACCAAAACATTCTGTTCGACTTTTTCACCCAAACGCCAAAACACAAAAAAGACCCAAAAGAGCTTGAATTCTATCCGGCCTATGTCAATTTTGGCTCAGTCACACAAGAGTTTTTTATTGGCTTGGGATCAGTTGGTGTTCCCGGCACATTCGGCGGCTTATATTACGTTCATCAAAGATTAGGGAGACTGCCGTTTCAGGTCGTATGTGAACCTGCGATCGATTACGCTCGACAATCGATCGAACTGGCTCCTTTCCAAGCACACTGTCTCAAGATTTTAGAACCAATCTTGATGGCAACAGCGGAATCGCGACAGATTTACGCACCGAATGGAACGCTGTTGAAGGCGGGAGAGGCGATCGCCATGCCCGATATGGCTGACGCTCTAACCCTACTTTCTCAAGAAGGCGCACGTGCGTTTTATGAAGGCGAAATTGCCCAGAAAATTGTCAAAGACTGCGCGGAAAACGGCGGCTATCTAACGTTAGAAGACCTGAAAAACTATCAAGTCATTGAGCGACAACCTTTGATCGCCAGCTATCGCGGTAATACTTTATTAACGAATCCACCTCCGAGTTCTGGTGGCGCGCTCATCGCCTTTGCATTGGGCTTACTAGAGCAGATCAATCTATCAAAATTTCAGTTTGGTACGCCCGCACATTTGTACACTTTAACGCAGGTGATAGAGTTAACCAATTTGGCAAGACGTGAAGGCTATGACGCGAATCTTTACCAGCCTGATGTTGTTGAGAAATTTCTTTCAAATGATTTATTGAACCACTATGCGGTTCAGCTTCGACCATCTTTAGTGAACAAGTTGGGAAGTACAACGCATCTGAGCGCGATCGACTCTGAAGGCAACGCCGCCAGCGTTACCAGTTCCAACGGTGAAGGCTGTTCTTATGTCGTTCCGGGCACGGGAATCATGCTCAACAATATGCTAGGTGAAGCCGATTTGCATCCACAAGGCTTTCATCAGTGGCAAACGGATGTGCGCGTTTCGTCAGCAATGGCTCCGACAATGCTGCTGCGAGATATGCAGCCAGAAATCGTGTTGGGATCGAGCGGTTCCAGTCGCATTCGCAGCGCAGTTTTGCAGGTCATTTCTAATATTATCGACTTCAAAATGCCCGTCGATGCTGCCGTGAATAGTCCCCGCATTCACTGGGAAAATGGCGAGTTAAACCTGGAACCCGACTTAACGCGACTGAATTTTGATTTGCCGTTTGCAGGCGAACTGGTACGCTGGAATCAGCTTGATATGTTCTTTGGCGGCGTTCATGCCGTGTATGAATCCGAGTCTGGAGAACTGTCGGGTGCGGGCGATCGCCGCCGCAGTGGAGCCGTTGGAGTATATGAGTAATGGACCTGCCGCCGCTAACAGAAGTGACCTATTGGGCAATCTTAAAGGATGAAATCGACGACGACACCGTTAATCGATTGCTCTGGCATTATTTGGGCTATCGCTATGACGAAGCTGCCCAAAAATGGGATTTGAGCTTGGTGGATTCGGAGTGGCGATCGGATTACCCAGAGCCGCCGAACTTTATCGAAAGTCGTCCGGCGACGGTGAAGTTGACGCGATCGATCCCCAAAGAAAACAAGCAGCTATTAAAAGAAAAGCTAGGCTTTCAAGGCTACAAAGTTGATGAACTTGTGCCGCGAAAAACGCGACGGGCGACAGCAGTAAACTGGCTGCTAAGCTATCAGCAGTTGAATGGTTGAAGGGGATCGATCGCAATTTTCTCTATCTTTAGACAGAAATAATTCGCTTCTGAAAGCGTATTTATCTCTACAGAATGATGCTTCGATCGACTGGAACCCCGGAAAATCGAACCATTCCAAAGTTTAGAGAAACATAATGACAAGCTCCATCGAGTTTAATCTATTTGCTCCCTACAACAAGGCAGCTTCCCTAATTGGATCGTTCTCCGATTGGAAAGATACCCCGATGGAGAAAGGCAAAGACGGATATTTCCGCGTCAAGGTTGACCTCGAAGATGGCACCTATCAATACAAGTTTCGGGTGCAGTCGAAAAGCTGGTTTTTTGAGCCGGATCAATGGGTTGAAGTTGTCGATCCCTACGCAACGGATATTGACAACCCAACACAGAACGGCCTTGCCCACATTAAAGATGGACAGCGAATTGTTGATACCTACGTTTGGCAGCATGATGATAAACCGCTGCCTGCCGATCGCGAACTTGTGATCTATGAAATGCATGTTGGTGACTTTTCTGGCGGTGAAGATGATCCGCTAGCGCGGGGTCGCTATGAGCATGTGGTTGAAAAGTTAGATTATCTGGCGGATTTGGGCGTGAATGCGATCGAACTGATGCCCGTGAAGGAGTATCCGGGTGATTACAGTTGGGGCTACAACCCGCGCTATTTCTTTGCAACCGAATCAAGTTACGGTTCAACCGATCGCCTCAAAAATTTGATTGATGAATGCCATGCTCGCGGCATTCGCGTGATTATGGACGGGATTTTTAATCACTCGGAAGCTGAAAGTCCACTGACCCAAATCGATCACGACTATTGGTATCACCACTCGCCCCGCGACCCAGATAATAACTGGGGACCAGAATTCAACTATGAGCTTCATGATGAGAATCTAAACATTAATCCGGCCTGGAATTTCATTGGCGACACGGTGCGATTTTGGATTAATGAGTATCACATTGATGGCATTCGCTACGATGCGGCTCGGCAAATTGCCAACTATGATTTCATGCACTGGATTGTGAATGAAGCCAAGAATGCTGCGAGCATGAAGCCGTTCTACAATGTGGCCGAACATATTCCTGAAACGACCAGCATTACGAATGTTGATGGGCCAATGGATGGCTGCTGGCACGACAGTTTTTATCACTGCATTCTGGAACATATTTGCGGCGATACGTTTGATTTAGAGCGGCTCAAAGATGCGATCGATGCCAAGCGGCAAGGCTTCATGGGCACAACCAACATCGTCAACTATCTCACCAATCACGACCACGATCGCGTGTTAGCAGAACTGGGCGATCGCGGCATTTTGGATGAAGCGGCTTTCAAGCGGATTCGCCTGGGTGTAGCAATTTTGATGACAGCGATGGGTGTGCCGCTAATTTGGATGGGTGAGGAGTTTGGCGAATACAAACACAAGACGATCGAGCAGTCAAAAATCGATTGGACTCTGCTCAAGAACGACCTGAATCAAAATCTGCATGACTACTACAAAGGTCTGATCAATCTGCGTAAATCAAACCACGCGCTCTACACTGAAAATGTTGAATTCTTTCACGAAAATCCAGACGCCAAGGTGATTGCCTACACGCGCTGGAATGATGAAGGTTCAAGAGTCGTTGTGGTGGCAAACTTCTCCGATCAATATCTAGCAGGCTACACGATTCCCAACTTTCCTGCTGATGGCGTATGGCACGAATGGACGGGCAATTATGATGTCGAAGCGCAAGGTAGCAGCTTGATGATCGACCTGCCGGAATACGAAGCGAAAGTGTTTGTTTGGCAGCAGTAAAGTTCCTGAAAAAAGCGATCGATCTCCAACCCGATCGATCGCTGCTTTCACACAATTTTCCAAGCTATCGCGATACGGTTCCCGGAACGCTAGCGCGATCGCGTCATGGCGGTGACTCGTTCGGCATTGGTGAACACATCTTCACCGCGCAGATTGGCGATCGAAGGCTTCACTTCAATTTTGATCACGTTGTCGATGTTCACAAAAATGGTTTGTTCGGCCAAATTCAAAATCCACCAGTCTTTTTTGAGGATGTGACGCACTTCCAGTTGCAGCGTACTATCCGTGCCGTCGCTTTCGATCGGGGTGTTCAAATTAAACGATTCACTTTGGCCGTTCATATAGTGAAACGTGATTTGTGTGGGGACGCCTGCTTGATACATAAAAGCTCCTGTGAGATGAAATTCACTCCTAATCTACCCGGAATTGACTTGTCAACGAATTAGCGATCGGGCATTTTGCTCATCGTTTCCAGATCCAGCACGATCGCCAAATCTGCCTCGCTCATTAAGTTTTTTTCCAACACAATTTGCCGCAAAGATTTTCCGGTTTCGAGTGATTCTTTGGCAACGGCGGCGGCGTTGAGATAGCCAATGTGCGGATTCAGCGCGGTGACGAGGGCGAGCGAACCTTCGGCATAATCGCGGCAGCGATCGACTTTCACCGTGATATCGCGCAGACAGCGATCGCTCAAGGTGGCGATCGTGTTGCCCAAAATTTCGATGCTGTGAATCAAATCATAGGCAATCAGCGGCATCATCACGTTGAGTTCAAGCTGTCCGGCTTGGGCAGCAAAGGCGATCGCCGTGTCGTAGCCGATCACCTGAAAGCAGACCATTGAAGTCATTTCGGCAATCACGGGATTGTATTTTCCGGGCATGATTGACGATCCGGGCTGCACGGGCGGAAGCTGAATTTCTTTGAATCCGGTTTTGGGACCAGAATCGAGCAGGCGTAAGTCATGTGAAATCTTCACCAAATCCTGCGCCAAATTCCGCAAAGACCCGGAAACCTGCACAAACGGAGCCATGCTTTGCATTGCGGCCATCAGGTGCGGCGCAGGCTGAAGCGGTTCGCCAATCAGGTCGGATAAAATGGCGGCGACGCGATCGCAATATTGTGGATGCGTGTTCAGCCCTGTCCCTGCTGCACTGCCGCCCAATCCCAAGCGCGTCAAATCTTTGGCAGCAAACTGGATGCGATCGAGATGGTCGCGCAAAATCTGCGCCCAAGCTCGGAAGGTTTCGCCCATTCGCACGGGAACGGCATCCTGTAAATGGGTTCTGCCCGATCGCACCACATCTCGAAATTCTGCGCCTTTGGCTTCGAGCAGATCGATCGCGTTCTTCAGCGGCGGATACAGCGAATGCGCCAAGGCCAGCAGTCCGCCAATCCGAATCGCGGTCGGGATCACGTCGTTGGTGGATTGGCCGTAGTTGACGTGATCGTTGGGATTGATGCGGGCGTAGTTGCCTTTGTGGTCTCCGATCAGTTCCAAGGCGCGATTTGCCAGCACTTCATTCACGTTCATGTGGTGCGAGGTTCCGGCTCCGGCCTGATAGATATCCACCACGAACTGATCGCGCAATTTCCCCTGCAAAATTTCGTCAGCCGCCTGCACGATCGCCTCGCTGATTTCAGTCGGAATGCAGCCGAGTTCACCGTTGGCGATCGCCGTTGCCTTTTTGATCAAAACGCAGGCATCCACAAACGTCGCCAATGGCCGAATGCCGCTGACCGTGAAGTTTTCGATCGCCCGCAGAGTTTGAATGCCATAATAGGCATCGGCTGGAATCTGGCGTTCTCCCATCGAATCGCGTTCCGTGCGGCTGGCGCTGGTTTCACCCATCTTGTTCCCCTCATTTCCCTTTGCCACCTTATCTTACGGACGAACCGATCGATTCGGCTTACACTGTTTTTTAAGCTGCAAAGAAGTTCGATCGTCGGTTCGATTAAGCAAAAAATAATCGTTCATCATCGATCGACTAGACAGCCGTGAGCGGGCGATCGATGCATGGTTTCCCTTCAACCAACTCTTATTTTGGACTCAGCCATGAGCCAGCAAAACGCTCAAACCTGGTTTCAACAAGGAAATGCGCTGTACGGAGCCGGACGCTACGAGGGTGCAGTGAATCGATTTGATAAGCTGCTGAGTTTGCAGCCGGACAATTATGAAGTGTGGAGTCATCGCGGCTATTCGCTGATCGCTTTGAAAGCGTATGACGAAGCGATCGCCAGCTTTGAGCAAGCCATCCGCGCTCACAAGCGGTATGCGATCGCGTGGCATGGCAAAGGCATTGCGCTCGCCAAACAAAGCCGCTATGAAGAGGCGCTGTCGAGCTTTGCACAGGCGGTCAAGTATGACCCTGGTGATTACAAAGCTTGGTACAACCAGGGCAACGCCCAGTCTGCCCTGTATCGCCATAAAGAAGCGATCGCCAGCTTCGATCGCACCGTGGAACTCAAGCCGGACAACTACCGCGCTTGGTACAATCGGGCACTTGCCCTCGCTGCCCTGCGGCGCTATGAAGAGGCACTCACCAGCCTGGATACGGCAGTCGCAATCAAGCCAAGCTGTGATTACGCCTGGAACTATCGTGGCATTGTACTCAGCAAGCTCGATCGCTTGGAAGAATCGATCGCCAGTTTCGATCGTGCCTTGGGCTACCGCGAAGACAATCCGGGAGCTTGGTATGGCAAAGCCTGCGCTTATGCCGTGCATGGCGATGTGGAAAATGCGCTGAAAAATCTGCATCAGGCGATCGTTCTCAGTCCAAATCTCTATCGCGTCATGGCGCAAACCGATACGAGCTTTGACGAGATTCGCGACACCGACCAGTTTCGATTGCTGCTACGAGGACGGCAAGGCGTGTTCTAAAGCCTTGCTAGAATCAATTTTTTGAAACTGCATTTTGGAGGAGCTGTGTCGTTTGATCTCAAATTGAATCCGGCTGGCGTGGCTGGAATCGATCGCGTTTCCGCAAGTTCGCTGACGGCTGATCGATTTTTTGAAGCGTATCAGCGTCCCGGAATTCCCGTCATCATCACCGGACTGCTTGATGAACCCGACTGGGATCTAGATTTCTTGACCGACCAGCTTGGCGAGCAAACTTTCTCGGTGCGCTGCTACGGACGCGATCGCTACAGCCAAGACAAACGCCAATGGACAGACATCGGCAGCGGCACCAAGCCACGTCAAATGACCTTTACCGAATATGCACAGACGCTCCGCAGCGGCGAAGCAGCAGAAAAAGATATGTATCTGGCAAAATGTCCGCTGAAAACGACCGCCTTGGGCAAGCGCACCAGCTTTCGAGCCTTGCGCGATCGCTTGGGCTTGCGCTTTGCCGCGACGAATCTGAATTTGTGGGTCGGTCCCGGTGGGCATGTGGAAGCGCTGCACTATGACCCAACTGATGGAACGCTGATGCAGCTTTTTGGCGAAAAGAAACTGCTGCTGTTTCCGCCCGACCAAATTGCCAATCTCTACCCGTTTCCGATCGCCGTCCATTTGCGACATGGAACCAAGCTGCGATCGTGGTTTAGCCAAACCTATCCCAATAAGCCGGATTTTGAATCGTTTCCGAACCTTAAAATCGCCTTGGCTCATGCTCAAGAGGTGGTGCTCAAGGCGGGCGACCTGATTTTTCTACCGGTTGGCTGGTGGCACGAGGTTACGTCGCTGGGCGACGGCATGACCTGCTCAGTCAATCAGTTTTGGCATGTGTATCCTTGGGGTCGAGCACTGCGATCGGGCAACAAGTGGCGGGCGCACCTCGGCGGAGTGCTGGCCGTGCCGCAGCAGGTCAAGTCGCAGCTAGGGTTCTAGGCGAATCGAGCGACCCGTGCGATCGCTGCGTACCACAAAGCGCTGATTGCGGGCGCTCAGTTCAACTTGAAATCCCGGCGTGATCGCCTGAGCGCACATTTCGGTGGGCTGCGCTAAGCCCAAACAGGAATCCGGCCAGTTCACCGCCTCCACGCGATCGACGCGCAACTCTGCGCTTGGAATTTGCGTTTGCTCGCTGAGGTAGGTGGTGATCGAATCGATCGGGGCGGCAGGAATTTCCACTGGCGTTGTTGACTCGACGGAGGGAGAAGTGAGGGAAGGAGCAGGGCCACAGGCGATCGTCACCATGCTCAGCAAAACGACTAGCCAGCGTTTCCAGTGTTTCATGGCCGCTGGGGGGCAGAAGGCCGACCGAAGTAGGTTTTGTAGACTTCGTGGGCGATCGGCACGGCGGCAACGGCTCCGTATCCGCCATTTTCAACGACGACGGCGATCGCAATTTCCGGATTTTCGTAGGGGCCGTAGCCGACATACATCGAGTTCGATTTGCCCGTGACTTCGGCGGTTCCGGTTTTGCCTGCGGTCAGCGGAATGCTGCCGTCGTTGAGGCTGCGAGCCGTACCTGAGCGAACCACATCACGCAGACCTGCCTGAATCGTTTCGATGATGTCAGCGCGAATTCCCGTTGGCTTAGGAGCCGTTTCGGGCGTGTTGGTTTCTGACATCAGCAGGTGAGGCACAACGCGCTTGCCACCGTTGGCGATCGTCGCGGTCATCACGGCCAATTCCAGCGGCGTCGCCTGCACCAAGCCTTGCCCGATCGACATGCTGACCGTATCGCCCGTGTACCAAGGTTCGCCAAACAGTTCTTCTTTTTCTTCGGGAACCGGAATGTAGCTGTGGGTCGCGCCTTCTAAGCCCATGTCGCTAGATGTGCCGAGGCCGAGCGCCTGTCCCCACTTGGCAATTTCTTCGGGACCTGTGGTCATGCCGACGCGGTAGAAAAACGTGTTGCTGCTGACGGTGAGCGCTTTTTGAAACCCGATCGCTCCGTAGCCCGAACTGCCGTGTTCACAGAAATTCGTGCCGCCAACGTTGATGCAGGCTGCTGTGCCGACGCGAGAACTGGGTGAATAGTCGCCGGACTGCATCGCCGCCGCAGACGTGACAATTTTGAACGTGCTGCCGGGCGGATAGCCTTGCAGAGCGCGATTGAGCAGCGGACCGGTGGGGTCTTGAAGCCGCTGCCATTCAGCTTCGGTGATCCGGCGCGTAAACAGGTTGGGATCAAAGCTCGGACCGCTTGCCATCGCCAGCACTTCACCTGTTTTCACATTCAAGACGACAACGGCTCCGCGTCGCTGCCCCAGTGCCCGCTCTGCGGTCTGCTGCAAGTCCAGATCCAGCGTCATCCGCAGCGATTCACCGCTGATGGCGGGCTGTGTTCCCAGCCAGCGGAGTTCTTGGCCTCTAGCGTTGACTTCAACGCGGCGATTGCCCCAGGTCCCCAGCAGCGATCGATTCGCCAAGCGCTCGATCCCCATCTGCCCGACGATGATGCCGTTGGGATAGTGCGGATTTTCCTGGATGTCGTCCGCTGTCGCTTCGCCAATGTAGCCGAGCACATGCGCTCCCAGACTGCCGTTGGGATAGTAGCGGCTCGACTCGGCCATCACTTCTACGCCTGCAAACTGCTCGGACTGCTCGGCCAGGGCAACAAAGGCGGTCGGGCTGAGCTGCTGGCTGATTCGCACGGGCAGGGGCGAGCCGTATCCAGCCTTTTCCAGCTTGGCAATGATTTCAGCAGCAGGCACGTTCAGCAGCGGGCTGAGCTTTTCCGCTGTGGTTTGCCACTGGGCGCGATTTTGCTGGCGCGGCCAAAGGTAGACCGATCGCGTCAGGCGATTGGCCGCCAAGCGTTTGCCGTCGCGATCGGTAATTTCGCCGCGATCGGACGGAATCGGCAGCAGGCGGACGCGGTTGGCTTCGGCCAACTGGCGATTTTCCACACCATGCACGATCTGCAACTGCACCAGTCGGTAGGCAAAGCTGCCCATCGCTAGCGTCACCAGCAGCATCAGAAAAATTGAGCGGCCTAACAGCGCGTTGCGCTGCGATCGATGCACCAGCGAGGCGCTGTCGTTGCGTTTTCTGGTAAAAGAAGAAAGTCCGCTAGCCATAGCGCTTCATACGAAAGGGGTGATTCGGCAGTCGCGTGTCACTTGAAACCATCTCGCCAATCGAGACGGCCATGCATCCAGTCTGGATAATTCTATCGAGAAGCGATTGATCTGCACTAGAGCATTCTGACAAAATCACGACTTCTTGATAGGAATTTCACCGCCACCTGCTGATCTTAATCTGGACGATTTAGAATCTGCTCCTTCACTTAATCACAGCCACTCGATCGCCTTGCGGTATCACCCATCACAAAGTAGAACTTTCATTTGATTCGCCGCCGATCGATTAGAAATTCAAAACCAATTTGCCTAAACTTAAAAATAAATTGTCCTGTTTGTGTTTGAACGCGATCGATCGCACGCTCGCCGCTGACGTTTGCGGTTGCTGTCGCTTAGAGTAGTTTTGGTCAATTGATACACCCACAATCAATAGGGGATTTCATGTCGCAATCAACAGAGGCCACCGTGCAGTTTGCAGTCGTTCAGCCCAGCGGAGTGTTCGATGGATCGCAAGCAGGCAGCTTTCGCCAAGCGATCGAAGACCGCCTTGTGACGGATAAAGTAATTTTGCTTGACCTGAAAGAAGTCAACTTCATGGACAGTTCTGGACTCGGTGCGATCGTCGCTGCGCTCAAAACGGTGCGGGCATCTGGCGGTCAACTGTACTTATGTTCGCTCAATCAGCAGGTGAAAATGCTGTTTGAACTGACCAGCGTCGATCAGGTGTTTGAACTGTTTCCCGATCGTGCGGCGTTTGTTGCAGCGATCGGAGCTTGATGTGCCGAAATCGGATCGAACACGATGTGCAAGATCGAGAGATCGTCTGCAAAGGTGTCAACCTGATTGAGCCGCTGAATCTGCCGCAGTAAATCGTCGAGATCTGCTGTCTCTGGCTGCTGGGTCAGCAGATCGACGAAAGGTTCTAAGCCCCAGCCTGTGCTGGTTGTGACTTCATACACGCCATCGCTGAAGATATACAGCGAACTGTTGGGCGGCACAGTGCAGCGATCGCTGGAAAATTGAGCGTCTGGGATCATGCCGATCGGTAAGGCGGGCGTCCGCAACTGCACTGCCGATCGCGCCGAGCGATTCACCAAAATTGCAGGCGGATGTCCGGCACTGGCATAGGTGAGCTGACGCTGAACGCGATTGTAGACGCCATACCAGATTGTGAAGTATTTATCGTTTTGGCAGTGCATCGGAAAAGTTTCGTTCAGCGCTCGCAGCACGTCATGCGGCTGATAAAAATTCACGTCTGGCAGACCTTGCGATCGCAGCAAATTCAGCACCGTCACTGAAAGCAGAGCAGCTCCCAGTCCGTGCCCTGACACATCCAGCAGGTAAACCGCTAGATAGTCCGGGTCAAGCCAAAAGTAGTCAAAGCAGTCGCCGCCCAAGCGCTGAGACGGCAAGAATCGAGTATCGATCGCAACGCCATCGCGCAAGGGATTGGGCAGCAGCGATCGCACGTAGATTGCAGCTTCGGCAAATTCAGCTTCGAGCAGTTGCTTTTGGCGATCGAGGTCTTGCGTTAGCTGGTGCAGCCGCAGTCCCGATCGAACTCTGGCTTGCAGTTCGCTAATTTCGATCGGACGAGCGAGAAAATCGTCTGCGCCCGTGTCCAAGCCTTCAATTCGGTCTTCGACCGAGCCACGCGCCGTCAGCATAATGAAGAACGTGGTTGCCAAGCTGGGATCGGCTTTCACCTGTCGGCAAACTTCCAGGCCGCTCATTCCCGGCATCACCCAGTCGCACACGATCAAGGCGGGCTTGCAGCGACGCGCTTGCTCCAGTCCAGCTTGGCCGCTGTCTGCGATCGACACTTCATACCCTTGGCTGGCAAGGGCGCGTTCCAGCACCATGCGGGCAATTGGGTCATCATCAATTACAAGAATATGTGGCATGTGCGGAAGAAACGCGATCGATCACATCGGTACAATACTAAGTGAGAAATTCAGGCTGCGGTAAGGTGTCAGACGTTGTGAAATCGTAAAAAGGACTTGTGTTCTTGAAATCTTTGCAAACGGCTCGGCTGCAAATCACCTCTAACCTTGACGAGCTGTCGATCGTGCTTTCCTGGTTCGACCAGTTCTATGATCGCTCAATTCCGCAGGCAACCTGGTTTCAGTGCCAATTAGCACTTGCAGAAGGCTTCACCAACGCCGCTCGCCATGCTCACAAGTCGCTGCCGCCCACAACCCCGATCGAAATTCAGGCGGTGCGATTTGTCGATGCGATCGAACTGCAAATTTGGGATCGCGGAACTGAATTTGATTTGCAGCAAGCTCTCGCTCAACTGCCGCCCCAGGTGCCCGCAAACGCCGAAGGGGGGCGCGGACTGTTGCTGATGCAGCGCTTGTCCGACGGGCTATACTACAGCCACATTGACGATCGCAACTGCCTCAAATTGATCAAGCGCTTCACGCCGATCGAGCGATCGAGCGGTCTCTAGGGATTTGGCAGATTGACCGGACTGTTGCCGATCGGCTGCCCTGGTCTCACCTGCGGCTCCGACCCAGGTTCAAGCGGAAAAACAGGTGCAGCAGGCGCAACGCTAGACACAGGCGGTCTTGCTGCTCCAGTCCCTCCGGGTAGCGATGCGGGCAGACCGCTTGGACTGGGTGCCAGGGTGGGCGGCAAAATGTAGCCTGTGGTTCCCGGTGGCGGCGAAGTGGCAAATGGACTGGACTGGACTGTCGATCGCGGCGCAACAACAGGCGCATTTCGCGTTTGAGCTTGATTCGCGATCGCGCTACGCAGCGGGTCAGCAGGCAGCGTGGCCGGACTTGCAGGTGTGATGTCCAAATTTGGCAAGCTGGATGGAAAGCGATCGATCAGGCTGCTCGGCGCGGCTCCGGCTCGATTGGGCGACGGCAAGACAGGCGGACTGACCAAACCGAGATTAGGCTGAGATGCAGGCGTGGAATTGGGTGAAGCGATCGCTCCGGTGCGAACTAACGAACTGTCTGGAGTGGGAGATGGCTCGCTACCAACGGTCTGCGAAGCACTCGAAGGCTGTCCCAAGGTGGCTAGCGGCGCAGCGGGCGGCAAGGCAGGCGTGGATGCAGGCGTAGACGCCGGAGTGCTGATTGGTGCAGGAGGAGTGGCAGGCTGCCGCCGCCAGTAGTTCATCAGCGCCCCGCCCGAAACCAGCAAAACTGCGATCGTCCCCAACGCTTGCGGACGGTTGAGCAGGCGCAGTCGGGCTTTGAGGTAGCGCCAGCCTTGAGGCTGCTTGAGCGACGACATCAGTAGTTTTGGAGATAAAGCTGGGTTGATCTTAGCTCAGCGCGAAAACCGCATCAGCAGTAGAATTCCAGCTAGAACGCCGCAGATGTTTGGCAGCCATGCGCCCAAGAACGGAGAAATCGTTCCGGTTTCTGCGATCGCCATAGTCACCGCCGACATCAGGTAGTAGCCGAAAATCATCACGACGCTGACCGCAAAACTGGTGGCGCGATTGGCTCGCTGTGGCCTTGTGCCCAACACGCCTCCCACCAAGCCAAACGTCAAGCAGGCAAACGGCAAAGCCATTTTGTTTTGCATCCGCACGCTGAGGCGGCGCACCTTGGCATCGTCGCCGCTTTGGGCAACGAGTTCTCGATAGCGAGCGGTTTCCACAATGTTCATTTCGTCGGTGTTGCGGTCTTCACTGGCAAAATCAAGCGGCGTGCGCGGCAAGGGCAACTGCTGCTGATCGAACTTGAGAATGTTGCGAAAGGAGCCGTCGCTGGAAACGACATAGATTGTGCCGTCCACAAAGTCCCAAGTGCTGTCGGGTTCGTTCCACTGGGCAGCTTGGGCGCTGACAATTTGACTTAATCCTTCTCGCGAAAAGTCGAGGATCGTTAAGCCTTTCATCGTGCGACCGTCAAATTCTTTGGCGTAGAACAATCGCGAGAGTTCGCGCTCTTTGTCTTCGCCCTCGCCCACCGTTTGAAATTCCTGGTAGAAAATGTTTTTCTCGCGGAAGGTAGGTTTTTCTTCGCCGATCGCCCGTTCATACAGCAGCGTGGCGCGATAGTTTGCCGCAGGCACGATGAACTCGTTAAACGCGAACGTGACTCCTGTGACCACAAGGCTCAAAAACACCGCAGGCAGAATTAAACGCGCCACGCTGATGCCGCAGCCTTTAAGCGCAACCAGTTCGCTGTCGCTTGACAAGCGGCTGTAGGTCATCAAAGCCGCAAGCAGCATCGACATCGGAAAGGCATAGGCGACAAACTGCGGCAGGCGCAGCAGCAAGATTTGGGCGGCAAGTGGAAAGGTTAGCTCCGCTTCGGTGAGGCGGCGAATCAATTCAAACAGCGCTCCGACCGAAACGCCCAGCGATGAGAAAACGCCGACGCCAAACAAAAATGGCAGCAGCAGCTCGCGCAAAATATAGCCGTCCATGATCGAGACTGGCAGCCAAGACGATCGCGAGGAAACACCCATCATCACTTTTTATCCCAAATCACAGCTTCTATGCCAAATCACAGCCAACCTACACCACCGTTCACCCAGGGTCGCCTTACAAATTTAAGCTAGCGTGTGCCGGAGCGTCACTATGGCGATTTTCCTGTTCAGCATTTGCGCTGAGGTTACTTGCTGATGCTGCCCCGATCGCCCACGCCCAACTCTTCACTTCTAACGCGCATCGGCGAATTCACGCTTAGGCGCGGCAATCGATGCTTAAAGCTGCACAAAATTTCCCAGGAAATCGTGCCCAGCTTGTTTGCCCAATCGTCAGCCGTAATGCGCGATCGGCCATCTTGTCCAATCAGCGTTACGACTTCACCCTCTTGCAGATTCGGCACAGCGCTGACATCGAGCATCAATTGATCCATCGTGATCGCGCCGACCTGTGGAACCCGCACACCGCGTATCAAGACTTCCATCTGATTCGATAAGTTGCGCGGAACACCGTCGGCATAGCCGATCGCCACTGTTGCCAGCGTCATCTCGCGATCGGCCACGAACTTGTGTCCATAGCTGACGCCCGTTCCGGCTGAAATTGATTTCACCTGTGTGACTCGTGCCTTGATCTGCATGACAGGCTGAAGATCGATCGCTTGCAGATGCGGAGCCGGATGCAAACCGTAAACGGCCAGTCCGGTACGGACGAGATCGTAGTGGAGGCGGCGATCGCTCAAGGTTGCGGCAGAATTTGCCAGATGCAAGCGAGGCGGCGTAATGCCCGCCTGACGCAGAGCGGCGATCGCCCGCTCGTATCGCTGCTGCTGCCGTCGCATGATGGCCGGATCGGGATCATCTGCGGTCGCGAGGTGCGAATAGACGCTTGCTAGCTGCAAATTGGGCGATCGACTTGCCATCTGAGCAAAGGCGACTGCATCCTGCCAAGGCGCACCCAGACGCGACATTCCCGTATCAAGCTTGAGATGAACCGGAATTGGCTGCGTCAGCGTTTCCGCAAAAATCAACACCTGTTTCGGCGTGCAGATCGTTGGCTGAAGCTTCCAGCGAGCGATCGCCTTCACCTGATCCGGCGTGTTGGTTGCGCCCAGCAGCAAAATTGGCGCGTCAATTCCGGCTTCGCGCAGTTCAATTCCTTCCGGGATCGTGGCAACACCCAGCCAGCTTGCCCCGTGCCGAAGGACGGTACGAGCGATCGTTACGGCTCCGTGTCCGTAAGCGTCCGCTTTCACAACGGCCATCAGTTCGGTTTTGAGGGCAAGCAGCGATCGAATCTGCCGAACATTGTGCGCCACCGCCTGCAAATCAATTTCCACCCAGGCGCGATCGCGCCGCATCGCCTTGACGCTCGAACTCGATTCCCAACTTAACATCACACATCACTCCACACGCTCCACACCAAGCCGTAAGGCTTGCTTCTTAATATAGTGATGAGCGGTGATCTGGCAACCCCCGAAAGCCAATTTCCTGTGCTAGCATGGGCGAAACCCCTTCTCTCTACCACGCATGGGTAAGGTTCTGGTGCTAAACGCCTCCTATGAACCGCTCAATATTACGAGCTGGCGGCGTGCGGTTGTCCTGTTAATTAAGGGAAAGGCAGAGCAGGTTGAACACAACGGCAAAATTGTGTACTCCGAACTGCCTCTGCCCACTGTGATTCGGCTGCGCCACTATGTCCGAGTGCCCTACAAAGAAATTCCCCTGACTCGTCGCAACATTCTTCACCGAGACAGCCACTCCTGCCAATATTGTGGCTATGCAGGCGATGAACTGACGCTAGACCACGTGATTCCGCGATCGAGAGGCGGCGAAGATTCCTGGGAAAATATGGTGACGGCCTGCGTCCGCTGCAACGTCAAAAAAGGCAGCCGCACCCCCAAAGAAGCCAATATGCTGCTGAGGCATCCACCCCACAAGCCCTACAGCGGCCTTTACTTTGAAGTCACCAAACATATCAAGAGCGGTCTGCATCAAGAATGGCAGAAGTACGTGATCGGCAGCTAGATTTGGTTGCCGTTTCTCGATCGCTTCGATCGTTTCACTCGATTCGCATTCGGTTCTCCCCATTGGTAGAAATCGGGGATGTCCCCATGCGGGTCGTGAAGATTTTTGCGAAGATCATAAGTGTTCCTTTTGTTTTGATTTTCAAAAGCCGATGCCGAGCGGTATCGCTGCAAAGAAATCAACCGTTTTCGCATCTGGCTTTACCAACCTGCTTTTATGCAATCTAATTCGCTCAAATCGTTTGATAGCTTGTCGATCGTGACTGAGAAAAACGGCGATAGCACAGACAGTTTCATCGAAGATTTACCTGCCAAACCGGACTGGGGCTTGCTGAGCGTTTCTGGACGCCGCATCACCGAACAAAAAGTTGCTGCCCTGCATCAAGTGCTAGAGCGACATCGGGGCGATCGCCAGCTTGTTTTGCTACAAGATTTTCCTGATCCTGATGCGCTTTCCTGCGCCTGGACATACAAGCTAATCGCTGAGCAGTATGACATCCGCTGCGAAATTGTCTACGCCGGAATGCTGAGCCACCAGGAAAATATCGCCCTCGTTAAGCTGACCGGACTGCCCGTGCAGCGCTGGACGCCGCAAATGCTGCGCGAAAAAATTGCGCTCTACCAAAGCTGTGCGTTTGTGGATAACCAGGGCACAACCACGCAACTGCTCGACGTGGTGCAGCAGGCAAACCTGCCGATCGTCCTCATGGTCGATCACCACAGCCCGCAATGCGATCTGCATCCAGAATTCACCGACATTCGCCCGCAGGTTCGCGCCACTGCCACGATTTTCACCCAATATCTGCAAGCGGGACTGCTGCGCTTTGACACGAGCAACAGCGAACATCTCAAGTGCGCCACTGCCTTGATGCACGGGTTGCGATCGGACACAAACCGCTTGATGCAGGCGCAAGAAGAAGATTTCCTCGCCGCTGCGTATCTGAGCCGCTTCAACGACGCGCAACTGCTCAATGCGGTTTTGCAGGCATCGCGATCGAAGCGGGTCATGGACGTGATCGAGCGATCGCTCCGCAACCGAATTTTACGCAACAACTTTTCGATCGCCGGAGTGGGCTATTTGCGCTATGACGATCGCGATGCGATTCCCCAAGCTGCCGATTTTCTCGTTACTGAGGAAAATGTGCATACCGCTGTGGTTTACGGCATCGTTCACGACGAAGACGAAGATCTTGAAGTCGTGGTCGGGTCGCTGCGGACGAGCAAGATTACGCTTGACCCGGACGAATTCATCAAAGAAGCGTTTGGGCAGGACGCACAGGGACGCTTTTTCGGTGGCGGGCGATCGATGGCTGGCGGCTTCGAGATTCCGATGGGCTTTTTGTCCGGCTTCAACGAAAGCGCCGACTACACGCGCATTAAGTGGGAAGTCTTCGATTTTCAAATTAAACAAAAGCTGCTGCGCCTAGTCAATCCGGAAGACGGCTTGATGCACACCGCTTAACCGCCGTCTCGCCTGGCGGCGATCGCTCGCGGCTGATGCTCCAGCAAACAGTACGGACGCGAATAGCACAGCGGCATTTCGAGGGCGTGCTGGTCGAGAAAGTCAGGATTACTCAAAACCTGCTCGGTGATGCCATCAAACACGATTTGACCGTGACTGAGGACGATCGTGCGCGGACACAGTTCGAGGGCAAGATCGAGATCGTGGGTGGCAATCAGTTGGGTGATTGGAAGGCGGTGTAAAAGCTGGATCAGTTGGCGGCGCGATCGCGGATCAAGCTGGGCGGACGGTTCATCGAGTACCAAAACCTGCGGCTGCATTGCCAAAACGCCTGCCATTGCCACGCGCTTTTTTTCACCACCCGATAAATTGTTGGCGTTGCGCGACCCGTAGAGTTCTGGCTCAAGGCCAACCGCTTCCATTGCATGGTGCGATCGATGCCGCAGTGCTTCGCCGCGCAGACCTTGATTCATCGGACCAAAAGTGACATCTTCCCAGACGGTGGGCATGAAAAGCTGATCGTCGGGATTTTGAAACACCAAGCCGACGAAGTTGCGAACGGCTTTGAGGTGGCGCGGCTCAACGGACAAATCCCCGACGACGACTTCACCGCTTTGAGGCAGCAAAATTCCGTTGAAGTGCATCAGCAGCGTGGACTTACCGGAGCCGTTTGCGCCCACGAGGGCAACGCGATCGCCTGCTCGAATGTCGAGGTAAATCGATTGCAGCGCGGTTGTGCCGTCGGGATAGCTGTAGCTGAGGTTTTTGATCGAGATCGGATTGTGGTGCATCTATGGGAACAGGTAAGCGGCTTGTCCGGCAAGGACGAGGCAAATCATGGCAGCTAGGGCAAACCAGTCGGCTCGCTGGGGACGCGGCAGATCGTGGACGGGCGGCAGGCCAGTATAGCCGCGAGCCAGCATTGCCTGATAGACGCGATCGCCCCGCTCATAAGTGCGAATGAACAGCGAGCCGAACATGTTGCCCACCACCAAGCGTCGCCAGCGATCGCTGCCCGTCAGATTGCGTGAAGCGGCGGCTCGCTGCATCGAGGTAAACTCTTCGCTCAACACGCCAATGTAGCGATACATTGAGGCCATGATCGCCACGAGTAAGGGCGGCATCTTCAGCGCTGTCATGCCGTGCAGCAAAGCGGGAATCGAAGTCGTGAGGACGAGCAAATTCAGCATCAGCAGCGACAGCAGAGCTTTCCAGCTAACGCTGCCCAAGACGGTCAGACCTTCTGTGGTGATTTGCAGCCAGCCCCACTGGAAGAGAATTGTGCCGCCCGATCGAAACAGCGTTCCGATCAGCACAACCCCCACAAACGTCGATTCAAGGGCAACGCGCCGCAGCAAAACCGGAAACGTAATCCGGCTGATCGACAGCAAAATCGCCAGTCCGATGCTGTAGATCAGCCAAGTCCACCAGCGGCCATTTGGCGTCAGGGCGGCGGCAAACACGAACAGCAGGGCGCAGGCGATGCGAATTTGCGGCGTCAGGCGATGCCAGGGCGAGGAGCGATCGCTGTCGATATCCAGTTGAAACGCGCCAACGTGCAGCAGCATTCGTGCTACTCGTCAAAATCGTCAACGGCGCGATCGGGCGTTGTGCCCTTGATGAGCAGCTTTCCGGCTCCCCAGGCGATCGCAAATGTTGCCAGCGTTCCCACCAAACCTGCCAACGGCGTAGCAACTTGTTCGGGCACGCCGCGCACCGCATACTCTTCAAAAATCGAGTAGAACGGCAAACGATGGGCGGCGGGTTCTTCAGCGGCGCGATCGTCAAATTCGAGATCGCCCGCGACGCGATCGAGTCCGTCCGGGTTGCTGCTGGCAAACGGAGAGAGAAAAATGCCGATGAACAAAGCAATGCCAAGGCCAATTGCAAAGAAAGCTTGGTTGCGCGATCGAGAAGTCATAGCCAGTAGTTTGAATAAAACGAAGGTCAGAGGTCAAAACAGTTAGCGCGATGCATAGAGCGAAGCAGCCTTGCGACGAGGCGGATCAAACAGCAGATCCGGGCGCGTCCGCCACACATAGCTCACGGCCAGCAGGGTAATAATTGCTTCGCCAATGCCGATCAGCGCGTGCCAAAACGCCATTGCCGAGAGCGCAACGGGCAAGGCGATCGTGCCAGAAAGCGCAAGCTGAAATGCACAGACGATCGCAGCGATGAAGACGCTCGACCAAGCAGCGACCGCAACGCCTGCTGCCATGCCGCGCCACGAGTTGAACCCGATCGCACTGCGAACGGCTTTGTAGAGGTAGTAGCCGCCAAACGTGCCGATCAAGCCCATGTCCACGATGTTTGCACCCAGCACGGTCAAGCCGCCGTCTTGAAACAGCGTGGCCTGCACGATAAATACAACGGTCATCACCAGCGAGCCTGCCCAAGGGCCAAGCAGCACTCCGGCCAGCGTGCCACCGAGCAAATGGCCGGATGTGCCGCCGGGAATCGGAAAATTAATCATCTGGGCAGCAAAAATAAAAGCGGCGCAAACGCCCATCAGCGGCACGGCACGCTCTTGATATTCCGACTGGACACGCTTGAGCGAAAGGGCGATCAAGGCGATCGCGATCACCCAGCAGATCAAGCTCACAGGCAAGCTCAAATATCCGTCTGGAATGTGTAGCGCCAGATGCGGCTGAAGTAAAAAGCTATCCGAAATGGTTGAAGCAGTCATTTTAAGCATGGTTTTTGACGAACGAGCGAAGCACAACGCTTACGCCTTAGTACACTGATTTCACTTTGACAATTCAATGCTGGTAGGGGGGATTTTGGCCGAAATTTAATGCGAATTAAAGGAATTTGCGGTTTTGAATCGAGCGATTGCCCTGAAATTGCGATCGACAAGCTGTAAGGTCTGGCAGCACATCGATGGGCAACCGATTCCATTGCGACTGGCAGTTGTTGATAGAATCAACCATTGACCTCACACACAAAGCTCGAAGTTATGAATCTAGCGACGATCGCTGCAAAGCGCGGCGCATTGCAGGCCGCGAGTTTGTTGCTCATGGGGGGTGCGATCGCCCTGCCGCTGCCCGCTGCCGCGCTGCCCGTCTTGATGGCGCAGGCACAGCCGAACAATCCGCGCTTGAACGAACTGCTTAGGCAGGGGCGTGAACAGGTGGATGCAGGCAATGTGACAGGCGCGATCGCCCTTTACGAAGAAGCCGCGACGCTTGCGCCCAACAACGCCCGCATTTTTTCCGGCATTGGCTTTTTGCAAGCTCGGCAGGGCAATCATCGCGCTGCCGTCACCGCCTTTGAGCGAGCCGTGCAGCTTGACGCCAACAACGCCGCTTTCTACTATGCCTTGGGCTTTAGCCGTGCCAACCTCGACGACAATGCGGGAGCCGCCCAAGCCTATCGTCGCGCAACGGAACTTGACAGCAACAACGTTCAAGCGTTTCTTGGCCTCGGTGTTGTGCTGTCGCGTCAAGGTGATTTTGAGGGAGCCGTCCGTGCCTACCAGCAAGTTGCCACTCGTCAGCCCAACAACGCGCAGATTCAAGAAGCGATCGGAACTGCCTACCTCCAGCAACAGCGCTATCCCCAAGCCGTCACTGCCCTTCAGCAAGCCGCAAGACTAGCGCCGCGCGATGGTGACGTACAGCTTAATTTGGCGATCGCGCTGCTCAATTCCGGCAATCAAACTGAGGGACTTGCGGCAATGGAGCGAGCCGCCGCCCTCGAACCGCGCAACGGCCAGATTTACCTGAAAATGGGCGATATCTTTCGGGCACAGGGCAACGCCGAGCGCGCCCTCGCTGCCTACCAGCGAGCCGTTGGCCTCCAGCCGAATTTGATCGAGGCGCATCAAGCAATGGGTGAACTGCTGCTAGAGCGCGAAGATTATTTGCGGGCGATCGTTACCTACCGCGAAGTTGTTGAACTTGCACCGCAAGATGCCGACGCGCATTTTCAGCTTGGCGTTGCCTTGCAAGGCCGCAATCGCGATGAAGAAGCGGTTGCCGCCTACCAAGCAGCGCGAGACCTCTATGAGCAGCAAGGCAACACGGCTGGCGTGGAACGCACGAGAGAAGCGCTGCGCGAACTTAGCCCAAACCGTTCGCGTCCGGGAGATTAATTTAACGTTTGCGATCGCTCATCCGGGAACCGATGCGGCTATGGTGTTTTCTCAGGGAAACATGAGTGTGTTTTGGTGTTCAAGATTCGCAATCAGCCGCCCATCTTCGACGCCCGACACCCGACACCCATCACTGAGGGATTCAGGCTATGGCAAAGCAACAGAAACAGCGCCACTACAGCGATTGGCCGTTTCGCTGGGATCACAAAAGGCCAGAAACGATTCAAAACGATCGCCGCTGGCTCGAATCGATCGTCCGCAATGCCGCACCATTTTCCGACTGGTGGACGAAAGCGCGGATTGTTCAGCTTGCTTATCCGCTGCCGCCAAACACCAGACCGCAAACGCTTTATGAGCTTCCTGTTTATGGCGGCATCACTTCCGAAGCGGAAATTGCGCTTGCCCTGCGGGGATGCTGCGATCTGCTAGACGAATATCCAGAGTTTGCCCGTCAGGTCGATGAAAACTATGTGATCGAAACGCTCAACGCCTGGAAAACCAAGCAGTTTTCGCTGGCGATCGGACGCAATTTCGATTTGTATGCACACCGTCAGTTTCCCAATGTGTTTCTGGCGGTCAGCACGGCTCCGGTTTCGCTGAATGTCGATCGCATCCTGCCGCCGATTGACCAGTTTCGCCCCTTGTTCAACATCGATGAACTCGCGGCCATTCTGCGCGATCGCGACATTCAGCGCGTCACGCTGCGGACGCACGGCTATTCCAATCCGGCCAAAAGCTTCTACGCCAATTTCGATCGCGAAGCAACCGCGCTGAACCAGCACGACTCGGCCACCCACGATCGCACGCTGCAACCGGATCACTGCTACATTGGCTATCACTGGCCGAGCGAAAAGCCGATCGTCAGTCCGGGTTTGTGGGCGGACTATCGCAATGTCGGCATTTTGCTGAAATTTTTGTTTGTCCTCAGCGGCTTGGCAGGCATTGTCGGCACGCTGCTCTACGTCTTTTTGCGGCTGATCGGCTTGCCGCTGCTCAATTGGATTGGCAAAATTCCCGCCGTCGAAAGCTACTTCAGCGCCACCAATTTTTGGGAAACAGCGGCTTTGGCCGTGCGCGGCTACTGGCTGATTCCCACTGTCTTCATGCTGTGGGTGCTGGCGTTTTTGATGCTGCGAATTGTCGTTTACCAGCGCGATCGCTATCGTGCCATTCACTATGGCGCACCGGATCTAGCCGAATTTTTCTGGCGGCTCGATCGCAGTTTTCGCAACTATGCCAGCCAGCGCAAAGAACCGATCTCTGGTGAAGTTGTTCGGCCACGTGAACTGGTGACGGTGAATTTGGTGGGGCACAGCATGGGCGCGCTGGTGCTGGTGAACGTGCTGCGAATTTTGTCCGATCGCTTTGGCAAAGACGACATCGGCTCACTCAAACCGGATACGGAACTTGCGCCCGGTCGCGATCCGGTGGAGAAGATGGGGCGCTATTTGCTGCTCGACAAGCTGATTTTGGCTTCGCCCGATATTCCGCTGGAATTTTTGCGCGAAGGGCGAAACAACTATGTGCGATCGGCAATGCGCCGCTGTCGCCGGATCTACTTAATGTCGAGCGATCGCGACATCGTTTTGCGCTACCTGTCCACAGTGGGCAACTGGTTCGGCGAACCGAGTATGCAAATGGCCGGATTGCGACTGGGCAACGTTTACCTGAAGCGCCTAAAAAATGCTGACCTGCCGTTCCGTCCCTACATCCGCATCATGCTTCACTCTGAGCGGGCAGTGCGGCCTACTTCGTCTTACGAACTGTTCTTAAAATTCAACTACCTCGACTGTTCGCGCATGGGCGGCGGCAAAGCCAGCGGCGGCGTGAACGTCGTCCCACTGCCGATGAATCACATCACTGCTCTGCCGATCGACTTGATCAACACGCTGTTCTATCTGCTCGGTCTGAGCAAGCTCGATGTTCACGGCGGCTATTTTCAAACGCAAACGCGATCGTTCCAGATCTTCAAGTTTCTGCTGACGGCCAACACCCTCAAAGATGAAGAAATTCGCGCCGAAATCGATCGCATCAAAGGTCAGCAAATTCGCTTTTTGCCCAGCCAGCGGTGGGAAATGCCTGCGGTGTCTCAGCCTGTAGACGGCGGCGAAGGATAGCCAACGAGCGATCGCTCCAGTCCAGGCCGCCTAAGAGAAGGCTTTGACATTCGATGGGCAATGGTTCGATGGGCAATGGATGGAAATGATTTGAGCGTTGATCCGGGCGATCGACGCTCAAATTTTTTGGAGCCTGTGGCAAACAAATCTTTATCTTGAATTTACAAGCGCTCTGAACCCGTAAAAGTTCCGTGAAATTGCGGAAAACGTCTATTAAATCTTCACGGTTTAAGACAAACTCTACAAGGGATTATTGACCCGCCTGCTCTGCGATCGAATTTGTCCATTGCAGAGGGCATGTACTGATCCCACAAGCAACCAACTCGATCGCCGCTCAAACGAGTCTTTTGAGAAACTTTTGTCTGCTTGAGCGCAGCCAAGCTAGCGCCAACGCCGACTTTCTATCCTTATCCCCTGTGTAACCCGATATGGCGACAAACAATATTCTCACCCTGACGAACGACGAATTTTCTCAATCATCGCTAGTGCTTTTCACCAAGCCAGTTCCTTCAAATCAAGGCTTGTCCATCAATTTTGATTTCTACGCCTATGGCGGAAGTGGCGGCGACGGCATCAGCTTTATTTTGCTCGATGGGTCGCAGTCGCCCGTTCAGCCCGGTGGCTTTGGTGGCTCTTTGGGCTATGCTCAACGAGCCACTGAAGGAGATGCCGCACCTGGAATTGCAGGGGGCTATCTTGGCATTGGTTTTGATGAATTTGGGTTCTTTTCGGCAGAGGCAGAAGGGCGCGTTGGCGGCATGGGTGGGCAGGCCGATTCGATCGCCGTGCGCGGCAGTGCTGCCACCAACTACGCTTTCCTGACCGGAACCGGATCGCTACAGCCGTTTGGCATCAGCCTTGACAACATTGCGCCAAACGCCAATCGCAACAACTCGCGGCGACGGGCACAGGTAGACCTGACTCCGACTGGCCTGCTTTCGGTGCGAGTCGATTTCAACGGCGACAACGACTTTGACGACCCCAGAGAACTGGCGATCGATTCGTTCAACGTGGTCAATGTCAACGGTGCGCTGCCAAGCCGCTTCAAGTTTGGCTTTGCCGCTTCAACAGGTGCAAGCACCAACGTTCACGAAATCGGCAACTTTCAGGTAAGAACAGCAGCAGGCACGCCGATCGCGGGCGAGTTTCGCGACAGCCTACAAGTAGGCGGCGACAGCGACGATCAGCTTGTTGGTGACAATCAAGACGATGTGTTGACAGGCGGCGACGGCAGAGACACTAGCACAGGCAACGGAGGAGCCGATCGCTTCTTGTTCTCTGGCACAACCAAAGCCGCCGCCTTGCGTACCTCCACCTTTCGATCGCTCGATCAAATCACGGACTTTACCTTTTCCGAGGGCGATCGCTTTCAGCTTGACTTTGACAATAATCTCAGCACGCGAAATCTGCCGCGCCGCCTGTACAACGCCGGAGAACGGAGGGGCAACCTGCGTAGAGCCGCTCAGTCTGCTTATGCAGATTTGCTGCCGAACCGCAGAGGCAATCAGTCGCTCAAGCCGAATGAAGCCGTCTTCTTCCGAAATGGCAGCCGCACCTACCTATCTGTGAATGATGACAAGGCAGGCTTTTCGCCCCGAAACGATCTGCTCGTCGACGTCACGGGCATTCAGTTTTTCGGCAGAGATGCTCAGCGCGTCGGTACGCTGTCACGCACACGTTATTTTGCATAGGACGAGTCTTCCGGGAAGATCTCGGTGACGGCGGACTGAGGGTTGAATCAAGCAACCTCAGTCCGCCGCGCTTTATTCATCACAAAACATCAAAAAGGAACGAGCGATCGACTCCATTCAAAAGTGCGATCGCCATTTTTCTATTAACAAGGAAATTGCGGCTTGCAAAGCTACCTGCGATACATCACGATCGCGGTGGCGCGGTTAAGCTTAAACGTTTATGGGTTGTAGTAGATTGACCCAAGCCAGCAAGCTCCTATGACTGTTTTTCGTTCGGCCTCTGTCCAAAAAGCATCAACCTTGGCGGAGCACTACTATACGTCGCCAGAAATTTTTGAGCAAGAAACTCAGCGCATCTTTCACAATCACTGGATCTGCGTCGGTCGTGGCGAGCAGATTGTTGATGTAGGAGATTATTTTCTCGCTCAAATTGGCGCAGAAAATCTCATTATTTTGCGCGATGCTCAAGGATGTGCTCGCGCCTTCTTCAATGTCTGTCGTCATCGCCGCACGCGCCTGTGCCAATCGCCGCACGGCCAGCTTGGTGAAATGATTTGCTGTACTCATCACGGCTGGCGATATAGCCTGGAAGGACAACTGCGATCGGCGCGTCGTGAAAGCGTTCCGGCAGAAGAAAGTGCGCTGTTTGCTTGTGCGCTGTATGAATGGGAAGGATTTCTTTGGGTGAATCTTGCACCCAATCCAGTGCCGTTCACGCAAACGGTTTCGCCACTGCTTAGTCAGTTCGCGCCTTGGCGACTTGCCAGTTTGCGCGTGGTCGAGCAAATTACCGATGAGGTGCAGGCCAACTGGAAGCTGATTTTTCAAGCCTACTGCGATCGCTATCTCTACACGCCGACCGCCAATCGATCGCCCAGCTTGAGTGCAGGCGCATTTCTGGGCGCATCGCAAGCGATCGATCGCGATGTGCTGCCGCTGCCCGGACTGCGCGGCGAACAAGGCAATCGCGCCTACTACTACTCTTTATTTCCCACAATGCTGCTGAGTTTATATCCCAGCCATGCGATCGCCCTGCGGCTATATCCCCAAGCGGCTGATCGCACGCGCATTGTCTGCGAGTGGCTGAGCGATCGATCGGCCATGAGCGCGGTGGCGATGGAAACCTGGAAGCGAAATCATCGTCAAGCTTGGTTTGGCTGTGAACAAATGCAGCGTCGGCACACCGCCCGATCGATGCACGCCAACGGTTTGACTGCTTTCGATCGCGAATATCTGCGGGTGCTGGGCGCTTCAGCTTTCGGTTTGCCGCAAAACTACGCTTGGCAGCAGGGACACTGAAAAAATCGGCACAAGGTGGCACAAGCGATCGCTTGATCTCTCGCACACTGAATTCAGCGTTTAACTGTCTTTTTGCCCTGTCGCTTTTAGCGGCGGGCATTTTATTTTGAGGCTGGTGAGTTTGAAGCGATCGCCCGTGTAAATTCGACAATCCACAAATCTTAATCTTTCTTCAAGGTAGAATACTGAAGAAAGTCTTAAGAAATTCGATGCAGACGGATTATTACGGGATTTCGATCGCTTCGACTCAGTTCGCTTCTGGCTGGCGCTGGCAGGTCGCCCTGCCGATCGGCTCTAGCTTCACGTCCGACGAAAGCTTTCCGACCGCAGAGCAAGCGCTGTATGAAGGCCATCATTGGCTGCGTGTCAAATCTGCCTTCAGCGCATTGAACCGCAGCCTGTCGGAAATTTGCGCGAGCGGCAGAATCAACCAGCAAGAATACGGCGCGTTGATGCAGTCGTTCTTGCTGTTGACCAAACACGAATAGCCGCTGTTGGATCGATCGCCTCACACGAGCGCCAGTTCTGGCAGTGCGCCTTGCATTTTGCCCAGCCAATCGATCAGGTTTTCAAGCTGCTGATCGGCTCCCAGCACGCCCAAGCCGCGAACGGTGATGCGCCCCGGAGCATACACAAAGCGCGAATGCAAATGCGTCGGCAAATTTGCTTTGAGCAGATTCCACGCAGGTTCTTCCATCGGCGTTTCCAGGAGAATGTGCTGATTGCCTTCCGGCTTGATGCGCGAGAAGCCGACCTTTTTGGCGATCTGCTTGAGTTCCACGACGCGAATGAGTTGCAAGGCGGCAACCGGAATTGTGCCGTAGCGATCGCTCCAGTCAGCGGCAATCTGCGTCAACTCCTGCTTAGTCTGAGCCGAGGCAACAGCGCGATAGGCGTCCATTTTCTGATCCAAGTCGGGAATGTAGTCGGCGGGAATGAAGGCCGTCAGGTTGAGATCGATTTGCGTATCGTCCACTTTGGGAATTTCCTGGCCGCGAATTTCCTTAATTGCGTCTTCGAGCATTTCCATGTAGAGGTCAAAGCCGATCGCGTCCATCTGACCGGACTGCTCCGCACCGAGCAAATTGCCCACGCCGCGAATCTCCATATCCCGCACGGCAAGCTGATAGCCCGACCCAAGCTGCGTAAATTCTTGAATCGCCCGCAATCGCTGCCGCGCCGTGTCGGATAGCTGACTTTGTTTTGGATAAAACAGCCAGGCGTGGGCTTGAATTCCGGCGCGTCCAACTCGTCCGCGAAGCTGATAAAGCTGCGACAGGCCGAACTTCTGCGCGTCTTCGATCAAGATGGTGTTGACGCGGGGAATGTCGAGACCCGATTCGATGATCGTCGTGCAAACAAGAACATCGGCTTCGCTGTTGCTGAAGCTGAGCATCGTGGATTCCAATTCGCCTTCGGGCATTTGGCCGTGTGCGATCGCCAACCGCACACCGGGAATCATTTCGCGAATCTTGGCGGCGGTTTCTTCAATGCCTTCGACGCGAGGAACCACGTAGAAAACTTGTCCGCCGCGATCGAGTTCCTGCCGAATCGCCGTTCGCACCATGTCCGGGTCATACGCGGCCAGATGCGTTTTAATCGGACGGCGGGAAGGCGGCGGCGTCGTAATCAAGCTCATTTCGCGCACACCGGACAAGGCCATGTACAGCGTCCGGGGAATCGGCGTGGCGCTCAAGGTTAATACGTCTACCTGCGTTCGGAGCGATTTGATTTTCTCCTTTTGATTCACGCCAAATCGCTGCTCTTCATCCACAACCAGCAAGCCCAAATCCTTGAACTGAACGCCTTTGCCTAAAAGCTGATGCGTTCCCACCACGACATCGAGTTCGCCTGTTGCCAAACGCTGCTGAATGTTTTTGCGCTCATCGGCGCTACGGAATCGATTGAGCAGGCCAATCTGAATCGGATAGGGCGCGAAGCGTTCTTTGAGCGTGTGATAGTGCTGCTGCGTCAGAATCGTCGTCGGGGCAAGCAGGGCGACTTGCTTTCCGGCTGTGACAGCTTTGAAAATGGCACGAATCGCGACTTCCGTTTTGCCAAAGCCCACGTCGCCGCAGACCAAGCGATCCATCGGGCGCGAATTTTCCATATCGCGCTTCACGTCCTGCGTGGCTTTTAGCTGATCGGTTGTGGGCTGATAGGGGAAAGAATCTTCGAGTTCTTCTTGCCAGGGCGTGTCGGCAGGAAAGGCGAAGCCCTGCTGCTGCGATCGCTGCGCGTAAAGCTGAAGCAAATCGACCGCAACTTTCTTAACTGCTTTGCGAACTTTGGTCTTGGTTTTCTCCCAAGCCTTGCTCGACATCTTGTTGAGCTGCGGCACCTGATCGCCCGCACCCCGAAAGCGCGACAGCGAACTAAGCTGATCGGCAGCGACTCGCAGCAATCCGTCTGCGTACTGCAAAACCAGATATTCCCGCGTTTCCCGGTTGATCGTTAGACTTTCCAGCTTGAGAAATCGCCCGACACCGTGATTTTTGTGAACCACATAATCTCCGGGCTGAAGCTTGTTCGGATCGACCTGCTTGGACGTGGCGCGGCGGCGTTTGCGGACATAGTTGGGCGTGGCGAGCGAATGCTGACCGAAGAATTCGCGATCGGTCACGACAACCAAGCGGAAGGTCGGCAAAATGAAGCCTTCCAGTTCCGCCAGTCCTGAATACTTGACCGCAACCGGAACGCGCTGAGATTGCAGCTTTTCGATCGCCAAAAAGTCACGCGGATTCGGCACAAACTGCGCGGGACAATCATGCTCTTGTAAGAGAGCGACCGATCGCGAAGGCTGCGCGGAAACCAGCCAAACCGAGAAACCGCGATCGCGCTCTTGCCTCAGCAAATCTGCCAGCTTTCCGAACTGATGCGGCGTGACGGGAACCGGACGGCTCGACAAATTCGTTGCGGCACTGCTATTTTCTTCCGCCAGTTCCGACAGGTAGAGGCGATCGAACGACTCGATCGCCTGCATCGACTCCTCGAAACTGCGGTGTGTCCGGGGCAGCCGCTCTCCGGTTTCGCGCCACACTTCATCAGCAGACTCGACCCAGCGATCGCTATGTGCCTGACACTGCTCTGGCTCGTCAATGGCAACGATCGTATTTGACGGCAAGTAATCCAGCAGAGAGGCGGGTTGTGTGAACGCCAGTCCGAGGAATCGCCGCAAACCTTCGGGCGTTTGGCCTTCTCCCAATCGTTCGAGTTCTTCCGCCGACAGATAGGGCGACAGCACATCCGCAGCGCGATCGCTTTCTGACTGATCGGCCAGCTCGGATCGATCGGCCAAGCCCTTGAGAATCAGCGGACTGAAGTTCGTCGCCGTCAGCACGATTTGCGGCGTACTGTCCAGCGATCGCTGCGTGGCCGGATCGAATTCGCGAATTTTGTCGAGTTCATCGCCAAACAGTTCCAGGCGCACAGGCAACTCAGACGCGACCGGAAACACATCGACAATATCGCCGCGCCGACTCCACTGGCCTTCCATTTCAACGAGCGGGACGCGATCGTATCCCAAGCGGGCAAGCTGCTGACTGAGAGCTTCCAAGTCCAACTCCATGCCCTGCTTCAGCGTGACGCAGTACGATCGCAGAATTTCGATCGGCGGCAGGTGCGGCTGAAGGGCGCGTTCTGTGGTGACGATCGCGATCGGGGGCTGGCTGGCATCCGTGCCGACCAAATCGGCCAACACCTGCAACTGTCCCCAGGTCATTTCGGCTTCCGGGTCGAACGGGTCGTAAGGCGATGCTTCCGAGGTGGGGTAGAAGTGCATCGTCTGCCAGCCCATCGCGTCCATCTGCGCTGCCCAACGTCCGGCTTCTTCCAAGGTAGCCGCGACAACCAGCAAGCTGCGCTGCTGGGATTGCGCGATCGCGCTGGCAACGAGGCCTTTGGGAATGCGAGCAATGCCGTTGAGCGTCAGCGCGTGTTGCTGCTTGAGTTTGGCGACAAGTTCCCCGGTGAGGGGCGATCGACCTAATGCACGAGTAACAGAAGAAAAAGCCATAGGAAATCCGCGCTGACAGGGAAGCTATCTTGATTCTAGAAAACTTGCTTGAATAAGCTAAATTCCCGGCAATCTATCACATTTCGCAGACAGCAGAAATCAACGCGGCGGCAGAATTACGCAACGGGTGTCGAGATACGGTTCTGCCGCTGGGGTGTCCAGTTAACGCTGCCCAAGCGAGTGCCACTTCGCACAACTCCATCAGCAGCGTGTAGCACTCCAGAGCGGACACGCTCAAGCGTCGCTGCAAGTCTGGAGTGCCACAGCATTACCCACGATGGTTCATCAAGACTGCCAGAACGGTGTGATTTTCAGTCTTGATCGCTGTACAGTCTTGTGGTTGCTATTGCACCACGCTGAACATGATTTTTTACAGTGCTGTAGGAAAATCGTGATAGCGACTTTCTTCTGTGTCCATTCAGCTTTAGCCGTTCGGTAGCGGCAACAAAGCTTCGACCAGTTGAGATGCAAAAAAGGCGAATCCAATTCCAAAAATCACGAAGCCTGCTGAACGAAACTTCTCCGCCTGCTGCTCCAGCTTTTGTCGTGAAAGGATTGCTTTGGCAATGACAAAGGCAATCAGCGACACAACAATCTGAATTACGGTGAAGCCTGCCAAATAAGCAAGCAGCGGCATCATTTTTGCACCAAAAATCGCTTCGCCATAAGCATAACCGTGAAGCAAACCTGCGATCGCTGCCAGCCCAATCAACAGCTTGACCTTGCAGCGATCGAGCTTCACCAGCAGCAAACCAAACAGCAAAATTGACCCCGTGACTAACAGTTCAATGCCTGGAATGCTAGCGCCTGCAAGATGAAGACTGGTGCCGAGCATTGCTGTCAGCAAAAAGGAAATGGGAATAAAAATTCCTTGGGAATGAATTGCCGCTAGCAATCCGATCGAGACGACGATCGCAAAATGATCGAGTCCGATGATTGGGTGCGCTAAACCCGACAAAAATCCTTCAAAGAAGTTGGATGGCGTTTTCCCATCCAATGCATGATGAGCAAATGCAGGCGTTGCGGCAAGTAAAAAGCAGCTTGTCAAGCTCAACAAGGCTGCGGTTTTTTGCCAAGCTTTGCGAATGCGAAACTTGTTTAAAAAATTCATCTTCTGTACCTCGCAGAAATGTAGAAGTTTGAAGAATCGGCGGGCATCCTGACTTTGAGATCTGACGATCGCATTACAGTTGCGGGACAGCGTTGGACTTGCACCAAACTTTCCCCATTGCTTCTGATGGCTGTTCCCCATCAGAACCGATCGCTGAAGCCTTCAAACTATATCAGGCCAGCGGCACGAAAAGATAAACGATTCAAATTTGGCAAAGGAATTGGGTTGAGTTGCAACGTCGCTTCATGTCGAAAAAAGCAATGACAAAATAAGAAATGAAACTACCGAAATTCCTTATGACGATCGCGCCTTTAAGCTGGACAGAACTGGAAGCCCTCACGGACTGGCAAATCGATCGCATTAACGGTGCGACCAATGCACAAGCCCGTCTACGCCTGTTTGGTCAGTCAGAGTCAGATGTGCGGGTGACGCTGTATCGCGACAATCATGCCTGGTGTCCCTACTGTCAAAAAGTTTGGCTGTGGCTAGAGGAAAAGCAAATTCCTTACCGCATCGAAAAAGTCACGATGTTCTGCTATGGGCAGAAAGAAGACTGGTACAAGCGCAAAGTGCGATCGGGAATGCTGCCTGCGATCGAACTGGACGGACGCATCATCACCGAAAGCGACGACATTTTGATCGCGCTCGAAACCGTCTACGGCAGCTTGGGCTGGGGCATGAACGACCCGGAAGTGTTGCCGCTGCGGTGGCTGGAGCGATTGCTGTTTCGGGCATGGTGCGCTTGGCTGTGTCAGCGATCGAACGATCGTGAAGAACGTCGCAACCGCGAGCAGTTTATTAACGTCGTTGCCAAAGTCGAAGACGCACTTGAGCGCACGGATAGCCCTTATTTCCTTGACGATTTCAGCATCGTGGATGTCATCTTCACGCCCTATGTCGAACGGATGAACGCCAGCCTGTACTACTACAAAGGCTATTCTTTGCGCGAAGAAAATCCGCACTTCAAAGCCTGGTTTGCCGCAATGGAAAGCCGTTCCACCTATCGCGGGACACAAAGCGACTTCCACACGCACGTCCACGATTTGCCGCCGCAAATGGGCGGGTGCTGGGCAAACAGCGATCCGCAAACGGCGAGCAATCAGGCGAAAGTCGATCGCGGCTCGTGGGACGAACTGCCGGATGTCGCCTATGCGGAACCCGAAACCTCGCGAGCAGAAGCACTCCAGCGCGTCATCACGCATCGCAACAATATTATTCGCGTCAATCCGGCGGATGACGACCTGTTCGATCGCGCCCTCCGCTGCGCCTTGACTGCGATGATGACCGGGGAAGCTTGCGAACCGCCTGCCGGATCGGATATTGCCCTGCGCTATCTGCGCGATCGCATCAACGTTCCTCGCGATATGTCGATCTATGCGGCCAGACGACTGCGAACCGCACTGGAGCAGACGGCAGCTTTGGTGGGCGATCGCCAAAGTCCACCCTTGCCCGTTCAGCATCGCCGCGACCAAGATCCAGCAAATTTTGCGCGGCGATAGGGCGATCGATCCGTAACTTTCTTAACCCACAAAATTCGGCTTCCCTGGCATTGTGGACAATAGGGAGACGATCGCCAAAGTCACGAAAGGGCGATCGCGTGCCGTTAACATCCGTTGAAATGGTAAGCACTTAACCGAGAGGATTTATGGAAGCGAAGTTCACGCACTATCCAATGGTGATCGGCGACGAGCTAATTACGACGGGCAGCGAAGACTTAATCGACCCTGCAACGGGAGAAGTATTTGCAACGGTGGCAATGGGCACGACAGCAGATGTCGATCGCGCCGTTGCCGTTGCCAAGCAAGCGCAAGTGGCTTGGGGGGCACTGTCGTATGGTGAACGCAGTGCCGCGCTGATGAAGTTCGCCGATGCGATCGAGGCCAAGTCTGAGCAGCTTGCTCAACTGGAAAGCCAAAACGCCGGAAAGCCGCTGAAGCTTTCGACCAATAGCGATATTCCGTTTGCGATCGACAACCTGCGCTATTTTGCCGCCAGCGTCCGCCGCCAAGAAGGAGCCGCCGCCGGAAGCTACATTCCCGGATATACGAGTATGTTGCGGCGGGAACCCGTTGGCGTGGTGGGCGCGATTACGCCCTGGAACTATCCGTTCATGATGGCAATTTGGAAGCTGGCTCCTGCTTTGGCGGCAGGAAATGCGGTTGTGATCAAGCCCGCCCCCAATACGCCCGTGACGACGATCGAACTGGCAAAAATCGCGATCGAATCCGGCTTTCCACCGGGACTGATCAACGTCGTGACCGGAGGCGCAGAAGTCGGAGAAGCCATCTGTACGCATCCCGACATCCGCATGGTCAGCTTCACAGGCAGTACGCGAACCGGAAAGCGCGTCGCAGAACTGGCAAGCCCGATGGTGAAGCGGGTCACGCTGGAACTGGGTGGCAAAGCGCCGTTCTTGGTGTTTGCAGATGCCGACATCGAAGCGGCGGCCAATGGTGCGGTCGTCGCCTGCTATGCAAACAGCGGCCAAGACTGCACGGCGGCGACGCGAATTTATGTGCAAAACGAAGTGTTTGACCAGTTTCTCGATCGCTTCATCGCCTTGTCCAAGCAGGTGCGCGTCGGCAACCCGTTCGATGAGGGAACGGACATCGGCCCCTTAGTGAGCAAAATGCAGCAAACCAAAGTTCACAGCATGGTCGAAGAAGCCAAACAGCAAGGCGTCAAAGTGGCGCTGGGCGGCGAAAAGCCGGAAAGTCCTGGCTGCTTCTATCCACCGACGATTCTGGTTGATCCGCCGCAGGATGCCAACTGCGTTCAAGAAGAAATTTTTGGGCCTGTAGCGATCGTCAAGCATTTCTCGGACGAAGCCGAAGCAATCCACCTCGCCAACGACATCGCGTATGGGCTGGCCGGAAGCTGCTGGACAACAAACGTGCAGCGATCGATGCGGATGGCCGCAGCGATGGAGTGCGGCACAGTTTGGATTAACGATCATTTGCCGATCGCCAGCGAAATGCCACACGGCGGCTTTAAGCAAAGCGGCGTGGGCAAAGATATGTCGCACTATGCGCTCGAAGAATACACGATCGTCAAGCATGTTGTGTTTGACATGACGGGCGATCAGCGCAAAGGCTGGCACTCCGCGATTTTTGGAGATTAGCGGCTTGGTTTGCTGACGCGATCGCTTCACAGGCGGCGATCGACTTCAACACTTGAGAAATCATGCTTTGAGGGTCTGCACAAGACCCTTTTTTTTCAACCTAAGAATCGTTACGATCAAGCTAAAAGATCATCGACTAGACTGAAACTATCAGATATTTCGGCTGAGGCGCGATCGAGCCGAGACTTCCGCAAAAGCATTAAAACATCCCTGAATATTACTTTTTACGTCTTTTGATATGATTCAATCACCTGAGCTAGATTTGGATTTTGAAGCACTGCTTGGTTTTCTTAAGCGCGAGCGGGGCTGCGATTTCACGAACTATAAACGTTCTAGCTTGATGCGACGATTTAATTATCGGATGCAGCAGCTTCATATCAATTCCTACCGAGACTATTTATACTATTTGCAGCAGGAATTGGAAGAGTGGAGGCTCCTTCAAGAAGCTGTTTTAATTAACTTCACTAGCTTTTTTCGCGATCGCAATGCTTGGCAAACCCTGGCGCAAGATGTCATTCCCAAAATTGTGAACAGCAAGCGATCGCGCGAGTCGATTCGGGTTTGGAGCGCAGGCTGCTCGACCGGACAAGAACTCTACAGCCTGGTCATGACGTTTGCAGAAGTGTTGGGAATCGAAGCGTGTTTAGAGCGCGTTCGCTGGTACGCAACCGATCGTGATCTGGATGCGCTCCAGCAAGCTCGACAAGCCATTTATGCCGAAGAAGACGTTGCAGAGATTCCTCTAGACTGGCTAGAGAAATACTTTGAAAAAATCGATCGCGGATATGTTTTTCACTCAGCACTGCGGCGAAGAATTGTATTTGGTCATCATAATTTGACTGAAGATGCGCCGATGTCTAAAATTGATTTGCTGGTCTGTCGCAATGTTCTGATTTATCTCGATGTTGAAACGCAAGCCGCGATCGCGGTTCGCTTTCATTTTGCGCTTCAGCAAAACGGCTTCTTATTTCTGGGTCAATCTGAAAAGCTCAACCTCTCAAATCAAACTTTTATTTCTGTTAACTCAAGAGAGCGAATCTATCAAAAAGGCGCAAAGTTAGGACTCGAAGATCACTTGCGAATTTTGCGGCAGTCGCATCCGTCTCGAAGCAGCGATCGCCCTCCCTTTCCCAAAGCAACTGCCTGATGCAGACCCATCACTCGCTCCATCGCTGTCAAAAGGGTTTGCCACAATCAAGGAAGCTCAATTTCTCTGCGAATTCATGCCGCATCGCCCCATCTATCTCGACTGCCACGCCACCACCCCGATCGATCCGATTGTCCTAGAAGCCATGCTGCCTTACTTCACCACTCAGTTTGGCAATCCAGCCAGCAATTCACATACTTTTGGTTGGGAAGCCGAAAGTGCCGTGAAGCAGGCGCGATCGGATTTGGCCGAGTCGATCGGCGCAGCGCCCGAAGAAATCGTGTTCACCAGCGGCGCAACCGAGGCAAACAATCTTGCGATCAAGGGCGTAGCCGAGGCGTATTTCGATCGCGGACGACACATCATCACCGTTGCAACCGAACACAACGCCGTTCTTGACCCCTGCCGCTATCTGGAGTCGATCGGCTTTGAGGTGTCGATTCTTCCCGTGCAGCCCGACGGCCTGATCGCGCTTGCTGAGCTTGAGCAGGCGTTTCGCCCCGACACGATTCTTGTCTCGGTGATGATGGCAAATAACGAAATTGGCGTCTTGCAGCCGATCGCCCAAATTGGCGCACTCTGCCACAGCCGCAACGTGCTGTTTCACACTGATGCAGCGCAGGCGATCGGCAAAATTCCGATCGACGTGAATGCGATGGCGATCGACCTGATGTCTCTGACCGCGCACAAAATCTACGGGCCAAAAGGAATTGGAGCGTTGTATGTGCGGCGTCGCAATCCACGAGTTCAGCTTGCACCGCAGCTTCACGGCGGCGGGCATGAGCGCGGAATGCGCTCGGGCACGCTCTACCCGCCGCAAATTGTTGGCTTTGCGAAAGCGATCGAACTCGGCATCGCCCAGCAGCCCGAAGAATTTCAGCGAATTCGGCAACTGCGCGATCGCCTGTGGACACAGCTCAGCGCGATCGACGGCATTCTTCTCAATGGACATTCTATCGAACGACTACCGGGAAATCTGAATGTGAGTATTGCAGACGTAGACGGTTCTGCCTTACTGCTCGGTCTTCAGCCTGTCGTTGCGCTTTCTTCCGGTTCTGCCTGCACTAGCGCGAAAACCGAACCGTCTCATGTGCTGCGAGCGATCGGACGATTGGACGATCTTGCTTATGCTTCATTGCGATTTGGCATCGGACGGTTCAACACGGAAGCCGAAATCGATCGCGTGGCGACAGTGGCGATCGAAACAATTACCGCCCTCCGCCACGCTTCCCAACAAAGCTACAGCAGCTAGTTATAGCAGCAAATAGCTTTTCTTGAGCTGTTCGAGGGCGACGGCTAGCCCTTGAGCCGCTGTGCGAATCTCGGCGGGTGTGTGGAACTGATCGAGGCGGTGGAGCAACTGGCCGCGATCGAACAGCAGTACTGTCGGCAAAGTTGAAAGACGATAGGTGCTCGCAAGCTTCAGGTTGGCGTCGGCATTGATGCTGACGAGCTTAAGCTGACCGTCCCAGTCGCCCTGAAGCTGATTGAGCAGCGGGTACATTAGGCGACAAACGCCACACCAAGGTGCCCAAAAATTCACCAAAACCGGAGTCGAAGCATTCAAAACTTCTTGCTGAAACGTTTCTTCGCTAACCGCTTCCACGTTGATCCCTCTATGGTTTTCTTAAATTTTTGCTTTGATCTTGCTTAAAATCATCCTACCAGTGGACAAGATTGGCGGCATGAATTAAAGCTGGATGTCCCCACCAAAGTAGGAGGACAAAAGCGGCTACGCCTAAATAGGCGGGCTTGATGAATTCTTGCCAGACCACTGTTTGTCTTCCCTGCACGATTGCCAAAAACGGCACGATCGAAGTGCGCTCTTTCACCTTGTCAAACGCTTCGCCATAGCGCCAACTCAGACGGCGATCGCCATGCCAAACGCCAAACAGATGATGCAGCACCAGCCCGATCGAAGTCACCAGCGTAAACGTTGTCCCCAGCCAAAGCGTGTGGGCAATGCACCAGATGATCTGCCCGACCATCTGTGGATGGCGCGTTATCCGGATAATCCCCGTTTCATACAGGTGGACTTGCGGCTTTTCGATCGCCGCAATTTCCAGCAAATTAAACGTGGCGGGGTAGAGAAACAAAAATGAAATGGCCGACAAAATCCAAACGATCGACTGCACAGTGGGAACGCCCTGCACGTTCCACAGGCGCAACCCGTCATAGCGGTGGTTGAAAAAGTAAACGATGAGGATGACGGCAAGCGGCAAGCTAACCAGCGCGAACAGGACGCGATAGAGTCTTGCGCCAATTCGCTTTTCTGCTTTTGCCCGAAGTGAGGCCAGTCCGCTGTGGGCGACCGCAAACGTAAGCAACAAGCCCAGCATCACAAAATGACTGGGCGTCAGCCAGCTAGAAGACATCGCGAATGAAGCGCCGTGTAAAAGAATGCTTAACTAAAGATACAACACTTGTCGTTCGGGCGATCGCTTTTCTCCTCTAGAAAGAGGCAAGATCCGCCACAGGCAAGCTAGCGATCGACGCTTTACCAGACACCGTTCAGCTCAGCGCCCACCTCGAAGCTCGACTAATTCCGCTCTTCCTGCGGCAGTGTTGCTTCCAGCATGAGACAGTTGCGCCCGTTCACTTGCAGGCGATATTCCACCCGATCCATGAGTCGATTGAGAATGAGCCAGCCATATCCACCCTCCTGCTTGTCTTCGGGCGTGGGCGGCAGATAGGTGGAAAGGTCGTAGCCGCGTCCGTGATCCCAAATTTCCAGCACAATGTCTCGATTTTTCAGCTCCAGCCGCATCAAGACGGGCAGATTGGGCTGGTCGCGATGGGCATGACGCACCACGTTGGAATAGGCTTCGACTAGGACGAGCCGGAGTCGATTTGCCTGGCGCGGCCAATCAACATCATCACCTAGCTCGATTTCTAATGCGCCAAGCAGCCAGCTTTCTACAATGTTGAGAAATTTTAGGTCACTTGGTACATGCAACTCGGTTCGCATGAGCTACAAAACCTCCAAAGCAAGTATGGTCTGGTCGTCTTCCTGAATTTCGGTATGTGACTGAATGTGCGACAGCAGCTTTGGCAAATCGAGCACTGCCTGCTGCTGAAGCAACCGCCACAAGCCTTCCTGCTGAAGCATGGCGTTTTTGCCGTTGTGATTGGCATCGACGACGGTTGCCTCGGTGATGCCGTCGCTTGCCAGCAGCAGAATATCGTTCGATCGCAACGTCACCTCGCCCGCAGGAGCTTTCCAAACGGGCAAAATTCCCAGCGGCACACCCCGCACCTTCAGGTAGGTGGGAGTCTGCGTTTCGGTGCGCGACCACACTAGGGGATAGATATGTCCAGCATTGGCATAGCATAGCTGGCCGCTAGTGGGGCGATAGCGAGCCAGCACGATCGTAATGAAGCAGTTGCTGCCAACGAGGTTGTCAGACAAGCTGCTGTTTAGATGCTGCATCACGATATCCGGTTCTGGTGAAGTTTCCTGTCCCAGTTCGCGCCGCAAAACCGAGATGGCGCTTGCCATGAACAGCGCAGCCGGAACGCCTTTGCCAGAAACATCTCCGACTGCCAGCCACAGATCGCCCTGCGGATGCTGATACACCTCAAAGAAATCGCCGCCGACTTCTCTAGCCGGATAGCAGCAGGCTTGCACCTTGGCCGCATCCAGTTCGGGCAACTGCTGGCGAAGCAGATTGCTCTGAATTTGATGGGCGACCGCGAGTTCCGATCGCATCTGCTCGGTTTGCTGCTGAATGCGCTGGTACAGCTTGGCTTGCGAAATGGCAAGCGCAGCTTGTTCGGCAACGCCGTTGAGCAGTTCGATTTCTTCACTTGTCCAGGGTGGCGCAGGGCCATTGCGGTAGAGCATGAGAACGGCCAACAGTTCTTGCTGATAGGTGAGCGGAACGAACAACTGAGCGCGGGGCGGATGATCGCCGCTGCACTGACTCAGTTGAATCTGGCGATGCTGGAAAACCGATCGCAGCGCTTCTGCTTCAGTCAAACAGGGGGCATCGAGCAGTTCGACGGGGGCGTTGGCTGAGAGGGATGCAATCGACACCAGTGCTTCGGTCGAAGGCAGCGAGTAGGAAAACGCTTCGGGCAACAGGCGATACTGGGCAGTACCGTTCACGGTTTCGACGGGGCGAAGGATACAAGTGTCTGCACCGAAGGTTTGTCCGATCGCGCTGGCGATCGTTTGCAGCATACTGCGATAGTCGAGCGATTCGCGGATCGCAGTGGTGACGGCATTGAACAAAGATTCACGACGGAGGGCGCGACGCAGTTCGATCGTGCGATGCTTGAGCACCTGATAGGTTTCAGCCGCTTGCTGCACCACCGATCGCAATTCATCCGGGTTCCAAGGCTTGGTGATATATTTAAATACCTTGCCCGTGTTGATTGCACTGACTAAATCTTCAACGTCCGTGTAGCCCGTCAGGACGATTCGGATCGTGTCGGGAAACGCCTCAACGGTGCGGCTCAGAAACTCGATTCCGCTCATCTTGGGCATTCGCTGATCGGAAATGATGATGCTCATTTCGCCGACGCGATCGAGAATTTGCAGCGCTTCGAGGGCGCTTGCGGCTTTGAACACCTCAAAGTCCCGACGAAAGGTGCGGTAGAGCAAATCGAGATTGTCTGATTCGTCATCAACAACCATCAATCTCAGCTTACTTTTCTCTGGCAGAGCCATACGACACTCCACTGCGAAACCAAAATGCGACTCACGTTCAACGGAAAGCTCGCCATCGCGATTGCTGCCAGACAAGCTTGCACAGAGTCAAAAAATCAAATCTTTTGAATGCACGGCTTGGCGTGACGATCGCCCCCAACAGCAAAATACCCCAGACTTCACATTCGCTAACTTCCTTGGTGCCACGACTCACTGAACTGAGGTTTGTTTAAAGCACCGCAGTCCAAAGTAGGAGCAGGTGAAAGCAAGTGTTCAAGTTAGCGACGCGATCGACTGGGGGTAGATGCAGAAAATACCCTCATTCTACTTTGATGAGCATCCGGTGCGGTAGAAGAGGGCATTTCAATTACAGGAACTTTATGAAGTTTGGCTGCTAGCCAACCAAGCCCGATCGCAACGCTCGGACAGCGGCTTGCGTCCGGTCATCGGCACACAGCTTGTTGAGGATGTTGCGGACGTGCGTTTTCACCGTTCCCACCGTGATGTAGAGCTTTTCAGCGATCGCCGCATTGCTGCATCCGGCCACGATCAGCTCTAGCACTTCCAGTTCGCGCTCAGTCAGCGGATAGGTTTCGAGAATCTGGCTGTATTCTGGAGCGACTGCACCGATCGACACGGTGCTTTTTGGATCGGCAGCTCCTAACTGTGGCTGGCGGGTTTGCTTGAGGACGATGCGAGCGATCGCCGGATCGATCCAGCTATTGCCGCTGTTGGTGACTCTCAGCGCTTCAACAAGCTGCTCCAAGCTCACATCCTTCATGCAGTAGGAGTCTGCGCCAGCCGCAAACGCCGCCAAAACCACATCTTCATTATCGTTGAGCGTCAAAATCAGCACTTTGGTGGTGGCGTCTTCCTGCTCAGCCTGTGCCGATTTGAACTGGCGCGTCAGGTCGATGCCGTCCATGTCGGGCAGGCCGATATCAACGATCGCAATGTCGGGCTGCGTTTGCTGCAACAGCTTTAGGCCTTCGGTCGCATTGGCAGCTTCACCAATGACCTTGACGCCCTCTTGCTGCTGAAGGGCGGTACGCATTCCCACGCGAGTCAGGTCATGGTCTTCAATTAGGGCAACACGAATTTCACTCATGGTTTTCTAAATGTCAGGCAATGGCAATGCGAAACGGATAGCAAAAGCTGCTTAGGTCAAATATACCGATTTGGTTGCGAGTCTAATATACCTATTGGGGTAGAAATTCCCCGATCTTGTCATCTCGTCATCCTATCCTAGCAAGAGACAAGTTGCAGCTTGAAGAGGTAAATCTTTAGCCGCGCTCTGCTTCAACTCGTCGCGCAAATCGCAGCTTAGCCGATCGCGCCCGACTATTCGCTTCCAGTTCAGATTCTTGCGGCACGATCGGCTTTTTCGTTAGCACTTCCAGCCAAGGTGAATCTTTGAAGGCATGTTTCACCAGGCGATCTTCCAAACTGTGAAAGCTGATAATGCCAATCCGCCCGTCTGGGTTCAGCCAGGTAGGAGCTTTTTGCAGAAAAGTTTCGAGAACGGCAAGTTCCTGGTTGACGGCAATTCTGAGGGCTTGAAAGACGCGAGTGGCGGGGTGGATGCGTCCGTAGCGGTAGGAGCGCGGAACGCTGTAGGCGATCGCGTCTGCCAGTTCGATCGTCGTCTGAAACGGTCTGCGCTCCACAATTCGCCGCGCAATTCGTCGCGACAAGCGTTCTTCGCCATAGTGAAAGAAAATGTCGGCCAGTTTTGCTTCGTCCCAAGTGTTGATGATGTCTGCGGCAGTTAATTCCTGTCGCTGATCCATTCGCATATCGAGCGGTGCTTCGAGGCGGAAGCTGAAGCCGCGATCGCCCGTGTCAAACTGCGCCGAACTCACACCCAAATCGGCAATGATGCCGTCAAATAATTCCACAGGTCGAAATTCAGCAAAGTTGCTCCGGTGGAACTGGACGCGATCGCCAAACTCCTTCAGTTTCGCCTGAGCCGCTTGGATGGCTTGTGCGTCTTGGTCGATCGCCGTAATCCGCACGTCCGCCGCCGCTTCAAGAATCATCCGACTGTGGCCGCCGCCGCCGACTGTGGCATCGAGATAATGTCCGCCCGGACGCACGGACAGCCCTTCCACGACTTCTGAACCGAGGACGGGAATATGAACAAAGGCAGGCGGAGACGGCTGGATCATGCAATCGAACAAAAGGAATGCATTTCCAGTATGGCGGCTGGGTGGCGATCGCTTCAGGTTTGGTTATCGTGATCCCTGAAAAAAGCTGATAATTTGCCCTAGAAGTTGTCGATCGATCGACACTTCTACGGATGCACAATCCGTATAATTAAGAAAGCGCAACAATTTATCAGAATATGAGTTTTGGCGAGGGATTGCCCCTCGCGACCAAGGCCACCTGACATCGATCGCGAGGGGAGACTGTTTAGCTATGGCAATGATCGAAACCAAAACCGAACCGATGGTGATCAACATGGGGCCGCACCATCCCTCCATGCACGGAGTGATGCGGCTGATTGTCACCTTGGACGGTGAAGACGTGGTGGACTGCGAACCTGTCATCGGCTATTTGCACCGAGGCATGGAAAAAATCGCAGAAAACCGCACGAATACGATGTTTGTGCCCTATGTGTCTCGCTGGGACTACGCAGCAGGCATGTTCAACGAAGCCGTGACGGTGAACGCGCCGGAAATTCTGGCGGGCATCGACGTTCCCAGACGCGCCCGCTACATTCGCGTGATCATGCTGGAACTGAACCGCATTGCCAACCATTTGCTGTGGCTTGGCCCGTTCATGGCCGACGTGGGCGCTCAGACCCCATTCTTCTACATCTTCCGTGAACGGGAGATGATCTATGACCTGTGGGAAGCCGTGTCGGGCTACCGCTTGATCAACAACAACTACTTCCGCATTGGCGGCGTGGCGGCGGACTTGACCTACGGCTGGGTGGACAAGTGCCAAGAGTTCTGCGAGTACTTTTTGCCCAAGGTCGATGAGTACGAACGCCTGATCACGGACAACCCGATCTTCCGTAGACGGGTCGAGGGCGTGGGCACGATCGGACGTGACGAAGCGATCAACTGGGGCTTGTCGGGACCGATGCTGCGGGCGTCCGGCGTCAAGTGGGATTTACGAAAAGTCGATCACTACGAAGTCTACGACGAACTTGACTGGGAAGTGCAGTGGGAAACGGCGGGCGACTGCTTTGCCCGCTACATCGTCCGCATCCGCGAAATGCGCGAATCCGCCAAGATCATCATGCAGGCGCTCAAAGCCTTGCCGGGTGGCCCCTACGAAAACTTGGAAGCCAAGCGGATCGCCGCAGGGCCAAAATCTGAATGGAACGGGTTTGATTACCAGTTCATCGGCAAAAAAATCGCGCCGACTTTCAAGATTCCCAAGGGCGAACACTACTTCCGCATTGAAAGCGGCAAAGGTGAATTGGGCATTTACCTGATTGGCGATGACAACGTGTTTCCTTGGCGGTGGAAGATTCGGGCGGCAGACTTCAACAATCTGCCAATTTTCCCGAAACTGCTTAAAGGCGTGAAGGTGGCAGACATCATGGCGATTTTGGGCAGCGTCGATATCATCATGGGATCGGTCGATCGCTAACCTCATCCAATTTGAACTTCGCAAGGCGCGGCATTGGCTGCGCCTTTTTTCTGCTTTGAATTTGAAGCAGCTTCCCTAAAATCCCAAATCCGCCTTGGCCGATTCCGCCGCTTTGATCACGGCCTCTGTCGGCACTTCTTCCCAGTCGATCGCGCCAATTTCGGCATAAAAGGTTTCGTCATACGGACGGGTGCGAATCACGACGGGCATCGGCACGGCATGACCGAGAATCAAGGCTTGCTGTTTGGAGTCGAGTTTCGCCAGCACCGATCGCAAACTTTGCCCGCCTGACACTCCGGTAAAAATCGCCTCAATATCTTTCTCGTCGTTCAACAAAGCGGTGATGCGCGTCCCGACCTGCGACATCACTTCGTTATCGATGCCGGACGGACGCTGATCGACGACGAGTAAGGTAACGAAATATTTCCGCATTTCGCGGGCGATCGTGCCAAAGATCGTTTGACCGACCGTAGACGGGTCGAGAAAGCGGTGGGCTTCTTCGATCGTAATGACGAGCGGTTGGGGGCGATCGCTGACGTTTTTGGTCTGCAAAAATTTCTCGGCTTTGTGGACATAGCTGGCGTGAATGCGGCGGGCGATCACGTTCGTCGCCAGCATATATGACAGCAAATTCGACTGCGACCCGAATTCCACCACGACATGCTTTCCGGCTTCCAGCGATTCGAGAATTTGACTGACATAGTTGTGCGGGCAGGTTTGCCTGAGATATTTCAGGTCGTCAAGCCGCTGCAACTTGCGCTGAAGCGCCATAATTGAGGACTTGCTGCCCATCTTGACTTCACAAAATTCCTGAATTTCCTCATTGCTCATCGACAGCAGGCGCGTAATCCAGCTTCGCCCGAATTCGTTGCGGAGAATAATCGCGTTCTCCAGGCTAGCTTCTGAGAGGTTCAACTCGCCGCGCACCAGCATCAAATCTTCCACGTCGATCTGGTCGTAGCTGATGAAAAGCTCTTGAGCATCGCGCACACCACGCCGCTTGGTCGATTCCGGGTCAAGCGTGTAGATCTGCACCTGTCCGGGAAATAGCTGCCGCAGGCCTTTGACGGTGCTGAACTGCTTGCCTTCGCGAGTCGCTTCCCAGCCGTATTCCGAGTGCATATCGAAAATTAAATTCACCGCCGCCCGCTTGCGAATAATCCCCGACAGCAAGAGGCGCGTCAGAAATGATTTGCCTGTGCCAGACTTGCCAAACACGCCGTTGCTGCGCTCGACAAATCGATCGAGGTCAATACAAATCGGCACGTCCATATCGATCGGCATTCCGATCGCAAAATTGCGTCGGTGCGGGTCATCTTCCCAGCCAAAAACCGCACGAAAGTCGCGATCGCTGGCATCAAACACCTGCGAAAAATGGCTCGGAATCGTCTTCACAGGCAACAGTTCAAAGCCGCTATTCGACTGCGGCTCGAACGATCCGAGTGACAGTTGACCTTCGGAAACTTTTGATTTCTTCTTTTTTTCTGGCTTAAATTCTTCTGGCGTTTCGCTGGGTGCAGTCGGCGTAAACATCAGCATTGGCGTGAGGCTAACCGTGCCGTAAGTGCCGCTGCCTGCGAGAACTTCCTGCAAAAATAAATTATTCGGATCGGGCGGATTGGCAAGGATGCGCGGATTTGCGGTTCCCAAGGCAACATCGGTGAGCATACAGAAAAAGCGCGATCGCCGCCCCTGCACGACGAGAAATTTTCCGACGCGCATTTCTTCAACGGAAACGTCGGGATGCAAACGCACTTCTAAGCCTTGACTCAAAGAGCCTTGAATCACTGAACCAAGAGGCTGCTCAAGTTCCATGCCAACCATCGCTCGATCGAACTGCTTCCATAATACAGTCGTTCGATAATACGATCGTTCTAATTCAGGTTTCGATTGATTTTTGCCGTAGAAATCGATTGCTTTCAGTCAGCAATTCGTCAGTTTTAGCCGATTGATTTGCTCTGTGAGTTCGGCGAAATTAGAATTCAAAAAAGCAATTTTTGTGGACTAGCTGAGTGCCATCTTGAGGCTGCGGCAGAAAGATTCGATCGCCATCAATCCCTGTTCTGGCGAGCCTTCTGCCAAGCGTTTGACAAACGCGCTGCCCACAATCACCGCATCTGCGCCCCACTCCATCACCTGCTGCGCTTGCGACGGCTCCGAGATGCCAAATCCCACGCCGATCGCTTTGTCCGTAACACTGCGTAAATCGCTGACCAACTCCTGCACACGGTCTTGAATTTGTGTTCGCATTCCCGTCACGCCTGTCACGCTGACCAGATAAACAAAGCCCTGCGACTGGCGAGCGATCGCTTCAATTCGCTCTTTGGGACTGGTGGGCGCAACCAGCAGCACGACCTCAATGCCGATCGCTGTTGCAGGCTGAAGCAGCGCATCGACTTCTTCCAGCGGCAAATCGGGCACGACTAAGCCGCTGACGCCCGCCGCTTTGATCTCTTTCAAAAATGGTTCGATGCCGCGATTGAGAATGGGATTGTAGTAGGTGAATAGGACGATCGGCGCGTTCAGCTTCGGCGTTATGTCGCGCAGCATATCGAGGACGCGATCGATCGTCGTGCCGTTTTCCAACGCGCGAGTCGCCGCCGCCTGAATGACTGGCCCATCGGCAAGCGGGTCGGAATAGGGCACGCCAAGCTCAATGATGTCTGCACCGTTGGCATCGAGCAGTTGCAGCGCTTTGGCCGTTGTTTCAAGGTCGGGGTCGCCCGCTGTAATAAACGGAATTAAAGCGCACTGGGCGCGATCGCGCAGAGCGGTCATGCGATCGGAAACAGAAATCATTCGCGGCAAATCGTTAAGTTGGGGCGGCACTGTAGGCAGATTTTACCGTATTTGGTGATTCAGCGCGGATTTGCTGCGATCGCTACAGTTTCGTCAACCTTACAGTCTCGCCAAAACTCCAAATCAATTCTTAAGTTTCGACGTTTGCGGCAGCGTTTCTCGGTAGGATCGATCGCTTCTTCTTCCAAATTCTCATGCCATCTCATCGCTTTCGCATTGGAACGTTTAACCTGTGCAATCTTGCTTTGCCGAATACACGTTTCTATCGTGAAGTTTATAGCCCTGAAACCTACCGCCGCAAAAAAACTTGGACAGCGAATCAGCTTCAGCGAATGCGAGCCGACATTGTTGGTTTTCAAGAAGTTTTTCATACTGAAGCCTTACAGGAAACTTTAACCGAAAGTCGAATCTATGATTCGGCAAAACTTGTTGTTTCCAAGCATATCAATGACAGTCCTGCTGTTGCTTTAGTTTCTAACTTTCCAATCTTGAGCTATCAGGTGATCGAGCAGTTTCCCGCTGCTGCCAAACTCGATATTCAAGGAGAACTGCTGTCGTTCGATCGCTTCTCGCGTCCTGTTTTATCTGTCAAAATTGCGATTCATGGTGTGGAGTGCATTGTCTTTGTCGTTCACCTCAAATCCAAACGTCCAATTTTGCCGGAAGATGTCGATCGCCACGACCCGATCGAACGAGCAAAAGGGCAGGCGCGATCGCTCATTTTGCGGGCGGCAGAAGCGACAGCTTTGCGAATGCTGCTGATGGAAACGCTGCAAAATCAAGACTATCCTGTGATTGTGATGGGTGATGTGAATGACACGGCGCTTGCCGTCACAACGCAAATCATCGCAGGAGAACCGCCGCATCGAGAACTGCCGAGCGATCGCAAACGCCAAATTTGGGATGTGCTGCTCTACAACGTTAAGGACATTCAGGCACGTCGCAGCTACGGCGATTTTTTCTATACGCACATTCACAACGGGCACTACGAAACGCTTGATCAAATCTTGGTTAGCCAAGAATTTGTATCAGGAAATCCGCGCCGAATTGGACGAGTCGGCCATGTTTCAGTGCTGAACGATCACCTGATCGATCAAGCTTTAATGGATGAAGAAATTCCGCTTTGGCAATCGGATCATGGGCAGCTTGTCGCCGTACTGGAACTCGATCGCGACGAATCTCAGTAGCTTTGGTGCAAAATTTGCAGTGCAGTTGCTAAACATTCATAGTCCGCAAGCTGATTATAAAGCTGTGCTGAAATTCGCAAAATGCGCTTTGGCGATCGCGGCCAAGCTTGAAGCTGAACTTGAATAGCACGATCGACTAGCTGTCGATACAGCAATTCGCAGTCCCCATCTGGCAATGGAATGGCGGCCATTGCACCAAGCATTGCTGCCGGACAAGGCGGCGAAATTTTGAGCGCATCACACAGCAAATGGCGAGCCGCGATCGCCAAATTTCGATTATGCTGCATCAGTTCCGGCCAGCCACCAGGCAGCAGCGAACCGAGATATTCGATCGCTTTGGGAATGCTGAAAACTGCACTGGGATCAGCCGTTCCTGTCCAGTCAAATTCAAGCTGAAAGCGCGATCGATCTTGCCGCAAAGAGTTAGCGCCATGACTGATTGCCAGCGGACGAATTTGTGACTGTTGGGCGCGATCGACTACTAAAAAAGCAGCACTTTTTGGGGCACAAAGCCATTTATGTGCATTTCCGGTGTAATAGGTTGCACCGAGCTTTTTCAAGTTCAGCGGCAGCATTCCCGGTGCGTGCGCTCCGTCCACCAAAGTTGCAATTCCTGCGGCTGACAGCTTAGAAATGATTGGTTCGATCGGTAACACTAAACCTGTTTGACTTGTGACGTGATCGATGAGGAGTAATCGTGTTTTATCTGTCACTTTTGCTAACACGAATTCAATCACCTGATCGGCAGATTCGATCGGAAATGGAAGCTCGGCAACCGTCACGATCGCCCCAGCTTGTGCCGCCACAAAATCCAAGGCATTGCGCGAAGCATTGTATTCGTGGCTGGTCGTTAATAGCTCATCGCCCGGACGCACATGGAGCGATCGCAACACGGCATTTACGCCCGCTGTGGCATTGGGAACAAACACCAAATCCGCCGCATCTGCCTCCACAAAAGCAGCCATTGCCTCACGCGATCGATCAAGCAGTTCCTCATAATCCCAAACAAAAAATCGCATCGGATCGCGCTCTAATCGATCGCGCCATGCCTGCTGTTCCTGCTGCACCGCGATCGGACAAGCACCAAACGAACCGTGATTGAGAAACGTGATCGCCGGATCGATCGACCAGTGCGATCGAAAGGAAGAATGCGAAATCATTGCAGCATCAAACTAGCAGTGATTGGTTGGACAGATAGTCTGTAGATTCTGTGTTGCAAATTAAGGGGCACTCAAGGTAGGACTGGCGAACTATATTTGCAACAGGCTAGAGTTGCAGATCCGGCCAAGACTCGATCGAATCGGTCGATTTGACCAGGTGCATTCCAGCTTTGGAGAACCGATCGAACGCGGCATCTCCGGCCTCAGTGAAGTCCACCACGTCCGGCACGACAACTGGAGAAGTGCAATCTTCCAGCAGATACACCTTTTGCGCCAGCGTCGGATCGATCGCTTGAATTTCGTTCAGCAAATCATCGATCGTCCAGGCGACGCAGTGACTTTTCGCTTGTCCGGCAATAATCAGATAGTCAAACTCTAAAAGTTTTTGCAAGAAGCTTGTATTTTTTTGGGCGATCGATCGGCTTTCCTGATCGACCAGCACTTCCGGACGCAGAACCGAGTAATTTTCCGTCAGCGGATTACTGCCTTTGATTTCAAAGCGCGTTTGACTTTGCCGCGCCAGATTGTGAAAAAAGCAGGCTTCCTCGAAGGCGGAAACAAGCGCGTGACCAATGCCGCCCAGCATCGAGTGAAACGGCCAAATCGTCAGCGGATACTTGCCGTCCTGACTCAGTTGCCGCACGTAATGCTCGGCGTAAATTTGTAGCAACTCCGGCTCATAGCCCAGACTGGCCGCAATCAGCGGATTGACGCGCCACTGCTGCGGTACGTCCTTCGGCTCGATCATCGTCATCGCAGGCGGATGGTTGCCCGACTCGTCCACCCAAAAAGCGGGATGAAAAATTTGCGCTGCCGTGTGCGTATCCATTGTGGGCGCGATCGCCGTCAGATACGGCAAATTGCGATAGACAAATTCGCACAGCCGCACGTTATCTTCAACGGCTCCGCGACCCGATCGCCCTCCGACGAACAATTCAAAATCTGGAATGCAAAAGGTGTTTTGCACGTCGATCGCCATCAGGCAAATCTTCACGCGATCGCTGGCCGCAGGCGAAATGTCGTGCTGTTTTGCCCAGGCTTGCGCTTCCGCTGCTCTGGTTTGATAGGGAACGCGCCACACTTGGCCGACGCGATCGGCCTGAAAGAAGGTAGGAATCGGAAGCTGAGTCGTCAAGCTCATCGCAGCAACAAAACTCAATTTGTCTTCAGTCTAGCGGTCAGCAAGCAATTTCGACCTTTTGACAGTGTTGGCGATCGCATCTGCAAAGCTAACTTGAATTGAAGAATTCAAACTGAAACGATGACGACTGAGAAGCCCGACAGCGCACCCAATCAAGACGAAGTACAGCACTCCTATGAAGATGTGAAAACCGATGTGCGGATGGCCGACCCGATCGATCTCGTCTACAAAGGCGGCTTTCAGGGCAATCCTCGCGACATCGTCAGCAATCCGGCTGTTGCCCCGGAGATGCTTGACAACATGACGGATCTCAACGATCATCTCCGCCGCGATTCGGAAGATTCATCGCTTTAAAGACAAACCTTTCATCACGCAAAACTCAGGCCGATCGCCTCACTCAGACGGTGCGATCGGCGCAAAATTGTCAGGAAGCTCATCCACTCGCTCAATTTTTAGTTCTTCGCACAATCGCTTCAGTTGCGAAATGCTGAGCCGCGCTTCCGTTTTACCAGAAATCCAGCGCTGATAGGTTGCACGGGGAATTCCGCAACGCATGGCGAGTTCGTCCTGCGTCAGCGTCGTGCGATCGATTCTCATGATTTCTAGCGGCGAATCGCCTGCTTGTCTTTGTCGCTTGTTGCGCTCGGCCATGTTGATGCAACTAAGCTCATTTTGAGGCATCTATCGACAGTCTCAAAACAATGCCTCAAAATGAGATATCTTCTAACTACTGCAAAGGACAGCCTGCGGAATGACTGGCTGCGACTGTCCTTGCATCAGTGTCGCATTTGCCTGGATAAAACCAATGAGCTATCAAGATCTTCTGCATCCTTGGGTGATCTATCGCTTAAACGCGCACCTCAAACATCATCCGATCGCCCGCTTTCGTCAGCGCAATGATGCAGAGGCTTATTTGCTGGTGGTGAAACAGATGATTTCACAGATTGAGTTTGCGATCGTCTTCGATCCGCCACCTCCCGCCATTCAAATCCGCAGCATCACAGAGGAAACGGCAGAACACACCTCTATGATTGACTGAAGAAAGCTCATCTCTCGTCATGTCAACCAAAAATTTAATTTCCTTTGGCCTGCTGCTGTTCATTCCCATTTCGATCGCCGCCGAAAAGCTCGAATGGGGCGCACTGACCGTCTTCATCACGGCAGCACTGGCGATCGTGCCGCTGGCAATCTGGCTGAGTACCGCAACTGAAGAAGTCGCGATCGTGGCGGGGCCATCGATCGGCGGCTTGCTCAACGCCGTTTTTGGAAATGCCACTGAACTGATTATCGCGATCGTCGCCCTCCGCGCCGGACTGGTCGATATCGTCAAGGCAAGTATTACCGGAACCATCATCAGTAACCTGCTGCTCGTTATGGGCTTGTCGATGCTGCTGGGCGGCTTGCGCTACAAAGAACAAATATTTCAGCCTGTCGTCGCTCGCGCCAACGGATCGACAATGACCTTGGCCGTAACCGCGATCGTGCTTCCGGCAATGGTGATCTCGACTTCAAACGTGGTGGAACCCAAGGCGATCGAAAATCTGTCGCTGTTCGTGGCGATCGTCCTGATTGCCGTCTACGCGGCCACCGTTTTGTTTTCGCTCAAAACCCACAGCTATTTATATGACGTGGGCGTGGCGGATCTGGAAGAGGAAGGACACGGCGAAGGGGAAAAGCCGAATTTAACTTTGTGGATTGGCGTGTTGCTGATTTCGACGATCGCCGTTGCCTTTGAATCGGAAATTTTTGTGGGTGCAGTCGAAGAAGCGACGGCAGGCTTGGGCTTAACGCCGCTGTTTACCGGAGTGATTTTGCTGCCGCTGGTCGGCGGTGCTGCCGAATATGTCACCGCCGTTCGAGTCGCGATTAAAAACAATATGGATCTGTCCGTCTCGGTCGCAATGGGGTCGAGCCTGCTGGTCGCGCTGCTGGTTGCGCCGATTTTGGTGCTGCTGGGACGGGCGATCGGTCAGCCGATGGATCTGAGCTTCAATCTGTTTGAAGTCGTTGCTGTGACGCTGGCCGTTGCCGTCGCCAACATCATCACGCTCGACGGTCAATCAAACTGGCTCGAAGGCGCTTTGCTGCTGGCAACCTACACCGTGTTGGGCGCAGCGTTCTACTTCCATCCGGTCATGTGATTTGGCAGCTTCCGCGATCGCATCCTTCCCTTTCACCCGGTCAGGTGCAGGTTTGGCGCGTCAATCTCACCGTTTCCACTTCCCCGCTGCGATCGCTCCTCGACGCTGCCGAACAAGCTCGTGCCGATCGCCTCCGACTGCCCGCCCCTTTCATCGCCAGTCACGCCGCCCTCCGGCTCATCCTCAGCCGATACCTGCAAACTCCGCCCGATCGCCTGCAATTTGCCTGCGGCGATCGCGGCAAACCGTTTCTGGTCGATGGTGCGATCGAGTTTAACCTGTCACATTCGAGCGATTGGGCGCTGATTGCCGTCGCGATCGATCAGCCTGTCGGTGTGGATGTCGAACAAATTCGATCGATCGAGTTTCGATCGCTGCTCGATCGCTATTTTCATCCGCAAGAAGTGAGGGCGATCGCTTGCCTTCCGTCCGAAGAACAGCAGCTTGCTTTTTTTCGCTGTTGGACAAGAAAAGAAGCGTATTTGAAGGCGATCGGCTGTGGAATTGCCAACGGTTTAAATGAACAAATTCCGATCGACTGGACAATTTGGGAGTTGAATGTTGCGTCGAATTTTGTGGGAGCGGTGGCAATTCAGGGGCGATCGAACTTGTTGCAGTGGAATTGGTCTTGGGACGCGATCGATCGAACTTTCACTAGTTAAAGTCGATCGCGACTCCTCCAAGTTCTCAAAGCAATTTGTCAGCGTGTGGAAGGAATAAATGCCTCTTGCTCGTTTTCACTGATCGCAAGCCGCAGCAGGTGTTCGATCGCCCTTCAATAAAAAACCCGCCCTGTCTCCAGAGCGGGAAAAAACCATTCAACGAATTGGATTCGTTGTCAAAACTCTAGCATTTACTTGAACTGTCCGGTTGTGGTGGACGGCGACAAATCTGACCAAGCTTGCTTAATCAAGTCGGCAGTTGCCTTGGTGCTGCCCAGCCAGTTGCCAGCCGGAAGCGAAGGATAGCGGCGGTAAGGTACGACATCTTCACCGAAGAAGCGAGCGTACTCAGCGCTATCCACCATTGCATCGACCGCAGCCTTGAGGCCGCCATCGGCCAGCAGCTTGTTGTACTCGCGAATCTCGGCTTGCGTGGCCGGAGCGCGTCCCAAGATGTTGCGGAACAGCAGTTCGATCACCTTGGTATTCGGGTACGGCGTGTAGTAGCGGCGGCGATAGCCTTCAGAGCTTGCCAGTTGACGGACAAATTCGCGCACGTTGATTTCGCCGTTCCGCAGGCGGCTTTCCAGATCCGATCGCCGGAATTCCTTGCCAATTTGACCGCTGAACGCATCCATCACCTGCACGTAGATCGCGTTGATGATTTGTTCTTTCTCGGCGATCGGCAGATCCGGATTCGAGCGGAAGATGCGGGCAGGCTTGCGGCGGAACGTGCCGACACCGACTTCGACCGATTGACCGTCACCGTTGGAGAACGATCGACCGAGCTGAATAAACAGCGGCTGGCTCATGTCCACCTGACGCGCTTTCGCGGCCATGTCGTTCATCGCCAAGCCCATCAGCGGCATCTTGGTGATGTCCATCCGCGTCTTCACAGGCTCAAAGCTGGGCACAACCACATCATCATTTTGCTTGGTGAGCTGGTTGTAAAGCTTCTCGGTATTCGGGAAGTTGGCGGCAGGCAGAGTCGGGAAGCGACGGTAGGGAACCGTGTCTTCGCCAAACAGCTTGGTGTATTCCTCGGTTGTCGTCAGGGCGGTGATGAACGCCTTCAGACCTTCCGAGGCCAAAATCAAGTTGTACTTGCGAATTTCCGCTTGGTCTTGGGGAGCGCGTCCCAAGTAGTGCTTCGTGCCCAGTTCGATTACTTTCGTGTTCGGGTAGGGCGTGTAGAACTCCTTGATGTAAAGCCGCGAAGTTCCCAAAGCTTCCACGAATTCCTTGACGTTGATTTCGCCGTTGCCAAGTCTGCTTTCGAGTTCGGTGAATTCGTTCTTGACGATGTACGGCTCGATGTCGCGCTCGAAAATCTGGCGATAGGCGGCGCGAATAATCGTGTTGACTTCGTTCTTGTCGTTCGTATTTTGCAGCTTGAAGATCTTCGTCTGTTCGCGCTGCTTGTTGACGCCTTGAGCAACGCGGAATTGAACATCCGGTTCGGTGCGGTTGTCGGGAACTGCGCCAAGTTCGACGAAACGCGGGGTTTCTTCCTTCTCAACAGTCGTGCCCTTATCGACAATGCTGCCGATCCGATTTGTCCGCAGTGCCACACCCTGAGGCGTCAGGTAGCGTTCGTAGGGAACGGTATCTTCGCCAAAAGTTTCGCTGTACTCTGGACTGTCGATCAGCGCGTCGATCAAAGCGTAGAAGCCTTGCTTGGCGCAGATGTCGAAGTACTTGTTGTTTTCCTGACGGCCATAGGTGGGGCGACCGAGGAGGCGACGGTGGATGTATTCGATCGACTTCGTGACGTACAAAGAAGTCCAATACATCTTGCGGAACAGGTCGGATTTTGCCAGCAGGCGAATGAAGTCACGCATCGAGATTTCGCCGTTCTCCAGCTTGATCTCAGCGACGCGCTGACGCTGACCTTCATACACATCGCGGCCAAACACTTGCAGGTAGGCAGCCCGGATCACGGCTTGTGTCGAGCTTTCCGAGAACTTGGTGCTGATGCCTTGGGTGTTGGTCGATCGCCGTCCGACCTGAATGCCCGTAAAGCTGGGGCTTTGGTCATAGCGGAACACCTTGGGACCGAGCGAACCGGGGAACTCACCTCTAGCCGCAGGATTGCTGTTCTGGTTGTTGATCGCAGGACCTTGGTGAATCAAGATCCGCTTGGTGTCCTTACCGAACGGAGCCGGACGAGTGCTGGGATTGGTGTTCTGTTTGGGGAAGATCGCGCCAAACTGAATTTCCAGCGGGTCGTTACCCGAACCGTAGACATGCTGATCCGGTAAGGGCTGCTGATAGTCCGCAAAGGTCGTGATGAACTGCGGCACTTTGCGGAAGGGAGCGCTGTAGCGGAACAGGTCTTGCTGCGGCCCCCAGTTGCGGCACTCTTGCGCTTCTTGGCCTAAGCCGCGCAGATAGGGAACGGTTTCTTCACCGAAGTAGTCGCCGTATTCCTTGGAGTCAACCAGGGCATCGATCAGGGCGGGGAGGCCACCGGAAGAGACGATCGAAAAATACTTCGCCACTTCTTCCCGCGAACTGGGACCCCGACCGAGAATATGACGGAACGCCAATTCCAAAGCGCGGCTGTTGATGTACGGATCGAAGAAGTTCTTGCGATACAGCGGCGACTTGGCGAGACGGCGAACGAATTCCTTCATCGAGATTTCGCCGTTCTTCACCTTCGACTCAAGATCCGAGATGTTGAGCGAATAGGCGCGGGTGATGTCGCGCTCGAACACTTGACGGTAGGCCGCTTTGACGACTTCGTTCTTCTCAGAAGACGACAAACCCGGTTTCATCGCGTACTTCTGCCGACGCTCAGCGGCGTTGTAGTAGATTTGCGGCAATTGCAAGCCTTGCAGATCGCCAGAGGGACGCTGACGCAGTTTATCCGAAGGTGCGGGAGCCTTGAACTCGCCAATCAGTACGTCAAAATACTGAGCGACGATCGCCGACGCATCTGCATCCCGACGGAACAGGGCGAGCGCACCTTGCCGCATTTCTTGCAAAGCCACGATCGTCGCTTCGCCCGAACAGGCATTTTCGATGATTTCGCGCAGACCGCGAGTGTTGACGATGATGATGTTGGGATCGCCAGCGACGATCGCATAGGTCACATAGCGCAGGAACCAGCTTAGATCCCGCAGCGACTTTTGCATGTTGGACGGGCCATAGCGAGCCACGTTGATCGGGCGGAAACCTGCCGGAGCGGGGCCGCTGCTGGACGAATTGAACAGCGATCGCAGTCCTTCCAGGAAGCCGCCGCTGCTCGATACATACGTGGCCGTACCCAGCTTCATTGCTTCTTTGGTGTCGATCGCGATGCCGCCCATGCCGACAGCAACGGGCTGATCTTCGGTTGCGGGCTTTTCCAAAAAGGCCATCGGGGAGCCACCGACAAAAATCCGGTTGGCGGCACGCGAAACGATCAGTTCTGAGTTTTGCGTGAGCGTTTGGGAAATCTCCAAGCGCTGAAGACCGGAACTGAAGTAGCTTTTAAGCTCTCCGAGTTCTCCCCGTTCCAAAAAACGGTCTTGCTGTTCTGCCTGATTAATGGTTGTCGTCGGCAGGGTTTGATATAGCTGCGGGCGTGCAACAGAGCTTCCACCACTTGCTGTAACACTCATTGGATTCCAAAAGCTCCCTATCTTGTGATTGCCTTAGTGATTCGAGTCAAATCTGCCCAGATTGACATTTAGCCAAGCTGGAGGCGCTTCGATCGCAACGAACTTGACGGGGGCAAGCCATCGCGAGGAAAGCGTTCACCAAATCGACGATCGAGGTCAATTCAGTTCAGTTTTTAGATTAAAACGTTTCGATCGCCCCTACCGCTTTATGAAGAAGTATGTCGCGATCGCAACAAGAGACTACTTGAAAATCATAAGGGATAGACCTCAGTTACATGAGAGCAAGTATAAGTTTTGTTACTTAAATCCATTTTTAGGGCTGATGATTCGCCTGCAAGAGTTGGCTGTGCAAAATTCCGGCTGAAAATGGCGATCGCATCCCCTCCCCCCAGATTGGCAGGTGCAACCGATCCGCTAAGATAACGAGGCAATAGTGAACAGCAACAGAGCGGGAAAATCCGGTGCAAGTCCGGTGCTGTGCCGCAACTGTAAGAGGGCGTTGACTTTAAACAGCCTCAAGCCAGAATGCCGCGCTGCTGCTTCCTTCACTCTATTTCCTGCGCGACACAGGAAAGGAGTTTTTGATGGTTTCTGCCCCGGATAAACAGTCTTTACAATTGGCTAAACTGCCGATCGATCGCCCCGTCTTGCTGATTGGACATGGCAGCCGTGATGAAGCAGGTCGGCAAGGACTGCTTGATTTTGCCGAAGCGTATCAGGCACTCGATCGATCGCGTCCGGTCATCCCCTGCTTCCTTGAACTGACCGAACCGACGATTCAGCAAGGAGTCGATCGCTGCGTTGAGTTGGGCTATACCGAGTTGTCTGCGCTGCCGATTTTGCTGTTTGCGGCTCGTCACAACAAGTTTGATGTAACCAATGAACTCGATCGCGCTCGGCTGCGGCATCCGCAGGTGAAGTTTCACTACGGGCGGCATTTTGGCATCACGCCGGGAATTTTGGATTTGTGGAAAGATCGGCTCTTGGAACTCGATCGCCTTTCGGAAATTTCCCGCGCTGATACGGTTTTGCTGTTTGTCGGACGGGGATCGAGCGATCCGGATGCGAATAGCGATGTGTCGAAGATGGCACGATTAGTGTGGGAAGGCAGCGGCTATAGTACGGTTGAAACTTGCTTTATTGGAATTACGCATCCGCGCATGGAGGAAGGCTTCCGGCGGGCACGTCTCTATCAACCTCGTCGGATTATTGTGCTGCCGTACTTTTTGTTTACGGGGGCGTTGCTGAAAAAGATTTATCAGATTGCCGACGAGCAGCGATCGCACTTCCCCGACATTCAGGTGGACTGTCTGCCGGAAATGGGGTTGCATCCGCAGCTATTTCACGTGTTGCGCGATCGCGAGATTGAAACGCAGCTTGGTCAGGTGCAGATGAACTGTGAGATGTGCAAGTTCCGGCTTGCTGCTTTAGGGGATGATCACGGGCACAGTCACGCACACGGGCACAGCCACAGTCATGAGCATGGACATCATCACCATCATGGACATGATCACAGTCATGCAGCGATCGATCCCTATGCGGAACCGGAGGCTTATCACCAGCGGATTTGGCAAGTTCCGTAGGGTTGGATTGCCTTTGATTTTCCGAGCCAGTGGAGGCTAGGGGGTTCCCCCCTCCTCCACACCTCCAACCCCGATCTAGGGGCTGCCCTCTGGACTCCCAAAGGTCATATCTGTGGGTGTCAATGTGCGCCACATTGGCTTACCCGCCGCGTCCCTCATTTCCGAACCGTTGCCTTTTTGCCCTCTGCCTCTCGCTTTAGTTGGGTAGGAGGGGGAGCAGGAGGGTGACGAAGTAGTAAACGAGTGGGGCGGTGAAGACGTAGCTGTCGGCGCGATCGAGAATGCCGCCGTGACCGGGGATTAGTTGGCCGGAGTCTTTGACGCCTGCATCGCGTTTCATCATTGATTCGGTTAGGTCTCCGAGGAGGCTGGCAATCCCGATGATTAGGCCGAGGGCGAGTCCCGTTAGCGGCCAGCCTGACCAGTCGAGCAGCCAAGAGCCTGCGATCGCGACTGCCACGCTTGCTGCCACGCCAAAGACTGCGCCTTCAACGGTTTTCTTGGGACTGATGCTCGATAGCTTAGTGCGTCCAAAGAATTTGCCGAAGACGTAAGCACCGATGTCGGCTGCCCAAATGCAGAAGAAGGCAAGTAGCGTCGTCGTCAGGCCGATCGGTAGAGCGTCGAGGTTCAGCGAAGTCGGCCAGAAGCCATCGAGCGGTAGATTGCTGACGGCTGCTTGACCGAGCGATCGCAACCGCACCCAGTAGCTCGGCAGATAGCCGCAGTAGAACAGGCCGAGAATTGAAGCGGAAATGTCGGCGATCGAGGCAAGATTTGGCTGAAACAAGAGGTAGAAGCAGATGCAGGTTCCGGCAACGGGGAGAACGGCATCGGCAAGGGTGGTGGGAGCGATCGTTGAGATGACAAGTAGCGCTTGACTGACGACGATCGTGGTTTTGGCAGCGGGCGCGATGCCTTTAGCCTGCGTTAATTGAAAATATTCAAGCTGACCGAGGTAGATAATCACGCCAAACCCCAGCGTGAAGTACCAACCGCCCAGCAGCGTCATTCCTAAAGCAAAAATAATGGCAACGATCGCGCTCAAGACACGAGGTAGCGGCATGGCAAATTCCTATCGCAGTCAGTTGATATGAATTCAGGCAGTGAGTGGCGATCGAATTTCTTAAGTTGAAGTTAAGTTTAACTTTGCCACACCCTAAGACGCATTTAACAAAAAACAAATCTATCGTTTACCACTTGACAAGATGGAGGGCAAGCTTTTTTAGATTCTATCGAGGAAAAATGGGGCGGCGATTTCGCTCGATCGCCGCCCTGTCAATCTGCTGGAGTCAAGTATGGCGGTTTGCTGCTTGATTTTTGCGCCTTGAACGAACCTTGATTAACAATGATGCAAGATGCCTTTGGCGCAACGATCTTGAATTTATTTGCTGAATTGAATTTGGCCGATCTCGAACAGTGGATACAGCAGGCGCGATCGCAAGCCGCAAGCGGGCGCGTGGCCGATCGAATTCCGCTGCTTGCCAAAGCACAGCCGGATGAATTTGCCTTGTGCATTGACGGCGAAGTGCGACAGGTTTGGGGATCGATCGATCGCCGCTTTGTACTGATGAGCGCGATCAAGCCGTTTGTGCTGCTGCAACTGCTGCAACAGGTCGGCGCAAAAACCGTGTTTGGCTGGGTGGGAACAGAAGCTTCAGATGCGCCGTTTAACTCGCTGGTGCAACTGACGCTCGATCGCGGACAGCCGCGCAACCCAATGATTAACAGCGGTGCGATCGTGCTGGCCGACAAGCTTCCTGGCAAAACGGCGGGCGATCGCTGCGAAAATCTGCGCCTGTGGCTCAACCACTACGCTGGCTGCAAGCTCACGTTTGATGCGGCAATGCTGGCCTCAGTGCAGTCGGCAGGGCGAGTTCCCAATCAGGCGATCGTGCAGGCACTCACGACCGCCAATCGCCTCGATCGGCCACAGCTTGCCCTAGAAACTTATGAGCAGATTTGCTGCCTGTCTGCCAACGTGCAGGATTTAGCCCGATTGGGCTTGCTGCTGGCGCTTCCGCAGCCGCAAATTCAAGCTGCGAATCGCGCTGCTGTGAACGCTTTGATGCTCACCTGCGGCCTGTATGAAGCTTCTGGCGCTTATGCCGTCCGCATCGGTCTACCGATCAAATCGGGGATCAGCGGGGCGCTGCTGGCGACGATTCCAGGAAGAGGAGCGATCGCCTGCTACAGCCCTGCTCTTGACTCGGTTGGCAATCCGGTCGTTGGGCTAGCGCTAATCGAGACGATCGCCCGCGAACTCAACCTCAGCATCTTCGCCTGAAGGCGGTGCGCCCTTGAGATAGCGATCGCACCACTGCACCATTTCCCACAGCACATGCCCGACCGCTTGACGCGATCGATAGCCGTGATCTTCCAGCGGCAAAACGACCCAGCGAACCGTTGCGCCCAAGCCTTTAAGCGCTTCGTAGAGTCGTTCGGTTTGCATCGGGTAAGTGCCTGCGTTGCTGTCGTTGCCGCCATGAATCAGCAGCAGGGGCGCTTTAATTTTGGCAGCGTGGGTGAAGGGTGACATTTCAATGTAGGTGTCGATCGCGTCCCAAAAGGTGCGCTGTTCGCCTTGAAAGCCGAAGGGCGTGAGGGTGCGATTGTATGCGCCGCTGCGAGCAATCCCCAGTTTGAAGAAGTCGGTATGAGCAAGCAGATTTGCAGTGGTGAAGCCGCCGTAGGAATGTCCGCCAATGCCCAATCGATCGCGATCGCTCACGCCCCGCTCAACCAGGTAATCGATCGCCGCTTTCGTTCCAGCAATTAGCTGCTCGACGTAGGTATCGTTCGGTTCTGCCTCGCCTTCACCGACGATCGGCAAGCTGGGATCATCCAAAACGGCGTAACCCTGCGTCAGCAAAAACAGAACCGAAGTGTAATGTGGGCGGCTGAAGGTGTTGGTTGCGGTGGTGATTTGTCCGGCCAGTTCGCGGTCTTTGAATTCGGCAGGATACACCCAGAAGATCGTTGGCAGTGCGCCGTCTCGATCGCGGTCATATCCCGCTGGCAGATAGAGATTCGCGGTTAGCTGAACGCCGTCCGATCGCTGATAACGCACTAGTTCTTTTTGCACTCCGGCAAATTCTGGAGCGGGATCGCGGTAGTCCGTAAGCTGCCGAATCGTGCCGTTCTGATGCAGAAAGTAGTTCGGTGGTTCCGTCTGGGATTGGCGGCGCGTCAGCAAAGCGCCATCGTCTAAAATATCAACCACATTTTCAAAATACGGATCTTCGCACTGCCACAGGCGCGTACTTTCTCCGGTTTCGCAGTCGAAGCGATCGAGAAACGGATACACGCCTTTTGGTGATGCCCCTCTGCCGCTAAAGTAAATCCCTTCCCCGTCCGGCGTGATGTGCAGCACATCGCGGCCAAATTTTCCCGGTGTCGCCAGCGGCATTCCCGGATCGCGATAGCGGTCTTCGGAACTGCGATCGACCAGCAGCAGGGCGCGATCGGGCTGAGCAGGATTGAGTCGCCACAGTCGCAAACGGCGCGTATCGAAAGAACTTTCCCACGCCAAAGCGAGATCGTCGCGTCCCCACGACACCTTACGGAATCGGTCTTCAGATTTCCACAAGAGGCGCGGTTCTTCAACAAATGGCGCATCGAGTTCAAGTAGTGCATCTCGATAGGGCACATCGCGATCGGGATCGCCTTCGTCGAGCGCTTCAATCCAGTAGAGCGTGGCGGGGCGATCGTTTCGCCAATGGCTGCGTCTGCATCCCGGTCGCACCGAGTCGAATTTAGTGGAAAGACTGTCGGCTAACGGCAAATTATCAACTTCATAAACAGGTGTTCCTGCTGCATCCAAAACTTGAATTTTCTTAGGAAAGAATCCGGCAGGAAGCTGATAGGAATAAGGCCGATGCAGCGTTTTCAACAGAATATAATTGCCGTCAGGAGAAGGCCGCGCTTCGTCAATGATGCAGGATTCGACTAAACGCGATCGCGACCCGTCTAGCTTGATGGCCTCCAGCGTCGAAGTCACATAGTAGTCAAACAGAGTTTCATCGTCCGGCGATTGAAGCAGATTGGTGTAGGTGCGATTTGGCGTTTTGCGTCCAAGATTTTCCTGCACGATCGGGCCAGCAGGAACGATCGATCGATCCGGCAGTTCGCCCCGTTCATCCCACACACATTTGCAAATCAAAGTGTCCGAATTCAGCCAGCGATACGGTGTTCCATACGTGGCATTGAGAATCGGAGCAGTGAGCGATCGCGCCTTGCCCTCCTCCAAATTCAGCACCCACAATTCAAGGCCATTCGGCTGCATCAAGGTGAAAGCGAGGTGGCGATCGTCTGGCGACCACTTGAAATAGCTCAATCGAGGATCGTCCGGCAAATCGACGGGCTGCGGCTGAAATTCGTCAAATTTGCCCAGCTTCATGCTGCGATAAGTGCCGTGACGAGCGGGCGTATTCGTGTTGGGATTAATGCGAAATCCGGCGATCGCCACTTCTGGCTCGGCAAGTTCCGCGATCGACAGCATGGCGGGCTGTTCTAGCTCAACGACCCACTGGCGATCGGGCGAAAGCATCAGAGCGGGCGGCGGCGCAGCATCGAGAATTTTGGCGATCGGGTCGGGCGGCGTTTGCCAGCTCAGCGCAAAATCAGTCATGTCGATCGACGGATGGTGAAGCTTGCATGATAGCAAGTTCGAGTTGACGATGGTGCGAGTTCGGCGCGAGCCGATCAGCCCAATTGGAACATTTTGCTAAATAACTATTAAATTTCAATGATTAGCGGGCGAGATCTGACAAGATTCGTAGAATTCGATCGATCGCCAGCTTGTTCAACTCCAGACAGCCATTCAATTTCAAACAGGACGAACGTTAATGATTGTTAGCTTTATTATTCTTGCTCTTGTCACAGCAGTGAGTCTGCTGATTCTCTCCTATATTCCTTTCTTGGGAATTGAAATTGACAGTCCCGTGAAAGCGCTGATTTCCGGCGTTGTATTCGGATTGCTCAATGCGTTTGTGCGTCCAGTAATTGCCTTTTTCTCGATTCCGCTCACCTTCATCACCTTCGGCTTGTTTACCTGGGTGATTAATATCATCATCTTTGGTTTAGCCGCTTGGCTGGTGCAGGGTTTCCGCTTGCGAAATGGAATCGTGAGCGCAATTTTGGGCGCGATCGCACTCGCCCTCGTTAACAGCTTGCTTCTGCAAATCGTCTAATTGTCTCGGTCTAATCGTTTCGGTGGTTCAGCCGCTTTATGAGTGCTGAACCACCGATCGTCCTACAGGCCATGCATTCCCGACTTGCGATGCTCGATCGCTGAAATGCCTGTCGGCTCCAGCACTTCACCATTGTCTACCGTTGCATAGATCAGCCAGCGATCGCCGCAGGCCATGCGATTTTGCACCGTGCATTCTAGATAAGCCAAGGCATCACTGAGAATCAAACAGCCGTTGCTGGCCGTTTGCGTGTCCAGTGCGGCGAACGGATTGGCGTTCGGCTGGCTGCGGCTGGAGAAATGGCGGCGTAGCTGCCGACCTTCTTTGAGAATGTTGAGGACGAAGCGATCGCCTGGAGATGTAAGGCGATCGGCGTTTTGATCTGGCGCAACCGCAATCATCAGTCCGGGCGGGTTAAACGAGGCTTGCGACACCCAAGAGGTGAGAATGCCGCTGTGATTCTCGCCCGATCGCGTCGTCACCACGCAAAGCGAACCGACGATCCGCCCGACTGCTTGCGCCGTGCGATCGCTGCTGGTTTGAATTACGGCCTGACGCGGCGATCGCAATTTCTTCGTCTTCTTGAGAACCTGAGCAAACTCTGCACCTGCCGCTTCACACGCTTCTAGCGTTGCTGCATCCGGACTGAAGCGGACGCGAATCGGCGCAAAGCCAAAGCGGTAGTTGGCATCTTGCAGCTTGGTTTCGATCAGATCGATCGCCTCACCGCTCCAGCCATAAGAGCCGAACACGCCTGCCAGCTTGGTTTTCGCCGCTGCTGATAGAACCAGTCCCAAAGCCGTCTGAATCTGCGTCGGCGCGTGACCGCCTAGCGTGGGCGATCCAATGATGAAGCCGTCGCAAGCCTGAATCGATCGCGTAATCTCGGCAGGTTCCGCCTGTTCGCAGTTGATCGACTCGACCGCCACGCCCGCCTGAATCAAGCCTTGCGCGATCGCCTGCGCCAACGCCGCCGTATTTCCATAAGCCGACGCATACAGCAGGGCAACCCGCAACTCCTGCGATTTTTGCTGTTGACACCACTGGCGATAGTCGTAGCTAAGGCGGCTGAGGCTGTAGCGGACGATCGCGCCGTGTCCGGGTGCGTATGCCTTGGCGGGAAACGAAGTCAGCTTATCGATCGCAGCTTCGACCTGTTTGGCTTGGGCAGCGTGGAGGCAGTCAAAATAATAGCGGCGATCGCCATCAAGCTGCTTCCAATTTTCATCAAACACTTCGTCTGCACAAAGATGAACGCCAAACAATTTGTCGGTGAACAGCAGGCGCGTTTGTGGATCGTAAGTGCACAGTTCATCTGCCCAGCGCGGCATCGGAACCGGAATAAACTGCAACAAATGCCCTTGTCCCAGATCGATCGTTTCGTCCGATCGAACTGCTTGCACTTTCCAATCAAAACTCGTTGCCTTGAGCGCATTCGCCGCAGGTTTCGAACAAACGATCGTTGCCTGCGGAGCTTTTTTCATCAGCACAGAAAGCGTAGCGATTCGATTAGAATTGACGTGCCCCAAGATGATGTAGTCCAATCGATCGAGGTCGATTTGCTGACTCAATTCCTGCACAAAAATCTCAGTGAACGATTCTCCTGGGGGATCAATTAAAGCAGTGCGATCGCCTCGAATGAGATAAGAATTTGCAGTTGTGCCGCGCTGACGAGCATATTCAATTTCAAACTTGAGGCGATCCCAGGTGCGCGATCGCAAAATCGAGGTGCGCGATGCAATTTGAGCAACTTGAACATCGCGGGAACGAGTAGCAGTTTGCAGCATGATTAAGTTCCTTTATTCAGTGCGATCGAAAATCGTAGCGATCACAGAGGGGCTGTGTAATTCATCCGTTTCGGTGCGACGGCGATGCCGCTCTGATACTTGCTGTTCCGGATCAATGCCGTCAAATGTCGGCGGCATCCAAACACGCACGACGAGTAAAACAGCTAGAACAAGTAGAAACGAACAGGTGGCTAAAACTTGCGTCCAAGGCGTTTCCAAAATGCCGCGCACAATGATTTCTCGCAGCACAGAAACGATCGAAACTTCAACAGCAACACCGATCGAAACGCGATGTTCCTGCAAATAAATGATCAGCAGTCGAAACAGTTCAACTAAGATCAACAGAAACAAAATATCCGACGTGACATTTTGGAAATCCAGCGGTGGCAAGAGTGACAGCACCATCTCGCGCAACTGCATCACCATGAAGCTGAACAGCCCGATGCAAAGCGAAATCACAATCAGATCTTGAATCGCTTCGAGAACACGAATAACGCTGACGCTGTAGAGCGAATCTAACCAGTGACCTGTTGAATTTCTGAGTGGTTTTTGCATTGGAATAGCCTCGATCGAAGGTAGATTTTGGAACCGTAACCGTTCGTTGAATTCTTTAGTTGGTTTAGTAGTGGTTGCCAACTTTGCGATGATGCACAGCGGTTAGCGCATCCTGTTTCGCAATTCGGCCAACCTGAACGCTGCTGTAAACGATCCAGTGATCGCTACTTTCCAAGCGGCTTTTGACTTCGCATTCCAAATAAGCTAAAGCATCTGCCAAAATTGGTGAACCGTTCGTGGCTGCGTAGGTTTTGACGCCTGAAAATCGATCGCTTCCCGGTGCAAATCGCTTGAGAAAATGCTTCATCAGCGCTTGCGAATTGCCTTCTTCTAAAACATTGAGAACAAATCGATCGCCTGGATGTAGTAAAGCTTCGATCGCTCGATCTTTGGCAACCGAAATTGCGACGCCCATCGGATCTAAACTCGCCTGCATCACCCAAGAGGCAATCATCGCACTCGATATATCGCCCTTCTGTGCCGTCAAAACATACAAGCCATTGCTCAAGCGTCCCAGAGCGCGATCGAGATTGGAATCGATCGATTTCATCTGCTTAACAGTACGATCGCGAGTCACCCAATGACCCAGATCAATACCCGCTTCATCACAAATCTGTTCGATCGATTGAGAAGGTGCTTCTTTCACCAAAATTGGCGGGAACGCTTCGCTCAATCCAATTTCTTGAAACTGATTGCGGAGTGGATAGATTGGCTCATCTTCACCGCCGCCAGATTCAAACAATCCGATCGACTGCTTGGAATGAGCAGCGGCCAAGATAGTGCTTAAAATCGCATGAGCATCAGTGTTTGACTGCGGCGGCATTCCGATTACAATCCCCGCCGCAATGTTCACCAGTTCGCGGACTTCTTGGAGTTCAGTTGTGTTTAAATCAATCAACTCAACAGCAGCTTCAGTTTTAACAATGCCGTGTGCGATCGATCGCGCTAACTGCTCAGAATAGCCGTAATCTTCGGCATAGAAAACGACAACCAAAACATCCGCTTTCGTTTGTTCTTGACTCCAAACTCGGTAGGAATCGATCCAATCGGGCAGATAGTGCAGCAGCAAGGGGCCATGTCCGGTTGCGATCGTTTTGATGTCAAGTTTCTCAATTCGCTTCAGGGCAGCAAGAACCGATCGCGCATTCGGAGCCATCAAACAGTCGTAATAATATTTGTAGTCAGCCGAGAGAATTTCCGGGTCTTCATCAAAGGTGTGATCGTCGCAGTAGTGCATTCCAAACGCATCACAGGTGAACAGAACTCCGGTTTTGTAGTCGAAGGTGAAAATTGTATCCGGCCAGTGCAGATTCGGAGCAGAAACAAATTCCAATTCGTGACCTTGACCCAAATCGAGGCGATCGCCGCTCTTGACAATTAGATGATTGAACGGCTGATGCACCATATTTTCGAGAAATTGAATTGCCACTTTTGCGCCGACGATCGTAATTTGGGGCGCAAGCTGCAACACATCTTTTACGAGTCCGCTGTGGTCAGGTTCGGTATGGCTAATAATCAGGTAGTCGATCGAAGTTGGATCGATTAATCCGGTTAGCAAATCCAGATAAAGCTGACGAAATTTTTGATGACTAGTATCGACGAGCGCAATTTTTTCGGCACGAATCAAAAAGGAATTGTAGGTAGTTCCATTATTAAGACCAAATTCGATATCGAAGCGATCGCGATCCCAATCGAGCGATCGAATCGCCGTTGTTTCGGCGGCAATTTCGATCGACTGCATTGTTAAACGGGCTGAGGCGGCGGGCGGCTGAGGCGTAACGGCAACCATTCACTTTCCTCCCAACTTTGACACTTCTTAACGCTTTCCGTATCGTCACCTAGCTGGAAGAGTTTGTAAAATGTCAATACTCAAAGCTTGTGATTAGCTATTTTTATATTTCTAGACCCAATCGTTAAGTAAAACTAAGCTCTATGTTGGACGGTCGGAGCCTTACGCTTTCGCGATCGCTGTCTGTGTATCGATTGGAAAGTCGATCGGAAAAATGACGGTGAACGTTGAGCCTTTGCCGCTTTGGGATTGCAGATCGATCGAGCCGTGCAGCAGTTTGACCAAACGAGAAACAATTGCCAATCCCAATCCGGTGCTGTCGCCGTTGCGGTGGTTGCCGCACTCGTAGGGTTCAAAAATGCGGGTTTGGTCTTCAATCTGGATGCCTGTGCCCGTGTCGGAGATGGCGATCGCCCAATGATCCGGCGCAATTGTCCAACTGCGAATTTGGATGTGGCCTGTGTCGGTGTAGCGAATGGCGTTGCTGATCAAATTGGTGAGGATTTGCTGGAGGCGCAGGCGATCGCAAATGACTTGATCGGGAGCGCGATCGGTGTCGATCGCAATCTCGATTTGTTTCGCGCTGGCAAGCGGTTTGAGCATTTCCACCAGATCGGCAATCAAGCTGCAAACTTCGATCGCGGCAGGCTGAACTGAGATTTTTCCGGCTTCATAGCGCGAAATTTCCAGGGCGTCGTTGAGCAACCGCAAAAGCTGCCTGCCGCCTTGCAGGACGCGATCGATACTTTCCAAGTTGGTGACAGAGTTTTTCACCTGATCGCTTTGGCGATGCTGCCGCAAAAATAAATCGGCGTAGCCAATAATTGCGGTGAGTGGCGTTTTGAGTTCGTGGGCAAGCTGGGCGAGGTTGGTGCGGCTGGCGCGAACGAGGCGCGTGAGTTCTTGATTGGTGAGCTTGAGTTGCGTTTGAAGCTGTTCCAGTTCGCGCAATCGACCTTCGGTATAGCTGTTGAAGCAGCGAGCGATCGCTTCGTCCACAACGGCATCGATCAAGCGCACGGCGCGGAGCAGTTCTTGCGGCGAACTTTTCAGTAAGTCGGGTTCTAGCACTTCAAAGATGGTCGATCGCACCAGATGATATTCCTGAGCAATTTCTGAGGGATCGAAGCCCTGCTCGGCTCGCAAGTCGCCATGTTCCAAGCTGGCAGCCACCAGCGATTTCACGTCGTTGGCTTGCGTTTGCGACAGCATTGTTGCCATCGCATCGATCACGATCGGCAAGCTGTCGCGCACGGCTTTGTAGCTCAGTTCACGTGTCGCTTCGATGCGCGGATCTTGGCGAACGGCGTTCACCCAGCGATCGACAATGACTTCGCGCTTTTCGAGCAGCAGTTGAGCAAAATCGTTCATGGTGAAGGGCGGCGAATGCCCAAGCGGTCTTCTAGGACAATGATTCGATCGCGCAGTTCGATCGCCAAAGTTGCCAGTCGGTTAAACATCGGGTCACTTGCCAAGGCAGACGTGCCTGCCGGAGCAGAAGGTGGTGGCACGGCAGGAAGCGGCGGATTGTTTCCGACTCGACCGATCGCGGCTTCCAGCCGACTGACTCGCGATTGCAGCAGCGTGTTTTGCGCTTCGAGTCGGGAAATTTGCGAACTAAGCTGAGCGGTGGACTGGGCAGAAGCTGACGTGGCGCGGAAGCTGAGCGCGATCGCCAGCGCCAAAATCATCAGCAGTTGCAGCCAGCGAAATCGAAGAAAATTCATTTCTTAAAGCTTGAGGAGGTCGCTTGTTTCTACGATCGCACGATCGCGCTGTAACTGAGCTGAATTATTAAGACAGCGTAAATAAATGTCTCGATGCTGCTGCCCGATCGACGGCCAGCCAAACGGCTCAACGAACGCTGCTCCTTGCTGGGCAAGCTGCGATCGCAACGCTCGATTCGTCAGCAATTCCAGCAAGGCCGCTGCCAAAGCCGATCGATCGCGAGTCGGAATTTGCCGCACCACGTTTGCCGCCAAGTTTGGGTCGGGCGTGGTCGAGACGGTGGCGATCGTGGGTAAATGATGCGCCAGCAGTGCCAGCAGCGATCCGCTTTTGAGCGTTACGCCATGATGAAACGGCAAAACGCCAATATCCGAGCCGCTGAGACAGTGAGACGCTTCTGCCGCAGGCAAATATCCGGTGAGATGAACCCGATCGCCCAAGTCCAAATCGGAGACGATCGCCGCCAATTTGTCCCAATATGCTGCCGCCTCTACACCTCGCAACGCCAAACTTTCGACACCGCCAATCAAAAGCAATCGCGCCTGTGGCTGCTGAGGTGCAATTTCGGCAAACGCATTCAGCAAGATTTCCAGTCCTTTCACAGGATGCAAAAAGCCAAAGAACGCGACAACTTCCGCTTCCTCCGGCCAGCCGCATTTTTGGCGAATCGATCGCCGTGCAGTGGATCGATCGATCGGCGCAACTTCAACATTGGCCGCGATCGAAATCCGATGCAGTCGGGGTTGAAGGGCGGGGAGTCGATCGAGCAGGACGGTTTCGGCTTCGGCGTTTGTGGTGACGATCGCCTCACTGCCCGTCAGCAAAAAGCCATCTTCGCGATCCCACCAGCCGCGCTTTTGGCCCCACTGCTTCAAACTTTCAATCAATTGCAGCGGAATGCCTTTGGGTTGCCATTCCCACCAGCCATATTCATGCACGGTCGTAACGATCGGTTTGCGCCAGCCGCTCAGCCGCAAGAGGAGGGGCAACAGAAAAATGGCTCGCTCAAATCCATAGGTTCCCGCTGCGTGCTGAATGTGCAGTAGGTCAGCATTGCTCATGTGGATCGATCGCACCAACGCAGGCAAATCGCGCAGTCGCCAACCTTGCACAACAGGTTTCACCGTCGGATCAGCAGTTGAATTCAACAGTTCGGTTGTTGTCAGCACGATCGATTCAACAGCAATGGCTTGAAGCTGATGGCGTAAACAAGCAGTGTAGTGAGCGACGCCGCAGCGATCGGGCTGATAGGTTCCGGCAACAAAAGCAACTTGCATGAAGGCTATCTTTACGGACGGGTGCGATCGATCGAATCTGCTTTAGGAAAGATAGGCGCGAATCAAAATCAAAATCAGCAGATGTCCGGGGTAGAACAAATAGAACCAGCGTGCTTTTGCGCCTTGTCGTCCGCTTGTCGAGATTAAGATCAAAGGGGCAAAAATGGCGGGAAACTGAGATGTGCCAAAGTTGGGCAGCGCGATCGCCAACATCACATGCAGCCCAATCCAGCCAATCCACCACAGCAGATGCCGCTGAAACTGCGCCAGCATCGCAATAATCAAGATTCCATAGCCCCAGTAGTCCATATTGGCGACGGTGGCGACGCCTGCACCCGCCAGCCAAATTGCCACCTGCCATGCAGGAGCAACTCGCGCCCCTCGCAGGCACAGCAGCCCCACCAGCAGCGTAAACAGAATATTCAACTGTCCCGGTACGCCAAACGCCCGCCAGTAGATATATTGCGACAGACAGCCCCAGATGAATAGTCGCCATGCATAGCGCCCAAAGTGGCGCGTATGCGCTTCACCTTGCGTCAACAGCCAGGCAAACAGGGGAAAGCTCAAGCGGCCAATTACCCGCAATCCTTCAACATCCGGGTATAAAATCGCGCCGACGTGATCGAGCACCATCAGCAAGGCGGCAATCAGCTTGACGTGATATTGCGTGAGCGATCGAATCGGAAGTCTCGACTTTTCCACCGCTCAAGCTCCAATGCAATTTCTAATCGCGTTTCTTTCACTCTAGCGGTTGCAGGCCGTATGGGTGAAGAATGATGTGCCCGACACGTCCCGAAACCGATCGCCTCGTCACAGGAGTCACACAGTTGAGAAAGTAGAAGCAAGGGTGGATGAATCTGTACAGTGAAGTGTGGCATGTCGCAAAGCTGGCCGAAGTTTGCTTTTTGGCTCGCACTCCATCTCACTGCGTAATTGGGGGAATTTGAAAGAATGCTGGATGTTGCCATTGTCGGCGCAGGCTTGTCAGGCTTGATTTGCGCTCAGCAACTGAGGCGATCGGGCTATCAGGTTGCCCTGATCGAAAAATCGCGCGGCCTGGGTGGACGGCTTGCCACGCGCCGCCTGCCAAACACCTGTGCAGATCACGGCGTTCGCTTTTTGGATGAGCAAGGCACTCGAACGGGTGAACTGATTCAAGCAGGGCGCGATCGCAATTTACTTCAGGCTTGGACGGATTCCGAACACCAACTGAATGGTGAACTGGGTTCGACTGCCGTTCCTCCGCGCTATGCAGCCGCAGACGGCATGACAGCGATCGCCAAAGCCCTCGCCACCCAGCTTGAGATTCACCACAGCCTGCGCGTCGTTCAGCTGGCGGCGGGCGAAAGCTGGCGGCTGACTTGCGAATCAGGCGAAGCGTTTGAGGCGCGATCGATCGGGCTGGCGATTCCGGCTCCCCAGGCCGCCACGCTGATTGAATCGATCGCGTTTCCCCCGACTGATTTGCTGACTCAGGTGCGATCGGTTGAGTTCGATCCGTGCCTGACGGTGATCGCGACTTATGACCGCAAGTATCAAGCTGAAGTGGAAAGCTTGCCTTGGCGATCGATCGAGGTGAATCACGACGATGTGACTTGGATTGGCATCGACAGCAGCAAGCGCAAAAATTCTGCGGCTCCGGTGATGGTGTTGCACAGCAGCGCGGAATTTGCGCTCAGATTTTTGGAGGCTGAGGATTTGCAGGCGATCGCAAATCACCTGCTCGATTGCGCCTCGAACCTGCTGCCCTGGCTCAATCAGCCAGAAATTTTGCAGATTCACCGCTGGCGCTATGCGTTTGTGCGGCGAGCCTGTCCCGATTTGACTTTGTTGGCGACGCATCCGCTGCCGATCGCGTGCTGTGGCGATTGGTGCGGCGGCACAAATGTAGAAGCGGCGTTGCGCTCGGGTGAAGCAACTGCCGCTCAGATTAATCAACTGCTGGACGATCGCACCGTGCCGCCGCTCGATTTTGCGGCCATTCTTGATGAATCGTAGAAACGGTTGATGTAGGGGCATGACGCATCGTGCCCCTACAGAAGTTCACACGGGTTAGGGAACGTTCACAACGATCGGATCGGCAGGACGCACCACAGGCAGGTTTGCCCAAGGCTCAGCGGAATTGGGCTGCTGGGGGGACAGTTGAGCGGTCGGCTGTCCAGCGCGAACGGCGTTGAGCATCCGCATTGTGGCGGCAGCAGCATAGTTGCGGCGAGCCGGAGCGTCGGGTGCAAAGCTAGTACCCGTTTCATTCACAGGAGAAGCAACACCGCCATAAGCCGACATTTCGCTGATGCCTTGGCTTGCCCAGTGGTTTGCCGTATCTGAGAAGGAACGCGCCTGCTGAGTCGGGCTGAGCTGCTGGCTTCGACCTTGCAACGTTTGACCGTAGATCGCAGCGCGGCGCAAGATGGCAATCAGTTCTGCACGGGTGACAGGTTGAGCCGGACGGAACGAGCCGTCTTGGTAGCCGCTGACGATGTTGAGATCGCGAGCGACTTGAATCTTGGCGGCACTCCAGCGCGAAGCATTGACATCACGGTAGGGCGATCGCGCCACCGAAGATGGAACTGTGATCGCTGGAATTGTTTGCGACGTGCGCGGCAACTGGCGCAAACCATCGATCACCATCGAAACCAACTGTTCACGGGTCAAGGTCGCTTGCGGACGGAACGTATTGTCTTCCGAGAAGCCAGCAATAAAGCCGCTGTTGACTGCCTGCTGAATTTCGCTGGCATAAATGTCGCCTTGAACATCGCGGAAGCTGATGCCGGGCGTCGGCGTTGGCGTGGGAACCGGAGTTGGGCTAGGGGTCGGTGTGGGATTAGGGGTCGGCGTCGGGTTGGGCGTCGGTGTCGGGTTGGGCGTTGGGGTTGGGCTGGGCGTCGGCGTCGGAGCAGCACCGTCATAGGTGAGGTAGACATGGCCGAGGGTGCGATCGCCAAACGTCCGCTTGGTAAAGCGCCAGCCGGGATTGAGGTTGATTTTGGCGAAACCCGGAATGGTTCCGTTGGCGCGACCGATTTCGAGTGTCGGCTGGCTGCGATTGTCCGGCGCACCCACCAGCACCAAGTCACCGTTGCGGTTGACGACGCGCAGGCTGTAGCGCAAGCCCAAGTCTTCGCCATTCATGCGAATTGAGTAGCCGTTGCTGTCGGTGCTGCGACCACAGATGCCCGTAAAGTCAAAGTTGAGCAGCAGCGGTTCCACCTGAACCGGATTATTGCCCGACTCGCTCCAGCACTGACGAGCATTAGAAACTTGTTCGAGCACAAGAAGCTGATGTTGCGATTGTCCATATGGAGCCGCAACCGCAACGAATTTATTTTGATCGACTTCGCGCTGTCCAAACGTGGCGGCCAAAGCGGGGGTTAGCGTGGCGATCGAACCCGCAGCGGCAGTGGCAGTAGCAGCGATGGCAGCGATCGAACGACGAAGAGAAGATTTCATAGCGAATAACCTGTCAGTGATGGCTAGGGCAGATGAAGTAGAGCAATTGAAGCTTCAAAACGTTTCAGTAGAATTGCTCTGGTGATGTTTTGATTATTTGCTGGCGATCGCGCCTTAGGGTGCAGTTCCGTTCGACTTTGTCAACTGTGCCAGTGTCCTGTATCAACTGCTGCTGCGTCGTTCCAAACATTTGCCGCCGCAAATTCACGTAGACTGGCGCTTTTCCTGATTCCGGAAGGTTTCAAAAAAAGGCGATCGCTAGTCCAATCAAAAATCTGTCTATCAGCGGGAACCAGGGAACAAAACGGCGATCATCGTGCTGATGGAGGATTCAGCAAGGGGCGCTCGCAATGCCAAAATAGAAGGCTCTCCTGTTTGCAACCCGCCTCCAGTTGACCGCTATGACCTCTGATTCCATTCGCGAAAAATCTCGACTGCGTGAAACCGACTGGCGACTGCTGCGGCGACTGTTTCCGTATGCGCGGCAGAATACTCGGCTGCTGGCGATCGCGCTGATCATGCTCATTCCACTTTCGCTTTCGGATGCGATTCAGCCGATTTTGGTGGGACAGGCGATTTCGCTGATTCGGGGTGAGCCGACAGTAGGATTTTTGCAGGGGCGAACTTTGGCGCAGGGACTCAATCTTTTGGTGGGGCTGCTGCTGGTGACGATTTTGGTGCAGCTTTCCCTGACGGGGGTGCAGAATTTTCTGATTCAAAAAGTCGGCCAGCGAATCACCGCCAGCATTCGCGCAGATTTGTTTGATCACGTCACGTCGTTAGCGGTGCGGTTTTTCGATCGCACTCCGGTCGGTCGCCTGATCACTCGGCTCACCAGCGATGTGGATGCATTGGGCGATGTGTTTTCAACGGGCGCGATCGGCATTTTGAGCGATCTTTTTTCGATGCTGACGATCGTGGTGGTGATGTTTACGCTTCAGTGGGAATTGGCGCTCTTGCTGGTATTGATGCTGCTGCCAATTACCGCTTTAATTATTTTGTTTCAGCAGCGCTATCGCCGCGCCAACTATCGCGCTAGAGAAGAATTATCAGCACTCAATTCCACGCTGCAAGAAAACATTGTCGGCATTAACGTCGTGCAGCTTTTTCGACGTGAACAGTTCAACGCTGATTTGTTTCGTAAAATCAATTTGCGATACATCAAAGAAGTCGATCGCACCATTTTTTATGATTCTGCCGTTTCCGCTACGCTAGAGTGGGTGTCGCTCGTGGCGATCGGTGGTGTTCTCTGGCTCGGCGGCGTTCTCGTCACGCAAAATCAAATCACCTTTGGAACGCTCGCTTCATTTATTTTGTTTGGTCAGCGACTGTTCAATCCGCTGCGTCAATTTGCAGAAAAATTCACGTCCATTCAAGCGGGATTTACTGCGCTAGAGCGAGTGGGTGATATTCTCAACGAACCGATCGAAATTCGCGATCCTGCCGACTTCCGCCTGTCAATTTCCGACACTCCAAATCGTCCGGGCGAAATTCGCTTTGAGCAAGTTTGGTTTGGCTACAAACCCAATGAATATGTGTTGAAAAATTTAGATTTCACGATTCGTCCGGGTGAAAAAGTTGCGCTGGTTGGCCCGACAGGAGCCGGAAAAAGTTCGATTATTCGCTTGCTGTGTCGGCTATATGAAACGACGAAAGGGCGAATCTTGCTCGACGGCGTGGATATTCGCGACCTCCCCCAAGCGGAACTGCGTCGCCGCCTGACGGTGATTTTGCAGGACGGCTTTTTGTTTGCGGGAGATGTGAAAAGCAATATTGCGCTGGGGGAGGATTATTCGATCGAGCAAATTCGCCACGCTGCCGAACAAACCAACGTTGCTCAGTTTATCGAGCAGCTACCCCAAGGATATAACACGGAACTGCGCGAACGCGGCACGAATTTATCTGGCGGGCAAAAGCAGCTTTTGGCGTTTGCTCGCGCTGCCGTGCGGAATCCGCCGATTCTCGTCCTTGATGAAGCAACGGCCAATCTCGATGTCGGAACGGAATCGCTGATTCAAGAAGCGCTAGAGCGACTGCTGGAAGGCCGAACGGCGATCATCATCGCGCACCGACTTTCGACCATTCGCAATGTCGATCGCATCCTGGTTCTCAAGCAAGGCCAGCTTGTTGAATCTGGCACGCACGAGGAACTGCTGAACCTGAGTGGACTGTATGCCAGCCTCTATCGTCTGCAAATGCTGGAAGGCTAGCCGTTGCGTCCGTTATCGGGGACGTTGGGGATGACGCGGACATCGATCGGTGTGCCCATCGACTGCGACCAGTAGGAACTAAATGTGAACCGTCCAGGATCAGGCTTGAGGACAAAATAGCCAACGCCAATTTCCTGCACCTGATAGGCCAGCATGTTAGCGCGATGGCCGGGACTGTTGATCCAGCCGCGCATGGCGCTTTCGGCTGTAGTGTGTCCCGCTGCCAGATTTTCGGCAGCTTGTGAAAAGTCATAGCCTGCCGCTTTAATGCGATCCCAGGGGGAGGAGCCGTCTTTTCCGGTGTGGCTCCAGTTGTCGTCGATCGCCAAACTGCGAGCATACGCGTGAGCCGCCTGCGTCAGTTGCGTATTCACCGCGAGCGCAGGCAACCCTTTTGACTCGCGAAACGCATTGGTGCGCTGCACGATTTCATAAGCTTCGCTGACTTTATTTGTGCGTGTGGCGGCAACCTGAAGCCGATAGCGCATCGCGTCGTCGCTCTTGGGCAGCACGCGAAGGAAATATGTTCCTGCGGATAAACCCTGGATGTCGATCGCGTCTAAACCGCTGGCCGATCGCGAACTGGCAACGGTTTCGCCAAGCTCTGCACGTCCATCGCGATCGCGGTCTTGAATCAGTTCCACATCCGCATTTGCGCCCAAGCTACGCAGTTTGAGATTCAAGCTGCTGCGCTGCTTCAGGTTGAACTGATACAGCTTGTGATCGTCTCCCAGTCGGTCGTTCAGCCGAACAGGATTCGATCGCACCTTGAGGCTTTGGGCTGAGTTCAAACGAAATGACATCGCTGCTGCCTGTGAACAACGAATGGCTTGACGGACGATCGAGCGCGAATGTGCCCGCTCAGAACGATTTACGATGGCAAAACGGCGATGCAGTCAATTTCGACCCGCACATCTTTGGGCAGGCGAGCGACTTCCACACAGGCGCGAGCGGGCGCAGTTGCCTCGTCAAACCAGCGGGCATAGACAACGTTCATGGCGTTGAAATCGTTCAGATCCGCAAGATAGACAGTGGTTTTAACCACATCTGCGATCGATGCGCCTGCTGCCTGCAAAACCGCGACGAGGTTGGCGATCGCCTGCTCGGTTTGCTGACTCACTTCTGCGCTGACGATCGCGCCCGTCTGAGGATCAAGCGGAATTTGACCTGAAACAAAAAGAAACGACCCAGCAGCGATCGCTTGACTGTATGGCCCGACGGGGGCAGGAGCTTGTTCAGTGTGAATGACAGTGCGACTCATGTGAATTATCCAAGCGCAGGACGATGACCAGTGGCGCGATAGTGTTGATAGTCGCGCAAAATGGAATCGTGGTCAAAGCACAAGTTCGTCGGCAGTTGGTCGAGTTCAAACACTTGCACGCTCTGGGCATCGTCGCCTGCTTGAGGTGTGCCGCTGGCAGTGGCAAGAAAGACAACGCTGAGCGTGTGCTGGCGCGGGTCGCGATCGGGATCAGAATATACGTGAAACTGCTCAACCAGCTTGACTTCCAAGCCTGTTTCTTCTTGCGCTTCGCGTTTGGCAGCGGTTTCAACTGATTCGCCATAATCAACAAAGCCACCGGGAAGCGCCCAGCCGAAAGGCTCATTGCGCCGCTCAATAAGGACGATCGCCGCCTGCGATCGATCGCTCAGTTCAATAATCAAATCAACAGTCGGAGTCGGATTGCGGTGAGCCACACATATAACGGAAAAACTGCTTTCTCAGGATAGCGATCGCTGAGTGCGGCGCGATTAAGCTTCGTGACGTTCGACGATCGCTTCCATCGTGCTGCTGAGATAGTGGCCGGACATGATGCTGCTGGACAAGCAATATTTGTGAGTGTCGAGGCGATGGAGCGTTTCAAATCCGGTTCGACGCTGACGATCGCCCAAAACCCAGTAGCGCTGTACGATCGATTCGGGCGCGATCCAGCCTTCACCTTCGACGCGACCCAGTTCACTATGTTGCAAAACAAAAGTGTATTGGCGCTCACCCGGATTGAGGCGTCCGCGATATTGAAAAGAAACTTCGGGGCGATCGATCGTGGGAAACATTAGCTTTGTCACCATCGTATACCAGCCGTCGCGACTCCAGGCCACCAGGATTTTGCCTTTGACGGTGACAGGCAGGCCATCGCGATCGAGCCAGCTTCCTTGCAGCGTCCAGCGGCCTGCTTCCAAAAGAAAAGAGTGAGACACAATAGCCATTCCTGATATCTTATTCGCCCAAGGCCGATCGAAAGACGCTGAATTATCTTTCATCAGTATTACCTAGAGAACTGGCGACTCGGTATGTAGCTTTCCCCCAGAATCATGGCTTTCGCTGCACCTGTCACCTCCGGAAGATTACCGGGGATGCCGAGTTGATGCCAATAGGCAAGGACGGCAAACGCGATCGCTTCCTTAAAATCCGCATTCAATCCGGCCTCATCCGTCGTAAGCACCGTTGCTTGAAATCGTGCCTGAAGGCGCGATCGCAAGTAGCGGTTGTGACTGCCGCCGCCGCAGAGCAACACTTGATCTGGCAACCGAGGCAAAAAGTTCTCGTAACTATGAGCGATCGAAGCGGCGGTAAGTTCCGTCAGCGTGGCGAGAATGTCAGCCGAATCAAGGTCATGGGCTTCGGCCAGTCGATCGCGTAGGTAATCCGCGCCAAACAATTCGCGTCCGGTCGATTTGGGCGGTGGCGCTTGAAAAAAGTCGTGACCCAGCCAGCGATCGACCAGTTCCAGGTCAGGCTGGCCGCTGGCTGCCCATGCGCCATCGCGATCGTATCGCTGAGTTCCATCCGATAGCTGCTGGACAGCGAGATCGAGAAGCGAATTGCCAGGACCCGTATCCCAACCGAGGACTTGGCTGCGATCGGCAGGCAGATAGGTGACATTGCCGATGCCGCCGATGTTTTGCACCGCCCGATCGAGCGTGGGATGCGTCAGCAAGCAGGCATCGACGGGCGACACCATTGGCGCACCTTCGCCGCCCACTGCAATGTCAGCGGCGCGAAAGTTGCTGACTGTCGGAATCTGAGTGAGGCGGGCGATCGCGGCTCCGCGACCCAGTTGGACACTATAAGCTAGAGAGTGGTCGCTCGAACGGGGATGATGAAAAACCGTTTGGCCGTGTGAGCCAATCAGATCGACGGATGGCTGATTAGCGGCTAAGGCAATCGCCGCCTCCGCAAAAACTGCCGCAATCTCGTCATCCAAAGCGGCAAAATCAGCGAGGGAAAGCGAGGCTCCACCTGCGACCGCAAGAATGCGATCGCGCAAATCGGCAGGATAGGGATAAGTCTGAGCAGCAATCAGTTGAGCTTGCAAATCGTGAGTTGTGCCGCTGATTTCAACAAGCGCTGCGTCAATGCCGTCTACCGAGGTGCCGCTGATCAAGCCAATCACGCGCATGGAAATTCTCACGTAGGAAGTGCGCCAAGTCCTTGATTCGAGCCGATCACGACGATCGCTTCGCCGCGACGCAGCCGCCGACTTGGTAGCGGATTAATTGTGAAGCGACCATCATAGCTGACGGCCAGCAGCGTCAGGTCGTATTTGTTACGCAGTTGCAGTTCGGCGATCGTTTTGCCGTCAAACGCTTCGGGAACCAGCAGTTCGACAATGCTGTTTTCCGGGTCAAGATCGAAGCGATCGAGAATGTTGGGCTGTGTGAGCGATCGTGCCAGTTCGCAGCCTGCTTGGTGTTCTGGAAAGATGACCAGATCGGCTCCGACTTTTTTGAGCAGCTTTTCATGAATTTGCGACGAGGCTTTAGCAACGACATGTTCCACGCCGCCATCTTTAAGATTGAGCGTTGTAATTACGCTTTCTTCCACATAGTTGCCGATCGCCACGATGATCGTGTTGAATTCAAAGACGCCTGCTTCTTTGAGGGCGGCAGGGTCAGTTGAATCGAGTTCGATCGCTCGCACGGCTAAGTTGTCGCTGAGCAATTGGGCGACGCGCTTTTCGTCTGAATCGATTCCCATGACCTCAAAGCCGGAATTGTGCAGCGTTTGGCAGACCGCACGGCCAAATCGCCCCAATCCGATGACCGCAAACTGCTTGCTCGGTCGGGTGCTGCGTAGACTGCCAAAAAAGCCTAAAGAAGACAGGTTCACGAATTTTCTCCGAGGATATCGAGCAACTGCAAGCAAACGTTCAATCTAAGCCTCGGTCTTTAAACTAGCAGCGATCGCGCTTGCCAAAACAGCTTTAACCAACCAGCAGATTTTCCTGAGGAAAGCGGATGACGGTTGGCTTGGGATCGCCCAACAGCGCACCGATCAGCAGCAGCACGCCCACCCGACCGATATACATTGTTGCCACCAGCACTAGTTTGGCAAAAACCGACAGACCTGCCGTAATGCCCGTAGACAGCCCGACCGTACAAAACGCCGAAACCACTTCAAACAGAATTTGAATAAAGTCTAGCTGCGGATCAGAAATGGTGATCAGTCCGGTCATGACAATCAGCGTGATGATCGACCCGACGGCGACGGCGATCGCTTTGAGAATAACAGGGATCGGCAGTTGGCGCTCGTAGATCTGCACCGTTTCCTGTCCGCGCAAGACGGCAACCGTACTGCGCGTGAGAACCCGCAAGGTCGTGGTTTTGATGCCGCCCGCTGTGCTGCCCGGACTGCCGCCGATGAACATGAGCGCGATCGAAATGAACAAGCCTGCCGTTGTCATTTCACCGACATTGATCGTGTTGAATCCGGCTGTGCGCGGCGTCACTGCGGCAAACCACGCGGTCAACAGGCGCGTTACCGGATCGAGCGGGGCAAGCGTACCGGGATTGTTGACTTCAGTGAGAAACAATCCGATCGTGCCAAGCACCAGTAGAACCAGCGTGGTGCTGACGGCAACTTTGAAATTGAGCGAGAGTACAGGTCGCTCGATCGATGGCTGCTTGCCTCGGTGAAGTCGCGATCGCAGCCACAGATACATCTCAAAAATCGCCTCATAGCCGATGCCGCCAAAAATAATCAAACCGGGAATTACCAGATTGATCAGCCATGAAGACTGGTAGCCGACCAAATTATCGGAGAACAAGCTAAAGCCCGCATTGTTCCAAGCTGTAATGCTGTGAAAAAGAGCTAGCCACACCGCTCGACCGAAATCGTGATCTGGCAAAAACACTGGGATCATCAAAAGTGCGCCCGTCAACTCAAACAGCAGCGTTGTCGCGATGATGGACTGAATCACTTGTGAAACGCCTTCGAGTCCGGGGCGATCGAGCGCTTGCTGAACGGCCACCTTATCGCGCAGCCCAAACCTGCGACCCAGCAGCAGCAGCAGAAATGTCGTTGCCGTCATGTAGCCCAAGCCGCCAATTTGCACAAGAGCGGCAATGACAACATGCCCCCAGTCCGAAAAATAAGTTCCGGTATCAACAATGATGTGCCCCGTTACGCAAACCGCCGAAGTTGACGTAAAGAGCGCCACGATCGGATCGTTCCAGTCGCCGCTGCTGGTGGCTCCGGGCAGCAGCAAGAGCAGCGTTCCGATCGCAATCACAGCCAAAAATCCCAGACAAATCGTTCGAGAAACGGTCATCAGCTAGAATTTTGCAAGAATATTTTCTGAGATTACCCTGTGATGACCGCTTCTTTGCAACAGCAAATCCGTGAATTCTACGATGCCTCCTCTGGCCTGTGGGAACAGATTTGGGGTGAACACATGCATCACGGCTACTACGGCGCAACCGGAAGCGATCGCAAAGACCGCCGCCAAGCCCAAATTGATTTAATTGAAGAACTGCTGGCTTGGGGAAACGTTTCCCAGGCTGAAAACATTCTCGATGTTGGCTGCGGCATCGGCGGCAGTTCGCTCTACCTTGCCGAAAAATTCAACGCCCGCGCAACGGGAATCACTCTCAGTCCTGTGCAGGCCAACCGCGCAATCGATCGCGCCCGCACCGCCAACCTGAGCGATCGCACTCAGTTCCTTGTTGCCGACGCGCTCAACACGCCCTTTGCCGACAACAGCTTTGATTTCGTCTGGTCGCTCGAAAGCGGCGAACATATGCCAGACAAAGCCCGCTTTCTGCAAGAGTGCTATCGCGTCCTCAAACCGGGCGGCACATTTCTGATGGCAACTTGGTGTCACCGATCGATCGACCAAGCCCCGCTCACTGCCGACGAACAAAACCACCTCAACGACATCTACCGCGTCTACTGTCTCCCCTACGTGATCTCGCTGCCGCAGTACGAAGCGATCGCCCGCTCGATCGGATTTGCCGACATTCGCACAGCCGACTGGTCACAAGCCGTCGCTCCCTTTTGGAACGTCGTCATTGATTCTGCCCTCACCCCGTCTGCAATTTGGGGCTTACTGCAATCCGGTTGGACAACGATTCAGGCCGCCCTATCGCTGGGATTGATGCAGCGCGGCTACGATCGCGGCCTGGTCAAGTTCGGCCTCCTCTACGGCACAAAGGAGGAATGAGGAAAACGCAGAAAAGGCAGGAGGCTCGAAAGCGAGGGACGCGGACGACCGACCGATGCCAAGACCACATTGACTGAGCGATCGCTCCCCCCTCAATTCCCCTTGAGAACCCGGACTTTGAGCAGTTCGGCTCCCTCCTTAGTAAGGAGGGTTGGGGAGGATCACTCCTGTTAAACCTCACCCTAGCCTCTACTGGTTCAGAAAATCAGAGGTAATCTTCACCCTAAAAAATCCATCTACCGAATCCTAATTCGCCACAGTAGCCTAGAGAAGTTTGATTTCGATCGCCCTCTCCATGCTGCAATTTCAACCGCCTGGCTTCGTTCAACGCGCCACCTCCACCTCTCTTGGCGTCCTCGCCTACTACACCAGCGATCGAGACTTTTGGAACACCCCGCTCGATACCGTGTCGGGAGCGCTGCGCGATCGCCCGCCCTTAATTTTTCTACACAGCTTAGGTGGCGGCTCCTCAGCCTATGAATGGTCAAAAGTTTATCCCGCCTTTGCCGCCGACTATTCGATCGTTGCTCCAGATTTAATCGGCTGGGGACAATCCACACATCCCGTAAGGGACTACCAGCCCGAAGATTACTTTCAGGTGATCGCAGAATTCATTGAGAGTTTGGGCGAAAGCGCGATCGTGATAGCCTCCTCACTCACAGCGGGACTCACCATCCGCCTCGCCATCCAAAAGCCGAACTTATTCAAGTCGCTATTTCTCGTTTCGCCTTCTGGCTACGGCGATTTCGGCATCGACTATGGGCGCGGCATTCCCGCTCAGATTGCCAAAATTCCCTTCCTCGATCGCTTCATTTACTCGGTTGGCGCCGCGAACGAAGCCGCCGTGCGAAACTTTCTTGAGCAATTTTTGTTTGCCGATCGATCGCGCCTCACAGACGAAATCGTGCAGGCCTATCTCGCTTCTGCCCTGCAAATGAACGCTGAATATGCCGCACTGTCTTCACTGCGGGGCGATCTGTGCTTTGATCTGTCGCTCTATATGAATCAACTGCATGTGCCGACGGCGATCGTTTGGGGCGAAAAATCGCGCTTTGGCACTGTTGATCAAGGTCGCCGCTTGGCCGCTCTGAATCCAAAAGCCGTGCAGACGTTCGACGTGATTTCCGACTCTGGCGTTTTACCGCACCTCGAACTGCCTGCTGTCGTTGTTGGCCTGCTTCAGCGGCATCTCAACGCTTCTCAGTAAGTGACAGCCTTTCCAGTCAGCGACAGCCCTGAGATAGGTGGCAAATGTTGCAAAATCTACACACAATAAAGATGTACTGATTGAGTCCGATCATGGCAAGCAACGACAGCCGCAAACAGCGCATCATGGAACATCTCGCCCGCAGTTCTGGAGATTACGTCACCAAGGCTGCCGCAAATCCGACGATCTCATCCGATCGCCGCCAGCAAATCATGGAACATATTCGACTAAGCAAAGGTTGAATTTTTTTAAGGGCATGGCACGCCGTGCCCTTACGATTGCGTTACCTCGACGTAGATATGTTCGAGGCGAACAGGTTGACGAGCGATCGAGTCCAGCTTCACGCCGTCAAACCGCTCCAAAATTTCTTTTAGCTCCAGCGATTCCGGTAGCCAAAAGGCCAGATCGCTGCCGTAGTAGCGATGCTGCCAGTGGAACGATTGAGCACGGGCGATCGCATTCTCCGGCTCAGGCGTTTGGACAACAACAATTTCTTGTGCGGCAATGCGCTGACGAAGCTGATCGATCGATCCTTCCGCAACAATTTGCCCACTTTTTAAAATGCCAATTCGATTAGATAGCCGTTCCGCTTCATCTAGCAGGTGAGTCGTCAGCAAAACAGTAATTCCCTGCTTTTGAAGCTGACGAATCAGATCCCAAACTTCATACCGCGCTTCGATGTCGAGTCCGGTTGTCGGTTCATCGAGAATGACCAGTTTTGGCTGATGAACGAGCGCAACCGCAATATTGAGCCGCCGCTGCATTCCGCCGCTGAGCGTTTCAACCGGACTGGAAGCGCGATCGAGCAGATGCACTGCTTCCAAACAGCGCTGCACCTGTTGCTGGAGACGATCGCCCCGCAAGCCGTAAATTCTGCCAAAAAACTGCAAATTTTCGCGACAGCTTAGCGTTTTGTAGAGCAAATTTTCTTGCGGAGCAATACCAATTAGCGGTTTGGTTTGTTCAGAAACAAGCTGATTGTTGATAGCGATCGAGCCGCGATCGGCTTTGAGTAAATTGCAAATAATGTTGATCGTTGTGGTTTTTCCGGCTCCATTGGCACCTAGCAAACCATAAATTTCTCCCGGAGCAATGTGCAGCGATAAATTCCGCAGAACCAATCGATCGCCAAACCGCTTATGTAACCCTTCAATTCTTAACATCGTATTTCGTCTTTGTCGTGGACAGGTCGCCTGTTTCCAGCAGCATAAACTCATCTTCAGTAGCATACAATCTAAGCCAAAATCTGCTGAATCGATCGGGAGCGATCGCAGGACAGCATTCAATCTTTCCGGCTAGAAAATAATGAAACCTAGCGCTGTCCATGTAGCAGCGCTAGGTCTTGAAGTTAGGACATGCTTTAACAGCTCTAGCAGGAGCGGTTTGGCTCCCTCCTTATTAAGGAGGGCGGGAGAGGATCATGCGGTCGGAACAACGCCCTAACTTTGGATTCCGATTAGCAGCTTAACTGCATTGAAGTGTTGGTGAGCAGAATGACTAGAAGTGAATCAAACACTTGAGTCAGTGATGAGTTTTCGCCCTCGCTAGATCTTCTGCCCATTCACACTTCAAGAATCAATTAAGCAGGTTCCCACCGTCCAACTTCACCACCATAAAGGCTGGCGTAGTATAGGTAGCCATCGGGTCCGGTTTCCATGTCAACGATGTATTGCAAGCTATCAACAACCTGAGTCGATCGAACGGTTCCATCCGCATTCAAGAACGTTGTATAGACCGTTCCTTGACCCACATCGTTGTAGAACAATGCACCGTTATACGCGGCAGGCAGCGTATTTCCGGTGTAGAAATCACCCATGATCCAAGCAGTCGCGCCAATTCCATCTGGGTTTTGAGCCGCATCATGGTTGCGAACCAGGAGCGGGGTGGTCGCTTGTCCATTGCGGTAGAAGTCTTCAGCTTGTGGCAAAGCTCTGTACCTGCTGTTTTGGAAAGCTCCTTCAAAGTACGGCCATCCGAAGTTTGCACCCCTTGTACCGACGTTGATTTCCTCCCATGTTGTCCAGCCCACGTCCGCGATATACGGAGTGCCTGTGCCCGGTTGGATGGTGAACCGGAAGGGATTACGCAATCCTGAATTCCAGACTTTCGAGCGGTTGCTGTCTGGATTGCCGTTAAAGAACGGATTATCTGACAAGCCGCGCCCCGTGAGCGGATCGATTCGCAGCAGCTTACCCGATAGGTTATCGACATCATGTACCCGAATGGTGCGCGCATCAACGCCGTTGTACGAAGTTCCATCACCAATTGAGACAAACAAAGAGCCATCGAGTCCAAATTTGATTTGTCCGATGCTGTGGCTGGTGCTGTCGCCTGAGATGTAGTCTCGAATGTTGTTGTTTCGATCGAAGTCACTGTCAGTGGACTGATAGTCTCGACCAATGTTGGCGCTGTCTGGATCTTCAATCAAAGATGCGGGTGCTGTGATGCTTGAGCCATTCACGATGCCCGACGGGAGAGTCGTGAAATTGGCCGTGCTGTCAACATCAGGACGGCTCGTGTACTGCCAAAGGCTGTTTCGACCCAGCAGGATGACTTCGCTGTTGGGCAGCGCTGTCGTGTAGTTCGTAGCTGGATTGGCCGTAACTCGAATCAGGCGACCCGGACGATTGCCGGATTCATCTGGAGCGGCCAGCCCGCTGCTGTTCTGCGTTTCGGGCGGATCGTAGGTGAACAGCAGGTAAACAAAATCTCGACCTCGGCCTTGTCCGAAGAAGGGATCGACTGCTAGCCCCAGCAAACCGCGATCGGCAACGTCATTCACTTGATACGAGATGTCAATGAAAGGAGTCGCCTGAAGCCCACCAGGTCCAGCCACCCTGACGACGCCTCCCTTCTGTGCAATAAACATCAGTTGACCGTTGGGCGACCAGTCAAACGTGGTGGGCTGATTAAGCCCGGTGAAGACTGATTCTCGACGGATGGTGTCGCCTGTTGGCGGTGGGGGCGGGGGTGGGGGGGGCGGCGCATCTCCAACGATCAGTTGTGCGTCTGCCCAGTTTGCGTGGTCAAAACTCAGACCGTCGCCCGCGTCGTTGACGATCAGCGTCAGGGATTGTCTACCGGAAACATCCACATTGACCAATCGGGTGGCACTGCTGCCAGTCATCACGCCGCTATCAAACAGCACTTCGCCATCCGCCACGACCTGAAAGACAACTGAGCCGTTCGGACCCACTCTATCATCCACGCCAACAGCGGCAGTAAATCGGTTATAGCCTCCTCCCAAGCTGTAGCTGATTCGTGAGTTGGAGTGAGCGCCCAAGCCTTTGCTGTAGACCGTGCCGTTGAGCGTCAGCGGACTGCCATCTCCAGGTGCGGCTTCCCCATTGCTTTCATCTCTTTCGACAGGTCCCCAACCGTTCGTTGCGGTTGTCCAAGGCAAATCGCTCAGATAGGTCGACGTTGCGGCAACTCGATCGCGAATGGCGATCGCCGAAGTTCGCGATGGGCCAAGGTCGGCTCCGCTCGGATTTTCAATCAGCAAACTGACACTGACATTGGTGCCTGCCACGCCATCATCTAGCGTTTGCACGGTGATGTTCTTCAGCGATTCTCCTGGCTCAAAGGTCAGGGTAGACGAAGGAATGGCAACGTAGTTGACGCCCGCGACGCCTGTTGTGTTGCCGCCCGCGTAGTAACTGATCGTTGCAGTGCCCGTCGTATCTCCTGTTCGCTGAATGGGAACGAGGACAGCACCGCCTTCTGTGACTTGGAAACTGTTGGTTCCCACCACGATCGTGGAGGCAACGTTGACCTGGAACGTTCCGAGTGAGAGATCGGCAGTGGTTCGGTTGCCCAGCGTATCGCGAACCGCTCCGGACAATAAGGTTGCCGTGTAGGTTCCCCGGTCATTCCAGTTCCAGATGCCATCCGCTGCGGTGAGCCGATAAGTCGCCGTGACGGAGTTGCTGTTTGTGGTGGGCGTGACGCTGACAAACTGGGCAAGCTGCGAGAAGCTGTCCGGACCAGTGACGCGAATATCCGCGCTATCGATCGTGGCGACGTTCACCGCCGAAGCATCCGCATAGGTCACGGTAAACGTGTAGGGAGCAGCAAGGCTCGCATTCAACGCGGAAGCCGCAAGCGTCGCGGTGGGCGCGATCGTTTCGGATGGTGTGGGTGTGGGCGTGGGTGTGGGTGTGGGCGTGGGTGTGGGTGTGGGCGTGGGCGTGCCGGAAGCAGGAATTAGCCGCGCTCCTGCCCAGTTGCCATGATCAAAACCAATACCGTTGCCGCCGTCGGTCACCACCAAGCGCAACGACTGTCGTCCCGTCAGGTCAAGATCGACTGTGCGAGTTGCTGTCGAACCGCGCATGAGGCCGCTGTCAAACAGCCGTGTGCCATCTGCCCACACTTGGAAGGCTATGCTGCCGTTGTCACCCATCGCATCGTCCACACCGATGTCAGAGATGAAGCGAGTGTAGTTGCCGCCGAGGGCGTAGGTGATGTCGGAATTGGCATGAACACCCAGACCGCTAGCATAGGTGACGCCATTGAGCGTGAGGACGCCGCCATCACCTGCGGCTTGTTCGCCATTGGCTCGATTGCGCTCCACAGGTCCCCAGCCGTTCGTCGCCGATGTCCAGTTGAGGCTGCTCAAAGCCACAGACGCTGATGGTGTGGGCGTGGGCGTGGGTGTGGGTGTGGGCGTGGGTGTGGGCGTGGGTGTGGGCGTGGGCGTGCCGGAAGCAGGAATTAGCCGCGCTCCTGCCCAGTTGCCATGATCAAAACCAATACCGTTGCCGCCGTCGGTCACCACCAAGCGCAACGACTGTCGTCCCGTCAGGTCAAGATCGACTGTGCGAGTTGCTGTCGAACCGCGCATGAGGCCGCTGTCAAACAGCCGTGTGCCATCTGCCCACACTTGGAAGACGACTCTGCCGTTGTCACCCACCGCATCGTCTACACCGATGTCAGAGATGAAGCGAGTGTAGTTGCCGCCGAGGGCGTAAGTGATGTCGGAATTGGCATGAACACCCAGACCGCTAGCATAGGTGACGCCATTGAGCGTGAGGACGCCGCCATCACCTGCGGCTTGTTCACCATTGGCTCGATTGCGCTCCACAGGTCCCCAGCCGTTCGTCGCCGATGTCCAGTTCAAAGTGCTCAGGTCAGGCAGTACTGCCTTGAATGCTTCGACTGCTGCAAGATCGATCGCCAGGCTAGATTCAATTTCACCCGTTTTGACTTCTAGATCCCAATCTCCCCCCAGTGAAGAATGGCCTGTGAAGTCATCAGAAGCAGCAACGTCGGCTCCAGTTAAATGACTGAAGTAGTTGACGAAATCAATTCCAGATTCACCAGCGGCAACATTGCATCCGTAGAAGAGCAAATCAGCATCTTCTGCTAGCGCCTTCGACCAGCTTGCTATCTCTTCAGTTCTGCCAGCGATCGCCTCTGCATCGTAACGAGTTTGCCCCAGCGTGAAACCACCTTCACGACCATGAGAAACAATGTGAAGACTGCTGATATTGGCTTTTTGAGCCAGTGTATCCGTGATTTGAGTAATCGCGTCTCGACGGGGATCAAGAAGAACGATATCTGAACGAGGATTGATCGCAGCTATCAAGCTTTGCTCGTCTGCGATTCCAGAATCAATAAATACAATTGAAGATGAACTCATTTCGATGGGTTTCCTGATACTAATACGTGAATTAGACAAACGAAAACCAGGCGATCGAAATCGATCGCGCACTAAAGCGAATTCTCAAGCTGACCTGTGCTCAGCTTGTTTGCATCAGGTCTTTTTATATGCTCGTATTATAAAATTCGCTTTTACTTTTGCTGACTCTTGACTTGTTTTGTTACTTATTCTTTCGTTACTTATCCTGTTGATTTTTGATCCCTGTTGGTGCTAAGTAATTGTGAAAGAATAGAAACAATTTTGGGGCACAAATCTCCTTTAGAAGTCAGCCAGATTGCTGGCAAGCTTGGGCGAATGACGATGAGCCATGTGAGGCATCAGAAGCGTCGATATGCGCCGAATTTTTGGCAGGTAGCTCAATAAAGTCTCGACAGCAAGCGGATCGCAAGCAAAATCGCTTTCGCGATTATTGGCACGATGACTCGCTCGATCGCTCACCAAAGCGCTAGCCAAAACTTGACGCTCATCCACCGCAGCGATCGCGGTAAGATTGAGAGCTTGACCTGAATGATGAAGCGCTTGGGACGTTTTTGCAGCAGCAGAAATACAACTGATTGTCTGGCTTGAGAAATCAAAAACAGAAAAGCTAAGCCAATCGGAAAGCGCGTTACCGCTGTTGGGCAAGCGAATGAAGCGAGGGTTCATGCTGTTTCGCGTAGAGTCGCTGCCAACTGCAATCAGATGGCGACACTTCAGCCAACCTACCTTCAGCAAAACTGAGATTTGATAAACAAGTTGTGCAAAAACGCTGCTATGGCTCACTGGCAATATTGCAGTAGCAACTTCCGCAGGTTTACGAATAGAAGCTATGGCGTTTGTAGCGCAACGGGGGCGATCGTTTAGGTTACTCATCAAGACACCTGGCAGTGCACACAATCGGACTTGATTTATCTCTAATACAGAGACAATTTATTATAGTGGGAGAATTTACGGAGATTCTATGAGGTTTTTACCCTTAAGACACGCTGTTTTAAAAAGATTTCGTGAACTAACCGCTTACTTTTCAGAAACTTGGTAAAGCTGCAACGATCGATCGCTTGAACTGTGCGCGAACCTGTCGATAGAATTAATAAAAACTTAATAAATTCTCCGCTTCTTTTGCGCTAATAGAGATTTCAAAACAAAGATTGATTCAGTGAAATCGATCGCTTTAACTGCGCTTCACAATCATTCGCGTCCGCAGCTCATAGCCGCCAAGCAGCAGCGTCGCGATCGCCAGCGGCAGCAAATAATAAATGCCTCGGTAGGCAATCAGCGAGCCGAACAGCGCAGGCGTGGAAATCGAGTGCGACAGCATCAAAATCACGACCGTTTCAAACACACCCAGCCCGCCGGGAACATTGCTGATCACGCCAGCAATTTGCGCTAGCAGGAAAATTCCCAAGTAGCTGCTGTAGGTAGGCGAGACGGGCAACAGCACATAGAGAACCGAGGCGGCCAGCGACCAGTCCACAGCAGCAACAGCAATTTGGGCGATCGCTAGCTGGATGGGGACATGCGGCAAAGTGAAGCGACCGAGCCGAATCGGTCTACGGCTGACCAGATTCCACAACAGATAGACCGCAATGATCGCGACAAATAAAACGCCGATCGATCGTGCCGATCGCAGCGGCAAATTTAGCGTGGCAGGAATCGGTGGCGGCAAAATTGTGAAAACGCCGCCCGCAACAGCAAACAGTCCCAGCCAAAAACTGAGCGAACTAAACGCGATGATTCGGGCAATCTGCATGGCAGACAGTCCCCAAGCGCTGTAGAGCCGATAGCGAATGGCACTGCCGCTGAGCAGCGCAAAGCCAACGCTGTTGCCCACAGCCGTACTGATTCCCGACACCAGTGCGGTTTGTCGATAAGGCAGTGGATGGCGAACGTAGCGCACGGCGATCGAATCATAAGTGGCAATTGCAACATAGTTCAGCTTGGTCAGCGTCAGGGCGAGCAGCAGTTTGGCAGCGGGGAGCGATCGCAAGCTTTGCAGCAGGTCGAATCGTTGATAGTGCTGTAGCTCCTGGTGCAGTGCCCAAATCGACAAAGCAAACAAGCCGATTCCCAGCAGGGCAGGCAGGACAGCAGCAAGACGACTGGCGGATTTGTTCATGATCCAGGTTTGAAATAGTCTAGGAGGCGATCGCCAGAATCAGCGCGAACCAGCGCGATCGCCACGTCCGGCAGCGCAACCAGATTGGGAAAAATCAGATAGCGCGGTTCCCAGCGGGGATGAAATTTGTCTTTGTAGCTGTGCAGTCCCTGAAAGTTATAGAACTGGTTGAGGTGATTGTAGAGGTAGTGAATTCCTCGTTCGAGGCGGCGCGATTTTGCCGTTTCCCCGACGCCCGACAGTGCCGACAGGCCGAGGTTGAACCCGTCGTATCCCTGCTGTTTGTAGTGTTGAAACAGCGAGAGGAAGAGAAAATCCATCGTGCCGTTTTCAATTTCTTGGCGACGGCGCATCAGGTCGATCGTGATGTCGTTCAGTTGATATTCGGAGATGAGGTTGGCAAACGCGCTGACCTGGCCTGTGGGCGTTCGGATCAAAGCAACCTCGCAGTTTCGCAAATAGTCGTCGTCAAACCAGCCGATCGAAAACTTCTTCTCTGACCCGCTGACCATTTGCAGCCACTCGTCACTGACCGATCGCAACTCGCGCAGCAGTTCACCCGAAATTGGCGGCTCCTGTAGCTCAAAGCGAAATCCAGCTTTGGTGAGCTTGTTGATCGCCGTTCGCAGATTGCGTCCTGCCTTTCCTTCGAGCGTAAAAGTTTTGAGATCGACGATCGCTTCTTCGCCAATTTGCAGCGTGTCAAGGCCGAGCGATCGATACAGCGGCACATCGTCCGGCAAGGTTTGATAAAAAGCGGGGTACCAATCGTTGCGGGCGCAAAATTCGCGAAAGCCGATGATCGCTTCTTGGCGATCGTCTGCTGGCCCAATTGGATCGCCCAGTGCGATCGCGCCGCGCCCCTTTGCCACATAGCCAATCACGCTGCGGCCAGACGGACTGAAGTAATACGCTTTGTCGTCAAACAGCAAAAATCGAGCGAGGGACGATCGCCCATACTGCTCAACAATCGCCTGAACGCGCTGACGTTCGGTTACTGTCGGCTGCGATCGCACCAAAACGGGACGCAAAATCATCAGCACGGCATAGGCGATCGTGACGGTTCCGATGATGTAGATCGAGTCGGCAAAAAATCGTCCAAAGCGCGTTGTCGGCTGCAATCCCGCTTGATCGTCGGTGAAGAACATCGCCAAAGTTTGACCGATCGCATCCGTTAAGCTGAAATTGATCGAGTATTGGCGATCGAGCAGGTAAAAGCCGATCGTGCCGTAGGCCAGCGTAAACAGCAGCGCTGCGATGAACGCGCGAATGCCCTGCGCGATCGAGGGGCGATCGGACTGAGCGGTAAACAGATCGCGCATCCACCAAAGCTGCACCAGCAACATTGCCGACAGCAAGCCTTCCTCATAGTCCAGCCCTTTGAGCAAATGGCTGACCAGCGAAACCAGCAGCAGTGCGATCGCCAGCAGCCAAGCGACGCGCTTACGCCTGAGCAGATTCGCGGCCAGCGTCAGCAGCAAAAAGCCGCTAATTGCTGCAAATAAATGTCCGCCCGCCCGCACCTCAAACGGATAAAACTGCCGCAGCCAGCGGACGCGATCGCCCAAGCTCGGCGTAACGGCAGAAAGCAAATTCACCACGCCGACGATCGCCGTCAGCAGTGCCACCATCCCCAGTTGAATGCGTGTTGCGCGAGAAGTGATCACGTATGGAACCTCGTTGCGATCGGGCTTGTTCAAATCGCGAATTTCGATCGAGCATTCGCTTTTTTGCCAATCGATTGACAACTTTAGTTTTGCATTCGCTGCTTGAACTGTTCGCCAACATAAGTTAAAGAATCGTTGAGATGTTTGTGGAAATAATTCCAGCCGATGTCTGCGCCCGATAATCCATGTCCGCCTGGAAAAATGTTGAACTCGTTTGGAATATCAAGCTGATTTAACCGCTGGTGAAACTGCTGCGTTGAAGCAACAAAATCGGTATCGTTGCGTCCCGCATCCAGATAAATTCGCACTTGCTGAAGCTGCTGCGGTGGCAACTGCCCGATAAAAGTTTGAGGGCTATTTTGCGCTCCGCTGTTATCTGTGAAATAACCGCTGTGGCTAAACATGACGCTGAAGTGATTCAGATGCCGCAAGCCAATATTCAACGCACCCCAACCGCCTGAAGAAATGCCGCCGATCGCCCAAAACTGCGGAGATTCCATTGTGCGATAGCGCGATTTCACCACCTGCACCAGTTCCGACCCGATCAGCGTTCCCACCTTGCCATTTTCTCCGTCGAAATATTGCGGATCAAACAGCGGACTCGACCCGCGATCGTCGTTGCCATCCGGCGTAATCACGATCGAAGGTGGCAGCTTATCGCTGTGGTAAAGCTGGTCAAGAAGCGGCACGATGCCATACTTATCGGCATAGGCACGGGCGTCATCATGTCCACCGTGCAGCAGAAAAATCACCGGATAGCGGCGATCGAGATGCTGAGCATATCCGGGTGGCAAAATCACGCCGTATTGCCGCTGCGTTCCCATTGCTTGACTGTTGAAACTTTGAAGCTGAAAGCGCAATCCATCCGGCAGTTGCACTTCGGCAGCAGGTGCATCAAGCTGTGGCGCACCTTCAACAAAAACGTACCAATAAGCAAAGGCAAATAAAGCAGCGATCGTCCCAGTGGTAATCAAAATAATTGTGCGAATCATGTTTTGTTTCTTCAGGTGAATCGATCGAGCCATAATGATTTGCTCTTAATTTCTAAAATGTTGAACTTACTATTGCAGGTGGATTTGTCAAACCAATGTCGGCAAAATGTCAGTCGCATGGAGCGCAATGTTTAGACACATATCCGCGCTCAATCTTCACAGCGCTGTCATCAGCGCGACATATTTTTCTTCTAAAGTTTGAATGACGAGCGCGATCGCCCTCTATGCCGCAAGATCTTTTAGCCGGGAACGCAATTCACCTGCGCCGAAGCACCATTTTTCAGGTCGCTTATCATCCAGGCGCATCACCTGCTTTGGTGTTTTTGCATGGCGGCTTGGGCAATCGGTTTAACTGGCGCTGGCAGTATGAATTTGCGATCGCCCAGGGTTGGGAAGCACTCGCTTACGATTTGGCCGGACATGGACAATCGCCGCCCTACCCGCGCTATTCGATCGGGCGACACTGCCGCGATCTCAGCCGACTGCTCGATCGCTACTCAATTCACGCTCCGGTCTTGTGCTGCCACAGCTACGGCGTACCGATCGGCCTGGAGTGGGCACAGCGAAATGAGGTTTGCGCTCTTGTTCTGATTGCAGGCGGCACGCATAATCTTGATCCTTGGTGGGAAGTGCCTGCGATGAAGCTGCTCACCTGGGGCGGACGGCATCTCTATCGCCTGCCTGCCATTCAGCAATTGACCCGCAAGCTGTCGAGTTCCCATTCGCATCAGCGGCTCGATCGCTTTTTTGCCGAATCTCCCGTTCCGCATGAAGAACAGCCCTATCGCGCTCTGGAAATCTTTTGGGGCTACAACTTCTTCGATCGACACGGAAATCCGCACTTTAAGGATGTGCCGACTTTGGTGATTAGCGGCGGTGAAGATTCGACGTTTAATGCCGAAATGGGCGCAGAACTCGCCTCGCACTTTCACCACAGCCGCCACCTGCACATCTCCACAGGCGGACATTTGCTGATGGCTGAGTTGCCCGAACAGGTGAACAACGCCATCGCCCAGCTTGTCAAGAGCATATCCCGGTGAAGCTTCGCAGGCTCATCCTGACTGCGGGTGCAGTGTTCAGCCTCGTGCTGCTGATGCAAATTGTTCTGCTACAAGGAACGCGATCGAGCAGGCAGGCGATCGTACCCGTTGCCCAACCGCAGCCTACCTGCACAGGCATTCCGTTTCCGCAAAGCCAAACAGATGTATCGGCAGCATTTCAAGCCGCAGCGGGCGTTCAGGTTAAACAAATCACCAGCACTGCGGGCGGCAATGTGCTGTCGTACTATGACATCCAACTGTTTTCGCCGCAGACTGGACAGTTGATGTACAACGCGATCGAGCCGCAACCAGAACGCAATAAAGAATCGATCGTCTCCCGTCTACGAGTTTGGTTCAATGGCAAAATCGCTGACCCACCGGGGATCAAGAAAAACAGCATTTGGCAAATTGTCAGCGCCAATCTTGACGGCAGCGGAGCGCGATCGATCCTGACGCGCATTCCGCCTTCAGAATCTTCAGCGCGATTTGACCTCAGCTATGACGGAAAGTTCGTCAGCTATTTGCGGCTGAACAATGCGCCGGATGCAGGCTGGGATCTGTACGGCTTTTCGCTGGCCGACTGTCGCGAACGGCGGATCACGCAGCAGCAGTGGTCAGCACAAACGCCCAGGCTGAAAACTTCGCCCGCCACTTGGGACGCAGCAGCGAAGAAGTATCTGATTGCCTTTTCGATCGACAACGCCCTCTACCTCGTCTATCAGGACGGCATTGCCCCCAATGGCCAATCTGCCCCGCAGCAAATTCCGCTGGGCGATTCCGAAAACGCCAACTCGTTCCACCGCATCCGCCTCAATCCGCGCTTTCCCCACATTCTTTTGTATCGCCGCAATCCGGCAGCGGGCGATCGCGACGACCCCTCGGACAACATCTGGGTGTCCGACTGGACAAAAGCGCCGATCGCCCAGCAGTGGTTCAACAAAAACGACGCGCCGCACTCGATCTGGACGCCTGATGGTTTGCGCGTAGGCATCGATCGCATTTGGACGGAATACACGATCGTGCAGCCGGACGGAACGCTGATTCCAAATTTGACTCCCGCTTCTGTGCAGTCGCGGCAAATTGGGCCGTTTGGCAAAGGCGATTCTAACTACGCCAGCGTGTTTTACGGCAGCTATTCGCCAGATGGTCGCGAGATTGCGATCGCCACTCAGCCCGAAGCCCACGCAGGCGGCAAAATTTGGCTGATGAATGCCGAAACCGGAGCCGTCCGCTATCTGACTGAGGCGTTGTCCTTGGGACCAGTGGAGACCGGACAGCCGCGCCTCGGATTTTTCAACGGCAACCGGGGAATTGCCTTCAGCAGCGATCGCAGTTGGGGAAAATCCACTTCCGCCCCGCCGCAAATCTACACGATTACGGAACTTCCCGATGTCTAACTGCTTTGCCATTGATGAATACTTGAAACTGACAAACGATGACACTACAGCGATACACGATCGACACATTCAACTGATAGATTTCTAAGCGTTCCAGTTCAGAGGTTTTGATGAAAAACGCTACAACCAATCAAACCGCTTCCATTGAGATCAACTCAAATTCTGCGATCGCTCCACACTCGTCAGAACATCCCGGTACGCTGCATCTCACGCATCCTCACGATCCGCTTTTGCTGAACGAATTGATTCCCTCTGATGCGGCTTACTGTGATGCCATGCAGGACTATATGAGCCGTCATATTTAAGGAGAGAACAACTGCATTGAGTGCGATCGCCAATCTTTTAGCAGCAAACGTGACCAGAGCTAAAGCAAAAGGCGATCGCGCTCAATTTCATGTCTGGAAGCAGCGGAAAGCTGAATCGATCGCCTCCAGAAGTTCAACACGCAGGGCTAGATCGCCTGTCTGTTCTGAAGTTGAGCGCAGCGAATCAGAAATACAACGAACTGTCACGCCGATTATTGCCATAAATCAAATTGTGTAAAACTTGGTAAAGTCGGTGTGTTGCTCCATGCGAGAACTGCTAGTTTATCAATAGGCGCAAGAGAAAAGATTCAACTCCAAATTTTCTCGGCCTAGAGCCTGCGCCTCCTGCTCAGAGCCGAACACAACATCTAGTTTCTGTTAGCTATCTACCTTGAAAGTAATGCGATCGCTATCCGTCTAGACTCTTTTTTCAGGCGTAATCGCAATTACGAAAGTATAGTCTCCTACAGAGATTTCGGTTAACTGGAAATTAGTCGTGTTGTGCGTTTGATGTCCACCTTAGTTGTGATATTTCGATCGTTCGATTCGCTACGTTTGTCCGATCAACTGGTTCAATTTCACTTCATTTATCTTCCACATTGAACCAAATAGTCACTTCTATCGAGGTCTAGCAAATCGCTAGACCTTTAGTTTTTTCTTTTTGTTCTGAAGCGTCGTGTTTGAGGCAGTTGAGCTAAAGAGAGCGAGTGAGTTTGCGATCGATCACGCTGCGGTTTTGCTCTAGCGATCGCTGCATCGTGTCAAGCTGATCAAGCTGCATCTTGAAATCATCAGCGGCTTTTTGAAAGCGCACCTTCCGCTCTAAAGCTGCCCGCGCCAAATCTTCGCGATTTTGCTTCAGAGCAAGCTGGGCGACGCGCTGCCAAGTGTTCACATCCTGCATCGCCTGGTCATACTGCGGCTGAAGATGGCTGCGGGCATAGGTGATATTGTGAACGGCCTGATCGAACGATTGCACGGCAGCGATCGGATCTCCGGTTTCAGCCGCTTCTGCAATCAGCGGTGGAGCACTTTCGCCGCCGACGCCGCCGACGCCCAAGCCAAAATCGGCCAGTTGCTGACATTCGTTGCGTCCGGTTTTGCACCAGGTGGCAAAGTGTTCGCAGTTGTTGGTGAGCAAATTGTAGTTTTGCTCACCCAGGCGGCTTTCGGCACGCTCAATGACAATATCGGGAATGTAGGAAACGGGATGATGTTTCACAAATATCTGTCTGCCCATCGCGAATTCTGCGATCGAGGTGCGGGCGATCATCGCTGTGTCGGTTTTACGAAAGTGAATCACCGTGCCATCACCGCAGTCGATGCCGTGATGCTCATAGATGCCAGAAAGTCCCGCAAACGGTCGCAGAACGTAGATTTGATCGCCTCGTGCCATTATGGGGTATTAGGTTATCGGCATTAAGAAGGATTCCAGGGCAGATCGACTTCGGGCGGCTGGACGGTGATATCGGTGTCCATGCTGGTGTCGGGACGTTCGCTCACGGTGCGATCGCCTGCCAGCGCATCTTCCTTGAGCGCTTCTGAGCCAATGCGAATCCGCAAATTCGGCCCGCTGCGGGCGAGGCGAATGACTGCACCATCCACAATTTCCACCTGTGTCACTCGCTTGCCGTCCAGATAGGTGCCGTTTGTTCCCAGATTGACGACTTCCCAGCTCTTGCCTGTCCGTCGCAGTTCCACGTGATGCCGCGACACCACTGCACTGTAGAGAATCACTTGATTGTCAGTCGATCGCCCGATGCGGATGATCGACTCATGCTCTTGGAAATTCCAGTGCTGAAGTGCAATCTGCTTGAGCGGATGCAAAAGTGTCAGGGTAATCACATTACTGAAAAGGAATCAAAGTAAGCACGGCGATGGGTCAATGAACCGTCCGAAAAAGCACTAGCTTTGGAACAAAAACGTGACGCGATCGCCTTTTCCGAGGGCAATGCGATCGCCCGCCCGCAGACGATGACGATTACCCATCGGCAAAGGCGCGTTGTTGATGTAGGTTCCATTTGAACTACCCACGTCTTCGATGTAGTAAATGCCGCCTTCAACGCGAATATCCGCATGAATGCGCGACACAATTTCGGAATCCGGAAATCCCGACACATCCACATCGGGCGGAATGCGATCGTTCGGTTTGCCAATGTGAATAACGGCCAAATTTCCCGGCAGTTCGATCGTCGTGTTGGTTTGCACGTGCAGCAGCCGCGCAGTGGGAACCTGAAGCTGCGTGCGATTGGCAGGCGTTGCAGCAACATCCGGCGGCGCAAGTGGCGACGCGATCGAATCGGGTGCAACTGGGTCGGGCGCAGCGGAGTGAGGCGCGATCGCCGGATCAGGATGGTTCACAGGTTCACTGCCGATCGGCATTGGGTCAGGGGACACCAGCGGATCGGGCGAAACCAAATCGGGAATGTCTAAATCTGGTGCAGGAGATTCACCAACGGCAGTTGCAGGAACCGGAGCAACCGTTCGTAAGTTGGTGCCACACTGTCCGCAAAAGCTCGCATCTGCCTGCACCGCAGCGCCGCAGTTCGAGCAGGTTGTCATCGCGGGCAGCGGCGTATAGCAAGCTTCACACTGAACTGCACCATCAGGATTTTGGTGATTGCAATTTGGACAAACAATCATACCGGAGTTGCCTTTGCTTGACCGTTGAGGAAATGAATCAAGAAACAGTTTGAACCATAGACCGATCGCGCCGCACTGCGCCAGCAAGAATGTTCAAGTCGATGCTTTTCATTCTAGTCTGCCCAGTTTAAGCGATCGCAAGCGGTCGGTATCCAATTCTACAGGGGGATGCTATGAGATTTCGCTGTGAGGAAATGCAAAATCTTCACCAGCAGCAGCATCCAGCAGCCAAATCAGTTCGCCTTGCGGCTGAATCATTCGCGCCGGATAGGTATTGTGATCCGCTTCGGGCGCGAAAATATGAGCCAGTGCCGATTGCTTGCTAGCGCCACTCACCAAAAAAACAATGCAGCGAGCCGAATTAATCAGCGGCACGGTGAACGTAAGGCGCGGCTGACCGTCCTTGTTGCCGACCGTGATCAGGCGATCGCACACCTGCAAGGCATCCGTGTGGGGAAACAGCGAAGCCGTATGTGCATCGTCGCCAATGCCCAGTAGGACAACATCAATTGCCGGAAATTCTCCCGGCTGCGTTTGAAAAAAATCTTGAAGCTGGCGATCGAATTTTTGCGCTGCCACAGCCGGATCGAGTTCATCCGTCGGCATCGGGTGAATATTGACAATCGGAATCGCGACGCGATCGAGCCATGCCTGCCGCGCCATGCCTTCATTGCTATCCGGATGCTCGGGTGGCACATAGCGCTCATCACCCCAAAACACATGCACCTTTTCCCAAGGCCAATCTTGCTGCGCGATCGCTTCATACAAAGGCTTGGGCGTACTGCCGCCCGAAAGTGCGATCGTAAACAGGTCACGCTCAGCGAGCGCTTCATCCAGCTTGGCCTGCACCAGCTTTAACGCTCGATTGACCAAAGCTGCTTTGTCGGGCAGCACTTCCACCATCGGCGACATCTCCATCCCCCCCACACTTTCATCACCGTCAGTCTAGCGACTTTGCTCAATCTCGGTTCGCTTCCCGACAAAAATCGCGTAGACTTTTGGATTGGGTGTTGGGTGTCGGGAACAGGTGTCGGCACTCAGCCAGACAAAGCGCAGTCATTCGTCAAAGCTGTAATCGTTTCGCTGCCCGACACCCGACCCTCGATATCCGACACCCCTCATCATGAAAGCACCCAGCCCGCAACTGACTACTCCGCTCGTCTCTCGATCGCTCAAAACCGTTGGCGTCATCATGATTTTGGCGGCGCTGCTGGATATTGCGATCTTGCTGTTTCCGTTTCAGCCCTCCGATCGCCCCTGGCTGATTGCCACTGCCGACCAAATTGCCAATCGCGGCATTGTGCCCTTGATGGGCATTGTTCTGATATTTCTGGGCTACTGGGTGGATAGCGTGGCGAGCGTTCCGACCGAGCCGCGATCGTCTCTGCAAGATCTGCGCTTTTGGGCATCGCTGCTGGCAAGTTTGCTGGGATTGATTTTTTTGCTCATGGCGTTTTTGCATCCCAACAATGTCCGCCTCAACTACAGCGCGGCGCTAGAGCAAATTAACGAAGAGTCTTCGCAGTTTCAAACGCAGCAAACCAACCGCCTCACCGGAGAACTTGCTCAGCAGCGGGCAGTCCTCGATCGCCTGATTGCCGCCAACGACGAACAGTTAAACCAAGCCATTCAGGGCGGCGTGATTCGTCAAGAAGAAGCCGATCGCATCCGCCAGTTCAAAGAAAATCCCGACTCACTCCAGCCGTTTCTTCAGCAGCGCGAAACCGACCTGCGTAATCAGCTTCAAACGCAGGTCGGCGTTCGCCGCGAACAAGCCCAGCGCACTGCTCGCACCGCCTCACTCAAATCTGGTCTGAGCACCGGACTGAGCAGTCTCCTTTTGGCGATCGGCTTTAGCATTGTCGGCTGGTCAGGCTTGCGATCGATCGGCGAAATTGGCGGACGGCGATCGATCTAACTGCCGCCAGCCCATGATCTCGATCTACATCCTCACTTACAACGAAGAACTTGACATTGCCGCCTGCATTGAGTCGGCGTTGCTTTCAGATGATGTGGTGGTGCTGGATTCGTTCAGCAGCGATCGCACGATCGAGATCGCGCAGCAATATCCAGTGCGAATTGTGCAGCATGTGTTTGAAAGTCATGGACGCCAGCGAACCTGGATGCTGCAAACCGTTCCGCCTCGTCACGAGTGGATCTACATTCTGGAAGCAGATGAGCGCATGACACCCGAACTGTTTGCTGAGTGCGTGCAGTCCGCTCAGAGCGAGCAGCACTGCGGCTACTATGTGGCAGAGCGCGTTCTGTTCATGAATCGCTGGATTCGGCGCAGTACGCAATTTCCCCGCTATCAGTTGCGCTTACTCCAGCATGGGCAGGTGTGGTTTAGCGATTACGGCCATGCTGAACGTGAAGTTTGTACAGGCACAACCGGATTTTTACGCGAAACCTATCCGCACTACACCTGTAGCAAAGGCTTGAGCCGCTGGATTGACAAACACAACCGCTACTCCACTGATGAAGCAGTTGAAACGCTCAAGCAGCTTGAAGCGGGCAGCATCAACTGGCGCAATTTGATTTTTGGCAAAACAGAGATCGATCGCCGCCGCGCCCTGAAAGATTTATCGCTGCGGATGCCGCTGCGTCCGATCGTCCGCTTTGTCTATATGTACTTCATCCTCGGTGGGTGGCTGGATGGACGTGCAGGCTTTACCTGGTGTACGCTTCAGGCATTTTATGAGTACCTAATTTTGCTCAAAATGTGGGAACTGCGGCAGTCGATCGCGACTCAACCCGCCATTGAGATGACAGAAAAAACCGCATCGAAAAATTAAACCATCTCTTCCGCCGCTCTCCCCGTATGCAAGATCTCGCGTCTCGATCCTGATCCCCGACGCTAGCATGAAAGCAGTCTGCCCAGAAAGCTCACGTGGCCTGCAAAACCGTTTTAGTTTGTCAAAATCGCACCTGTCGTCGTCAGGGAGCCGCCCAAGTGCTTCAAGCGTTTTCCGCTCAAGTGGATGCAGCCATTGAAGTGCGATCGAGCAGTTGCTTGGGACAGTGTGGCAATGGGCCGATGGTGCTGGTGCTGCCCGACCAAGTTTGGTACAGCGCTGTGCAGCCGATCGAAGTGACGATTGTTGTCGATCGGCATTTGCACCACGATCAGCCTGTCTGCAACCTGCTTTACCGCAAGTTTCATCCGCCGTCGCTCTAGCGAAATGCCTGTTCGGTCAGAAATTGAAGATCGAGTGCTCAATCTTGTCTTTCAAGGAGCAAAAATCCACCAATTTATAGGAGTATAGAATTATATCTTTGCTTGATTGAATCATGATTGACTTCAATCAATATGGATATTAGAAATTACCCTATCAATGCATCTCACTCATGAGTGACACCACCTTGTTTGGTCTGCCCGCTGAGCGGGGCAGATGGTTTTTAATTCCGCTAGGAATTATCGTTTTGCTATGTTTGGGCACGGCTTATTCGTGGAGCATTTTTGTCAGTCCTGTGCGTGAATCGCTGGGCGTGGGGGCAACGGAAGCGCTATTGCCGTTTACCACGCTGCTGGTCGTTTTTTCAATTCTGATGCCGATTACGGGATTTTACATTGAGCGGTTTGGATCGCGATCGATCACAGCGGTTGGTGCGATCGTGATGGGTATTGGCTACACCGCTTCCGGCTTTGTCAACAACATTCCGATGCTGGTTTTGACTTATGGTGTGGTTGCAGGTGCAGGAGTGGGAATCGTTTACGGCGTGCCGCTGGCCGTTGTCGCCAAGTGGTTTCCCGATCGCAAAGGTCTAGCGGTTGGCACAACAGTGATCGGCTTTGGCTTGTCGCCGCTGGTGACGGCTCCGCTCGCCCGCAATTTGATTGCTGCTAACGGTGCGGACGGCTGGAAACCGACTTTGGTGACGCTGGGCATTGCCTTCACGCTGATTATGCTGGCGATCGCGACCGTGCTGAAACTGCCGCCGATTGATTGGCAGCCGCAAGGCTGGACGCCTGCTGCCCGCAGTTCGCTTCCCGCAACGGCCAGCGTTCCGATGCTGCAAACGCGCACGTTCTACGGCCTGTGGACTTGCTTCATCATCGGTACATTTGTCGGTCTAGCGGCGATCGGAATTGCCAGTCCGGTCGCGCAGGAAATTGTGAAGCTCGATGCCGGAATTGCCGCTTGGACAGTTTCACTGTTTGCCATTTTCAACGGTGCGGGTCGTCCGTTTTTCGGCTGGGTGGCCGATCGATTCTCGCCCAAAAATGCCGCGATCGCCTGCTACGTTCTTGTGATTGTTGCCTCGTTTATGATGTTGAGCGTCCGCGAAGGCAGCACGTTCACCTACCTGCTCGCATTCTGTCTGATTACCTTTTCGCTTGGCGGCTGGCTGGCAATCGCACCTACATCCACGCTAATTTTGTTTCGATCGGCAGACTATGCCAAGAACTACGGCATCGTGTTTACAGCCTTTGGCATGGGCGCTCTGTTGGGAACATTGACAGCCGGACGGATTCGCGATTTGTTTGGCAGCTTCACCTCGTTCTTTTACGTTTCGGCGGCACTGGCAGCGATCGGCATTGTCTTGGCAGTCTTCACGCTCAAGCGCAGTCCGCTGATCACATCCGAACCCGAACTGAGTTAGGAATCGTCTAGCGCACCATCTAATCTTGCACGCCGCGCTGCTCGCAAATGTCCTGAAGCGGACAAACTGGGCAGCGCGGTTTTGTGCCGAGGCAAATATGCTTACCAAACGGCACCAGCAGCCCATTGATCTCGACATGATAGGCGGACGGCAGTTTTGCTTCGAGCGCAGCCAGCGTTTGTTCGGGCGATCGCGTTTCCACATAGCCCCAGCGATTCGTGACGCGATGCACGTGAATATCCACGCTGATATAGGGCTGATCGCAGGCAATTCCCAGCGCCAAATGCGCGCACTTCGGTCCCACGCCTTTAAGCGCGAGCAGCGTCGAGCGATCGCAGGGCAGTTCGCCGCCATGCTCTGCTAAGGCAACTTGCGCGATCGCCAAAATTTGCTTCGCCTTTGCATCGGCATAGGTGCTGTCGCGAATCACCGCTTCAATTTGCGCTACCGAAAGCTCAGCGATTTCAGCAGGCGTGCGGGCGCGATCGAACAAGTGACGCGCCACCACCAGCGACGTTTCATCGCGAGTCCGAATCGACAAAATGCAAGCGATGACCTGCTCAAACAGCGATCGATATCCCTCCTCGGCCAAGGCAAACATCGCCGCCTGCGGATAAGGTTTCACGGCCTCGCGCACCAAGGCGATCGCCTCATCAATCTCAAACTTTCGCTTCACAAGCGCCCCCTGCTGCCTTTCAATTCCTCATCCCCGACATTCCTAACTGTGAATGCGCGGTTCCGGATGCAGCGTTGCCAGCAGTTCGCTTTCAATTGCAGCCAGTTCGCTCAGCCGCAATTCGACCGTTGCGCGATCGAAATCCGTTGTCGCCAACGTCCAGTAGATGCCATAGTGCCGCGCTTCCGACACCATCAGGCCGCGATAAAACTGTGCTAATTCTGGTTCTGGGCAGTGTTCCGCCAGCAAGCCCAATCGTTCATGACTGCGAGCTTCGATTAGACCGGATACCAAAAGCGAGTCGAGCAGTCGATCGGGTTCTTGGCGGCGAATTTGCTTTTTCAGTTCTGCTGCATAAGGAGGAGCCGACAGCGGAGCGAGCGCAATGCCTTTGCGCTCGAGCCACTGATTCACCTGCTCAAAATGCTCTAGTTCTTCCTGTGCGACAGTGGTCAGCGTCCGTACCAGCTTTGCGCTCGACGGATAGCGAAAAATCAAGTTTAAAGCAACGCCCGCTGCCTTTCGCTCACAGTGCGAATGGTCAAGCAAAATCGTATCCAAATGCTCGATCGCCTGCTCCACCCAAGCCGACGAACTAGGCTGCTGAAGAAACTTAATTTTCGCAGGCGCAATCACAGGCAGCTTCGATCAAAAGAACGCTCCTCTAGCCTACAACCATTTCATCCCTCATCCGTCATCCCTTCCTAAGCCATGCTGTTCTCCAACGCCCACCGTGCCAATTCTGTCCGGTTGTGCAGTCCGGTTTTGCCCAGCATGTTGCTGACGTGGCTTTCGATCGTGCGCTGGCTGACGTTGAGTTCGTCGGCAATTTCGCGGTTTGCCATGCCGCGAGCGACAAAATGCACGACGCGCAGTTCGGTCGGCGTCAGTTCCACATCAAATGGCACCTGAATTTTTGGCCCGCTGTCCACACCTTTGCTTTGATGCTGAATTAGGCGCGACGCCTGCTTCAGCGATGATTCGACTTGCGCTACGAGTTCTTCCGGCTCAAACGGCTTCACCATGTAGACATCTGCCCCGGTGTTCAAGCCCTTCACGCGGTCTTGGCTTTGGCCTTTGGCTGAGAGAAACAGGACGGGAATCCAACTGGTGCGATTGTCTTTGCGGACATGCTCCACCAGCGAATAGCCGTCCATTTCCGGCATCATCACATCGCAAATGATCATGTCTGGCGTTTCTTTTTCCAAAATTTCGAGGGCTTCTCGACCATTTTCTGCCGTGATCACCTCGTATCCTCGAAATTCTAGATAGTCTTTGACTAGCAGAATCAAGTTTGGATCGTCGTCGATCAACAGGAGTTGCTTATGATCGCCTGCGCTTGTTTCCTTCATGCTCTCTACCCGTAATGCCTACGACAGAAAAGATTTTTGGTGCGAACGACTCAGTACTTCTACAGGCCACTGAATGCGATTACGCATCTATGATGCCCTGTTTACCGTCGATCGCAACAAAACCGCCTCAAACCGAAAGAGAAATCAACTGTACGAGGATGCCGACCTGATGAAAGTGAAGAGCGATTCGATCGAGACCACATCAGCAAAGCCTTTGCGCCATTCTAACCCCGTGATTATATCGTCAGATCTTCAAGAAGAACAAAATTCCTCGACCCCGATCGGCGCTAATTTGCAGGCTGCACAGACTGCTCTGCCATTTCTGCTTCCGCAATTTCAACAGGTATTGTGGCTTCTGCGGGTATCAACATTAACGGCTGAATACAAAACGCATATTCCTGAACAATTTGATTGCCAATTAAATGCTGCTGAATAATTTGTTCAATCACGTCAGGCGTGGCCGATCGATACCACACGCCATCCGGATAAACCAGCAAAATTGGCCCGTTTTGACATACCCGCAAACAGTTCGCTTTGGTGCGAAACACAAACTGGGGTCGATCGATCGTTGGCGCATCCAGCCCCAATTCCTTCAAACGGCGTTTCAAATAGTCCCAAGCTATCAAACTATCCGCCTTATCGCAGCATTTCGGCAAGGTTTGATCGGCACAAATCAACACATGCCGACCAATTGAATTGAGCGACAGCGATTTAACGCTCGCCGTTAGCAAATCAAGATTTTCAGAAACAGTCATCCCATCAAAAAACGCTTCATTGCATCTCATCCTACCGAACTTGCCACCCCGGTCATCGCCACCAAAAAGAGCGCTTCCGTCCATTCTACCGTTGCGCCATACGTATCTCCCGTATGCCCGCCGATCGCATCATTTAGCACGGCTCCCACCCCAACCGCAATTCCGCTACCCAACATGGCCGCTGCACTCCACAGCCAGCGATCGCTCCATCCCACCAGCCCACACAAACTCAGCAGCAATCCTAAACTCGGCCAGGTATCGCGGTTTGACTGAATCGCTGCTTTGTGAAACGCGCCTTTGCCCGTCGCCTTGAGATAGGGATAGCGAGCGATCGCCATCTGCTGTCCCCAGCGTCCCCACCCACAGGCCAACAGCAAAATCCAACCCCGCCCGCTGTGCAAATCGCTCAAAGCAGCAATTTTCAGGGCTACAATCGCCACCGCCGCCATCACGCCAAACGCACCCGCCGCGCTATCCGCCATCACCTCCAGGCGCCGTTCCGCATCTGGAACCGCCATGCCATCTGCCGTGTCGATCGCTCCGTCCAAATGCAATCCGCCTGTAATCGCTATCCAAACCAAGATCACAATCGCGCTTCGCGTCAAATTTGGCAGCATCACCGCCAGCAGTCCATCGATCGCCGCCAGCATTCCGCCAATCAGCAACCCGACAATCGGCGCAAATTTAGCCACTGCCTCAAAATCTCCCAGCCACGCCGCAGGCACAGGCAGGCGTGTGTAAAAGACGATCGCCGCCGCCAAATTTCTCAAAAAGCTGGTCATCGTTTGCATCGATCCAGACAATTGCTTACACATCTTCCTTAAGATAGAGATCAGCCGATTGGCTGAATGATCACCGCCGATGAATCGCGATAATGAAAGCTTACTCAGCTTCGATCGCTCCAAAGGCAGGCTTGAACAAATCCATCCAGTCCGCTCTGAATACCTGAGATACCATGAACGGATGGCTACAGTTCCTGCACGATCGCCAGATGTCCCGCAACCAAATGTCCCGAAATCGCTGTCCATGCACGGCATAGTAGGTTACTTGCTCATTCGCTGCCGCTCGTTCAGCAGTCCCAATTAAGCGTTTTTATTCGGGTCGCGATCGCGGCCTGCTTGCTTCGACTCTCCTGATATGACTCACAACTCCAGCTTCGGAAACCATCTACCCTCGCCCTGCATTGTCGATGCAGGCATTTTGGTCAACAAGTGCGACATGCAGCGCTTGCTGAGCGATCTCAATCGCGTCCGCTACATTTATCAGCAAGACGACCAGCTTTTGAGCGCAGGCGAAGGCCAGGTGATGGATGTCTTCGCCGATCCGCAGCAGTCCACGATCGTCGCCAACCAAACGCTCTACCTCAATGTTTGCAGCTTCGACTATCTACAGATCGGCAACTTTGAAGAAAAACCCTGCTTTGACTTGATCCAAGACAGTCGGCAACTGCGGCTCATTCCTCTCACGACGCCGCTGCAAGACTCTACTCACCGCATCAGTACGGCAACGCTAGAAGCCGTCGTTGCAGAAGTGCTGTCGGCTAACTGGGACATGCGCCTAGACGACGAAGAATTTTAGCCGTTGCACAGTGATTGCAGAAATTTGGGATGAGGGCAGTTCGCTAACCACCCTCAAGGCAGAAACAACCGCTCATCAATTCGCTTATCAACCTAAAGCGTGCAGCTCGATCGCTGATCAGCTAGCTTCGATCGCGACTGCCCCATCCACATTTTGATCAACCCCTGCCGCCTTGATCATGTGATAGGTAATCAGCAGTTGGGTAATCGCCAGCGGGTAGCTTTGCAGAATTTCGCCCGTCGTCCCAGTCACTTTGCCAATGCTGTCGCCAGAATCATAATTGCAAAACTGCCCCAGATGGGGAACTTCGTTGCAAAATAGCCGCTCCAACTGACGCACTTGCTCACGAGTCGCATGACCGTCCACTTCCAGCAAATCAACAGGCTTGCCCATGTCGCGATCGAGGACTAAGCGCACAGGCGAATCCTGATGATTATCATCCGACTGAATCATGTCCGTAAAGTCGGGATGTTCGATCGTCGGTCGCAGCACCAGCTTCACGTTCAACAGCAAATCGCTCTGCTTCGGCTCTCCTTCTGACGGATAAAAGCTGACAACCACATCTGCCCACTGCCGCTGCGGGCGAATATATGCTTCAGAATCTGATTCGCGCTTGCGGATTTGGTCTAGTACCTGCTCGGTCGTGTAGCCCCGCTTGCTCGTATCCCGCTTCACCTTCCACCCGTGTCGCAGCGCTTCAGGTGGCGCAAGATAAACTTTCACATCATAGCTGTCCCGCGCCCGCCGAGTCGAATAGCCTAGCAGTCCTTCGACGATGACAAAGCGACTCGGTTTGATATACTCTGGCGGATCAAATTGTCCGGTCTTGTGATTATAAATCGGTTTCAAAATCGGCTGACCGTCGCGCAGCAAGCCCAAGTGCTGCTCCACAATATCGAGATAGTTGCAGTCAGGATGCAGCGCGGAAATGCCAAGTTCGGCTCGCTGTTGGCGATCGAATCGGTGATAGTCATCTGTACAAATCACCGTCACGTTTTCTTCGCCCAAAACCTGAGCAATCCCTCTGGTCAGCGTTGTTTTTCCAGCCGCGCTGTCGCCAACAATACCAAGAATAATCGGACGCTGAGTCATAATATTCCTCAAGTCGATGAGTGGACGTGGGCTAGCGAAAGCCTTGCAACGAAGCGATTGCCACTCAACCTCTCGCGCCAGCCTTAAAGTTTAGTCTTCAGATAATACCACTGCAAAGACATCGCTCTCACAAAGCGCATGATTTCTATACGACTGCTATCAAAGGCGATCGAAACTGCTAGCAAATTTCGATCAACGTTTTAAGCTTGCTTTCTGCGAAACCATCTGCAATTCAATTTTCAAAATGTTCCATTAAGAACATTTTGCTGCTGCTCTTGACAGGAAATTTTCTTATGCATCAAGACATTCAGTTTCAACAAGCATCGATCGCTCACCTTGATCTCCTCCTCACCCTCATGGCCGACTTCTATGCCAACACCATGCCTTTCGTTCCCGCGATCGCTCAATCCGCCCTGTCCGGCATTCTTCAAAATCCCGCTTACGGCTTCGTCTGGCTCATCCAACGCCAAGCTTCTACTGTCGGCTACGTCGTTCTTACCCTCGGCTACAGCCTCGAATATGGCGGACGTGATGCCTTCATCGATGAACTCTACCTGCAACCAAGCGATCGCAACCAAGGCATCGGCACTCAAACCCTCCATTTCCTCGAAACCACCTGCCGCCAACTCAACATCAAAGCACTCCATCTCGAAGTCGATCGCCACAATCCCAAAGCCAGAGAACTCTACGATCGCGTCGGCTTTGAAGCAGGCGATCGCATCCTCATGACCCAGCAGTTTCGCTGACCTTTGAGCGATCGCTCCTGAGAGCCAAAATTCTGTGATACACTAACCTATGGCACATCGGGATGTAGCGCAGCTTGGTAGCGCACCTCGTTCGGGACGAGGGGGTCGTAGGTTCAAATCCTATCATCCCGATAAATGGTTGAAGCCGCTCTATATGGGCGGTTTTGCCGTTTTTATCCCTTCTGAAGCTACTGAAGCCATCAGTTTTTGAGTACCTTATCTGTACCTTATGTGAGTGTCAGACCTACTGCCTGGATTCTCCTACTTGGCGGCGATCGAGTGTCACCACATTAGTAGAAGTTATCAATCAGTGGCAGAATCGACCTTTCAGCGCTTCCGGCTTGGCGGCGATCGATAAGTAATCGCTAATTTACCCGCTGGCAACTCTGCTGTTGACGGTGAATCAACACTTTGACCCTGTTACTTGACGATTTGTTATTTCGTCAACTAGAAAAGAGTTGAGATGTAACCGGACGTGAGCGATGCTGAGCTTTGAGATTGACTTGGGGAATGTGGAGCAATCCGCCAAAGTAGACGGGCATGGGCAAGCCAAGATTTTGAGCGATACCGAACTGCACTCGCTTTTTACTGAGGGCTTCGCCACTGCCAGAGATCGCGCCTTATTCGCTCTGTGCCTGTTCACCGGATGTCGAATCAGTGAGGCGGTGCAGCTTCAGCCAGCCGACATTACCGAGTTACTGGTGAGCTTCCGCAAGGCATCGACCAAGACGAAGACGACAAGGCAGGTCGAAATCAGCCCTGCTCTGCGGCACTGGCTAGACCTGTATGAGTTGCCCGATCGTCCTTACGTCTTTCCCGGTCGGCACGGGCGCGGCCATCTCTCCAGAGCGGCGGCGGATGTGATTTTAGGGGAAGCTTGCGATCGAGTTGGCATAGCGGGCGTGAGTACCCACAGCTTCAGACGCACCTACATTACCCGTCTGCGGGATAAAGGTTACTCTCCTGCCCAGATTCAGAAGCGTACAGGCCATAAGCGACGTGAGAGCCTGATGCACTACTTTGATCAGGTTTAGCTCGATCGCCGCTGTACGTGAAAAATGAGTTGCTGTTAGCGCATAGCCAATCTTTCAGAGCAATGTGTTAAATCAGCACGTCTACAAATTGGCACTAAAAGAGGCTCCAATCTTTACGCTGCAACCGATAAAGCCTCTTTCAAGTTTTTGTTAGAAAAGAAATCCTAGCAATCTAGGAACTTAAACAGGCATCCAAGCTAACAGAAGATGCAGCAAAATGAAGGCTATCAAATAGGTTAAAACCTGTAGCAACAACAGCCCTAGTAATCCTCCAACCAGGGTTGGTAAACCAACTATCCATCCCATTCCGCTTAGAACTGTCGTAAAAGCTGCTGCTCCGAACACACCGAAAACCGGAGCGGTAGCGAGTGCCAGTGAAAAAGCTCCAACAGGGACAGCGCAGCTAGCGAAAAAAGCAGTGCTGTTGATCAGAGTGTTCTTGATAATCATGCCGTTTGCAACCTCGTGAGTAATCAGCTTTTACCGAGCCAAGTCAGGTAAGCTGTTTCACTCTTCCGAGTTCGCCAAGGCTAGGCAGCAGCTAAATCGTGAACCTTCAGTAAAGCTTTGTGAAGATACAAATTGCTTTTCAATTGCACTCCTGAGAGTTGGGAAATCTAATTGAGAAACTAAGCACCCTCAACCTGAACGGTTGGGGCATATCATTTTCTCGGAGTCACCTAATGGGATTGTTTGACCGTATTTCCGTAGCTACGGGCGGAGGAATGCTGAACCCAGCAGAAGCAGTTGCCGCTGTGAGCCTTTTGGCGGTTGCATCTGATGGCTACCTTTCTGATGAAGAGTCTCAAGCTTTGTGGTTTTCACTGTCTCGGATGCAGTTGTTCAAGAGCTATTCCGATGACGTTGTAAGGAGAATGTTTGACAAGCTAGGCGGAATTCTTAGGCGGCAAGGTGGCGACAGTTTGCTACAGCTAGCCAAAATGTCCATCCCCTATGAACTGGGAGCCACAGTTTTCGCAATGGCTACCGATTTGATCATGGCAGATGGCACAGTCGAGCCAGAGGAAGAAGCTTTTCTAGAGCGTCTCTACCAACTTCTTGAAGTTCCCCAAGAAACGGCACTTCAAATCATTCACGTGATGATTATCAAGAATAAAGGTTAGACTTTTGACTTCTTGATGCAAATAACCCCAGCGACACACGATCGACTGGGGTTACTTGATTTGATGAAGACTGTTACTCAGCGTCTACTTCGACTTGCCGCCATGTATTTAGGTTCACTCGCTCGTAAGCACATTCGCTACCGAAGTAGACTCGCACCATTTTCGATCGTCTGCTTCTTGGAATTTGCTGTTTGATTTTGTCATCCCAATTTCTTTGTAGGTATCGACCAAACTCAGGTGAATCTGCAAAAACGTAGGTATTGCCGTTAATCTTTACAACTGAGAATGTGTTGTTTTCCTTCTCTGCTGAATCTTTGATTGGCGTTTGATGCGTCTTGGTTTGCTTCGATAAATTGCCTTGATTGATTTCTGTTGACAGTGCCATTTGAGCGCGATCGAGTAGGTAATAGCAGATTCGATCGCAATTAGAGTTTTTCTGCTCTAGGTGGAGATGCAAAATTCCTATCCCAACAAAAGCTCCCGTCATTTCTTCAAAATTCTCATAGAAGACGTGAATTGTTTTGCCAGCTTTAGCGATTGAAACCATTGTGAGTTTCTCCTTTGTTGATGTGTTGTAGGGGCATTTCTGCCCCATGTTTCTAGACTGTAAGCAGTTCAATTAATTCGGCTTTGGTTCGCTTGCTGTAACCGGGAATCTTGCGATCGGATGCGATGCGCTTCAATTCGCGAATGGTCATCAGCGCATAGTCGCTGGGTGGCTCGATGTCGATCGCCTCTAACAATTCCCCCACATCGAGCGCATCTGCGGACGGCTCCACAGCGGCGGCTGGCTGACGAACTGCGGCGATCGGTTCAACTTCTGGCATCCGCTCTACTGCCAATTCCCAAGGATGCGATTCAGATGCAGGTAGTAGCAGGGCGATCGGTGTGGAGTCTGCCAGCAGTCCGTAAGGGTCGATGATTTCGGCTAAGTCGAATTCCTCCACAGTGGCGATCGGTGCGGCCTTGGCGGGTGGATGCTGCCAGCAGTGCCAAAGATGAGCGGTAAGCGCAGTCAGGAAGTAGGCGGCTCCGAACAGGGCGATCGAGTTTGTAGCGAGTGTCAGAACGTCTTGCATGGCTGAAAATCTCCAGTAGTGAAAATGTGTCGAGTGGGGATGTTTCCGGCCATCCCCTAACCGATTAGCTCAGTAGCGATTGCACTTCCCGCAGTAGCGCGGATGCTTGCTCTAGTTGCCGCTTGATTTCTTCATCGCTGGCATCTTGCTCGAATGCCCGTGTGAGTTTGTGAATCTGGCGGTGTAGGTCTTGCGCTCGAAGATAGGCGCGGAGATGGCGACGATCGCTCATGACTCAGCCTCACTCGATTGCTAGGCCATGCACGGCTAACGGTCGGGTGCTGCGGTGCATGACGGGCGCATTGGAGCGATCGAACTGAATGACGTTTGTAGCGGGCGCGGCTGGCTCCACAGGGCTGATGTCTGCCTTAGCTTGCTGCGGGGTGACGATCTCAGGTTTAGCGGCCAGCGTCCAAACGAATTTCTCAAGCGCTGGAAAGTCGCGCACCTTGACCTCGAATGCAGTCGCTAGCCGTTGGGACTGGCGAACTTGACAAAAAGCTTTAGGGAAGTAGCGGCGGAATCCAGCGATGAAATCAGTAGCCTCTGCCTCAGTCGCGAATCCGAAGTAAGCGGAGATGACACGGGCGCGTCTGCCACCCTTGCCCGATCGCTTGAGTGCTTGCGTAACCAGTCCGATTCGATCGCTCAGTTGGATGAAGGCGTAACGATCGCTGAGGCTTGTGACTTTGTAGCGGGCGCGTTTCATAATGGTGTTGCTCCTAGTGAGTAGGGCATCCGATCTGATTGGCGTTAGGCGGATGCCCTTTTGAATTGGGTGGGCTTCCTCTGGCTACCCTTGCGGGTGGCGGGGACTTACGGGAGTGAACCGCTTCACTCGCGCCCATGTATCTACTCTACGTCAGACGTAGAACAATGTCAACACTTTCGCGTAGAGATTTCTACGTTATACTGTGAGTGATAACATCTGACAGTAGAGCTATGACTACCACAGTGATCAAATGGAAGCTGAATGAGATGCTGTCTCAGCAGCGCAAGACTAGCCGCGATCTTGCTGAGCATTTAGGCATTCATGAAAATTCGGTTTATCGGCTGAGGAAAGAAGACAAAATGCCTCGATTAAATCACGACACGCTAGAGGGAATTTGCCTGTTTCTAAACTGTCAGCCAGGAGACTTACTTGAACTGGTGAAAGATAAATGACCGTCTACGCGAGAAGGGGTCAGGTATTGTATGGGGGAGTGGGGTATTAGCACGACTCCGCTCGATGAATTCTTCCGCGCAAATCAACCCCCTAAAAACCTGCGTCCCACTTTTTCAAAAAATTTGAGATTTTCCAAAAATAAGAAACCCTCAGCGATCAAACTGAGGGTTTATTTTTTGCACATTAGTTTACTTCATTCATCAGCAGCTTGTATTCATTTACTGCATCCTGGTAAGCCTGACTTCCTCCCTTCTTCACTCGCCACAGAACGAAGATGATTTGAGTTTGGTTGAGTCCTGCTGCCTGTAGTTCGGTGATGCGCTGAACCGCCTGAACTGAAGTGAGGTTTTCTGACGTAAAAGTGCCTGAACCGCCCTGAACCGAGTCTGAACCGTCTGAACTGAACCCTGAACCAAAACGGTTCAGAGTCTCAGAACTCGCATCTAGACAGCGGTTCAGCCATTGAACCGGACTTGAACCAAAACGGTTCAGGTCTGAACCGTCTGAACCGTTTTGGTTCAAGTCCTGAACCGGGGCTGAACCGGGAGCTAAATACTCAAAATTCGGCTCATAGTCAGGATGTCCTTCGGGGTTTCCTTTCGCGTCAAGCGTGGGAATTGATGCAGCGTACCACTCGCCATCATGCCACACCAAAGCAGGGCGATCGATACCTTTCAATTGCTCCATTAATGTTTCTTTTAGCCGTGCATTGTCTCTTGTCCCTAGCTTCAGCATTCGCGTATCATTTAGCGCTTTCGAGATACCCTTTTGACCAGGAAAGATAATCGTTAGATCATTGCGGGCATCTCCGCTCATGCCTAAACTTTCCGCTGTGAGTTCGGTCGAAACATAGCAAGCTCTCGATCGCAATTTGCGCGTCAAGCTACCGTGTTTTGACTGCCAGCGGTTGAGCGTAGCTGACTGCTCAGAACCGAGGGCGCGAATTTCTGGGATAGTCGATACTGCTTCTTCTAGCAAACGAAACATCGGCGTGAAATTGCTTTCGCCCTGCTGGTAGGCAGCGAGGCGGCGATCGACTTCATCGAGGTCAGCGGCCATCTGCTCAGCCATTGCCTGACACTGCTGGAGCGTGGTGAAGCCTTCCCACTCCCAAGCGCGGCCAAACACATCAAACAGAATTGCATCGACCTGTTGACCGGGAAAGATGACGTGCTTTACCAGGTACTTGATCAGGCGCGACTTGCCAGCGTTCATCTTGCCAATCAGGGCGAACTTAGGGCACTCGTCAGCATCCGCAATCCGGCTCCAGTCAAACAGCGACGGCGCGGCGGCTGGCTGTTGAATCGTGGCATCGACAGGCGCGGCTTCATCGGCTGCAACTGTGGCTTCCGGCGTTGGCTCCGCAGTTGCATCAGACTTTTTTGCCGTGTCTTCTACTGCCTCAGCGGGCACGTCGATCGCTTCATCCGGCTCAATCCCAGCGTGAGCATAATCGCCCTGCTTTGCCGCCTGCAAGCTGCCTTTGCCGTAGGTGCGCTCGTAAAGCTTGGCTTCAGCGGGTGTGAGCAAATGAGCATAGCGACCGGAATCGATCGCCCGCCAATCTTCCGATCGCTTCTTATTCCAGTTCATCAGGTGTTGAGCGGCGATTAGGCCAATGCCAACGCCACCCATCCAGCCAACTAGAGAGAAGCCGACGACCGCGACGAGAACGCCTCCAACCAACTGCAAGCCGCCGTGATTCTCTGCGTAGCGATTCACGATCGCTTGTCTGACGTGGTAATCGGGCGCAATTTCTCCGCTGGCAAGCTTTGATTCAATTTTCTCGATCGCGTCTTTGTTGCTCATGATTCGATGCCTCAATGGTGTTAAAAAACCGCCCTACCCACTACGGGCGGGCGGTGAATTGGTTTAGGGATTAGTTGGCTTGCTCAGCTTGTTCGGTTTGCTGTTGCTCCTGCCGCTGCTGCCTCATGTGGCCGAACACCTGCCGCAGCCAATACCACAGCTTCACAATCACCTCGACGGCGATCAACGTGATAACAACGGTGACAAGATTGCCCCAATCGACATCAGCAAGGCTGGGAGCCAGCAGCCACAGTGAGACGTTATCGAGTCCGCCTTGAATCGGTGGATAGCAAATCAAATTCATAATCCCGTCGATCGCATAGGCGAACATGGCGTAAGTTGTCGCCTTGGCAATCCACTCCAGCGGAATGTTATTGTGTCGCTCTTTCAGGGCTGCAACCATCGGCGTGTCAGACGGCTTGATCGAAAGGACTTCAAACCGCTCAACCCGCTCAATTAGCGATCGAAGTGTGTCAGCATCACGGGTCAAAATCCAGGGCAATAGTTCAAAGAATTGAAAGATTGCCCACAGTGCAACGCCGATCAAAGTTGTCGCAATGCTGGTAATCATCCCCAACAGCCAGCCAATCACAGGCAGCGACATCACAAAGTTAATCAGCGAGTAGTTCAGCGCTTGATTTGCCAACATCTCAACCGCTTTGATATACGGCTGGATGTTAAGGAAGATAAACAGCCCTGCTGCGATAATCATGCAGGCAAAAACGAGGTTGAGGATGAACACACCGAGCGCAGATTTGCGCTTGTAACGACGCGACTGGTACATCTTCTGAACACGGTCTTGAACTTGCTGCGTAGCGTTTTGAACTTGCTCTTTTGCAGTCCGTCTCATAGCGGTTCCCTCCCTTACAACTTTTTTTCTGTAGCGAATTGGAAGTACCAACCTTCAGGAATTTTCGAGCTATACAGGCAGCCTAAATAGGATGTGAACAAATGGTAGGCTGAGGGTGTGCCTCAAACTCTACCCTCTCAGACAATGGAAACGCTCGAACAGTTTATTCAAAGTAACCCACATA
>NZ_JACJPO010000019.1 GCF_014696105.1 Microcoleus sp. FACHB-1515
AACAAGCCGTAGCCACCGGGCGAGTGCACGCCATAGCCGTTGGTTGCCAGCGGATTGCCGCCCGTGAGCGTGAAGCCGTCGCGTCCGCTGGCAATGAGGTAGATCGTGCCGCCCGCCACGATCGCGCCGAGCACCTGAGCGACGATGTAGGGCAGCAGGTCACCCGCCGGAAAGCGCTTGCCTGCCCACAGGCCGAAGGAGACAGCCGGGTTGAAGTGGCCGCCTGAGACATGACCGACGGCATAAGCCATCGTCAGCACAGTCAAGCCGAACGCGAGCGAGACGCCGACCAGTCCGATGCCCAAAGGGAACAGCGTGTTGTCAGCGATGGTCGCGCCATCGCTGGTGAAGGAAGCGGCGAGCACGGCGCTACCGCAGCCACCCAGGACGAGCCAAAAGGTGCCAAAGAACTCAGCAATACATCGTTTAATCAGAGGCATTTCATCAACTCCGAATACAGTTAAAAAACCGTTGTTCAGCAACCGATTGGAACAACCTAATCGATCGCTGCTGTCTGAAAAAATACTTGAAAATCGTAAACTGCCCGCGATCGAAACCAGTGATATAAAAAGATTTCGTCATCTAGAACACACGCAAAACATCTAGCCCGAACAATTGGCAAGATTCGTATTCTCAGGCTTTTTCCAGCAATTTGATCAGTAATAGTTTGAATGACGCGGTAACAAAGCTGTAAGCGGCTTAAGCCTTTTTTAAGAATTGGACGACTCTCGCCGCTGTTCAACACAGAGGTTTAGGGGTGGTTTACAGTTCGTTTCTAGCGCCCGATCTGATTGATGAACTGCGGACAGTATGTATGAATGGCGGCGACGTTGACGGCAGCATCAAAAGCCGCAGGCAGACCGCTTTGCACCTGAACCGATCGAATCTGCGGCAACGTACCACCGCTGCTTAGAAACGGACAAATTGTTGTGCTGTAGGCCAAAAGCTGCTGGCGATCGATCGACTCGCTGTATTCGATCGCGGCTGGACTAGCAATGTTCAAAAATGCTTCCCAAAATGCGTTCTGCGTCGGATCGGGCGGCGGCGTTTGCTGCTCTACAAGCTGCACCTGTTGCTGACAGTATTCATTCAGCGACACAAGTTGACTCGCGCTGTTGACGATCGATCGCCCACCCAATTCGCCCACGCTGCAAATTCCATACGGATCAGGCAAAATCGCTTCGGAAGCTTGCGCCTGTCCAGAAAGCAGCATGAACAGTCCAATCCACAAGAAACGCACAAGATTGATTTGCTCGATTTCTATCGAATCACTGCGGCTATTTCGATGACGAATTGTCAGCAGCAGGCGAATTGCGATCGAAATCGCTGCTCGACAGGTAAAGGCTTTCGAGCGTCCAGCTTTGTGCATCTGTCGCGGTCGGCCACTCAATGGCTCGTCCTGCCTGCTTCGATCGGTTCTTGTTTTGCTGCGCCATTGTTCCTTCACCAGTTCCGAGCCTCAGCATAGAACGTTGCGGAAGGCGCTCGCCTCTAGCTAGAGGCACATTCGCGCTGAGAGCGGTGAACAGCGGGAAGTTGCCACCAAGGAACATGCGGAAATTCGTGATGTTCACGGTGATAGCCGAAGTGGTAGCAGGTGATGAACGACCAGAAGGTGGGCAGTGCCGTTGTGGACGCTCGAAACGGTTCTTCGTAGCCATCTTCCGGTTCACGATGCGGGCGGTAGGTGCCGAAATAGAAAAGCTGAGCCGAGCTTGCGATCGAGGGAATTACCCAAAACAAATTCAGATTTTGCTGTGGAATATGCAGCAGTCCGTGCAGCGAATGGTAAATCGCAACTAGACCAATGATCCGCCACCAACTCCAGTAGTTTTTCATGAAGGTGAAATACCAAGCAAAGAAATTTTTGTGATTGCCATCATGAAAATCCGGGTCGCGATCGCTTGCGGGATGATAGTGATGCTGCCAATGGGTTCTTAACAGTTTCTTAAACGAAAATAGCGCGTAGAGCTGAAGGGCGATCGCACCAATCAGATTATTAACTTTAGGATTCGAGTAGACAACGCCGTGCATTGCATCGTGGGCAGTGATGAACAAGCCAGTATAAAGAAACATCTGCACCAGCATTGCCAAAATAATTGCAGCAGGCGGCATTTGTGCCACATTTGCAGTCAGCAAAAGCGTTAAACTGCCCGCCCAAATGAAGAGAATTGCCAGCGCAACGATCAAGCCTTTTGCACCCGTTGGACGATCGACAACCGATCGATCAATTGCAGTGGCCGGAAGAGGGGGGGGAGATGAAATGGCAGTCACATTAAGCTCCAAAAAGTCGATCGAGACTCAAACAAGAAAAGTTGATGAATTAAATTTGCTTTTTTGAACGATGCTTATCAATTCAAACAAAGTAACTGTTTGTTAACTTTACAAAGTTTAACACTTGGTTTGCCTGTTCCGTCTCAACCATTAGCGGCAATCTTGACTTGTTTTTCAGCGCGTCACATCTGCCAAAAGCTGAAGTCTGTGTACGCGGTCACAGACGCCAAACCTCGCTTTCGGTAGAGGTTGCATCAGTGGCAATCGCCGTTCATAAAAGAAAGACTTCAAAACACGAGTAGATATGGCTCCTACAGCACTGATTACAGGTGGTTCCCAAGGCATCGGGCGCGAAACAGCCCTGCTTTTTGCCAGCAAAGGCTACAACATTGCGATCGCAGCGCGGAACGCCGAGCGGCTCGAAGCAGCGGCCAATGAAATTCGCAGACAAGGTGTGGAAGTGCTGGCTCATCCCGCCGATACGCGCGATTTTGGGCAGGTGCGATCGCTTGTTGAAAAAGTGCAGTCGCAGTTTGGCGCGATCGATGTGCTGATCAACAACGCAGGCATCTACTGCTCTGGCCCGACCGAAGCATTTTCGCTCGATGACTGGCACACGATTCTTGATACGAATTTGTGGGGCTACATCCACACAATTCATGCTGTTTTGCCCGCGATGATCGAGCGCGGCAAAGGAACGATTATCAACCTGAGTTCGATCGGCGGCAAAGTTCCGGTTCCCTACCTCACCGTCTATTGCACCAGCAAGTTTGCCGTTGCAGGGTTGACCGAATCGCTGCACAGCGAACTCGAACCCAAAGGCATTCACGTCGGCGGCATCTATCCCAACTTGATCAAAAGCGATTTCATGGAACGCGCTGTTTTTCGCGGCAAAGACATGGAAGATGCGAAGGCTCGTCGCGATCAGTTAAATCAAGTGCTGGCTGCTCCGATCGTCGAAAAACCAACAGATGTCGCGAAAGCCGTTTGGGAAGCGGTCGATCAGCGCAAAAAAGAAGTAATCGTCGGTTCCGCAAATGCTTCGATCGCGTCTCATCGCTTGATCCCTGGTGCGATGCAAGCGCTGTTTCGTCGCACATTTAAGCTGCAAGACAACTGGAAATAGGCCGTGCTTTTTGGGATAGAAGTTCGATCGTCCGAGCAGTTGGCACTGCTTTAGCGTTGCCAAAACTGCGTCACGTCGTAGCCTAATTCAGCTAGCATCTGGCGCAGCAGCGGTAGGCTGAGGCCAATCACGTTAGTGTGACAGCCTTCTAGCTTTTCCACAAATAGTCCGCCTTTGCCTTCGAGTGCGAAGCATCCAGCGCAGTTGAGCGGTTCACCTGTGGCGATGTAGGCTTCAATTTCGCGATCGCTCACATCGGCAAAATGTACCCACGTGACGCGATAGCGCACCAAGGTTTTTTGCTGCGTTTGATCGATCAGAACATGGCCTGTGTAGAGTTCGCCGACGCGCCCGCGCATGAGTTGCCAGCGGGCGATCGCCTCGCTCACATCCGCTGGCTTCCCGTGAATTTCGCCATTAAAGGCAAGAACCGAATCGCAGCCTAAAATTAGCGAATTCGATCGCGTTTGAGCAATTGCTTTTGCCTTTCCCTGCGCTAAAGTTTGCACGAGATCGGCAGCGTTGCGGCTGGTCACTTGCGATTCGTCGAAGTCGCTGGGACAAACGATCGCCTCGATTCCCACACTTTGCAGCAGGCGACGGCGGGCAGGCGAGGCAGAAGCAAGGATGAATGGAGGAATTCGCTGCATAAAGTATCGGCTGTCCGCTGTTTGATTCACCACTCAGCCCTCAGTCCTCAATTCTCAGCTTGTCAAAAGACCGAGAAGGAGTCTGCGATCGTCCGCATTTTTTCCTGAAGTTTCTGCCAGCGCTGTTCGGTTGTAGAGATGTTGAAGGTGAACAGTTGGCCGCGCCGCACAACGACGCTGGCAAGATTGTGGCGAAGCTGATCCGGCAGTTTGACGGCATATTCCAGCAGGTAGTAGGTCACGTCGCCAAGCTGACGCGCTTCGGCGTTGACGAGTTCGGCTTCGCGGCCAGAGTCAGGTGGAGCGATCGCATTTTTGGACAGACGATAGCCGACTTCGCTGGGGCTGCCCAAATCTTCGAGGGTTTTGTTGTCGGGAACAGGACTAATCACAACGCTGACGTTTTCCGTTTCCTGAATCAAATCATGAAAAACAATGTCAGGACCGTCGCTGACCTGTACAGGAACCCAGCCGACCGGATAGAGAAACTGATAGCCGTCGTATTCATCGACATAGCTTTTTAGCCCGGAGGTTGCCGAGGCGCAGCTTTGTAAACTCAAACTCACCACGAGTAGAACAACGATCGCAATTCGCCTCAACATCTCTGATCCCTTCATCCGCTTACCGTTTAACATTCTCCCATCAACTGCGGTCATCGCGTTGAGATTCGTGCGCCTTGGGGATCGATCGCCAAAATCTGCACCTGCGGATCAACATCGATCGATCGCCACGCTTCACGCATTGCCGCTGCCACATCCGAAGCGCGATCGCCCGACGCCAAAGCCAGCAGCGTTGGCCCCGCGCCGCTGATCACCAATCCATAAGCTCCTGCTGCAAGAGCGGCCTGCTCGATCGCGTTATAGCCGCGAATCAAAACTTTGCGGTAGGGCTGATGAATTCGGTCTTGCAGCGCACTTTTGAGCCAGTCGGCGTGATTGGTTTGCAGGCCGCGCAGCAGCAGTCCAAAATGCGCCACGTTAAAAATTGCGTCTGCACGACTGTAGGTTTGCGGCAGAACGCGGCGTGCCTCGGCAGTCGATAGCTCAAAGTTCGGACTCGCGACGATCGGCACAATCTCGAAATGCCAATCGATCGCGCAGATCGCCCAGTCCGAATTTGTCGAAGCCGCCAACTGACATCCGCCGATCAAAGCAGGCACAACGTTGTCGGGATGACCTTCGATCGCGATCGCCAGCTTCATCACTGCATCTTTTGACAATGGCGATCCGGCCAGCACGTTTGCGCCCAGCAGTCCGCCGACGATCGCCGTTGCTGAACTGCCTAAGCCTCTGGCAAGCGGAACGTTGAGCGCGATCGCAATTCGCACCGACGGCACAGGCTGATTGATTTGCTCATAGAGTTTGACAAACGATCGATAGGCAAGATTGCTTTCATCGCAAGCGACGCGATCGGCTTCCAGTCCAGTTGCGGTAATTTGCAGCGGTTCGCCTTCCGGCAGCGGCGTAAATTCAAACTCGTTATACAGCGTCAACGCCGCGCCGACGCAGTCAAATCCCGCGCCTAAATTGGCAGTCGTTGCCGGAACAATAATCGAAGCAGTCATACCCTTGATCTAGAAAATCGCTCAATTAGCATGGCATGAAACGCGATCGGGTGTCGGGGGTCAGCCGAAACGCGACAAATACTGCAAGCACTGTTCGGGAACGAGGCGCAGTTCGCCAGATAAAAATCGATCGATCGCCACCCAAACTGCGGTTTTCTTGAAGTCGCCTTCGGTAAACAAAACGCTGTCTTGTTCGTAGAGATGGCGATCGACAAAATCGCAGCGGTAAAGCTGAATGATTTCGTGGCCGGGATTGCCGTTGAAGGTGAAGATGTTTTCGATCGTGGCGAGGTAGCGAATGTTCGTGAGGGCTGCGCCAACTTCTTCCTCAAATTCGCGCTGCAATGCGACTTCACTGGTTTCACCAAACTCCACACCCCCACCCAACGCGCGATAAAACGTTTGCTGTTTTGTGCGATCGAAGCCTTCACCGACAAACAGGCGATCGCCATCTTGAATCAAACCCAGCGCGATGACGCGGATCGATCGCGGCGGCCAAACAGAAGCTTGTGGTTCAGTCATTGCCCATTGGAAAACGATTGAGATGCAATTAGCCTGCCTCATCATCTCGTCTATCTGCAACTCCAAACAATGACGCCAAAAGTCTCTCCTAAGTGGGGTATGGCGGACTGAGGCAATCGGCTAGGTTCGAGAGGTGAGTTATCCCTGATTTTTCCCTGTCTGGTTTTTTCCTGCCTGTTGTTGTGTGTTTCCCCCGATCGAAATTTCGTCCGGCTGAGGCAAGTGATTTTCCCTGAGTCGGCGCTTAGTGTTACTCGGCTACAGGCGATCGCGCCAACTTAAAACGGCTGACAATTTGGATTGTTTGCACTCCAAAATTCTCGCCTGAAATCAACGTGCTGGGTATTTAGTTGTCACGATTTCAATGAAGAAATGGCTGAAAGCGCAGTTTTTGACTGTGCAAATGGGTGTTGCATTCAGTTTTGCAGCAGTGTCGCTGGTGACAATTGCCAATCGAGAATGGCAGTCTGCGATCGCGCTGGCTGCCTGCGGAGCGATCGGCCTGCTGCTAGTTTCAAGACGATTGCATCGCAGTATCGATCGCAAACAGGTGGCGATCGAACCGACCGAAAGCAATCGGTGGGAGTGGAATTTGCGCTCAGACAGTTTCGTTTGGAACCGCGCAACTCGATCGTTTGCAGGCAACTCTGAGGTGCTGCTGGACTCGGTTCACCCAGACGATCGCGCGGTTGTTGCCGCAGCGATGCAGCAGGCCAAGCGATCGCGTCCTGGCGACACGATCGCGCAGGAATTTCGCGTCCAGCAGTCTGACGGTTCTACCTTGTGGCTGGCGGCAACAGGTCGCGTATTGAGCGGCGATCGCATTGCTGGCACGGCGATCGACATCACGCCCTACAAGCAAACGGCGATCGAACTTCAGCAAATCAACTCCCAGCTTGAAGCGCAACTTCAACTTCGCACCGCCCAGCTTGAGCAGGCGAACGACCTGGAAACGCGCCTGAAGCGAATTAGCGACAAGGTGCGCGATTCGCTCGACGAGTCGCAAATTTTGCAAACCGTCGTGCAGGAGTTGGGCGTGGGTTTGGGCGTGCGATCGTGCAATGCCGCGCTATACGATTTGGTCGATCGCACCAGCACGATTTGCTATGAATACAATTCGACGCTGTTTCCGCTCAAAGGTCACGTCGCAAAAATGGCGAATTTTGCCGAAGTGTATGACCGTCTGCTGCAAGGCGAATACCTTCAGTTTTGCAATTTCATCGCCAATCCGATGCGCGGACATGTGGTCATGCTCGCCTGTCCGATCGCAGACGATCGCGGTGTGCTCGGTGATTTGTGGCTGATTAACGACAAAGACTATTTGTTTCGCGATTTGGAATTGCGCTTGGTGCAGCAGGTGGCAAACCAGTGTGCGATCGCCATTCGCCAAGCGCGTCTTTATGAAGCAGCCCAAGCGGAAGTGCGATCGCTAGAGCGAATCAACTGGCTCAAAGATGAATTTTTGAGTACCGTGTCATATGAACTTTGTGCACCTGTCGCCAATATGAAGCTGTCGATTCGGCTGCTGGAAACGGCGATCGATCAAACAGAATCCACGACAAAAACACGCCAATATTTGCAGATTCTCAACAGCGAATGCGATCGCGAAATCCGCTTGATCAACGATTTGCTGGAATTGCAGCGGCTTGATGCGGGACGGCGATCGCTGCTCCTGGAATCGATCGATCTGACCAGCTTGCTGCCCCAAGTGGTCGCCGCATTTCAACCCCGCGCCCGATCGCGTCAGCAGCACCTTCATCTGGAGCTTGGATCTGAAGCATTACCCGCGATCGTCACCGATCGCGTCAGTTTCGATCGCATTCTCAACGAACTGCTCACGAACGCCTGCAAGTTTTCGCCGCCCGCCGCCGAAATTGCTGTCACAGTGGAACTGACGGGCGATCGCGTCTGCTTCATCGTTTGCAACAGCGGCGTTGAAATTCCCGCTGCCGAAATGCCTCGCCTGTTTGACAAGTTCTACCGAGTTCCTCAAGGCGATCCTTGGCAGCAAGGCGGCACAGGGCTTGGCCTCGCGCTCGTCAAGCGGCTTGTCGATCTGCTTGAAGGTTCAATTCACGTTACTTCTTCATCGAATCAAACCTGCTTCATCGTTCAACTGCCAGACTTGCAGGCGCGATCGCTGCCTGCCGATGTTGCCACCTTTAGCTAATGCGCTTCCCCGCACTGGCTGGAACTGTATTATTTTGAATAAATCAGTATTTGGAAGCCATTCATCATGTCTTTGTTTTCCTTGGTGATCCGGCCTCGCCAGTGGCTGCTGGCAATGGCGATCGCGCTGGCTGCTTTTGTTCAGGTGTGGCTGCTAGAAATGCCAAACGCGCTGGCGACGGGCGTTTACAGCTTTCCGGTCAGCGTCGATCGATCGACTTTTGTGATTGACGAAGCCGAAATTCTCAGTCGTTTGAGCGAGAACAACATCAGCGGTCAGCTCAGCAGTCTGGCGAAAAAAACAGGCAACGAAGTTCGCTTAGTCACCATCCACCGCTTGGACTACGGAGAAACGATCGACAGCTTTGCCGACCAGCTTTTTGACCAGTGGTTTCCCACGCCCGAAGCAAAAGCGCACCAAACGCTAATCGTCCTCGATGAAGTCACCAACACAACCGCCATCCGCAAAGGCGACCAGACGCCGCTGACCGACGAAATTGCCACCAGCGTTGTGCAAGAAACCATGCAGGTTCCCCTCCGCGACGGCAACAAATACAATCAGGCGTTTGCAGATGCGAGCGATCGACTGGTCGCTGTCCTGTCCGGTCAGCCTGATCCGGGACCACCGATCGTCGAGTCAAACGTGCAAACGAAAGGCACGTTCGCCACAGCGGAACAAACCAAAGCCGGAGCCACGAACTACATCGGCTGGGTTGTTGGCCTGCTGATCGCCGCGACAATCATTCCAATGGCAACCTACTATCTCTATTTAGTTGCTCAACCTGCACCGTCCGAACCGTCGGATTCGTCAGATTCACAAAGTTAAACAGCTATCCTTCATCCTCATTCCTTCTCCTCAAGAAAGAAGCGGATCAAAAGTCCCTCTCCCACCGGGAGAGGGATTGAGGGTGAGGGCAAGACTGGCGGAAAAGCGATCGCCTCTCCATCAATAATTTTTGGTTAATTTCAACATTAAAAGATTTGTTAAATAGAACACGGAATTCGGATTTTATTGGTTTTCAAGCTTCTCACCTCTGAAAGAGGCGGGTAGTTCGATCGAATTTATCTGGTTTCCCTGCTGTTGCGCGATCGAATTTTGGTTAGTATAACTATAACTACCTCACATTTGGTGCGCGGCAATGGCACTCGACGTTTCTTCGTCCGACTACAGCCTCTTGACCGATCTCTATGAACTGACGATGGCTGCTTGCTATGCAGGCGAACAAATTGACCAGCGCCGCGCCAGCTTTGAACTTTTTGTGCGCCGTCTGCCCGATCGCTACGGCTATCTCATTGCAATGGGACTGGCTCAGGCGCTGGAGTATCTAGAAGCGTTGCGCTTTAGCGAGACGCAAATTCAGCAGCTACAGGCAACCGGAATTTTCGATCGCGCTCCGGCTGCTTTCTGGGAACTGCTGCAAACGGGACGATTCACCGGAGACGTTTGGGCAGTCCCCGAAGGTACACCAATTTTTGCCAACGAGCCGCTGCTGCGAATTGAAGCTCCGCTGTGGCAGGCGCAAATCGTTGAAACCTATTTGCTCAACACGCTCAACTATCAAACCTTGGTGGCAACGCGATCGGCCAGACTGCGCGATACAGCAGGCGATCGTGCTACCCTGCTCGAATTCGGGACGCGCCGCGCCTTCAGTCCGCAAGCCTCACTTTGGGCAGCCCGCGCCAGCCTTGCCGCCGGACTTGATGCCACGTCCAACGTCCTCGCCGCCCTGCAACTCGGCCAGAAACCGAGCGGCACAATGGCACATGCTCTCGTCATGGCGCTGGGCGCGATCGAAGGCAGCGAAGACGAAGCATTCACCGCCTTTCACCGCTACTTTCCCGGTGCGCCTTTGCTGATCGACACCTACGATGCGATCGCCGCCGCCCAACGACTGCGCGATCGCGTTCGATCGGGTGAAATGCAGCTTACAGGTGTCCGACTCGACTCTGGCGATCTCGTCTCCCAGTCGCAACAGGTGCGCGAACTGCTGCCAGACATCACGATTTTTGCGAGTGGCGATCTCGATGAGTACGAAATCGATCGCCTCCAAAAATCTGGAGCATCGATCGACGGCTACGGACTCGGAACGCGCTTGGTTACGGGAACTCCCGTCAATGGCGTTTACAAACTAGTCGAAATCGACGGCATTCCCACGTTCAAAGCCGCCAGCGGCAAAGCCACGTATCCCGGTCGCAAGCAGATTTTTCGATCGAGCCGAGGCGATCGCTTAGGCTTAGCCGACGAATCCCCGCAGTCCGACGAACAACCGCTTCTCCAGCTTGTCATGCGCGAGGGTAATCGCATCAATCCGCCCGAATCGCTCCAGTCGATCGCCCGCCGCACTCGTCAAAACGTTCTTCACCTGCCCGAATCGGTTCGCCACATTCACGACCCGATCGATCGCTCCCCTCAACTTTCCACCGCTCTACTAGCGTTGACCGACCAAGCGCAACGCCGCCTCCACAAACTGCAAGCCGTTTAACCCATGACCTCGATCGCCCTCTTCGGAACCAGTGCCGACCCGCCCACGACCGGACACCAGCAGATTCTTAGCTGGCTGGCCGATCATTACGATCGCGTTTTCGTCTGGGCATCCAACAATCCGTTTAAGTCGCACCAAACGCCCTTAGAGCATCGCGCCACCATGCTGCGATTGCTCGTTGAAGAAATCGATCCGCCCTGTGAAAATGTGCAGTTTCGGCAGGAGTTGAGCAGTCCAAGATCGATCGTCACGATCGAGTTGGCTCGCCAGCTTTATCCCAATGCCGAATTTACCTTTGTCATTGGCTCGGATCTCGTCGCGCAACTGCCAAGCTGGTATCGAATTGCCGATGTGGTTCAAGCCGTGAAGCTGCTGGTGATCCCGCGTCCGGGTCATGGCATCACCGAGACGGATCTGAAAGAATTAAAGGAAATGGGGGCGGATGTGGCGATCGCCAACCTGACCGGACTGCCCGTCTCCTCCACCACCTATCGGCAGGTGCATGACCCGCATCTGCTCACCGCCCGCATCGAAGACTATATTCACCGAGAACGCCTTTATTCATGCCGGGACGCAATGCCAAAAATACCGACGCGGTAGCGCCACGAGCCTTGGCCGATTTCAAAGTCGGTGTCGATAACGTGATTTTCTCGCTCGACACCGACCAAAATCGCCTGCTCGTCCTGCTCGTGATGCGGCAAGATGAACCGTATCTCGGCCAGTGGAGCCTACCGGGAACCTTGGTGCGGCAGGGCGAATCGCTCGAAGATGCCGCCTACCGCGTTCTAGCGGAAAAAATTCGCGTCAAAAATCTGTATCTAGAACAGCTTTATACGTTCGGTGGGCCAGAGCGCGATCCGCGAGAATCGCCCGATCGCTTCGGTGTCCGCTATCTCTCCGTCAGCTATTTCGCCCTCGTCCGCTTTGTCGAAGCCGAACTCGTCGCCGTCGGATTAACGGGGATCGCTTGGTATCCGCTCAAAGATGTGCCGAAACTCGCGTTCGATCACAACCAAATTCTCGAATATGGCTATCGCCGTTTACGCAACAAATTAGAGTACAGCCCGATCGCTTTTGAAGTCCTCCCCGAACTCTTCACCTTGAGCGATCTCTATCAGCTTTACACCACCGTTCTAGGCGAAAATTTCTCTGATTACTCCAACTTCCGCGCCCGCCTTCTAAAGCTCGGTTTCTTGAGCGACACAGGCATCAAAGCCTCTCGTGGTGCAGGTCGTCCCGCCAGCCTTTACCGCTTCGATGCCGAAGCGTTCGCGCCCTTTAAAGATAAACCGCTGGTGTTTATTTAAACGATGAAAATTAAGGAAGAACACAAGGGAAAGCTGTATGAATCAAGATAATGGCGATCGAGCCTCACCCCAGGAATTGTAATCATGAGCAACAAAGGTCAATTCAACTCAGCCCGACTTGCAGTTTTGATTGATGCGGACAATGCCAACCCTGATTTGATTGAACCTTTGCTGAAAGAAGTTGCAACCTATGGAATTGCTCATGTTAAAAGAATTTATGGAGATTGGACGACTCCGCAGCTTGGCAAATGGAAGGAGAACCTGAATAAATATGCAATTCAACCAATACAGCAATTTGGATATACGAAAGGAAAAAATGCAACAGACAGCGCAATGATTATCGATGCGATGGATTTACTTTATACTCAAAATTTTGATGGCTTCTGTATTGTTTCAAGCGACAGCGATTTCACTCGACTAGCAAGTCGAATTCGCGAATCTGGCTTGATTGTTTACGGTTTTGGCGACAAGGAGAAGACACCGCAAGCATTTATCAGTGCTTGTGATAAATTCATCTACACAGAGATTCTAGAGCGACCAGACAGTATCAGCAAAACTCAATTACCTAGCAGCAATGCCAAGGAGGGCGGTCTGAAGGAGTCTTTAGAACCCAAAAACGGCCAAAAGACAAAGGAAAACCAGGAATTGATTCGCCTCCTCAAAGATGCTTATGAAGCATCTCCGGCAGAAGATGGATGGGCAAATTTGGGATTACTGGGACATAATTTGCAAAAAATATCTCCATCATTTGATTCTAGAAACTACGGATACAAGCGACTTGGACTAGCAAATTTAGTGCGAGCAGTTGAAATCTTTGAGGTGAAGGACACCTCAAAAGGAACACAGATAAGGTTAAAGACTTAAGTATGCAAATTGCGATCGCCCAACTCAACCCCACTATTGGCAACCTTGCCACCAACGCTCAGCAAATCCTCGATGCTGCCAATTCTGCTCACGCCCAAGGTGCAGAATTATTGCTCACAACTGAACTATCGCTGTGTGGCTATCCGCCTCGCGATTTGCTGATGCAGCCCAGCTTTATTTCAGCGATGAATGTGGAGCTTGAGAAGCTAGCGCGATCGCTCCCTGCCAATCTCGCCGTTTTAGTGGGAACTGTGACACCAAATGAGCGATCGGTCGAGCTTGGCGGCAAACCATTGTTTAACAGCACAGCGCTTTTACAGCACGGTAAAATTCAGCAAATTTTCCACAAGCGACTATTGCCAACCTACGATGTTTTTGATGAAGACCGCTACTTTGAACCGAGCTTGCAGAGCAGCGAATTTGAGCTAAACGGTGTGCGAATTGGCGTGACGATTTGCGAAGATTTGTGGAACGATGAACAGTTTTGGGGTAAGCGGAATTATCGCGAAAATCCGATCGCAGATCTCGCTCGTCAAGGCGTTGATCTCGTTGTCAATCTATCAGCCTCGCCTTACAGTCAAGGCAAGCAAAAACTGCGAGAAGCGATGCTGCAACACGCCGCCCGACGCTATGAATTACCGATTCTGTACGCGAATCAGGTTGGCGGAAATGATGATCTAATCTTTGATGGCAATAGTGTGGGGTTCGATCGCGCTGGCAATCTTGTTTGTCGATCGAAATCCTTCGCTTCAGATTTAACTATTGTCGAATTTGCAGGTGATTTGCTGCCCGGATCGATCGCACCTCAGCCGGAAGAAATCGATGCAGAAATTTGGGCGGCACTCGTCTTAGGCGTACAGGATTATGCTCGAAAATGCGGCTTTTCAAAAGTCGTAATCGGATTAAGTGGCGGAATTGATTCGGCGTTGGTGGCGGCGATCGCAACAGCCGCTTTAGGACACGAAAATGTCTTCGGAATCTTGATGCCGTCGCCTTATAGTTCCGAGCATTCGATTACCGATGCGCTGAAGCTGGCGGAGAATTTGGGAATTGCAACGCAAACTTTGGCGATCGCGCCGATGATGCAGGCGTTCGATCAAACGCTGGCAAACTTGTTTGAAAACACCGACTTTGGCTTAGCGGAAGAAAATTTGCAGTCGCGCATTCGCGGCACGTTGCTGATGTCAATTTCCAATAAATTTGGACATTTGCTGCTTTCAACAGGCAACAAATCCGAAATGGCAGTCGGCTACTGTACGCTGTATGGCGACATGAATGGCGGGCTGGCGGCGATCGCAGACGTGCCCAAAACGCGAGTTTATGCCCTCTGTCGCTGGCTGAATCGGACGATGGCAACACCACCGATCCCCGAAAACGTCCTCATCAAGCCGCCCAGTGCCGAACTCAAACCGGGACAGGTCGATCAAGATTCGCTGCCGCCTTACGATGTGCTGGATGACATTCTCGATCGCTTTTTGCATCAGCACCAGTCGCCGGATGCGATCGCCCAGTCCGGCCACGATCCCGATACGGTAAATTGGGTGATTAAACTGGTGACGCGATCGGAGTTCAAACGCAAGCAGGCTCCTCCGGGCTTGAAAATTACCGATCGCGCCTTCGGAACCGGATGGCGAATGCCGATCGCAAGTCGATGGCTGGCAAAAGGCGATTCTGAAGCTGCCGTTTCGCCTGCTTTGACCGAAGCAATGGTGATCAATGTGAAAGCACCAACTTGAGCTAGAAGCAGCCTGCGATCATGCCCGCCAGCAGCACAAACCCGATCCAGACATTTTGGCGGAAGATGCGACCATAAATTGAATGGTGCGGCTTGTGCGGACGCAGTTCCCAGTAGTGATATGCCCAAGCGATCGCCGCGCCCACCAGCGTCAACCAAAACACCCAGTTCAACCCTAATCCATAGCCGATCAAGCCCAGCAAAATCACCGTTCCGGCAAAGAACAGAGCGACCGCATTAGCCGCTTGATTCCCGAAAAACAAAGCGCTCGATCGCACTCCCAAGCGGCGATCGTCCTCGCGATCGGACATCGCATAGACGGTATCAAAGCCCAACGTCCACAGCACCGTTGCGCCCCACAGCACCCAGGTTGCAGGTTCCAAATTTCCCGTGACGGCACTCCAGCTAATCAAAACGGCGAAACCCCACGCGATCGACAGCACCAGTTGCGGCACAGGAAAGACGCGCTTTGCCGCCGGATAAAAAATGATGAACGGCACAGCCGCCACGCAGAGCCAATAGCTAAGCGGATTCAGGTAGGCCGCAAGTACCCAGGCGCAGAGGAAGGAAATCAGGGCGATGACCACACCGATTTGGACGGAGAGCGATCGCGCCGCCAGTGGGCGATTTCGCGTCCGTTTCACTTTCGGATCGATGTTGCGATCCCACAAGTCATTCACGACGCAGCCCGCCGCGCTGGTTGCCAGCGTTCCCAGGACGATCACGCCGACAAGCGGTAACGGTGGCGTTCCGCGTGCGGCGAGGAAGACTGCCCACAGTGCGGGGATCATCAGAATCAGGCGACCTGCGGGCTTGTCCCAGCGCAGGAGGCGCAGCACAATCAGCCAAGTAGGTTCCTGTCGCGGTTCGGTTCGCATAGCGGGCGATCGAAGTAAAGATTGATGAAGGCTTGTCCTCTAGGATATCGCTTTGCGAAGCGCGATTTGGGGATCGATCGAGGCAATGCGATATTGTTGATTTTGAGCGTCAGAAGATGTCTAAAGCGAGAAGCCAACCGATGCCCTGGTTTGTCAAGATTGAAAAAGGCGTAGTCGATAAAGCAACGTTTGACCAGTCCGTGCCTGCTCACAAAGCCTATGTGCGATCGCTGATCGAACAAGGCCATCGTGCCAAGTCCGGCTACTGGGCAGAATTTGGCGGCGGAATGCTGCTATTTTGGGCGGATTCGTTGCAGCAAGCTCAGGCGATCGTCCTGCAAGACCCGCTGATTCAAAACGGCTGCGTCAAATATGAACTACACGAATGGCGTGTTGTCGTTGAATAGTTTCTCTTTGTATCTTTTTGAGATTAAATAACAGCTTATGAGTGAAAGTGACGGCTATAAGATTGTTAGCGATAACCGCCAAGCTCGATTTCTCTACGAGATTTTAGAAACCTATGAAGCCGGAATTGAACTGCGCGGGACAGAGGTGAAATCAATTCGTCAAGGTAAAGTGAATTTGCGCGATGGATACGCTTTGATTCGCAATGGGGAAGCGTGGCTGCACAACGTTCACATCTCGCCGCACGAAAGCGCCAGCCAAGTTTTCAATCACGACCCGCGCCGGACACGCCGCTTGCTGCTGCACAATCAGGAAATCCGCAAACTAATTGGTCAAGTTGAGCAAAAAGGCTTAACGCTGATTCCTTTGAAGCTGTATCTCAAGCGCGGCTGGCTGAAAGTGACGATCGGTTTAGCGCGAGGTAAAAAGCTGCACGACAAGCGCGAAGACCTGAAGCGCAAACAGGAAAAACGCGAGATCGATCGCGCCGTCAAGAACTTCTAAAGGCACGATCGATCTGAATCAAAAATTAATTTATTTGCCCTGTTGATCGTCTCTCAAGCTGATGTTGCCGTCGCCTTGTTCGGTATCAATTGGATAGCCACTTGCGGCATTTTGCGAAGCAGCATTCGGATTCGATTTGCGATCAGGAGAAGCATTTGTGGCAGCAGGATTGGAGTCAATCGGCTCGATAATATCTTGTTCGGTCAAAGCGGCTTCGGCATCGAGCATTGCGCTTCCGCCCGCATATTGCGAGGTTTGCGTTTCGGCTTTGGCATCGATCGCCGCTTGACTCGGCTTCGATTGTGCGTCGGGATTCGTCATGATTTTAAACTGTGAATTTTATCGTCTATTTCGATCGTGGCGATCGCTTTTCGACAATTCACGAATCCACAGATAGATCATCGAAAAGATAAATCATTGAAACAGCGCACACAGTTCGATCGCTTTCGTCTGCATCAGGGCAACAGGTTCGGCTCCGCGCTTGAGGCCAAATTCCAGATCGAGCAGCAGCGGCAAGGTTTGCAAGAGGCGATCGAGCCGCACCGAGCGAACTTCCTGCTGAAGAAAATAGATGCGCTTGGGATTGGCAATTTCGGCAGCTTTGGCGATCGTCCGTTCGTCGCGTTCGCCCGATTCGATCAGCAGCTTCAGCCACAGCCACAGGCGAAACTGAGTTACCAGCGTTGCCACAATTCGCAGCGGTGCTTCATTTTGGCGAAACAAATCGTCAATCAGTCCCAGAGCGCGAGCCGTGTCGCCCTGCCGAATCGCGGTGGCAAGCTGCAAACTGCTTTGCGTGGAAGTGGTGACAAGCTGAGCGATCGCTGCCCCGTCGATCGCCTTTTGCGTCGCCATCTGATAGAGCTTAAGCTTTTCGAGTTCGGTGTAAAGCTGGCGCGACTGGTTGCCGACCGCTTCCACCAAGCGATCGAGTCCGTCGCCAGTCAGCTTCACGCCCACTTCCTGTGCCGCCTGCCGCGCCTGCTGCATCAGCAAATCCGTTTTCCAAGGCGGGATCTGAGCAAATTCGCGAATTTCCAGGGCGTGCTGTTGCAGCAGTTTAGTAGATTTAATGCGTCCATCCGGCTTATTGGCAGTCGTCAGCAGCAGCACCGTCGATTCGGGGATCGCGGGCAGGGTGCGATCGAGTTCCGTCAGCAAATCTTCCGGGCAGCGCTGGCAGATAGTTGTATCGGCTAGCCACACAAAGCGACTGCCTGCGCCAAATGGAGCGGTCATTGCTTGGTTCAGGGCTTGGCGAACTGGATCGGGTTGGTCGGGCGCAATTTTCTCAAAGTTGAAGCTTGCCCAGTCGGGATCGAGGACTCGATCGCGCAGCACGGTCACGGCTCGACTCAGCGCAAAATCATCGTCGCCCCAGTAAAGGTAAACGGGCATCCTGGTAAACTAATGCAGGGATTTCTGGACTGGTTCTGGATCTTGCACTCGCGGCGGCGATGCCCTGAATTCAAATTCGGGCTAAAAGCTCAAGTCTGTTGCAACAGACTCAAAGCCAAATCAGCCGGAAGTCATCACCCCTTTCAATGGGTTTTGGCTTCCAGACAGGAAATTGATTTCCTGGCTTGAGTTGCAAGATCTTAGCCATAGTAGCGCGACACAGCACCCGCCGAAAATTCCCGCTACAGTAAGGATCGAGCAATCACTTTGGTTAAGGACGGGCAGCGATGGACGATACCTATTCGGCGTATGTGAATCGCGTGGCGCGGCTGACGCTGCCGGATGCCTACCAGTCGCAGGTGCAGCATCTCCAAACTTCCCCGAAGTTTCAGCGGCAGGCCGACGGCAAGGTTGCGACCGTGCCGTTTCCGGGCTATTCGGTGATCACGCCGCCTCTAAGCGATGATCCCGAAAATGCCGAATACTATCAGGCATTGGCTGACCTTCAGCGGCAAGTGTGCGATCGCCTCCCTGCCGATCTGGTGATCCCCTTGCCGCCCGACAGCTTTCACATGACGCTGGCCGATCTAATTTGGGATAGCGCCTTTCGTCACGCGATCGAAAACCCGGATTTTGAGCAGCAGTTGCGCGATCGAATTGCCGAAAGTTTTCAGCAGTGCCAACCGCAACTTGCCGGAGGCCCGCCGATCTACTGGCAAACCTTAGGACTGATCCTCATGCCCAGAGCGATCGGCGTTTGCCTCGCGCCCAAAGACGAAGCCGCCTACAGCCGCATTTTGCAGCTTCGCCGCGCCATCTACCAAAACCAAGAGCTGATCGGCCTGGGAATCGAGCAGCAATATCACTTCACCGCGCATGTAACGCTGGGCTACTTCGGGACGGTTCCCGACGATCGATCGACGATCAGCGACACGCTCAACGACCTGACGCACGAGTGGATCGAAAGCAATTCACCGCAGTCACTTTGGGTGCATCGCGCTGAACTGCGGAAGTTTGAAGATATGACACGCTACGATCGACAACCGGACTGGCCGAGGCTGGAGTTTTGAGCGAATCGCCGCTGCATCATCCGATTCTAAAGCAAAGTTTTGCCGCGATCGATCGCGAAATTGGCTCCCACCATTTCACGCCCGCCGAATATGCGATCGTCCGGCGCATCATCCACAGCACAGCGGATTTTGAGTTTAAGCATCTGCTGCGCTTCAGTCCCAGTGCGATCGACTCGGCCATTGCTGCCCTGCAAGCCCAAACGCCGATCGTCGTGGACGTGAGCATGGTGGCGCAGGGAATCGGGTCGATGGTGCAAAAAACCTTTGGCAATCCGGTGATGGCGGCGATCGATCGTGCCCCCAAAGCGCTTCCTGGCAAAACGCGCACCGAAACTGGCCTACTCGACTGCTGGCGCGAATTTCCACAGGCGGTTTATGTGATTGGTAATGCGCCGACTGCGCTGTTGGCTTTGTGCGAACAGATGGCACAGGCAGAAATTAAGCCGCCGATCGTGATTGGTGCGCCTGTCGGGTTTATTGCGGTTGTGGAGTCGAAAGCGGCACTGGCAGACATTTCGGTTCCACAAATTCGCGTCGAAGGGCGCAAAGGCGGCTCTCCGGTGGCGGCGGCGATCGTCAATGCGCTACTTGTTTTAGCCTGGGAACAAACGTCGCTGAAACTTTAGAATTCAGTGGTTTTCAAGCTTCATCATTTACTATTACGAATTGCATCTTTCCTTACTAAGATTTCATCGTTTGCTCTTTCATCGATCAAAACTCATCTTTATAGTAGATAGAGTAGGCAGTTGAAGCCTTGGCAATATTGCGTGAATCCGCGATCGCAATTTTGCCTTGTTTCGTTCTTGCTTGCTCAATAATTCCTGATTATCCAAATTGCTTTTGTGCTGTGGCGATCGCTGTACATTCGTGTCCCGATTGCGATTGTCGCCTGCTGCTATTGCTGTTTCGATCGGGCTGCTGTTTTCAGCGGCTTGAAATGTTTTTCGTTCGATTTTAACTGCTTAATTAACCTTTCGTCTCGTCCTCTTTGTAAAGTCGATCGCCATCATGAAATCAGAAGACATTCTCGTCAAAGAAGCCTGGAATTTGCTCGAAGCCTCGATGGTTTATTACCAGGATCGTCCGGTTGGAACAGTTGCCGCTCGCGATCTCAGCGTTGATGCACTCAACTATGACCAGTGCTTTGTGCGCGATTTTGTTTCTTCTGCGCTGCTCTTTTTGATTCATGGAAAATCCGAGATTGTCCGTGATTTTCTAATTGAAACGTTGGCACTGCAAAGCAACGACAAGCAAATGGACTGCTTCAATGCTGGACGTGGCTTGATGCCTGCCAGTTTCAAGGTAGAAAGTTGGGACGGCAAACAATCACTAACCGCAGACTTTGGTGAGCACGCGATCGGGCGTGTGACTCCGGTTGATTCTTGCCTTTGGTGGCTGATTCTGCTGCGAGCTTATGTGAAAGCCACAGGCGATATTGCCCTCGCGCATCGATCGGAATTTCAAGAAGGAATTGTGTTAATTCTCAAACTTTGTTTGGCCGATCGCTTTGATATGTACCCGACCATGCTTGTTCCTGATGGCGCATTTATGATCGATCGCCGCATGGGAGTCGCCGGACATCCGCTCGAAATTCAAGCTTTGTTTTATGCCGCTTTGCGATCGGCTCGCGAACTTTTGAAACCCGGACGACAAGGCGATATTTACACACAAGTCCTCGGCTATCGTCTCAGCACGTTGAACTATCACATTCGCGAATATTACTGGCTTGACCTAAAGCGATTAAACGACATTTATCGCTATCAAGGTGAAGAATTTGGCGCAAGCGCGGTGAATAAATTCAACATCTATCCCGATTCAATTCCGTATTGGCTCACTGAATGGATGCCGGAACAAGGCGGCTATCTCGCTGGAAATCTTGGTCCTGCCATGATGGATTTTCGTTTCTTCACACTGGGGAATTTAATGGCAGTAATCGCCTCACTTGCCAGTCCGAAAGAATCGCGATCGATCATGGATTTGATCGAACAGCGCTGGCAGGATTTGGTTGGCTATATGCCGATGAAAATTTGCTTTCCAGCAGTGGCGGATCTGGAGTGGAAAATTCTGACGGGCTGCGATCCTAAAAATGTGCCTTGGTCTTATCACAACGGTGGCAACTGGCCTGTTCTGCTGTGGACATTGGCCGCAGTTGCACAGAAAACCAATCGCCCAGAACTCGGCTGGAATGCTTTAGAAATTGCGGCGCGGCGGCTGAGTGAAGATGAATGGCCGGAATATTATGACGGGCGCAATGGTCGTTTGGTCGGCAAGGCATCGCGGAAGTATCAAACCTGGACGATCGCTGGATTTCTGTTAGCGAAAGAATTCATGGAACACCCTGAACATCTCAATTTAATTGCGTTTGATGAAGATTCAGATCTAACTGCCATGCTCGCTTTAGCGCAGGAATGGAGTTAAAACGTTCAAACTGAAAAGGCAGAAGTCGTGTTGCCTCTGCCTTGAATTTTTTGCAACTCATCAATAGTTCTCTTCAATTAAACCTACCGAAACTCAGAGTTGCCCGCGCAGCGGACGGCTCTGGGTTTCACAATTTTAGATTGCAAGATAGCGGCAGAAGCCGTGAACTCAAGTTCCGGCTGAAAGCGCAAACCCATTCAAATGGGTTGGTTTAACGCTATGCTTTGCGGAGCAGAATCCGAGTGAGGCCAACGTTGGCGATCGCCGCTGTGTGGTTTAGTTGTTCAGGCTGTGGAGTTGTGCACCTGCCTGGATGAGCTTGTTGTCACAATAGTTCTACGCCCTACAATAGATTAGAACGCGGCTATACCAGAAGGTTATAGCGAGTGATGCAGTTTAACGGTTGTGTTCTATGTCTGCGACTGAACAGTCCGAGCTTGCCGCGCTGCTGCGGGAAATGCAATCGCGGCTGGAACTGTCGCAAGTCAATGCTGAAAAAATTAAGGTTCTCTTTCAAAGTGTGAATGGTTGGAAGAACGGACGCACTAAACCTTTACCAGTTGCTTTGAAGCAGACTAAACAGTTGCCGCATCAAATAAGAGTGCAGGGCGAAAACCTGCTTGCTCAGTATTTTGGGAAGCCGCAGCGATGACAGGTTCAGCACAGGGCAAGGCGACCCCCAATATTTTTGGGGGCGGTGGCGAAATGGGTGAGTTGATGCGATCGACCGATTGGAGTCAAACACCCGTCGGATCAGTGCAGTCTTGGTCACAAAGTCTCAAATCATTGGTCAAGACCTTGCTCACCTCGCGCTATCCAATGGTGTTGACTTGGGGAGCAGCGTTCACGCAGTTTTACAACGATGCCTACTCGCAGTTGATCGGTGACAAACACCCCGCAGCCTTGGGAACCGACATTCGGGAAACGCTGGCGGAAGCGTGGGACACCCTTGGGCCAATGATTCAGCGCGTCATGGCAACCGGAGTTGCAAACTGGACAGAGGCGCTGCTGCTGGTTTTGGAACGTGCAGGCTATCGAGAAGAATCGTACTTCAGCGTCTCCCACGCTCCAGCCGAAGATGACGATGGACAAATTGTCGGAATGCTAGCGGTGTGTAGCGAAGTGACGCAGCAAGTTTTGGGAGAGCGGCGACTTCGACTGCTGCGCGATCTGGCGTCGAAAGCAGGTGAAATGCGCAGTGTGCAAGATACCTGCCAAGATTTGATGGCAGCGATCGCCGCTCATCCTCTAGATGTGCCGTTTGCGCTGCTTTATCTGCGAGACTCGGACGGCAAAACGCTCACCCTGCAAGGAGCGGTGGGCTTGGCAGCAGACGAACAACTTTGCCCTCATTCTGTCAATTTAGCGACGAGTCATCAGCTTTGGTCTTTTGCTCCAGTTGCATCTGGTGAAACGATTCTTGTGGAGGAATTCGATCGCCAGATGACTGTACCGGGAGGACCTTGGAACGAGCCAGTTCACACGGCTTTGATGATGCCGATCGCATCTTCTGGTCAAACTGCTCCTTTGGGTGTGCTGGTCGCTGGAGTCAACCCCAATCGGGCATTAGACGAAGGATATCGATCGTTCTACGAATTACTCGTCGGACAGGTTTCTGTTTCCATCCGCAATGCTCAGGCGTATGAGGAAGAGCGGCGACGCGCCGAAATGTTGGCCGAACTCGATCGCGCCAAAACTGCCTTCTTTTCTAACATCAGCCACGAGTTTCGCACGCCCTTGACCTTGATGCTCAATCCGCTGGAGGAGATGCTGCAAGGCGATCGCCTGCCCAGCGTTGAACGATCGCAAATTGCCGTCGCCTATCGCAACGCCCTCCGCTTGCTCAAGCTGGTCAACACGCTGCTCGACTTCTCACGAATTGAAGCCGGGCGCACGCAGGCACGCTTGGAACCCATCGATCTCGTAGCCTACACGAGCGAACTGGCAAGTTTGTTTCAATCGACCATTGAGCAGGCAGGATTGCAGTTCACGGTGGACTGTCCGCCCTTGCCCGAACGGATTGATGTCGATCGCGAAATGTGGGAAAAGATCGTCCTCAATCTGCTTTCAAATGCATTTAAGTTCACGTTTGCAGGCGAGATTGCCGTTTCGCTTTGTCCAATTGGCGATCAGGTCGAGCTGAGCGTGCGCGATACGGGCACGGGCGTTCCGGCTGAGGAAATTCCCCGCTTGTTTGAACGGTTTCATCGGGTTGAAGGCACACGCGGACGCACGTTTGAAGGCACAGGCATCGGGCTATCGCTGGTGCAGGAACTCGTTCATCTGCATGGGGGAACGATCGCTGTTGAAAGCAGGTTGGGTGAGGGCAGCACGTTTCGCGTGCGGTTGCCGATGAAGATAGCGTCGGCTGAAAGCGATCGCCATACTGCTAGCTCGACTCAACCCGCTGACAGCGCAACGTCCTATGTTCAAGAAGCATCAGGCTGGCTGCCTGCAAATGCGCCCTCAGCGCAATCGGCTCAACGCTCATCAGCGGCTCGAATTTTCTTGGTGGACGACAACGCTGACATGCGGAACTATCTGCACCGCATCTTGAGCGAGTGCTATCAGGTCGAAGTGTTTAGTGAAGGAACAGCCGCGCTCAACGCTGCTCGCACCTCGGTTCCAGATTTAGTCCTCAGCGATGTGATGATGCCGGGGATGGATGGCTTCGAGTTGCTCAGGCAGCTACGCCGCGATCCTCAAACCTGCGAAATTCCCATTTTGCTGCTGTCGGCGCGGGCGGGAGAAGAATCGGCAGTTGAAGGACTGAACGCGGGAGCCGATGATTACCTTGTGAAGCCGTTTAGTACCCGTGAACTGCTGGCGCGAGTTGCCTCGAATGTGGAACTGGGGCGATCGCGGCGGGCGACAGCGCGGCGACGTATCGATCAGGTGTTGGCCTCTGTTCCCGATTTGATCTACACGTTTGATCTATCTGGACGCTTCACCTACGTCAATCAGCCGCTGCTCGATCTGTGGCAGAAAACTTATGCAGAAGCGATCGGCAAAACGCTGTTTGAACTGGACTATCCGCCAGAATTAGCCGCTCGACTGCATCAACAGATTCAACAGGTAATCGCCACAGGTCAATCTTTGCGCGACGAAACGCCCTACACTAGCGGGTTCGAGACCAGAGCATACGAATATATTTTTGTGCCGCTGTTGAATGCAGAGGGCGCAGTCGAAGCGGTTGCCGGAGTTGGACGCGACATTACCGATCGCAAACAAACAGAAGCCGCGCTGCGCCAAAGCGAAGAACGGTTTCGGACTTTGATTAGCGCCAGTTCAAACGTGCTGTATCGCATGAGTGCGGACTGGCGCGAACTGCAAGAACTGCGGGGCGGCAATTTCATTGCCGACACACCTGAACCGAGCCGCGACTGGCTGCAAAAATACATTCATCCCGATGACCATGAGCGGGTGTTAGCGGCCATTGATTCTGCCATTCAAACCAAAAGTTTGTTCGAGCTAGAACATCGCGTCCGCCAAGTCGATGGCACATTCGGCTGGACTTATTCCCGCGCTGTTCCTTTACTCGACAGTGCAGGTGAAATTATTGAATGGTTTGGTGAGGCGAATGACATCACCGTTGCGAAGCACCTCGAAGAGGGTCGCAAACGCATCGAGCAAGAGCGCGAACAAATTTTGCAGCGTGAACAAACTGCTCGCGAAGCCGCTGAACGAGCCAACCAAATCAAAGATGAGTTTCTAGCCGTCTTGTCACACGAGTTGAGAACGCCCCTAAATCCAATTTTGGGCTGGTCTCGGCTGCTTCGCAGCGGCAAGCTGGACGCAGAAAAATCGGCTCAGGCTGCCGAAATTATTGAGCGCAACACCAAACTTCAGGTGCAACTGATTGAAGACTTGCTCGATATTTCCCGAATTTTGCGCGGCAAGCTGAGCCTCAATCTCATTCCAGTGAACCTCAAGGTTGCGATCAATCCCGCGATCGAAACGGTGCGCTTGGCGATCGATGCTAAAGCGATCGCCTTGCAAACGCAGTTCGACTCGGTTGGACAGGTGAAAGGCGATGTGGCGCGACTCCAGCAGGTCGTGTGGAATCTCGTCTCGAATGCAGTGAAGTTCACGCCGCCCAAAGGCAAAATCACCGTCACGCTCACTCAGGTTGGTTCAGATGCACAAATTCAGGTAATCGACACAGGCAAAGGCATTCACCCTGATTTTTTGCCGTATGTCTTCGAGCATTTTCGGCAAGAAGATGGCGCAACCACGCGCAAGTTTGGCGGGCTGGGCTTGGGACTGGCGATCGCGCGGCAAATTGTCGAACTGCACGGCGGCACGATTCAAGCCGAAAGTGCAGGCGAAGACCAAGGCGCAACCTTTACGGTCAAATTGCCGCTGCTGGAAGATGCAGGCGCAGCAGCAGAAAGGAAGGAAACTCAACATTCACTGACATCTTCGCATTCACCGCTCAAAAACCTTCGAGTGCTAGTGGTGGATGATGAAATGGATACTCGTGAGCTAACAGCGTTTGTTTTAGAACAGGCGGGCGCGATCGTAACGGCTGTGCCTTCCGCGATCGCTGCTCTGAATGTTTTTGTTCAGTCTCCGCCTGATGTTCTTGTCAGCGACATTGGAATGCCCGACATGGACGGCTATGAACTGATGCGCCAGCTTCGGCATCGGCAAGGCGATCGCGTTCCGGCAGTTGCTCTGACGGCTTATGCTGGAGAAATCAATCAGCAACAGGCGATCGCTGCCGGATTCCACATTCACCTGTCGAAACCAATTGAGCCAGAGCAACTGATCGGTGCAATTTGTACGCTATGCGATCGTTCTGCTCATGCTTGAGGGCGATCGCAGCAACAAACAACAAAATTGATCGCCCCACTACTGAAGATAGTTTGCCCACTGCTGCACGGCACTGGCCGAACCGTACCAGGTTTTTCCCGGACGAGGTGAATGGAGTACGCCATCGAGCGTAATGTTTTCTGCACCTTCGAGATGGGCAGCTTCGATCGGCGTGATGCCGTCGCCCCAAGTTGCGCCTTGCCCGATCGTCAGTTCATAGCTGCTGTAGGCAAACCACGAGCCGAGTTTGCGCTGTCCAAAAATCGCTTTGCCCGCTACGCAAACATAGCGCACAGTGGGATGAAACGCGCCCGGATAATTGTTTTTGACAAAATCGAGGTTGCGCTTTGTCCAGCGTTCGCGGCTGACATGCGGCGTTCCCAGCGTCACCAGCGTTGCCACAGACGGATGCGCCTTCCACAAGGTCACTTTGCCCGCATCGGTCGGATGCACTTCGTAAGCCACCTCCCCCAAATAGATGCGCGAAATCCATCCGCCCGCCGAATGTCCCACCAAGTTGATGCGATCGCTTCCCGTCTCCCGCATCACCTGCTTCACTGTCTCATCGAGCAGTTGCAAAATTGGCAGCATCGATCGCCCGCCCACAGTGGGAAACCAAGTCTTCCGCAAGAGTGGAACGGTTTTCACGCAGAAGCCAAGCGATTCGAGCGATCGTTCCATCTCGCCATAAGCGATCGCACCAGCCAAATATCCAGGCAAAATCACAACAGGCAGCATGAGGGAGAGAGGTTAGGAGTAAACGAAGCGAGTTCAAAGTTCCCCAAATTGGGGGATTTAGGGGACGAAAAGATGACGCAATCCGCGATTAACTTCATTTCAAATTATCAGAAATTGGCTGAATACTTGCGATCGAGCCATTCTAAAATTAATCGATTCACCAAAGTCGGATTTTCATCATGGGGGCAATGTCCGGCATTCGGAATTGAAGTAAATTCAACCGATTCCCCTGACAAATCTTGATAGATTTTTGCGCCGGAAATCGGTGTCCAAGGATCAGCCTCGCCCCACAAAATCAGCATCGGTGCGTGAATTTTTGGCAGCAGTTCTGTCGGTTTTGGCCCTGGTGGAGCGGTGAGAATCGAGGCGAAGACTTTTTGCGCTCCGGGGTCGCAAGACGGCTCGTAGAGCAGATCGACGAGTTCATCGGTGACGGCGGTGCGATCGCGATATACCTGCATCAAGGTTTTGCGAATGCGCGGCTTTTGCCTTACCAAATTAAACAAAAAGGGACCAAATCTTTCTGAGCCGACCAGTTTCACAAACGTTCCCATCACGACGCGCAACGGCAGCGTTAGCTCGTCAGGTCGGTGGTTAAGTCCGCCTGCGGCATTGAGCAAAATGCCGCCTCGCGACAGGTCAGGATGATTGGCAAGCATCATCATGCTCAGCAGTGCGCCGATCGAATTGCCGACAAAAATTGCAGGTTCTTTTACCAGCGCGGCGCAAAAATCCGTCAGCAGTTCTTCCCAAACCTCGACGCTGTAGTCGATCGCAGGCTTGTCGGAACTGCCGAAGCCGAGCAGATCGATCGCAAAGACGCGGTAGCCACCTGAGGCCAAAACCGGAATATTTTGTCGCCAGTGGCCGATCGAGGCTCCAAAGCCGTGAATTAAAATTAAGGGAATGCCGCTGCCCTGCACGGTGTAGCAGATGCGGTGTCCCTGCCAGTTCCAAAAGGATTTCGTCAGCGTGCGGGGTAATTGCTCGGTTGTCACAGGTCGAATTTAATTAAGTTTCTTTAACTATGTGTATCACAAGCGGGAGCGAAAAATGGTTGCAGCGCTAGAGCAAAAAACGACTGACCAGCTTAAGCAAGAACTGCTTGAACTGGTGCGCGATCGAGACAGTCAGCCGTTGGGCAAAAAAGTTGCCTTTGCCAAAACTGAACTGATGCCTTGGTTTGAAGAACTGAGTCGCCGCAATCCGTTTCCGAATGCGATCGATCAAATTGATTTAGTCGTCGGCGTTTGGTCGCCCGTTTGGTCAACCATTCCGTTTCAAGACACATTTCCCGGACGCATCTATGAGCAGTCCTATCAAATTTTTGCAAATAACGGCTACTACGCAAATATGGCTCGCTATGCACCGGGAAGTAAGCTGCCGTTTCTGAAGCAATTTACCGAAAAGTTGGTGGCGTATGACTTCATGATTTTGCAGAGATTTGAAGTTCAAAACAATCAGTGGTTCATTCAAAATGTTGGAATTCAACAGGGATTTCGGGTGAATCTTGCGCCGTTGACGATCGAAAAAGCCCAAGCCTGGTTTGAATCTGCCGTGAAAAAGCTTGCCAATCGACCTGTGAAGCCGGATTTTGAAAAGCTTGATCAAAGCACGGCGAAAAAGTACGAAAAAATCTTTGAAGCCACACCGCAATTAGAGCATTTGTATATCGATCGAGATTTTCGACTGGTGAAAACGCAGCGGGAAGCGAAACAGCGACCGTCCTATACGATCGCCGTTCGCAAACGCTAAACCCAACTTCTCAGATAGGCGTGCTGCTGCTGCATCACTTGGCGATAAAGTTCTTCAAGCTGAGTGATGTTGTTGCTCAACGTGTAGCGATCGAGTACTCTTTGCCGTGCCTTGCGACCCAACAGCGTCGTCATCTCTGGATGATCTCGGAACAGCGGCAATAAGGTTTGAAGCTGCATTGCGACTCGGTGCGTATGCATCATCACGCCCGCTCCGGCTTCGAGGACTTCTCCATCGGCTCCGGCATCGGTGGCGAGGCAGGCGACACCGCAGGCCATCGCTTCCAGCAAAGAGAGCGACAAACCTTCGACCAGCGAAGGCAGGATAAACACATCTGCGCCGCGCAAAATTTCGACTCGGCGCTGTTCATCGGCCACAAAGCCGAGCCACAAGATGTTGTGTTCGTCGCCGTAAGTGGCTTTGAGGATGGGTGCAAGCGGGCCATTGCCGACGATCGCCAGTTTGCTGCTCGCGCCCATATCCGCATGTTTCCACGCCTTCAGCAGCGACTCAACGTTTTTCTCCGTTGCGATCCGACCTTGGTAGACGAATAGGCGATCGGCTTCCAGTTCCGTCTTGATGCGCGACAAACCGGGCGAATATTTTTCGACATCGACGCCGTTGGGGATCACGACGACTTGCGGTGCGGGAACGCCCAAGCGAATCAGCAGATCGCGCTGGACATGTGAGAAAACAATGACGCGATCGTAATTCGCCAAAAACGGCGCATAAAGCTGATACATCAGGTGTTGCGTTCCTGATGTCAGGTTGCGGCGTTTGCGATCGAAGGGCGGGTGAAATGTTGCAATCAGCGGCAGCGAAAGCTCCTGACAAATTTCTGGCAAGAGAAAATCGAGCGGTGAAAGGGTCAGGGAGGCGTGAACGATGTCGGGCTTAAGGCGTTCGAGCGCTTTGGCGAGTACCTTGCTCGATTTAAATGTGGGGATCGTGTAGATCTGCGATTTGTAGAGGCAGGGGATCGACACTTCGTGCGGCTCGGAAATTTCCTCGGAATCTTCTGGGGCGAAATGTAAGAAGCTGACCTGATAGCCACGATCGAGCAAGGCATTAGTGACTTCTCGACCGTAAGTAACGTTGCCACAGAAGGGAGATTTTTTCCCAAGCCACGCGATATGCATTTAAGTCCGGTATTTTAGCGTTTTGAAAGATTAATCTAACATAAAGGATTTTAGGGGCATCTCGTCAATTAAGATACTGTTTTTGATTGAGCTTCGCGAGAAATCGTCCAGGTGAGTGCGCCACCTGCGATCGTCAAAGTCGCCAAAATCAGCAGCACAATTCGCAGTCCCAAGAACGTTTCTGCCACACCTGCGAGGGCGAGGGGCAAACTGAGCGCAATATTAATCGCGTTATTTTGCAGGCCAAACACCTTGCCGCGCATTTCTTCCGGCGTTTCTTCCTGAATCGTGGTTTGCATTGGGACACCCACGATCGCCGCACAGCAGCCCAACACGACCAGCAAGCCCAACGTCGGCCAAAGCTGATGCGTAAAGATTGACATGCCGCCCAGCGCACCTGCCATGCCGATCGATCCTGCTAAGGCCAGTTGCGCCCGACTGAAGCGCTGTCCAAACTGTCCGACCAGCGTTGCACCGATCGCCATGCCAACGCCGCCTGCCGCCAGCAAAAAGCCAAACTGTGACGACTTCAAAGCAGGCATCACTTCCGCCAAACGCACCGCAAGCACGGCCAAGGCTGCGAAGATCGAAAACAAAATGACAAGCTGAATCAAGGCGGCTCGGACGCGCCCCTGTTCGCCCAAGTAGCGCACTCCATCGCGGATGTTGTCCCACACCTTCGGCGGCTCTTGCTCGGCTAGCTCGGCCAAATCAATTTTTTCTCGCGTCTGCATGGCGATCAAAATAATTCCGGCGATCGCATAGCTAAAGCCGACCAGCAATTCTTTCCCGATATTTAGCCCGCCGCCCAAGTGAGCTACGAGCGAATCGGCGATCGCCAGAAGCGGCTCACCGACCGCAAAGCCGATGATCACCGAGGCCATCATCGTGGTGGTGTAGAGCGAGTTGGCGGAAAGCAGGTGACGGCGATCGACAATCAAAGGAATCGCGGCTTGTTCTGCTGGCGCGAAGAACTGCGTCAGCGTGGAAACGAGAAACGTAATTGCCAGCAGCATTCCGAAGCCGATCGGCAGCGTTCCCAGCGGCGACCAGCCCTGCGTAATCCACAGGAGCGGCGGCAGGATGAGGACAAGGCCGCCGCGCAGTAAGTTCGTCGCAACGAGAACGGCTTTTTTCGGCCAGTGATCAACGTAGACTCCGGCGATCGAACCGAACAAAACGGCGGGAATCGTAAACGCGATCATGATCGAGGAGACCCAGCCGGAGATCGGCTGTCCCGCTGTTTGGAAGCGGTTGTCGATCAGCATGATCATCAGCACGAGATAGACCTTATCGGCCAGTTGCGAGAAGACCTGCCCGCCCCAAAGTGCGAGGAAATTCAAGTTGCGGAGGACAGGCAAGAAGCCTGCTTGAAATTCTTCGATCGGATGGTCTTCGCCCTCAGGTTGGGCGATTTCTTCGGCAATTTCTTCGACCAGTTCCGAAATCGCTTCGAGCGCTTCGACCATATCGCCGCCCGGAAAGGTGAGCGGTTCCGGCAAAGAGCGCGGCAGGTCGCTTTTCCTTGGCGTTGGCTGGCTGGGAGACAAGCCGTTTTCTGCTCCGGCTGGGCTGAGTCGGGGCAGGCGATTTTCAAGATCAAACTCGAATCTTGGGGTCATGGCGATCGACTAAACGAGGATTTCAACAGGAGTAAAGCAGGCATCAAGCAGAGTCGCCGATCGAATCGGTTTCTCAAAATAAAATTCGGCGCAGTAGCGCAAAATCTGCTCGATCGTGTGCCAAGCAGGATCGCTCGGTTCGGGCAAATCGTCGGGGGCAAAGGCATCTTGGACGGGGCGATCGGCTAGATGTTGCAGCAGTCCGAGTTCCCAAGCGTCAAGCTGAAGCCGCAGTTCCGTTGGCTTGGCAGTCGCCCCATAGGAACCACTCGACTCCGCCACCCGCGTCGATTCTTCAGCAGGTGAACTGGTATCTGGCGGTAGCTGCTGCATCGCTTCTAGCGTCACGGTTCCGCCTGCGGCTACGCTGAAACCAACGCGCCATTCGCGATGGGCGAAACTGGGGATCAGCGGCACTTGCGTCACGCAGCAGTGATGAACTTGGGGCGCAACTCCGGCCAAGGCAAGCAGTTGAAAAGCGGCTTGCGTCAGGAAGGGCAGCACTTGGGCGGAAGGTAGCTGCTCAAGCTGACGCAGATTGTCGCACAGCAGAACGAAGAGTTCTTCCTGCGGCTGATCGCTAAGCGCCTGATAGAGCGCGAGTTCGGCAAGGTACTGGCTGGCCGTTAGCTTGGTGAGGTCTTGGCTGAGCGCGGTGAACGATTCGATCGATTCCGCCTGCGTAATCTTATCGAGGTTGCGACCTTTGACGATCAGCAAATTGTTGACGACAAACAGGCCGCTGCGTCCGCGCAAACTCGAATCGTGCTTGCGCGATCCGGGCGCGATCGCCCGCAGCAAGCCATACTCGCGAGTCAAAACGGTCAGCAGTCGATCGGACTCGCCAAACGGCATTCCTTTGAGGTTTATTCCAGTGGCCTTGTAGGTTCCGCTCATGATTGCCAGCGTGACGCGATCGCACGGTTACTTTTATTAACCGATCGACTCAGTAAGCTTTACCTCGGTAAAAGGTAAGACTCCAAGCTATTCCTTTTCCAGGGTATCGCGCTGGCGCACCAAATCGGGGCCGCGAGAAGTTCCTAATCGAGTCGCACCCGCCAAAATCAAGTCGATCGCCTGCTGTGCAGTGCGGATTCCCCCCGCTGCCTTGATCCCGACGCGATCGCGTGAGAGTTCCTTTAATAGGCGGACATCTTCAACGGTTGCGCCGCCCTGCCAGCCCGTGCTGGTCTTGAGAAAGGCAACGCCCGCATCGAGACAAACCTCTGTTGCTAGCCGCTTTTCCGGTTCAGTCAGCAACGACATTTCCAGAATTGCCTTGACGGGCACTCCGGTCGCCTCGACGATCTCGGCCAGTTCTCGATTCAGTTCGGTTGTGCGCTCAGTCTTGAGCCATCCCAGGTTGATCACGACATCAAGTTCGGCTGCGCCATTTTCGACGGCTTCTTGCGCTTCGTAGCGCTTGACGGCGGGCGTAGTTGCTCCGGTCGGAAATCCGATCACCGTGCAAACTTTTGGAGACTTGTTGTTGAGCAGTTCAACCGCTTGCCGGACGTGAATCGGGTAGACGCAAACCGTCGCGAACTGAAAGCGATCGGCTTCTTCACAAACCCGAATCACCTGATCGCTGGTTGCGGCAGGATGGAGCAAAGCGTGATCGATAAATGGAGCTAAATCAATTTCTTCTGCGGAATGAATTGCCATCAATAAAACCTCGATCGCGCCTTTCAATTTTTAGCAGAAAGTGACCAAGAAAAATTAGAACTATTTCAGCTTTGCGATCGCGCCTTGAACGAAGATTCAGGCTGAAAGCAAAAAACTATTAAAACAGGTTGAGTTCAAAATCCAAGTTTGTTTTAACAAACTTTCGCTTTTAGCTCGAACTTTCGTTCAGAGCAGCCCCGCAAAAAGAAAAAGCAGCCTATCAAGACTGCTTCATGACGGTGAAAAGTCAAACTTCTCTCAAAATTCGAGGTAATTCCGCAGCCTGCGGAGTGAATTCTACACGCTGCGGATAATGCGTTACTTGGAGTCGCCCGGAGTGATGCGATCGATCACTTCGGCCACTTTATCGACCACATTCGACTGGCCTGGCTTGTTGGTCGAAGTCATTTGAGCGGCGGGCGTTTTGGGCGTTCCATGCAGGCGGGGATCAGGCTGCGGCGGTTCGGGTTGCGGGCCGATCGGTTCCGGATCCGAGATGTAGGTGAATTCGCCTTTGCCATCCATTGACTGACCTTTTGCCCAGCGGCCTTCAGCGCTTTCCGTACCCTTGGAGTGGTTCCAGAACTGGTAGGCATACTCGTTCTTCCCATATTCATAGGCGATGTTGGGAGTTACGACTTCCTCAAAGCCGTCGTCCTTGAGGTTTTCGATCGCCGCAAGCCATTGATTTTGGTGCATCGTATCGCGAGCGATCATAAAGCTCAGGTGGTCTCTCACGCCCGGATCGTCTGACATCTCATACATGCGGACGGCTTGAATGAGACCTTGGGACTCGGCATGAAGATTCGATCGAAAATCTGCCAGCAGGTTGCCGCTCGCGATGATGTAGCGACCGTTCCAAGCATAGCCCACGCTGTCTTCCGGCATCGCGCCGCCACCGGAGACGATCGTATGCTTCGGACTCATCGCGGCTGCCATGATGTCCATCATCGTGTCAGTCGGCTTGCTGCCGCCCATCACCGCACCGACGATCGGATCCTTGGTGACGGCTTCTTCTTGCAGCTTGATCGGGGCTTTATCGAGCAGATGGGCGACCATCGTGGCGAGCATCTCGACGTGACCGATTTCCTCAGTCCCAATGTCAAGCAGCATATCGCGATACTTGGCGGGACCTCGGCAGTTCCAGCCCTGAAACAGGTACTGCATCATCACAGTCATTTCACCCATCGGCCCGCCGATTAGCTCTTGCAGCTTCTTGGCATAAACCGGATCGGGATTCGTGGGTGGAGTGAAATACTGTAGCCGTTTTTCGTGATAGAACATGAGAAATTCCTTAATTAAAATCGTTGCAGTTGTTAAGAGATCAGCGCAAAAAATGTTTTCTCGAAACTGAGATGATGACACTTGATAGTTGTGTCATTACTCTTCTCAGGTAACTACTTTGAAATCTTCTGTACCTCAGTCTTTAGAAAGGTCACAATACACTCAGCAGACATAAGCATATTTCTCTACCTCTTGAGTTATGTTCTGAGAGATACATTAAAACTTTTCATCATAAAATCTGTCAGCAATTCAACTGCTTATTCAGCTTCGATCGCGATCGAATGCGTCCGCTTGCAGTGGGAAAGACCGCTGTGAAATCGCGCAGCCGCAAAGCTCGTTTCCAACACTTGAGCGGCTTCAACCTAAAAAGGTCTTGCCCTATTCACCGGAACGGAGCAAGACCTTTTTGGAGACAAATTGTAGGGAGAAGTCGATCGCTCAGTTCGCCAAACTTCCCGCAATTTTCGATAGCTCGTCGTTGTGTTCAACCACAAACACATTCGAGTAGAGATTGGCAATTACCTGTTGGCCTTGCTGCGTCAATCTTAGATAGCGCAGGGCGTGCTGCACGTAGGGATAAACGCCGCCCCAATAGAATTTAGGATAGTTGCGGCGCAAATCGTCAGGATTTTTGTAGCCGAGTGCTTTGTTGACGCCTGTTTCTTCAAATTCGTAAAACAGGGCGCTAATCTTCTTCAGATAGCGAGGATCGCTGAGCTGTCCGATCAGGTCAGAAGCGCGAATTAAACCGGGATATTCGATCGTGTCTTGGTGGTCGCCTTCTTTGGGAACCGGAAAGCGCGTTAGCTCGATGTTGCGGATGATCTGCTTTGAGTCGATCAGGGGATGACCGCCAAAGCGCTCATTGATGAACAGCTTAGCGCGATCGACATGGTAGGGCGTCAAGGCGGCATCTGACGCTCCGGGCGGCAAAGGAATCATGTCATCGTCCTGTCCAGTGGCGTACCAGCCGTCTCGGTCTTTGCGGCAAACGCCTTTCACATAGCCAATGTCGTGACAGACGAGCGAAATGATGAAGTGCAGCCAGTCTTCGCTGGTGACGCCGCCTTCGCGAATGTGGCGACCGCGCAAAATTTCCTGGCCGACCAGCGTCACCAAAATCGAATGCTCGACGTTGTGGTAGAGGGCGTCACTGTTGGCGATGTTTTCCAGCGCCATGCTGCCCACCCAGCCAATGATGTCTTCATAGTCAGAGTTCAGCCCGCCATAGGTGCGGCGATAGCCTTCCTTAAGCTGGGCGACAAAGTGGTCGATGAGCAGTTCAGTGGCGTTAAACATCTGACACTTGCAGGTAGAGATTTGCGATGACAGGATGTGGCCTAAAGCTTAACCGAGATTGACACTCGCGAGTGAGCGTATCTAGCTCACCTATCCATAAATACTAAGGCCGCCTCTGGCTGTTGCCTGTTCTATGCTACCGAATTTTCCCGTTCTGCGGGGAAAGCCAACAGTGGTCACAGGGCAGGAGTGGCTGCTTGTGGTTTGTGCGATCGCTCCAACCAAAGCAAATCTCGTGCTGATGCTGTCACCCTTGACACAGCCTAAGATCAACGCGATTGCGGCAGGGGGCAAGGTTTGAACTGCTCAGCAGGATGCGTCGAATGAAGGCGATCGCCAGATGGACTCCACATAGACGATCGCCACTGGGTTTCAGAAGCTTTTTCAATACTGTGAATTGAACGAAATGGTGCAAAGGCGATCGCTGCACTTGAAAGGTGTAGCGATCGCAAGGTGTTCCAAAACGGCATCGCGCAGCTTGTGCAACGGCTTCGCCCAATCGAACCTATTCCAATGCCAAATAGCGCACCAGCAGGCTGATCACATCACCGGGATCAGGCACGATGTTCAGTGGTGCATCGAGTTCGAGCGGCATGGCCCACTCGATCGCCTGCGCGTATCCGGCCTGCTCTAAGCGGCGCGTCGTGAATTGAACAATCTGCGGTGTGCCAATCAGAATGTGCTTGATCGGCGTGCGCTTGTCGCCCGGAGGTCGAGTGGTTGAGCGAATTTGCGGCGTGGGCAAATCGTTCCGCTCTGAGGCGGAATGATCAGAAGTGTTCATGAGTTTTCCTTGTGTTTGGTGGATAGGAAAACCCAAAAGCCTAGCCGCCCCGACGCAAGACGCAGCAATCGAGACGGCTAGGAGGGTATGATCCCAGTTAGCCTATCAACTGCCAGTATCAGTTTGGTGGGTCAGCGGCTCGAAGTCTGTTCGCACCAGCTTCGGGTCGCGTGGCTAGACCTTGGGTCTAAGCGATCGGTCTTTGCTGTCATTTAGCAGCATTAGCAAAAGACCTTAGCGGATTTGCTTGGGGATGTCAATAGGGCGAGTTTGAAGATTTTCGGGGCTACATCCACCCCGACTGCTGTGCAAAAAAATATTGCGATCGCTTCATTTTCTTGCATCGATCGCACAGCGGTTCGGGGCAGCAGTTCATGCAAAAAGGTCGATCGCCTTGTGGGGATTTGTGTAGAAACAAAAATGTAATTACTTGATCTAACATAAATTCCTAACGTGCATTAGGTGACGAATAAAATGCAATTTACTTCAATAAAGATCAAGCTTCTAAAAAGGAAATTGATGTTATGAGAACTTCGTCATTACGTCTTTTGCAAGACCCTACTGTTGTCGTTTTAGCTGCGGGGCATGGTGGCAGTGATTCAGGAGCCGTTAACCTACCTCATAAAGAGCGCGATCAAGCAATTGCGATCGTTGATCAAACTGCTGATCTGCTGCGATCGCAGGGCATTGAGGTAGAAATTGCTCCGCACAGTGAAGATACAGAGAAATCAATTCAATGGGTCAACAGAAACTTTGGCTTTGGCGATGCTTGGGTATTGGAAGTACATCGTGATTCGGCTTCTGGATTGAGTTCGGATGATGCTTCACGTCGCTGTGGAATCTACTACGGCACTTCTGAAAGCAGCAAAGATGTTGGCAAATTCGTTCGTAATGCCTATATTTTGAACGGCGCTCATCCGAATTCATGGGCGCGACCTGATACTGCATCTCGGTTTGGTAGGCTCGGCTGGATTCGCCAAACTCGGCCAGTTGCTCATTTGCTAGAGCTAGGTTTTATGCAGGGAAAAAACGACGATGCTCACCTAAGCTGGCTGGCGAAAATTGCATCTGCGGTCATTTTTGATGCTTTTACCTAATGCGCTTTTCAGTCGTTCATAAACTGCTCTATCGCTCGATTCTGCTGTAGCGATCGTGTTGGTGGCAGACGGCATCGCGTTTTGAGGAGACAAAACTAACTGCCACCGCTGAACACAATTGCAGCGCAACTGTAGTGTCGTTTGATATTCGATCGCTCTCGCTTACCGTAACCATTTCGCTGCTTTCCAACTAAGCTAAAAGCAGCGTTTTCCCTCGTGCCAACCATGATCGAACCCGTTGCGGCAGCGTTTGAGCGGCAAGACTATAAGCTGGCGGCCAAGCTGCTCAAACCGCTGTGGCAGCAATTTCCTGAAGATCCGACGGTGCAGCTTTATGTGGCGCGGCTGCAAGAAGCGATCGGCAAATTTGACCAAGCCGATCGCCTCTATCGACAACTGCTGCGCGACACCACCAATCCAAAAATTGCGATGCAGGCAAGGCAGGGATTGCAGCAGATTGAAGCAGCACAACAGGAGCGCAGGCAGCAGGCGATCGCGCAGGCCACCGCTGACTCAGACGATCGCGCCGCTGGTGTTTTGGTGATTGAGCCGATCGCCGGAGCAGCGCGAGCAGAAGCGGTGCGGAACTTCGCCAAAATTATGCGGCTAGATGCGTATACGGCCAATCTTCAGCTTCCCAGTCGGCACTGGCGGTTGTATCGGACAGGAGCGATCGGGGAACTGCGCGTGTATGGCGAAGAATTGCAGCGCGGCGGCATTGCAAGTTTTTGGTGGGCGATCGAGCAGATCGAGCAAATTCGCGTGTTTCGTGTGCAGTATTTGCAGTCGGTTTCGCCGCCGACCGTTGTTTGCCTAGATGAAAACGGTCAGCTTGGAGCGCTGAAGTTCGACTGGCAGGAAGTGCAGCAGCGCGTTGAAGGCAGGCTACCGATTTTTGAAGATGTTGTGGACTTAGATTTGCACAAAAAGCTTCAGCGCAAAGAGCAAATCCGAGACTACGCGCAGTTTTGCGATTTGCATTTGACTCGGCGCAATTTGATCTTGCGATTTGGCGACAGCAGCTATCAGTTTCAGCAAGGCGTGGTTTTTGCCGCTGAGGATCAGCCTGCCAAAATCACCATTCGCCGCAGTTGGAATCAGATGATTGGCTATTTTCAGTCGCAACTGCCCGCCGTACCTTTGTCCTCCAGCTTCACGCCATTTGCCGAAACTGCGCTGGAGCATTTGAATTTGTTGAGTGCATTTCCGGCGCATATCGATTTGTTCCGCAAAGCGCCGACCGAGTGGGATCGCGCGTTTCAGCTTTATAGCGGACTGGCGTTTCTGCAAAAAAAGGGCACGGTTTGAGCCGCACCCTCGATCGCCTTTTGAACAAATGATTTTGATCTAGTTGGTTTTTACCTGTTTTGCCATATCGCGGAAATAGTTGAGACTTGGACCCGGACGCCGCCGTCCATTGGTACTCATGCCCACCAAATATTTCGGGGCGAAGGTTTGCTCTGCTGAAGGTTGCACCACACCAACCGGAACGGCTGCGGGAGCCGACTCAGACAATTGTTCCACCTTGCCATTCTCGATCTTGGCAACTTGAACTTTGGGCTTGGGTGCAGGTGCTTCCGCTTTGGCAGCAGGCTTGGCAGCCTCGGCTTTCGCAGGCGGCGCGGCAGAAACAGGCTGCACTGGTGGTTCTACTTTCGGTTCTACTTTTGGTTCTGCTTTGGCCGCAGGCGCGGGCTGTGCGGGTGCGGCAGCTTTGGCAGGCGAAGCAGCGGGAAGGGTGGCGGCAGTCTCTTCTTTCGCTTCTTCCATTTCCATGAAATATTCTGACTTTTTACCCAAACCGATTAGCCCACCCAAGAAGCCGAAGATGCCTCCTAGAAAAGCTAGAGTGCCGCCGAGCAGCTTTTTGACAAGACCCATTACGACGATCGCTCCCTCAAAATAAATCTCAAATTAGTGCTGATAGGTTTTTGCAACTCACCGCAAAAAACTCGATCGCTCACAAGAACCCAGATAACTATAGTAACCGAACGGCGATTCGTTTCCTTCTGTTCGTTTTCAAGATTTAGAAATGCCGATCAGTGGTGCGGCTTCCTCCTTGCTTACGGGGTTGGGGAGGATCAAGCGTCTGGAAACACGCCCTAGCCTCTACTGGCTCGGAAATCGAAGTAATCCTAAAGGCGATCGATCTGTTTCCCAATCGAACCACAGAAAATCAAAACATGCGATCGACAATTAACCCGCAAGGCTTAAAATGGCTCAATCGAATTTCCGGGCTGATCATCCTAGCATTTGGCCTGATCTCCCTATCTCCCTGGCACTGGCAAATCGAAGCATGATCCATCGATCGACTGGGCATCCTACCGCACTCAAATCAGTCTTCCTCGCCGTTCTGCTCGCGATCGGCCTTTGGCTAACGCAAATGGCGATCGCTCCCGCCCAATCGATAGATGACTTGCGCCAGCAGCAGCAGCAAATCGAACAGCAGCGATCGACCCTCAACCAAGAGCAAACTCGCCTGCGCGGAATGGAATCCGCCGCCACCGCGCAACTTGGCGGACTGCAAGACACAATTCAATTCACCGCTGCCCAAATTGCCCAGCAGCAAGCGAAACTCCAATCCGCCACCGCGCAGCTTCAGAAATTGCAAGCAGATCTGGCGATCGCTGAGAAAAGCTACGAAGACCGCCAAATTGCCACCGTTGCCCGCCTGCGCTTTATGCAGCGACAGCAAAGCACACGCGGCTGGGCTGTTCTGCTGCAAAGCCGCGATCTCAACGAATTTCTCGATCGCCGCTGGCAGCTCAAGCGCGTTTATCAAGCCGATCGCGAAATTCTCACCAATCTGCAAGCTGCCGCTGATGCGATCGAGCGACAGCAGCAGCAGATTGAAGACCAAAAAAACCAAATTGACTTGCTGACAGTGGAACTGCAAGCGCAGCAGTCACAATTCCAAGCGCAGGCCGAAACACAGCAGCAGTTGATCGATCGCCTCCGCCAAGATCGTCGCGCCCTCGAAGCTGCCCAAACTCAGCTTGAGCACGATTCCGAAAATCTTGGCATTTTAATTCGCCAGCGGCTCGCGATCGCCGCCAACCGCAACGTGCGCGGAACCGGAAAATTCGCGTTTCCCAGCGATGGCCCGATTACGAGCGGATTCGGAATGCGCGTGCATCCGATTTTGGGCTACCGCCGCCTTCACGCCGGAATTGACTTTGGCGGAGCTTATGGCAGCCCGATTCGCGCAGCAGATGCGGGAACCGTAATTTTTGCGGGCTGGTACGGCGGCTATGGCAAAGCCGTAATTGTTTCGCACGGCGACGGACTGACCACGCTCTACGGCCACGCCAGCACCATCTACGTTTCCGAAGGCCAAATCGTTCAGCGCGGCCAAACGATCGCCGCGCTTGGCTCAACAGGATTTTCAACTGGCCCACATTTGCATTTTGAAGTGCGTCAAGCCGGAGAACCAATTGATCCCCAGCAGTATTTATAGATACGTTGCCTCACCGGAGTTTATGCGTATAATGGATGCTTCCGATCGATCGCGAAGACGTAAGCAATCATGTCAATCAGGACGCTGCGCGATTTGTTTGACTACGATAAGAGAAATAAGGTTAGTCTTTAACATTAAGAGATTTAAGCGATCGAATTTTCGTGTATGTTTCCTAGCAGCAGTGTGACGTTTGGCCGCTGTTCACGCAAGCTCACAACTGAGCAGACCGCTCGCGAAGGGTCGATCGATGCCTGATGCTCGCTGATTAGACGATGAGAAAATGACCTTTTATGTGTTTCATTGCAGGCCATTACTTTCGTCCACTTTGTCATGAAAGGGTGCGATAAAGGGTAGGAGAAATGACAGACCGCCAGCCGCTCAACAAGAAGCGATCGCCGCAAAGTATCGCCCATGCCCAAGAAACAGTCTATAGCTTCCTATTAAAAATTGTGCAGCAATGGCCGCCAGAAGATGTGTTGACCGAATTTCGTCATCTATTTATTGAACATGCGGAAACAGCCAGTTCAACCATTCTGCCTGCGCTCTATGAAATCGTTTTTTCCAATCAAGAATTGGAATTTCGTCACACGCTCAAACGCTCCTGCTACATCTTAATCAACAACTGGGAACTATCGCGCAGCCACCAAGCAATTCAAGCACTCATCAAGCTATTTGCAGACTCTACTTTAGATAAACCCACAATATCGCCAACGCTCAAGCGGATGCGCGTCTGGGTGAAAAACTTCATCAGCAGCAGTGATTTTCAAGAACTCCGGCTGTTTGCAATGCGCTATGAAGAGCGCAATCGCCACTGGAGCGATCGCTATGTTTCCTATCTTTTAGTTCCGCAATATATCGACCTCAACAATCCGATCGAGCAGCGAGAAGCCGCCAAAATGCTTTCGCATAACTTGAAGGAGAAATTCAAGTTTGAGCTGGCGCTATATACGGCGCACAGCCAGCCTGCGATCGAAACGCCTGAACCGTCCGCACCCAAAAATCCAACCCTGCTGGGTGATGAAGGGCTGCGATTGATCAAGGCGATCGTGGCACGACGCGGTTTGTTTAGCCACACCAACCTCGCCAATATTTTTTTGAAGCAAACGCAAAACCTCAGCTACCGCGACTTCAAAAAAGCTCTACAAAAATATTTGATCTTTTCTGTTGAAAACCACGAATTTGTCGAAGCGCTCAATCATCAGCTTGCCGAAAAGCTAACGACGCTTTATGCAGCCCATGACGATCGATCGATCGATGATGCTTTGCTGTTGCGTACCACCAACCGCGTCATTGAATTTCTCACTACAGAAGATCATCACGAACCCTCGTCGCTGTTTGTCCTGCTGCTTTCTCGCGGCACGCCGCTGACGCTTGTGGTGGTGTTGCTGAAGCTAATTTTGATTTGTCGCTATGCCCGCACGCACCTTGACGCCCGCATCGCCGAACTAATCAAGTACTATCAGGAATTTCCGCAAGAAGAATGCCAGTGGGTCGTCAGTTTTTTCGAGATTTTTAACATCACAATGACGATCTATGCAGAAAACATCGAGTACAACTTGGTGAGCATGAGCAACGGCCTCAAGCATTCCAACGGCAATGTAGACCGCAACTTAGAAACCTATCGCATCTTCTCGCAACTAAAGCAAGATGCCGCCAGCGAACCGGATTTGGCCGAGATTGAAACAGTCCTGGAAGAAGATGAACCCGAAATTGCGATCGACGAAATGATTTCAAGCTGATCGGCCTTCATCTCGCCGCAAATGGATTGTGATACAGTCCAGCTTGACTTTCATGACCCACTTCAAACTGACAGTCGCTTTGCGCCGTTGCAATGCACAGCAGCACATAGCCCGCTGCTGCCTGAGTGGGTTTGAGCGCAACGGCAAGCGGCTGATCGACTTTGCCACTGAGCAGCCGTGCCGCGCAGGTGATGCAGGCTCCATAGCGACAGCCGACGGGCAATCGCAATCCGGCAGCCTCGATCGCCTCCAGAATAAATTGACCTTCGGCAACTTCGATCGCCAAATTGCGATTGACTAGTTCAATGCGGTAGTGTTTCATTCGTTGAGATGCGATCGCTACACCCAAATATCCGATGTGCAGTCGCCACCGGGATAGCGCATTTCGTGAGCGCGAGCCGCACCTTTCGGTTCCGCGCCAAAATCAACAAAGAAATCGGGATTGACGCTCAAACCGCCATTCTCCGTGTCGCAATTAATTTGCAGCATATAGGAACCCGACTGCGCCATGTCCGGATAAAACTGATTGTCCCAAGTGCTAAACAGCGAATTGGTCACATACAGCCGCTTGCCATCGAGACTCAGTTGCAGCATTTGTGGCCCACCGCTAATTTTGTGGCCGTTCACCTCCGTCGCTTTGCCCAGCAAGCCGCCCACGTAAACCTGTCCGGTAAGCTTGGGATGTTGCGGATCGGTGATGTCGTACTGACGCAGATCGCCGTGCAGCCAGTTGGAGAAATAGAGCCAGCGATCGTCCAGCGAAATCAGCAAATCGGTGATCAGTGAGGGCAGCGGCACAGGAAAGCCTTCCAGATCGACTGCGGGCACATCGATGATTTTCTCGACTTGCCAATGACCGTTGGGCTTGTGCCAGTGGATGATGTTGCTGCTCAAAGCGGCGCCAACGAAGCCGTGCGTACTTTCGGGATTGTGGTGAAAGCGAATTTCCAGCGGAATCAGGCCATCTTCGCCCAGATCGATCGACTGGAGAATTTCGCGTTTTTCCCAATCCCAAAAATGCACCTGCTGACCGTAGTTGCCCGCCGTCACATCATTCAGGTCAAAACCAGGGTAAAAGGTTTTCGGTGCGCCCCATTCGCTGCTGACCATGACGTTGTGGCGCGGCTGATACCAAAAGTCATAGTTATATTTCATTGCGGAATTTGGTTCGCGATCCCAGCGTCCGGCAATGTCGAAATTTTCATCGAGCAGCAAAAATCCACCGGGGCCGTTGCCTGCACCATCGCCCAGCATCGAGATCATGATCTGCCCGTCTGCAAGGCAGTGAACCGTGTGCGGTGCGGTGAGATTTGTTTTTGCCTTAATTTCTTCTGGATCAATGACTTTGTGGATTTTCGGTGCTTTCGCTTCTCCGACATCGACAATGTAGAGGCGGCTCGATCGAATCCCCGGAATGACCAAAAAGCGGCGCGATCGCGTCGGGTCGTCGTGGCAAGAGCTACAGGCATTCCAGCCAAAGTGGTGCAGTTCATCGCCGATGTAGGGCATTTCTAGCCGATGAATCACCTGCGAATAAGTGGGTGAAGCGGGGTCAACATCGATCGTTGCCAGATAGTCGGGCTGCTGAATGCCCGTTCCGGTGTAGAGCGCGATCGAATACAGCAGTTTTTCGCGATCGGCTTGCATTGCCGCTTGGGGTGTGGCGTATCCGGGGCCACAGCAGGCGTGATCCGAGGATGTCATAGCGCGGACTCAAAGGAAGGTCACTTTTGAGTGTAGAAGCAACTCCGATTTCTCGATCGATAAAGTGTACTTTTCTTAAGAATCCAGCGGCTACAAATCCGGTTCAATTCCTGCCGCTCTAAGCTGCGCGATCAGCCGTTCCACGCGATCGCGTTCCTGTGCCAACCGCTCTTGTTCCTGTGCAACTCGTTCAGTTCCCCACAGCAGCAACTCGCCCGATTCATCCCACCAGCGCAACCAGCCACCCGATCGATTTTCGCGACTGCCCTGCCAAATGCCCAAAAACAAGTTCATTTCGGCAATCCAGAAGCGCCCCTGACTATCCGGCGGTTGCAGCTTGTAGCGCTTCGATTCGTCTAGACGGTAAACTTCGATCGCGTTTGTCTGCGGGTCGAACAGCACGTAGGTTGGCACTTTGAGAATTTGTTCGTAGAAAAACCATTTTCCGGGCGGATAGGTCGGCTTGATTGAATATTCGTCGCCCTCGGTATTCGAGAGGAATTCCATGACGACGATCGGCAAATCGCCCTGAAGCTGCGGCGTGTAGCTGCGCTGCACTTCGTCACGCGCCACGCGAATCGACGGCACATAGCCCCAGTCGGGTGCTTTGACGACGATGCGATCGTCCAGCGTGGCACAGATGCCGTAGTTCGTCATCACGAGCGCTTCAGGCGGCAACTTGTCCGCTAGGTCCAAGCTTTCCGTCAGCGCGGCAGCAATCAGCGGCTGATTGATATTGTCCACAGGCGATCGATCAAGTTCATAATCGTCCGGTAGCTTTTCCCAGGTAATTCGCACGGTCGCCACCATTGTTCAGCCTCAACGCGAACTGAGCTTAATTGTAGAGTCGATCGAGGCGCCCCGATACGGTATCGCCCTGCCGCCAATTTCCGCACAATAGAAAGAGCCGTTATTCCCTGGATTTCGATGAATTCGATCGCCCCTACACTTCTTGCCACCAACGATTTTGTCATCACCTTTGCACCACTGTCGATCGAGGAAGTGTATCGCCTCGCAGACGATGGCGCAAACGGAGCGATCGTGCTGATGAGCGGCATGGTACGCAACCAAACAGACGGTCGGCCAGTGGTTGCGCTCGAATATCAAGCCTATGAGCCGATGGCGATCGAAGTGTTCAAGCAAATCGCCGCCCAAATTCGCCAAACCTGGACAGATGTAACTCGCGTCGTGATTCATCACCGGACGGGACGCTTGGGAATTGGCGAAATTAGCGTCCTCGTTGCGGTTGGCTGTCCGCATCGAGCAGAAGCGTTTGCCGCCTGTCAGTTTGCGATCGATACGCTCAAGCACACCGCTCCTATCTGGAAAAAGGAGTGGTATAGCGAGCAAGAAGGTAAGTTGTCCAGTAGCTGGGTAAGCATTGGCGCTTGTGAGCAACCAGGAGAAGATTGTTGAAGTCTCAGAGCCGATCGCTACGCCTGCGTTTTTTTTGGGGAACAGGCCGAAGATTCGGCGGCACTCGACCAGCAAAATCGCTTCATTCTTGGACGGTGAGCGTATACTCGATGCGCGTGTCGGCCTCAAACGACCCGACCCAAATTCGGTATTCTCCGGCACTCCAGTCGGCATCTTGCACTGCTGCATTGAGGTTTGTGCGGCTGATGTCGTCTCCGCAGCGAATCGAGTTGCCGGGACCGCGCACCAGCAGCGTTGTGTCGCTCTCGCTGCTCACCTGCAAACTCAGGCGTGGCAGATCGCGCTGAAGCACCAAAACGTGATCGGGCGTGGAGTCTGCAAATCCAACACAGAGATTTCCAGCCGGATCGCGATTGGCGATCGAGGCCAGCGAAACCGAACCTTGCGTAAAGCCCTGTACTCGCTCTGAACCAAATCCGGGTGCAAGCTCGATCGTGCCAAAGTTGGCAGACTGCGCCCAAACAGGCAGCATCCCCAGCCCGATCGCCACACCGCTGCACAAACTCAACATCGATCGCCACACCATGATCACAACTCCTCGCCAGCTTGCCTTTCTCCATTTTTGCGTAGCGATCGATCGCCCGGCAATTTTGAGCCTGAGCATCAAAAATCTTTGCGAACAACTTGCGCGATCGCCTGAGCAAGCTGAACCGGATCAATTGGTTTGGCAAGGTGCTGAACGAATCCGGCAGCAAGGACTTTCTGGCGGTCTTCTGCTTTTGCCAAAGCAGTCACGGCCACAACCGGAATCTGAGTGGTGGACTGAATCGATCGCATCAGCGCATAGCCGTCTGCGTCCGGCATGGCAATGTCGCTGATGATCACATCGGGCTGCAACGAAGTCAGCAAATGCAGCGCTTCATCCACCGAAGCCGCCGCCGCCAAGTTCGCGCCGTACTGCTCTAAAGCCGCCACCAGCATATCGCGGCTATCCATTTCGTCATCCACAACGAGAATTTTTAAGCCGTTGAGAATCGAGAGATCGATCGCGGACTGCGGATTTCGCCTCGCTGGAGCGATACGGTGCGGCTGGTGCATTGAACGAACGATCGGCAATTCAACGCTAAAAGTGGTGCCCTGCCCTTCGCCCGCACTGGTGACTTCCACCGTGCCGCCATGCAGTTCGACCAGATTGCGGACGATCGCCAAGCCCAACCCCAGCCCGCTTTGTGCCTTGGTTGTGCTGTGCTGCGCCTGCCGGAAGCGATCGAACACAAACGGCAAAAAGTCGGGATGAATGCCAATGCCTGTGTCGGAAATGGTCAGACGAGCAGTGGGAGTAGCAAAGTTGCCCGCTGCCACCAGTCGCACTGTGACCCGCCCGCCGTTTGGCGTGAACTTGATTGCATTTGAGAGCAAGTTGGTGATCACCTGCTGGAGGCGATCGCGATCGCCCACGCTTTCAACCGCATCCGCCAGATCAGTTGCAATTTGAATTTGTTTGCTGTCAGCGGCAGGGTGGATGGCGTCGATCGCGGCTGTGAGCAGGTTGGTGAGATTGACCGGATAGTGCTGTAGCTTAATTTTGCCGCGAATGATGCGCGAGACATCGAGCAAATCGTCGATCAGTTGGCTTTGGGCTTGAGCGTTGCGATCGATCACTTCCAGAGCGCGATCGATCGTGGCTGAATCATAAGAACGGGAGCGCAGCAGTTTTGCCCAGCCGAGGATGGCGTTGAGCGGCGATCGCAGTTCGTGAGAGACGATCGCCAGAAATTCATCTTTGGTGCGGCTGGCGGTTTCGGCTTGGCGGCGGGCTTCTTGTTCGCGACGCAAAAGCTGTTCGCGCTCTTGGGCGGCGACTTTTTGGCGCGTGATGTCTTGCGCTGTCCCGATCACCTGACGGGCACTGCCCCTTGCAAAACTGCGGCCTTTAGCGGCGATCCAGCGGATGCTGCCGTTCGGCCACAGCAGGCGATATTCGATGTCATATTCGCCGCCATCTGCGATCGCTTGGGCGAGAGCCGCTTCGACACGCAGGCGATCGTCGGGATGAAGGCGATCGATCACCTGTCGGTGCGACACATCCTCAGCTTGTGCAAAACCAAACAGCGTTTTGCATTCGTCGCTCAGTTCAAGCTGCTTGCGATCCGGTTGCCAGCACCACAAACCCAAGTTGGCGGCTGTGGTTGCCAGTCGCACCTGCGCTTCGCTCGCTTGCAGTTGCGCTTCCAGCCGTTTGCGAGTCGTGATATCGACATACACGCCAATGCAGCCCCAGACGTTGCCCTGCGGATCGCGCAGTGGCGTTGCGCTGCTGAGCAGATCGATCGCCTCGCCGTTCGATCGCACAAGCTGAAGCTCGATGTCGCGAATAGTCACGTTCTGCTGGCAGGCCATTGCCATCGGCAGGTCAGAAGCCGAAATTTCTTGATTGTTCTGGAAGGCTCGAAACGGAACTTCGGCGGCGGGAATGCCATGCTGTGAAGCGTTTGCATTCACGTTCAGGCCAAGCATCTGCTGCAAATGCGCGTTGAGCCGCAAAACGCGACAGGCTGGATCGGTGGCGATCGCAATGCCAACCGGAGCCGCATCAAGCAGCGTTTGCAGTTCGGTCAAGCACTGCTCTAGCTCGCCACTCAAGCGATCGCCAGAAGCGGGGCGGTGGGCGATCGGAAATGTGACAACCGAAAACGTGACAACAGCAGCATCCGGCGACCGCTGCAAATTGAGAAACAGCGGCTCGGCCTGCACTGCCAGCCACACCAGATCGCCATCTGGCCGATAAAATCCTAAAGTCGCCTCGGTCGATCGACCCGTTCGCAATGCCTGAAAAGCCGGGGTGTCTAGGAGCGCGACGCGATCGCCTTGCAGATTGATGATTTGCCAGGGTGGTTGCGCGGGGCAGAGCATTTGCTGAAGCGTCACGCCCAAGATTTGCTCAGCCGCAGCGTTGCAGGCCAAAATGCCGCCGCTCGCGCTGTGCAGCACCATTGCCACAGTATGCTGCTTACCATGTTGCTCCACCTGTGGGGCTGAAGCAAGCGGAAACGGCATTCTCACATCATCGGCCATAAATTTTCAGTCCGTCGAATTCGCAAACAGTCAAGCCGCAGAACGGCGAAGATTATGTTAGAACGGTCGGCACTTTTCGAGGCGGGTCGTAGAAAGAGCTGAGCGCAGCAGAGAGACTGTCGATCGCAAACCTCGCGCTGATTGAATCGATCGAGAACCTCAGGCTTTCATTCTAAAGGCAGGTGACAAGCCGTCTGCCTGTCTTGATGTTTTCTTCAGAATTACTTCAGCTTTTGGTCTGTCATTTGGCTGGACTTCCAGGCCGAAGCGGTCGTGAACTGGGCAGAGGCAAGTCGGAATTTGACAAAATTCACTTTTTTCTATCTGTGGAGAGGCAGATGTTCTTGTCAAAATCTGGATAGAATCACTGATATTTCTATTTTTGGCAGTCAAGCCGTTTAGCGAAATGCAAAGTCTGACCGCTTCTTCATCGACCTCAGTTGAATTTGATCAGGCTGTGCAGTTTCGACTGCTTCAATCGCAACTGCGCGATCGCTGGCAGTCGATCGAACAGTTCGATCACAGCGACTGCGACATTATTGTGATTCCGTCTTTGACGCTTGATCAGCAAGAACTCAAGAAGATCAAAGGCGTGAACTATTATGAAGAACGGCTTTTATTTTCGCTGATTCGGTTGGGCAACCCCAACACGCGATTGGTCTATGTCACCTCGCAGCCCATTCATCCCAGCGTCATCGAATATTACCTTCAGCTTTTGCCGGGAATTCCGTTTTCGCACGCTCGCGATCGCCTCCTGCTGCTGTGTGTTCACGACAATTCCTCGCGTCCCTTAACCGAAAAGATTCTGGAGCGTCCACGACTGGTCGATCGCATCCGCAAAGCCGTTCGACCCACTCAAGCCTACATGACCTGCTTCAACTCGACTGCGATCGAGCGGGAACTATCGGTCAAGCTGGGAATTCCGCTGCTGGCCGTTGATCCTGACCTGCTGTATTGGGGAACCAAAAGCGGCAGCCGCCAGATTTTTGCCGAGTGCAATGTGCCGCATCCTGACGGCAGTCCGCTGACTCACTCGATCGAGGATCTCGCCGTTGCTGCCAGCGAACTGTGGGAGCGCAATCCCGACCTGAAGCGGATGGTGATTAAGCTCAACGAAGGCTTTTCGGGTCAGGGAAATGCGCTGCTCGATCTACGTCCGATCGCCCATGCCGCTCCGGACAAAGCATCGAGTGCCGAACGGATTGCGATTCTGACCGATCGCTTCTACCACCTCAGCTTTCAGTCGGAGTGGGAAACCTGGGATAATTTCAGCCTGCAAATTCCCGGCCTGGGCGCGATCGCAGAAGCGTTTGTGGAAGGCGAAGAGAAGCGATCGCCCAGTGTGCAAGGTCGAATTACTCCGGATGGCGAAGTTGAAATTCTCTCCACCCACGATCAGATTTTGGGCGGTCCCGATGGACAAATTTTCCTCGGCTGCAATTTTCCTGCTGATGAAGCGTATCGCGTTCGTATTCAAGAATGGGGACGGCGCGTCGGCCAAAATCTCGCGGACAAAGGCGCACTTGAACGATTTGGCGTCGATTTTATTGCCGTTAAATGTGAGCGGAACGGACGCGAAGATTGGGACTTGCAGGCGATCGAAATTAACCTGCGAAAAGGCGGCACAACGCATCCATTCATGACGCTGAAATTGCTCACAGGCGGACGTTACGATGCGACAACAGGCTTGTTCTACAGTCAGCAAGGAACGCCCAAGTTCTACATGGCTTCGGACAATCTGCACAAAGACCGCTATCGCGGTTTGCTGCCGAATGACCTGATGGATATCATCGCCCATCATCGCCTGCACTTTAACAGCACATCCGAAACTGGAACGGTGTTTCATCTAATGGGTTGCCTGTCCGAATTTGGCAAACTGGGACTCACCAGCATCGGCAATTCGCCGCAGCAAGCCGAGGACATTTACAATCGCGTCATTCATGCTCTAGACGAAGAAACGCGCACCTCACACGTCAATGCCGAGCCGATTATTTGGAACGGACAGAGCTAATTTGCAGCAAAGGATTAGCTGTAAAGCTCTAACTCAGGTTAGGTGAACCAAATTTGTATCGGATTCACCATAAGAGGAAAGCTCGATCTTTGAGTTCAAATTCGATCGCTTGCCCTGTAAGCAATTGCAGCGTTCAGCGGTTTGCTTTGACTTGGGATTAGGAACATAAAATTGCAAAACTAATCAGAATTTTCACATCAGGAGAACACATGGTTGCAACTTTAGACGACACAAAGCGAATGGCAATCGCCCAAAAGCTCGCTGATATTCGTGCTTTTCAAAATCTGTTGATTAAAAACGATCAGCTTTTGATTTCGGAATGCCAAGATCAAGACATTCGCGATCGCCTACAGAACATGCTGGAGGACGATCAAAAGAATTTAGGTATTCTTGAAACTGTGATCGTGCAGTATGGGGTTCAGTCGGAGCCGCATCCTTCGACACCGCAAATCATCGAGCAATACGATCGCTTGATGTCGAGCGCAGACATGACTTTCTATCGCAAACTGGTTCAGCATGAACTGATCAAGCATGGTCAGGCAATGGCGGGCATTTTGATTCACAAAGCCGCCCAAAAAGTTGGAGCCGACATTGAAGTGGCGATCGCTCCGCTCAACACCGTCAACTTTGAAAATCGCGCTCACCAAGAACAGCTAAAAGGAATGCTGGAACTGGCTGGCGTGCGCGAACTAACCGGACAAGATGCCGATCAAGGACTGTGGGCACGAGTGCAAGACGCAGTTGCTGCGATTAGCGGCGTTGCGGGCAGCGTGATTACGCAAAACAGCGACAAGCAAGACATGAACATCCAAACGCTGATTCGTTTGGATCACAACAAGGTGAACACGATCTTCACGGAAATTGGCAACACCAAAGATCCGCAAAAGCTGCAAGAATACTTCGGCCAGCTTTACAAAGATCTGCTCGCTCACGCTCAAGCTGAAGAGGAAATTGTCTATTCGCGCATTCGTCCGTTCTACGGTGAAGAAAACACCCAAGAACTGTATGATGAACAGGCCGAATGGCGTCCGATGCTTGACGAAATTAAAGCGATCGATCCCGCTTCTTCCCCTGACGAATTCCGCTCAAAGGTCAAAGATTTGATGGATCACGTCGGCGATCACATTCGTCAAGAAGAAAGCACAATGTTCGCTGCGATCGACAACAATTGCAGCAGTGAACAGAAAGAGCAAATGGCAAGCGAATTCAAGCAGGTGAAGGTCAAAGTTCAAGAAGAAATGGCTGCTAAGTAATCGCCATCCACTGAATTAAACGCAGGCTCGATCGCACCGTGCGATCGAGCTTTTTTCTGTCATTGGGCAGGGGCTGCATCAGGCAAAAATTTCTACGATCGATATGTTTATATCCTGTTTATTTCACCCCAATTAATATGAGCTTCCTTTCGATCGAAGAACTCAAAGAACTGGTTGAACAGCCGCAAGGGTTGTGCGTGTCGATCTACATGCCAACGGTGCTGCTTGGTTCAGAAACTCAGCAAAATACTGTCCGCTTCAAAAATCTGATTCGACAGGCAGAAGCAGAATTAGAAAAATATGAATCGCGTCCGACTGATGCAGGCAATCTTCTTCAGCCCGCGATGGATTTGGATGAAGATGAATTTTGGCAGCACCAGGACGCGGGTTTAGCATTGTTCATCTCAGAAGGATTCTTCCGCTACTACCGTCTGCCGATCGAAACGATTGAACTGGTGGTTGTGAGCGATCGCTTTCATCTCAAACCGTTAATTCCGCTGTTAAGTGAAGACGATCGCTTCTACATTCTCACGCTTGGTCAGCGTGATGTGCGGCTGTTAGAAGGCAACCGCTACGGCATGACTCGCGAAATCGAAATTGAAGGCTTGCCGAAAAGCATGGATGACGCCTTGCAGTATGATGAAACGGCAAAAGATGAGCAGCGTAGACAGGGTGGCGGTGCAGGTCGTGCAGCCTTGCAGGGCGGTGGTTCCTATCACGGGCAGGGCGGCGAGCGCGAAAACGTCAAGGAAGATTTGCTGCAATATTTCCAGCTAGTGGATAAAGCGCTGCACGACTTTTTCCGCAATCGCCGTGCCCCGCTGGTTCTCGCAGGCGTGAGCTATCTGCTGCCGATCTATCAGGAGGCCAACACCTACAATTTCATTGTGGAAGAAGGAATTCAACACAGCACCAAGGAGCAAACGGCGCAAGAACTTCATGCCGAAGCTTGGGCGATCGTTGAGCCGCAGTTTGAAGAACAAAAACAAAAAGCGATCGATTACTATCACGAATCGATCGCCGCTGGCAAAGGTTCAAACGACTTAAACGAAGTGATTCAAGGTGCATTTTATGGCCGAGTTGAGCAGCTATTTGTTCCGGTCGGCGTGCAGAAATGGGGACATTTTGATCCGGAAGCAATGGAACTGGAAATGCACGACGACGCTCAACCAGGCGACGAAGATCTGCTGAATGCAGCCGCCGTTCAAACACTGTTTCACGGCGGAATTGTCTATGCCGTTGAGCCGGAAAAAGTACCCGATGATGCTCCGGTTGCTGCTGTATTCCGCTACTAGTGAACCTGCAATTTCTGTGCTGACAAATTGCATTTTACCGATCAGGAAGACGCCTCTATTCCTATGAGTTCAATTCCTGCGCTTGGATTCATCGAGGGTCGATCGACCCTCGATGTTATTTTCCCAAGGCCAATCCCGACCCTTTTAATCGCCTTCAGCAGCCAAATTGTTCTCAGTCCACTCCTGGAGCTTCTGAAAACACGCCCTAGCCTCTACTGGCTCGGAAACTCAAAAGTAGTATCAACGGCGACGCTGTCCGCAGGAATCGCTCGTTCACAAAAAGCAATCCAACCTCGATCGCTAACTTCGCTTCGACAATCCAACCTCAGCTGGACACCCCGGAACTCGCCGCATCGCCTGATACTCGGCAATAATCTCTTGATACCGCTTCCGCCCAAACATCGCATAGTGACCGGGATACACCGCCTCAACCGACAGCTTTTGCAGGCGATCGTAAGTCTCCAAATAAGTCGGAATATGACTGCAATGCAGTTCATCCAACAGTTCACCGTCGTAGATCACATCCCCAGAAAACAATGCTTGCGATCGCGGTTCATACAGCCCAATACAGCCCGGAGAATGTCCCGGTAGGTGCAGCACTTCAAAGGCGCGATCGCCCAAGTCCAGCACATCTCCTTCCTGCAAAACCTGCGTCGGTTCTGCCGCCATCATGGTATATTCCGCCACTGTAAACCCTGCATACGGTAGCTGCTCAAAATGTTCTTGCAGCACCCAGCCTTGAGCAGGCGTACACAACGCCTCGTAGTCATCACCCGATCGCAGCGCCTCCGCCTCTGCCGCATGAATCGCACGATGCTCAAACTCGTGCATTCCCGCCGCATGATCGAAATGAATATGTGACGCGATCGCCAGCAGCGGCTTGTCGATCAAGCTGGCGATATGCTGGCGCAAACTCATGACACCAAGCCCCGTATCGATCAGCAGATCGCGATCGCGCCCTTTGATTAGCCACAGATTCGCTCGATTGAACCAGTAGTAATGTGGCTCCGTGATCAAGTAAAGATCGTCGGAGATCTTTTGCGTCAAAAACCAGCTTTCGCAAACGGAAGGAGACATTGGCCTGTCAAAATGAAATCGCAGCACACTGCCAATCATCCGATCATTCGATCGCCTTTTGAAACCGATGTCATGAATTGCTCACGATCGCACTTCATTCCACCTGCGTTAGCTGCGCTTGCGGCACAACCAGCACTTTATCAACGCGATTTCCATCCATGTCTACGACTTCAAAGCGGACATTCTCCCAGTCAAAATGGTCAGTCGCGGTGGGAATTCGACCCAACTGCGTGACAATGAAGCCGCCCAACGTTTGATAGTTGCCGCGCTCTTCTCCCGGCAGTTCTTCCAGTTCAAAAATTTCTTTGAGCTTGTCGATCGGCAACATGCCATCGAGCAGCCACGAGCCATCATCGCGCTGAACCGCAGGTGATTCGTGAGGGCGATCGGCAAACGGCACATCCCCAATGATCACTTCCATGACATCGTTCAGCGTGACAACGCCCTGCAACACGCCGTATTCATCGACAACCAGCGCAATATGCGTACTCGACTGCTTAAACAGTTCCAGCACCTTCAAGGCATGTGTACCTTCAGGAATGTAGAGCGGCTGACGCAGCATCGTCGTTAGGTCAAACGATTCGCCTGCCAAACTGCGAGCTAATAGATCCGTGACATGCACCACGCCCAAAACCGTATCAAGATTGTCCTGGCAAACCGGAAAGCGACTGTGGCGACTTTCCATCATCTTGTGGCGATTCACCTCAGCCGGATCGTTCAAATCCAGCCAAACAACATCGAGTCGTGGCGTCATCAACGCCACCACGCGCTGATCCGCGAGTCGAAAGACACGCTCGACCATATCTTGCTCGGCCACTTCAAACGTGCCCGCCTCCGCACCCTGCCGCACCATCACCTTGATTTCTTCTTCAGTCACGAGCGGTTCATCTGAGGGACGGTTTGCGCCCAGCAGCGTCAAAACCAGATCCGTCGAAGTTGTCAAAAAGCGAATCACCGGATTGGCGAGCGAAGTGACCCAGTGCATCGGTACAGAAACGTTCGCCGCAATGCGCTCAGGATTATTCAAGGCGAGCCGTTTGGGAACCAGTTCGCCCAAGATCAAAGAAAGATAAGTGGTCAGCAGTACCACCAGCCCAACCCCGGCTACTTGGCTATACGGAGCGAGAACGGGAATTTGGGCGATCGACTCTGCGATCGGATCGGACAAAGCTGCCCCGCCAAACACCCCGGTCAAAACGCCAATTAAGGTAATGCCGACCTGAACGGCAGAAAGAAACTGATTGGGTGAATTCGCCAGCTTGAGGGCTGCCCGCGCTTTGTTATCTCCTCGCTCGGCCAATTCAACTAAGCGCGTTTTTCGGGCAGACACGACTGCCATTTCTGCCATTGAAAATAAACCGCTGGCAATAATCAAAAGCAGAACGACGGTGACTTTAAAGGCCATAGATGACGGATGGATGCCTCACGAATCGATGCAGCCTGTGTAAGTTTGCTGGAAACTGCAAGGCCGATATACAAGAAGGTAGCATTCTCAACCGATTGCGATCGCATCAATCTCCCAACGTTCTGCCATCGATCGCTCTAGTGAGACCTATCCGAAGAAAGAAGACCGATCGCCCAAAGCGGGTTAGGGTTCCCTTTGTAGACAATTCTTAAAACTTAGGAAAAACACGTGGTTCCTATACGTGACGATAATCCGACGCAGACAACTCCCTATGTCACTTATGCGCTAATTGTTATCAATATTGCCGTCTTTATTTATGAATTAAGTTTGGCTGGTCCGTCGCTGGAAGCGTTTTTGCGCGATTGGGCGGTTGTGCCACGAGAGCTAACGGCGTCACTGGGCGGACAAACGATCGTGCAGGGGCCGCCCGAACTGCTAACGCTGATTACCTCGCAATTTCTGCACGGCGGCTTTCTGCATGTCGGCGGCAACATGCTCTATCTGTGGATTTTTGGCAACAACGTGGAAGACCGCATGGGGCATGTGCGCTTCACGGTTTTCTATTTGCTGTGTGGTGTGTTGGCATCGCTGGCACAGTGGTATTTCTCGCAAGGGTCGAACATTCCCTCACTGGGAGCGAGTGGCGCGATCGCTGGCGTCATGGGCGCTTACTTCCTCAAATTTCCAGGCACAAAAATTTTGACCTTGCTGCCGCTGGGGTTTTTGCTGCTGCCAATTCGGATTCCGGCGATCTTCTTTTTGGGCATTTGGTTTGCTCAGCAAGCGCTCTACGGTTTAGCCAGCCTGCAAGCTCCCACCAACATCGGCATGGAAAGCGGCGGCGTGGCATATTGGGCACACGCGGGCGGCTTTGTGTTTGGCGCACTTTTGGCTCCCTTATTTGGAATGCTGAGCAAGCCTCGCGATCCGTATTCGGGCTATCGCTAAGTCAATTTTTCAACGAAGAAGCCAGCGTTGATTCACATCGACGCTGGTTTTTTCATGGGTGGCGATCGTCAGCCATTGTTAACAAACGTAATTTGCGTTCCCCAAAAATTCGACAATAGAAGCATACACAATGCTTTCAAGCAGCAGCAGGCGCGATCGATCGACATGGCCTGACTGCCAAAAAGGGGGAATTTTAGCTGTGGTTTTACAAGTCTCGCAACAAACCTACGAAACGCAAACGCAAGCGATCGCCAAAGAATTATTGGCCGCGACGAAGGAGAAGCGATCGTTTCTCGCTCAAATGCGCGATCAGATGCGCTGGGATGACAAGCTTTTGGCCTGGACGATGAACAATCCGGGCTTGCGCGTCCAGATGTTTCGCTTCATCGATTGCCTGCCCGCCCTGAAAAGTAAGGCTGAGATCGCTCGCCACATGCAGGAATATTTGGGCGATCCCTCGGTGGAACTGCCTGCTGCCATGAAGGGACTGCTGAACTTCACCAATCCCGACTCGATGCCTGGACAGGTCGCTGCAACGACGGTTTCGAGCGCGGTTGAAGCCTTGGCACATAAGTACATCGCGGGCGAAAACATCCAGCAGGTGATCAAGACGATCGAACAGCTACGTCGTCAAAAAATGACCTTTACGGTTGATCTGCTCGGTGAAGCCGTAATCACCGAAGCCGAAGCGCTTTCGTATCTGAATCGCTATCTGGAACTGATGCAGCAGCTAACCGAAGCATCAAAATCCTGGTCGCGTGTGCCGCAAATTGACGATGCGGGCGGGGAATCTTTGCCGAGCGTACAGGTTTCCGTCAAGCTGACGGCGTTCTACTCGCAGTTCGATCCGCTGGATGCGGCAGGCAGTGAAGAGCGGGTGAGCGATCGCATCCGCACCCTGCTTCGTCGCGCTCGTGAACTGGGTGCTGCCGTGCATTTCGACATGGAGCAGTACGCCTACAAAGACATTACGATCGCCATCCTCAAGAAAATCTTGACCGAGCCGGAGTTTCGCGATCGCACCGATATCGGCGTGACGCTGCAAGCCTATTTGAAAGATACCGAAGCCGATTTGCGCGGCTGGATCGACTGGGCAAAACAGCGCGGCGTGCCGATCACGATTCGACTGGTGAAAGGTGCGTATTGGGATCAAGAAACGATCAAGGCGATTCAAAAAGATTGGGAACTTCCGGTTTTTTCGGAAAAATCCTCGACCGATGCCAACTTCGAGCGGCTAACCGAAATTCTGCTGGAGAACAACGAATATCTGTATGCGGCGATCGGGTCGCACAACGTCCGGTCACACGCCCACGCGATCGCCATTGCCGAAACGCTCAACATTCCGCGCCGCCGCTTTGAACTGCAAGTGCTGTACGGCATGGGCGATAAGTTGGCGAGAGCGCTGGTCGATCGCGGCTATCGTGTCCGAGTTTACTGTCCGTATGGCGAACTGATTCCGGGAATGTCCTACCTGATTCGCCGCCTGCTGGAAAATACGGCCAACAGTTCGTTCTTGAAGCAAAATCTGGAAGACCGACCGATCGATGAACTCCTCGCCCCGCCCGTGATGGAATCGGAAGAATTGAAAATCAAAAATCATTCGGAATTTCACAACGCTGCCGATACGGATTACGCCGTGTTGGAAGTTCGCGATCGCGCTCTTGCCGCCTTTCAAACCGTTCGTGATCAGTTGGGTAAAACCTACCGTCCGCTGATCAATGGCGAATCGGTGAATACCGTCGAGACGATCGATTCGGTCAATCCTTCTAATTTCAGTGAAGTCGTCGGGCGAATTGGGCTGATTAGCGTTGAGCAGGCGGATGAGGCGATCGCCGCCGCAAAAGCTGCCTTCCCCGCTTGGCGAGATACTCCGGCCACAGAAAGGGCAAACGTGCTGCGTCGTACAGCCGAAATCATGGAAGAGCGGCGGGCGGAACTGTGCGCTTGGATTGTGCTGGAAGTCGGGAAGCCGTTGAAGGAAGCGGATGGGGAAGTGTCGGAGGCGATCGACTTTTGCAACTATTACGCGGACGAGATGGAACGGCTCGATCGAGGTCACGCCTACGATTTGCCGGGAGAAACGAACCGCTACCGCTACTATCCGCGTGGCGTTGCGGTTGTGATTTCCCCCTGGAATTTCCCCTTAGCAATTCCCCTAGGCATGACCGTCGCCTCGCTGGTGACGGGCAACTGTACGCTGTTGAAACCTGCGGAAACTTCGTCCGTCATTGCCGCGAAAATTGCCGAAATTCTGGTTGCGGCAGGCATTCCCAAAGGCGTGTTTCAGTTCGTTCCCGGCTGGGGTCACACCGTTGGAGCGCACATGGTCAAGCATCCGGACGTTCACATGATCACGTTCACGGGTTCGCAAGAAGTCGGCTGTCGCATTTATGCCGAAGCTGCGATTTTGCAACCGGGACAGAAGCACCTCAAGCGCGTCGTGGCCGAGATGGGCGGCAAAAATGCGATCGTCGTCGATGAAAGTGCCGATCTCGATCAGGCCGTTCAAGGCGTCGTACAGTCGGCTTTTGGCTACAGCGGCCAAAAATGTTCCGCCTGCTCTCGCGTGATCGTGCTAGAGCCAATCTACGAAGCGTTCGTGGCACGACTGGTGGAGGCAGCGCGATCGCTCAACGTCGGAGAAGCCGACAATCCCAGTACGCAAATTGGTCCCGTGATCGATGGTGACGCCCAAGCCCGCATCCGTGAATTCATCGCCAAAGGCAAAGCTGAAGCGACCTGTGCGATCGAAATTCCCGTTGCCGATCACGGCTACTACGTTGAACCGACGATCTTTACGGATGTGCCGCCAGATGCCGCGATCGCCCAGCAGGAAATCTTTGGTCCCGTTCTTTCGGTGATGCGGGCGAAGAATTTTGACGAAGCGATCGCGCTTGCCAACAGAACGCCCTTTGCTCTGACAGGCGGATTGTTCTCGCGCACCCCGTCCCACATCGATCGGGCGCAAGCGGAGTTTGAAGTCGGAAACTTGTATATCAACCGGGGAATTACGGGGGCGATCGTCGCTCGTCAGCCGTTCGGTGGCTTCAAGCTGTCGGGCGTCGGCTCGAAGGCAGGTGGTCCCGACTATCTGCTGCAATTCCTTGAACCGCGTGTCGTGACGGAAAACGTGCAGCGTCAGGGCTTCGCGCCGATCGAAGGCGTCGAATAGTCGTAATTGAGGGTGGGGCGACCTACCCTCAATTGAAATTTTGTTGGGTTCGATCGAATTGCCATGTCAACCACGCTCAACGCTCGAAATTTAACGCTTGCAGATGTGCATCGACTGCTGAATTTTCAAATGCAGACGGATGGAAAATTGACATCTGAATTGTCTTTAGAACCACTGACTGAGGCAGAACAGCAGGAATTGATTTGCATTCGCGATGACTTTCAGCCTTACATTGCTGCCGGAAAAATGTCTGAAGGCATTGTCAAAGCGCTAACGGTTTTTCCGCTATTGCGGCTGGCTGGATTCTATCGTTCTCCGATTCAACTGAGCATTGAAGAAGGAATCGATGCTATTTGCATTGACACTGAAGATACAAAAGTGACAGGCCGGATGGACATTTTGGCGATTAATCATGTTGAAAGAACCAGTCCGCTATTTTGGATTCTTGTGATTGAAGCCAAAGAAGGACTATCAAACGTATGGGCAGGATTGCCGCAACTACTTACCTACACTTACAAAAGCCTTGATCATCAATCTTCCGTTTGGGGACTGGCAACCAATGGATTAAACTATCAATTTGTTCAAGTTCAAGCGGGAAATCCTGCGATCTATCGACTGATGCCACTGCTCAATTTGATTGAATCAGACCATCTTTTGCAGCTACTTCAAGTTCTCAAAGCAATCCACAATCTGAACTTTTCGACAGGTGATTCGTAATGGAACTGGTCTTGCTCCTCGGCGCGATCGTCATCACCGCGATCGTCTTCTCCTTCCTCGTCAAAGTTGTGCGAGCCGCGATCGGAACCGCGATTATGATCGCCGCGATCGTCCTCATCCTGCAAATCCTCGGAATTGGCACGGGCGACCTGTGGCAAGCCGTCAGCAGCCTGTGGCAAAGTTTGCGGAATGCGATCGGATGGTAGAGGTCGGGCGGCGGGCGGCGGCCACCCCCGTAGAGACGCGAGATCTCGCGTCTCCTCCCTCCCCAAAAATTCGCGTCTAACCTCGATCGCCCCCACCCGCCAGCCGCGCTAAGGCATCCTTCACAGCAGACGGCAACTGCCGCATAATCTTCCCCTTCTCCCGATCGATCGCCACCAATGTCACCTGCGCCGTAATGTAAAGCTCCTGGGCATCCGGCGACTGAATCTGATAGTCCCAAACGATCCGCACCCCTTCACTCTGCGTCATCCGCGTCTTCACGATCGCCGCCATCCCCATTTGAACCGGACGATGATAGCGAATCGACAGTTCAACCACAGGCAACTCACAGCCAAGCGCGACCAAATCCACAAAGCTGACGCCGATCGATCGCAAACATTCCATCCGCGCCTCTTCCATCCAGGCCACGTATGTACCATGCCAAACAACTCCGGCATAGTCGGTGTGATGCGGCTGAGCGCGAACCGGATATTCAAACCAAGACTCGCTCAACAGGGTCGGAAGATTTTGAATTGCTTCAGTGGGGGGAAGTTGGGGTTGCATCGATCGCGCCTCCATCGCGTAAAACTCAAGAGCAGTTTCTAAATTAATCTTTACACAACTAAATTCATATTTCTTCAGAAACAAACCTGATGTTTCTCAGTTTATTTTACACATTCAATTTTACGAACTGTTTCGCCGTAAAGATGAATGTTGAACCCGCCGATCGACCAGCAAATTCAACGTATAATTTCTCAGTGTAAGGATTGATTGAAAACTGCAATTGTTGAAGTGATTAACGTAAAGAATCATGAACAACAGTTGCGATTTTGTTTGGGCGATCGTCCAAGCAAAACATTAATTTCCAAATCCATCGCTGACGCCCAAACAAAGCAGTGAGACAAAGATGATAGAAAAAATTTTGGTGGCAGTTGCCGGAGCCGGACAAGCTGAGCAAATGCTCAAAGCCCTAATGGAAATTCCCTCCATTGCTCAAGCCCACGTGACGATTTTACACGTCGTTCCTTCACAAGTTTCGGCCACCGCAATGGCGCAGAAATTAGAAGAAGGCGGCAAAATCATGGCAACCGCGATCGAAACCCTGGCACTCGATCCAAATCGATCGACCGCCATGCTGCGCGAAGGCGACCCCAAAGATATCGTCTGCCGCGTTGCCGAAGAAATCGACGCCGACCTGATCATCATGGGTTCACGCGGCCTCAAGCGCCTGCAATCAATTCTAGAAAATTCCGTCAGCCAGTACGTGTTTCAGCTTGCCTCACGCCCCATGCTGCTGGTCAAAGATGACATCTACGTCAAAAAAATTAACCGAATCATGGTGGCGATGGACAAATCTGAATCGGCACAGGAAGCGCTGAAACTGGCGATCGCTTTCTTACGCGACATCAAAGGCGGCGAACTCGTCTTGGTGCACACCAACCCTGAGATGAAGCAAAAAGCCGGAGAAATTCCCACCGATCCTAACCAAGATCCCGTTCTGATTCCTGCCGCGACGGAAGCCAAAAAGCAAGGCATCAAGTACAAATGCATCGCCCCGACTGGAAAACCCGGTGAGCGCATCTGTCAGGTGGCCGAAGAAATGAACGTCGATTTGCTGATGCTTGGTTCGCCCGAACGCCGCCCGACCGTCGCGAGAGGACTGCCGGATCTCGATCGCCTGCTTGGACAATCGCTCTCTGACTACGTGCGCGTTTATGCAAACTGTCCCGTCATGCTGGTGAGGAACGAAGCGTGACGCACGAGGAGTCAGAGCCACCCAAAGCACTGGCTCCCCGCAATCGCACCGTTCAGCTTAGCGAAACGGAACGCCAGCACTATCGATCGCGCCTGCTCCACCTCGATCGCCCTGCCGAAGTCGAAGAACTGCTCGATCGCACGATCTGTCAGGATTTATTTACCGTTCTCGATCAACTGCCCACGAATTTCGTCGATCTGCTCTTTCTCGATCCGCCCTACAACCTCAACAAGCTTTTCCATCAGCAGCAGGTGAAGCGGCGATCGCTCTCCGACTATGCAGACTGGCTCGATTCCTGGCTTTCTCGCCTGCTGCCCTGCCTGAAACCAACCGCCTCCATTTATCTTTGTGGCGACTGGCAATCTTCACCCGCCTTGTATGAAGTTGCCAGTCGCTATTTTTTTGTTCGCAACCGGATTACCTGGGAGCGCGAAAAAGGTCGGGGTGCGCGATCGAACTGGAAAAATTGTTCTGAGGATATTTGGTTTTGCACGGTTTCTCAAGAATATGATTTCGACGCTGAAGCGGTTCGCTTGTGTCGTCGCGTTCGTGCGCCCTACACCGATGCCGCAGGTGAACCAAAAGACTGGCAGCGCAGCGATCGCGGTAACTTCCGTCTCACCGCCGCCTCAAACCTGTGGACAGACCTGACTGTGCCGTTCTGGTCGATGCCCGAAAATACGAATCACCCGACGCAAAAGCCGGAGAAGCTGCTGGCAAAAATTATTCTGGCAAGCTGCCCGATCGCAGGCGTTGTTCTCGATCCATTCTTGGGATCGGGAACCACTTCAGTTGTGGCAAAAAAGCTCGATCGCCACTTTGTCGGCATTGAAATTGAAGAATATTACGCCTGTCTTGCCGAAAAGCGGCTGGAAATTGCTGTAGACCATCGACAGATTCAAGGCTGGCGCGATCGCGTTTTCTGGGAACGCAACAGCCACCCTTGAAGCGCGATCGAAATCTTGACGATGAAATTGAAAAAAGACTGGACAACCGATACTACAGCGTGTAGTATCGTAAACAAGATAAATTCTCAGACATTCTCGCCTCAAAGGGTTTCGCCTTCAATGACACGCACCCTCTTCCACCTCTGCCTCAGCGATCGGCCAAGCCAGCCCCTCACGGGTTGGTATTTACCGACGCTGTTTGTCGTGGGTGAAGGGCGTGGTTTTGCGATGCCCAATCATTCAATTGGCGCGATCGCCCTGCGGTCAGAGGCCATCAAAGATAGCGATCGATCAACTCAAAGCGGAAGGTGTAGGTTCGCTACACCCACATAGGCAACCCAGCCGCCCGAAGCTGCCTGCCCCCGCTTTTGAAGTATCAAAAAGCGGGGGCAAATTTTTTTAGGAGCTTTCTTCCATGCAAGTGCAACAGCCAGTGCAAGCGCAACCCAGTCAAATCGCCGTGCTGCAAAACTCAGTGGTGGTGTTCTCCAAGAACTATTTGCCGCTGGCGCGAATCAACATCAAGCGAGCGATCGCCCTGCTCGTGACGGGACAAGCCGAATCGCTCGACAGCAGCACGAAGCACTGGCCGATTCGCTCTCCCAGTCAGGTCTACTACGTTTCCGAGCATATCCGGCTGACGGGCAGCAATCCAGAGCGCCTGTGGAAAGTGCCGCCCGTCAACCGCCGCGAAGTGCTGCGCCGCGACAACCACACCTGTCAATACTGCGGCAGCACCAAGCACCTGACGCTCGATCACGTGATTCCGCGATCGAAAGGCGGAACCCACACCTGGGACAACGTGGTGACAGCCTGCACGACCTGTAACGGCAAAAAGGGCGATCGCTGGCTGCAAGACACAGGCATGACGCTGAAAGCCAAGCCCAAAGCACCGATGCATCCGGCTGTTGCCTTTGCCGAAATGTTCTGGGCGCAGCAAGACGAATCAGTTAAGACTTGAAAGGAGGCGAGTTCTGATGTTGAAGCTGAACTACACCGAGTCGGATTTGTACCTGGAGCGGATCGCCGCGCCGATCGAAGTGATGGTCGCTCAGCGCGTTTTGCTGGCACTGCGGGCGGGTCAAACTCTGCATGTCCAAGCGGGTCGAGCCTCGTTCTTGATTGCGGCAGATGCGCCCGGACTCGATCAGCTTGAAGTGCTGCTGCGTCAAGAAGCGCAAGCGAGCTTGTCGCCCGTTGACGAGCAGTTCATGGAAATCTGCGTTCAGGGAAGCTGGATCGCGGAAACTGCCGATTCGGATGAAGGCACGTTCATTGCCGCTTTGGGCGATCGCGCTGAATTCCTAGTCTACAAGCTGTGGCAGGCTACTCAGCCGCAAGCGTCCTACCTTGCGTAGTGCCGAGCGTCCGTAGGGGCATGACAGGTCGTGCCCCTTGCAGGTCAAGAGTAGACTCGTCAACACACCCGAAAAATATCAGCCTCACTCGTTGACCCGAAGGAAAAAACGGATGAGGCTGGAGACGCAGTTAGGAGGTATCTTGCAGACTAACTTAGCTGGAGAAGGCTGCAAAAACGACAGCCTTAACAAGTTCTTAAGCTTATCGGAGAAAAATCGCGATTTTTTGCTAAAGCTGTTACTTTTCTTGAGCAAATTTCCAGCTTTACTAGCTGATTTTCACTTTTTCAGGAGCAGCGCTTCATGCGCGTCTTGAGCAGGTCGCCCAAGATGCGGATGCCCTGCTCGATCGCTTCGGGAGACTGCGAAAAATTCAGCCGTAAAGCCGGATAGCCTTGCTGATTCGGGAAGAAGGTCGATCCGGGAACGATAAAGACTTTTTGCAGCGCGGCGGCATGACAAATCGCCTGCATGGGCAGACCCTCCGGCAGCGTCACCCACAGAAACAAGCCGCCATTCGGAACCGTCCAGGTTGCTTCTTGGGGAAAATAGCGCTCTAGCGCTTTCAGCATTGTGTTTCGATTCGTCAGGTTTTGCGTCCGCAACTGATTGAGATAGCGGCGATAGTGTCCGGTTGCTAGATATTCGCTGACGATCGCCTGCGACACGGTAGACACGCATAAATCACTGAGCAGCTTTCGTTCCAGCAATGCCTGATACGCCGTGCCCGTCACGACCATGTAGCCAACGCGCAATCCGGGCATCAGCGTTTTCGAGAAAGTGCCGAGGTAGATGACGCGGCCAGCTTTGCTGATCCCGGTGGGATCGCTGCGGTCGATCGCTTTAATCGGCGGCGGTACGGCCTCAAAGCTGAGTCCTTCATAGGCGTTGTCTTCCAGCACGACGCAATCGTATTGTTCGGCCAGTGCCAAAAGCTGCTGGCGGTGCGGCTGTGAGGTGGTGATTCCGGTTGGATTGTGCAGCGTGCTGATCGTATAGATCAGCTTGGGGCGATGGCTGCGTAAATACTGTTCCAACAGCATCAAATTCATGCCGTCGGGTGTCATCGGAATGCCAATCACTCGTGCGCCAATGCCTTGCAGAACCGCGAGTGCGCCGTGATAGTTCGGAGATTCGACGATCGCCCAGTCTCCCGGCTTCAGATAGTGCTGCATTGTCAGCGACAGCCCTTGCATCGAGCCGTTTGTGACGATTAGTTCTTCCGGCGAAACTTCCAGCCCTTTGTGCAGCAGCAGTTGGGCGATTTGCTTTCGCAGGCCGATTTGTCCTTGCGGAAAGTCATAGCGAAACAGTTCATCGCCCACGCCTTTGACTGCCCGTCGCGCAATGCGCTGGAGGTCTTCGACTGCGCCAATCATCGGAAAACCAGAGGCGAAATTAATCACATCCTCCTGCAAATTGGCATGACCCACAGCGGTACAAATCTCGAAATACGACATCTCCCTGGTTTCGGGAATGATCACTTCCTGACGCGGTGCAAACGTAGCCGGAACGGGCGTTTCGATCGACTGCTCGTAGACGAAATATCCGGCTCCCGGACGCGCATAAATCAAGCCGTCCGCCTCCAACATGCTGTAGGCTTCGATCACGGTCAGCTTGTTGACCTGCGTGGCTTCGGCAAGGGCGCGAATTGAGGGAAGTCGATCGCCTGCCTGCAATTTTTCAGCTTCAATCAGGTGGCGAATGCGGTTGCGAATTTGCAGATAAACTGGCTCGGACGATCGGCGATCGAGAATGATTTTCACGGCACAATTTCCCCTGTGCAACGTCAAGATGCATCGCTTCAAATTGCCCGCAATGCATCGCTATTGGGCACTATACGCGATCTTACAATCTTTCACCTGGTACAGTTTTCTTCAGTTCTACCAGTACAGTTTCTCAATGCAAAAACTGTACCAGTTAAATTTAATTTTTTTGTACCTTTGCAGCCGAAAATCGATCGCGCATAGTGAAGCTACACCACCGTTTGAAGAGGATTCTTCACGATGAAAGCTTTTCCAATCACCGCTTCAACTTCCAAAGAATATCGCAGACTTGAAGGATTGACGCGCTTTTCAACTGCCCAAATCCTGCTACAAAATCTTTGGCGATCGCTTGTCTTAAATCTCACTCGCGGCGCAGAAATTCAAATTTGGAAAGTCAAAACGCGATCGGGTTTTGCTTGGCGCGTTTATGATCCGCACACAAATTCTGTGATGGGATTTAGCTCAGAAGCAGAAGTGCGATCGTGGATTGAAAGTCGCTATTCCCGCTGATTTCTTCTATCACAAGCAAGATTGCAATTCGATGTGAAATCTTCAATTATAGAAAAGCAATTTGCTTGTGGTTTGCGATGGATTGGACGTTTTTAATCGGAATTTTTGCCGCAGGTATGCTGGCTGGATTTGTGGATGCGATCGCAGGCGGCGGCGGTTTAATTCTACTTCCCGCCGTTCTGCTCAGCGGTCTACCCGTCGGAGCCGCAGTCGCCACAAACAAGCTGTGCGGTACATTTGGAGCGCTCACCAGTTCGCTCAGATTCGCTCAAGCGAAACAGGTGAATCTAACGGCCTGTTTGTGGATGGGAATTCCCGCTGCGATCGGTGCGTTTTTAGGCAGTCAGTCGATCGGCTTTTTGCCGAAACAGTGGGCAGAACCGATCGTGATTCTGCTGATGATCGGCATCACGATTTTTGTGCTTGTCAAACCGGAATTTGGTCAAGCAAACAGTGAGGTGAAGTTCGATCGCCCGCAACAATTCAAGCTGGCATTTTGGGGATTGGCGATCGGATTTCACGACGGATTTTTTGGACCAGGAACCGGAACGTTTTTAGTATTTGCCTTGGTTTCGATCGGTTCGCTCAATTTCTTGCAGGGAACTGGAACCGCCAAAGTAATCAATTTCATCACCAACATTACTGCCCTGATTGCATTTTTACTGATGGGAAGCGTCAATTTTGCGATCGGTCTATCGGGCGCAGCAGGCTCGATTATTGGCTCTTATTTGGGTGCTTCGGTTGCCACCCAAAGAGGCGCAAAAATTATCAAGCCGCTATTTCTAACTGTGACTTCCGTTCTGGTTGGCAAACTGATTTGGAACTACGTTGATTGACCGAGATCTTGCACCTGTTGCAACACAGCCCTGAAATCAATTTCGGGCTGAAAGCACAAACCCGTTGAAACGGGTTAAAACCTTAACGCAGCCTGGTTTTCAGTCAGTTTCAACTGACTTTCGTTGTTAGCCCAAATTTCAATTTAGGGCGGGTCATGCCACAGGTGCAAAATCTCAGTTATCGGATTACATTCGCGATCGCGGCTGCCAATCGATCGATTTCCGATTCCAGTGTCAAATAGTGGACGCAGGCGCGAATGCAGTCCGGGTCGAGAATGGTGCGGACGAAAATTTGCTGCTGCTCTAGCGCTTGGACGATCGCCGCATGTGCCTGTCCGGTCGTCACCTGAAAGGAAATCAGTCCCGCTTCCGGCGGTGCAGCGCGGAGACAGCGAATCTGCGGAACTTCGCAAAGCTGCTGCCAAAGCTGTTTGCTCAAGCTGCGGATGCGATCGAAGCGATCGGCCTGCGTGCCCCATTCGTTTTGAACCGCGATCGCCGCACACAAAGCGCCGTACAGCGTAAAGTCAGACGTGGCAATTTCGTAGCGTCGGCCATCGGGTCGCCATGCGCTCGGCTGTCCGCGATCGTCATACACAATGCCGCGCCAGCCGATGAACGTCGGACTCAAGCTTTCCCTCGTTTCGGGTCGCACGTACAGTCCGCCCACGCCTGCCGCGCCGCCCCACCATTTATGTCCGGTGAACGCATAGAAATCAACGTTCAGTTCGGCCAGATTCAAGGGCAGAACGCCGATCGACTGCGCGGCATCCACCAAAACGCGAATCGGCTGACGGCTGGCGAACTGCTGACAGGCGGCGACCATTTCAGCCAGCGGCAAGACTTGGCCTGTGTTCCACAGAATGTGGCTGACGACAAACAGGCGCGTGTTGGGTCGCAAGTGCTGAGTGACGATCGCAACCGGATCGCCTTCATTCAACGTTTCGCGCAATGGACAGACCGAGACTTCGATCGCAAATCGGCGCTGAATCTCTTGAATCGCCGCAATAATGCCCGGATGCTCGCAATCCGAAACCAGCAGATGATCGCCCGCCTGCCAGTCGATGCCCCACAGCCCGATGTTGCAGCCAACCGAGACATCTTCCGTCAGCGTAATTGTGCTGGGATCGACTTGCAGTTCAGCGGCGATCGCACTGCGGGCGCGATCGGCTTCCCGCATCATCCAGGCATTCACCTGCCCGGAAAATGGTCCTTGCTGCTGCGCCTGATTGTGTGCCTGCAAGATGGCATCGATCGCGGCTTGCGGCATCGGCCCCTGTCCGCCGTAGTTGAAGTAAGCTTTGTTGGCAAGCGCGGGAAACTGCTGGCGATGAAGGGCGAGTTGCGGAGAGGAAGCGATCGTCATGGTGGAAAGGCGAAACTTTTTGGAATTGTATCAATCCTCGTTTGAAGTGCTGCGATCGAACGTGAATCGCTGTGGTGGGAATGCCGTGTCAAGTTCCGGCTCAAAGCTTAAACTCATTGAAATGAGCTGAGTGCGATCGCTTGAAGTTCGTTTCAACTGACTTGAGCTTTTAGCCAAGAAATTGATTTCCTGGTTTGATTTCCTGGTTTTAGGTACGCAGTTCCCAATCAAAGGGAAGGGGATCGATCGATGCTGAAAACGGTACTGGTTGGATTGGCCTTGGGGCTGGTGGCAGATGCAGCTTGGGCGCAGGTGCAGACTGTGCCGCTGGCGATCGTCTCCACCACCCGACCTCCCAGCATCCGCACCATTCGCGAAGTGGGCGGCTATCCACAACGGTTCAGCTACACCGTTGGCAGTGGCGCACTCATTCTCAATGCCGCCAATCAGGTGACGGGCTACTACTTCACGATGAACGATCTTGAAGCCAGAACTGCCTACACCTATGGCTTGTTTAGCAGTCACAATCAGGGGGTGCCAACAAGCTGTGAAGGCGCAAGAAATCTCACCCAGCGCGAATCCGCAGGTGAACTGCTGCTCGACCTGAGCGAAACCGCACCGCTGACAGCTTCTAATCGCGGCGTGGCGTTTATTGGCTCGATCGATCGCCCCATCACGTTGTCTGAGCCGATTCCGCTGGAATCGATCGGCTATCTCTACATTCAGCCTGTCCCTGAAGCCGCGCTCACATCCAGCGAATTTTGTGCGAATGTGCGATTGAATCCGGGCGGATATGCACGTTAGCGTTCAAAAGTGAACAATTTTTGCCAGAATTTAAACAAGTTCGTTGTTCGCACTCAACGTTCGCACTCAACAGTCGGTTACTGACTTGTTCCTCTTCGCAGCGTGATCGAATGTGGCTGACTGATGAACTGTTCTTCAATTTTCAGCGATGTCGTCGTCGGGCGTTTCTCGATCGCTTTGGGGACGAAACGCAGCGCGACCCGCCGAGCGACTATGTGCTGAAGCTCCGGCAAGACAGTCTTGCCCATCGACGCACGATTCTGGCTGACGCGATCGCGCAGTTCCAACCTGTCTACCCCAAAGGCGACTGGAACGCCGGAGCAGCGGCGACGCTCGACCTGATGCGGCAGGGCGTCGATCGCATCACCAAAGGCGTTCTGCTGCTGCCGATCGATGGCGGCATCACCTTAGTAAGCTGCCCGGATCTGCTTGTGCGTCAGTCGGGAAACTCGATTTTGGGCGACTGGCACTATGCGCCGATCGACATTCGACTCGGCAAACGCCCAAAGCTCGACTATCAGCTAACGGCTGCTTTCCACGCTTTCGTTCTCGCTGGCGTACAGCGCACCTGGTCAAAAACCTGGTTGATTTTGCGACAGCGCGGCCAATATGCGGTGAATCTGACGGAAATGCTGCCGCGCATGGAAGATGTTTTGCAAGCCTGCGTCGAACTGCTGCAAACTCAGCAAGAACCCGAAGTTTTCATCGCCAACAATCGCTGCGATCTTTGTCCCTGGCTGGGTCACTGCTACGAAATTGCCCAGCAGCAAAATCATTTGTCCCTGCTTCCGGGTGTAACACCGAGCCGCTATGTGCAGCTTCAGGCGATCGAACTGCTGACGGTGGAAGCCTTAGCGATCGCTCGTCCCAAACAGCTTGAATCGCTGCCCGGATTTGGCATTCACGTGGCCGATCGACTGGTTCGCCAAGCGCAATCGCAACTGCAAAACCGCGCCCTGCCAATCTACACTGCTCCCTCACACATTCTGCTGACTGAAACCGAACTGCCGACCGCCCCGATCGAGCTTTACTACGACATTGAATCCGCACCGGATCACAATTTGGCGTATCTGCACGGCGTTTTGGTAGTCGATCGCATCGCGCAAACTGAAACCTTTCACGCACTTTGGGCGGATGATGAAGCATCCGAGGCGATCGTGTGGCAGCAGTTCCTCGCCCTTGTCACTCAGTATGGCAACGCGCCAATCTTCCACTTTTGCCCGTATGAAGTGCAAACCGTGCAGCGTCTAGCTGCTGCTTTCGGAACGCCTGCCATGCAGATTGAACCTTTGCTCGATCGCTTCGTCGATCTGCACGAGCGGGTGACTCGCGTTGCCACGCTGCCTGTGGAAAGCTATGCGCTCAAGCCGATCGCCCGCTGGCTGAATTTTGACTGGCGCGATGCGGATGCCAGCGGCGCACAATCGATCTACTGGTACGCGCAGTGGCGATCGACGGGCGATCCGTTTTTCCTCAATGCCATCTTGCGCTACAACGAAGACGACTGCCGCGCTACGCGCCACGTCAAAGATTGGCTCGTCCAGTTTGCTCGCCCGGAACTGTCGCAGATTTCTTGAGCCGCCCACTACTGAACTTCAAACTTGCGGCTCCAGTTTTCTCCGTTCGCCTGTCCCATTAGCTGCATTTGCGGAATTGACAGCTTCAGCCGCTTCAAGGTTTTGCAAACCAGGTTTGACATCGCATCGAAATCAGACAAAGCCGCTCCTTCAAAGGCGATTTGCAGGCGATCGCCGTTCGTACTCACTTCCGCCATCGTTCCATCTGGCAGCGCTTCATTCAGCAACGTGGCAAATCGCGCCGCATCAGAAGGAACAGGCGGCGAAATCTGAGCGCCGATACCATTTTGCGATCGCTCTGCGATCCCGTTCTGGGAGCGCTCTGCGATCGGCGCAGAACTCAAAGACTCGATCGCGGGCAAATCTTCCGGCAGCAAGGTCACAAGCTCTTCATCCGTCAAAGTCGCCGCACTCGCCAATCGATTCGCCTGCTGTTCGATCGCTTTTTCAAACAGATTGCGAACCAAGCGACCGTTGCCAAACGTGCGATCGCGATTTGCATAAAGCTGCTCAAACATTTGCTTCAGTTTTGCCTGCGTTTCTTCAGTCGGATTAAAGTTACTTTTGCTGCACATTTTTGTGAAGATGGCGAGCAAATCTTCCGGTGGGTAATCGGCGAAATAAAAATAGCGATTGAAGCGCGATTTTAATCCGGGATTTGCTTCAATGAAGTGATTCATTTCATCGGTGTAGCCCGCCACAATCACAACCAATCGATCGCGAAAATCTTCCATTCGCTTGAGCAAAGTGTCGATCGCTTCTCGCCCAAAATCATTTCCTGCTCCGGGCGGTGACAGCGCATAAGCTTCATCAATAAACAAGACGCCGTCGAGGGCAGAATTCACCATATCATCGGTTTTCTTCGCCGTTTGTCCGACATATCCGGCAACGAGGCCAGCGCGATCGGTTTCGACTAGATGCCCTTTTTTCAAAATTCCCAATGCTTTGAATAAGCGTCCGGTGAGACGAGCGATCGTCGTCTTCCCCGTCCCCGGTGGCCCGCCAAAAACCATGTGCAGCGAAACCGAAGTTTGCGCCAAACCGCGCTCTTTTCGCACCTGCTGAACTTTGAGAAAGTTCGTCAGCGTCCGCACCGATTCTTTGATATTTTGCATTCCCACGAGGTCATCCAGTTCGGCCATCACCTGCTCTAGCGTTTCGGTTGGCATCGGTTGCAGTTCCGCCGGAATCGGTCGGTAGGTGTGCAAAAGCTGCCAGATGTGATTGAGCGCCGCCGTTTCATCTGGCGTCACTTCGCCATCCGCTCGAATAATCATCTGCGCGAAGCGGTGGATCGCATTCACGATCGGCTCTTGCAAACTGCTTCCCTGCGCTTGATCTTGCTGATGCAGCAGCGAGGGCAGCAAGAGGCGATCGTCCTCTTCCTTCGTCAAATCCAGCAAAATTTGCAAAATTTCCTTTTCTGCCGCTGTTCGACTGGCGCGATCGTCCCACCGAAGCGCCGCTGTCAGCTTGCTCTTATCCGGCTTGATCAGGCCATACAGCACCAAATACGCTAGCAACTCCAGCGAACTAATCACGCCATGACTGCGCCCGCAAATCTGCACAATCCGGGCTAGATCGCGCAAAATCACTCCGCGATAGTTTTCTCCCAGTTCCAGCGCTGGCTCGATCGCCTTATACAGTAAGTTCGCTTCTCGCTTGATGTCGTCGCTTTGCACAGGCTTTTCTCAAATGGCATCTTGCCAAATGTTAAAGAAGAAATTCGCGATAAACAACGTCTGAAAGTGGAGATGCAGTCTTCACAGCGCAAGATGAAGGATGAAGGGAGATGCGCGTCCCCTGTTGCGGTTGTCGCTTCAACTTGTCCTCACTTGACTGACTGCGGCCATATCACGAAACATTCCTCCCAAAGCTCCGACTGCGATCGCAAGAAAAATGAAGAGACTTGAACTCGTGGTGAGGACAACAATGGCAAAGAAGCAAAAATGGCAAAGAAAGCAAAAGCAGAACCTATCGTAGTCGCCATTTGAAATCTTTTCGTTGCGATTAAGCAGCATACTCGAATCATCTGAAATTGATGCATCAGACGACTGGAATTCAAAAGTTATCAAGCGTTGTGGGGCAAAAAGATCAACTTCAAAAGCTCAATCTATCCATCCATTCGCAGAAACAGCACTGCTGATAGTTTTTGCCTAGATAGGGTTCTAGTCTCTAAAAATCAAGCTTGCTAACTCCAGATATGTCAGTTTTCAAACGCGGCGAATCCTTGACGTCAATCATCTCGACAAGCTTCAGTGACACACGAATTGTTGAAAAGCCGAGACGAGTCAAATCCAGCTATCATAGCGGTTGTTGTAGCGACGATCAGTATGGGTAGGCAGCGGCTTCTTTTAGCGTTTATTTTGGCGCTGACCATTTTGGCGATCGGCATCATCGCCAAGGTTCCAGCCCGCTTGGGACTCGATTTGCAGGGCGGTTCTCAGCTAACGCTTCAGGTGAAAACGACTGAGGCCGTTCCCCAAATTGATGCCAACAAGCTTTCCTCTGTGCAGCAGGTGATCGAAAATCGGATTAACGGGTTGGGCGTGTCCGAGGCGATCGTGCAGCCCGTTCCCGATCGCGCTCAACTGCTCATTCAGCTTCCGGGCGTTAGCGATCCTGCCGAGGCGGAGCGGGTTTTGGGCGGCACAGCGCAGCTTGATTTTCGATCGCAAAAAGCCGGAACCGAAACGGAATTTCCTGCCCAATATCAGCAATTGCTGCTGCTGCGAGCGGAACGCGAAGCTTTGAAAAACAGCGCAGATCAAGAGAAGATTGCCGAGAATCAGGCAGCGATCGCGAAAGCGCAAACGGCGATCGCTGCTTTGTTCGACAAGACAGGTTTAACAGGCGACCAACTGCAAGACGCGCAAGCGGTCACGTTCGGTGGCAATGCGTGGCAGGTCGAAATTTTCTTTAATCAAGCAGGCGGCGAAAAGTTTGCTGAAATCACCAAAAACATCGCCGGAACCGGACGCGGACTTGGCATTTTCCTCGATAACGATTTAATCAGCGCTCCGAGCGTTGAAGTCAAATATGCAGAAAGCGGAATTACCGGAGGTCGCGCGAGCATTTCTGGCGGCTTTAATGCCCAGTCTGCCAGCGAGCTAGCCGTGCAGCTTCGCGGTGGGGCGCTGCCCGTTCCGGTTGAAATTGTGGAAAATCGCACGGTCGGCGCAACTTTGGGACGCGACAGCATCCAAAGCAGCATCTACGCGGGACTGGCCGGACTCGCGCTCGTTCTCATTTTCATGGTGGTTTACTATCGCCTGCCCGGACTGATTGCTGACATTGCCCTTGTCATTTACGCCCTGCTGACCTTTGCGATCTTCACCGTCTTGGGCGTGACGCTGACGCTGCCGGGAATTGCTGGATTCATTCTCAGCATTGGCATGGCCGTAGACGCGAATGTGCTGATTTTTGAGCGGACGCGGGAAGAACTGCAATCGGGAAAAACGCTGTATCGATCGGTCGAGTCTGGCTTTTACCGCGCTTTCTCCAGCATTCTCGACAGCAACGTGACAACGCTGATCGCTTGCGCTGCGCTGTTTTGGCTGGGTGCAGGATTGGTGAAAGGATTCGCCTTGACGCTGGCCTTGGGCGTTGGTGTCAGTATGTTTACAGCTTTGACCTGTAGCCGAACGCTGCTGCTCGTCGCGCTGAGCATTCCCGGCTTGCGGAAGCCCCAGCTTTTTGCTCCCAACGTTACTCCTGCGAAATCATAGAGGCGCTTCATGAAACTGCAAGTTATCAAACAGCGATCGCTCTGGTGGACGATTTCGATCGCCATTATCCTCAGCGGCCTCATCGCAATGGGCATTTCGCTGACGCGCCCAGACATCAAAGCGCCGTTACGTCCCGGACTCGATTTTGTAGGCGGCACGCGCCTCCAGCTAGAGCTAGACTGCAATCAGCCCGGAAACTGCGACAACCCGATCGATCTAGCTGAAGTTCGCGACATCCTCAACGAGCAAGGGTTGGGCAACAGCAGCATTCAAGTCGTCGATCAGCATGGTCTCTCCGTCCGCACGTCAGCCTTGAACGTGGATCAGCGGGGCGAACTCGTCAACGCCTTGCAAGAGCGAATCGGTCAGTTCGATCGCAACGCGACGCAGATCGACACGGTTGGCCCAGTCGTCGGACGGCAGTTGTTTCGATCGGGTTTGCTCTCGCTGCTGGTTTCGTTCGTCGGCATCACAGCCTACATGACAATTCGCTTCCAGCTTGACTACGCAATTTTTGCGATCGTCGCTCTCTTCCACGATGTTCTGATTACGGTTGGGAGTTTTGCAATTCTCGGCTTGGTCGCAGGCGTAGAAGTGGATAGCTTGTTTATCGTCGCCCTGCTGACGATCGTCGGCTTCTCGGTGAACGATACGGTCGTGATTTACGATCGCATCCGCGAAACGATTCAGCTTCATCCCGATCGACACATTAATGAAATTGTCGATGATGCCGTCAATCAAACTTTGACGCGATCGATCAACACCACGCTTACCGTTTTGCTTACCCTGACGGCGATCTTCCTGTTCGGCGGCGAAACGCTGAAATATTTCGCGCTAGCTTTGATCATCGGTTTCACAATGGGCGCATACTCCAGCATCTTTATCGCCAGTACGCTACTAGCTCTGTGGCGGGAACGAACGGGACAAGCGATCGCCGCTCCTGCTGATGCGATCGATGCCGATGCCTAAAGCCGATGGTCAAAGATCCACTCGCTCCGATCGATGCCGAAACGCCTGACCCGCTGCTGCGTCAGCAAATGCGCCGATTACATGAAGTGACGGTGCAGGGTCGCTGGGCGGTGACAATTGCGGCTTGGCTGACGATCGGCCTGCTGAGCTTGTGGCAGTTGCGATCGGAGTTTGCGCTGTGGCGCGAATATTTTACCTGGGCGGCAGTGCGCTATGGTTTGGCGTTTAATCCGTTGAGCGCGATCGGACTGGCAACCTGCATCGGTTTGACAGTTTCGGTTCTGCTGTGGCAAAGCCACAATATTTTGTTTGGCATTTCCCAGCGGCAGGTGCAGCGCTTGAAGAAGCAAGTTTTGCAAATTCGCCAGCAGGGATCGAGTCATCCGCTTTGGAAGCGGGTGATTGATGATCGAAAGTGATGGAACTTTGCAGCGCGATCGCCGTCTAGAATGGCTCAGCCTAGTGAGTTTTCAACTCAGTGCCATTTCGTGAAGCTTCACAGATGGTAATATACCTAGGTTGGCTCGCCCTGTTCTTTCACAGATTAGACGCTGCTTTCATGCCACTCAAACGATTTCTTTCATTGGCCTGTCTGTCCGTTACTGCCGCTCTAGCGCTGTCGGTTCCGGCGCGATCGCAATCGCTGTCTGTTCCCGATGAAGAGCTACAGCCACAGCAAAGCGATTTGCGCCCGCTGACGCAAGACGGCAGCCTTTTGAGTATGCAGGGGGGGCAGCGCTTGATGAACGAAGCGAGTGCCGCCGTCAACGCTCAAAACTACGACTTGGCCGTCAGCAAGCTGCAAGACGCCCGCCAAGTCTACAACCAGCTTTCCAACTTTTATCAGCAGCTTGCGGCCAGCTTCTCCGGCATCGACAACCGCATCACCGAAAGCCAGCGACAGCAGGCGCTTCAAGCCGCTCAGATGCGCGATCAAGCAACCTACCAGCTTGCGCTTGTTCATCGCGCCCAAAATCGTCCGGAGTTGGCTGTGCCGCTTTTGGTACAGATTATTCGCAGCCAGCAGCCGACTCGCGATCTAGGCCAGCAAGCCTATCGGCAACTGTATGAACTGGGCTTTGTCGATTCGCCCTTTCCCAGAGACAGCGGCTCTACGTCGTCTGCACCTGCTCCGGCCACGTCTGCAACGCCCATTCAGTCCAGCCAACCGCTAAATTAGTAGCAAAAGCGTTTTTCAGGTCGCATGGCAAACCCAGTTCAAGTAGAAGCAATGATCAAGGCCGGATTGCCGGACGCACAAGTGCAGGTGCAAGACCTGACGGGCGGTGGCGATCACTATCAGGTTCTCGTCGTTTCCTCGGCGTTTGAAGGGAAAGGACTGCTTCAGCAGCACCAGCTTGTTTACGGTGCGGTGAAAGCGGCAATGTCCACTGAGGAAATTCACGCGCTGTCAATCAAAACCTTTACGCCGCAGGCGTGGGCAGCGTCCGGTCAGTCGGCTTGATGCGGGATGCAACTCGATCGCATCCCGATCCTCGCTAGGATAAGGCTAGAAACGAACCTCAAATCCGAACTTATGGAACCACAAGTACAGCAGCGCATTGAAGAAATCGTCCGCAGCAACAAGATTGTTGTCTTCATGAAGGGCAATAAGCTGATGCCCCAGTGCGGATTCTCGAACAACGTGGTGCAAATTCTCAACGTGTTGGGCGTTCCTTACCAAACGGTGGACGTGCTGGCTGATCCAGAAATTCGTCAGGGCATCAAAGAATATTCAAACTGGCCGACGATCCCGCAGGTCTATGTCAACGGCGAATTTGTCGGCGGTTCCGACATCTTGATTGAGCTTTACCAGTCCGGCGAACTTCAGCAGATGATGGAAGTCGCGCTGGCTTCGTAGGGCGATCGAACCCAGCTTGCAAGGGGGGTGGATGGCTGAACAGCGATCGCCCCTTTTTCTTTTCTATGCTCAGAATCTCTTCAGAGGCGACCATCACTCCGACAGCGTCACTTCCCAAACCGGGGATCAGGTGTTGGCCTGATCCCCGACACTCAACTACGCTTCGATCACCACGCGCAGATTGCCGCGCTTTCTGACGACGCGACAGGCGGTTGTGCCGTTCGATCGCTCAAACTCCAAGTCCAGCAAAGTCTGACCGACGCGCAGATTTTGCAGGGAGAGGCGGTTAATCGATTCGGGCAAGGCGGGATCGATGATGCGGAGATAGTTGCTCGGTGCATCGGGCACGAGGTTGACCATCATGTGCAGCAGTTGGAAGATTGTTCCGGTTGCCCAAGCTTGCGGCGTACAGGCGACCGGATACTGAACCGGAGAATCTTCGCCCATGCGCTCATAGCCGCAGAACAGTTCCGGCGGACGCTGATAAGGCTGCTGCATCGTCATGTCAAACAAGCCTTGTGCGACTTCGAGAGCTTGATCGATATAGCCGATCGATCGCAATCCCATTGCCGTCAGGCTGTTATCGTGCGGCCAAACCGAGCCGACGTGATAGCCCATCGGGTTGTAGGCGGGAGACAAACTGCTGAGCGTCCGAATGCCCCAACCGCTGAACATATCGGGAGCCTGCAAGCGTTCCGCAACGCTCTTGGCGCGATCGGGCGTGAAGATGCCTAGATGCAGACAGTGACCGGGATTCGAGCTAATGCTATCGACCTGTTTGCCTTCGCCATCGAGGGCAAGAGCGCAAAAATCGAGGTCTTCCATCCAGAAGTCACGATTAAAGCGCTCTTTCAGGTCGGCGGCTTCTTCCGTCCAGCGATCGGCCAAATCGAGCCGCTTTTTCATCCGGGCAATTTCACTCAGGCGAATCTTGGCGGCATAAACGTAGGCTTGCACTTCGCACAGGGCGATCGCGCCTTTTGCCATCTTGCCGTGCCGATCGACAATGCAGTCGCCGGAATCTTTCCAGCCTTGATTCACCAGTCCGCGCTTCGATCGACGGTTGTAGGCAAGATATCCGGTTTCTTGCAGGTTGAAGTCGATCCAGTCCATTGCGGCAAGGGCGTTGAGCCACAGGCGATCGAGCGTTTCGCGATCGTGCGTCCAGGCGTAATACTCGGCGTAGAGCATCAGCCACAGGGGAGTCGCGTCGATCGTGCCGTAGTAGGGCGTGTGGGGAATTTCGTGGCATCGCGCCATTTCGCCCATCCGCAACTCGTGCAGAATTTTTCCCGGTTCTTCTTCGCGCCAGTTGTCGTCGGTTTTGCCTTGATACTGGGCAAGCACGTTGAGCGTGTGGCGAGCTAAGGTCGGATCAAGAATCAGCGTTTGCGAAGCGGCAATCAGCGAGTCGCGTCCAAATAAAGTCGAGAACCAGGGCACTCCGGCAGAAAGCGCTTTATCCTTGCCAAAGGTTTGCCGCAGGATGAAGATGTCTTGCTCGGCGCGTTCGATCACCTGGTTAAAGGCTTTGTTGTCCGATCGCAACCGCGTCACCTGCTGCGCCCACTCTTTTTCTTCGAGCAGTTCGGCGGCTTTGGCCTGCATCAGAGTGACGGGCGGATTGACGGCAGAAGTCGATCGCCCGTTCGTAAGCATTTGCAGGCGATAGCCGAGCTTTTGCGTTTCGTGCGAACCGAGCGTCAGTTGCCAAACGGCGGTGTAGCCTTTTAGGGCGGAAGGCTGCTGGTGGACAAATTCGATGCGCGATTCCATCAGCGTGCCGTCGAGTCCCTGATAGGCGATCGTCATTTCGCGCGGCGTTGTGGTTTGGATGCCGTTCCAACTAGCGGATTGGCGCTGCGCCTGCACGATCGCTTCATTGAGCGTTGCTTCGGCTGAGTAGGGATTGCTGTGTTCCCCGCCTGCAATCGCAGCGACCGCTTCGGGCTGTTCGCCTTCTGTCGTGCCTTCTGTGCTAGCAAGCCGCAGCATTTGGCCGCGCTGTTCACGAGCGTTGCCGCGCACTTCAAACAGATCCATGAAGTCTGCCGCAAAGCTCAAACTGAGTTCAAAGCTAACGGGATTGGTGCTGTAGTTGGTGATTGTCAGTTCTTCAAACAGGCCACCGTTGAGCACGAGTTCGCGCTGAATGCCAACCGTTTCGGCAGGCAGGCGATCGTCCACCTGCGGATTGGCACAGAGAGCAGACAGAACAAAGCCTTTTTGAGCGTTGCTGCTGAGCAGGATCGGCGATCGCCCTTCGATCTGTAGCTCTAGCCGACTCAAGAAGCGCGTGTCGCGACAGAACAAGCCTAAGCTCGTGGTCGTTCCTTCTTCGAGGCAGCCCGAAATATTACCGAGCGTGTCTGTAATCAAAAACAAGTCGTCATCTTTCAGGGTCAGCGTCGGCTGAGGTCGCTCACTAATGACGCAAGGCCATTCAGTCAACGGAAACTCAGCGGCGGGAAGAAAAGTGCGTCCATCCAGTTCAATCATGTCTGGCATCGTGTAAGCAAAATCAGTGGTGAGCGGGGATCAAGTATCAATCGGCATATCTCTCTATGATGCACCCAGAGTGCAAGCGATCGCAGCCCAACTGTAAAGCTTGAATAAACGCTGAATGGCGTAATGAATATTTAATTTTAGATAAGATTCTTCAAAAGAAAACGCCAGGTTGAAAATACAATCCTGGCGAAATATGTTTAGTTTTCGATCGATGCTTTAAGCAATCTAATTACGGCTCAAGCTCACCGAGCGCAAATGCCCATTTTGCGAGACCTTTTGCTCGATCGTCTGCCGATAAACCGCTTCATAGCCATCTACCATGCATTGCACGCTGAAGTTGTCGATCACGTGCTGGCGACAGGCTTGCCGATCGATCGTGGGGATTTTGTCAAGCGCGGCGACGCATTCATCGATGTCCTGACACAAGAAGCCGGATTTGCCGTGCGCGATGACTTCTGAGGTGGAGCCAAGTTCGATCGCAATCACGGGCGTTCCGGCTGCCATCGATTCGATCATCACCAAGCCGAACGGTTCACGCCAAGTGATCGGGAACAAGGTGGCAACCGCACCGCCCATCAAAATATTTTTCTGCACGTGGTTGGCTTCACCCAGATACTCAATCTGCTGGCCGTCAATGTGTGGCTTGACCATCGTTTCGTAGTATTCGACATCCACGACATCGACCTTGCCCGCAATTTTCAGATGCCAGCCCGATCGCTTGGCAATTTCGATCGCCAGATGCGTTCCTTTCTCCGGCGAAATCCGACCCAAGAAGGCAAGATAGGGCGGATTGTCCGGCTGCGGATAGAAGTTGTAGCTGTCTACATCAACGCCGTTATAAACGGTTGAGACGTAGTTGAGACCCAGTTCAAGCTTGCGCTGCGTGTTGGAAATGCTGATGTAAGGCTGCTTGCGAGCGTATTTGAACAGCTTTTCGTTGTCAGGGGTGAAAACGCCGTGCAGCGTGTGAACGGTCGGAGTTTTGACGAGGTTGCAGTAGGGCAATGCCGCGCAGCCCATGTGCGAGTGAATGATGTCAAATTCCTGGGCTTGCTCGTAAACGCGGCTCAGGTGCAGCATTTCGTAGATGCCGTACTCTTTCACGGTCGGGTCAAGCCGCAGAGCTTGGGGATGAACCGATTCAAGTTTCGCCAGCGTGATCGAATCACCGGAGGCAAATAGCGTGACATCGTGGCCGCGACGAACTAACTCATCGGTCAACAGCCCGACCACCAACTCGATGCCGCCATACCCAGGCGGGGGAACACGTTCCCATAACGGCGCAATCTGGGCAATCCGCATAGCTATTCTCCTGTTGATAAGGGCTGAAATAAAGGTTAAGAAAATGTGACCTTATCTTACGAATTGCGAGGAATGATTGCATCCGGCTGGAGTAGTAAAGTTTTGGTAAAGTCTTTGACTGCTCTGTGCATTTTCGCTGCGATCGCTTAAAATTCGCTTCCCATCTGCGTTTCACTCGATCCAAGGTAAGTACATCTACCCAAGATAATTGCGATCGCGACGATCTCAGATCACTATAAATAAGCTTTTATACAGCAGAAATTTCTGTCTAAAGATAGAGGAAGCTGCTAGCGGCTGACGATGCCCGACCACTGCACCTGCTTAAGCCGTTCCCGTCGGTAGGAAAAGAAGTCATCTGCATCTTGAAAAGTACAAAACGGAGCAGTGGCAATTTGTTCTGCCACCAAGCCCAACTGCTGAAGCTGAATGCGATTTACGCCGCGCACATCCAGCCGGACGCGATCGACTTGGGGATCGCTGAGCAGCGGCGACTGTGGTAACTGAGCTAGCTTTTCGAGGCGAACCTCGTCTTCAATTTCCGGAAAAATCGAAGCCGCCACTTCTGCCGCGCAGCTTGTCGAAACCTGATAGACTTCTCCGGCGATCGCAGGTCCCAAAGCAACGCGCAAATGTTCAATCTGGCTGCCTTGCGCTTGCAGTCGAGCGATCGCAGCGGGCACAATTCGCAGGCTTGTTCCGCGCCATCCGGCATGAACCGCAGCGACTTGACCGGTTGCAACATCGGCAATGATAGCGGGAACACAATCTGCGGTTGCCACCCAAACGGCTTGATTGGCCTGAGTCGAAATTACGCCGTCTGCTGGGGAGCGATCGCGCAGCGCTCCCGGAACGGTATCGGTTTCATTGGCTTCAATTTCATCGGGTGATAGAACCACGTTGCCATGCACCTGCCGCACCCAATTCACTGAGGCAGTTCGATCGAGAAGCGGCGTTAAGCTTTCGGGACGGCGCGGCGCGAACTGGCGCGTGAAAAAACCGTGCGGCCAAGCATCCAGCAGGCTACAGCGTAAGTAGGACAGACCTTCGCAATTTTCCCAGTACCAATGATGCATGAAGCGCTAATTCTCGCGAGTCGGGCAGAGCGTTTTATGCTAGTCTATGCCGACCTTGCGATCGATTGTTCACCTGTGGTCGATTCTTCTCGTTTTGCCGTTTTGCTAGAACAGTTGGCGCTGTCGCAGCGAGCGATCGCTTGCGGATTGCCAATGCTTGACCTGCGAATTTTTGATACGGTCAATTCCACGAATCGAACGGTGTGGGAACTGCTCGATGCAGGCACGACAGCAGGCACAGGCGCGATCGCCGCTTGTCAAGAATTTGGACGCGGACAGTGGGGCAGGATTTGGCAGTCGCAGCGGGGCGGACTGTATTTGTCGCTGGCGCTCGCGCCAAATCTGCTGGCGATCGAAGCAGGTCAACTGACACTCAGTTGCGCTTGGGGCATTGCAGCGGCTTTGCGCGAATACGATATTCCCGTCGGACTGAAGTGGCCGAATGATTTGGTGTATCGCAACCAAAAAGTCGGCGGCATTTTGATCGAAACGCGCCTTCAGCACGATCGCATTCGGCAAGCGGTCGTCGGTGTGGGGATCAACTGGGAAAATTCAGTTGCGCCACCGGGGATCAATATTCAAACCATTCTCAAACAGCGCTTTCATCCGCAAGTTGCGCCGAAGCTGACTTCGCTGGAACTGCTCGCGGCGATCGCAGTTGCGGGCATTCTCAACGGTTATGAACGCTGGCAGCAACAGGGGATCGATGCGATTTTGCCGGACTATCAGTTTTTGCTGGTGAATTTGGGACAGGCGATCGTGGTTGATAATCATCGGGGGCGCGTGATTGGCGTGACGCGACGAGGTGAACTGCGGGTGAGTCTGCCTTCGCCGGATGATCCGGCTTGGTCGCAAGAAATTTGCTTGCCGCCCGGAGCGATCAGCTTGGGCTATGGCTGAAGTGCGATCGAAATTGATTGTCAGCCGCCGATCTTCGGCTATGATGTCTCAAGCCCTGCGCCCTGATTTTGGCGATCGCTTTTGCTCTTTCACGCCCAGATGCTTATGATGTCATCTCGTCACACGGCTCAATCATCTGCTCCTCGTTCAGCCTATCGGCAACTGCTGCTGCACGGCATTGGGTGGGCAGGCGGACTCAGTTTGCTCAGCGGCGGCGTGACGCTTGCCCAAACTGCTGATCCCGCTGCGAGTGTGCCCAGTGCCCAAGAGCTAATTGCACCTGCCGCACCTGCTCCGGAACCCGCTGCCCAGCCTGAACCTGTGGTGCGTCCGCAGCCCGAAATTGCTCGTCCCGAAGCGATTGCTCCGGTTGAAGCGCCTCGCCCCGCACCTGTGCGGCAAGCGGCTCCCCGTCGCGCAGCACCTACACCTGTCGTTGAAGCGCCTGTTCAGCGTTCGGTTCCCAGCGCCAACACCTACATCGACACAACGAATTACAGCATCGGGGCAACCCAGCGCGATGAGCAGCGTCCCGGCTCGATCGTGCTGTCGGAGCGATCGACCGGATGTCAATTCACGCTCAGACAAGGCGCGAGTGTGCCAAACAGCGTTTGTGCCAATCGCCGCATCCCCGCCGCTGGCAGCACAGCCAGAAATGCAACGGCCAGCAGTGTCGCCGCCAGCAGAGGCATTCCGGCACTGGTGAGCCGCAGCCAGCGGGCGATCGCTCGTTCGATCGGCACTCGTCCCATCAGCGCATCAAGCGCAACCGCCAGCGGCAGTCGCTTCTACAATCTCACCGTTCGTCCGCCAGGACGCATTGGCAACAACAACACCGCCATTATTTTTCCACTGTCGATTCCCGCTGCGATTACTTCTGTATTTGGCTGGCGCGTCCATCCGATCGCAGGCACTCGTCGCTTCCACAGCGGCACGGATTTGGGTGCACCAATGGGCACTCCTGTTCTAGCTGCGTATTCGGGACAGGTGGCACGGGCAGACTGGATGCGCGGCTATGGTCTGACGGTTGTCTTGAATCACGATCCGGATGCGCGCGATCGCAACAGTTTCGAGCCTGTTGCTGAAACGCTTTACGCTCACATGTCTGAACTGTTTGTGCAGCCGGGACAGTGGGTGAATCAGGGCGAGGTGATCGGGCGCGTGGGCAGTACAGGATACTCGACTGGCCCACATCTCCACTTTGAATATCGCGAACTGACCGCACAAGGCTGGCAGAAGCTCGATCCCGGTCAGATGCTTGAAACCTCGCTAGCTCAGCTAATTCAAGCGTTGCAGACGGCGCAGGCTCGACCAGCAGGCGATCGCGGCTAGGGTGTGTATTAAAAGGCATTGATCCTCCCCCGCCCTCCTTAACAAGGAGGGAGTCGAACTGCTCTTCAAAGTCCCCCTTTTGAAGGGCAGGGCTGATTCATTGGCAGAAGGAAAATAGACGGTGGACGTCGCGCGCGAGTTGTCGAATGGCAGTGGTGAGTGAGGCAAATCCGTGTTGACGCAGGAGGTTGAGCGCAATTGTCCGCAAGATGGCCGCGTTAACCAGGCCATGACCGTCGCACAAG
>NZ_JACJPO010000002.1 GCF_014696105.1 Microcoleus sp. FACHB-1515
ATCGAACCGCATCAAACTTTGAGTGCCCAGGAACTCAAGCGGCGCATCTGTGATTACTTTGGCTGCACATTGCTAGAGCCACTCGCAAAACAAGTCTCTTAATCCTGCACTAGAAAGGTTTGCACTAGCAACCAAACATTTAGCCCGACGATTACGGTGGCGACCGCTCCAGCCAACAGCTTGAGCCAGATGGGATTGACAAACTCCCCCATCAAACGGCGATCGCTGGTAAACATCACAAGCGGAACGACGGCAAACGAAAGCTGCAAGCTCAAGACAACCTGACTCAAAACGAGTAGATCGCCAGTGCTGCGTTCGCCAAAAAAGATAATGGCGATTAAAGCGGGAACGATCGCAATCAGGCGCGTTCCCAGTCGGCGTACCCAAGGGCGCAGCCGAATTTGCAAAAAGCCTTCCATTACAATTTGTCCGGCTAATGTTGCCGTCAGGGTCGAGCTTTGCCCCGATGCCAACAGCGCCAAGCCAAAAATTGCGCTGGCTGCACTCACGCCCAGCAGCGGTGAGAGCAACTGGTAGGCATCTTGAATTTCAGCGACATCCTGATAGCCGGAAACATGAAAAGTGGCAGCCGCCACAATCAAAATGGCCGAGTTGATGAACAGCGCGATCGACAGGGCGACGGTGGAATCGATCGTGCCGAATTTAATCGCTTCCCAGCGCTTTTCAGAAGTCGGCTGCCAAGCACGAGTTTGTACAATCGACGAATGCAAATAGAGATTGTGCGGCATCACGGTTGCGCCCAAAATTCCGATCGCAATGTAGAGCATTTCAGGATTGCGAAAAATTTCACCGTTCGGCACATATCCCGCCAAAATGCCGCCCATGTCGGGGCGAGAAAATAGAATTTCAGCCGCGAAACAAACGCCCACTGTAGCAACTAGCGAAATTACTAGGGCTTCGACATAGCGAAAGCCCTTGCCCTGCAAATACAGCAGTCCTAATACGTCCAGAGCCGTAATGCAAACGCCCCAAATCAGCGGCAGGCCAAACAAAAGCTGAAGAGCGATCGCGCTGCCCAGCAGTTCGGCCAAGTCGCAGGCGGCGATCGCAATTTCACACAGCACCCACAGCACAAAGCTGACGCGCGGACTAAAGTAATCTCGGCAAGCCTGCGCCAGATCTTTTCCGGTTGCCACGCCCAAGCGCACACACAGCGATTGCAGCAAAATCGCCATCAGATTCGAGAGCAAAATCACGCTGAGCAGTGTGTAGCCAAACCGTGACCCGCCTGCGATGTCGGTCGCCCAGTTGCCAGGATCCATGTAGCCAACCGAGACGAGGTATCCCGGCCCAGCGTAGGCCAGCAGCTTGGGCCAAAAACCTTTGTGCTGTGGAATTTCGATCGTGCGGTGAACTTCAGGCAGGCTAGGCCGAGTGGGGGGAGGCATTGTTTTTCATAATCTTTTCATAATTGACTCTAGCAGCCTGAGCAGCGGCTCGATCGAAGTTAAGCAAATTTCACAAAAAGGCAGTTGGAAAAATCACCTTCTACGGGCATACATCATAATGACTGCACCGAAAACAATCATTCCAGCGCCTACCCAATCAGCGCGATCGGGTATGAAGCCGTCGATTTTCCAACCCCCAAAACACTGAGAGAATGACAAAAACGCCTCCATAGGCTGCATAGACTCGTCCAAAGTTCGCGGGTTGAAGCGTTGCAACAAATCCATAAGCAGCTAGCAAAATTGCTCCGCTTACTGCAAGCCAAAGGCTTTTGCCTTCTCGTACCCACATCCAAATGAGATACCCACCACCGATCTCGCACAGCCCCGCCACGACAAAAAAGAAGAGCGATCGAATGACATTCATTGTGTTCCTAAAGGTTGAAGCTACTTTAGAGCAGAGCGATTACGTTTTGATCAAAGTTGGTCTTAATAGCTTTTACCAGCTAAAACAATTTGTCAAAAAGATTCCTGCTCAGGAAAGTTGGAGCCGATCGCCCTCAAGAATTAGTTTAAACTCTTTAGAAGCAGTAGGCTGAGAGACGCAAAAACGCTAGCTTAATGTTCGATCGCCTAAGTTGATTTTTGCAAACGGTATGAAAGCCAGCCATCAGCACCGCAATTCAGTCAGGGTGCAGGACAAATCGATCGCGAATACCTTCATGCTGATGAGTTTCGGTGCGGCCTTCTTGTTGCTTTTGTCAGCCGGACGCAAGCCAGATTCGACTGTTGCAGTCAATCCAAATCCGCCGCTGGATGCAGAATCAGGAACGGTTGTCTTAACCTCATCTTCAGCACCCAATCCACTGGCTAAAACCTTTCGGCTCGTAGTGGATTTGAGCGATCGCCAGCTTAATCTTTACCAGAAAGGCAAGCTGATCTCGACTCATGACGTTGCGATCGGGCAAGCTGGTTGGGAAACACCAACGGGAACGTTTGAAGTCACGACAATGGAGAAGAATCCGGCTTGGGAGCATCCAATTACCGGAGAAATTATTCCGTCAGGACCAGATAATCCGCTGGGTTCTCGCTGGATTGGCTTCACGGAAACACCAGACGGATACATTGGATTTCATGGCACGAATGAACCGCAGTTTCTCGGTCAAGCAGTGTCTCATGGCTGTGTTCGAGTCGATGACACAGAGATTCAAGAAATCTACGATCGAGTCGGAGAAGGAACGCCCGTCATCATTCGCTCTTAACCCAAAACACTTGCTCTCGTTAGCCCAATTCTGATGAGGTAAAGCACCAACAAATGAACCGGGTAGAATAAGTAAAACCACCTTGCTTTTGCACCAGGCTGACGATTGACCATCTGCAAGATTAGCGGTGCAGCGATCGCGAAAAGTTGAATTTGACCAAAACTGGGTTGAGCAATCAGCAGAATCAAATGGAGCAGTATCCAGCTTGCCCACCACACGATTTTGTTAGGTTGAAAGTATTTGAGAAGGGCGATCGCCCCAATTCCATAAGCGCCATATTCAGCGCTACTCACTTCAGCTAGCAGACCACCTCCAATCCAACTCAAAACTTGAAATTGAGGAGCCTGTCTTGCTGTTCGTAGACACCCTAGCCCAATCAGCAAAGTAAAGAAAATATTTAATCTTTGAACTTGAAAAATAAGCTGATAGATCGGCTGAGAAACAATTCCTAACACCAATAGTCGAATTGCATACTGCTGAAAATTTCTGGTATGCGCTTCACCCTGCACTAATAGCCAGCAAAATAAAGGAAAACTCAGCCGTCCTAATACCCGCAGTTCCAAAATTTCGGGAAAGAAAACTGCGCCGATGTGATCGACGACCATCAGCGCGGCGGCGAGCAGTTTAACTTGATAGTTGGAAAGCACTTACAAGGAGACTTGATAGAAGGATTGAAGCGATTTTTTCATTCTACATTTAAGTGTCAGCTTGTACATTACTACATCAGCCGCTTACAGTAATGCTTTCTATAAAAGTATTCACATCTTTGTTGCTTTGATATACATTCCAAAGCTCGCAACCTACCTGATCCCACTGGGGATGAGATTTCTTTTGCCGACGATATTCGTGGAAGCGTTTATGAATGAAACGTAACACATCAGTCCAGAGAATTTGGGGTACAAGAGGATATTTTTGAGCAATACCAGAGTGTTGCTCACGTCCTAAACAGAGCAAGGAAACGTAGTATAGATGATTTGAGTAAACACCATGTTTGTAAAGAGATTTAGAAACTAGACTGCTTTCTGCTTCTGGAAAAGCACCGAGCGCTCGAATAATTCTTAGCATATTTTGCCGCTTGGGATCAGTCCAAGGAAGATTTAGATCGCAGACAGTGCTTTTGACTTCGGCAATCGCGATATACGACTTCTCTTTGACAGAAGCAAAGTATTCTTCGTCCTGCATGGGATTTGCAAGATTTTCGCCTCGGTACGGAAATCGTACTGCGAAAATATCAACATCAGTTGCCTGATTGCTGCCTCGATCAGGATGAACTACAAAGTTTGGAATGGTTAAAAAGCCGTTAAGTCTAAGATACCAATAAGCGAGCTGCTCTGATTTAATTTGCATTCTTTCAGTTAGAAGAACCTGCCATTGATGTTAGCAAGTCGCTTAACAGTTTGTGTAGCAACTAATGCTCATTCATGTGGTCTGTCACTTCTTGATAGAGGTTGATCACGTGCGTGTCAGCCAAGCTGTAGTAGACGTTGCGCCCTTCTTTGCGGTATTTCACCAGTCTGGCCGATCGCAACACGCGCAGTTGATGCGAGACAGCAGACTTGGTGAGCTTAATGGCCGCAGCTAAATCACACACGCACAGTTCTCGATGCGCCAAAGCCGATATTAACCGCAGTCGATTGGGGTCAGACAGAACACCAAAAAATTCTGACATCTGCTGCGCCTTCTGCATCGACAGCATTTCTGGCTGCACTTGGCGTACCGTGTTGAGATGAACCAGATGTTCGTCGCAACCGGGCGCATCTTCGGCTGGAGTCTGCTGCGATTTTGATTTGGGAGAGGTTGATTTGTTCATCTCGGTGAGAGCGATAAGCAGTTCAATAAAATGATAATCATTTTAATATCTGAATAGTTGTTCATATATTGCATTAATTGTGTTAAAGTGCAGAGCAGTTCTTCCTGATGTTTTGCTGGCAACGGCCATGACTCAAACTCCGTCCCTTAAAACTCAACAAATGCAGGTCGGCGGTATGGACTGCACGAGCTGCAAAATGAAAATTGAAGGCAGCTTAGAGCGGCTCAAAGGTGTGGATGAGGCATCCGTTGTCGTTGCCACTGGGCAGCTCACCGTCTCGTATGACCCGCAGAAAGTTAGCGAGGCGCAAATTCAAGAGCGAGTCATCGCGCTGGGCTACACGATCGCAACCGGGCGATCGCCCGCTCCCCAATCTGTTCGCACTCCGACAGAACACAATCACGATTACGGCGGACACAGTGACAACGATGGGCATGATCACGAACACAGCGAGGACGACGGGCACGATCATAGGCACAGCCACGGCTCCAGCGAATTTGACCTGAAGGCAGAACTGATTCCGGTGCTGATCGTTGTGGTTCTATTTGTCATAGGGCTTGTTTTTGAAGACACCTTGCACGACACGCCCTACAGCATTGCTGAATATGCCGTGCTGATTCCGGCCTACCTGATTAGCGGTTGGACAGTGCTGAAGTCGGCAGGGCGAAACATCCTGCGTGGGCAAGTGTTTGACGAAAACTTTCTGATGACGATCGCCACAGTGGGAGCGATCGCCATTCACCTGCTGCCCGAAGCGGTCGCCGTGATGCTGTTCTTTCGGATTGGCGAACTGTTTCAAGAATACTCGGTGGGGCGATCGCGGCGATCGATCAAGGCGCTGCTAGAAGTTCGTCCAGATTCGGCCAATCTCAAAGTTGGCGGCACAATCAGACAAGTTGCACCGCAGTCCGTTAAGGTTGGCGATTTGATTCTGGTCAAGCCTGGAGAAAAAATTCCGCTAGACGGAGAAGTTTTAGAAGGGGATTCTCAAGTCGATACCTCAGCCCT
>NZ_JACJPO010000020.1 GCF_014696105.1 Microcoleus sp. FACHB-1515
AAGACACTCTCGTTCTCAAAGAAGCTTGCTAACCATATTGGAGCAATTTGGTACTTCATCCACCACTACAATGCGAGTTTACAACCCTGAATCATTACTTCTACATCTCTACCCAAACTAGTACGGGCTGCGATCGCAGCAGCAAACCCAAAATTTAGCGCTCAAAATCTAAATTTGGACAGCAGTTGATTGTGCCACTAAGTTTCCGACCTAGGCTCGATCGCTTCAGTCAATTATAATGACGATCAAAAGCAACTGCTTAGTGTTCGCTGTTTCAGAGGAAAAATGCAAATTTTTGAACCTTTAAACGGGACTGACGGGGCTCGAACCCGCAACTTCCGCCGTGACAGGGCGGTGCTCTAACCAATTGAACTACAGTCCCTTAATTGGCGCAATTCCTATAATGCCTGAATTTTTCAGAACTGTCAATCGATCGCGGCATCTTTTTGCGGAGCAGCCTGACAGACCGGACAGTAGTAGTAGCGGCGTCCGCCCGAAAATGCTTTGACGATCGCCGTTTCACAAACGAAACAGGGTTTTCCTTCGCGGTTGAAGACCCAGTGGCGATAGCTGCTGCGGTGATAGCCTCGGGCTTTGAGCGTTTCGGCAAGCTGCAAATCGTTGGTGATGCCTGCGGTGTTGTAGGACTGCCAAGGTAGAGCGATCGCGGCTTCAGAGAGTCGAGCAATTTGGTCGGGAGTGCAGTCGATCGGGCGCAGGCTCGGATGCAAACGGGCAACAAACAAAATTTCGCTGCGTAAATAGTTGCCCAATCCGCCTAAGAAGCCTTGATCGAGCAGCAGGACGAGAAAATTGCGGCGGTAGAAGCGCTTGTCGGTGAAGCGATCGATCACCTGCTCTATTGTGGTTTCGGGGTCGAGTACGTCCAAGCCGAGGCGATTGAGGAACGGGTGGAGGGCGATCGCTTCTGGGTCTAAAACTTGAATGTCTGAGGCGCTGTAGAGCAGAGCGGATTTTTTGGCGGTGTGGATGGCGAGGCGCAACTGTCGTTTGGTTTCGGGGTAGCGGTAGGCCGATCGAATTTCCCAGCGGCCATAAAGCTGATTGTGGCTGTAGATGGTCAGGTCGTTGTCGAATCGGGTGAGGAGGGCTTTGCCTTTGGGCTGGACGGCGATCACGGTTCGTCCGCTGAGCAGGGACTCGAAGGGTTTGAGGCGATCGAAGGCAAAAAATACTTCGATCGCTTGCTGGTTGACGAGGGCGCGGGCGATGCGATCGGCGGCGCGTTTGATTTCGGGACCTTCGGGCATTGGGTAGATCTTTTTAGGGTGATGTGGCTCGATTGCCTTTTGAATTACTTTTGGTTTCCGAACCATTGGAGGCTAGGGGTTTCACCCCTCCTCCAAACCTCCAACCCCACAGGGGGGGAGTGCCTTCCCCCTGACCCCCACGCAAGGGTCGATCGGTGAGAGGCGTTAGAGCGCTTCGCATCGGCTTTTCCGCCGCGTCCCTCGTCTCCGAACCTCTGCCTCCTGCTCTCTGCTTTCTACCTCCTGCCCTCAAAGAACGCCTTTGGAACTGGGGATGGTGTGGGCACGGCGCGGATCAATCTCGACGGCCATGCGGAGGGCGCGGGCGAAGGCTTTGAAGGTGGCTTCGATGATGTGGTGGGAGTTGATGCCGTCAAGCTGGCGAATGTGGAGCGTCAGTTGGGCGTGGTTGACGATCGCCACGAAAAATTCGCGCACCAGTTGGGTGTCGTAGGTGCCGACGCGATCGGTGGGAATTTGTAGGCCATAGCTGAGGTGGGGACGCCCGGAAAAGTCGAGCGTCACCTGCACCAAGGCTTCATCGAGCGGGGCGAAAAAGTGGCCGAAGCGGACGATGCCTTTGCGATCGCCCAGTGCTTTCCCCAATGCCTGACCGAGCGTAATGCCGACATCTTCGTTCGTGTGGTGGTCGTCGATCTCAATGTCGCCCACTGCCTGCACGTCCAGATCGATCAGGCCGTGTGAGGCGATTTGGTGCAGCATATGGTCGAGGAAGGGAACGCCCGTTTTGGCTTCACAGCGGCCTTGTCCGTCGAGGTTGAGGCTCACCTGCACGTCGGTTTCTGAGGTTTTGCGGCTGACGCTGGCCGTGCGCTGAAGGTCAAGGGTAGGGGGGCGATCGTGAATCTGCATAGGGCGGAGGAGATCAAATACTTCCTCATCCTACTGCTCACGCTTCACACTGCTCACGCTTCACTCTTGGGTGCGCCTCCGGTCATGCCCATAATTTCATATCCCGCATCGACATAAACCACCTGTCCGGTAATGCCGCTGGCGAGATCGCTGCACAAGAAAGCGGCGGTGTTGCCGACTTCGGTTTGCGTGACGGTGCGGCGCAAGGGCGCAACGGCTTCAACATGGTGGATCATGTCGAGAATGCCGCCGATCGCGCTGGATGCTAATGTCCGAATTGGACCTGCTGAGATCGCATTGACCCGAATATTTTGTGGCCCCAACTCGGAAGCGAGATAGCGGACGTTCATTTCTAGGGCAGCTTTGGCGATGCCCATGACGTTGTAGTTGGGAATCACCTTGACGCCGCCCAAATAGGTCATCGTGATGATGCTGCCGCCCTCGGTCATCAGCGGTTTGGCAAAGTGGCTCATTTGAATCAGCGAATAGGCGCTGACATCCAGTGCCAGGTTGAATCCCGATCGACTCGTGTTGCTAAAGTCGCCTGTCAAATCGTCGCGGTTGGCAAAGGCGAGGCAGTGAATCAAAATGTCGAGCCGTCCCCACTTGTCGCGAATCGCATCGAAGACGGCTTGGTGCTGCGCGTCGTCTTGCACGTTGCAGGGCAAAAACAAGCTGGGCGACAGCGGTTCAACCAGTTCTGCGACTTTCTTTTCCGATCGCCCCTTGTCGTCCGGCAAATAGGTGATCCCCAGATTTGCACCTGCTTTGTGAAGCTGCTGCGCGATGCCCCAGGCGATCGATCGATTGTTGGCAATGCCCGTTACCAGGGCGTTTTTTCCAGTCAGGTCTAGCATAATGTCTTTAGCTGTTGAAACGCTGCTTTGCCACTTGAGAATACTGAAAAATGGAGACCGGGGATAGGGTGTCGGGGCTTGGGGATCGCATGTCCGCAGGATGTGAGCGGTGAGATGGCAAGAGTTTGAAGCGATTTCTGGGAATTGCAAGGCGGTGCGATCGCAATTTGTGACGGTCGATACAAAAACTGCGCCCGCAGTTACGTTTTAGTGTACTAGAGTTACAAAATCGTTGCGGCAACCTGTCACTATGCCAACGATCGAAACTTGAAAACCAGCGGAGTAGAGCGGGTATGGTTGTGGTGGAAGATAGACCGCTAGCAAGTGTATTTCGGCAAATCGGCGGCGGCGCGTTTCCGCCCGTTGTCGAAACGTTCGATCGCGGCAAAACCATTTTCTTTCCCGGTGATCCGGCTGAGCGCGTTTATTTTCTGGTCAAAGGCGCAGTCAAGCTTTCGCGTGTCTACGAAGCCGGAGAAGAAATCACGGTTGCCCTCTTGCGCGAAAATTCGGTCTTTGGCGTGCTGTCGCTGATTACCGGACAGCGAGCCGATCGCTTCTATCACGCCGTTGCCTTCACTCCAGTTGAACTGCTCTCTGCTCCAATCGAGCAGGTCGAAAAAGCGCTCAAAGACAATCCCGACCTGTCGATGATTCTGCTGCAAGGTTTGTCTTCGCGAATTTTGCAGACCGAAATGATGATCGAAACCTTGGCGCATCGCGATATGGGGTCGCGCTTGGTCAGCTTCCTACTCATTCTCTGTCGCGATTTTGGCGTGCCCAGCAACGAAGGCATCACGATCGATCTGAAGCTGTCCCATCAGGCAATTGCCGAGGCGATCGGCTCCACACGAGTCACCGTAACGCGACTTTTGGGCGATCTGCGTCAGGACGAAATGATTTCAATCCACAAAAAGAAAATCACCGTCCACAATCCTGTCGCCCTCAGTCAGCAGTTCACGTAGATCTCTCAAAACATCCGATAATCGAAAGCGCTGCATATTCGATCGAACATGATGAAAGGCTTAGCGTGGCTGGCATTTGGCGGCATGACGGTGATTGGAACTCCAGCAGCGATCGCCCAGACAGAGCAGCCGCTCGGCGTGGTCTATCCGCCGGATGGTCACGAAACAACGGCAGCGCAAATTTTTCTGATCGGCACGGCTGCACCAACCGGAGAAGTCACGGTGAACGGGCAGCAAATCGATCGCTCTCCCGCCGGACATTTCGCGCCGAGCTTTCCGCTTGCGCTTGGCGAAAATACGTTTACACTGCAACACGGCTCAGAAACCGTTGTAATCCGCGTGATCCGCAATCCGAGCGAACCGCCCGCCCCGGTTGGTGTTTCTTTCGGTGAAGGATCGCTCTCGCCTGCTGTGGATATTGCCCGAATGCCCGGTGAAACCGTTTGCTTTGGGGCGATCGCGCCTCCTAACGCGACGGTTTCCGTACAGATTGCCGGAGCGCAAATTCCCTTATTGCCGCAATCGGGGGCGATCGATCTGCCGCCAAATTCCGCCGTTCTCACCAGTCAAAATCAGCCGATTTCCCTGACGGCTCAGCAATATCGCGGTTGCGCTCCACTCAATGCACCATCAGGAGCGCTGTTCTACGGCAACAATTTAGCGGCGATCGCTCCTGCCACATCCGGCGATTTGGGACAGCCCGAATTTCAATTGCGGTTGAACGGCGAAACGGTGACGCAAACCGGAACAGGTCGCGTTGAACTGCTCTCGCCTGTGAATCCACCAGTGATTGAAGTGACGGCGGCATCGGGAACAGCGCGATCGGGCGCAAGCACCGATTTTTCCCGCCTGACCCCGCTTCCGCAAGGCACCAGAGCCAGCGTGACAGGACGCGAAGGCGAATGGCTGCGCCTCGACTATGGCGCGTGGATTCGAGCCAGCGAAACCCGCACGGTGGAGAGTGCCGCCCTGCCGCGATCGATTATCCGCAGCGTCACCACTCGACAGGCAAACGGCTGGACAGAAGTGGTTTTCCCCTTGCAGGTTCCGGTTCCCGTCAGCGTCACTCAGGGCGATCGCACCTTCACCCTGACGCTGCACAACACGATCGCGCAGACCGACACGATTCGCGCCGATGCGGATGTGGTGATCGATCGACTCGACTGGCAGCAAATCGCGCCCGATCGCGTGCAGTACACTTTCAACCTCAAATCCGCTCAGCAGTGGGGCTACAAGCTGCGCTATGAAGGAACCAGCCTCATCCTCTCACTGCGGCATCCGCCCCAACCCGGAACTCGCCAACAGCCTCTTGCCGGAATGCGAATTTTGCTTGATCCCGGTCATGGTGGCCCCGAAGATTTTGGCGCACGTGGCCCCACCGGATATCCCGAAAAGGCACAAACGCTCGCGATCGCCAATCTAATTCGCCCGCGTCTGGAAGCTTTGGGCGCAACGGTCTTGATGACGCGAGAAGACGATGCCGATCTGCTTCCGCAAGACCGCGTGAACTTAATCAACGAATTGGAGCCGACGATCGCCCTCAGCCTCCACTACAACGCCCTGCCGGATGAGGGCAACGCCGAAGACACCGCAGGCATCAGCACCTTCTGGTACAACGCTCAAGCGCACGATCTGGCGCAGGTGATCCACGATCAACTGGTGCAGCGGCTCGATCGCCCTTCGTATGGCGTGTACTGGAACAATCTTGCCCTCACTCGTCCCACCGTTGCCCCCAGCGTTTTGCTCGAATTTGGCTTCATGATCAACCCGGAAGAATTCGAGTGGATCGTCGATCCGCAGCAGCAAGAACGCCTTGCCGATGCCCTCGCGCAAAGTTTGGTCGATTGGCGCAGATCGATCGAATAAAATTTGCTGTCACATAAGAGCCGCACTAGCTGCGTAAATTCGGCTTGAGCAGTTGCCCCCAAACGCGATTGTAGGGGTGAACCTGCTGCACAATCTCACCGTTGCGATACACAGGCCGCCCTTCGTTTGCCCATTGAAAAATCGAGCCTTCCAAGTTTACCGCCTGCGTGTAGCCCGCCTGCTGCAAGCGATCGACCAGTCGCGACGATCGATAGCCCACCGAACAGTAAGCCACGATCGGCGTATCGAGCGGCAAATCCAAGCTAGAAAAATCCTCGATTCTCGGATTTATTTGTCTTGCATCTAAAAGATGACTGACAGCAAATTCGGCCTCAGTTCGCACATCGAGTAAAACAGGCGGTTTCGTTTCGATTTGTTTCGCAAGTTCCTCAGTTGAAAGCTGCTTAACTTGTGGAAACTTGGTGCGAATTTGACGTTTGAGAAGTTGCCAAAAGAGCGATCGAAACACATTCGTACCGATATGATTGTTAGTGACATTCTAAAAGTCTGCGCTGAAAATTCAGCATCATTCACTAGGTAGACGGCAGCCAATCATCAACTCCTAATGTCGATCCAACGTAACGATCTATCCTTTTACGATCGCATGGCTCCGCACTGGTGGAATCGATCGGCCAAAATCTTTGCGCTCAATCATTTGAATCCGCTCCGGTTTGAGTATTTCGATCGATTCGTTCCCGATTGGCAGGGGCTGCGCGTTCTTGATGTCGGCTGCGGTGGCGGCTACACCTGTGAGTTTCTAGCGAGTCGGGGGGCGATCGTGTCAGGAATCGATCAGTCACAAGCCTGCATCAACAGCGCGATCGAACATGCGAAGCAGGATTATTCGATCGAGTATCAACAGGGATTTGCAGAGAAATTACCTTATTTGGATGACAGTTTTGATGTCGTGATTTGTGTGGATGTGTTGGAGCATGTCGATAATGTGGAAAAATCGATCGCTCAAATTCAGCGCGTCCTTAAACCCGGTGGCATCTTTTTATTTGATACGATTAATCGCACCTGGAAATCAAAAGTTGTGATGATTTGGCTGCTGGAGAATTTGCTTGGTGAAATTCCGCGTGGTGTTCATGATTGGCATCAGTTTATTTTGCCGCAAGAATTGAGGAATTATCTGGAGCGATCGCAGTTTTCAGAAATTACTTTGCACGGCTTCAACCTGTTAGGAGAAACGATTCCCGAACAAATTGAAGCCTATCGCTACTACCGCAAAACCAAAAATTTTCGCGCTTCGATCAGCGACGATCTATCTGTGATGTACATCGGTAAAGCGATTCTAAAGTAGCGCGGCTTCCGGTTCGATCGCCTCTTCTAAATCGTCCGCTTCGACGGCAAGCTGCGAGCGCAACAGTTCGCCTGTGCGGTGCAGACCTTGCGCCAGAGTGATGCCTTCTTGAGTCAGCACGCCGATCGCCTGATTGGGAGATTCGCGAGTCACGATCGGCAACTGATGCAGGCCGCGCGTTGCCATCCGTGCGATCGCCTCACTCAGCAGTTCATCGGGGTAGGCCAGCAAAATATCAGTGGTGCAAAGCTGGGCGATCGGGGTTTCCAATAGCGCTTTGGTTTCGCCTTCGGATTTGGCTCGCATCAGCAGGCGATCGACATCGTGCAGCGTCACCAGTCCGACCAGTCGATCGTCCGCCATCACAAACGCCGTGTGGCAGCGCTGTTCCACCAAGGCAGTCCCGACGCTTGCCAGCGTCGCGTCACCAGCAACTTGCAGCGGCAAAGGTTGCAGCGCAGCGGCCACCTGCAAGGGCGGCAGTTCGTCCCAAGCGGAATGCAAATCTGACCGGAGCGGCAACGGCTCAGGCGCAGGACGAGGCGGAACCGATTCACGGACAGGTTCACGAAGCTCGGCAGAATCGGATTCAGGCAGTTCTGTGGCAGGGTCGATCGCTCCGGCAGGCAAAACGACAGACTTGCTCGGCTCACTTCGTTTGACAGGCTCCAGCCATTCCACCAGCCAAACGCTCAGTCCGACCGCAGCCATCAGCGGCAGCACAATTCGATAGTCCTGCGTCAGTTCAAACAAAAGCAAAATTGCCGTCAGGGGCGCACGGACGCTGCCCGCCAGCACAGCCGCCATCCCGACCATTGCATAAGCAGGGGGTGAAGCCATGTAGGGGTGAAGCATGGGAAGCGCGATCGCCAACACCTTGCCGTAAGTCGCGCCCAATGAGGCACCGAGAAACAAAGCAGGCGCAAAAATCCCGCCGACAAAGCCGCTGCCATAGCTCACAGCCGTCATGATCAGCTTCACGACCAGCAGGGCGATTACCAACGACAGCGAAAACTGTACATCTTGCAGCATCGATTCGACCGTCTCATAGCCGACGCCCAAGATCTGCGGGAGCCACAGGGCAACGATTCCCAGGCACAAACCACCCAAGACCGGATGCAGCGGTTGGGGAATGCGAACCAGCCACGCGAACGCGGGAACTTGCCCCTGAAAGCACTGCTGCGATCGCCGCAACGCCTGCACATACAGCCGCGACACTAAACTTGCCAACACGCCCAAACCCACATACAGCGGTAGTTCCAGCAGGCTACGCACCTCGTAAGCAGGCAGGGCAAAGGCAGGCTGTGAACCCAGTCCAATCTGCGCGATCCAAGCGGCCACAACAGCAGCCAGCAGCACAACGCTGACGGCAGACGTGGCGAACGTCGTGCCCAAAACCACTTCGAGGGCGAAAAACACTCCGGCGATCGGCGCATTGAACCCCGCTGCCAATCCTGCCGCCGCGCCTGCGCCCAGCAAAAGCCGCTGCCGTTCCTGCGAAACTTGCAAAATCTGTCCCAGCAGCAGGCCGAACGTTGCGCCAATTTCCACGCTGGGTCCTTCGGGGCCGAGGGAAGCACCGCTGCCGAGCGAGATCGAGGCAGCGACCATCTTGGCGATCGGCTTGAGCGGCAAAAATTCCCGTCCGCTCTGGACGGCTTCCATCAGCGTACTCAGTCCAGGGCCAAAGTCGCGAATCCGCCAGCGCAACAGGCAAATTACCAAGCCGCCCAAAATTGGAATGAAGGCCAGCGTCCACGCGCCCCAAACGGAAAGGAAGCTCAGCACTTCCCCCAGCATCAAATTGTGAATGAGGTGAATCAGCGCTCGAAACACGACAACGCCGACGCCTGCACCTGTGCCAATTAACACAGCCAACAGCAGCACGACGGATTCGGGCGACGGTTGCAGGCGCGTGAGAAGATGCTTCAAACGTGAAGCTGGATTGCTGGGCGCAACAGGCTCAGGCGAAACCAGCCCCTTAGCGGCGGGGGTGGAAGTCATGGACGAGACCCTAGGGCAAGCGGCACGATCGCGTTCCGTAAGCTGCGCGATCGAAAGTAGCAGTGCTGTTTTCTATTGTCGGGGATACTGCCCTGGATGTTGCCACTGATTCCAGAAAAAGTGGCACGATCGACTACACCGAAGCTTCGATCGGCGCGGTCAATCGCTGCAAGGCGGCAATCAGCTTTTCGACGCTGGCCGGATCGGTATCAAACGCCGTCACAAGTCGCGCCGTTGTGGTGTTGCCTGTTTGATCAGGGTAGAAATCGGCGTAGAACTGGAAGCCTTCAGATTGCAAAGATTGAGCGATCGCAGTCGGAAACTGCACAAACACTTCATTCGCCTCAACCGGAAAACACAAGCGCACATTCGGCAATTCGGCAAATCCCTGCGCCAATCGTGCCGCCATCTGATTCGCGTGAGCGGCGTGACGCAGCCACAAATCGTTTTGCAAATAAGCTTCAAGCTGAGCCGACAAAAAGCGCATTTTCGAGAACAGATGCCCGCCCCGCTTGCGGCGATACTCAAAATCTTTTGCCAGGTCGCGATCGAAAAACACAACCGCTTCTGCGGCCATCGCGCCGTTTTTCGTCGCGCCAAACGACAACACATCCACGCCCGATCGCCAGGTAATGTCAGCCGGAGAACAGCCCAAGCTGACGATCGCATTGGCAAATCTCGCCCCGTCCATGTGCAGCTTCAGGCCGTGTGACTGCGCCACCTGTGCGATCGCCGCCACTTCCGATCGCGAATAGACGGTTCCCGCCTCGGTTGCCTGCGTAATGCTGATTGCCGCTGGCTGCACGTGATGCACCACGCCTGCTCCGGCTTTTGCCAGGACAACCGCGAGATCGTCCCCAGTGAGTTTGCCGTTGGGGGTCGATCGCGTCGCCAGCTTTGCGCCTCCGGTGAAAAATTCGGGTGCGCCGCATTCGTCCACGTGAATATGCGCGTCGCTGTGGCAGTAGATCGCGCCGTAGACCGGGGAAATGGCTGAAAGGGCGATCGCATTGGCTGCCGATCCCGTCGCAACGGGGAAAACGGCGACCGGAGTTTCAAATAAGTCGCTAAATTGCGTTTCAAGCCGCTGGGTAATTTCGTCGTTGCCGTAGGGCATGGCCGCGCCCGCATTGGCCTGTGCGATCGCCGCCAAAATTTCCGGTGCGATGCCCGTGACGTTATCACTGCAAAAATTCATGGAACTGCTTCAAGCTCCCGCTACAGGTTCTTTTCCCAGTATGAACGGTCGATCGAAATCTAGGGTTCAGCCGGAGCAGTTGCCGCTGGTTGCGGAGATTCTGCTGCACTGGGCGAGGCAGCGGGCGAACTTGGTGTAGTCGGAGCAGCTTCTGGCGCGGTTCCGGGTGAAGGCGAGGCAGTGGGAGACGGTTGACCTTGGGCGAGTTGCTGAATTTGATCTTTATATTGAGCGGGGGCGAGTGCTTCGGCTTGGTTAAAGAGCGATCGCGCCTCTTCGTTTTTGTTCTGCGCCTGCAACACCAAAGCTTTTGCTAAAACCGGACGAAAATCTTCGGCATCGCCTTTGATCGCTTCGTCGTAAACAGCGATCGCCTCGGCATCGCGCTCTTGAGTGGCATAGACGCGACCGAGCAGCAGGCGAACTGAGGTTACGTCGATGCTGCCGGGCTGAGCTTTGTTGGCGGCATCTGCCGATCGCAGCGTGTCTTGCAACAGGCCAACGGCGGCTTCGGGTCGGTCTTGCTGAAGCTGCAATTCCACAAAGCCTTGCAGCGCCCCGATATCGCCCGGACGCTTGCTGAGAATTTCCCGATAGGCTTGGGCAGCACCTTCGCGATCGCCCGACCGCAGCAGCACTTGCGCCAGCAAAATCGTGTAGCTCGAATCGGTCGGATTCAGTTCAGCCAGCTTTTTGATCGGGTCGATCGCACCTTTGAGATCGCCCATTTCGATGCGCGTATCCACCAAGCCGCGCAATAGCGTTTGATTATTTGGTTCGCGCTCTAGCGCCAGTTCATAGCCGCGTGCTTGCGTTTCAAGTTCGGCTTGGCGAGCGGCAGGACTGCTGGTGGCGGTTGGAGTGCGGCTGCTTTCGCGCCATGCTTCAACGGCGGGATAGATCGCCACGCCGATAAAGGCGAGAACGGCAACGATCAAAACACTATTGATGAGCCAGCGGTTGCGTTTATCGAATAGCACGGGCGATCGCTCCCAAATAACTGTCATCTTAACCAATGCCTATTATTAACGACATTGACTCGATCGCAAGACTCGTTTTGTAAAATTCAGCAACGCAATTCGACTGCCAATCATAAGCATTGCGTGAATTTGCCTGACGTTGAAGATCTTGTCTGTATAAACAAACTGAACCGTGATTCAGGGAAACGATGGCCGTCTTTTTATGGAGACTCGGTAAAATTCTGGCGGATGCTAACCTAGTGTGTAACCTGCGTTGGTATTCTGCTGTAAAGAGAAGCAAACAGCGTTTGCCTGTTGCGATCGAGGCCATCGCCTCAGCTTTGTCATGGTCATCTGCTTATCGCCCAGCGGTGAGTGGACAGTCTCGCTAGGAGGTTGAATGAGTTCCGCTCAGAACCAAGTTCCCCAACCCGGACGGTCGCCGTCATCTGCCGCTAGTTCGTCCTCGCAGCAGAACGATTCTAATTCTGCTGCTTCATCCGCAGACTCTTCCGTCGTTCCGAATTCGCCACCTATGATTTCGCCGCCATCACCTTCCGCCGAGCGCATTTTGTCCAACCTCGATGCGACCGCACCCCAGCCCGCACCCCCACCGACACCCATTACGCCCGCGCGATCGCCCAGTTCAACGCCCAGACAGCAGCCGATTCCGCCCGCTAGCGAACCCATGCAGTATCGCGCGATCGGGCTGATTCAAGGCCGCTATGAAGCGTCACCAGAACAGTTTACGCGCGGAATGCTGCACACCGACGACGGCACTGCGATCGACGCCGTGCTGCTCGGTCGCGTCATGAGCTTGGTGCGTAAACATATTGATCTTGAACAAAATCATTTGTGGGTGGTGTATCCCCGCACGCGCGAGAAAAGCGAGAATCTCCACATGCAGGTGGTCGGCGTGTGGGAACCCGAAAAGCTAGCGCCCGTTGAATCGGAAACGCCCGAACCCGAAGCCGCCGATGTCAATCAAGACGGCTACTTTTCAATTCGTGGCGAAGTCTTGTTCTATGCTGCCGAAAACCAGCGGCTAATCGTGAAAATTCAGCAGTCGCCGCGTCCCGGTTCGCAAGAAGGCAAAGTCTTTAAGCTCAACTTAATTGGCGAACTTCCGGGCAACAAGTCGGTCGGCTATTTCTGGGATCTGCATGTCGAGCGCAAGGACAACACGCTAGTCGTGCGCGAAGCCAACGTCATCGGCTTAGTGCCGCCCAAGAAGCGCAAAGCAGGCGATCGCAGCCAAGACCGTCGCCGCCCCACCGGAGGCGGACAACGCCGCCCCGCCGCTGGCCGCCCGCAACGTCCCGATCGTCCCGCTGCTGTGACGCCTCCTGTCCGGCGGGAACCGATCTCGAAGCCGATCAAGAAACCCAAAACTGACTCAGTTTAGGTTGGGCGATCGACAGGCCGAACGGAGTGTCTGATGGTGAGCAGGGCGATCGAGTTGATCGCCCTGCTTTTTGCCGTCATTTCTTCTGCTCGCGCATCGTTTGCACAAACTGATCGAACAGATAGTCGGCATCGTGCGGCCCCGGACTCGCTTCAGGATGGTACTGCACAGAGAACAGCGGCAGCGTTTTGTGGCGGAGTCCAGCAACGGTGCGATCGTTCAAGTTGAGATGCGTGATTTCAACATCTGCATTCGGAATTGAATCGACTGTCAGCGCGAAACCGTGATTTTGACTGGTAATTTCCACCTGTTGACTTAGGCCGCAGGGCTGATTCAGTCCGCGATGGCCGAACTTGAGCTTAAACGTTTCCGCGCCCAGCGAAAGACCGAGGATTTGATGACCCATGCAAATGCCAAACAGCGGTTTGTCGCTCGAAAGTAGAGCTTTCGTCGTTTCAATGCCGTCGATATTGGCAGCCGGATCGCCAGGGCCGTTCGACAAGAAAATGCCGTCGGGGTTGTAGCTGAGGATCGTTTCGGGCGGCGTATCGGCTGGAACAACAATCACGCGACAGCCATAGCTTGCCAAACGACGCAGAATATTGCGCTTAATGCCAAAATCGATCGCCACAACGGTCAATGGTTCTACATCAGAATCCGCGAGCGTCGGGCGATATTCCCAGGTGGAATCGGTCGGGTCTGACCATTCATAGATCGATCGCGTCGTCACTTCCCGCACCAGGTTCAATCCGGCCATGCTGGGCGCTTCTTGAACCCGCAACAGCAGTTCTGCCGGATCGAGAACTTCTGTCGAAATTGCCCCGTTCATCGCCCCGCTCGATCGCAATTTGCGCGTCAGGGCGCGCGTGTCAATGCCGTAGATACCCGGAATTTTATGCGCTTTGAGATAGTCGGGCAGCGACTGGGTCGATCGCCAGTTGCTCGGACGATGACAAATGTTGCGGGCGATCGCACCGCGCACCTGAGGAGCGATCGATTCTTCGTCGTCGGGATTCACACCCGTATTGCCCAGTTCAGGATAGGTGAAGGTGATGATCTGGCCGCGATAGCTCGGATCGGTGAGAACTTCTTGATATCCGGTCATCCCGGTATTGAAGACGACTTCACCGATCGTCGTTCCCGAAGCGCCAAACGACCAGCCTCGATAGGCTGTACCGTCTGCCAAAACCAACAAAGCAGGAGCAGAAGAAGGCAGCATGATCTTTAGAACAACTTTACGAAAAGGGCGTCCATCAACAGACAGAATAAGGGAATAATTGGATCATCCGCAGTGGGTGCGCGATCGAACCTTCAAGCATTGTGGCATCTGCTCCGGGTTTGCTTCCGTTCAATCAGAAACAATTGGGTGTCAAAGATCGGTGGTTGGATGTCGGCTTTTGCTGCCCCAACCTTGATCCTCCATCCCCAGATCCTTATTTCCCTCTTTCCATGCGTCAGTTTTCTCTTCGAGCCGTTGTGCTAACCGGATTCGCCTTATGCGGCTGTAGCACTTCAGTCACTCCGCCTGCACCGCCTGCACCAGTCGCGTCTCCGGTTGCGGCGATCGCCCCGACACCTGCTCCGGCTGCACCCACACCCACCGCACCCGATCCGTTTCAGCAAGGCTTGCGGCGAGCGATGAGTGCCGCAACGATGGCGCAGGCGGCTCAGTCGCAAGATGATTGGCGCTTGGTGGTGAGCCGCTGGCAGCAGGCGATCGACCAAATGAAAGCGATTCCAGCCGGAAATCCGCGTCGCGCCCAGGCACAAACCAAAGTGGCAGAATATCAGCGCAATTTGGCTTACGCTCAGCGGCAGGCCAATCGATCGACCGCCCTGCAAAATCCGGATGGCGTCGTGCGCGTTACAGCAGACATCATTCCCGTCGCCGCACCCGCGCCAGAACCTGCGATCGCTCCCGCACCCGCAAACACAATATTTCGAGCACCCATTCTCCGACGAGTCGGCGGCATTCCGGTAATTGCCGTCACGTTCAACGGCACTCAGCAGTATGAAATGATCGTCGATACCGGAGCGAGCGGCACGCTGATTACGGCAAACATGGCCGCCGCGCTGAATGTGGTTCCGGTCGGGCAGGCCACCGCAAGCACGGCTAGTGCCCGCAACGTCATATTTCCGCTGGGCTATGTGCAGTCGGTCGAAGTGGACGGCGCGATCGCCTCTGACATGCTGGTGGCGGTTGCTGGTCCCGAACTCGACATTGGTTTGCTAGGACATGATTTCTTTGGCAATTTTGACGTGCTCATTCGCCAAGATGTCGTGGAATTTCACCCCCGATAGAGGTGGACGGTTCGCGATCGCGCAATTGTTGTAACTTGCTACGATCGAGCCATACGAAGCCAAGGAGTTCACCGCATGGGCGTGTTTGAAGATTTCAGCAACTTCCTCGAAGCGCGACTCGAAGAATTTTTGCGCGACAATCCGGATCTTGAACTTCAAGCCTTGGCCGAAAAGTTGCGCGAACAAGAAGAAGAAACCGTCCGCCTGCTGGCCGAACTGCGCCGCCGCGAACGCCAGCTTCAAGACGAAATCCTGGCTACAGCCCAAGAAGTGCAGCGCTGGCACGTCCGCATTGACAAAGCCAAAGCAGCCGGACGCACCGATCTGGTCACGCCTGCCGAAGAACGTGAAGCCGCCCTGCTGCGTCAAGGCAACCAGCTTTGGGGACAAATGGAAGCCGTTAAAGACCGCATCAAGCAATCGATCGACCTCAACGCCCAAATTCAACTGAAGCGCAAAGAAGTCACTGCCAAAGTCGCCGAAGCTCAAGCTGCCAAAGCCAAAGCGAAAGCACAACAGGCTAGCCAAGCTTGGCAAAACACAAACTGGAACCCCACCTTCACCAATCCCACCGACCCGCTAGAGCAAACTTTTCGTCGCTGGGAAATGGATGAAGAACTCGATCAGCTCAAGCGACAAATGGGCAAGTAGGAGTGAGGAATTGAAGAAAAGCAAGCCCCCTGGATGACCCACCGATCTGACTGACAGCTTCGGATGCACCCGACCGCCAAGGTCGATCGAATTGCGGTCGCCCTAGTAGATCCTGTGTTGCATATCAAGAGTCACGGCATTGCCACGCCCCGACGACAATTTATGGCGTGCCAAATAGATTGTCGATCGAAGCGATCGACTGCGCCGACAGCTTTTTGCCCGCTGCTTCCACGTTTTCTTCAACCTGAGCAGGTTTGGTTGCGCCGATGATCACGCTGCTCAGGGCGGAATTGCGAAGACACCAAGCAAGGGCAAGCTGGCTCATGCTCAAGCCTTCGGACTGCGCGATCGATCCCAGCTTTTGCACTCGTGTAAGCTGCTCGTCATCCAGTCGCATAAACGCATTTTGACGCGGATCGCTGGCGCGAGAGCCTTCGGGCAACGCTTCACCTGGCTTGTATTTTCCGGTCAGGATGCCTTGCGCCAGAGGTGACCAGTTGATGATGCCGATGCCTTCGCGCTGACAGAGCGGCATCACTTCCGCTTCAATTTTGCGCTCCAAAATGCTGTATTGCGGCTGGTTAGAAGCGATCGGATACAGTCCGGCTACTCGCGTCAGGTCGGCAGCATGAGCAATTTGACTCGCGCTCCACTCGGACACGCCATAGTAAAGAATCTTGCCTTGCCGCACGAGATGATCGAACGCCATCAAGGTTTCGGACAGGGGCACGGTCGGATCATAGCGGTGCGCCTGATACAAATCGATGTAGTCCACACCCAACCGCTTGAGGCTGGCATCACACTGTTCGAGAATATGTTTGCGCGACAAGCCGCGATCGTTGGGTCTGTCTCCCATCGGAAAGTACACCTTGGTCGCCAGCACATAAGAATCGCGGGGATATTGGCGCAGCACTTCGCCCACAATTTTTTCTGCTGCCCCCCGCGCATACACGTTCGCGGTATCAAAAAAATTCACGCCCAAATCATACGCTTGCTCAATGCAGCTTCGGGCAGCATCTGAAGCAGTTGCGCCGCCATACGTGAGCCACGACCCTAGACAAATTTCCGAAACGCGAACGCCGTGCTTACCCAACTGCCGATATTCCATTTCCGGCTCCTTCGATCGATTGCTTCGTGAGTGTATCGATCGAGCCTGAGCGCATCCCCTAGCCTGAGATGGAATTGCTGTCAAGTTCGCGACATCAGAGCAAACTGCGATCCGGCAGGATGACGCTGAAGCAACTGCCTTTACCCAGTTGACTTTCAACGCTGACGCTGCCCTGATGCAGTTCCACAATCTGCTTGACGAGGGCGAGTCCCAATCCTGTGCCGTCGTGATGGCGCGATAGGCTGCTGTCGATTTGCACAAACGGCTGAAACAGCAAGGTTTGGTCGTCAGGTGCAATGCCAATGCCCGTATCGCTGACCGAGAAGCGAATGCTGCTTTGCGGATCGACTTTCACGCTGAGCGTTACGCGACCACCGGGAGGCGTGAATTTGACGGCGTTGCTCAAAAGATTAATCAAAACCTGGCAGATGCGGCGTTCATCCAAGACGGCGAGGCAAGAGGAAGGCGGCAGATGAGCATCGATCGCAATATTTTTTTGTTCGGCCAGCGGTTGAACAAAAGCCAAGCTGGTTTGGCACAAGCCGTAGATCGGGACGGCGGCCAATTCAAGCTCAAATCTGCCTGAGCCAATTTTGGCAAGGTCGAGGATGTCGTTGATTAAGGCGAGGAGGTGATCGCCACTGCTGGCGATCGTTTCGACAAATTGCCGCTGCCTGTCATTGAGCGAGCCAAACGTTTCTTCTTGCAGCGCTCTGGACAAGCCGAGCATGGCGCTCAGCGGCGTGCGTAACTCGTGGCTCATGTTGGCTAAAAATTCGTCTTTGAGGCGGTTGGCTCGCGCCAGTTCCAGGTTGGCAATCGCCAACGTTTCATTGGCCTGTCGCAATTTTGCTTCGGCCTGCCGCTGCACGCTCACATCGATGTTGATGCCGATCATGCGGTGCGATTCGCCTGTCTCGTTGCACTGCACGATCGCGGATGACCTGATAAAGCGGATACTGCCATCTGGCAAAACAACGCGAAATTCTGTCTCATAATCCTGTTCGTTCTGAAGCGCTTTTTGCGTGGCGGCTTCGGCCTCCGGCCAGTCGTCCGGATGAACGCGCTTGCTCCAATCTGAGAAAGTTCCGGTGAAGTTGGATCGATCGACACCATACAGTTCGCAAACGCGATCGTCCCAAATCAGCGCGTCCGCCGCAATGTCCCATTCCCAAACGCCGATCGCGCCGGATTTGAGCGCCAGCGATAAGCGATCGGACAAGTCAAGCAGTTGTTCTTCTGCCCGCTTGCGAGCCGTAATGTCGGTGAGCATTCCTAACGCACCCTGATAAATTCCTGCTGCATCAAAGATCGGCGTGGTTTCTAAAATTACCCACAGATCCGATCCGTCAGCCCGCTTGAATTTGAAGTCGTGCTGCTCTCCAATTCCCTGACGGCGGCGATCGAGATTTCTTCTGGCAATGTACTGGCCTTCGGCATCGGTGAAATCAAACATTGATTTGCCAACCATTTGAGCAACCGTTAGCCCAAGCATTTGTGCCATCCGCTCATTCACAAAGGTTGTAGTTCCCTCTGCATCAATCATCCAAATGCCTTCCCCTGCGGTTTCGACGATGCGACGATAGCGGGCTTCGCTTTCTTGCAGGGCGGTTTCGATCCGTTTGCGATCGGTAATGTCGAACAAGATGCCGTCTACCCAAAGCACCGTGCCATCCGGCGCATAGCAGCCGCTTCCATATTCAGCGACCCAGCGAACTTCGCCGTTGGCATGAACAATGCGGTACTGGTTTTGGTAGCAGCCATCGCGATCGATCGCGGCTTGGGTTTCGCTCCAAATCGGTTCAACATCGTCGGGATGAATGATGCTGCCAAAGCTGCGTTTGCCTGAAGCCGTCAGTTCGCTGGCAGAATAGCCCGTCAGTTCAAAGATGCGATCGCTCAGATAGTGCGCTGTCCAGGCTTGGTCGTTCTTGCAGCGATACACCACTCCCGGCAGATTATCAACCAGGGTGCGATAGCGCTCTTCACTTTGGCGCAGCGATCGCTCTGCGATTTTGCGATCGGTAATGTCAATGCCGATCGCCCAGCCTGCCCAGCCCGGAATTGGAAATTCTTGCGACACGTTTGACCAAAGGATTGTTCTGCGACTGCCGTCTTTGCAGGTAATGTCCCATTCCCAATCGCGAAAGTTGCCCGCGTGCTGTGTCCACTGCCGCAGCATTTGGGCGCGATAGTCCGGGTCAGGATACAGCAGTTCTAGCGAGTTGGGGTTGTGCGTAATTTCTTCGGCACTAAAACCCGTCACACGTTCACATTCGCGGTTCCACACAATCAAGTTGCCGTTAGCGTCATAGGCATCAAGCATCACGGGCATGTTTTGCACAACGAGCCGCAGCGTTTCTTCACTGTGCCGCAGGGCGGCTTCTGCCGCGATTCGATCGGTCACATCCAGCGCAATTCCAATCAAATGGGTGGCCGTTCCGTCTGCATCTTTGAGTTGCGTTTTGATGACTTCAAGCGTGTGTTCTCGTCCATCTGTCAGCACCAGCGTTTCGATCGATCGCACAGGCGTATCCGCTGCCCAACAGACCGCATCCGATTCGATGCAGGGCTGCGCTGACGCTCCCAACAGGTCTACATAATCATCCGCTGCTAAAAACGCTGCTTTGGTGACGCCGATATCTTGAGCCAGCATTTTGTTGACCAGTTGCACTTTGCGATCGCGATCGCACATCCAGATCCACAGCGGCGCATGATCAATAATGGCTCGCATTGTTTGCTGCTGCTGCTCCAGCAATAGCTCGGTTTGTTTGCGATCGCTGATGTCGGTAAACAGGCCAATGATTTGCTGAATTTGATTGTTTTCAACGATGATTTTGGTTTTGTCTTCAATCCAAACAAATCGTCCGTCTGCGGCTTGCATTCGATATTCATGCACATGATCGAGATGAGCTTCGATGCAGCTTGTGCAGTAAGCGATCGCGCGATCAAAATCATCAGGATGCACATGGGCTGACCAAAAATCCGCTTCATACCAGCGATCGCGCGGATAGCCGAGAATTCGCTCGGCCTGCTGCGACACAAACGTAAACTCAAATTCTGAACCGTGCAGTTCACCTTGCCAAACGATCGCATCGATCGAATTGACCAGCATTTGATACTGCTGCTGCGAGTGCTGCAACGCGCTTTCAATCTGCTTGAAAGAGGTGATGTCGGCAGCAATTCCGGCGATGCGATAAATTTCGCCTGCGGCATTGCGAATCGGAAACGCGCGATCGCGAATCCAGCGAATTTCACCATCAGGGCGAACAATTCGGTACTGCTCGTCATAGCCTGTCAAGACTTGCTGTTCGTAGGCTAGCCGCAGCGTGGAGCGATCGTCCGGATGAATCGTTTCCATCCACAGAAAAGGCGATGCATAGAGCGCATCGCAGGGATAGCCCCAGATTTGCTCGAACATCGGGCTGATGTAGATCACTTCGTTGCTAGTCGGAGTGCTCATCCAAACGACATCTTGAATGCTTTCGGCAAGCTGTCGGAAGCGTTCTTCGCTTTGTTGCAGCGCGAGTTCAGCCCGTTTGCGCTCGGTGATGTCGATCGAATTGCCAACAACACCCTGCACTTGTCCCTGCGGATCAACAAACGGCTTTAGTGTCACTTGATACCAGCGGTCTTGCCCCTGCACAGTGGAGATGCAGTCTTGTTTGACCAAAGGCTGTTTGGTCTGCATGACCTGACAATCTTCCACCTCAAACTGTCTGCGCTGGGCAGAACTCAGATGCGAAGCGAATTCGGTGATTCGTTTGCCGAGAACATCTTCGACCGTCGTGCCGTATAGCTCAGCCGTTGCCAAATTCGCAACCTGCAAAATACCCTGCGTATCTTTGACAAAAATGCAGCCTGGGACAAAATTAATCACCCGCTGAAGAAAATCTTTTTGAGCTTGCAGTTCAAGCTGTGCCTGCTGGCGATCGACTTCGAGCCGTTTGCGATCGGTGATGTCCGTACTCACACCGACGACGCGCCAGCAGTCCGCTGCGTCGTCGCGTCGAGCCGTGTAAACAGCAGAAATCCAGCGGATCGAGCCATCCAAATGATGAAAGCGATATTCGATCGTCGTGGTTTCTTCGGTAAACATCCGATCGATCGCAGGCAGAATGAGCAACTGCATATCTTCGGGAACGACTCGCGCCGACCACAAGGACGGATCAGCCGAAACTTCGGCAGGGGTGTAGCCAAACACGACTTCGCACCCGATCGAAATCGTGTCGTATTTCCAGGTGCGATCGGCAAACAAAAAGCAGCTAAAAATCGACGTGGTGATCGCGCCGTTCAAAACATCTTGCAGTTTCGCTTCGCTCTGCTGAAGCTGTTGGGTGCGATCGATCACTTTCGCTTCGAGTGCATCATTGAGTTGTTCCAGCGCAGTCGTTGCACGTTGTCGTTCCAGTTCAATAGCGGCACGAGTTGCAAACACGCGCAAAATTTCTTCTGTCCGCTGCGACGGCTCAATCGGTTTTGTGTCAATCAAGCACAGTTCACCGATCGTGTGTCCCTGCGCGTTTTTGAGCGCGATGCCCAAATAGCTTTCCGCCTGCATTTCGACCAAATCAAGATCTGCGGGAAACGCCGCCTGCACGTTTGCCGAACAGCAAAAAAAACCTTGAGCGATCGTGATTTCGCAAGGCGTATTTTGCACCGGATAGCTGAGATTTGGATGCAGTTCGCCCTGTGCCCAAAATGCCAAGGTCTCCAGGGTTGGAGCGCGATAGTGTTGTGGAACGCCGCGATCGATCAGTTTTGAGACGGCGACAAAAGCCACATCCAGCGCAGCGGCGATATGCTGCGTTAGGGCGGAAAAAAAATCTTCGCTCGTGACGATGGCCGTTCCCGCAATCAAGCTTTGCAGTTGCGCTTCAAGCTGAGCGATCGCGTCAGCCTGTTGCTGTTCAATCTGCTTGCAGTCCGTGATTTCAACCGCGATTCCCGTTGCGATCCAGCCGTCTGCGCTGTGGCGAAAGGTGAGGTTTTCCCGCAGCCAGCGCACGCTGCCATCGGCATGATGCACACGATAGTCTCGCGTCATCGATGAACCGTTGGCTTGCAGCGATCGATCAATTGCCGTTTGATTTGCCGTTTGATGAGCGAGCCAATCTGCCGGATGCAGCCGCGATCGCCACAGCGCTTGATCGGCAATGAGTTCGTCTGCGCTGTATCCGTAAATCGGGGCACAGGCAGGTGAAAGAGCGCTGACCTGCCAGCAATCGGAATGGGAGTTTGGCGATCGCCCAGCCTTGATTTGATAGGTGGAAATGAGGGCGATCGACTGGTTGAAAAGTTCGTTCAGCATTGCTTCGCAGTCGGCAGGGGCAGAAAGCTTCATGAACAATGCTCAACTTAAAATTGACGGGATTGATCCGAATTATCTAACGCTATTTTACTTTCAGGTTTAGTAAATTCTTTGAGAGAGTATGTAATTTTTAATACGTTAAGCCGACCAACCTCAAATCATCGAATTCGATCGCACTCTTGTAGCCATGTATTCACAGCTTGCCAGTTCCGATTGCAAGCGTTCGCTTGTTCCTTTTGAGTTTGCCCACTCACAGCTTGCTATTCACAGGCTCAAAAGACAACCATGCAGGAGCAAGTTTGGCACATGAAAATTAGAGCATGTTTTCAAGAGCTATGATCCTCGTCCGACTAAATGCTAAATAATATTAACGTGGAAATTTTCGATCGCCTTAGTTCCGTCTACAAGAACTACACTTCAAACTCAAAGCAGTGTAGTTCTTGTAGCGGCACAGGCGCAGCAAGACAAGCGATAGGTCAGAAACGAGTTCCGGCGCGATCGCCCTAAAAGTCGCCCGCATATAATTCAGCCGTGCCGACGAATACAGGCGGTTCAGCTTCCTCCAGCATTTGCCAGAGTTCTTGCAGCAGCGTATCCAGTCCGGTTTGAGCAACGGCAGAAATCGCGAAGACCGAGGCAGACGTGATCGATCGCAATTCTGCGCTGAGAGCGGCGATCGTGTCAGGATCGATCGCGTCGATTTTGTTGAGCGCGACGATTTGGGGGCGATCGATCAAGCCACGTCCATAAGCTTCGAGTTCAGATTGAATGGTGTGATAGGCGGCGATCGGGTCGTCTTGCGTTGCATCGATCAGATGCAGCAGCAGGCGCGTCCGCTCAATGTGCCGCAAAAAGTCGTGTCCCAATCCGGTTCCTTGATGGGCGCCTTCGATCAATCCGGGAATATCAGCGAAAACCGTGCCGTCTCCTGTCGGCTTGCGGACGACGCCCAAATTGGGGATCAGCGTGGTGAACGGATAGTCGGCCACTTTAGGACGGGCAGCAGACAAAGCGGAAATCAACGTTGACTTTCCGGCGTTGGGCAAGCCAATGATGCCGACTTCTGCTAGCAGCTTGAGTTCGAGCCGCAAGAGCCGATGTTCTCCGGGCAATCCGGGCAGCGCATGTTCCGGAGCGCGATTGCGGTTGCTCAAGAAATGCTTGTTGCCCAAGCCGCCTTTGCCGCCTTGCGCCACGACGAGCCGCTGACCCGATCGCGTCAAATCGCCCAAAATCTCGTCGGTTTCGGCATCATAAACGACGGTGCCGCAGGGCACTTGCACGAGGCGATCGCGTCCTGCTGCTCCGGTCATGTTTTTGGGGCCACCGCGATCGCCATCTTCGGCCTTGAAGATGTGGGCATAGCGAAAGTCGAGCAGCGTTTGCAGATTTTCTGCCGCTTCTAAAATGACGGAGCCACCGTTGCCGCCATTGCCGCCCGCAGGTCCGCCCGCAGGCACATATTTTTCGCGCCGAAAGGCCACCATGCCATCGCCGCCTTTTCCGGCTTGCACTTCAATTTCGGCCTGATCGATAAACTGCATGAATTTTTCGTGAAATCTTATCTTGATCCTAGGCGATCGTACGGATTCTCAACCTCCCTTACAGATCAAAGCTTTCTCCGGCTAATTTCGCCCGCCAACGGGGAATTTACCGAGCAGCTTTGTGAAGTTACGGCAAAGAAGGAGTTATGAAAAGATTATGTTTAGATTTGCTACGTTAAGCTGTTGCAACTTGAAACGCCAAAAGGCTCATTCCATCGATTGAGACTGCTTGTCCAAATTTTTAGCTCACAGCTTTCACGGGGGTTGATGTTATGCAAAGCAAAAAAGCAACAGTTTTAGCAATGCTCAACTTGAGTCACTGGGGAGTTGTTCTTCTCTTTTTGCTGCTTGCTACAGATGTTGGATTTATTGCTTTGCATCTGATTCACGCTCACACTTCCCTGCTGACGCTAGATAAAATGATTCCGGCTAGCGTTTTTTCGCTGGAAACAGACCGGGGATATGCTGAACTGTTTCAGTACATCAAGCAATATTGGATTGTGCTGCTTTTGGGTTTGTTTGCTCTCCGAAATCGATCGCTGCTGTATCTAAGCTGGTCGCTGCTGTTTGCATTTTTACTGCTGGATGATGCGGCGGAACTGCATGAAAAACTTGGATTTTCGATCGGTCAAAAGTTCGCGTTTGGCAGTTTGTTTGGACTGCGACCCACTGATTTTGGCGAACTTTGCGTTGCTGCAACAGCCGGAGTTTGCTTTTTTGCGGCGATCGCAACCACGCATCGTCGTAGCGATCGCGCTGCTCGCAAAGTTTCTAAAACATTAGCAATGCTGCTGTTGGCGCTGGTCTTTTTTGGCATTGGAATCGACATGCTGCACGTTGTGCTGATGTTCACTTCTCTCAATTCACTGCTGATTGTGCTGGAAGACGGCGGCGAACTGATCGTGATGAGCATCATTACTAGCTTTGTCCTTTCCCAAGCGCTGCTTCGCAAAGCCGAAACGCTTGTGCCCGCACGCGAGTTGGTTCGCCCCTTCTAGCTTGAAAGTTGCATCTGAGGCAGTTTGGTGGCGCGATCGCCCTCAAGCATATCGCCCTCAAACATTACGAAGCGTGGAGATAATGGCGATCGCCCTCCACAAAGCCAAATCAAATCTTTAAGATCAAAATCACCCCCGACTCGATCTTGCTTCATGTTTCCTTCTGTTCGCTGCCCCTCCTGCTCTCGATCGCTAGGGCAGATCAACACTGACGGTCAGTTGCAGATCGACTGTCCGGCTTGCCGTCGCAGCTATGGCATCGTTTACGGTAAAGTTTCCGGGCGGGCTTCTCGCTGGGAGGCCGTTCTGTATCTAACGGCAAAGCTGCCCAGCCTCTACAAGCGGCGCTATGAACTGCGAATCACCACGCCCGGACGCGACCTGAAAGTGCTGAAATTTTCGACTTTGGGACGGGGCGATCGCGTCCCCGTCCGGCTGGGCGATCGAATTTCGCTGCTGTATGCGATGCGCGGCAGCATGATGAAAAAGCTGATTTCGGTCAGCAATCACACCGTTGGCAAAACCTATCGTCTGCCACGACCGATTCCCACAACGGGCACGACATTTCGGGCGTTGAGCGTGCTATCGATTGCTTTGTTTTTCTGTGTGCGCTTTTCCGGCTACGGCTTTTGGCTGACAACGGCATTGGGCGGAATTGCCTTTTTGGTTGCGACTCGCGTTATGGACAACGCCGAACTGAGCACGCCGGAATTGCAGCCGCACGATCGCCAAGAAGCCCGACTGATCGAGGAGCGCAATTTGCTCGGTCAAAAGCTGCTGATTCAAGAGCGGGTGGAAGCTTTGCGGCAGGAAGGCCAGGAAAATCAATCGCTGATCAAGCAGTTGCGATCGCTCCAGGAAAAGATGCGTCGCTTTGATTCGCAAATTTATGCGACGCGAATTCAGCGGATCGATCGCGCCGTTGTGCTGTTGCAGCAGCGGACGCAGCACGATCGCGATTTGGTCGAACAGTATGAGCAGACCAGCCGCATGATCGAAATTGAACTGGAAACGTCCTATCTGGCCGATCAGCTACCGGACGCACACGACTTTACGGGCACAATTCTCACCAAAATTTCGGAACTACGATCGATCGAAGAGCGCAATCGCCATTTTCGCCAGGAACTCGAAGCGAATGAAGAAGTCCGCCGCCTCAGTTTGGGTTAGCAGTGGCGATCGGTTTCTCACCAAGCTCTCACCTGATACACTGTCAGGCAAAACTTGAACGGAATTTATGGGAAAGCGATCGATTCGATTTGACGACGACGTAGAAGAAGCGCTGCAAAAAGCAACTGAAGCGACCGGAATGACTTTCACTCAACTGGTGAATGAAGGAATGCGAGCTTACCTTTTGAACGATGAGGACAAGCTATCTTTGTACAACCTCAATCGTAGGCTTCAAGCAGTCGAAGAACGACTAGGTATGGCGGCTGAGTAGCTGCTGTAAATCCGTAAGTAGGTCAATGAGTCTTTTCACATTTTCTTCGGCGGCTTCCGGTTGATCCGCCTCAACCTTGATGATGCGATCGATCGTAATGTTCAAATCGATTATGGCGACTACATTGTTGGATGTGGACATAACCTAAATTTGCTCTTTTGGGTTCTCACATCTTACCGATCTACTCCAGACTTGTCAAAGCCTTTTCCAACCGCTTAGGCTGGCATCGCGGCAGGCGTCCAGCAAATTGTGAAGCTGACGAACCGTTGCGATCGGGTTCCGTCCCAGCAAAGGAGCTGCGATCGCCGCCTCATAGGGATTTCGCTTCTGTTGACGGACGGTGGCGATCGCCTGTGCATTCGAGAACCCGTGTCGAACGACGAGCCAAGCGGCCAATACCTGTCCTGTCCGCCCAATGCCGCCGCCACAGTGAACAAGGACGCGATTGCCTGCTCGATCGGCCTCGATCAGAAACGGCAGAATTGTTTCAGTCAATTGATTGCTGTTGGCAATGCGAAAATCCTCGATCGAACTCCAGCAGACGCGATCGAAGGTTTGCTCGTAAGCCGTTCGTAAATCCAGTTCGTAGCGGGCGATCGATCGAGCTTCGAGCAAACAACAAACGCGGCGAATCTGCTGCGCCTGCATGAAGGAGAGCCACGCTTGCAGTTCGCTGGCTTTGTATCCGGGTCGAGCCGCGCCAAAGACAGATGCACTCAAGACAGTGGAATCGATCGGGCTGGCAGCGGCAAAGCGATACATTGCTTGGAGGCCGCCTTTAGGCAACGACAGAAGTTTGTGGACGAGCAAAAATCATCCGTCCCGCCGAAGTTTGCAGCGCTCCGGTTACAACAACCGCCAACTCATCGCCAATATATTCGCCGCCTTCTTCCACCACAACCATCGTGCCGTCATTCAGGTAGCCAACGCCCTGAGCGGGTTCTTTGCCCTGTTTGAGAATTTTGAGGGCAAGGCTGTCTCCGGGCAAATAGGTCGGACGAATGGCCTGCGCGAGATCGTTAATGTTGAGGACGGCGACTTTTTGCAGACTGGCGACTTTGTTGAGGTTGTAGTCATTCGTCAGCAATGTGCCGTTGATGTCTTGTCCCAGTCGGACGAGTTTGGCGTCAACGGTTGCCACGTCTTCGTAATCGGCAGGGTGGATGACGATGCGATCGGGAAACGCTTCTTGAACGCGATTGAGCACGTCCAGACCGCGCCGTCCGCGCACTCGCTTCTGGTCGTTGGAAGCATCAGCAACCTGCTGAAGCTCTTGCAAGACAAACTGCGGCACGAGAATTTGACCTTCCAAAAATCCGGTTGCTAGCAGATCTTCAATTCGCCCGTCAATGATGCAGCTTGTGTCCAAAATTTTGGTGCTGGATGGCTTTAGTGTTCCTTCCGCCAACAGCATTGATTCTACGCTGTTGGGATTAATCAGCCGCAGCAGCGATCGCCCATGTGTATCAGCAAGGCTGACGCCAGAAAACGCAAAGATAATGCTGCCCACAACGGCAACCAGCGGCTTGATGAACGCAACTTCGCTGGGAATTGGCAGCAGAAACAGCGGAGCCAGCATCAAATTGGCGACCAGCAGTCCGATGACCAGCCCGATCGATCGACTCAGCAGCACATCAACAGGCATTTCGCTGACCTGCCGCTGCAACCGCCGATAGGTGGTTTGAGCCGTCAGACCGATTGCGAAGCCGATCAGCGCACCAAATGCAGCGACGACGGTGCTGAGAGCTTCCAAGTTGCTGACCTGTGACAGCGCTTGACTCGGCAGCAGGTCTACGCCATAAAAGCCGATCCCCGCTCCCGCTATGATGAAAGAAAGAATGATAATTGCGTCGAGCATAATTTTCGACTCGGATATGGATGGATGGCTAGAATTCAGCTAGCTGCCGGAAGTCGATCGAGAGGCGATGTGCAAAGGCAGCCGTCCGAACCGCGCTGGCCTCATTATATCCTTCGCGATCGATTGATTTGAGCGCGATCGCGGATTTGCAGAAGCTGAAAACCATGCAAATGACGGTATTTTCCGAACCAGATCTTGACAAATTCTTATTTGTACCCTTTTCAATTTCTTAAGTAATGGCCTGGCCGACCGCTTCCGCTGCATTTTGTTCCACCACCCCAGCCAATTTGCCGATCGCTGCCTACATCCACATTCCATTCTGTCGGCGACGCTGCTTTTACTGCGATTTTCCTGTTTCGATTTTGGGCGATCGATCGCGGGGCGACCAGTCCGGCACGATGCGTGCATATGTCGAAGCGCTCTGTACGGAAATTGCGGCAACGCCGCGATCGAATCAACCGCTGCAAACCGTCTTTTTCGGGGGTGGCACACCCTCACTGCTGTCAGTCAGCCAGCTTGAGCAAATTTTGACGGCACTCGATCGGCAGTTTTCAATCGCACCCGATGCCGAAATTTCCCTAGAGATCGATCCGGACACGTTCGATCGCGCTCAGCTCCAAGGCTATAGGTCAGCAGGCGTGAACCGTGTCAGCCTGGGCGTGCAATCGCTGGATGCTGATTTATTGCGGATCTGCGGTCGAACTCACACACCAGATGATGTGTATCAAGCCGTCGAAATAATTCGCACTGTGGAAGTGCCATCGTTCAGCCTCGACTTAATTTCTGGACTGCCCAAACAGTCGATCGACCAGTGGAAAACTTCTTTAACGGGTGTAATTGCGATCGATCCGCCGCATCTGTCGGTCTACGATCTTGTCCTCGAACCTGTTACGGCTTTTGGTCGGCAATATCGTCCTGGTGAATCTCCACTGCCCGACGATGAAACAACGGCACAGATGTATCGACTGGCTCAGCAAATGCTCACGGATGCAGGCTATGAGCACTATGAAATTTCAAACTATGCGAAATCGGGATACCAGTGTCGCCATAATCGCGTTTATTGGGAAAATCGATCGTATTACGGCTTCGGGATGGGCGCAGCTAGCTATGTGAATGGGCAGCGGTTTACTCGTCCACGCAAACGCAATGAATATTTTGAGTGGGTAAAAGATTACGTGGCGAATGGAGGCGCGATCGATTGCCCGCCAACCCCTGCTGAAGAACAGCTTCTGGATACATTGATGCTGGGTTTTCGCTTAGCAGAAGGATTGAATCTAGAGCGGTTGGGCGATCGAATCGATCAATCAACGCTCACTCAAATTCTTAAAATTTTGCAGCCCTATGAACAGCAAGGCTGGTTGATTCGTGATGAGAATTGTTTACGGCTTAGCGATCCCGAAGGCTTTTTGTTCTCTAATGTTGTGCTGACGGCTCTATTTGAAAAACTGTCTTGAAATGAGTTTGTACGATTCAATTGTTTACGATCGCACTTTGCCGATTCAAAGCTATTGGGAAACGACAATTCCACCACTTCGATTTGAATCGCTGACGCGAAATCAAAGCTGTGATGTCGCAATTATTGGGGCAGGTTTCACCGGGCTATCTGCTGCTTTGCATCTGGCGCGATCGGGTGTGGAAGTGGCCGTTTTAGAAGCAGGTGTTCCGGGTTGGGGCGCGTCTGGTCGCAATGGCGGATTTTGCTGCATTGGCGCGACCAAACTATCAAATGAAACTTTAGTTCGTCGCTTTGGATTGCCACAAACGCAGCGATTTTTTCAAGAACAGCAGCAGGCGATCGAACTGGTTAGACGCCTTGCGGCTGAAGAACAAATGGAAATCGACATTCAGGGCGATGGCTGCATTCAGGTGGCGCATCATCCTTCTCGCTGGCAAGCGCTCGAAAATGAAGCGGAATTTTTGAGTGCGATTCCCGGCTACAAATGCGCCCTTTGGCCTGCTGTGGAACTGCGCGATCGAGGCATCTCACACAGCGCCTACGGTGCACTACATGTTAGCGTCGGCTTTGGCCTCAACCCCGCCAAATACGGTCGCGCTTTGGCTCTGGCGGCGATGCGGCAGGGTGCGAAGCTGTATGCTCATAGTCCCGTACAAACCTGGGAAAAAGTTGGGGATCAGCATGTGCTGCACAGTCCGAGCAGTACAGTGAAAGCCCGATCGATTGTGGTTGCCACGAATGGCTATACCGAAGATTCACTGCATCCAAATTTGCGCGATCGGCTTCTGCCCGTCCTGTCTAGCATCATCACGACGCGCCCGCTGACCGAGGCGGAACTGGCCGCACAAGGCTGGCATTGTGAAACGCCTGTTTGGGATACGCGCAATCTGCTCTTTTACTATCGACTGCTGAACGATCGACGGTTTTTGTTAGGGGCGCGGGGCGGCACAACGGGAAGTTTGGCGGAGCGCGATCGCCGTCTGCGCCAAATGCGCGATCGATTCGCTCAAATTTTCCCAGGCTGGAAAGACATTGAAATCACGCATTCTTGGAGCGGACTGGCGGCACTTTCAGCGAACTTGACGCCGCATATCAATCAGTTTCCAGATGATTCCAGCGTGTTTTATGGATTGGCATATCACGGCAATGGAGTGGCGATGGGGACTTGGACAGGGCGGACGATCGCTCACCTGATCACGGGCAAGACGACGATCGATCGGCTTTGTCCGATTGTGACGCAGCCGCTAAAACAATTTCCGCTAGCGAATTTGCGACTGTGGTATTTGCGATCGAGCTATTTGGCGTATCAGGTTCAAGATGCGCTGCCTTGGTGATGGGATCGATCGGAGTGATGGATTGATCGAGATTTTGCTTTCTCTTGCTTTTTCGATCCGCCGAGCCAGTGGAGGCTAGGGCCACCCCTCCTCCACACCTCCAACCCCGACCAAAGGGTTCCACCCTCTGGACTCCCAAAGGTCATATCTGTGGGTGTCAATGTGCGCCACATCGGTGTGCCGTCCGCGTCCCTCGTCTCCGAACCGCTGCCTTCTGCTCGTTTGCCTTTTGCCGACAGCCACTACTCCAACAACATTCCTATCATCCGATCGCTCTGCGCTTCATAGCTGCCGCCGAACTGATTGTAGTGATTGAGAATGTGATAGAGGTTGTAGAGGATTTTGCGGCGATCGTAGCCCGGATCGAGCGGCCATGCTTGTTCGTAGGCGCGATAGAAGTTGGGTGGAAAGCTGCCAAATAATTCGCTCATCGCGAGATCGACTTCGCGATCGCCGTAGTAAGTGGCGGGATCGAAAATCACGGGTTCTTCGGTTTGCGTAGCGGCGGCGTTGCCTGTCCAGAGATCGCCATGTACGAGGGACGGTTGCGGCTGGTGGTTGGCGAGGATGGCAGGGATTGCGGCGAGGAGGCGATCGCCTTTGGGAAAGCGTCCGCCCCGCTTGCGGGCCAGTTCAAGCTGATAGCCAATGCGCTGTGTAGTGAAAAATTCTGTCCAGTCCGCTGTCCATTCGTTGCGCTGTGGAATGAAGCCGATCGTGTTGTTTTGATGCCAGCCGAAGCCGTTTTCGCTGGTGACACGATGCATTGCCGCCAGATTGCGCCCCATTGCTTCCCAAGCGGAATGTGTGCCATAGGCAAAATCAAGCCATTCGAGAACGATGTAGGCTGAGTTGTCGGTGAATCCCCAGCAGATCGCTTGAGGGACGCGAATCGTTTGCGTGGCGGCAATTTCGCGCAGTCCGATCGCTTCGGCTTCAAACATGGCAAGGCGGCTGGCCTGATTGAGCTTGACAAAATAGGCTTGAGCGCCATCAACGATCGCATAGGCTTGATTGACGCTGCCTCCCCCGATCGATCGCTGATGCTGAACCCGAAAGGCTCGTCCGGTCGCCGCTTGAATTCGGTTGGCAATCTCGTTCCACATGACTCACTCACCCGATCGCGCCACTGTAAGCTATCGGACAGTATCCTATCGGACAAGTTGACTGGCGATTGTAACAATTTGGTGCTGCGGAGAACACCGTTGCTGTTTATGAAGGCGAAGGTCTTGGCGGGGGCGGTGGAGCCGGAAGCGCTGTCGGAGACGCAGCGGGCGTAGGTGAAGCGGTTGGCGCAGCGGCAGGCGATCGAGTCGGAGCAACAGCGGGAGCCGTCTGCACAGGATTGGCGGTCGGGCTGACGGCTGGACTCGTGGCAGGCGTGGGAGAAGCGGGAGCCGTTGCGGGCGGCGTTGCGGCGGGTGTGCCGAGGATGCTGGCGTTTCCCGTATCGAACACTCCGGCGATGCAGGCGATCATGTAGGTCGCCAATGTGCCAACGAACAGCGCTTTCCAGCCGAGATCTGAAATTTCGCGGCGGCGGGAGGGAATGAGAGCAGAGGTTCCACCGACGAAGATGCCAACTGAAGCGAGGTGCGCGAAGCCGGAAAGGGCATAGCTGATGATCAAGACGGCACGATCGCTCATCACCCGTTCACCAACTGGCAACGCTGCTGCCGCACCCAGCGTTTGATAGGGCGGGATCGCCGTTTCAAACAAGCGACGCCCGATGATGACGGAAGACTGCCAAAGCTCTTGCCAGTCAAGCGAAACGCCCGTTAAAGCTGTCAAGGGCAGAAATAGCGCACCGAGAATGTTTTGCAGCGTAACAACACTGAAGACCGCTCCGATGCCGTTGAGCAGCGGTAGTAGCGGCACGACTATCAATCGCACCCACCCAGGAAATTGTTCAGGTCTTAAGTTTTGCAAACTCGCGAGGCCAGCAAAAAGCTGGTTGATCAGGTAGACCAAACCGAGAATCAAGATGAGAACGGCAGCGATCGCCACCGCCATTTTCACGCCGTCCAGCGCACCGACGATCGCTGCATCCAAGGGACTCATGCGCTGCATCACTTCGCCGCCAACGGTTTCGCCTGCTGCATCCTGATCAGCGTCGTCAACGGCACGATCAACGCGATTGCCTTGCGCTCCCGGAACGGTATCGTCTTCGCGCAAATTGCGATCGCTGGGAATGCCGCCTGCCGTCAGCGGAACTTCCGTTTCGGGAATCAAGATTTTGGACAGGACGAAGCAGGCAGGAATCGCCAGAATCGAAGCGGAAACAAGGTGTCCCAAAATGTTTGGAAAAACCGGACGCAAAAAGTTGACGTAGATCGCCAGCGTGGACGATGCCGCTGTTCCAAAACAGCAAGCCAAAATCGCGCAAAGTTCGCTGCGGGTCATTTTGGCGAGGTAGGGTTTGACGACGATCGCCGCCTCAATTCCCACAAAAATATTCGCCGCGCCGCTGAGTGCTTCTGCGCCGCTCAGCCGCATCACGCTGTAGAAAATTTTGGCAAAAATATTGGTGATGAACTGAATGATCCCCAGCGCGTACAGCAGTCCGATGAAGCCGGAAAAGAAAATCACCGCAGGCAAAGCGCGAAATGCAAAAATATAGCCTAGCTGAATGCCGCAAAATCCGGGAACCAGTTCGCCTACAGTGTTTGGGGCGCAGGTTCCTCCAGGGGCAACGGGCGACAAGATCAGCGGCTCTTGACCGGGAACGGGAACAATATTGCGACCAAAGACAAATCTTGCTCCAGCATCAGCGGCGTCAAATACAACATTCAATAAGTTGCTAAAAACCTGAAGCGCGTCGCGAGTCGGCGGCAGCAAAAAGACGAGTGCGCCTAACGCCAATTGCAGCAAAATTCCCATGATTACGACGCGCCAAGGGAAATATTTAAAGCTGCGATTTTCCGAAAACAACCAAGCGATCGCGCACAGTCCAAAAATTCCAAGAAACGAAATCGCGTTTAAGGGAATGTCAAGGTTCATTGCGCCTTCCTAAGATAAGACGTGAAGGGTGAAATGAGCAGTTGGTGTCTCGGTCTATCAAGTTGCCTGCTTCGACAATCGTTTCAATCAACAATGAACACTGGCATCTGATGAAGCGACCAAGTATTCAAAACGACAGGCCGATTTTAGCCTAATGCACGCGGGAACTTGCGTCTAGTGATGATTTGTTAAGCAGGGTCGATCGCCACCCTTCAAACCGCCATTGATAATAAAAGAAAGCGCTACGAGGATTTCGCATGGATGCCTTTGCTCCGATTCCGCCCAACTGGACACAAGCGGCAGTTCATGCCCACAATTTCTGCTGTCCTTCCTGCCGCGCCACCGCGACCGAAGCTCAGCAAGTTTGGATCAATCGGCGATCGCCTGTCTTCACCGAAGACCACCGCCGCAAATGGCAAGAGTTCTATCAGTGTCAGTGTGGCAATGTCTGGTGGGCATGGAGTACTGATCGCCCACCCAATGATTTCACCAAGATCGATCCGCCGCCGCTGCCTTGGGGCGATCGTGATTTTGATTTCTGAAATTTTGATGAGAAACTGAAACAAAACTTAAAAGAGTCGTCTCTCGATCGAGGGATTTGTGAGCAATTCACAAGTGCATCGATCGAGAGAGGAAATAAAACTGTGTCGCTTTTAATCTTGCTAACTATGCAGTTTGTATTTTTTGCAACACAGGACTCATAAAAATGGTTAAGAGCGGCGACAACCAATCGACTCAAGAAAATCAACAGCAAACGCCAGATATTTCAGAACTGATTGAGGTGCTGCACGGCGATGTCACCTCGATCGATCCCGAAGGCGCAAGCGCGTCGATCGACGAGTGGATTGCAGCGATCAAAAGCTCCGGTGCTGAAGGCTACGAAGAAATTTCCACGCACCTGAAAGAACTCAAGAAATTGCTGGGTCGCAAGAAGGCGAAAGCCTCGGAAATTGGCGCAGTGATGATTCAGCTTGGCGAAGAAACCAACAAGGCAGGCGACGAAGCCGAACGCGGCCACAAAGGTCATCTGCACAACTTGGGCAAAGCGCTCAGCAAAATTGGCAAGTCCCTAGAGTCGATGGAAGAAGGCGAGCAAGAATCCAAGGCGAGCAGCAAGCACGCGGATTCCGAAACGGATGAAGTCGAAGGCGGTCCCGACATCGCGGGTCTGATTGAAATTTTGCACGGTGACGTGACTTCGATCGAACCCGAAGCTGCGATCGAATCGATCGACGCATGGCAAGGAATCCTCAAAGGCTCCAAAGATGAAGGCTCGAAAGCAATCTCGGCCAGCCTCAAAGACCTCAAGCATCAGCTTGGCCTCAAGCGCGGCAACCCCGAAAAGATTGCCGAGATCCTAACGCAACTGGGCGACCAAACCGACGAAGCGGCTAACGAGGCTGAACGCGGCACAAAAGGCCAACTGCGCGATTTGGGTAAAGCGCTGCACAAGGTGGCGAAGTCGATCGAAAAATCCAGCGAAGGCTAAATTAAAGCTGTAGCAAAATGCGATCGCCCGTAACTTTAGGTTGTTCGTAACCTTGGTTGCGGGCGATTTGTCATTTGGTAGAGGTTGATTCACAGTCAAGATCGCTACACTCGAAAATGAAGAAATGTGAAGGAAGCGACCCGTGCAAACCACCACTCAAAGCATCACCTTAGGCAACACCAACGTCAGCACCGCACCCTTGGGAATCGGCACTTGGGCATGGGGCGACAAGCTATTTTGGAACTACGGCAAAGACTATGACGAAAATCAGCTTCGCGATGCGTTCAACACTGCGATCGAGGCTGGCATTACGCTGTTTGATACGGCAGAAATCTACGGCACAGGCGATTCTGAAAAGCTGATTGGTCGCTTTATGAAAGAGCGCAATCAGCCTGTACAAATTGCCACCAAATATTTTCCGTTTCCCTGGCGATTCAATGGCGATGCGGTTGCGGATGCTTTGAGCGGCAGCTTAAAGCGCTTGCAGCTTCCTAGCGTCGCGCTGTACCAAGTTCACATGCCGTTTGATTTTTTCATGGGCAAAAAAACGCTGATGAATGCTTTGGCGGATGAAGTGCAGCAAGGCCGCATCCAGGCGATCGGTGTCAGCAACTACACAGCCGAACAGATGCGCTATGCTCACTCGGTTTTGAGCGATCGCGGCGTTCCCTTGGCCGTCAACCAGATGCCCTACTCGCTCTTGGGTCGCCAAATCGAAACCAATGGCGTGATTGAAACTGCACGAGATCTGAACATTACAATCCTGGCGTACAGTCCGCTCGCCCAAGGTCTGCTGACCGGAAAGTACGCGCCCGAAAACGAAGTGCGCCCGTCTGGAGCAAGACGCTTGAATCCGCAGTTTAGCCGCGAGGGGCTAGAGAAAATTCAGCCGATCGTTGCCCTCCTGCGCGAAATCGGTCAGAAATACGATCGCACTCCCGCCCAAGTTGCGCTCAACTGGCTGATTGCTCAGGGCAACGTTATCCCGATTCCCGGTGCAAAAAATGCCGACCAGTCGCGCCAAAATGCCGGAGCGCTCGGCTGGCTGCTGACAGCAGATGAAGTGGACGCGATCGATCGCCTGACGCGAAAACCATAACTTCTAGAATCAGTGATCCCGCCACCAAACGATCGTATCAGGTCGCGGGATCATTGATTCCAGTAGTACGCGATGTTGGGCTGGCCGTTGATTGGATTGACCCCTGTTTCTCCTGAAACAAAACCGTGCTTTTCATAAAATCGACGCGCCTGCTGATTTTGTTGCAGCGTGGTTAGTCGTAAACCGTCTGGATTCATTTGCTTCGCTTGACTGAGTAGCGCGGCTCCGATTCCGTTTCGTTGAGCATCACCTGCTACAAAAAGCTGCTCGATCGCGCCTGCACCCACCACGATAAACCCCAGGATTCGATCGCCATCCGCCGCAACCCAAATCGCCGCTTGTCCAACATATTCTTGCTCAAAGCGCAGTTTCCACTGCTCGATCGACTGCGGATGATGCAGGTTTGGAAAGGTCTGTGTCCAACTGCGAAACCATAGAGTGACCACTTGATCAAGGTCTCGATCGAGAAAACGCCGAATGACTACCACGACTGAGCCAATTTATTTTTCAAGCTCCATCTGACTGTAAAGCTGAAGCGCAGTTCGCCAAACGATGTAGCCTTCAGCGCTCAGGTGCAGCCCGTCGGTGCTGAGGGCAGGTCGCAGGTTGCCTTCAGCATCGGCAAACAGCGGATTGAGGTCGAGAAAATAAACGTTTTCTTCGCGGGCGATCGCCTCCAGTTCCCGGTTCACCTGACGGATGCGATCGTTCGTCACGGCCAAAAGGCGATCGCGCCCTTCCCACGTCACCTGATCAACGCCGTGCGGCAAAATCGACTGAAGCACAATTTGCGCTCCGGGATGCTGACGGCGCAGATCTTTGAGGATCTGTCGCTGGTTTGCCACGATCGTTTCTGGGTTGATTTGGCGGATCAGATCGTTGATGCCGATTAGCACAAGAATTGTTTGCGGCTGCGTGTCTTTGAACAGATCAAGACGGCGCAAAAGTCCTGCTGAAGTTTCGCCCGATATGCCTTGATTGAGCCAGGCGCGATCGGATGGCAGCAAATCGGGCGGAAACCACAAGCTGAGCGAATCACCTGCCAAAACCGTCAATCGCTGAGGAGGATTGGCCGCCACAGCGCGAGCTTCTTGCTGCAATAAATCCAGCCATTGCTGATAGTTAAGCTGCTGTCGCTCTCCAAAGCTGGCCGATTGAGCGGTGTTCGTAACAGGCATGGCGGCGATTGCAGACGGTGGCGGAACAGCAGGCGGTGCAGTCGTAGACAGGCTGTGATCGCGCAGGGCGATCAGCATCAAAATGGCGAGCAAAAAGCCATTGACCAGCAGCGAAACCAGCACCCATAGCGGTTGAGACTGCCAGCGCGACGGCTTGGCCGATCGCAACCTGGGTTTGAGCGGACGTAGCGGGCGATCACGCATCGATTTCATAGCGGGTATCGTCGCCAAAACAGACACCAGCCCGAATTGCTTCAGACTGGTGTATTACAGTGTAGGCGCAAGTTGCACAAGATGCGATCGAGTTTATCGTAGTTCTGCGGAAGGTCCGCTTAAGCCCAGATCACCTTCCAACCGTGAACCCAAGCCGATTTCTTCGCCATAGCCTTCTTCGCCATGTTCGTTGATGTCGAGTCCTTGGAACTCACATTCCTCCTGAACGCGCAGGCCAACGGTAGCATCGAGAATTTTGAGGATGACGAACGTGCCAACCGCTGCCAGGATGTAGGCAATCAAGACCCCAGCGATTTGCAGGAAAAGCTGGCGGAAATTGCCAAACAGCAAGCCTTCGTGTCCTTCGATCGCTGCATTCACCGTTTTCGTTGCAAAAATGCCAGTCAGCAGTGCGCCGACCGTGCCGCCAACGCCGTGAACCGGAAACACATCGAGTGAATCATCAAACTGAAGCTTGGCCTTGAGGCTGACGGCATAAAAGCAGCAAACCGCGCCAATGCTGCCGATCAAAATTGCACCGATCGGATCGACAAAACCCGCAGCAGGCGTGATCGCCACCAGACCCACAACAGCGGCAGTCGCAGCTCCCACTGCGGTCGCCTTGCCACGCAAAACCGTCTCCAGAATCAGCCAGGTGAGCGTAGCCGCACCTGCGGCAGTGTTGGTGGAGACAAAAGCCGCCGTTGCCAACGAGCCAGCGGCCAACGCGCTTCCGGCATTAAAGCCAAACCAGCCAAACCAGAGCAGACCTGCACCCAGCAAAATGTAGGTGACGTTATGCGGCGGCGCGGGCTGATTGGGATAGGTTTTGCGAGGACCAATCACGAACGCGGCCACGAGCGCAGAAACGGCAGAAAGGATGTGAACGACCGTGCCGCCTGCAAAGTCCAGCGAGCCGATGCCGCCATACAGTCCCAGCAGGCCACCATTTCCCCAAACCATATGCGCCATTGGGGAGTAGATGAAGGTAGACCACAGCAGCACAAACAAAGCGTAAGCCCGAAAGTTAATCCGCTCGACGATCGCCCCCGAAATTAAAGCCGGGGTGATGATCGCAAACATGGCCTGATAGATCATGAATGTCTGATGCGGAATCGTTGGGGCATAGCTTGCCACCGTTCCGGCTCCCGCAGTCTGCATGTAGTCGGTGGTTTCATAGCCGACGTTGTGCAGAAACAGCCATTCTAAGCCGCCAATCAGCGGGTTTCCCGGTGCAAAGGCGAGGCTGTAGCCCCACAGCACCCAGGTCACGCTGACAATGCCCATGAGCAAAAAGCTCATCATCATGGTGTTGAGAACGTTGCGCGATCGCACAAAGCCGCCATAAAAGAATGCCAAACCCGGAGTCATCAGCAGCACCATTGCCGCACAGGTCAGCATATATCCTGTATCAGCGGATACCTGAGCATTGGCGGCTGCCGCTGCGACTGATTCAAGCGTCGGTGCATCTTGAGCGAAAGCGCTGTTCATGATGAACAAGCTCAAGCCGCACGCGATCGCACCAGCAAATAAGAATTTTTTCAGCAAGTTCAGTTACCCCTTGACGCCGAAAGTTGCTTCAACTTTGCATTGCATCAATTTCGATCGGGGTAAAACTGTATGGGCGATAACAAATTATTTTCTTTCAAGGAACCGTAATAAAGCTTTTATATCTCTATTGGCATAGGTAAATCTGCGTAGAGTTTAATGAAGTTTGCTCTATATTTCTTGATGGTTAAAGGCAAACAGCAGCCCCCGTTTGGAAGCTGCTGTTGAGTTCTCAGAGTCGATCGACTATGGATTGCTATCCACAATGCGAGCGCTAGAAGACGGGTAAGACATGCCTGATGCCATGCCCGTTGCGTCTTTGGTGAAGCCTGCGTAAGCTTCCATGCCGTGTTCGCCGATGTCGAGGCCGATCATTTCCTCTTCTTCGGTGACGCGGATGCCCATGATCGCCTTGAGCGCATACCAGAAGATCGTCGAGAGCAACACAGTCATGCCGCCCACAGCCAAGCTGCCTGCAAACTGGTGCCACAGTTGAGCAATGCCGCCGCCATAAAGCAATCCAGCATTTGGACCTGCGGAGTAAAGTGCGCCTTCTGCGTCACTGGGACCGAGGGCAAACAAGCCAACTGCCAGCGTTCCCCAGAAACCATTGACCAAGTGAACTGAGATCGCGCCGACCGGATCGTCGATCTTGAGGCGATCGAAAAATCCAACTGCGAACACCACAAGAATTCCAGCAATGATGCCGATCACTGCTGCACCAAAGCCATCCACAAAAGCACAGCCTGCCGTAACGCCTACCAAGCCAGCCAGAACGCCGTTGATGATCATCGACAGATCCGGCTTGCCCAACAGCAGCCAAGCGGTAATCGTGGCTGCAAGACCGCCGAATGCGCCTGCGGTGTTGGTGGTGAGGGCGATGTGGGCGATGTAGCTGCCGTCGCCAACAGCCATCGTCGAACCGGGGTTAAAGCCAAACCAGCCCAGCCACAGAATCAGAGCGCCCAAGGTGGCAATGCTCATGTTGTGAGCGGGAAGCGCGTTGGCTGTGCCGTCTGAGTTGTACTTGCCGATGCGGGGGCCAAGAATGGCCGCGCCCATCAGTGCTGCCCAGCCGCCGACTGCGTGAACAACCGTCGATCCGGCAAAATCCCAAAAACCAGCGCCAGCCAGCCAACCGCCGCCCCAAATCCAGTGTCCGGTGATTGGGTAGGCAATTCCGACGAGCAGCAAGCTGAAGATCAAAAAGTCCACAAACTTGATGCGTTCAGCAACCGCACCCGACACGATCGTCGCTGCGGTTCCGGCAAACACAAGCTGGAAGAAGAACTTCGCCGCTAGGGGAACGCCAGTCCAGCTTAGCGAGCTGAAAATGCCCTGGTAGGCGTCGCCCGTTGCGGGGCTGTTGTCTGCGCCTGCGAGGAACATGCCGCCCAAGCCGCCGATGAAGCCATTGCCTGTGCTGAACATGAGGCTAAAGCCGATCGCCCAAAATGCGATCGTCGAAAGCGCAAACACGATTAGGTTTTTCGCCAGCACGTTGACCGCATTTTTCTGGCGGCACATGCCCGTTTCCAACATGCAGAAGCCCGCGTTCATGAAGAACACCAGCATTCCTGCAACCATCACCCACATCGTATCCAGGCCGACTTTGAGTTCTGCCAAGCTCTCTTCCGTTGTCGGGGCGGCATCTTGGGCAGAAGCCGAGAAGCAGGCCACCAAAACGATTAGAACGGCGAGCGGAATGCAAGCTTGCCAAGTGGGGGTGAGTCGAGCGATCGCATTCACGTCGCCCAGCTTGCGGACAGTGGCGATCGACGGCACAACCGCCCGCAAATCGAGAGGCCGCTTACCTCTCCTTCGATACAAAAACCTAGACATAGCAATGGGTTCCTTGAGGAAAAAGCATCAAAGCAAGCCGCTTAACCGACGACAGCTAGCAGCACAACGGTAGAGCAACCTGCAAGAAAAGGCTTGAAGGCTCAGATGCCAGAAATTCAGCTAGCCAGCGATCGATTAACGTCGCGAAAAGCAAGAATTTAGACAGCGTTGATCTTAGATGGAATGCTTAAGATTTCATCAATTCTTATTAAGCTCATTCTGTAATCTCTTATACATTTCACCTAAATCAGTGAAAGGGATATATTAAAGATTCTAATAATTCCTGTAGAAACTATTGATTTTTTTGACTTGACAAATAACAGTTTGTGGATTGTTCTTCAATAAACCGTTTCATCTTCCTGCCGCCAAGCCGGATCAACAATGCAAATAAACACCAGCGGCTCGTTTTCAGTATTCGTAATCCGCTGTTTCGCGTGGGGCGGAATGTAAATTGCGTCTCCAGGTTCCACGATTTGGCGATCGCTATCAATCTCCATCTCGCCCCGTCCGCTCAAAATGTAGTAGACCTCACTGGTTGTGAGCGAATGCAAAATTGAAGTTTGCCCAGCCGCAACGATCGCATGAGCCAAACTGTAGCGCAGGTCGATCGGCTGCTTGTCGGGATGCAGCAATTCGCGCAATTGCGTTCCATCTCCCGCCACAAATTCCGGGCAATCATTCAGCTTTTTAATCAGCATTCGTTTATTGAATTGATTGAAGTTAGAACGGCTCGTAGTCGCGACAGCCGATCGCCGATTCTGACAAGGCAATATCCGGACGAACTGCACATTTCAAGTGATAATCCCCTGTAAAAAACTGACAGTTTGCACAGGGAATCTGGTGCATTCGTCGCGTGTTTTTAACACCATCTCGACAGGCAGACCAGACACTCCAAACCGACATGCCAACTAGTCCCCAAGCGAATAAAAAACACAGTGGCACAATAATCGGCTGAAGCAGGTTTACAAGCCACAGCGCTAGACTAATCACGAACTCAAACAAAATCATTACGGCATGAGAATCAAATTAAGTTTATTCTCGCGAATCGAATCGCGATCGCACCTCAACCGATCGATAGGTTGTCATCCTACTATCAGGTGAATCGATTGACAGAATTTCACCTGAAATCATTCGTCCAAAAGAGAACAAAAACTTTACAAATTGCTGCAAAATTCAATACAGCGATTGCCCCGCTTCAAACTACCACTTCAAACAGGATACCAATGCCGCTTCATCAAAACTCTGGCCGCTGGCGTTTGGGCTTAGCGCTCGCGCTAGTGACTGTTTCATTTTGGGGTGTTTTGCCGATCGCCCTCACGATTGCTTTACAGGCGATCGATCCCTACACCGTCACTTGGTTTCGCTTTCTGGTTTCGTTTCTGTTGCTGTTTGGATTTTTGGGACTGCGCGGCCAGTTGCCAAGCTGGAAAATTCTCAAAGCTGCACGCCTAGAACTGCTGGCGATCGCCACTGTTTTCCTAGCAGCAAACTACCTGCTATTTGTGCTGGGTTTAATTAACACTTCGCCTGCAAATTCACAGGTGATTATTCAGCTTTCGCCTGTCTTCTTGGCAATGGGCGGACTGGTGATTTTCAAGGAGCGCTATACGCGATCGCAATGGCTTGGACTCAGTTTGCTGATTGCTGGAATGAGCTTATTTTTCAACGATCAGCTTCGCGAACTAGCCGTTGCTTCGCCCAACTATTTGCTAGGCAGCGGAATTCTAGTTTTAGCCGCAGCAACTTGGGCGATCTATGCGCTGGCGCAAAAACAGCTTTTGCAACAGCTACCTTCTGCCACCATTATGTTAGTAATTTACGGTGGAAGTGCGCTGATATTTACGCCATTAAGCTCGCCAGAACAGCTACTAGATTTAACGCCGTTTCAGTGGGGAATGTTGATGTTTGCTGCTTTGAATACCCTGCTGGCTTACGGCGCGTTTGCCGAAGCGCTCAATCATTGGGAAGCGTCTCGCGTCAGTGCCGTGATATCGCTAACGCCGATCGTGACGCTGGGCGCAGTTGCGATCGCGGCCAAGCTGCTGCCCAATTCGATCGCTGCCGAGCAAATTACCCGATTGGGATTTGCAGGCGCAGTTTTGGTGGTGGCGGGGTCGTTCACGATCGCACTGGGACAGCGACAGTCCGCGCCGAAAGTTGTTGAGCGGAGTGTCAATCGATCGCTGCGCTAAAATAGCAAAGTGCCATACTCCAATCGGAAAACTGGAGTTAAGGCACTTGCTCGCTTCTTTTTGTGGGATGATATCTCGGTAAGCTTCAGCATTTTTTGCTTTTTGAGATTGTACTAGAGGTTACAGGAAGTCAGAACATGGCACTTCGACTAGGCGATACAGTTCCCAATTTCACGCAAGATTCTTCCGAAGGCACGATCGACTTTTACGATTGGGCAGGCGATAGCTGGGTAGTGCTGTTTTCGCACCCCGCCGACTATACGCCCGTTTGCACGACTGAGCTTGGCATGGTGGCTAAGATCAAGCCCGAATTTGACAAGCGCAATGCCAAAGTGATTGCGCTAAGCGTGGATACCGCCGAATCGCACAAAGGCTGGATTGGCGACATCAACGAAACGCAAAGCACCACGCTCAACTATCCGATCTTGGCCGACCCCGATCGCAAAGTGTCGGATCTCTACGACATGATTCACCCGAACGCCAACAATACGCTGACGGTGCGATCGGTGTTCATCATCGACCCGCAAAAGAAACTGCGCCTCACCTTCACCTATCCGGCCAGTACAGGACGCAATTTTGACGAAATTCTGCGCGTCCTCGATTCGCTTCAGCTTACCGATGGCTACAGCGTGGCAACTCCGGCCAACTGGGAAGATGGCGGCGACTGCGTCGTTGTGCCGTCGATTCCGACCGACCAAGCTCGCGAGAAATTCCCCAAAGGCGTCACGGAAATTAAGCCCTATCTGCGGATGACGCCGCAGCCGAACAAGTAATTTGTGCTGACTTGATTGGCTAAGCCCAGTGAGCGATCGCTGGGCTTTTTTGCATGAATTGTCCTTGCCTTCTTCTAACTTCCAATCCCTGCTTCTGCCAAGGTTTGTTCAGTGCGGCGGGGAATGCTGTAGGTGAGGAAGTCGTGCGCCATGATCGTGTTGGGAAAGATCGATCGCGCTTCGGTCAGCAGATCTTCAAGCTGGATAGCATTGCCGGGAGCATAGCGCGGACTGAAGTGGGTCATGATCAATTGCTTCACCTGAGCGAGGAGGGCGACTTGGGCGGCCATTGTGGAGGTGGAGTGTAAGCGCTGGTAGGCGAGTTCAGCGTCTTGGTGGGCGAAGGTCGCTTCGTGGACGAGAACATCGGCATCCTGGGAGAGCGGGATGGCGTTTTCGGTGAAGATGGTGTCGGTGCAGTAAACGAATTTGCGTCCGATTTCGGTTTGGCCGCAGAGGGTGGAGCCGTCGATCGATCGACCGTCCGGTAAAGTGACAGTTTCGCCGCGCTTCAGTTTGCCGTAGAGGGGGCCAGAAGGAATGCCAAGTTCGATCGCTTTTTCGACGTTGAAGCGTCCAGGTTTGTCTTTTTCGGTGACGCGATAGCCAAAAGCGGGGACGCGATGTTCCAGGGCGGCACAGCTTACGGTGAATTCGTCATCTTCAAACACGATGCCGGGCTGAACGGTGTGCACCTTGACAGGGTAGCCAAAGTGAGTTTGGGAAAATTTTCCGGCTGCCCGCAAGTAGTCTTCAAGGCGGGGCGGACCGTAGATGTCGATGCGGCTGGGATTTCCGGCGAGTCCGCAGCTTGCCAGCAGTCCCATCAGGCCGTAGATATGGTCTCCGTGCATGTGGGTGATGAAGATGCGGGTGATTTGACTGATGCGAACGTCGCTGCGTAGAATTTGGTGCTGTGTGCCTTCGCCGCAGTCAAACAGCCACACCTCCGATCGCTGCGGCAGCCTCAGCGCCAAGCTGGAGACATTGCGCGATCGCGTCGGCACGCCAGAACTGGTTCCCAAAAACGTAATTTGCACGGTTGACGCTGATTAAATCACCTTTTTCCATAGTAGTTCGTGGCAATTGCAGCGCAAACATCGCGGAAACATCCAAGCGATCGCCTCAGTCTCGGCATTCGGTGATTCACAATTGCCAAACTTTCAATGCAAAATTCGCCGCAAGTTCACAGAACTTGCAGTAGATTGATTAAGATTGCAACGAAATTGTGAACTTGACACCTGGCGATCGACAGACAATCGCTGCACAACCACAGCTTCTTTAGGAGGAGTGAAGATTCATGACGGCTGCACAAACCGCTATCCCCTCGTCCCGCTGGCTGCAAACCGTTTTGCGTTTGGGCAAACAATCTTGGTGGCTGACGCTGCTGCTCTGGCTGGTTTCCCTCACACCTGCCAAAGCCGCAGAGCTAGAGTTGCGCGTGGCGATCGAGCAGGATGCCAGTTCGGTTGTGGTCGGCAGTTCCACGCCTGCCGTTGTCAAAGATGCCCAAGGTCAAGTGCTGGCAAGATTGGGAGCCAGTCAAGCCGTCGAAGCGCGATCGGACGGCAATGGCGCAATCTTGATCGACAACGGCCAGCAAAGCTATCGCACTGGGCAGCTTTGGGTTGAGCCGAGCGGTGAAAGCGGATTGGTTTCGATCGGAACTCAGGTCAGCAACAGCAAATGGTATCGCGGACGCACCCTCGTGGTTCCCACCGCTGACGGCTTGACAGCAGTAAACTACGTTGATCTTGAAGAATATCTTTACAGCGTTGTTGGCGGCGAAATGCCCACCAACTGGAGCCTAGAAGCGCTCAAAGCCCAAGCCGTTGCCGCCCGCTCCTACGCGCTCTATCAGCGACAAAGCGGCGCAAACAGCGTTTTTGATATGGGCGACACGACCCGCTGGCAGTTTTATCAAGGCGTGGAAGAAGAAGCACCCAGCACGATCGCCGCCGTCAATGCCACAGCCGGACAAGTCCTCACCTACCAAGGACAAATCATCAACGCCGTCTTCCACTCGTCTTCGGGCGGCCACACGGAAAACTCAGAAGATGTCTGGGTGCAAGCTCTTCCTTACCTCAGAGCCGTTGAAGACTACGACACCGACGCTCCCGTTTTTCAATGGCAAGAAACCTTTAGCGCCGACCAAATGAGCGCTCGCATTACCGGAATCGGCACGGTTTTGGAGTTTCGACCTGTGCAAATGATTGGCGATCGCCGCGTCCGCCGCATGCTGGTTGTCGGCAGTGCCGGAACTCGCGAAATGACGGGCGACCAAATCCGCCAAGCCCTCAACCTCCGCAGCACCTATTTCCGCATCGCCCCCAACCTGGGATCGATCGCCAGCACTGAATCCGTCCCCTCCACTCCCGTTGGCTTTCAAGTCGTTGGACGCGGTTTCGGACACGGCCTCGGCATGAGCCAGTATGGAGCCTATGCCCTCGCCCGCCAAGGCAACAACTATCAGCAGATTCTCGCTCACTACTACCAGCGCACTCAGCTTTCTCGAATCCAAGTGCGTTGAGGAGTATCGAGGCGTCGGTAGAAAAGCGTTCGGGGGTTAGGGTCTAGGGTGTGTTTTCAAACCTCTTGGTGGTTAGATTTCTCGACTGAGATCCCCCTAAATCCCTCTTGATAAGAGGGACTTTGAGGATGACTCCCTCCTTTGGAAGGAGGATTGGGGAGGATCATGCGGTTTGAAAACACGACCTAGGGATTTAGGAAGCCAAGCAACAACAGAAGGTCTTAGACAGCGCACCGAGCAATCCCTTTGGAAGTACAGAGGGTGAAATCCTTGCAAAAACTTACCCCTCACTATCCACTCCGCGCAGGCGAAACAGCAGTAATTGTGTCACTTGCTCATCATTAAAGTTGTCGTCACTCACCAAAATCAAACTAATCGATCGATCGTTCAACTGCGGCCCGATCGCCATCCCCTCCAAATTATCTAGCTCAATTCCTAATGTCCCCAAATCGAGCACAAGCTGCTTGCGAATCGGATTAATGCCCGTTAGATCGCTTGGCAGCCGCACAATTCCTGAAGTATCCGTTGCGCCGCCTGTGGCAATCTGATAGATTCTCGCGCCCGATCCCGCCAATCCATAAGAGCGCTCTAGCGTCAGAAAATGTCCGGCCTGATCGAGAACGACCAGTTCAGTTAAGCCATTGGTGGCTGCACCCAGCGGCGGCGGATCGATCGGATAGAGATGTTCCGAAATCAGCGTCGTTTGCGGTTCACCGATTAAATAGTGCAGAAAGCGGCTGTAGCGGGGGCGATACCGTTCCGGGAGCGCTTCGCGATCGACCTCCTCCGAATCGAGATCCTGCACCAAAATATCTTCCGTCGCCGCAAACAACCGAAACGGCTCTAGCCAAGCGGTACTGTAGCCACCTGGATTAATCGTCAGCGCTTCAAAGCCAAGGTTATCTTGAACGCCCTGCGGCTGGTCGTTCACGGTTTTGGGCAAAAATCGATCGCCAATTCGCAGTTGCTCTCGCCGCTCTCCGGTTGCCAAATCAAATTCATCGATAAACGGCGCAACACCGTCTCGTGCTACGCCCTCACTGGAGATGAACACGGATTGACGGGGAGAAAGCGCGATGCCCTCCGGATCGATCGACCCCCTGGCAAAACTTTCCCCATCCGCCTGCAACGTCGTCACCTGCTCAAACTCGACGCTGGCAATTTGCGGCGACTCCGCAGTTTGATCGAGGTTGAGCTTCATCGTGTAGAAGCGGGCGGGAGCTTGATCGCTGCGATCGTCCGACAGCACATAAAAGCGATCGCGCTGGCGATCGTAAGTGATACCTGACAAACCGCGCACAGGCGTTCCCTCAAAATCCGTGCGCGGCAGTTCGTAGGCTGAAAGGAAATCGATCGACAAATCAAGAAACAATCGCTCCTCGGCGCTCACACGCGGCAAACTGCAACCGGAGAGGCCAATTAGCAACAGCAGGGGCAGCAGCGATCGCAGCACAACACGCAGGAATCGGGCAAACATAACAGCGCTCAAGCATCGATGCTGATTAGATTACCGCTTGCAGGTCATCCTGGCTTGATTCGATCGTCAGATTTTGGCTGGCAGACTGTCTCGCAGCGTGGCCTCGATCGATCGCGGTTGCCAGCCGAGTTCCCTTCTGGCCTTGCTGCCATCGACGCGGACACAGCGATCGTAAAGATAATGCACTCGTTCGCGGCTGATTGGCGGTTGCCAGTTGAAGATGCGCCCGATCGGGTCGAGCAGATTGCCGATCGATCGGACGATCGGTTCTGGAATTTCACGAGGAGCCGGAATTCCCGTTTGCTGACTGAGAAAGTCGAACATCTCGCGCGTCGTCATGTCGGCAGTCGAGGCGATGTAGTGCGCTCCGGCTGGTGCTTTTTCCGCTGCCAGAATCATCAGCAAGGCCAAGTCATCGACATGGACAATTCCCGTAATGCGATCGCCGCCCGCCCACACTTTCAGCCCGCCTTTGCAAAACTGCGCCATGACAGGACCAAAATGCGGATCGTCTGCGCCAAAAATGCCCGACGGCATGATGCTGACAACGGGTAAACCTTGGGCGACGGCTTGATTGACCAACTGCTGCGCTCGAAATTTGGTGCGATCGTAAGCCGAAGAAAAATCGGTTTGGCGGCGCTTAAAGGTTTCGTCGATCGTTTCGCCTTGCGTATCGCCATAGACGCCGATCGTGCTGCAATACACGACTTTCGCCACCTTGGCCGCCGTTGCCGCTGCCAAAACTGCCGCCGTGCCATCGACGTTGGTGCGCTCCATCTTGGCGGCATCCACCAAGCCCAACTCGACATAGGCGGCAGTGTGAAACACCCAGTCGATTCCCTGCATCGCAGTTTCGAGGGTGGTGCGATCGCAAATGTCGCCGTAGGCAAATTCGATCGGCAAATTGGCGATGCGATCGATCTGGCTCGACTTCCTCACGAATGCCGTAACCGTGTGGCCGCGATCGAGCAGCGCTTTGACCAAGTGCGATCCGGTGAAGCCGTTCGCTCCGGTGACGAGTGCTTTCATAGATTTTTTTCGTAAGCGCGATAGGTTTTGTAGATCGTGGCTCCGGTCGCTTCGATCACTTTGCGCGACGGCCAGTTATCTTCATAGACAAAGCCGAGTTCTGCCCATTGGTACGGCTTTTTGCGCTGGATGCCGCCGTTCATGCCCAAGTGAATCAGCGCAAGTGGAACCATGCGGCGACGATGTTCCGGCAAAGAGGCGATCACTAAGACACGGGCGCGATCGATCGAGCGGCGATACCACAACAGCTTGAGAATTCCGATCAAGTCCAGCTTGCCGCCGACTCGCTTCAGCGCAATGTTGTAGTCCGGCAAGGCCATGAATAAACCGATCAGCTTGCCTTCATATTCGGCTAGCCAAAAGATTTGCGGATCGACAACGGACTGGAGCGATCGCGCCTCTTCCATAAATTCTTCCAGCGTTCGCGGGGCAGAACTCCAGTTGTTGGCAAACGCCTCATTGAACAGGGTGTAGATCGCTTCCACATCAGCGGTAAACGCTTCGCCTTTGAGATTGAGCGGGCGAAACTGAACGCCGGACTTGCTGGCGATCCGGTAGCCCTTCTCGAATTCTGGCGGCAAAGGTCGATCGAGCGGCAGCTTGTAGGCATACGCATCTTTCGCTTTCTCCCAGCCGTCCCGCTCCAAAAATTCTCCGTAGTAGGGCGGATTGTAGGGCATCATCAGCAGCGGCGGCGAGTCGAAGCCTTCGGCCAGCAGCAAGCAGCGATTGTGAGTGGATAGATCAATTGGCCCCCGCACTCTGGTCATGCCCTGCGATCGCAGCCAGTCACAAGCTGCCGCGAAAAGAGCCTGCGCGATCGCAAAATCTTCGATGCACTCGAAATAGCCAAACACACCGATCGATTGCTGTTCGCGATCGACTAAGCGCTGATTCACAGCGGCCACAATTCGCCCGACCGGAACGTTATCTTGAACGGCGATGAACGCTTGCAGCCGTCCGTATTCGCGAAAGCCATTGTCGGGCGCTAGCTCTTTGGCGATGCTGCTGCGGATCGGCGGAACCCAGTTGGGATCGGTTTGGTAGACGCGCTGCGGAACATCGAGAAAGCGATCGAGATCAGCAGATTCGATCGCTTGAATTTGAATTGAGGCAGAAACGGCTTGAGTCGCATCCATAATCTTAAAAACGCGAAATGGTAGAGACACTATAAACCAGCGTCTCTACCAGCAGATTCTACCTGGATTGCGATCGTTCCCGTTCGCCATTACTTCGCCGGGAGCGATCGAGCGAACTTAGTAGCGGTTCGTCGTGGTCGATCGAACAGCCGGATCTTCGTAAGCGGTCACGGTGCGCTTGCGGCGACCGAACAGACCAAACAGACCGAGCAGACCCAACAGACCCCAATCTCCATCCGAGAAGTTGTTGTCGGTGGTTTCATCAACCGCCTCATCTGCAACTTGTCCAGCATCGTTAGCAGCATTGCCAACAGCGGCTCCAGCATCATTCGCAGCATTGCCAGCGGCTTGTCCGGCGTCGTTCACGGCGTCACCAACGGCTTGTCCGGGTGCAGCAGGGCTGACGGTGGCGTCAGGAGAAGGCACAGTTGCCGGATCGCTGGTGGCAGGATTTGTGTTGGTAGTTGCAGCGCTGCCGCCTGCGTTGCCCGCAGGAGCGGTGGTGGTGGCCGAAGCGGAAAGAGTCGCGGGCACAACGGCCAAGCCAAGCGTCAATGCAGCCGCACCAGCCAATTTGCTAACAGAGCGTTTCATAATTTTGGTTCCTCATTAAGTATTTGTACGCTTTGTCTCTACGTTAACGATCCCCGATTGCAGTCAACTCACTCAAGAGAATGAATCGATCGATTCACCTCCTCCTGCCATAGGTAGATCGTGAAAAAATTCGCGGCAATCGCCTGCTCAACTCAGTTGCAGTTGAGCGATCGAATCATTCAAGGATTGCAGAATGCACAGTGCATCGGGTCAGCAGTCTGCACCCCATCAGGAAACAAAGTCTCTTGCGAAAATTCGCAGCGCTGGCAGCGGGCACGAATCGATCGCGTCAAACTCGTCGGCTGACCACACCATCCGCAGGGCAGTCCGGGAAGTCGATCGATCGCTGCAAATCCGGGCGCACTGCATTTTGGGCAAATCTGTTGCAGCTTGCTGACCAAGTCTTGAGTAGCACGAGCGATCGCCAGCATTCGCGTCGGATTGTAGAGCGCTCGCATATCCGTTTCCAGCATGACAATTCCATCTTGCTGCAAGCAGCGGTCAACGGCGGCTCGTAGATCTCTACAGCGCGTAATTCCTTTGAAGACTTCGCCTCCGGGCGTTTTGACAATCACGGCATGGCTGGGATATCCGACCTGCTGCAAAAAGGCTTCCACTTCATCTGGCGATCGAATCGTCTCGCGGCGAAAATTTGTCTCGACCGTGAGATCTTCACCCACGACAATAAATTCCTGTCCGTCACGGCGATCGAGCAGCACCACCATCTCGCGATCGCAGGGCAGATACGGCATAACAGGATGGGGGCCAAAGCTGCCTTCGCTCGCGATCGCCAAATCGCCGCCTACTAGTTCTAGCCCAGCCCGCGCTTTGATCAAAGCAGTGGTGCGCTGGTCGGCAGGGCGCGGCCAATTTCCGGCAAACGTGCCAAAGCGATCGCTATCAAAGCCCTCTGGGAGGACGACTTGCACTCCCAGCGCAGCTTCAACAATTGGTGCGATCGCTTCTTCTTTGCGGTGCATCGTTGCCAGAACGAGTGGCCGCGCCTTGAACCAGGTTTTGAGCAACTGTGAAGCCTTACTCGGCGTCATCATCGTGAGCGTAGCGACGATAGAGGTAATCTAGCGCGTAGTTGCGGAGGTTGTAGAATTCCGGGTCTTCCATGATCCGGGCGCGATCGCGCGGACGCGGAAAGGGAATATCGATGATTTCACCGATCGTCGCGGCAGGACCGTTCGTCATCATGATCAGGCGATCGGCCAGGAACAGCGCTTCGTCAATGTCGTGCGTGATCATCAGAACGGTGCACTTGTGGTCGTTCCAGATTTTCAGCAGTTCTTCTTGCAGTTCTTCCTTGGTGATCGCGTCGAGTGCGCCAAACGGTTCATCCAGAATCAGCACTTCCGGACGGATGGCAAGGGCACGCGCGATCGCAACCCGCTGCTTCATTCCACCCGATAGCTGCGGCGGCTTTTTGTCGGCAGCATCGGCCAAGCCCACCATTGCCAGGTGTTCCCGCACGATCGCGGCCTTTTCGCCTTGCGACTTGTTCGGGAAGACCTGATCGACGCCGAGGTAGATATTCTCGAAGGCAGTCAGCCAGGGCAGCAGGGCATAGCCTTGGAAGACAACCATGCGATCGGGACCGGGTTTCGTGATGCGCTGACCGCGCAGACGCACTTCTCCCGTCGTCGGAATGTTGAAGCCCGACACCATGTTCAGCAGGGTGGTTTTGCCGCAGCCAGAGTGTCCGATCAGGCAGATGAATTCGCCTTCTTTAATCTCAGTGCTGATATTTTCAAGAACGGTGTAGCTGCCTGTCGGTGTGGGATAGACTTTACTGACGTTATCGATCGCCAAAAATTCGCTGCGATCGACGGTTGCGGAAGCTTGAGTTTGCGCGATCGATTGGGTCATGTCGGTCGTTTTGATAGTCTGCATGGTTAGCCTTATGCTTCTTAATTTCGCATGAGTTCCGAATCCTTGAAAGGGTGGATGAAAAATTCGTTCATCCACCCTTACTTTGTCGTTCGTTAAACCGCGACTCTGGGCGCGTCAAGATGGACTTCGGCCATGTAGATGTCGTGCTTGATCTTGAGGCTGTTGAGGTAGCCGATCGGGTCATCGGTGTCGAACTGAACGCCGTCAAACAGCTTGATCGGACCGCGCTTGTAGCTGACATCGAATGTACCGAGTTCACGGGCAGCGGTGCTGAACACACCGACGCGACAAACGCGCTCTAGCACTTCCACCCAGTTGCGCGGGAACGGCGTATCGCCCCAACGTGCCATCTGCGTCATGATCCACAACTGCTCGGTGCGGCTCGGACGATTCACGCCAACGCCGTGAAACTGGTGGTGGGCAAATTCGCGCATCGGGTGGTCAAGCGTGCAGACGTTCGGATTGTCGTCGCCAAGCTGGATGTAGCTCAGGTCAGTGCTGAGATATTCGCGCTGGGCAAGAATTCGGCGGACTTCCTCAGCATTATTCGGATCGGCGCAGAACTGGCAAGCTTCCAGCAATGCTTTGACAAGAGCGATGTGCGTATTTGGATAGGCGTTTGCCCAATCTTCGCGGACGCCCAGCACTTTACCGGGGTGGCCGAGCCAGATTTCCAGGTCGGTGGCGATCGTAAACCCAATGCCTTCCACCGCTGCCCGCAAATTCCAGGGTTCCCCGACGCAGTAGCCGTCGATGTTTCCGGCTTGCAGGTTCGACACCATCTGAGCAGGCGGAATCGTCGTCAGGTTCACGTCCTTATCTGGGTTGATGCCGCCCGCTGCCAGCCAGTAGCGCAAGAGCAAATTGTGCATTGAGGCCGGATGCACCATGCCGAACGTGTGTCGCTGATCCGGCGTTTCTAGCAGCATTCGCTTCAGGGCAGGCAGGCTGTGAACGCCTTGATCATAGAAGCGCTTGGCGAGGGTAATGGCGTTGCCGTTGCGCGTCACGGTCAAGGAGGTAACAACAGGCATCGGCTTATTGTCGTTGCCGCCCAAGGTCATCCACAGCGGCAGACCAGAAGGCATTTGGGCTGCATCGAGGTAGCCGCCTGCAATTCCGTCCCGGATACCGCGCCAGCTTGCTTCCCGCACTAGCGAGACTTCTTCAAGACCGTGCTTGACGAAGAAGCCTTTTTCCTTAGCGATCGCCAGCGGTGCACAAGCCGTCAGCGGCACAAACCCGATTTCCAAATTCACCTTCTCCAAGCCGTGACGCGCGATCGCCCCTTGCTTGCGTGCCCGAAGCTGCTTGATCCGCTTCTGTTGATTCAAGAAGTAGATAATTTCGCTGCGATAGCTGTAGTAGCTGGGATGGTTGACGACTTCCATGCGCTGACGCGGGCGGGGAATGTCGATTTCGAGAATCTGGCCGATGTTCGATTCGGGGCCGTTCGTGAGCATGACGACGCGATCGCTCAGCAGCAGCGCTTCATCGACATCGTGCGTCACCATTACGGCTGTGACGTGGTTCTCGTCGCAGATTTTCATCAGTTGCTCTTGCAGATTGCCTCTGGTGAGCGCATCGAGAGCGCCGAACGGCTCATCGAGCAGCAGCAGTTTCGGACGGATAGCAAGGGCACGAGCGATCGCCACCCGCTGCTTCATCCCCCCCGAAAGCTGTCCGGGCGGCTTGTCGGCAGCGTGACCCAAACCGACGAGCTTAATGTGCTTTTCAACCACATCGCGGCGCTCTTCCGGTGAGAGATCCGAGAGGACTTCATCAACGGCCAGCGCGATGTTTTGGCGGACGGTCAGCCAAGGCAGGAGCGAATAGTTTTGGAAGACGACCATGCGATCGGGTCCGGGACGCTTCACCTGCTCACTTTCGAGCAAGACGGTTCCCTCGGTCGGCAAATCCAAACCTGCAATCATGTTCAGGAGGGTGGACTTGCCGCAGCCAGAGTGTCCAATTAGCGAGACAAATTCACCTTTGCGAATTTGTAAATCAATGCCTTTGAGGGCGATATACTCTCCGCCTCCCGCGAGCGGAAAGGTTTTTTCGAGTTGGTCTACAGCGACGAATGCAGTCATGGCACTTGAGGAATGAGGAGTTGGCGATTAGGAGTTAGGGATGTTTGGGAGGCATCGATCGCACCTCCCAAACATCATCGGAACTAGCGGCGATCGCTTGCCACAATTTTGTTTTGCAGCCAAGCCATCGATCGATCGAGAATCAAACCCACCGCACCGATGTAGAACAGCGCCAAAATAATTTCGCTGACGAAGTTGTTTTGGTAGGCATCCCAGATGAAAAAGCCAATTCCCACAATTCCCGACATCACGATTTCAGCGGCGATAATTGCCAGCCAAGCCAGACCGATCGCAATCCGCAAACCTGTGAAGATGTAAGGCAGCGCAGAGGGCAACAGAATCTTGAAGAAGAACTTTTGGTTCGAGAGTTGCAGCACGCGGCGGACGTTGATGTAGTCTTGCGGAATTTGCTGAACGCCGACTGTCGTGTTAATCAGAATCGGCCAGATCGCCGTAATGAAAATCACGAACAAAGCAGCGGGTTCGTTTTGCTGCAAAGCAGCCAGCGCGATCGGCACCCAGGCCAAAGGCGGAACCGTCCGCAAAAATTGGAAGATCGGGTCAAGGCCTTTGTTAATCAGCGGATTGAGGCCGATGACGATGCCGACCGCGATGCCCACGATCGCCGCCAACGAATAGCCGATCGCAACGCGCTGCAAGCTCGCCAAGGTCTGCCAGAACAAGCCTTTGTCCAAACCGCCGCGATCGAAGAACGGATACAGCAGCATTTCGCGGGTGCGCTCATCGGTGATCAAGCTGGCAGGTCCCGGCAGGCGGGTCAGGCCAGAGCTTGAGAAAAGCTGCCAGATGATAAGGAACAGAGCGATCGCAACCAGGGGCGGCAGTACGTTGTTGACTACCTTGCGAAAGTCGATCGAGCGTGAGGGGCGGCGTGAAACGGCAACCATTTTCTAAGTTCTCCAGTAATTAAGCAGTGAGGAAGCGCGATCCAGGTGAATGAGTGTGAATTTCAGAGTTAAACGCGCTTGATTTCCAAGCTTTCGAGATAGGCCTTCGGATTGGCCGGATCGAATTCCTTACCGTCGAAGAAGCGCTCGACACCTCGCGAGGTGCTGGTGGGAATATCGGCGGCGGCAACACCTAAAGACTGAGCCGCTTCTTTCCACAAATCTTCGCGGTTGACCGCGTTGATGATGCGATCGGCGTTGTCCAAGGTGCTTTCTGGCATGAAGCCCCAGCGGACGCTTTCGGTGATGAACCAGAGGTCGTGGCTCTTGTAGGGATAGGAGACGCTGCCGCGACCGTCTTTCCAGTAGAGGGGGCCGCTCTGGAAGTTGTTCACCTCCGGCTTGCCGTCGCCCATTTTGTAGACACCTTTCAGCGGTCCTTCCAAAACTTCTTTGGGCAGGTTAAAGAACTCACGGCCAGCAAGAATGGTTGCCAGTTCAGCGCGATTGGCCGGATCATCGCACCACTGCTGCGCTTCCATCACAGCCTTCAAAACGGCCTGAGTTGCTTTGGGGTGCTGATCGACCCAGTCACCTCGAATTGCCAGGTATTCTTCAGGGTGGAACTGCCACATTTCTGCGGTCAAACCTGCCAAAAAGCCAATGTTGTCGTTGACAATTCGGTAAGGCCAGGGGTCGCCTGTGCTGAAGGCATCCATTGTGCCCGTCTGCATGTTTGCCACTGTTTGAGCAGCCGGAACAACCAGCAGTTGCACATCAGTATCCGGATTAATTCCGCCTGCGGCAAACCAATAGCGAATCCAAAATTCTTGGTTGGCTTGAGGGAAAGTATAGGCAGCTTTGAAGGGAGTTCCAGCCGATTTGAGTCCGAGAATGTAATCTCTGGCGTTCGTCAGGTCGAGACCGATATTTTTGCCTGTGTGCTTGTTGGCGATCGCAATGCCATTACCCTGCGTATTCAGTTGCGCCAGCACATACATTGGGAGTTTGCGATTGCCCTTTGTGATCAAGCCTTCGCTAATCAAGTGCGGCATCGGCATTTGCCACAGTCCGCCATCAATGCCGCCGCCTGCTGAGCCGATTTCGACGTTGTCACGCGCTGCACCCCAGTTTGCCTGTTTCGCAACTGTGGCTCCGGTCATGCCATATTTGGCAAAGAATCCTTTTTCTTGAGCGACAATCAGCGGCGCACCTTCAACGATCGGAATGAAGCCGAGTTGAATGCTGGTCACTTCAGGCGCATCCGCAGGATTGACGTTCACAGCGGGAGCCGCAGCATTGTTGGTAGGCGCGGCGCTGTCAGTGTCCGAAGGCGGATTGCCAACGCAGCCCTTGAGCAAAACGGAGCCTGCAACGGATGCGCCAGCAGTTGCCAAGAATTTCCGACGAGAATACTGAGAAAACGACATAAAACCCCCTCAAAACAAGCAAAAGAGCGAACTTCAAGCAGCACAAAATCAACCCGGTTTTGATGCAATAAAAAATATGCAAAAAACCATCGACACTCACTAGAACTCTGAACTTACGCAAAGGTGCGAAGTAAGGCAGGCGAGCAGTATAGAAATTGAGTGAATACTTGTGAGTGAATTGTTTGCAGTCGATGATTTACTCGACTTAATGGGTAAGTATTACAGTCTTCCGGGTCGCTAGCAATAGGAAAATAAAATGATTCTTAAATAGAGGTAATAAGTTTGGTTGTTAGTATCAGCTTTTACAGTCGAAAAATAGCAACTTATCAGCAACTTGCTCTATGGAGTATTGCGAGGTTCATCTATAATCTTCTATTTTCTTCTCAAAACTTAAAATGCAAAATTGCTAGAACCGTGATTCTACCGTTGACTTTAAGTTTTCTCATTACGATTGGTTATGACAATATGAATTACCAATGGTAAGGATAGAAGTTAATAGAGTTTTATCAGGGTGAAGTCGATCGATCGCCCAAAACGGATTCAGACACCGAATTTTGTAGCAACACGGTTGCATCTTCTGGTGCGGTTGCGCTATGGATGCGGTTGAGTTGATTGATTGCCCAGCGAGCCGTTTCCTGCACTTCCGCATCGCTATCATTGACAGCATGAGCTAAAAGCTGGCTGGTTTGGGCGATCGAGTCGTAAATCCGTGTCAAATCGCGAATTGCATTTTTTCGCACGTCGGCGCTTTCGTCTTGCAAAGAAATCATCAGTGCTTGCTGCATGGGTTTGAGCGTCCGCGAACCGATTTCGGCGATCGCTGCCAAAATTAAGCTGCGCTGCTGCGAATCTGAATCGATCATCAGATCCACCAGCGGCTGGATTGCCTGCGACTCGCCGCGCTGACCGAGTTCCCAAATTGCTTTGCGGCGCAGCATCGGATCAGGACTGTGCAGATCTTTGAGCAGTTCGGCAGCCAAATCAAATTTGGGCAAGCGCGTGGTTTCCGGAACGGCTGATTCAGAATCGATCGCGAAGCGCTCCCCGCAGGGTATCGCCTCTGAGGTGCGATCGCGATGCCCATTCATCTGCATCATGTTGTTCCCATCTAGGCCTTCTGAAACTGTCGCCTGTGGTGCCCCAGCAGTCACAGCGGCCAATCGAGGCTGCCGTCTGCTGATGATGAAATACAGCGCTCCAGCAATGCCCAGCGTAATCAGCAACAGCACCCAGCGATGGCTCACGGGCGAAACCGGAGCGGCAGATGAATTTGCCGCAGGTGCAGACGGCGCGATTGTCGTCGCGGAAGCAGGCTGAATGGCATGGCTCCACGACGCTGCACTAGAACTGAAAAACGGCGCTGCACTCCACGCAGGCGTGCAGACAAGCAGCAGTAGTGCAAGACGATGGAGCATGTGAAGTGAAGAGGATGCTAAAAGATAGCTCGCACCGAACATCGCGATCGAGGCCGATCACATCTAGAGACTATCTGAAAATCTGCTCAGACGGGTAAATTGGCCGCGATCGAACCTGAATTGCGATGCACAGAAGTTGAATTGTGCTGTGACACAGTCGAGCAGCTTGCCTAATTTTCCGAAAAATTTTCCGAAAGCTGAATAAAGCAAGCTGAACTAGGCAGGCGTGTTGCTTAATCTTGAATGAGCTGATTTGCTTTGGGTTCAGCAACTTCCACCGAGGCGATCGCAAAATCCGATTCTGGCGGCTGTGACGATCGCACTGGCTCAAAAGTTTCCGATGCAAGTTTGGCAAGCCGCCAATTTTTGATTTGTGCAGCGAGGGTATCGCGCTGATTGATCAGGTAAATGCTCACCAGAGTTAAGCTGACGCCAATCCACTGAAGCGGGCTGAGCACTTCTGCTAGAAATAGATTGCCAAACAGCAAGGCAAAAATCGGCGTGAGAAATGTCAGCGAACTGAGGCTGGTTAAGCTGCTAGATGAAGCGAAGTAGAAGAACAGTCCGTAGGCGATCGCGCTGCCGAAAATCGTCGAATAGCTCAGTGCTATCCAGTCGGTGAGCTGCAAATTCGTTACTTGATTTGTTTCAAACAGGCCAGACAGAGCCAGCAAAGGCAGCCCGCCAACAATCATGTGCCAGCCCGTCGCCACAACCGGATCGGCATGACGACTAACAGCGCGAACCATCACCGTTCCGATCGCCATTGACAAAGCAGCCAGCAGCATCAGCCATTGACCGTTCTGGAAAAGTGCGGCGATCGAGTCTGAGTCAACGACTGCGTTGAAGTTGCCGTGCAGCAAATTCACGATCCAGCCTTCCGGCAAGCCCAACAAGCTGATGCCGACGACGCCAAACGCCAAGCCGAGCCAGCCCCACAGCCCGACCTGTTCGCCGTAGAGAAACCGCGCCATCAGTGCGACCGCTAAGGGCTGCGAGTCGATCATGACCGAGCCTAGTCCGGCTCCCGTGCGGACTAAGCCTTCGGCCAAAAATCCTTGGAATAGTGTGCCGTCCACCAAGCCAAACAGCGCGATCCACAGCCACGCCTGCCAGCTTTTCGGCTGAGGCCGATTCATCAACATTGTGCTGCCCAAAATCAGCAGACCCGCAGGCAGCAATCGCACACTGGCAATCAGCAGCGGCGTCGTGTGTGGCACCACGCCTTTCATTGCGACCATTGCCGTTCCCCACAGGAAGAACGGAGCGATCAGCAGCAGGGGAGCAAAGGGCAGTTTGGCTTCAGTCGGTTGTTGCGGCACGGCTGGAAAACTCTGAGGGACGGTGGATGCGGGACTGTGACTATCTTAAACAAATTGTATATTTATATGAAGTATAGTGAAATGCCAATGCGATCGCTTGTCAGCCGATGATCGATCGAATAAGGCACACTAGATCTAGATTCCCTTTTGCTGAGTGTGACCATGATTTGGCCTTTTAATCGCTCCCGCAAACAAATTGCCCGCATCGAGATCAACGGGGCGATCGCTGGACAAACCCGCAAGCGCGTTTTGGAAGCGCTCGAAACGATCGAGGAGCGCAAATTTCCTGCCTTGTTGCTCCGCATCGACAGTCCGGGCGGCACAGTGGGCGACTCGCAAGAAATTTACAGCGCGCTCAAGCGATTGCGCGACAAAGTGAAAATTGTCGCCAGCTTCGGCAATATTTCAGCATCAGGCGGCGTCTACATTGGCATGGGCGCAGAGCATATCATGGCGAATCCCGGTACGATTACGGGCAGCATCGGCGTGATTTTGCGCGGTAATAATTTAGAAAGACTGCTTGACAAGGTGGGCGTGTCGTTCAAGGTAATCAAGTCCGGGCCATACAAAGATATTTTGGCGTTCGATCGCCAGCTTACCGAGCCGGAAGAGCATATTTTGCAAGAACTGATTGACGTGAGTTACAGCCAGTTTGTCGGGACGGTGGCAGAAGCGCGAAATCTTCCGGTTGAGACGGTGAAAAGCTTTGCCGATGGACGGATTTTTACCGGACAGCAAGCGCTGGAGTTGGGCGTGGTCGATCGACTGGGCACCGAAGAAGATGCGCGTCGCTGGGCTGCGGAACTGGCCGGACTCGACCCCGATAAGGCCGAAACCTATACGTTTGAGGAGCGCAAAAGCGTTGTGAATCGCTTCTTCGGCGGATCAAGCCTGCAACAAAGCATTGCTGCGGAATTCAAAACCGGAGCCGACTGGCTAGAGTTTGAGCTATCCACCAGCGGGCTTCCGCTTTGGCTGTATCGGCCTTGAGTGGGCGATACCGTACCGAGAGCGCTGACGCGATCGACTTTTGGTAAAGTTTGGACTGGAAAATTGTGAAAGTCAGTCATCGTCAAGATTTGCGCGTGGATTGTCCTTCCGACCCACACTCGGATTCGCGTAGGATAGCGAAAGGCACACTTCGCTAATCTTGAGGAGGCAAACAACGTGGGCTGGAAAGTTCGGGCAATTCGAGGCGCAACGACGGTTTCCGACAATTCGATCGCGGCCATTCGCGAAGCTGTGACCGAACTATTAGATGAACTCGAAAGCCGCAACTCGATCGATCCGGACGAAATTGTCAGCGCCACGTTTTCTGTCACCCGCGATTTGGACGCAATTTTTCCCGCTGCGATCGCCCGTGAACGTGCCCACTGGCAAAATGTGCCGCTGCTTGATGTGCAGCAAATGCATGTTGAGGGCAGTCTCGATCGCTGCATTCGCTTCCTCATCCACATCAACACGCCCGAAGTGGCTCCGCCCATTCACCATCCTTATCTCAGAGGAGCAAGGCAATTGCGACCCGATTGGGCAGTTGGAATACGAAACTAATTCGGGCGATTCAAAACAGCAGACCTGAGCAATCGGCGCGATCGAAGGCAAGCGGGGCAGGCGGACGATCGCCGGATTTGTGCTGCTTTGTGCTGCAAAGTCTTGATTCTCGTAGCAATTATGGATCGAATAGCGCTGATGGATTTCGAGGTGATTGAGTGCCTGTGCCAGCCGATCGGTTTTGGCAAGAATGGCAGATGTGGCACGAAACACCGAGATAAATTCGGTGCGTTGGGAATCTTTGAGGCCGCGTTGCGATCGCACCACTTGCTGCCGTAAAGCCCGCAACCGCTCCATCAAAGCAGTTCGCCCACAGCATCTTGATACTTCAGCCACAGCTTAAAAATCCAGCCAATCCAGTCGGCCAGCGCAGTTGGCATTTCTAGAAATCGCAGCAGGTGTCCGGTTGGAGCAGTGTCGAGAATGATCAAATTTTGGCTGTTGGTTGCAAGCAGATCGATCCCGTTGAGCAGGGCGAGCATTTCGTCGATTCCCGGCAGCGCTTGGCCTGCAATTTGCCGCCATGCTTGCGGACGCCAATCTGCTGAGTGATGCAGAACTCGATCGCGCTGCTGAAAGCCTCCGCAAGTTAGAGGAACAAGCGGTTGAACTGTGCCACGTCTTTGAACTCGATCCGGCTGATCTCAATATCGATTTGGGCGCGATTGGCACGTTATTACCGTCAGCAGGTGGGTACTATCCGGGTGAAACTTCTCAAAATCCTTCGATGTTGGAACTGCTCGATCGCCTTCTTCATACAGGCATTGTTCTAGAAGGCGATGTGACCTCGGCCTAGCACAGTTGAATTTGATTCACGCCAAACTCCGTCTTGTCCTAACCTCTCAAGCGATCTAAAGCTCATGTCAATCTACCTTTATGGCATCGTTCCCGCCCCTGCCACTGACCTAGCGCTACAGGGACTCGATCAGCAGCCTGTGCAAACGCAGCAGGTCGATGATTTTGTTTTCCTGTATTCCGAAGCGCAACAATCGCGCTATGTCGCCAGTCGCCGCAATTTGCTCGGCCATGAGCGCGTTTTAGAACAAGCAATGGAAGCGGGATTTGAGCCGATTTTGCCGCTTCAGTTTGGCCTGACGATCGACACTTGGCAAAGCGTCCGTGAGCAGTTGCTTGACGCGAAAAGCGATCGCCTCATCCAGCTATTTGACAAACTGAGCGGACGGCGCGAAGTCAGCATTAAGCTTTTTTGGGAACCGCAAGCAGAACTGGAGATGCTGCTGGCCGAAAATGAATCGCTGCGAGTCGATCGCGATGCGCTCAAAGGCAAAACCCTCAGCAGCGATGAAACAATTCGGATCGGACAGGCGATCGAACGCGCTATGCAGATTCGCCAGCAGCAAATTATTCAGGCATTTCAAGCAATGCTCAATCCACTCGCTGTTGAAGTCGTCGAAAATGATTTGCTCTCCAAAGCGATGATTTACAACTGTGCCTATTTAATTTCGGGCGAGACAGAACCACTGTTTAGCGAACTGGTTGAACAACTCGATGAACAGTTCGATCGACGGCTACGAATTCGCTACAACAACTTCACTGCGCCGTTCAATTTCGCTCAGTTGAACTAGGTTGATTCACCTGAATCGATCGCTTCCATCGCGTCAGCGGCACTCGATCGCGGTACAGCTTTCACGTCTCAATTCCGCTTGGGGTCGCGCATCTGCCGCTGCTTCGCAGTTCGATCAGCTACGCGCTCAGCAAGTCGGCTTTCAGCCGCATCTCGTCAAACCGACCCCGATGCGCTCACAGCAGCAGTTTCCAGCTTAGTGCGATCGCAAATCGGCCAGCCTGCTCGATTTTGAGCAAAAAAAATTCCCCAACGCTCAGTGAGTGCCGGGGAATTGAATCAGGGTGCATCTACCACTCCCTTGTTCCATGCAATCGACCTGTCATCCGGAAAAATTTGCGGCAAAGTAGCAGTAGGGGTCAAAATTTAGGCAACATGCCAGCGGCTGTAACTTTTCGATCCGATCGATCGTCTACATATTCGATCGGATCGAGCGGCGCGATCGCTGCTAGGTTGCTGGCAAACTCGCCGGATTCGGTTTGGGCACGCTTGAACAGTACAAACAGCTTGGGTCTTTGACGCGATCGAGATTCACACTGCAAACTACCTACTTGAGGAGAATCGGGAACGGTGACGCAGGAGTTCCACATCTCTGTAACCCCAGTTGGCAATGATACATACCTGGTGCGAACCGAACGAGTCGCGCCCGGAGTGCCGCTGGCCGAAGAACAAGTCGTCTGGCCGATCGACGACTGGCTGGCGATCGCGCAGCCGCTAATGGATGACCCGCTCAACGGGCTTTTGCAGGGTAATCCGCGCATCGGCAGCTTTGAACCGCCGAGCGATGCTGGCGTTCAGCCGACAATGACCTTAGTGGAATTGGGGCGGCAGCTTTATCAAGCGCTGTTTCAAGCTACCCTGCGCGATAGCTGGCTAACCGCGCAAGGAGTCGCGCAGCACCGAGGTGAAGCGCTCAGGCTCAGGCTCGGTCTGAAGGGAATGCGGCTGCCGCTGCTGCCTTGGGAAGTGCTGCAAAATGATGTGGCGATCGAAGCGCGACCCTTGGCAACCGGAACCGACGTGCTGTTTTCGCGCTATCAGCCGAACGTCGGCGCGTCCACCAGTGCCGGATCGCCTGGAACCGTGCGAATTTTGATGGCGATCGCTGCTCCATCCGATCAGCAGCAGCTTGACTTGCAGCGCGAAGCGCATCTGCTTCAGCAAGAACTCAAGGCAGGCGGCGCGATCGGACTGCCGGATTTGCAGGTGACGATTCTTGAACAGCCCGGACGCGAACAACTGACGCAGGCGCTAGAGCAAGGCCACTACCAAATTTTTCACTTTGCTGGACACAGCGATTTGGGCGCATCCGGCGGCAGTTTGTATCTGGTCAACCACCGCACCGGACTGACAGAAACGCTGAGCGGCGACGATTTGGCTGGACTGCTGGTAAACAATCACATTGCGATGGCTGTGTTCAATTCCTGTCGCGGCGTTCATTCCGCTGCCAGTACGAGCGAATCCGCTGCGCCCGCTGCCGATCGCAACCTCGCCGCTGCGCTTGTCAATCGCGGCATTCCCGCCGTTCTTGCAATGGCCGAGCGCATTCCCGATGAGGTGGCCTTAACGCTGACGCGCTTGTTTTATCGCAATCTCAAGCAGGGCTATCCGATCGATCTCAGCCTCAGCCGCGCTCGCCAAGGTCTAATCTCGGCTTACGGCTCCGATCAGCTTTACTGGGCACTGCCGATTTTGTATCTCAATCCGGACTGCGACGGCTATTTGACGACGGGCGATCGCAGCCTCGACAATCCGGCTGACAGCTTGGCTCGCCTGCCGCACTTCGCTCCCGCCAGTCGTCAAGAAGCAAGCTGGACAATTTCGGAAGCGTCGCTGTCGAGCGATGATTTGCAGCTTGACGAGATTGACTACGACGACGATTTTGATTTGGATGAAGAAGACGATCGCGCCTTAGTTTCCGGCATTTTGCAGGAACTAACCGAATCTGCTGCACCGACTGCCACCGTCACCACTGCACCGATCGAGCCTGATCCAATTTCCACGCCTGTGCCGCTGGCGGCTCCGGTGCGATCGCGCCAGCCGTTTCGTTTTCCTAAGTTTAAGCAGCAGTGGCTCATTCCGGTTGGCGCGGCGGGCGTGCTGCTGCTGGCGGCAGGCGGCTTTTGGCTGGGAACGCAGGTGAATCGGGACGACACAAGCTGGCTGGGCGATGTGTCCAGCGTGATTCCTGCTGGCGGCGACTCGACCGACCTGACGCGACTGGAAACTCCAGACTTGTCGGCAGCAACTATTACGGCCTTCAATCAGAAAAATTGGCAAGCGGGCGAACAGGGCACGATCGAACTGCTCGATCGCAACGCCCTCGATCAAGCCCGCAGTGCGCTTGCCGTTGTGCCGCCCGATCGCATCGACGATCCGCAAATCAGCTTTTTGAGCGGTCGTTTGGCGTGGCAGGCGATCGCGGGCGGCAGTCGAGATTACAGCGTCAGCGATGCCCGTCGCTTTTGGGAAACGGCAATTCGCCAGCAGCCCAACCGTCCTGACTATCATCGCGCCTTGGGATTTGCCTTTTATGCCGAGGGCAGAACGCGAGACGCGATCGCCGCTTGGCAAAAATCGATCGACCTGATCAAAGCTGAAGATCCCGCTGTTGATTTGATGCAAAATCACGACGCGCTGACGGCATACGCAGGCATGGCGATCGCGCTGCAAAAAGCCTCGGCTCACTTTGGCGCAACAGAGCGCGACGATCTGCAAAGCAAAGCCGACAAGCTCTATCAGATGGTGATTAGTGCCGACGCCGCGCAGTTCCAGCCGAACGCACTCGCCCGCATGGACAACTGGCTGTGGACAGAGCAGGCGATCGCCGACTGGCAAGCGCTGGGACAGTGAACGTCACACTGAGGCAGGGCGTAAACCGTCCTCGTTGGCCGCTGCCTTCTGACTTCTCTTGAACGCTAAAATCGTCCCATTGCCGCTTGGTTTTGGGAATGAAAACGCATCCGCTTGCGATCGCGCAGCAGCACCATCAGGCAAAACGCTATGCCGAAGCTGCCCTGCACTGCCGCCAACTGCTCAAACAGCAGCCTCGCAATGCCGCCGCGCTGCATCTGCTGGCAATGTCGCTGCACAAGGCGGGCGATTTGACGGGTGCGATCGAGCAATATCAAAATCTGCTGAAGCTGCGGCCTCAGGACGTGCAGACGCACAATAATCTCGGCGTGGCGCTCAAGGTGCAGGGCAATCTCACTGAAGCGGAACAGCACTATCGTCAGGCGATCGCGCTTGATCCCCAATCAGCAGGCGCATACAACAATTTGGGCAATCTGCTCAAGCAGCAAGGCAGGCTCGACGAAGCCGCCGCCGCCTATCAGCAAGCAATTCACCTTGCACCGAACTACCTTGACGCGCAGGCTAGCCTCGGACAAGTTTGGATGCAGCAGGGCAAGCTGGATGCGGCGGCTGAGCACTTCCGTCATCTGCTGACGCTGCATCCAGACAATCCAGATTTGCACAATCATTTGGGAAACACGCTGCAAAAGCTCGATCGCTTTGCCGAAGCGATTCCGCACTACGAAACCGCGATCGCCCGGCAGCCTGCACCGAGCTACTACAACAACTTGGGAGCGGCCTTGCAGGACTTGGGACGCAGCGCGGAAGCGATCGCCGTCTATCAGCAAGCCTTGACGCTCGATTCCAACTACCCCGATGCCTACTACAACCTGGGCAACGCCCTGAAGGATCTCACTCGCTACACCGACTGCGTGAAGGTGTATCAGCGGGCGATCGAGCTGGCTCCTCGCCACGCCGAAGCGCACAACAATCTCGGCTTGGTGCTGTATGAATTGGGGCGACTGGAGGCGGCGATCGCGGTTTATGAGCAGGCGATCGAACTGCGAACAAACTATCCCGACGCACACCTCAACATGGCGCTGTCGCTGTTAGCGGCTGGTGATTTAGAGCGCGGATTTCAAGAATACGAATGGCGCTGGCAGGTGAAGGGCAAGAACTTTAAGCCAATGCGATCGTTTCTTCAACCGCTGTGGGACGGCTCAGATCCGACAGGTAAAACGATTTTGCTGCACGCTGAGCAGGGCTTTGGCGACACGATTCAGTTCATTCGCTATGTGCCTTTAGTCGCGGCAAAAGGTGGGCGCGTGATTGTCGAATGCCAGCCGCCCCTAGCGCGTCTGCTGCAAACCGTACCGGAGATCGCTCAGGTGATTCCTGCCGGATCACCGCTGCCGGAATTTGACGTACATCTGCCGCTGCTGAGTTTGCCCGATCGATTCCGCACCTCGCTTCAAACGATTCCCTGTCAAACCCCGTATCTCCAGCCGCCTGAAGCTGCACCACTGCAACTGACAGGATCGCCCAAAGTCGGAATTGTGTGGGCGGGCAGTCCAGATAATGCCAACGATCGCCAGCGTTCTTGCCCGTTCGAGACATTTGCTGACCTGTTGAACGTACCAGGGATCGTGTTTTTCAGTTTGCAAAAAGGGGAGCGATCGATCGACCTGCAAGCAGTTAGCGGCGTTACTGATTTGAGCGAACATCTGCGCGATTTTGCCGATACTGCCGCCGCCATTGCTCGGCTTGATCTCGTGATCACCGTCGATACTGCCGTTTCGCATTTGACGGGCGCACTGGGAAAACCTGTCTGGGTGCTGCTCTCATTTGCTCCCGATTGGCGCTGGATGCGCGACAGGCTCGATTCGCCTTGGTATTCGACCGCTCGCCTGTTTCGCCAACCTGCTCCGGGCGATTGGGCAAGCGTAATTTCACAGGCAAAAACTGCGCTAGAGCAGTGGCGATCGAGAACAAGATCAAGCAGTGATTTTCAAGCTTCGGACTTTTTGACTTTGGGCAATGCGCTTCGTCGTCAGGGCAAATTGCAGGAGGCGATCGCCGCTTACCGTCAATCGATCGCCCTTTCTCCCAAACCAACTGCCTTTAACAATCTGGGTGTCACGCTGCGGCAGTGTGGAGATCAAGCGGGCGCGATCGCCTGCTACCAGCAAGCTCTGAAGCTGAACCCCAGCTACGTCGATACGCGATTCAATTTGGGCAATGCGCTCAAGGATCAAGATGATTTGATGGGGGCGATCGAGCAGTATCGATTGGCGATCGCGCTCAAACCGAATCAACCGAACGTTTGGGTGAATTTGGGGAATGCGCTGAAGGCGCAGGGAAAATTGGCGGAGGCGATCGAGTGCTATCGGCATGTGTTGGCGATCGATCCCCAAAATGCCAGCGCTCACAATAATCTTGGTCAGGCACTCTTGCAGGCAGGCGATTGGCTCAATGGATTTGCTGAAAACGAATGGCGCTGGCGCGTCGAGAATTATGCGTGGCCGCGTCCACCGTTGCCGCAACCGCGCTGGGACGGCTCGGATCTGACAGGCAAAACGATTCTGCTGTATGCCGAACAAGGTTTTGGCGACACGATTCAGTTCATCCGCTATGCGCCCTTAGTCGCGGCAAAAGGCGGGCGCGTAATTGTCGAGTGTCAGCCGCCTTTGGTGCGTCTGCTGCAAACGGTATCAGGAATCGAAAAGGTTATTCCCAGAGGTGAACCTTTACCCGAATTCGATTTCCAGATTCCGCTGCTGAGTTTGCCGCATCGGTTTGGCACTTCAATCCAGACTGCTCCGGCTGAAATTCCTTACCTTCAGCCGCCAGCAAGTTCGATCGCCCTCCCCGAATCCACAGGCTTAAAAGTTGGGATCGCTTGGGCAGGCAGTCCAACTAATCGCGGCGATCGCTACAGGTCTTGTGGGATCGATCGCTTCTTACCTCTGCTCGAAATTCCTGGGATCGCGTTCTACAGTTTGCAAAAAGGCGCGGAAGTTGCGGACGAGCGAATCATTAATCTTGACCTCCAGCTTGGTGATTTTGCGGATACGGCCAGTGCGATCGCTCAACTTGATCTCGTGATCACCGTCGATACTGCCGTCGCACATTTAGCTGGAGCATTGGGCAAACCTGTCTGGGTGCTGCTGTGCTTTGATCCCGATTGGCGATGGATGCGCGAGTCCGTAACGGCAGCGCTGCGCGAGTCCGTAACGGCAGCGCTGCGCGATCGCACTGATTCGCCTTGGTATCCAACCGCTCGACTTTTCCGGCAAACGAAACCGGGAGACTGGGAAACGGTGTTTGCAAACGTGGCGATCGCGCTGCGACAGAAATTAGGCGAAGCCGTTTCGGTAAAGGCGATCGAGCCAGTGCAGAAAATGCAGCCGTTGGCGATCGGCTGGCAGCTTAGCGCAGCGACTGGATGGGGCGTGTACGGCACAAATCTGGCAATTCACCTTCAGCAAAATTCTCACTATCAGCCTGTTTTGCTGCTGCCGCCTGCAACAAGTGCGCCGTTCAATCCGCTTCAGCAAGCGCTTTTACAGCCGATTTTCGCGAATCGTCCTGCCAAATTTCCGACTCGTCTCGACTTTCCGATTCTCAAGGGATTGGGCAATCAGTTTGGCACGGCTCCTGAAATCGATCGCATTCAAGGTAGCCATTCGATCGGCGTGATTTTCTTTGAGGATGCCAAGTTTTCGCCAAATGCGATCGCCCGCGCCCACTCCTACGACGCCCTGATCGCCGGATCAAGCTGGAATGCTTCGGTCATGCGGCATCATGGACTGACTCGCGTTTACACCGTCTTGCAGGGAATCGACCCGACGCTGTTTCATCCCGCTCCCAAGTCGGGACAGTTCAAAGATCGCTTCGTCATCTTTTCCGGCGGCAAATTGGAATATCGCAAAGGGCAAGATATTGTCGTGCGGACGTTTCGAGAATTCCATGCTCGCCATCCCGATGCGCTTTTGGTGACAGCTTGGCATAACTTTTGGGCAAAAACGATCGAAGGGATCGATCGAGCAGGCCACGTCTCCGGCATTCCCACTGTCACACCCGATGGAAAACTCCAGCTTGCCGAATGGCTGGTCGCGAATGGCGTTCCTGCAACCGCATTCATCGATTTGGGCGTGATCCCCAATTCCCTGACGCCGCAAATTTTGCGCGAGGCGGATGTTGCCCTATTTCCGAATCGCTGCGAAGGGGGCACGAATTTGGCGGCAATGGAATGTTTAGCCTGCGGCGTTCCGACTGTGCTTTCGGCCAACACCGGACATCTCGATTTGATTGGGGATCACTGCTATCCGCTGCGAAATCAATCGCCCGTCCAGGGAATTGGCGCACATCTGAGCTACGAGGACTGGGGCGAATCGGATGTTGAAGAAATTCTCGCGGTTCTCGAATCGATTTACGCGAATCGGGCAGAAGCGCAATGTCGGGGATCAGCCGCCGCGAAATTCATGCAAGACTGGAGTTGGGATCGACAACTGGATCGACTTTTAGATGCGATCGGTTCGATGACGAGTTGATGGGGAAGGTCCCCTAAATCCCCCATGACTGGCGGACTTTGAGGATTTGGGTGGGAGTTAATCGATCGCATCAACAAAACTAAATCCACGATCGCCCGATCATTTGTTACAATAGTTATAAATACTTAACAAAAGGGAGATTGCTATGGTTGCCGCTGTTGAACGTCCACAACGCCGCCTATCGATGCAGGTGGTTGAAATTGCCGAAAACACGACAACTTTGCGATCGCTCGATTGGGATCGCGATCGATTTGACATCGAATTTGGCCTGCAAAACGGCACAACCTACAACTCCTTTTTGATTCAGGCCGACAAAACTGCGCTGATTGACACTTCCCACGAAAAATTCCGCCAGCTTTACCTCGATACGCTGTTGGGACAAGTTGATCCCAAGTCGATCGATTACCTCGTCATCAGCCACACCGAACCTGACCACAGCGGCCTCGTGCGCGACGTGCTTGCCCTAGCGCCACAGGCGATCGTCGTTGGCTCGAAAGTGGCGATTCAATTTCTCGAAGATTTGGTGCATCAGCCGTTCCAGCGGCAAATTATCAAGAATGGCGATCGTATCGACTTAGGCCAAGGCCATGAACTCGAATTTGTGATCGCCCCGAATCTGCACTGGCCGGACACCTCGTTCAGCTACGACCACAAAACGCAGATTCTCTTCACCTGCGATGCGTTCGGAATGCACTACTGCAACGATCGCACCTTCGACGACAACTTCAGCGAAATCGAACCCGACTTCCGCTTCTACTACGACTGCCTGATGGCTCCGAATGCGCGATCGGTTCTCTCTGCCCTCAAGCGGATGGGCGAACTGCCGGAAATCGGGACGATCGCAACGGGACACGGCCCCCTCTTGCAGCACAACGTCGAAGAGTGGACAACCCGCTATCGCCAGTGGAGTCAGACGCAGACGAAAGGCGAAAAAACCGTTGCCGTCTTCTACGTTTCCGACTACGGATTTAGCGATCGACTCTCGCAGGCGATCGCTCGTGGCATCACCAAAACCGGAGTTGCAGTCGAAATGATGAACCTCCGCGCCGCCGATCCGCAGGAGGTCAGCGAACTGGTCAGCGGTGCTGCCGGAGTCGTGATCGCCACTCCGCCCACCGAAGGCAAAGACGACATCAAAGCCGCCCTCAGCACGATTTTCTCGGCTGTAAATGGCAAGCAGGCGATCGGCCTATTTGAATCCTACGGCGGCGACGACGAACCGATCGATCCCCTCCTCAACCGCTTCCGCAATTTAGGCTTAAACGAAGCATTTCCCGCGATTCGCGTCAAAGACACGCCAACCGAAACCACTTACCAGCTTTGCGAAGAAGCCGGAACCGACTTAGGCCAGTGGCTAACGCGCAACCGCAACGTCAAGGAACTCAAGTCGATCGATGCCGACCTTGAAAAAGCCTTGGGACGCATCAGCAGCGGCCTCTACATCCTCACCGCCCACAAAGGCAACCGCAACGGAGCAATGCTCGCCTCGTGGGTAATGCAGGCCAGCTTTAAGCCGCTTGGCTTTACGGTAGCTGTGGCGAAAGATCGGGCGATCGAATCCTTGATGCAGGTGGGCGATCGCTTCGTCCTCAACGTCCTGGAAGAAGGCAGCCACAACGCTTTGATGAAGCACTTTTTAAAGCGATTTGCACCGGGAGCCGATCGCTTTTCGGGTGTAAGAACCTATCCCGCCGAAAACGGTTCGCCCATCTTGGCAGACGCTTTGGCCTACGTCGAATGCGAAGTGACAAGCCGGATGGAGTGCAGCGATCACTGGATCGTCTACTGCACTGCAACAGAAGGCAAAGTCTCAAATCCCGATGCCCTAACTGCCGTTCACCATCGCAAAGTCGGAAACTACTACTAAGGATCGTGAATTAAATAAAACCCAAGACTTATTTTTGAACAGGGCGATGCCGCACTTTCCAAAAATAAAAATCTGATTTTAATGAATCCGTGATCCTAAGTTCGTTTTGCCCGTCGCAATTCGCGTTAGGTTGTTTCTAGAACACTTGTTCATGGAATGAAGCAATGATTTCTCAAACCCAGTCTGCTTCCAATACAGAAATCATTTATCCTGACAGCGACGGGCGATTGATGGCCGACAATACCGAGCAGTTTCAGTGGATTGTGACGATCGAGCAAAATCTGGACTGGCTGTTTGCCGATCGTGCCGATGTCTTTGTAGCGGGCGATTTGCTTTGGTATCCGGTTGAGGGAAACAACAAACTGTGTACTGCTCCTGATGTGCTGGTGGCGTTTGGCAGACCGAAAGGCAAGCGCGGTTCCTATCAGCAGTGGAAGGAAGAAAACATTCCGCCCCAAGTGGTCTTCGAGATTTTATCTCCAAGCAATACCAAAGCCGAGATGAACCGCAAGCTGCTGTTTTACTATCACTATGGCGTTGAGGAATATTACCTTTATGACCCCGATCGCAACGAACTGAGCGGCTGGCAGCGCAGCGCAGACTTAGAATTTCTCGAAGTGATCGAATCGATCGCCGATTGGGTAAGCCCGCGACTGCAAATTCGCTTTCGCCTCACCGACCTTAAACTGCTGCTCTTTCATCCTGATGGCAAACCATTTCTGACCTATGCCGAAATTGCTCAACAAGCAGAACAGGCAGAACTGCACGCTGAGCAAGAACGTCAACGTGCCGAGCAAGAACGTCAACGTGCCGAGCAAGAACGTCAACGTGCCGAGCAGGCAGAACTGCGGGTAGAGCAGGCAGAACTGCGGGCAGAACAAGCACGGCAGCAAGCAGATGAAGAGCGCCAACGCGCCGATCGCCTTGCCGAACAACTCAGAGCGATGGGAATTGATTCCGACCAAAGTTAAGCAGGTGAATTCAATGATTGCAACTTTAACTAAACCGCGTGACGTGCAGATTTTGCCGATCGCCCCTGAAACAACGATTGTGCGATCGCGCAGTTGGAATCGTTTGCGCTTCGAGATTGAATATGCTTTAGAGCGTGGCACAACCGCGAATTCATTTGTGATTTCTGCTGAACAAAAAGCGATTATTGATCCGCCGGGAGAATCGTTTACTGAAGTTTATTTGAATGCACTAAAGCAGCGGTTTAATCTCGATCGCGTCCGCTATGTGATCTTGGGTCACGTCAACCCAAACCGAGCGGAAACCTTGAAGGCGATGTTAGAAATTATGCCGAACATCACCTTTGTTTGCTCGAATCCGGGAGCGATCGCTCTTCGCAACGCCATCCCCGATCAGCCGCTCAAAATAATTGTTATGCGCGGCAGTTCCGACGAAGTTCTCGACTTAGGAAACGGCCACCAACTGCAATTTATTCCCGTCCCAACGCCGCGCTATCCAGACAGCCTTTGCACCTACGATCCCAAAACGCAAATTCTTTACACCGACAAACTTTACGGGGCGCATATCTGCGGCGATCAAGTCTTCGATGAAGGCTGGACATCGCTCAAAGACGATCGCCGCTACTACTACGACTGCCTGATGGCTCCGCACGCAAGGCAGGTATCGAGCGCGATCGAAAAGCTCACCGACTACCCTGCCCGCTTCTACGCCCCCGGACACGGTCCGCTTGTCCGCTACGGATTAACCGAATTAACGCAGTCGTATCGAGATTGGAGTCAGGCGCAGCGATCGCAAGACCAAACCGTTGCCCTTTTGTACGCTTCGGCTTACGGCAATACGACCGCACTGGCGCAGGCGATCGCTCGCGGCATCACCAAGGCTGGCGTTGCAGTGGAATCGATTAACTGTGAAGTGACGGAACCGAGCGAAATTCAAGCGATCGTCGAGAAGTGCAGCGGTTTCATCATCGGCTCTCCGACTTTGGGCGGGCACGCACCGACGCCGATCCAAACCGCTTTAGGAATTTTGCTTTCGTCCGTTCCAACCGATAAACCTGCGGGCGTGTTCGGCTCGTTTGGCTGGAGCGGTGAGGCGATCGATCTGCTCGAAAGTAAACTGAAAGACGCCGGATATCGTTTTGAATTCGAGCCGATTCGCGTCAAATTTAAGCCAACCGAGCTAACATTAAAAGCCTGCGAAGAAGCCGGAACCGATTTCGCTCAAGCCCTGAAAAAAGCGAAAAAAGTTCGCACGCCGCGCCAGCCTGCAACGAGTCTTGAACAGGCGGTTGGTCGTATCGTTGGTTCTCTCTGCATCGTTACAATTAAACAGGGTGAAGTGAGCGGGGCAATGTTGGCTTCGTGGGTATCTCAAGCTACGTTTACGCCGCCCGGAATTACGATCGCCATTGCCAAAGATCGCGCGATCGAATCGCTGATGTATCCCGGACACACGTTCGTTCTTAACATTCTTGAAGAAGGAAAACATCTCGGCCTGATGAAGCATTTCCTCAAGCCATTTGCGCCCGGTGAAGACCGTTTTGCCAACGTTGAAACCGAAACGGCAAACAATGATTCGCCCATTCTTAAAGACGCTTTGGCCTATCTCGAATGCTGTGTGCAAACGCGAATGGAATGCGGCGATCACTGGGTGATCTACGCGACGATCGATCGCGGCCAGGTTCTCAATGCTGAAGGCAAAACCGCGATTCACCACCGCAAATCGGGTAGCCATTACTAGAGATGACAGGGATTTTCTGTTCTCAATTTGAGCCTTCTGATAATCGATCCCGATTGAATTGAGAACGAAACTTTTAGGGGGTGCAAAGACCGTGCCTCATCACACCCTGCATTGCCAACGTGGAAGAATCGTCATCCTCAAGGAAACGCTCTGGACTGACTTGATTTAGTTGACCAGCACTTCACCCTTGAGCATCCGGCCTGCCGCATCCAGCAGCGACTCTTCCAGGTAAGGCTTGGTGAAATAGCCTTTTGCACCGAGTTGAACCGCCATCTGACGGTGGCGATCGGCTCCGCGTGAAGTCAGCATTGCGATCGGCAGATGGTTGAGATTCGGGTCTTTCTGAATGCGCGAGAGCAGTTCCAGTCCATCCATACGCGGCATTTCGATGTCGCAGAAGACCAGATCGCACGGCAGACCCGATCGCAGCTTTTCCCAAGCTTCTTGACCATCGCGAGCTTGCTCAACCCGATAGCCGACTTTGTTAAACGTCATCGACAGCAGTTCGCGCACGGTAATCGAGTCATCTACGATTAGCACAGTTGGTTCGGCCTTGGTCGCGGGTGGCTCGATCGGCGATTGGCCGTCGGCTTTTTCCCACAGCGAGCTTCCAGGTTCGCGGCGGATGCGGCCTTGCGACAGGTCAATGAGTTCCAGCACATCAGCGATCGGCATGATGTGGCCGTCACCCAACACAGTCGCTCCTGCCACACCAACAGGCTTGGGAACCGGACCTTCAAGCTGTTTGATCACGATTTCCTGCTCGCCCAACACCTGATCGACTTGCAGGGCGAGGAAGCTGCCAGCATTGCTGCGTAGAACGACGACCGAGACGATATCTTCATCCTGATTGCCGCCGTAAACGCTGCCTCGTCCAAGATTGCGGCTGTAGCGCAGCAGGTCGGCCAAAGGTTGGAACGGCAGCAGCGTATCGCGCCACTGAATGCAAGCGCGGCCTTCCGAATCGGTTTGTACTTGCTCTCTTGGCACGTCAAACATATCCTCCACGCCGTCCATTGGGAAGGCGATGCGGGCACGATTGCTGATGCAGCACAACGCTTTTGAGATGCTCAGCGTCAGCGGCAGGCGAATCGTGAAAGTTGTGCCACGTCCGATCGTAGAGTCGATGTTCACCGTTCCGCGCACTTCGTTGAGGCTCGTGCGGACGACATCCATGCCAACGCCGCGCCCCGCAAAGTCATCAGCGCGATCGCGCGTGCTAAATCCGTGCAGGAACAGCAGATCATACACATCCAGCCGCGTCATCTCTCTCGCTTCGGCAGGCGTGATCAGGTTTTTCTCGATCGCCTTGCGCTTCACGGCTTCTGGATCGATTCCCGCACCATCATCTGTGACAGAAATGACGGTTTGGTTGCCTTGATGAAAGGCGCGAATTGTAATGCGTCCGGTCGGCGGCTTTCCGGCAGCTTGGCGATCGGCAGGCGTTTCGATGCCGTGCGTAATCGCATTGTTGACCAAATGCGTCATCGGGTCATAAAGCTGCTCCAAGATCATTTTGTCGATTAGAGTTTCCTTGCCTTCAACCACCAGTTCCGCCTGCTTGCCGCACTTGAGCGAAATATCGCGGACGGCACGAGGCAGACGAGCCGCAGTTTGGTCGAAAGGAACCATGCGCGATCGCGTCAGCCCTTCTTGTAGCTGCGTTGTCACCTGGCGGAACATGCGGGTAATCTGATCGCTTTCGTCCACCATGCGATCGATGTCCGAAGCGGATTCGCGCACGCGCACGATCAGCTCGATCATCTCTTGCGACAGCGTGTGAAATCCTGTAAAGCGATCCATTTCCAGCGCATCAAAGCTCATTCCGGTCGAGTGGCTGGCGGGAGCGGGCACTCCACCTTGTGAAAGCTGGTAGCTGCGGCGGCTAGAGAGCAGCGAACTTTCCAGCAGCGATCGCTCATACAGATCGCGCATTCGCTGACCAACATCGCTAAGCTGCTGCACCTGATACACGAGATTGTCAAGAAACTGCCGGACGCGCTCTTGCGTCTGCTCCAAGCTGTTGCGGTTGACGACCAGTTCCCCGACCAGGTTGTTGAGATTGTCGAGGTTTTTAACTGAAACCCGCATGTTTTGGTCTTTGAGGACACCGGGCGATCGCTTCTTCGGTGTCAGTGACGGTCGCCGCACACCTCGTTCGCTCGGCGAGCCGCCCAAGGTTTGATCGGCATTTTCCAGCAGCTTTTCGAGATCATCAAATTCGTTGGTTTGGGCAGCAGGTGCGTCGCTCAGCAGCACATCCAAGCTGGCAAATTCCTCATCTGTGTCTTCTGCAAATCCTGAAATTGCGTCCTGTTCAATTGAGAAGCCAGAGATGATCGCAGGTTCCGTTTCCGGTTCTAGCAGAGCGGCAAGATCTGCAAAATCATCTGTGCTGCTTGCCGAATCATCGATCGGCGAATCGAGCATTGCTTCGAGGTCGGCAAAATCTTCTGGCTCAGCGGATGCTTCAGCGATTGAGTCATCTGCAAGCAGCATATCAAACTCAGCTTCACCGGGCTGCGCTGTCAGCAGATCATCCAAATCGTTGATTTCGGCTGATGGTGGGGCGAGATCCAAATCGAAAGCGGCGTCAAAGTCGTCCGGCGCGATCGCAATCTCCTCAGCAGTGGGTTCAGGCGTTTCGATCGCTTCGGACATCAGCAGCGCATCGAGATCTGCCAAGGCAGCATCTTGATCGGCTAGCGTGAGGTCAGGCGTTTCGGCTTCTGCGCTCAGCAGCAGATCTAAAGCATCTGCATCGATCGATTCTGTCGGCGCAGCTTCCTCCAGCGCAAACAGATCGTCAAGATTGTCTGAAGCCAACGCATCCGTAGTTTGCTCGTTGGATGGCGCGATCGCCTCTTCCATCAAGGCCGCATCGAGGTCGAACGGTTCAATTTCCTCGACGGATGATTCGATCGCACCAAGGTCAAACACGATCGCTTCATCCGCAGGCGGCAGGTCAAACAGTTCTTCGGGTGACAGTTCTTCGGCTGAGACGGCTGCGTTTTCGGACTCAAGCATATTGAGGTCAAATTCTAATTCCGAATCGGCCATTTGGTCAGCTTGCAGTGGCATGACCGGATCGATTGCTTCAACCGGGGGCAGATCAGTGAGTGACTGCTCGGCCTGATCAGAGGCATCTGCCACATCCAGGTCAAGCGCCAAGAGCGCATCTTCTAGAGATCTGTCAGTTTCGATCGCGTCCAGCAGTTCTCGATCGATTGGTACATCAGCACTCAGATCAGATTCATTCAGATTAAACAGCGGCGTTTCAGAATCCTCTGCGGCCAAGCCAAACAGATCGTCGGTGGCGATCGCGTCAGATGCTTCTGCCGTGAGATCAAATCGATCGTCTATGTCGTCGGTGGCGATCGCATTTGATTCTGTTGATTCTGCGCTCAAGCCAAACAGATCGTCGGTGGCGATCGATTCGGCGCTATCTGCGGCGGCTAAATTGAAGAAGTCATCTTCCAATTCGACTTCCGGCGGCTCTAACAGCACTAAGTCGTTGGACTCTTCAGATTCGGCGCGATCGGCTGAGGTTAGATTAGACAGGTCAGTGGCGGTCAAATCCGATTCTGGCTGTTCCAACAAATCAAATTCATCTGAGGAATCGTCTGCTGCGATTTGGTTCAGGAAATCGGCGTCCAAGGCGGATTCCGCAGACTGTGGCAAATCAAAGGGTTCAGATTGTGCGCTGTCTGCGGTCAGGTTAAACAGGTCAGCCTCGATCGAGTCCGACTGCTCAAACCGCAAGTTCGATTCATCCGCTGCTGAATCAGCCTGCATCAAGTCAAACAGATCGGCGTCGATCGAGCTGGAATCTTCTGAATCCAGCAAATCGAAATCGCTTGATTCGGTCGGCTCCGCAGGTTCAAGCGACAAATCTAGCTCGATCGATGCAGGTTCCTCTCGCAGGAAATCAAAGTCACTGGCTTCTGATCCAGCCGTTTCAGCGGGCGTCAGCAAATCTGCAAGAACGGCGTCGGCTGCGATCGCAGCATCAGAATCATCGACAAACAAAGCATCGAGACTGGCATCTTCTAGCAAGGGTGCATCGATCGCGCCTGCATTCGGCAGGAAGATGACTTCATCCAAGCTTCCGGTCGCTTCTGGTTCCAAGGCTGGTGCGTCCGAGTCGCCCAGCAGATCATTCAGGTCAAACGGCTGCTCTGCGATCGCCTCCTCGGTAGATGTGAGTTGATCGAAATTGAGCAGGTCATCCGTCGATTCAGTGGTTGGCGTCAGTTCAAGGCCTAGGTCATCAGTGGCGATCGAGTCATCACCAGACCGATCAAAGCCCAACGCTTCGATATCAACCGAGTCGGCGTCAGCAGGCAGTTCGGCAAACAGGTCAGCGGACAGCTCAGGCGCAGACGGTTCTAAAGACACGGCATCATCAAACGCGGCTACTTCTCCCAGCGACAAGCTGCTGCTGTCCCACAAATCGCTCGTCAGCTCTGCATCTTGCCAGGGAGCATCAGCGGCAGCAAGTTCCGGCGGGTCGCTTGCGGCGATGCCATCTAGCATTACATCGAGATCAGCATCCGATGACTCGGCAGCATCGCCAGCAGGCAGAGCAAATGGATCGTCAAGATCGATCGATTCAGCAGACGCATCCGCATCGAGATCCAACCCAGCAAACGCATCGCCAAACGTCGGTTCGCCTTCTGGTTCACCTTCTACAGCAAACAGTCCATCCGCATCATCACCAAACAGATCGTCAAGCGCAGCCGCATCGCTGCTGTCAGGCGCTTCGGCTTCGATGTCGGCAAACAAACCGTTGAGATCGCCGAGTGCTTCCGGGCGTGCAGGCTCGATCGCATCGGTAAACGCGAGTCCCGATAAATCTAATTCTGCTTCTCCAGCAGGCGCGGCAAACAGATCAAACGACAAATCTTCCGAGTCTGATTCAGAATCGTCAGTGCTGCTCAGTAAGCCAGAGAGGTCTTCATCTTCGGCTGGAATCGTTGTCGGCTCAGACTGGTCAAATAGCAGGTCAGAAAAATCGCTGCTGCTGTCGAGATCGAGTGATTCGGCTGCGCCGTTTTCATCGCCAATCACTTCTTCTTGCCAGCTCAAGCCTAAGTCAGGCAGTTCGCCTTCAAACAGATCGGCAAGGCTGTTGAGTTCTGACAATCCGACTTCGGGGCCTGTTTGAGAAGCGCTGCTGCCAAGGCTGTCAAAGTTGTCGGCGAGGTCGGCTACGCCATTCGTGCGGTCGTCTGCGGCGGCGAACCAGTCTGTTGCTGCTTCATCCACAGGCAGCAGGTCGCTAGAATCGGGCAGCGGCTCAAAGTCAAACAGCGGCGCAGACATTGCGGCTTCGTCGGGCGTGAGCAGGTCGAGCAGATCCGGTTCCGCACTGACGACAGGCACAAGTCCTTGCAGATCAGCACTCGGCTGAATCTCGATCGCTCGTCCGCCCAAAACCAATTCATACGCTTGCTTGATGTCTTTGATCAAAACAGGCGCAAGAGAGCGGTAGCTGTTGTCGGTATGTGCGATCGCCTGCTGTGCCAAGGCAATCAGTTCGCTCCACTGCGGCAGGCTAAAGCGTTCACCCAAGCGACCGAGCGATCGACAAATTTCTTGAAGCTGTTCGCGAGTAGCCGCAGTATCAGCTTGTTTGAACTGGGCGAGCATTTCGCGCAGACGGGCGGGTACTTCGCGGCTAAAAGCAGCGGCAGGCGTTTCAACCGTCGGAGCAGTCGGCGGCAGAAGCTGCACATCGTCAGGAGGCGTGCTACCGCTTTGACGAACGAGATTGCTCAGGTGCTGATTCAGTTGCGCGAAGACAGGTTCGGCTTCGGTCATGACTGCGGCGGCTTTATCTTCCGTCAGGCCGAACGGCCCCTGCAATTGCTCTAGTAGTTCTTGCAGTGAGTCAAACACGCGCAGCAGTAGCGTTTCAAGCTTCTGGTCAACTTGAATGGGGCATTCCTTGAGAACTTTGAAGTAGTCTTCAAGGCGATGCGCCGTGTGCTGAATGCTGTCAAGGCCAAGCATCGCCGCACCCCCTTTGACCGAGTGTGCAGCTCGAAAAACTTCGCTCACCATTTCCGAATCGGCGATCGTTGCTTGAAGATTCAGCAGTCCCTGCTCGATCGTGTTGAGGTGATCTTTGGCTTCTTCAATGAAGTAGCCCATGATCCGCTGTTGTTGTTCCGACAGCATAGGTCTTCCTCTGAATTCAGCAACCGTTTATGGCCTAGCAAAGCAGCAAGTCGATCGAAGTGAAACCGGACAGATCGAGTGTTTGCACAGCTTTGATTCAATGTACCCAATTCTATGAAAATCGTCTGCAACATTGATGTGTCAGGGATTGCGATTCTCTCTCGAAGTTGGATAGTGATCGTTGGGATCAACGCGGAAGCGCTCCACTGAAGTTTGCAGATCGCGAGCTACGCCGACCAGATTTTGCAGCGAACCCGACACGCGCTGAGCTTCTTGCGACGTTTCTTGCGCCGTCAGCTCAACCGACTGCATCACCTGGGCGACCGCTCGCGAGGTTTCAGTTTGCTCGACGGTATCAGCGGTAATCGATCGCACCAGCACGTCAATTCGATTCGAGACTTGAATGATATCTTCAAGCGATCGCTTCGCTTGCTCTGCCAGTCGTGTCCCTTCGATCACCTGCTGCGTGCCTTCTTCCATTGCGGTCATGACAGAGCCAGTTTCGCTTTGGATTTGCAGCACGATCTGCTCGATTTCTTTCGAGGCTTTAGCAGCTCGGTCTGCCAACTGGCGCACTTCATCGGCTACGATCGCAAATCCGCGTCCGGCTTCTCCGGCTCTGGCCGCTTCGATGCTGGCGTTGAGGGCGAGCAGGTTCGTGCGCGAAGCGATTTGCGAAATCAAGGCGACAATCTTGGAGATTTCCTGCGACGATTCGGCCAGTCGCTTCACCTTGCGCGTCGTTTCAGCAACGGTTTCGCGGATTTCGAGAATACCAGACACCGTGCGTTCGACTGCTTCGCCGCCCTTCAGAGCGGTAGCCGAAGCGGAACGAGCAACTTCTTCAGCTTCGCGGGCGCTTTCGGCCACACGCTGAATTGAGTCGGTCATCACCTGCACCGAGTTGAGCGTGACGGCGAGTTCTTCGGCTTGGCGCAGCGCATCGGAGGAAAGCGATCGAGCAAAAATCTCGTTTTCAGCCGAGCCTTTGTTCACCTGTCGAGCGGCAATTTTCACCTGCTGCACAATTTCGCGCAGGTTTTGAATCGTTAAGTTAAACGAGTCAGCAACGGCTCCGAGTACGTCTGCGGTCACTTCGGCCTGCACGGTCAAGTCGCCTCTGGCTGCGCCTTCTACATCATCCAGCAGGCGAATCACCTGCCGCTGAAGGTCTTCCTTGGCTTGCTCTTGCTCTTCGGCTTTGCGCTGCGCTTCGCTCGTGGTTGTCAGGACAACTCGCGCCATCTGATTGAAGCCGTTAGAGAGTTGGCCGAATTCGTCTTGCGAATAAACGGTGGCGCGTGTGCCGAAATTGCCTTGCGTCACAGCGTCGAATTGCGACTGAAGGTCGTCTGCCGTGCGCTTGATTTGACGGGTGGCAACGCCGCTGAGCGCCAGAGCAGTTCCAAATCCAGCGAGTCCTGAAGCGACGCTGACGGGAAGCCCGGTGCGCCAAAATTGCGAAACGACGACTTCGCGGTTTTGGGAAGGAGCCGTTACTGTTAAGGCAAATCCAGCAGCAGCAGCGGCGATCGTCGCAGCGACTCCGGTAATTCCAGCTACCCACCAGTTCTTCTGACTCAGCGGTGCATTTTCAAGGAAAGCGAGCGATCCTTGCTCAACGTTGACATCCGGTTCAACGCTGCGACTGTCGGACTGAGCAAAGGTCGGCAGCGAATCGTTCGTTCCGGAGATGCTGAAAATTTCTTCTTCACGAACGAGCGATGAATCTCCACTATCGCCCACCGTAAAGCCGAAATCGCTGGTCATGCTGGGCGGAATTGAGCCGCTGGCATAAGGTGAGCCGATCGACGGGCTGGTAAATCCAGCAGAATTCTCCGACATATCAAAGTCGGGCAGGCTGCCTAGATCGTCGAATTCGTCAAACTCATCGAGAAAATCAATGTTGCTTCCGGCTGTGGGTGCACCGTGATCGATCGGAGCTTCTTCGCTGGTGTCGAAGTCATTTTCGCTAAAGCCGCTAGCAAAGCCATTTGATGAAGCGAGCGTGCGATCGTCTGCCTCGTCATAGCTGCCAAAATCTGCATCGCCCAAGCTGGCCGATTCTGCCGCTATATGGTAATCGTCGTTCATCATGAACAGCGTTTCGTCTTCGGTCGATCGCGCTGGAGATGGAGTCGGTTCTTCGATCGGTGGCTCGAAGCTGGCCGCATCAAAATCAAAATCGGAGCCAAACGGATCGTCGGCATCGGCAAACGCATCGGTTGCAGGTTCAGCCGGAGCAAACGGATCGGCGTAAGCTTGTGGTCGCTGATCCACAGGCGGCATCTGGATGTATGACTCTACTGGCGACTCCGACGGATCAAGGTCAAAGCTGGCGAAGTCAAATTCTTCACTGTCATCGGCGGGAACATCTTGCCAGTTAGCGGATGAATCGAAGATCGCATCGTCTTCGGCAAGGCCATCCGCATCAAAGTCAGCGATCGCCCCGTTTCCTTCCCCAGAAGCTTCTGCTACAGTAAACTGGCTGGCATATTCCAAGCCGTTGTTGGCGTAATCGATAAATTCTTGGTCGGCAGTCAAGCTCAATACCGCTTCATATTGCTCTTTGGCAACGCCATATTGCTGAAGGCCATAGCAGTAGACATGTCCGCGCAGAAGCCGCACGTTCGGGTCGGACGGGTGTTCTTCGGCCAAGCGATCGACAATTTGCGCCGCCTGTTCGTAGTTGCCCTGCATGTAAGCGCGTTCGGCCTGCTGATAGTCTTGTGCGTACTGTGTGCTAGATCCCATTTGCCTTACTCCTGACCGTGATCCGATTACTGCTCGCTCAATTGTTGCTGCTGTCTATGCTGCCCAGCGTGCCGATCGCAAAATTGCAATTTGATCGAGCAGCCTTAAGAACCGATTGCGATCGCCATCGATCGACCATTCACCGTGTAAAAAAGGAGCCATGCTGTCGGGAACGTTGGTTGGCATCTGCATTTCTTCAACGTCAAGCCAGTCCATGTCCACAATTCGGTCAACCGCTAAGCCTAGCATAGCGTCTTGCTCTTCGATGGCAATCACTGGAATATCCGGGCGATCGGTGCTCAGCGGCGTGGGATCGCCCAAAAATTGACCCAGATCGGCCACCCAGATAACGCGACCGCGCACGTTGAGCGTTCCCAGCAGCAAAGGTGAAACGTTGGGAATCGGCGTGATGCGATCGGGCGGAGAAGAAATGACCTCGCGAATTCCCGTTGCGGGCAGGGCAAATTCATCACCAGACGGCACATAAAAGCGCAAATGTAGCTCACCTTCGGGGCTTTCAAGTTCTTGAAATTCCGGGGCTTGGTCTTGGCCTGTGCCAGTGAGAAAATCAGGATTGCCGATCATAGAAGTTGTCTTTCCCTTTTCGCTAGCCTCGCAGCAGTTGTTTCACTGTGCCGACGAGTTCGGTGGGCTGAAACGGTTTGGCGATGTAGGCATCTGCACCTTGCTTCATGCCCCAGTAGCGATCGAATTCTTCGCCTTTGGAGGAACACATTACCACAGGAACATTCTGTGTCTTCGGATCGGCCTTTAATCGGCGGCAAACTTCGTAGCCGTTCATGCGCGGCATGACAATGTCCAAGACGACCAAATCCGGACGGCGACCTTGGATTTGCTCTAGTGCTTCAACGCCGTCGCTGGCAGCGGTAACGGTTAAGCCGCTGGCCTTGAGCAGGTCGGTAATCATCTCCCGCTGCGTCACACTATCTTCAACGACTAGAACGGTACTCATCGTGCTTAACCTTTGCCGATCGCAATTTTCAAGAATGGAAGCGCTTATCTCCTAGAATGTACCCTGATGACAGGCAAAAACTAAAACAAAAGCGCTAAGCGATCCATCGTAGCCAGAGAAATTGCGGACTTCTCATCTGAATAGACTGCATCCAAACGTTTTCTTCAACTTTGCAGTGTAAAAAAACTTTATCAATTGAACTGCTTTAATTGTGGCTTAGGAAAGTTGAATTCTGACAAATTGAGGCGATCGCGCCGATCAAAATTCACGCTTTTCGTAAAATCAAATTGTGCTTTGAGAAAAGGCGGCTAGGAAGTCGAAGCAGCTTCGTCAATTTCAAGCTCTAATTCGGCGGCTAAATGATGACTGAGCGACTGCAATTTTTGCGGCTGTCCAACGCCGACATATTTCTCAACCAGCATTCGCAGTTCGCTTTCACCAAACGGCTTGGTGAGATAGTCGGTTGCTCCGACCATGCGGGCTTTGACGCGATCGATAAATCCATCTCGTCCGGTCAGCATCACGATCGGTGTTTGCCGAAAGGCCGTTGATTTCCGCAACATTGCACAGATTTCGTAGCCATCTAGTTCCGGCATTGAGATATCGCACAAAATCAAATCTGGCTTCAGTTGAAACACAAGGCTGAGCGCTTCGAGCGGATTGGCGATCGTGGTTGCCTCGTAACCGTGCTGATGCAAAATTTCTTCGACCGCCTGCCGCACCGTTGCCGAATCTTCGATGCAAACAACATGCGGAATTTTGTCAGCGAACGTGAAATCGGGTAGGGCGATCGACGGACGATACACTAATTGCACCCAACCTTGCTGCACATAAGGATAAATGGCGCGAGCGACAGTGAGAATATCGCGACCCAGATAGCGAGCAATCTGACGAATTGAGGTTTTGCCGTCTACCCACTGTTCCAGCGTTTTGAAGGTGCTCTCGCGCAGAGTCGATCGCAACTGTTGCGGGTCGGTCAGAACCGGACACTGATCTGGCGTTTGAATGTGCGGATGAAACTGCTTCCACTCCTGCACCTGCTTGATGATGCTGGTTGTGAGCGGATTGATTTCTAGCGTCGTCAACTGCGGCGAAAGGGCAGGACTGACTTCAAAGATGAATGAGCCTTGATGCAGCGTGAACAAATCAAAGAGCGTTTCGCGCACCAAGCTTTGAATGATGCTGCGGCCTTGGGCGGGAGTGAGCGTGTGATTTTCGAGCAGTGCCCACAGGTAGCCGTATTCCGGAGCGTTGAAGGTGGCGATCGCACTCACACCAATTGAATCGATCGCCGATTCGCGCTTGTAGCGCCGCAGATGATCGCGCAGGCGACCGAGGTTGCCGCGACTGTCGCCAGCATAAATGATGCGTCCGTTAAGGAAGAAGACGAACCAGGATTGATCGATCGCGGTGCGTCGCTTGAGAGATAAAAGAGTTTCACTGGCAGGGTAAGCTTCGACAAACAGTTCTCCGGTGCGCTGACCTAGCTCGACCAGTTGCAGAATGCTTCGGATGTCAATTTCGTTTAGCTTGCCCTGCATGGTGGCGTGAATGCGCTCCTGAGAAGAACTGGCACCGGATCGATCGATGGAGGTTAACTGGTGCGAGGCGAGGTTAATGGCTCGATGGTAGCAATCGAGTAAATCTAAATTGAGTTCTGATTTACAACTATAACCTTGTCTTGCGGTTGTGCAGGAGAATTCAGGGTTTTCGCCAAGTTGGGAAAAGCTGAAGGTTACAAGGATCGATTTCTGCGGACAGCGCTTCGCGATTCCTACGGACAGCGCTCCGCGATCGCCTTTGGGATTACTTTTGATTTCCGAGTTAGTGGAGGCTAGGGTGTGTTTTCAAACCTCCTGGTGGTTAGATTGCTCGACTGAGATCCCCCTGTCCCCTTGAGAACCCGGACTTTGAGGATGACTCCCTCCTTGCTAAGGAGGGTTGGGGAGGATCAAGCGGTTTTGAAACACGGCCTAGGGGCAACGCCCTTCCTGTAGCCCTCTAACCCTGATCTAGGGTTTCCCCTGAAACTCCCAAAGGTCACACATACGGGCGCGAATGTGGTCTTTGCATGGGTGATTCGTCTGCGACTTGAGTGTTGCTCGCTTTCCCGCTGGGCGATCGCTTCTTATTGAAAGAATTACAGTTGACGGATTCGGATTCGATCGATTTTGCGATCTTGAAGTTACTATTAATCTACTTGTCTGTTGAAGCATTAGCGTGAAAAATTGCTGTGCTGATGAAGTGTTTTCAACCGAGCGAGCAGCAAAATTGGGAATACTCTGTTTCAATGGGGCATAGATGGCGAAGAGGAAAGCAGCGTGCTGTATTTAGCCGAAGTACAGAGAAAAACAAGAGTGATTGGCGGTGGACGAGCAGAATTGAAGCTGCTTGCCTGTCAGCGCAATGAGCAAAGCTGGAGCGCTGTTCCTGCTGAGGAGCCGACGGTTCCTGCCCCGGATGATGCCATGTACAATGCTGGGGCATTGGTGATGGTGGAAATTAGCGGGGCGCGACAGGTGCAGCGGCACTCGGAAGCGGGTCGGCAACTGGTCAGCATTCTGCAAAATTTTTCGCGGCTGCAAGAGAAATTTAAGACGCAGGAAGAAGAAATTGAGCAGTGGAAGGAGTCGCTGACCTACCAAAGTCAGGAACTCAATCGCCGCGAGATGGAGATGGAAGCTCGCGAAGAACAAATTCAGCAGATGGAGGAAGACTTTGAGAAGCTAGAGCAGCAAAAGCAAGAGTTTGAAACGTTTCGGGCTGAAACCGAGCAGATGCGAGCAGAGTTTGAGCGCAAAAGCCAAGAGCTTGAAGGCGCATGGGCACATCTGCAAGGCGAAATGAATCGCTTTGAGGAAAAGGCAGCCAGTGCCGGATTGAACGCAGAACAAGCGCAGCAGCTTCAAGCCATTATCGATCGCCTTTCTGCCGCCGCCCCCACCGCCGCCGTTCGCGAACAGCTTGATCAGGCATTCGCCATCCTGACGCAGCAGCAAGAAACGCTGAACTATCACTGGCACAATCTAGAGCAGCAGCGCAATTCTGCCCACGAGTTGCAGGCAACCGTCGATCGCCAAGCGCAAGAACTGCTCGATCGCAAACAGCAGTGGCAGCAGCAGCAAGCGGCGATCGCGCAAAGCCGCATTGATCTTTCGGTGAAGCAAAGCCTGCAATCGATCGAGCAGCAACAGGCACAAACCATCAGCGCTCAACTGCAAACGCACGAATCGCTTCAGCAGCAAATTCGCACTTTGGCTGAGTCGGCAGGCGTGAGAGTCGGTCCCAAAGTTGATGTTGAGGCGATCGAGCAAAAATCGATCCAGGAACTGCAAGCCGCCGTCCAAGAGCTTCAGCGCGATTTTGAAAAAAGCTCGAAGTTTGTGCAGGGACAAGAGGAAGAATTGACGCTGCAAAAGCAAACGGTCGATGAACTGCGAGCCAAACTTCAGCAAAGCGGCAACGATCGAGCGGCGATCGAAGCGGAACTGCGCGACGAGCAAGACCGCTACAAAATGCTGGATCAAACCTTGATCGGTCAGCGACGCAATCTGCACGAGCGCGAAGAAGTGCTGCATCAGCATCAGGTCGTTCTCGCTCGCAAGCAAGGTCTCCCAGAGCCAGAAGCAAAAACCGGATCAGAGTTTGACGGCGTTGCCAATCAGCTTGAATTCCTTCGGCAGCAGCAGGCGCAAACGCTGCAAATGCTGGAAGTCCAAATTCAGCAGCGGCAAACGGAGATCGATCAGGCTCAGGGCGCGATCGATCAGCAAGTCCGCGATCACGAAAACGAACAGCGGGCGATCGAAGAATTCGAGCAGCAGTGGCAAGCCCAAAAGTCCAGTGCAGCCGAACTCTGGGGCAAGGTGAATGCCTACCAGGACACGCTTCAGCCCATGCAAGACAGCCTCAACGGTCTGCGCGAAAAGCTCGAAGCTGTTTCGGGACTGACGCATCAGTTTCAGGAAGTGGGCGACCAGCAGCAGCAGGCGATCGCAGAAATTCAACAGCACCTCCAAGGCGCAACTCCGGAATTTGCCGCACACTAGCGCTCTAGCACAATCCAGTCGGCTTCGACGCGAGCGATCGCACCACCCGGAAACGGATCGGTCTGCGATCGATTTGGTGCATCAATCAGCATCAGCAGCTTTTCGATTTGCTCAAAGTTGGGCGCAGTTGGCAGTAATTCGGCTAGCCAGCGTTTGAAGAGGCGACGCTGAAGCGCAACAGGGGCAGTGGCGATCGATCGGCGGTTCACTCGGCTTGAATCTACGATTTGCGGCCACAACGCATCAACCGCAGATTCGAGAAATTCGACATCGGCGCGGAGCAGTTCGGCAGTTTGGGCGAGGGCGCGATCGACCTGCGGATTAAAGTGCTGCTGAAGATACGGCAAAAGCTCTTGGCGAATCCGATTGCGGGCATAGTGGCGATCGAAATTCGTGCAATCTTCCCACACGGGCAATTTTTGCGCCAGACAAAACTCGGCAGTTTCCGATCGCGTCACGTTCAGCAGCGGACGCACCAGCCAGCGATCGCCCAGTTTCCGCTTCCAGGTTAAAGCTTGCAGTCCGTCCATGCCGCTGCCGCGTACCAAGTTATAAAGCAGCGTTTCGGCGCGATCGCTCTGCGTATGTCCAGTTACGACCGCTGAATAGTCGTGCTGCTGAGCAATTTCGGTCAGGACGCTGTAGCGCCAATCGCGGGCGGCAGCTTCGCTCTGTTGCGCTTCAGTTGCGATCGCCCCGTAGAAAGGAAGCTGGTAGGTTTGAGCGATCGCCTGCACATGATGGGCGTTCGCGTCACTGTCCGATCGCCACCGATGATTACAGTGGGCAATTCCCAGTTGCCAGTGCCAGTGCGATCGCAAATCGATCAAAAGCCGCAGCAAACACAGCGAATCTTGCCCGCCCGAAACCGCAATCAGCAGCTTTTCACCAGTGGGAAGCAGTTGCCGCTGATGGAGCGATCGATGCAGGCGAGCGTGCAAGTCCGTCCAGTCGCCGTGCATCTGATTTAGTAGTCGCTGATGAAGTCTTCGGGATCGTCTTCGTCGAGAAAGCGATCGTCAGGCTGCACATAGATTTCTCGCATTGGGCGTTCACGTCGTCCTTCGTTGAGCAACTTCGGCGGCGGGGCAGGGCAAAACTCCAGGCGAATGCGGACTCGTCCGCGCTGCCAGCCCTGATTGCCAAACCGCAAGGCTTCGCAGTCCAATCCGTCGCGAAACCAGTCTTCTTGCTCGTCTGACCAGTCAGGTTCGCGATCGCTCACCAGTTGCGCCAAGGCATCGAGAAATTCTCCCACCTTAAACGTGGGATTGTTCATCAACACGCGCCCCGCATTGACGAACAGCACTTCGTCAGGGTTGAGGACTCGAAACTCAAAATCGTCGTTCATCATTGTGGCCGCTTGTCAGGTGTTACCAAGCTAACAATAAACCGATCGCAAGCGAGCTGAGTGCAGCAGACTATCCTAGACTCGATGAACTTTAGAAATAAGAGCATTGGGGAGGGTTGTGCTATTTCTCACTCCCCAATGCTCTTATTTCAATCGAAAACTTCAGGACACTCATCTAGCAAAGCGCCAGCCAATTCCTGATTCCAGCGAGTGCTGCCAACTGCTTGCCGAAACTCCTGCGCTCTAGCAGCACCGTAGCGACTGACCAAATCTTCTTGATAGGCTCTAACACCTTCTGGAAGGGCAATGTCGTGGATTACGCCATTTCTTCGGGCTTGACAGTAGCTCCTCACAAAAACAATCAAGCTTGGATCAACCCGGACTGGACGATTGGCGATAAACGAAGGCGTAGCAGCGATCGAGGGATTCGCAGCAGGTTGAGCAACCGCAGCACTGGCAGCAGGCCGATTCACAACAGCAGATTGAACCGGACGACGAGGTGGAGGGCTGATTGCTTGCAGTGCGGCGGCTTCGCGTGGGGCAGCGGCGATCGCGGCAGCACAATTCGGATCACCGCTGTGATCGAACACGGCATTGCTGGCTCGATAGTTCTCAAGCTGATTGCGAAAGGTGACAAGCTGCTGACGCTGCTGAGGAGTCGTTTGCTCAGAGCCGATCAGCAGACGCACAAAACTCAGGGCTTCAGTCCAGTTGTTCAAACAGACGGCGCGATTGAGTTGGTGTTGATACTGGTTTGCAGTTTGAGCGTGAGCAGATGGCGCGATCGCACTCAACAAAACCGTTGAGGCCAGCACCCAAGAAGCGAATTTCATACGAAGTGACAAAAATCATCTCGCTTATGATTCCCAAGTGGAAGTGGGCGATCGTGACCGCGAAATCAAGATTCAATAAAGCAAAGCGGCCAGTAATTTACTGACCGCCTGCAAATTACTTGGAATGCTTCATTTAGAAGAACCAGCCGTAGCTGTGTAGTCCTTTTCCCAACAGATTCACGCCCAAGTAGCAGACCCAGACGACGACAAAACCCGTTGCCGCCAAAATTGCCGGACGGCGACCCTGCCAGCCGCGAGTGATGCGGGCATGAAGATAAGCGGCAAAGACCAGCCAGGTAATTAGCGCCCAAGTTTCCTTCGGATCCCAACTCCAATAGGAACCCCAAGCTTCGTTTGCCCAAACTGCGCCAGCAATAATGCCGATCGTCAACAAGGGAAAGCCCAGCCCGATCGTCCGGTAGCTGACGTTATCAAGCGTATCGGCCAAGCTGAGACGTTGAGGTGAAAGCGGTGGAGCAGTCGCAACCGAAGTTAAAACCGCTGTACTGCCGCTGTCGATGCTCAAGGCCGCAGGTTCGATCGCCTCGCGATCGCCTTTCCGCAGTCGATAGCCGCCCGTGCCGATCGAGCTTCCTTGCAGTTCCACCGCCTGTCCGCGTGTGACGATTAGGAAGGCGATCGCCAGCAGTGCCCCGACCAGCAGAGCCGCATAGCTCAGCAGCATGACGCTGACATGCATCATCAGCCAGTTGGACTTGAGGGCGGGAACGAGCGGTTCCGAGTGCTGCATTTGGGCGGGCAGCGAGAGCGTCGAGAAGGCGGCGATCGCCATTGCAACCGGAGCCGTGATTGCCCCGACCAAACGGCTGCGGCTCATGTTCTCCACAACGAGGTGAACTGCGGTGATGCCCCAAGCGAGGAAAAATAAAGATTCGTAAAGATTGCTCAGCGGAAAGTATCCAGCTTCCAGCCAGCGTGCGCCGAGCAGGGCAGCGATGCACAGGTTGGCGATCGCCATGCCCGTTGTGCCCAAGGTTGCCAGCGTTGGAATGTTGGGAAACGCCACGCCGCCCCAGTAAATCAGCATGGTGACAAACAGAACGGCGAACGAGGCGTTATCCAGCCAGTTCTGAAGTGTGACCAGATCCATGCAGTCTCTCCAGCTTAAAAAATGTTTCAACCAGACTCATAATTCTATCCTATCGAGTCTTGACGCTTTTGCCGAAGATTGAAGGTGGGGAAGCGATCGCCCTACTTCAATTCAACTTGCTGCACAAAATCCAGCACGATCGAAGTGAATTTTTCGGGATACCAAAGTCCCCATTCGTGATAGCCTTCCTCAACCGTAACTAAGGTTGAATGTGGAATCAGCGCAGCCATTTCACGACCGGAATCGAGCGGCATTGTTAAATCTTTTTCTGACCAAAGCAGCAGGCAAGGTGCTTTGATTAAAGGCAAAAGCGGCCTCAAATCTTTTTCTAAAGACAGCAGCAAAGCCTGAATCACGTTTCCCGTATTAAACAGCAAGTTTTGCGAAAAAACTTGGGGAATATCCACAAGCTGGAGTTTCAGTTTGGGCAGCGAGATTTGCGCGGTCATTTCGATCGCCCGCACAGGTATAATTTCAGGAAAGGTAACTTTTGGAACTCCGGTACTGCCAACTAAAACTAAGCTTTTGACGCGATCGACTGCGATCGAATTGATCGCAATCGAAATGCCACCCCCGATCGAATGTCCAACCAAATGCACCTGTTCTAAATTCAAGGCATCTAGAAAGGAAACTAATAGTTTGGCGTAGGTGTCGTAGTCGGAAATCAAATTAGGATAGTTCGATCGCGCAAAGCTCGGCAGATCGGGCGCAATGACGCAGTGCTGCTGAGCAATTAGTTCTAAAATCTCTTGATAGGGTTCGGTCGAAATGCCCCAGCCGTGCAAAAACAAAATTGGCGTTGAAGCAGAATGGGTTCCGCCTTGTTTATAGAAGATGCGGCAGTTGGGAAGAGTAATTTGGCGATCGATTAGCGTAGATTTCAAGTTTTGAAACTCCATCGGAAGTGAGATAAGTTTTAAGCAATGTGAAGCTGCTGTGTATAGGATAAAACACTTGCTTTCGTTTGCCACTCCCGCAGTCGATGGAAACTGGTAGCCATTGCTGCAAAATCACCTGAAAAACTGTTTTCAGCTTGTCTGTTTCGCATGGGGAAATCCGCTAGGCTATTTGGCTGCGATCGCATGACAAGGAGTTTTCAAAAATGGTGGTTAAAGTTGGCATTAATGGCTTTGGGCGAATTGGCCGCTTGGTGTTTCGCGCTGGCGTGAAGCATCCCGATATTCAGATTGTGGGAATCAATGACCTCGTGCCGCCGGATAATTTGGCGTATCTGCTCAAGTATGACTCGACGCATGGCCGCTATAACGGTGCGATCGAAGCGAAAGACGATGGCATTTTGATCGATGGCGAGTTTGTGCCCTGTGTGGCGATGCGGAATCCGGCTGAACTGCCTTGGGACAAGCTGGGCGCAGACTATGTGGTGGAATCGACCGGATTGTTTACTGATTATGCGGGCGCGGCGAATCATTTGACGGCGGGCGCGAAGCGGGTGATCATCTCTGCACCGACGAGAGATCCGGACAAAGTGCCGACGCTGCTAATCGGTGTGAATGCGGACAAGTTTAATCCTGACACGGATGCGATCGTCTCGAATGCAAGCTGCACGACGAATTGCCTTGCGCCGATCGCCAAAGTGATTCACGATAATTTTGGCTTGGCGGAAGGTCTGATGACGACGGTTCATGCGACAACGGCGACGCAGCCGACTGTCGATGGCCCCAGCAAAAAAGATTGGCGCGGCGGACGGGGAGCGGGACAAAATATCATTCCGGCTTCGACAGGCGCAGCAAAAGCGGTAACGCTGGTTTTGCCGGAGTTGAAGGGGAAGCTGACGGGGATGGCGTTTCGCGTGCCGACGCCGGATGTTTCCGTTGTGGATTTGACGTTTCGGACGGAGCGATCGACCAGCTATGCGGAAATCTGCGCGGCGATGCAGCAGGCGGCAACAGGATCAATGGCCGGAATTTTAGGCTACACCGATGAGGAAGTGGTGTCGAGCGATTTTACGACGGATGCGCGATCGAGCATTTTCGATGCGAAGGCAGGGATCGAACTCAATCCGAATTTCTTTAAGGTGGTGGCCTGGTATGACAATGAGTGGGGATATTCCTGTCGGGTCGTCGATTTGATGTTGACGATGGCGAAGCGGGAAGGGTTGGTGTAGGGCGATCGGATTTCTTGAGGTGAATCGAGCGATTGCTTGGAATCTTGATTGTTAATTGAGGCGCAAGGCATCGCTGACGGCTTGGAGGACGCGCTGGGTGACGCGGTTGGGCAGATCTTCGGCGGAGATTGGGATGCGAACATCGGCAAGGGCATAAAGGGGCGATCGCTCGGCATAAAGCGCTGAAAGTCGCTCCTGTAAATCGTCGGTTTGCAAAAGCGGGCGTGTTGTGTTGCCTTGCAGTCGGGTGTAGAGGACGTTGATGGGAACGTCGAGCCAAATCACAACGCCGTGATGCAGGTAGCCCCAGTTTTTGCGATCGAGAACGACGCCGCCACCTGTGGCAATCACCGATCGCGGATAGCTGGCTAGTTCACCCAGCACTTGCGTTTCGATTTGGCGAAATTCTGATTCGCCGGACTGGGCAAAAATTTCGCTGACTGTTTGGCCTGCGGCTCGTTCGATCACCGTGTCGCTGTCGAAAAAACGGTAGTTGGTTTGCTTGGCAACCAACCGCCCGATCGTGGATTTGCCTGCACCCATCATGCCGATGAGGTAGAGGTTGGTTCCTTTGAGGCGGGAGTTAAGCGAGGTTTCAGCGTTTTTGCCGTTTAAGAAATCGGAGAAGTCTGCCATTAGGTCGGTTGGGTTGCGATCGCGTCTTTGCTTCGTTTTTGCGATCGTTTGCGTCATTGAGCGCTGCAATGCGCTCCGTTTTGTCATTCTGCCAGATAATCGCAGCTACCAGTCGTCGCGGTTCGATCGCCGTAGAGAATCGGTTTCGTCCTCGTCTTCATCAAATCCCCAGTCTTCATCATCGTCAGCGGCAGGCGCAGGCGGAACAATCATGCGCTCTTTTGACTCGTCGATCGATTTTTCGTTGGGGCGATTTTGTTCGGACGGTTCGCGATCGACTTTTGGGTCATCTTCACCGCGATAGCTGTAGGAATAAACGGTTCCCGATCGATACTGCGATTTGGGCGTTTGCTGCACTTCCACGATCGGGCGCTGGGGTTCGGGCGGGGCGAGTGGCTCCGGTTCTGGCTCTTCTTCCCAGTCGTCCCACACTTCCCGCTCTGGCTCGGTGTAAGGCGGTTGCGGATATTCGTTGCGGTAGTCTGGTTCAATGTAGTCTGGGTCTCGGTACTCCGGCTCGCGATCGTCCGGCTCAGTGTAGTTTGGTTCCGAATAGGCTGGCTCGGTGTACGGCGGTTCATCCGGTTCCTCTAGCGGACGATAGGCCGGACGATAAACTTTGTATTCAGCGTCATACACGGGCGGCTCATCATTGCCGAAATTCGGTACAGGATCGGGTTCGCGATAGAACTCAGGTTCCTCCTCCGGAAAATTCCCCTCTCGCTCCTCCGATCGATCCTCGTCGGTAAAGCGATACTCGATACGCTCGACGCGATCCGGTTCTCGATCGCGCATCCGAAAATCAACAGGTGGCCGATCTTCCACCGATCGATAGCGCTGTTCTTCTCGACTGCTGCTGGCTACCGGAGCGTCCCAATCGTCCCAAACTTCTCGCGGCTGCGGTTCCCAGTCGTCATCCGACTGAATTCGGGTGCGCGGTGAATCCGCCACGCCATACGGCACGTCTCTTGGATCCACGTCTCTTGGATCAATGCCGCGATCGGGGTCGGGCGGAAACGGCTTCGATCGCCCCTTGCGCTTTGACGGACGGGGAGCCGCCGTAAATGCCGTGATCCGAAACAGCGCAGAAATTGCGATCGTGGTAATTGCTCCGGCGGCGATCGCGCCCATCATCCAAAACGCCAGCGGAATTGCCTGCGTTGGCACCCCCAAAATCACCAGCGGCAAAGCAGGTGTCCAGTTCTGAATGACAAACAGCACCAGTCCGCAAACGATGACCAGAAGCAGCAAAGAACGAAGGGAAGACATAGGATTTGGGGCGAGTTCTGCTAGCTCTAAGATAAACTGCGGCGATCGCAACGATCGAAAAGTCCCGTTTCTTGGGGAAGAACCACAGCCGATCGTTGCCGTTCCGTCTCGACTCAAATTCTAGGACTGATGTATTGGCAGCCGGAAATTAATTTCCAAAGCTCAAGTCCCAAAACCGACTGAGAGCGCTAAACCAACTCATTTGAATGGGTTTGCGCCTTCAGCCGGAAATTGATTTCACGGCTTTTTCCGTGTCCTGAAATTTGTACCCGCCAGTGCGATCGATCCAACCATTTTGCTTGCAGTCGTCACGACCGTAACGACTGATCGATGCGTGCGCTACTCTTCCCGCAAATGCCCCTGCCAGCGGCGCAGCGGCACACAATCAATATCGAACTGATCGAGGGCACGGGCAACGACAAAATCGACTAGGTCTTCGATCGATTGGGGATTGTGATACCAAGCGGGAATCGCAGGTACAATTTTCGCTCCTGCTTCGGCTAAGGTCGTGAGATTGCGGAGGTGAATCAGGCTGAACGGCGTTTCACGAGGGACAAGGACAAGCTTGCGGCCTTCTTTAAGCTGCACGTCAGCAGCACGTTCCAGCAGGTCGGAACTGAGGCCAGCGGCAAGTTTACCGACCGTACTCATGCTGCACGGCATAATTACCATGCCGACTGTGCGATATGAACCGCTAGCGATGTTTGCGCCTACGTCGCCCCAAGGATGACAGCGCAGCTTGCCCGCCGACTCGACGCCGCACTGCTGTCGCCAAAATTGCGCTTGCGCTTCGGGTTCAAGGGGCATTCGGATATTCGTTTCTGCCTGCCACACCATGAAGGCGGATTTCGAGGCGACCAGTTCGATCGCCCAGTCTGCTGCCAGCAGAAACTTCAGCGCTCGCACCGCATAGATTAAGCCGGATGCTCCGGTGATGCCAAGAATCAAAGGTCGATTAGACACGCCAAGCTAGAGTTGCGTAACATATCTTAATCATACGCTTCGTCCGGCTGATCGTCTTCGATCGCCTCAACATCAACAGCAACCGTTTCTTCGCTGTCTAGCTCATCGGGCGAAAGGTGCTCGACTCCGTTGAAGCCGTTACCATCCTCTAGGTCATCGTCGGTCGCCTCGCTGCCGCCACCAACTGCCACTAAATCGATTTGCTGACGGTAGTAATCGACGCTCTTGACTTGCACTTCGACGCGATCGCCCAACCGATACTGCTTGCGGTTTTTGCGTCCGACGAGCTTTTGCTGGCGCGATCGATATTCGTACCAGTCATCTTTGAGCGACGAGACGTGAACTAAGCCCTCGACCAGCAGTTCCTCGATCTCGACAAAGAAGCCATAAGACTGCACTCCGGTAATCAATCCGTGAAACACTTCTCCGGTGTGCTGCTGCATGAATTCGGCTTTCTTCAAGCCTTCCAGGTCGGCCTCGGCTTCTTGCGACAGCTTTTCGCGCTCGCTGAGGTGAACGGCCACCAAATTCAGATGTTCTTCTAGTTCCGACTGAACTTCGGTGGGCAAAACGCCCCAGTTAATTTTGCCGTGACAAGAACTGTGACGGAGATTGACGCGCTCTTTGACGCGGCTGGAGCGGCGATCGCGTCCATGCTCAAACACGGCATGAAGGACGCGATGCACCAGCAAATCCGGGTAGCGACGCAAAGGCGAGGTGAAATGCGTATAGCCCTGCTCCAAAGCCAGCCCGAAGTGAACGCCCGGAGTGGTCGAGTAAACCGCAGGCTTGAAGGTGGAAAGCAGCAAATAGGTCAGCACTTTCTCTTCGCTCGACTGAGCAAACTGTTCGGTGAGTCGCTGATAGTCGCGCGGCTGCACGCGGTCTTCTTCTTCGAGATGCGCGTCGATGCCCATGTTGCTCACCAGCTTCAGCAATTCCTGCACGTCGCTGGGGTCGGGGACGCGATGGACGCGATAGATCGCGGGAACCTGAAGCGCGATTAGATGCGAGGCGACAAGCTGGTTGGCAAGCAGCATAAGTTCCGTGACGATCGACCTGGCCGGAAGCAACGACGACACGACCATCGCACCCAACGCGCCTTCATCGTCGTACTGAAACTTAGTGGACATATAGCGGCTCAGTTCCGGATTGTTTTCTTCCGGGAACACTTTTTCCGGCAAATTGAGTTCAAATGCGCCGCGCAAATGCCGCTGGTCACGCGCCGCCTGCGAAAGGGCAAACAGGCGATCGAGCATTTCAAACACCGAACCGAATTCTTGCAACTCTTCGATCGCAGGCAGCGGATAGGCCGGAGTTACAGCGACTTCGGGCGGATGTTCGCGCTGCAAAATCACCTGAACTTGCTGATAGTTCAAGCGATAATCGACGCGGATCACACTCGGCTGAATCTCAAACTCTTGCACTTCGGCCTTTTCATTCAGCGTCACCAAAACCGAAATCGCCAAGCGGTCTTGTCCCCCTGCGAGGGCACAGCGATCGTGCAAGGGTTCCGGCAGCATCCGGATCACCTGATCGTCGAGGTAAACGGACGTGCCGCGCTTTTGCGCTTCGATGTCAAGCGGCGATCGCGGCTGCACATACTGCGACACATCGGCAATGTGAATGCCAACGCGCCACAAATTATTTTCTAGCGCTTCGAGCGTGAGCGCATCATCGATCGCGGGGCCTGTGGGTGTGGCGGGACCGTCGATCGTCACGGTTGGCAGTTGACGCAAATCCAATCGGTTTTTCAGGTCAGCTTCCTGCATCGGCGAAAGCGCTTCTGCCGCTTCGATCACAGGGGAAGGAAACTGGCGCGGCAAATCGTGCTTGCAAATCACAATATCGATATCAGAAGCGGCCTGAGCGTCCGTTCCCAACACCTGCGCGATCCGACCGACCGGGGGATACTGGCCGAGCGGATAGCGAACGATTTCGACATGCACAAGCTGATCAACGGCATCTTCTGGTTTGTGGCCGTTGGATTTCAGGTCAAGCTCAAACAGCAAGCGATCGTCTAGGGGAACGGCTCGAAAGCCTTCTTCGGTTTGCTTGACGCGAGCCAAAACGGAATTGTTAGCTCGTTCCAAAATCAGGCGGACGGCTCCTTCGGGGCTGCGGCGGCGGCTGCCTTCTTTGGTGACTTTGATCAAGACGCGATCGCCATTCCAAGCGGTATTTAACTGACTTTCGCGCACGTAGATATCTTCTGCGCCTTCGCCGTCTTGAATCGCAAAGCAAAAGCCTTTACTGGAGCAGCGCAGCTTGCCTTCGACGACATCTTCTTCGTGGACGCGCCGATATTTGCCGCGCTCTTTGACTAGAATGCCAATTTTTTCGAGCGCATCTAAGGCAATTTGTAGTCTGCGGATGCAAGCGGGATTTTCGCAGTTTAATTTCTTTTCCAGCGCTTTGGGAGCAACAAGTTTGTCTTCGGTGAAGTTAGCGAGGAGTGTGGCGATCGAGAAGTCCATGTAGCGATAAATCCTTAAACTGTCCTGCGGTGAATGCGAATGGTGCGAGGCGTGATCGAATCGTTTGTCAAGCTTGCCGTTGCGATCGAGTAATCGATGAGATTGCGCTGCTGCAAGCCCTAAAACCGTTTGCTTTACGCGAGGCTGCAACTGAATCGCCGCCTGCGGTGATGACGTGCTGCCGATCGATGCGCCATATTTTAGAATGCGACCGCTTCCAACAAATTCAGGAAGCAAATCGCATATCTAGAAACGCAATGCTGGCGATCGACCTGAAACCTGTCAAAGTGTTCAAGCTGAATATCTGAAGTTCAGCTACTTTTACACCTTAATCCATTGCTCTTATCCTTCCGTATGTCGTGCAAAACTGTCAATTATTCACGTAAAGTTTTGCAATCTTAAGGATCGATCGCTCATTCATATTTCGACCGATTGTCGATCGAAAACTAACGCTGACCTGTGACAATATAGGCGACTCGCTTGCCAATATTCGTGGCGTGGTCGGCCATCCGTTCAAGGTGGCGAATCACAAGAACAAGCAAAACGATCGGCTCAATTGTGCCTTGAACGTTAGTTTGATGGGCAAGCAAATTGTAGAGTGTAGCGTAGTCTTCATCAACCGCATCGTCTTTGCGTTTGATTGCTAAACCATATTCGGCGTTGAGGTCAGACAAAGCAGCTAAACTCATCGCCAGCATCGATCGCATTCGATCGCACATTGCTAAAACGCGCTCCATGCAGCTATCAGCCGGATAGGGAAACAGCTTGATTGCGATTTCGCCCAAATCTTCGGCATAGTCGCCAATCCGCTCTAGATCGCGCACAAGCTGCATGATCGCGCTCAGCAGGCGGAGATCGCGACTGACAGGCGATTCTAGCGCCATCAGGTTCACGCAGTCTAGCTCGATCTGGCGATAGAACTGGTCGATTTGCTTGTCTTGAATGGCGATGTGGCGGGCGGCTTCGAGGTCGCGATCGAACAACGCCTTGCGAGCAAGCCAGCAGGAATTTTCGACGAGTGCGCCCATGCGAAGCACGTCGCGCTGAAGGCGGCGAATTTGCCGTTCAAAGTGGATTCGAGTCGGTTGAGATACATCCAAGATAGGCTACCGTTTGGGCAATGACGGCATGGGTAAGCGACAAGGGCTTCGATGGAGCGGCAGCGATCGCAGGTATGGTTTGAGTAGGCTATCACTTCTGCATACTCGTATGCCTCTGTCAATGGACACACTAAGAACTTAGATTAACTTTAGCAACGAATGGTTAAGTTAAATCTGTCGTGCCGCTACTTTGAAGGTTCCTTCAATCTAGTAAAGTTTTTGGGCGATCGCAGCAAGCTCGATCACATTACTTGTTACATCATGTAACAACCTGTTCCACATTGTCCAAATTTAGCCGACAGTGATCATCAACCGATCTTTTTGCGATCGAGCAAACGGCAAGCGATTTGTTTCGATCGACTGTTTGTTTCGATCGGCTGTCCATGCGTTTTTGGAGTTTTGAACATGACGATTTCAGATACTCAAGTCTATATTGCGCTTGTTGTTGCGCTGATTCCGGGCATTCTTGCCTTGCGCCTCTCGACTGAACTGTATAAGTAGGTCATTTTTTTGAGGCAAAAGCAGCGTCGATCGAAAAGATCAACGCTGCTTTTTGTTGAAATTCCTCTTCGTGAAGGGATCGATCGCAGCAAGACTACTTGTTGATCCGAACCTGTGGAGTGTTGGGGTTGCCCCTCCTCCACACCTCCAACCCCAGCAGAGGACGATTGCATCTCCTCTGCACTCCTACGCAAGGGCATACTCGCAAGGTCAATGGGCGCTACGCATTGGCTTTCTCGCCGCGTCTCTCGTGTTGCCCATCTTCGCCTCACCCCTCACTCTTGCCGACACGCAACATCTAATTTTTCAAAAAATTCTTGTTTAGACAGTATCAATTTATCCTTGAGCAAACTATATTGGGGCGAGGTGCTTTGATTGCGCCAATTTGTTGTTGAACGCTTCGATCGCAGGTTTTTCTCATGCACGCTTTTCAACCTTCTCGTCACTTGCAGCCCGTCGAATCTCCGCGCAAAGTATCCCCGACTCGATCGAAGCCAAGTCGCAGCATTTCGCGCCAGCCAAAGTATCGTGCCAGAGCGATCGAAACGGGTGCAAAGCTGAGCGTAAATGTGATTTTGACGATCGCGGCAGGAACGGCTTTGGTGAAGCTGCTGCCGTATGGGTTTGCTCAGCAGACGAAACTTCAGGAAATTCATGCGGAAGTGTCGATCGTCAAAGAGCGGGTCGATCGCCTGCAAACCGATTTCAGCCGCAATTTTGATCCGCAGCAGTCGAAAGCGATCATGCAAGAGCAAAGCAGCCGCATTGACCCGCAGCAGCGACAAGTCATTTTCGTGCAGCCCCAGCCTGCTTCGACGACTGCACCCTGAGCGATCGCCTCCGGGAATCAATGGCACAATAAAAGCACGTTGATCGACCCAGATGAGCCAGAACGATGCTGACTTCTACGGATTTTCGCGGACTGTTCACGCGGCGATTTTTCGATCGCTTCATGCCGATTCCGGCCACCAATCAGTTTTCGATCGGGTCGCTCGCCCCGCCTTTTCAACTGATGCACGTCGCCAGCGGCCAGCAGGTACGTCTGTCTGACTACACGGGCAATCGTCAGGAGGACATGGAAGCCTGGAATCGTCCGGTCGTCCTCGCTTTCACGCGCATCTTCACCGAAAAGCAATATTGCCCGCTGTGCTTTCCCCACATCAAAGCGCTCAACGAGTCATACGGTGAATTTGTCAAACGCGGAGCGGAAGTGCTGATGATCGCCAGCACCGACCCGCGTCAATGCCAGGTGATCATCCGCGATCTCGAACTCAAACTTCCGCTCCTGAGCGATCCCAACTGCCGCGTCTTCCGCACCTACCAAACCGGACAGGCACTCGGCGCACCACTTCCCGCCCAGTTCGTTCTCGATCGAGCCGGAAAAATTCGCTATCGCCACTCGTTTTCTTTCTTAGATCCGAATGCGAGCGTCGATCGCCTCCTGTCTGAAGTGGATGCGATTGCTTGAGCGATCGTTGAGGTGAAAAATGAGTTGGGACGTGATCATCATTAGCAACAAAGAAGCGCCTGAAGCACTTACGCTAGATTACGTTGCTCCTGATTGGCTACCAGAATCGATGGGCGATGCTAATTTCGTCCGACAGGCGATTAGCGCTGCTTTACCCGATGTTGATTGGTCAGATCCAACATACGGCGCGTTTTATGGTGAAGGCTTCAGACTCTATTTTTCAGTTGGCGAAAAAAGCGCGATCAACATCATGATTTGGGATATTCGAGGCAATGGCGACCCGATGCCAGCAATTTTTCATCTTTGTGAACAAAACGGCTGGGCTGCTTACGATGCGAACTGCAATCGTAGGATGACGATCGATCAGGCTGGAGATGACTGGCAAAACTGGAAAGCCTACCGCGATCGCGTCACAGAAAAGGGGTGACTCGCGCCACCCCAATCGATCGATTTACAGGCTCACAGGCTCCGGTTTGCGCTGAAATAGCTTGAGGATGCGATCGGCAATTTGCGACGGCATCAAGCCCAACTCGGCCAGCGATTGGTCGGGCGTGGCGTGATCCACGAGCTTGTCAGGAACGCCGATCCGCGTCACGGGTACGGAGATGTCGGCATCGAGGAGGGATTCCGCGATCGCAGACCCAAAGCCGCCCATCAAGCAACCTTCTTCCAAGGTGACGACGCGCCCGATTTGAGCTGCGAGCGGGTGGATCAGTTCCGAGTCGATCGGTTTGGCGAAGCGAGCATTCAGCACGGTCGCCTCGATGCCGTGTTCGCTCAAGATTTCTGCCGCTTGCATGGCCGGATAGACCATCGAACCGTAGCCGACCATCAGCACATCGTCGCCCTGCCGCAGAATTTCGGCTTTGCCGATCGGCAGGGCTTCCCAGCCTTCTTCCATCAGAGGAACGCCGTAGCCGTTGCCACGTGGATAGCGCATGGCGATCGGACCGTTGTGATTCACGCCCGTCACGACCATTTGCTGGAGTTCCGCTTCATCTTTGGGAGCCATCAGCACCATGTTGGGAATGCAGCGCAGATAGGCGATGTCGTACATGCCCTGATGCGTGGGGCCGTCTGCACCGACAATTCCGGCTCGATCCATGCAGAAGAAGACCGGAAGATTTTGGATGCAGACATCGTGAACGATCTGATCGAAGGCGCGTTGCAAGAAGGTGGAATAGATCGTCGCAACCGGACGCATTCCTTCACAGGCCAAGCCTGCTGCGAGGGTAACGGCGTGCTGTTCGGCAATGCCCACGTCGATATACTGGTTGGGCAGTTTCGCTTGCAGTTTATCCAGTCCGGTTCCGGTTGCCATCGCTGCGGTGATGCCGATGATGCGGCGATCGTTCTCCGCTAGCTTCGTCAGCGTGTGGGCAAAAACCTTCGAGTATCCGGGCGGCTTCGGCTTGCTGGCAGGAACGGCTTTTCCAGTTGCAAGGTTGAAGGGATTTTGCGCGTGGTAGCCGACTTGATCTTGCTCTGCAATCTCGTAGCCTTTGCCTTTCACGGTGGCGACATGCACGAGGACGGGACCAGGATGCTGATGGGCGAGTTCAAACGTGGCGATCAGTTCTTCTAGGTTGTGACCGTCTACGGGACCGATGTAGGTGAAGCCCAATTCTTCAAAGACGGCTCCGACTTTCGGAACGGCGAGCCGCTTCATGCTTTCTTTGAAGCGATGTAAATCGGGCGAGAGCGAATCGCCCACAAACGGCAGATGCTTGAACTGTTCTTCTAAGTTGTCGCTCAAGAACTGCACAGGCGGACTGAGGCGCATTTTGTTGAGATAGCGCGGAATCGCTCCGACGTTTGGTGAGATCGACATCTCGTTGTCGTTGAGAACAACCATCAGATTCGTCTTCGGCAAATGTCCGGCATGATTGATCGCTTCTAAGGCCATGCCTCCGGTCAAAGCGCCATCTCCGATCACGGCGACGACTTTGAAGTTTTCGCCTTTCGCGTCACGGGCGATCGCCATTCCCAAAGCAGCGGAAATGCTCGTCGAAGCATGTCCCGCCCCAAAGTGATCGAATTCACTTTCGCAGCGCTTGAGATATCCAGCCACGCCGTCTTTTTGCCGCAGGGTATGGAAGCGATCGAAGCGTCCGGTAATCAGCTTGTGCGGATAAGCTTGATGACCAACATCCCAAACCACTTTGTCGCGATCGAGGTCGAGCGTTTGATACAAGGCCAGGGTCAATTCCACCACACCCAATCCCGGCCCTAAATGGCCGCCGCTCGTCGCCACGGTTTGCAGATGCTTCTCGCGAATTTGACGGGCAATTTGCTTGAGTTGGTGAATCGACAGACCATGCAACTGGTTCGGGTGGGTCAATTCACTCAGATGCATAGAGAAATACCTTTTATGTGTCGTGTCGTTGCAGGTTGCACATCTTTCACTCTAATCCAAACGGCGAAACCAATTCGTTCGCGATGACAGAATTCGCTGGGGACATCTACCCAATTTGGGAGAGGTTTGACGGTGAGAATCCGCAGGCATGTGAGTTAATTTCCGTCAGCGCGATCGCATCAAGATTCGATCGCTGCCACAAAGCACCTAACATTTGATCGCCCCGCTCAAAATTTTGGGCAAGCTACACAAGATCCATTTACCAACTCAAGGCGATCGATCTACGCTAGAAGTTTCACAAGACAAGCAGGTATCAGGTTATAAAGAAAACAACCTGCGCGGCTCACGGCCTTCGATCGACCAAGAACGGTGTTTTTCCCTTCCTCCCCTTCTGTTAAATTCACCTCCGCCCAACTGCGTCTATGACAGAAACACAACGTCCGTCTTCGGCTTCACGGGTTCCGCCGCCGCCCCCTCCGGCTCGTCCTAACCTTAATACCAGCGCTACACAGCAAAATCCGCAGCAGACAATGCCTTTGCCACCCTCCGCACCGACTGGGGTAAAGCCACCTGCGCCGCCTGCTGCGCCTGCCGGACATCGCCCTGCCGCTCCGCCGCCCACCGCTGCTGCGGCCAAGCGCGATCGCCTCAGCAACGGCTCGCCCACCCTGGCGCATCTGGTCAAAGAAGCTTACGAAAAAGGTTTTTCAGACGTTCACGTTGGCGTCGGCGAAGCACCGCGCTTTCGCAATCGCGGCTACATCGACACGACCGAATATCCCGTCACCGATACCGAAACCTTCTTTAGCTGGCTGCGCGAAATTCTTACGGATGAGGAGATCGATCGCTTCCGCAACACGCTCGACTTTGACGGTGCGACGCAATACGATTTCGCTCGCGTCCGGGTCAATTTGTTTGACGGACTGCGTGGTCCCGCCCTTGTCATGCGCTTGATTCCGCTTAGAATTCAAACGCTAGAAGAACTCAACATGCCGCCTGTCCTCAAGGACATTTGCCACTACCACAAAGGCTTGGTGCTGGTGACAGGGCCAACGGGTTCCGGTAAGTCCACGACAATGGCCGCAATGGTGGACTACATCAACAAGGAAATGCCCAAGAACATCATTACGATCGAAGACCCGATCGAATTTGTTCACGTCAGCCGCAAATCTTTGATCAAGCAGCGCGAAGTCGGAATGCACACGCTCAAGTTCGACAACGCCCTCAAAGCTTCGCTGCGGGAAGACCCGGACATCATCCTAATTGGGGAAATGCGCGATGTGGAAACGGTTAACACCGCCCTCAAAGCCGCCCAAACCGGACACTTGGTGATGGGAACGCTGCACACCAATAGCGCCGTGAAGACGATCGACCGGATCTTAAATCTCTATCCACCGGATCAGCAGCAACCGATGCGCGTGGCGATCGCGGAATCGCTCGTTGCCGTTGTCGCGCAAGGCTTGTGCCGCACAACGGACGGCAAACGCGCTGCCTATCATGAGATCATGCTGAATACGGACGCAATTCGCGACTACATCAGCCGAGGCGAACTGGACGAAATCGACGCGATCATTCCCCGATGCAACTTCGACGGCATGATCACGATGAACCAGTCGCTCTACCGACTGTACGAGGCAGGCCGAATTACCGAGGAAACCGCGCTAGAGCATTCACCCAAGCCAAACGAAATGGCGCAAATTCTGCGAGGCCGCGTGTAAAGCGTGGATCGATACCGTTCCGCAAGCTCGCGCACAGCAAAGCTGATCCGTACCGGATCGCCATCCAATCCGCTCCCCCAAGTGTTCAAAGGCATCGCCCTATTTACGCCTGGGGGCGATCTGGTCTACTGCATCGATGAGCAAAAGCAAAGCCGCTGGCATCTGCATCTGTGCGCTGCCTTGCAGGAAGCGCTGGGACTCAGCGAACCACCGCACTTCCTGGTTCCCTGCTACAGCGCAACGATCGATCGCTGGCTTGACCCACACACACAGCAGCTTCAAACAGTGGCTGAAGCCTGCCCCTTCGTCCTCAAATATCAATCGCTGCTAAATGCCCTGTTTGGTACGGATGTGGTTTGGCAAGCGATCGATCGCGCGAAAGAACTGTGCGATCCGGATTTGCTGATCGCCTATCGTCAGCAGTTTCCGCAGCTTTGGCAGGATCACGACCTGGTGCTGCGCTATGAGCAGTCGATCGTGGCGCCCCGGAACGGTATCGACCCACCTCAAGCAGTGGCGATCGAACCTGCTGCCCCACAAGGGTATGTGTTTCGGCTCTTTGTCTCCGGCCAAAGTGCCGCCACTGAGCAGACGCTGCAACATCTGCATCAAATGCTCGAAAATCTGCTGCGCCAGCCCTACACGCTGCAACTGGTCGATGTGCATAAGCATCCCGACCAAGCCGAGCGCGATCAGGTAACGGCGACTCCAACGCTGCTTAGAGCTTGGCCGCATCCCGTCCGGCGCATTGTCGGTGAGTTTGAAGACGCTCATCGCATCTTGCAGATTCTCGCCGCAGCAGATGGGCGCGAAGCTTGACGAATTAGCAGCGTAAGAAATTGAGCAGTTCGCGGTTGACGGTTTGAGGAACTTCTTGCTGAATCCAGTGGCCGCAGTCGGGAATGGTTTTCAGGCATAGCGGAGCTTTCACCCAGCGATCGATCCCTTCCGTCAGCTTGCGACTGAGCAAGGCATCTTCCTCGCCCCACAGCACCAGCGTCGGCACCGTCACGGCAGGCGTAGCCGCTTCCCAAACCGGACGCTGAAGGTGATGCAGCCAGGCCTGCGGTGAAAGCAATTGACGATGGTAGCTCAAGGCAGCAGCGAGAACGCCCGGTTTGGCGAGTGCCGCCTGATAGATTGCGGCATCTTTGGCTGAAAATGCACCTTTGCGGACGGCTTGTTCTTGAAACAAATTTTTCACGAACAGGCGGAGATTTTGCCGAATCAGCCATTCTGGAAGTCCGGGAACCTGAAAAGCCAGCAGATACCAGCTTCGCCTCACCTGATCGACATTGCTGACCAGTTCTTGCAAAAATCGCTGTGGCGGTGGAGCGTTCAGAACGGCCAGTCGATCGAGCAGATGCGGAAAGGTTTGGGCAACGTGCCAGGCGATCGTGCCGCCCCAATCATGCCCGACCAGATGAGCGCGACGATAGCCCAAGTTTTCGATCAGGCCGCGAATATCTTGACCGAGCGTATCCAAGTCGTAGCCCGACGCAGGCTTATCCGAATCGTTGTAGCCGCGCAAATCCGGCACGACGACCTTGAAGTGCTTTGCCAGTGCAGGAATTTGATGCCGCCACGAGTACCAAAATTCGGGAAATCCGTGCAGGAGAATTACGAGTTCGCCTTCGCCCTGCGTGACGCAGTGGAGGCGGATGCGATTGGTTTCAACGAAGCAATGTTGCCAAGCGGTGCTAGACGCAGTCATTCAGTTGCAGCGATGCGTGAAGGTGGAAGAACAAAGCGCCGATCGAGGCGCAACCTCTTAAAGCTGAAAATTGAAACGAAAATTACCGTTTCTCTAGACTAGCATCGAAGGCTGCTTGCCTGGGAACTGCCGATCGCCCGTAGTAAAGCAACAGAGAGGCGATCGATGGTGGGATCGATCGCCCTCTAAAACCTACGGCGCTACCACGTAGGGCGAAGGCAGCGGTTGCACCTGTCCTGTGCTGACTAACGCCTGATAGACAAAGGCCGCAACTTCGGCGCGAGTCGCGGTGCGGTTCGGCTCAAGCTGCGCGACGTTGGGATAGTTGACGATGATGCTGCGCTGGGTGGCAGCAGCGATCGACCCCCGTGCCCAAGTCGGAATTTCGGCATTGTCCTGGAAGCGATCGAGATTCACAAAGCTCTCGCTGCTCAACTCCAAGCCGCTCACTAGCGAGACGAGAACCTGGACGCGCGGAATTCGTTCATCGGGACGGAAAATTTGTCCAGGGTATCCGGTTAGAAAGCCGCCGCGATACGCCGTTTGAATCGCCGATCGCCCCCAGAAATTCGGAGCGACATCTTGAAAGTTGACGACTCCGCGCTTCGGCTGCGGCGAAAATGCCTGGTTGACGATCGCGGCAAACTGCGCCCGCGTAACCGGATCGTTCGGGCGAAACGTGCCGTTTGGGAAGCCGCTGATCACACCGCGCTCTGCTAAAGCCGTGATGTAGCCTTCTGCCCAGTTTCCAGCCACATCGCGGAAGTTAGAATTTCCTCCGGCACTAGCGACAAACTCGACATCGCCTTGAATGCGATCGGCAGCGATCGTATTGCCGATCGCCACAATTCGATTGCTGCGCGTTTGGTTGTACAGGTCGTAGCGCCCATTGTTGCGAATGGTGTTGTTGCCTAAACTGTCTGCTGTCCCCAAATTGGGCAGGGCAGAGCCAACGACGATGATGCCGTCGCGAGTATTGTTTTCGATCGTGTTGCCGCGCAAAATCGGACGGGCAGAATTGCTAATTACGACGCCATCGACGTTGTTGCGGATCTGATTGTCGCGCAGGGTCGGGGTGGACTGGTCGCTAATCGCGATGCCAAAGCCCGTATTGTCAAACACGTTGTTGCGAATTTCGCCGCTGGCCGATCGCACAACCGACACGCCATTCCCCGGATTTCGGGTAAACACATTGTCTTGAATCGTCGGACTAGCTGTGCCTGTGACAAACACGCCTTCGCGCAAATTGTCGGTGAACGTGCTGTTGCGGACGATCGCGCTGCCCACTTCCAGCCAGATGCCCGTGCCGCGAGTATTCGGATTCGTGACGGTGACGCCGCGAATTTCGGCAGTGTTCAGCGCACGAATGGCTGCATTTTGTCCACCAAACGTCGGACTGTTGAACGTGCCGCCGCCCGCAATCAAAACCCTGCTGCCGTTGGTGGACGCATCGCCCTGTAAGCGAATGTTTTGACCCACCACCAGCGGAAACACTTCGCCGCTGTCTCGCGTGTAGCTTCCGGGTGCAAGCTGAATAATCGTTCCTGGCTGAGCGCGTTGCAGCGCATAGGTGATCGTGCGTAAAGCACTTTGCTCGCTGCCGCCCGCCGTCGGCGCATCCGTTCCCAAGCTGGAATTGACGTAAATCACCGGAGCCGTTGACGGCACTTGCGCCACTTCGATCGAGCCAGCAGGCACGGCAACCGCAGCCAGCGGCAAACAGCTAGTCAGCAGCAGGGAAGCCGCGAACCCTGCTTGGAGCGCATGTGAAAATTTCATAAGTTCGAGTTGCCGCAAAAGTGAAGAGGAGCGCGATCGATCACAGCCCGATACGGTTGCGATCGATACCGAAGAAATTGTATAGCAGTGATGCAGCAACAGACCCGCCAAACGCGATCGCAGTTCCCCGTGCAAATCGGTCGATCGACAGAACTCAACTCAAAATTCGATCGCTAGAGTGAACCAGAGACAGCCGAGAACCAGAAACAGCCGATCGCCGTCAAGCACTCTAAACACAAAAAGGAACCTATGGCTTCACGTTTTACTGCGTTGACATCGGCTGCGTTGACATCCGTGCTGCTGACCGTTGCAGGGCTTGTCTTCACCTCCACTGCGGCACAAGCGGCTGACCAAGTGGTGCTGAAATACGGCGTTTTGGAGCGATCGATCGCCGTTTCTGACCTGGAAGCATTTGCCGAAACGGGCGAACTGGCGCGACCCTTACAGCGCTATATTCGCATTTCTGGAGAACAACCAGAGCGAATTCGGCAAACCCTAACGCGAGAATTCACCATCAGTCCGCGTCTGCTCGATCGCCTGCTCAACAATCCGATTGGAGAAGCCGCGCTTGATCAGCTTTCGCAAGCGATCTATCCACCTTCGGGTTCTGCCGATCCTGCCGCACTGCGATCGGCACTTGTCCTTTCCGCGAGCGATGACGATCGCATCAGCATTCTTGAAGTTGTCCGCAACTATCCCACACCGCAGGTTTACATCGACGGCGAACGAGTCGTACAGGCTTACAACCAGCTTCGCGACCTGAGCGATCGCCTCGCCCCCATCCTCGAAGGCATCGGAATTTAGCGCGAAACAGTAGCTCTTAGTAGGCCAGCGTTTCCAGCGTTTCGCGCAAATAGCGCTGGACGCGCTGATCGAGGCTGAGGACGGCAAGGAACTCTTCGCGCTCGGCCTGCCAGCGTTGAAAGCCGGAACTTTGGGCGATCGCTCGCTTCAGGCTGTCCCAAACCGCAGCTTCAGATGAATCATGAGAAGTGACAGAGACCATTTTCAATACTCCAGTTCAAATAGCGCTAAAGCTTTTTCCTTAGCATAACGCAGCGGTTTTTTGGGTGCTGTGCTGCATTACACGATCGGCTGTTCCGGCTGGTCGGTTGCGTCAGAGGTTGCTGGGTCATTGGCGGCGATCGCTTCGCTGGCGATCGCATCTGTTTCGATCGCTTCTTCCAAGTCGGTTGAAGTTGCTTCCGTCACGGTTTCTGTCAACTCGGCAGCAACCAAATCGGCTAGCGCAGGCTCATCGTCCGTTGCAATGGACGGTGCAGGGTCGGCTTGCTCTGCGATCGCTTCGGTTTGGGCAGCGGAAACGGGCGCGGCGACTGAAGGCGGACGAGCAGGAACAGCAGACGGCACAGCAGCGGCAGCAGCAGCCATCGCCAAGGTTTGCGCTTCGGTCAGTGGCGGCACAATTTGCTTGATTTGCCAGCCGAAAATCGAGAAGTTCGATCGAATCTGCTCGATCGGATAGACATCGATCAAAGCAAACTCCGTTTCTTTAATCAGCAAGACGCGCAGCACGCTCAGCGACACCTGCAAAAACAAATTGCTCAGCAAAAATCCGCCGGAGGCAATCAGCAAGCCTAATCCGCGCCATTGCGGAAACTGCGCGGCAGGTTGCAGCACGAGCGGCGCAATTTGATAAAGCTGAAGCAGCACTGCTCCCAACCCGATCGCCACCAGCAGCGTCAAAATCTGATGCCCCAGAGTCTTAAAGCGCTTGAGGATGCGTCGCTGATCGATCGTTAAATACTCTGGCCGAATCGCGACGAGCAACACGCTGAAAATATAAAAAGGCCGCTGCCACTGCATTAAAAAAATCGGCACAATTCCAATCGTCAGCACGATCAGCCGCTCAACAATCGGCGGAAAAATCGGGTCGCCGATCGCCAGCCCCAGCAGGCAAAGCTCCAGCGTCAACGGCAGCACTGCCACCCCTGCAAGATGAATCCAAAGATACGGATCTGACCAAAACGATCGCATAGCGCACAACCCAAGCCACCACTGCAATACTAAGGCAAATAGGTGTAGCGCGAGGAACGGCTCACACGTGCGATCGGGTAAACAAATTCAGTATCGATTGATTCAGAAGTGGAAGTTGGCGATCGCACTACTGGGATGATTCTATTTGTCGCCGCTGTAATTCGCGCAGAATCGATCGATTTCAGCGGCGTTTCAGTTAAAAAATTTGGAAGCTAACGGCTCAAATCAGCGGCGGCAGGTAACCTCGAACTCTCACCGACAACCTACGTTCCGTCCGCACCAACGCAGTGTTAGCCGTCGCCATTACGTTCGATCTCGCGCTCAATAATCTCTTTGACAAACTCAGGCAGTTCCTTTTCCACGCTGACAGCCCTTTGCTTGAGCCTTTCATAAATCTCAACCTCATCTCCTTCCCAAAGCAGATCTATTCTTCTAACCTGTCGCATTGCGATGTGCTCATAGCTTTCTGGATACGCCCAGTAGCAGGATAGACAAATAGACTTATCCTTAATGCTGTTCCAGTTTTCGCAATGTTCGCATGACCACGATTTAGCCCGGTTAGCAGAGCCACAAAGTAACATGAAGTTCTCTGGGGCTAGATCTGGCTCACCATCAACTTCAAAAGGAACACGATGATCAATTTGCAACTCGCGTTCATCTACCTCTTCGACATAAATAAAACACTTACATCCGTATCTGCTAATCAGCGCCTCTTTAATCTGCTTGGATAAACCTGTTCTTCCAGAAAGACGGGTGAATCTTGCCTTGCTAATATCTCCAAATCGATATGCAGCTATTTTTCTGCCGTCACTTCCAGTAACACGAAAAGTCTCTAACGGGATACCATTTTCTCTGACATCTCTAGCCGCTCTTGGAGGATGGTTATAACCATAGGTTTCTTTCAACTCCTCAGTCGTAACAAATCCGTGTTGCAAGATGTGATCAATGACCGCTTTAGGCCTCTTTGCTGTTACAGAGCGACAAAGTTCCAAGAAGTCATCGGGTAGCTGCTGCGAATTCTCCATGCTTTTCCAAGAGGGTTAGCTGCTTTGGTTTCTTGCCAATATCGCTAAAATCACAGATTTTAGTATTCATTAAGCTTTTGGATAAATTTGTCGATAAGTACAACGACTCAATTGTAGCTTCTTCCTTGCCCAGTAATGTAGACTGTGAGGATCTGCCAACTTCGATTTCGATTCTTTCAAGATTTAAGCTTTTAGGAAGAACCTTGCCAAAAGCCTTATCACCCAATTTACCGTCGTAACTGATAGCAAACGCAGATCCTTTTCGGTTTAACCGTTCAAGAGCCAACACAAAATCATCGAAATTTATGCCAGACAGATATCTTGAATCTCTATTTCCGCATACACCTTGATAGGGAGGATCCATATAAATAAAATCGCCTTCCTGAACTTGCTCTAATATTTCTCGATAATCTAAACTCGTAAACTTGCATTTGCCTCTGAGCAGACTAGATACACCTGCCATATTTTTTCTCATTGTTTCAGGTCGTGTTCCTTTGCGTCTTTTGTCCAAACTTTGGTTGAACAATCCTTCAGAATTGTAGCGAACCGAACCTTTAACGCATCTTGCTAGTAGGTAGAGGAACAATTTTGGATCATTAGTTTTATTGAATTTTGACCTGACTTCAAAATAATGAGCCACAGAATTAGTATGTTGCTCATTCCATAGCTCTAAGTAAGAATCTGCTATTTCGTCTGGTCTTTCTATAGATAGTTCTAGTAGCTCGATTAGTGGCTTATTCAGATCATTTAACCAAAAACTGTGGCTAATTTGACTTGCAGATGTAGCAACACTAATCGCAGCAGTTCCAGCAAAAGGCTCTACCAGCCTATTGAAATTTTTTGGAAAAAACTGGAGGATGTGCTTCGCCAGATTCCTTTTGCTGCCTTGATATTGAATGAAGTGGGGTAGATTCGCCATCATCATGCAAGAACAAATAATCTTGCAGCAGTTTATCACGATAGCTTGAGCTTGTCGCTTAACTCCAGCATTTTTTCAAGAGGGACACAGGGGGCGAGGCTGAAGCCTAAAACGGCTAACAATTTACCGCTACGGAACGTTTCCGTATGATGTCCCGTAGCGGTAAATAGGCTGAATCTTGCCGCATAATGTACTGCTCAGGGTGGTTATGCTGAATTGTTCAGTTTTCTTAATCGTCTTTGACCCAGTTTGATACCGTTCCGCAAGCTGCGCGGCCAGCAGAGCTGATCCGTTCTCGATCGCCCTACACGCTTGCAAAATTTTTCCAGCTATAGTAGCCTCAATTATCGCTAATTCCGATGCCGCGAAGCGTTCCAAGGGAGTGCGGCTAACACCCCCAAGGAACTAACCTCCAAAACTGACCATCCCAGCCTGAAGGCTAGCTTCGATTGTATCCGCTGGCCGTCTTGCTGTCGCAGTGAGGCGGCTTCGTTGTGCATGGAGGCAGGGTGGCAGCGGGCAGGTGCGGTCTGCTCGCTGTGTATCTCGTACCCATCTCATGGAGACAATCGAATGACATACGAAGATTACAAAGACGATGACTACGAGGCGATCGAACCGTTCGAGCTACCGGAGCCGTTCTTGCCGATCGAACCGGAACCGCCGCGCCCCATCTTTTTGCCGCCGATCAACGACCCAGAAGTGTTGCGCGTTTTGGCAGTGGGATCAAAACCAGTGGTGAATCGATTTGTGCATCTGCTGCATCGCGCCAACATCGCGCACTATGCCGAGTGGACAGTGTTGATTCCCACGCCAAATCCAGGTGAGTTCATGCGAATGTTGACCAAACGGATTCTGCTTCAGCCCGACGATTTCACCTCGCGCTGATCCGTTGGTACGAGCGATCGAACCTGACAAAAGCCGCTGGAATTCGATCGAATCACAGCGGCGATTTCGTTAAGCAACGAGTTCTGGTTGTGGGGTTTCTTCGGGCGCGGGTAGTTCTTCGGGTAAGCCGAGAATGCGGCGATAGGTTTTGTCATATTCGATCGCCGATTTTTCCCAGCCGAAATCTTCACTCATGCCACGCTGCTGAAGCGCTTTCCAATAATCTTTGTATTGGAAACCTTCCCAAGCTCGCACCATGCAGGTAAACAAATCCAGCGGTTCGTAGCGATCGAAACAGTAGCCCGTTCCCGTTTTTTCAGCCGGAATGTGAGGGAAAACCGTATCAACAAGGCCACCTGTGCGGCGGACGATCGGGACAGAGCCGTAGCGCAACGCCATCATTTGACTGATGCCGCAAGGTTCAAAGCGCGATGGCATTAAAAAAGCATCAGTTCCCGCGTAGATGCGGCGCGAAAGGGCATCGTTGTAGAGCAAGTAGGCGGCCATGCGACCGGGAAAGCGCGAGGCAATTTGCCACAGTTGCGTTTCATAGTAGCGATCGCCCGTGCCCAAAACCACAAGCTGAGCATTCGTGTAGGCCATGAAGCGATCGAGGACTTGAATCACCAAATCCAAGCCTTTTTGCTCAACCAAACGCGACACAATTCCAATGAGAAATGCGCTGGAGTTGACTTCAAGACCGAGTTCTTCTTGCAGCGCAATTTTGTTTGCAGAACGCTGATCGATCGTTTCTGCGGTGAAGGTTTGAGGAATCTGTTTATCGTTCGCAGGATCGTAAACTTCAGTGTCAATGCCGTTAATGATGCCTTCGAGTTTGCCGCTGATAAATGAGAGGAGACCTTCGATCGATTCTCCATATTCTGCGGTTTGAATCTGCTCGGCATAGGTTGGTGAAACGGTCGTTACCAGGTCAGCAAACTGCACGGCAGCAGCCATTGTATTGTGTCCCTGCATGTACCAAGGACACCAGGTAATTTGCTCTAGCCGCCAGCGCCAAGGCCCCTGATAAGCCAAATTGTGAATTGTGAAGACGGTCGAAATATCTGGCGACTGATGCATCCAAACGGGAATCATTCCCGTGTGCCAATCGTGGCAGTGAACAATTTGCGGCTTCCAGTAGTTCCAGCAAAATTCGGCAGCGCCATTGGCAAACAGCGTGAAGCGCCAGTCTTCATCTTCTCCGGCGTAGATGCGGCGCGGTGCAAAGGCGGGATGCGCGAACAGATACAGCGGCACGTCGGTTCCAGGCAAAACCGATTCATACACCTGGAAATTTTGAAACATTGCATAGCCGTACCAAATCGGCTCTTTGGGAATGGTCATTTTGTCGGGCAAAAAGCCGTAATAGGGCAGAAAAATCCGCACGTCATGCCCCATTTCCTTCAGCACTTTGGGAAGCGCCCCGACGACATCGCCCATGCCGCCAACTTTTGCAACCGGAGCTGCCTCTGCCGCCACAAACAAAATTCGCATTTGCCCTTCCAATTCCTGTCATGACTGCCACTACAAGTCTAGTGGCGTGTGGCGATCGTGCAAAGCAAATGTAGAAAGCGCGATCGCCACAATCGCGCAATTGACTTTCCGCGATCTATGGCAAAATCACGAAGCACCTTCGCCGATCGATCGTGAATACGTCTCAGTCTTTCCTGCAAGTTTTCCAAAGCCGCAAAATGGTCGCCCTGCTGCTGTTGGGCTTTGCCTCTGGTTTGCCGTTGTTTCTCACCAGTCGGACGCTGCAAGCCTGGATGACCGTTGAGGGTGTTGATCTTGCTCAGGTTGGCGCAATTAGCCTGGTGGCGCTGCCGTATTCGCTCAAGTTTTTGTGGTCGCCGTTTCTCGATCGATTCGTGCCGCCCTTTTTGGGACGCAGGCGCGGCTGGCTGGTAATTACGCAGATTGCGCTAGCCTTGGCGATCGCGGCGATGGCGGTTCAGCGTCCGGCTCAGGCGCTTCAGTTGTTTGCGATCAATGCTGTGGCGATCGCGTTCCTTAGTGCGACTCAAGATATTGCCTTTGATGCATACCGGACAGATGTTTTGCAGCCGCGTGAACTCGGAGCGGGTGCGGCGGTTGCCGTCCTGGGCTATCGAGTTGCGCTGCTTGTCACCGGATCGCTGGCATTGATTTTGGCCGATCGCCTGCCTTGGCCGACGATCTACTTGGGCATGGCCGGACTGATGCTGCTGTGCATTTTGCCCTCGTTTTTTGCACCAGAACCAGAGATTGCGGTGCGTCCGCCCGCCACATTCGCGGATGCCGTCAAGCTGCCATTCATCGAATTCTTTCAGCGCAAAGGCGTCGCGCAAGGCTTTTTGATTTTGGTATTCATCGTGCTCTACAAGCTCGGTGATGCCCTGGTCAACAACATGGTGACGCCGTTTTTGCTGCAAACGGGTTTCACGCAGGGCGACATTGGCAAAATTCAAGGCGGCATGGGGCTGATTGCAACGATCGTAGGCGCATTGGCGGGCGGAGCGCTGCTGAGTCAGTGGGGCGTGAATCGATCGCTGTGGATTTTCGGTGGCTTGCAGGCGATTAGCAATCTGGCGTATTTCTTGCTGGCGCAGGCCGGACAAAACTATCCCATGATGGTCGTGGCGATTAACATCGAGAATTTCTGCGGTGGATTGGGGACAGCCGCTTTTGTCGCGTTCTTAATGAGTTTGTGCAATCAGCGCTTTTCCGCAACGCAGTACGCTTTGCTGTCAAGTTTGATGGCCGTCAGTCGCGATATTCTGGTGGCTCCAGCAGGTGGAATTGCCGATCGCCTCGGCTGGCCGCTGTTCTTTTTGCTGACGATCGCCGCTGCCCTACCCGGACTTTTGCTGCTGCCGATTTTTGCGCCTTGGAATGTGCAACCTGCCGCGCTGCCGCGTCCCGGACTAGAGGAAGATGCGCCGCCGGAGCGATAAGATGAGAATAAGCTTTACAAATATTTGAATTTGCTCCACATGAAGACGTTTTTTCGGCAGAACATCGCTCCGTTTCTCGTACTGCTTGTCTTTCTCGTTGCGCTGATTGCCACGAGTGCCCGCATTTTCCTGCCCAGCGACATGATTGCCCCCGCGCCGATCGATGAACCCACGTCGCAAATCGAGCGATCGTCGGAAGTCGCCGGACTGCCGCCGAGTCTCAAAGTTTTGGTGCATGGCATTCCCGCCAACACGCTCTAATGAATCCGCCGCTGCCAGCGGGATACGAGCTACGGCGCGGCTCTGGCCTTGACCGCGCCCTGCTTGTGCAGTTCATGCAGCGCACCTACGAAGAACTTTTTCCTGGGCAGCCGATCGCGGAGCGCTCCCGGAACGGTGTCGCCCATCTCGCGCAAACGGTTGATTCGTATCTTTCAGCCGACACGCCGCTGTGGTGGGTCGCAGCCCCCGATCGCACCACTGCCGCCGGACTGTGGATCGGCAACGCCATCGATCAGGTGACGGGCGATCGCCACGCTCACATCTTTTTGCTCTACGTCACGCCCGCCCATCGACGGCGAGGCATTGGCAAGGCACTGATGCAGTATGCCGAGAACTGGGCGCGGCAGCGAGGCGATCGCCAAATTGGACTTCAGGTCTTCCAAACCAATCAGCCCGCTTTGCATCTCTACACCAAGCTGGGCTATGAAGTGCAATCGCTGTGGATGGTGAAATCGCTAGACGAGCGATCGAGTGAAGCGGACAGGCGATCAACGTGAGATGAAGTTGCACAGCGATCGCGTTCAACTCGTTGAATCCTCTAGCTGATAGGCAAAGCTGAACGTTGCCCAGTGGTTTACGTCTAAGGCGATCGCGCTTGACTCACTGCCGCTGGCCTGATGTAGATCTTGCAGCACGGCCTGCACCAGATCGAGCGGCTTAGCGACGGGACGAACTGCGCCCGCTGCGATCGATTCGGCCTGCCCAAACGGAGATGTGCTGAAGATCACGTGTGTCTCAACCCAGCCCGATGCAATCTGCCTGAGCCAGTCATCCGAAGCGATCGTCAACACAGCATCCGGAGCAATTTCGCCTGCTTCCACTGCGGGCGGCAAATAGGCGGTGACGTTTTCGTCGCTGTCTAGCCCGATCAAAATGGCGTAGACCGATCGATCGCTGCGATTGTGCAACTGATAGTCAATTCGGCTGTTGAGCGGTAGGGCGGGCAACACGGCAGGCGGCATGTCGGAAACACGCTGCGGTCGAACAATTTGCGGAACACGATCGCTCATCAGCAGCCTCGCCTCAACGTTCAATTGTGAGGAAGCGCGATTTTCCATTAGGCGCAGCAGCTTTAGCGCCAACAGCGTTTGCAGTTGCGGAGCGAGGCGAGTCACCGCAGTTTTAACGGCTTCGTCGGCTTCGATCAGCGTGTTGGCGATCGCGCTGCGGTCAGTCTGAAACAGGCCGTAGCCTTTGAGCGGTGCAGGTTCAACCTCCGGCGAAACTGAAGCGGTCAAGGTTGGAGCCTGCAACTTACCAAACAGATAGTCGGCATGGTCGCCAGTGGCAACGGCAATGCGCGGCAGAGCGGCAAACGCGCTGGTCGCATCGACCCGCTCGATGCGCTCTAGGCTGCTGTCGAGGGCGATCGTCAAGCTGATGTCCGGCGGCAAAATTCGCACCACTTCCTGCACGATTTGCCCAATCTCCGGCGCTGCTGCATCCGGCTCCATCCAGCGGGCGATCGCAATCAGGCCATCGCGAGACCGAACGATCGCCTGCCGACCTTCCACCGACAACAGCGAACCCGCTGCATAATTTTCGACCACCTGAGGGGGAAGTCCGCCCAGCCAAACGCGAAATCGATCGTCTGCTTCGTTGCCCAAAATCGCGCCGTCTCCCGATGCAGCCATAATTTCCAGCGGCGGAATCGTCTTGGTGTTCAGTTGGGGCTGTTGCGTGCTGAAGCGCTGCGCGATCGCCTTGGCCTGCTCAAACGCCACTGTCAGCTTGGTCTGAGTTGTCTGCCAAAGCTGCTGGGTTAGTGCGTAGGTGAACAGTCCCGCACTGAAGCCGTTCCACTGATATTCAACCGCAGGCTGATCGATCGCCGCCGCACTGAGAATTGTCGGGCGTTGCCTTTGGAGGGTTTTCCGAAGGGCAAGTTCCGCCTCGCTGATTTGACCGACAGGCGCATTGGGACGAGCGCGAATGCGGAGATTGCCCTGCATCGAAGTGCCCAAGCTGCTGAAACCGCAGTCGAGAACGGCAATGACGCGATCGCTCTCTAGCCCGCCCAGCAGCAATTCGAGCGTGTCGGTAAACAGATCCATACAGTCAGGATTTTCTTCGGTCGGCAGCGTGGCATCGATCGGCACGATCGAACTTCGCAGCGTTCCATCTTCCAATTTGACGCGACTGCCCAAACCGCTGAAATGCACAATCACCGTATCGTTTGCTTGGGCTTGGGCGAGATGGAATTGAAAGGCATCCACGATCGCGCTGCGGGTCGCCTGCTGATCGGTCAGGGTCAAAATATCGGCGGGCAAAAAGCCGAATCGTGCCGTCAGCAGTTCACGCTGAAGCTCAATGTCAGTCAAGCATCCGGTTAAAACAGCACCCCGAACGGGCGATCGATCTGCGACCGATTCGGGGTACTGGTTGATGCCGATCAAGAGCGCGAGCTTGCGGCGGGCAGGTTGGGCGAGGGCTTGGGCATAGCGATCGCCCCGCAGCAAAAATCCGACTTCGCTCAAGGTCAGGCCGACCCCAGCCGTCAAAAGTCGCTGCAACAATTCCCGTCGCGTCAGGCTCACCAGACTACGCCTCCACTGGCACTTTCATCGCCTCAGCCAAAACTGCTGCGACTTCCGGACGGGAAAATTCTGGTGGCGGCAGTTCTCCGTTCCGCAGCATTTGCCGAACTTTTGTGCCTGAGAGATGCACCCGCTCCGCAGGCGTACTCGGACTCGTCTTCGTCGTTGCCATGCCCTGCGTCCGCAGACAGTAAAAAGCGTGTTCAAACTTCATCGGCGCGATTCCCAGCGCGGCAGGGTCGAAGCGATCGAAAATATGCTGCGCGTCATACGTGCCGTAGTAGTCACCGACTCCGGCATGATCGCGCCCGACGATAAAGTGCGTACAGCCGTAGTTTTTGCGAATCAAGGCGTGAAAAATCGCTTCTCTGGGACCTGCATAGCGCATTGCGGCAGGATTGATCGCCAAAATCACCCGATCTTGTGGGAAATAATGCTCCAGCATCACCTCATAGCAGCGCATCCGCACATCAGCGGGAATGTCATCTTCTTTCGTCGCGCCGACGAGCGGATGCAAAAACAAACCGTCAACCGTTTCGAGAGCGCACTTTTGAATGTATTCATGAGCGCGGTGAATTGGGTTGCGCGTTTGGAAGCCGACGATCGATTTCCACCCCTTTTCGCGAAACTGGGCACGCGAGGCGATCGGGTCAAGCTGATAGGCGGGAAACAGCGGATGCGGCTCACGCTCCAGCAGCCACACCGCACCCGCCAAATTGATCGCGCCCTGCTGGTAAACCACCTTGACGCCCGGATGCGCGTCGTCTTCCGTCAGATAAACTTTGGCGGCTTCGTTGCGCTTGTCGTAGGAATATTTCTGCATCAGTTCGAGGATGCCGACAGGTCGATTGGCTCGATCGCGCAGCACGATCGAACTGCCTTCCTGCAACGGTTCCGCAGTCGCTTCATCGACGGAAAGCGTCACGGGAATCGACCAGGGCAAGCCGTTCGCCAAGTGCATCGACTCGACGACAGAATCATAATCCGCCTGATTCATAAATCCGGTCAGCGGACTGAACGCGCCGATCGCAATCATCACCAGATCCGACAGCGCCCGCTCATCGAGTACGACGTTGGGCAGCGAATCGGCCTGCTCCAAAAACTGCTGCTTTTGCGCTGGTGTGGCGATGCGGTTAATCAGTTCGCCTCCGTGCGGCGCAATCGCGTCTGAAAATTGACTCAAGATACTTCCTCTTCTGCGTAAGGGTGCGATCGGTTCCGAATTTGGCTCCGAAACCGATTTTATTACAGCGATCGCGCCAATTTTGCCGCTTAAGCTTGGTTGTGCGGTTCGATCACGCCGCCGCCCAGCAGAATTTCGCCGTCGTACCACACTGCCGCCTGTCCGGGCGTGACGCTAAACTGCGGCTCATCGAAGATCACCTTGGCTCGCTCGCCCTCTAGGGGAATTACTGTCGCAGGCACGGCAGGCGATCGATACCTCACCTGAACCTGAGCCGAGATCGGCGCAGTCGGCGGATCGATCGAAACCCAGTTGACGCGCTGCACCGTGCATTCGGACTGATGACCGCTGGAGCGATCGCCCACGATTACCTGATTGCGTCCGGCGTCAATGCCGACGACGTAAAGCGGATTGGCGGCAGCGATGCCCAAGCCTTTGCGCTGACCGATCGTGTAGTGGTGAATGCCGTTGTGCTGTCCCAAGACGCGCCCCGACTCATCCACAATCTCTCCAGGCTTCGGCGTCAAAAACTTGTCGAGAAACTTCTGCATCGAGCCGTGCGCTTCGATCAAGCACAAGTCTTGGCTTTCCGGCTTGCTGGCCGTACTCAAGCCAAATTCTCCGGCCATGCGGCGCGTTTCGGTCTTCGGCTGATTGCCCAGCGGAAACAGCGTGTGCGCCAAAATGTCTTGCGACAGATCGTAGAGGAAGTAGGACTGGTCTTTGCTGCGATCGATCGCCCGCCAAAGCTGATAGCGATTCGTTCCTTCGTCAAACTGAATTCGCGCATAGTGACCTGTGGCGATTTTGTCTGCGCCCAATTCTTTCCGCGCATAGTCCAGCATCGGCCCAAACTTCACCGCTTTGTTGCACTGCGAACAGGGCAGCGGCGTCACGCCCGCACCGTAGCCTTCCACCAGGTAGTCAATGATATTCGCCTGAAACGTCTCGCGGATATCGACGATGTGATGTGCGATGCCCATCTGTTCGCAAAGCTGAGCCGCGTCGATCATGCCTTCCGAGCAGCACTGACCCTTACCCTTCATCAGCCAAAGGGTTAAACCGACGACATCATAGCCCTGCGCTTGCAGGGTTGCGGCTGCAACCGAACTGTCTACGCCACCAGACAGCCCCACGACGACCTGATTCATGGCGTTTTGAGAAATGTTAATTCAGCTTTTAGGCTAGCATTTTGACGAGCAATCCGGCGGCTTTGGCTGGAGCATCCGGCCATCCACCCCAACCAATAAATTCCCGATCGTCTCGCTGGCAACGCTTAGATTTGCGTTTGAACCGCAGCAAGCATCACAGGGTCGTTTTCCCAACCTGCGAGAAAATCCCGAATCAGTGAAATTTCAGTTGCTAAGTCATCCGGGTAGAAGACGCTGCCAAGGCTGTTCTTGCGCGAATCAAATTTAAACGAGGTTGAAGCTTGATAAGCACTGCCATATGGTTTCGGCTCATGATTCTCGATCGCGCCAGCCAATTTCGATTGTAAAAAATTCATGTAGCTTAGGCAATACGTAAAGATGCCTTAAAGTCTTCCGGATATTTACTCAGCCTCATCTAAAAAAAGGATGATGTATTCAGCATCGTTAGCAGGCAAAACTGCGTTCTACTCAGATGCACCTCATAAATCACGGAAATACTTTAGAGAGCCTGGTATGACAAAAACTCCAGATATCACATTTGTTTGCTGTGTAGAATTTGGAGGCCTTGAGCTTCAAACTGTGCGGATGGTGCAGAGCCTACGGCAATACGGCGGGAAGTTCGCTGCGGCTCCAATCATCGCAGTCACACCTCGCTTTGGCCCGCCCCTTTCAAAGGACACGCTTCAGGTCTTTGACGAACTGGGTGTTACTTATTTGCGTCCTCAGATTAAAACAAACTATCCCTGGTTCAAGTTTCTCAACAAGCCATTGGCATTGGTGGCCGCAGAAGAACACATCACCTCTGAAGCGGTCGCTTGGCTTGATAGCGACCTTTTGATTGTGGATGAGCCTGACAAGCTTGAACTGGCCGAATCTGAAGATTTCCTCGGTTTCCCTGTGGAGTGTAAAGAAATGGGAACTAGCGGTTTAGGAGATCCTTACGAACCGCTTTGGCAGGAATTTTGTCGCCTTCTTGATATTAACATTGCAGATTTGCCCTGGGTGATAACGGCAGAAACAAATGAACAGGTTAGGCTCTACTTCAATGGCGGCATTTTTGTTTACCGTCGCTCAACTCGCTTCGCAGAAACCTACCTCAATATCTGTTTGCAACTGCTAGATTCTCGCCTGGGTACGAACGCAGAAGGCTACAACGTTGGGTTAAAAGAAATGAGTTCGATCGGCTTTGCCGTCATCAAAATGAAACTGAGATGGCGATCGCTTCCCTACTCACATGATTATGTAATGCTCAGCGCTACCCATAATCAGTGGTACAAAGAAGAGCTGCTGCGGGAAGCAAAAATCATTCACTATCACGATTCGATGTGGCCTGCATTTTGGCCAACTTTTCTAGAGTGTCTTTACAAGACTCATCTTGAAGTTGCTCAGTGGCTTGAGCAATTGGGACCGATAAGTGTTCGATCTTCCATACAGTGGAGGATTGTGAGTAAGCTGCTAAAATCCATCAGAACTCGATCTGAGCAAGCCTACAATCGCAGTTGCCTATCAAAGTAGAAACCGTTGGTGAGGTGTGGCTCGCTTGATAAGCATTCGCCGTTTCTTCTACAGATAAAAGCAGATTAAGGCGATCGCCCAAATCACGAGGCAACAAGTTCCACCAAAAGCTGACTGCTCGCGCTCAGTCCCACAGGCGAAATTAGCAGGAGGTAGGCCGCAAGCAGCAGCCCTCCAAATCCGCTCCACAGCCACTTGCGCTAGAGCGATCGAATCAGCTAGGGCAGCGCGATCGCCACCATCACCACCGGAACAACTTTGGAGGGCGAAATCAGCCAGCGCAGGACGCGCCAAGTCATCGCTCCCCAATTCGCAACAGCCTCGGCACACATGCGGGGGTCAATCATAAGCCTTCCACAACAAGCCAAAACTGCTGATTCGATTACAGCAAATTTCGATCGCAGCGTCCAAGGCTCAGCTTCAAACTCAATGCACTTCTACAGCCGTCGGCTCAATCAGCGTTTCGTCCACTGCAATTGTTTCAGGCGTATTTTCTTCTGCCGAAGCGTGATGCCAATGAATGCCAATGAACACATCGTAGAGAAAGCGCCAAAAATTCTTGCCTTCCAGCAGACCCAACGTCTGCGGCGAACCTTTTTGATCAAGCAGCGGCTTCATCACGCCATACGCCCGCTCATATCTATACCAGGGAATTGACGGCCACAGGTGATGGATCAGGTGATAGTTTTGACCCATAATCAGCCAGTTCAAAATCCGATTTGGGTAAACCCTGGCATTTGTCCAGCGATCGCGTGAAAAGTGCGGACGATGAGGCAAATAGTCGAAAAACAAGCCGAGCGTCACGCCGACGATCGCGGAAGGAATACCCCAGAAATTCAGCAGATAGCCCAAGAAGCCGTTTTGAATGCCGACCCAAAAAATGCCGACGACGATCGCCCGCGCAATGAACCACTCCAGCAGTTCCCACTTGCGCCACAGCCTGCGCTTGAAAAAGAAAACTTCGTGATAGAGAAACCGAGCGGCAATCAGCAGCAGCGGCCCTCCGGTCGAAACGTAATGATCCGGGTCGTCTTTCGGATGGTTGACGTTGGCGTGATGCTGCAAATGCACTCGCGTAAAGACAGGAAACGAAAACGCTAGCAGCAAAGCGCTTCCGTGACCCATGATCGCGTTGACGATGCGGTTGCGGTGGGCGACATTGTGACAGGCATCGTGAATCACCGTGCCGGACAAATGCAGCGCCAGCACGTTGAGCGTGAAGCAGCACCAATCAACCCAGTGCCAGCACCAGTAGCCGACGTTTGAGACGATCGCGATCGCCACCGAGACGAGAAAAATGAGCAGCGTGGGATTAAAAGCAACGGGTGCGCCCAACAGTTCCTTAGGCACGGTCAAAGGCCGAACAGCCGCCGACATCGAACAAGCTCCTTTTGTTATCGGACGAATCTTAAAAAAATGGCTTTGCAACGTAAGTATAAGCGACAATTGCGCTGGAGATGAAGTTTTGTGACGGCGATCGCTTAGCCCGCCTCAACCTCCAGCTTCTCCAGACGCAAGGCTTGCTGAAGTTCCGCCAGTTCGTCACGATGTCCGGTCACGGTAACGATGCTGGGCGCATTTTCGGGCGTTTCGACTTGCAGCAGCACTTGTTCGGGGCGGCTCGATCGCGTCCAGTAAAACCAGCCCGCCAAAGGCGAAAGCAAGGCCAGGGCGGGAAGTGCGTTGCCCAAACTTGGCAGCAGCGTCGCCAGAATCAGCGCCAAACACAAAATTCCAGCCGCTGCTAACGCTGTCAAAAACACAGCGAGAAATACGCTGGGTCTGACGAAACCTTCGTAGGTGACAAGGTTGCGATCGGCCTCGACCTTCGCGATTTTGTAGGCGCGATCGCTGAAATAGGCTTGAAGCTGTTCAAGCAATTCGATCTGCGGCTGATTGCTGGTCAATCGAGCAACCTGAATGCGATCTTTGGTTGAAGCGCGAATGAAAAACACAAGGCCGATCAGCATCAACAGCGTCAGCAGCAAAGTCGAAGTTAAAACTGGCATAGGGCTTGAAATCAGCAAAGGCAGTCTATTTCTACTCTACGGCAGGCGATCGCTTCTCGCCGTTGCATAGTTGATCCTTGACTCGATCTCCTTTTTGCGGCTGTGCTATAGTGAGCATAGGCGTAAGGCAGTTTCAGGCTACGGCGCTGAAGATTTGTACACGCATGTCGTTTAGTAAGAAAAGAGGTGATGCCGATGCAAGAAAGTAGTAAATGCAAGGGTCGTCAAGTTAGCGAGAGCCGGCTGTGTGCCGGGGCTGTCCGCTAGCATTGATGTCCTGACGCTTGAGAGGCATCGCCCTTTCAAGAAGCTGGGATGCGCTAGCGTTCCTCCCGGCAGTCTGGTGTTAGCTTGAAGACCCGCTAGACCGCTCCTGTCTCTCTTCTGACAGGAGCGGATAGCTTTTTAAAGGGGCATTTTTTGGCAGTGGCGATCGTGATATGCTGCCTTCCAACCACAGCCCCCAGTCAAAATTATGCCGTTGCTCAGCGATCGCGACATTCAAGAACGCCTCGCCAATTTGCCCAACTGGACGCTTTCTGGTCGCCAGATTGAACTCAGCCGCCGCTTTCGCGATTTTGTCGAAGCGATCGCCTTTGTCAACAAACTGGTGGAACCTGCCGAAGCCGCAGGCCATCATCCCGACATCACCATTTCTTACAACAAGGTTTCGATCGCCCTGACCACGCACGATGCAGGCGGCTTGACCGAAAAAGATTTTGACCTCGCAAAAGCGATTTCTGCCATTTCCTAAATTCGGGTGGCGATCGAACAAAATCAGCATTGCCTGTGCAAAACCTCCTCCGTATCATGAGCGCATGGTATAGAGGACGGTTTATGCAGGCTTCGTCGCGGTTTCTTCAATTCGTCAGGCTTTCGCTGCTAGGAGTTTGGTTCATCACGGTTCCGGCTTTCGCAAATGAACCAGAACAGTTTGAGCCAGAAGCAGCAGAAATCTCAGAATCAGAATCGATCGCAACTCAGTCGATTGAACTCAATCCAACGCCTGACTCTGCCCTAGCGCAAATTCCATCCGTCTCGCAATTGCTTGAGGATGGGGCGATCGCATTACCGTTGAATCAACCGCCTAGCCCCGTTCTCGCGCAAGCAACGTCAGTTTCACAGCTATCGGACGTGCAGCCGACGGATTGGACGTATCAAGCATTGCAAGCTTTGATTGAGAATTACGGCTGCATCGCGGGCTATCCCAATGGCACGTTTCGCGGTCAGCAGGCAATCACTCGATTTGAGTTTGCAGCAGGGTTGAATGCTTGTCTCGATCGCATCAATGAACGACTTCCTTACATAGACATGACCAGAGAAGATGTAGCCGCCTTAGAGCGGTTTATTACTGAACCTGTTATACCAATTCGGGGTCGCATCGATGCTCTCGAAGCGCGATCGACTGAACTGGAAGCAAACCAGTTTTCAACTACAACTCGGCTCGTTGGTGAAACGGTTTTTGGCGTGGCCGATCTATTTGGCGGCGAGACGGGCGAAGACAACACGATGATTTTTGGCAGTCGAATTCGCCTGCGGTTTGAAACGAGTTTTACAGGGGACGATCAGCTTGTCGCTCGCTTGCAGTGGGGAAATTTCAATCCGTTTGACTTGACGGCAACCAATCAGGGCAACGGCACAACCCGTGAACCCCGTTTGAGCTTCGACACCGACACGAATGGCAACGTGGAGATTGATATCTTGCAATATCGGTGGGCGATCGACGATTCGATTACGGCCTATCTGATTGCCAACGGTGCGGATGCTGAATTCGATTTCACCGACACGATCAGCCCGTTTGACTCGTCTGGAACCGGAGCAATTTCGCGCTTTGGTCGCCGCAATCCTGCCGTCTACCGCACACCCGGAAACGCCGGACTCGGCTTGAACTTAGAATTGACGGACGCGATTCGCCTCGATCTCGCCTACATTGCCGCTGATGCCGACATGCCCGACGCCGGAACAGGCTTATTCAACGGCGAATATTCAGCGTTCGCCCAGTTGACCCTGAGGCCGATCGACCGCCTCCGCCTCGGTTTAACCTACGTCAACGCCTACTATCAAGGCGCGATGGCTTCGCCGCCTCCGGGCGACTCTGGCACAGGCAGCGCTCTCGCCAGTCTTGATTTGGGTTTGCCGATCCTCACGAATGCTTACGGCGCTCAGATTAATTTTGAGGTGAGCGATCGACTGGAAATTGGCGGCTGGGCAGGCTACACCTTTGCACGAGTGATCAACACGGGCGATGCCGAGATTTTTAATTTTGCCGCACACCTCGGATTTCCCGATCTGGGCGGAAGGGGCAATTTGGGCGGCTTGATTGTCGGAATGCAGCCGCGCCTGCAAACTGCTAGCTTCAACCTCGCCGCACTTCTGGGCGCAGACTCCGACGCGGATACAGGGTTGCACCTCGAAGCCTTCTACCGCCTTCAGCTTACGGACAACGTTGCCATTACTCCTGGAATCGTCTGGCTGACTGCTCCCAACCACGACGAAGCCAATGACGACCTCGTTTTGGGCACGATTCGCACAACCTTCTCCTTCTAGTCAACCCGAACAATTCGGACACTCAAAGCAGGCCAAAACGCAGATGATCCAAAAACCTCGCAGAACTTTGTAAGCGAAACTTAAAATTTCTGCTAATCTCTAGGAGGTGATGAACAATCTCAGATTTGCAGTGCTATAAATACTTATAGGTTGCAAGTCCCTTAGATTAGGTGTGAGGATCTAAATAATGCTACCTAAGATCATTTGGAATTCGCTGCTGATTGCGCCTGCCGCATTGAGCGCAGCTCTCTTGGTTTCTCCTTCGGCGATCGCTGCCGATGCTCAAGTTGCAGACATGGTTGAAGCTTCGGTGGCTGATCTGTCTGTTGAGACGACGGAAGTTCAAACCGATGCGGTTGCGGAAGCAATCCAAGCAACTCCGGCTGAAGTAGCCGCTCTGTCGCTTGATGCTCCTGCTGCAACGGATGCTACTTCTACCGATGCAACTGCTGCGATCGAAGTTCCCGCTGCTGTAACCGCAGCCCCCGCTGAAATCGCTCAGGTTCCCGCTGCTCCGATGGCTGCGCCTGCAACTACTGCGCCTGAAGTCTCGATCGACCAGATCATGCAGTACGGCAACGAAGGCGCTGCCACGCAGGATCAAGTCACCTCAATTTCGCAACTGTCGGACGTGCAGCCCACTGACTGGGCGTTCCAAGCGCTGCAATCGCTGGTTGAGCGCTATGGCTGTATCGCGGGTTATCCCGATGGAACCTATCGTGGTCAGCGTGCCACGACTCGTTTTGAGTTCGCCGCTGGTTTGAACGCCTGTCTCGATCGCGTCAACGAACTGATCCAAGCAGGTCTTCAAGATGTCGTGACTCAAGAAGACTTGGCCGCCCTCCAGCGTCTGCAAGAAGAATTTGCCGCAGAACTGGCAACTTTGCGCGGTCGTGTCGATGCGCTCGAAGCTCGCACGGCTGAACTCGAAGCCAACCAGTTCTCGACCACAACCGTTCTGCGTGGTCGCACGATCTTCTCGCTGAACGACATCTTTGGTGGTGAAGATCTCTTTAACGAAGATGACACCAACACCGTTTTCCAAAGCCGCGTTCGTTTGAACTTTGACACCAGCTTCACAGGTGAAGACCGCCTCCGCGCTCGCTTGCAGTGGGGCAACTTCAACGGCTTTGCTCAGCGGGCTGATGCGGGCGCGAACCCAGTCATTAACGACGCGCTGTTTGCTTCGCAAACCTCGTTGTCCTATGGTACTGACACCGATGGCAACGTCCGTTTGTCGCGCTTGGAATACTACTTCCCGGTTGGCGATGCAACGACGATTTACATTGAAGCTTTGGGCGCTAGCATCAGCGACATTGTTTCCTCGATTAGCTCGTTTGACGATCCAGAACAAGGTTCGATCTCGTACTTCGGCTACAACCCGATCTATGACATCGCTCCCGGTCGCGGTATTGGTGCAGGTGCAACCTTCGACTTCTCGGACAACCTTCAGTTGGGCTTCGGCTACTTGACAGGTGCAGGTGATGAGCCTAGCGAAGATTTGGACGGCGATACATCTGGCGGTTTGTTCAGCGGCGACTATGCCGCCTTCGGTCAGTTGACCTTTGGTTTGGGTGACAGCCCGCTGACGGCGGCGTTGACCTATGTGAACTCTTACCGCGACAACTTGATTCTCAATGCATACGGTGTATCGGCACAGTTTGCCATCAACGATGCTTTCTTCGTCGGCGGTTGGGCAAGCTACTACGATGTGGATGAGCTAGATGGTGCTGGTGATGCCACGTTCTGGACATACGCCGGAACCTTGGGTGTTGCTGATCTCGGTGTTGAAGGTAGCTTGCTCGGCTTGATTGTCGGTGTGCCGCCTCGTCAAACCTTCCTGGAAGTGCAGGGCGATCGCGTCACCGCTGGTACAGAAGACGCAGCACTCCATGCTGAACTCTTCTACCGTCTGCCGCTGACCGACAACATCACGATCACGCCTGGTATTATCTGGCTGCAAGATCCGGGCAACAACAACGACAACGATGATCTTGTGATCGGTGCGCTGCGGACGAGCTTCAGCTTCTAAGCAGTTGGTTCCCAAATCTAACGGTTAACATCGTTGAGATAACAGCTTCTACTTCCGGGTAGGGGCTGTTATTTTTTGTTAAACTTGCATACCCCAGTGGAGAAGTGGGGTATGGGATATAATGAAGAAAGACCTTTTTTACCAGATTCAGTGGAACTTTCCTGTAAAAGCGAATACGCGCTGCTAGCCCTGCTAGAGCTAACCGCCCACTATGGCAGCGGCGAGCCGCTACAAATTCGTCAAATTGCTGCTGAGCAGAACATCCCCGATCGCTACCTTGAACAGCTTCTTGCCACCTTGCGGCGATCGGGAATCGTCCGCAGTCAGCGCGGCGCACGCGGCGGCTATTTGCTGGCAAGAGAGCCTTGGAAAATTTCAATCCTTGAAGTAGTCATCTGCATAGAGGGACTCGAATCTCAAACAACTGAATCAAACCTTGGCACAAAATCGATCGGCGGCACGGTGATTCGAGACATTTGGCAGGAAGCTGGACAAGCCGCTGATGCCGTTCTGCAAAAGTACACGCTGCAAGACCTCGCCGAGAAGCGTGATGCTCGCCGCCAACTCGACATCATGTACTACATCTAAAATCTCTTCATCTTCTGCAACTATGCGTATTGCCCAAAATATTACTCAACTGATTGGCCGGACGCCGCTCGTCGAACTCAATCGCATTCCACAAGCGGAAGGCTGCGTTGCGCGAATTGTCGTCAAGCTCGAAGGCATGAATCCCTCTGCCTCGGTAAAAGACCGGATCGGCATCAGCATGATCGAATCTGCCGAACGTGACGGCCTGATCCATCCAGGTAAAACGATTTTGGTCGAGCCGACTTCCGGCAACACCGGAATCGCCCTGGCGATGGCCGCAGCGGCCAAAGGCTACCGCTTAATCTTGACTATGCCAGAAACGATGAGTTCCGAGCGGCGATCGATGCTGCGAGCCTACGGTGCAGAACTCGTCCTCACTCCCGGCATCGAAGGTATGGGCGGCTGCATCCAGCGGGCGCAGCAAATCGTCAACACCACGCCAGACGCCTACATGCTTCAGCAGTTCAAAAATCCGGCCAATCCTGAAATTCACCGCACAACAACGGCGGAAGAAATTTGGGAAGATACCGACGGGCAAGTCGATATGATGGTGGCGGGCATTGGCACGGGCGGCACGATTACCGGAGTCGCAGAAGTAATCAAGGCACGCAAGCCAAGCTTTAAGACGATCGCCGTCGAACCTGCCAACAGTCCGATTCTCTCTGGCGGTCGCCCTGGCCCCCACAAGATTCAAGGCATTGGTGCGGGTTTTGTGCCGCCTGTTTTGCGTGTCGATCTGATCGATGAGGTGATCACGGTCAGCGACGACGAAGCGATCGCCTACGGTCGCAGACTCGCTCGCGAAGAAGGCTTGCTCTCTGGCATTTCCAGCGGAGCCGCTTTGTGTGCTGCCGTTCGCGTTGCCAAACGACCAGAAAACGCAGGCAAGCTCATCGTGATGATTCAGCCGAGCTTTGGTGAGCGCTATCTCAGCACGCCGCTGTTCCAAGACCCGGAACTAGTCGCCTCAAATCTGAATTAGGTCGGATTTACCGCGCTTGGCTGGACAGTAAAATGGAGAAATGTCAGACTCCAATCACTACAACACACTCGACATTAACTCGACTGCCAGCCAAGCCGAGATCAAAGACGCTTACCGACGCCTCGCCAAGCAGTATCACCCTGACAGCAATCACGCGGTTGCCAACCACGATCGCATCGCCCAGGTAAACGCCGCCTACGAAGTGCTGGGCGATCCGCAGCAGCGACAGGCATACGATCGCCAGCTTAGAGGCCTTCCGAGTGCAAGGCGATCGAAATCTTCGGCAGGCGCAGCGCGATCGAATCAAGCGCAACGCCCGAACGGACGCGAAGCTGACGAACTGCTGTACGAATGGCTCCAGCGCGTCTACAATCCCGTGAATCGACTGCTTCAGCAGGTGATCAAGCCGCTCCAGTCTGAGATTGATAACCTCGCTGCCGATCCGTTTGACGACGATTTGATTGCAGATTTTCAGGCATATCTGGAAGACTGCCGCGATATTGTCGTGCGGGCGCAAGCAATGTTTCGATCGCTTCCCAATCCCGCCAGCGTTGCTTCTGTCGCCGCCAATCTGTACTACTGTATTAATCAGGTGAGCGACGGCATTGACGAGCTAGAGCGCTTTACGACCAGCTACGACGACCACTATTTGCACACGGGACAAGAGCTATTTCGGATCGCCAACGGTCTGCGCCGTGAAGCACAAACAGCGATGAAGCGCGTGGCGTGAGGTGAGCGATCGATGGCAATTTCCAAAAAATATCGCCGCAAAATTGTTGTAAACGATCGATGCTTTTTTTGGTTCGTCACAGAGAATTGGTCATACATAGAAGCAGGATGGCGCTTTGTTCTGTCGATTATTTCTGAAGATAAGCACTTCAACGTTTCATATGGTCTTGGTCAGCTTGAAGCCTATCGTTACCTAGTCAGCATGGGTAGCGAGTTCCCATTGAAGAACGGTGGAACTAGAAAAGGATATCAGCGAGTGCGATGTCCTCAGTGGGAAAAAGACGGCGCGGTTACGCCTGCGATCGTGCGACAAATCATCGAGTGGTCTTCCACCTACGACCCGAACGCCATCAAAGTAGATTGGAAAGGCAGACCCAGCACTTCCGGATTTTTGTGTCAAAACCTCTCTGATGAAGAATTAAGCGAAATGTACGATCGCCGCTAATTCTGTGGCAGCGCGAGGCTAAATTGTCGCGATCGGGTTTCCACCTTCGATCGCCCCGCCCATTCCTGAATTTCTACGCGACAATAGAAAGACCTGCGGTGAAGTGCCGCCGGATTTTTGTTGCGGAGATTTCCGCGTGAGAACTGCCTTATGCTGCCGATTGTTGCTGTCATTGGTCGCCCCAACGTGGGCAAATCGACTCTGGTGAATCGTTTGGCCGGAGTCAACGATGCGATCGTCCACGATGAACCGGGCGTCACTCGCGATCGCACATATAAAGAAGCCTTCTGGCGCGATCGCGAATTTTTCGTGGTTGATACGGGCGGCTTAGTGTTTGATGACGACACGGAATTTTTGCCGCTGATTCGCGAGCAGGCAATGGCAGCATTGGCGGAAGCAAGTGCGGCTGTGTTTGTCGTGGATGGCAAGGCCGGACTGTCGGCGGCAGACGAAACGATCGCGACCTGGCTGCGCCAGCAAAAAGTTCCGGTTCTGCTCGCCGTCAACAAGTGCGAATCAGCAGAGCAAGGTTTGGCACAGGCCGCAGAATTTTGGAGTTTGGGACTGGGTGAACCGCATCCGGTGTCGGGCATTCACGGAAACGGCACGGGCGATTTGCTCGATAAACTGATGCAGTATCTGCCGGAAACCGACCAGATCGAAGAAGTTGAAGAAATTAAGGTGGCGATCGTGGGTCGCCCCAACGTCGGCAAATCCAGCTTGCTCAATGCCTTTGTAGGCGAAAACCGCTCGATCGTCAGTCCGATTTCCGGCACAACGAGAGACGCGATCGATATGGTCGTCGAGCGCAACAATCAGCGCTACCGCCTGATCGACACAGCGGGCATCCGCAAGAAAAAGCAGGTCGAGTATGGTCCTGAATTTTTCGGGATCAATCGCGCCTTCAAAGCGATTCGGCGTGCCGATGTCGTGCTGCTGGTGATCGATGCGATCGATGGCGTGACGGAGCAAGACCAAAAATTAGCTGGGCGGATTGCCGAAGATGGCCGCGCCTGCGTGGTTGTCGTGAACAAGTGGGACGCGATCGAAAAAGATTCCCACACGATCTACGAATACGAAAGCCACTTGAAAGAACGACTGCACTTTACCGACTGGGCAGAAACTATTTTTGTCAGCGCTCAAACAGGTCAGCGCGTCGAAAAAATCCTCGAACTGGTTAACACCGCTGCCGAACAGCACAAGCGCCGCGTTTCGACCTCGGTGATCAACGAAGTGCTGGAAGAAGCGACTCGCTGGCATTCGCCGCCTGCCACACGCCAAGGTCGGCAGGGCAAGATTTACTACGGAACGCAAGTGAGCAGCCGTCCGCCTGCGATCGCTCTATTCGTCAACGATCCCAAGCTGTTTAACGACAACTATCGCCGCTACATCGACGGTCAAGTCCGCAAAAGCCTTGGTTTCCAGGGAACGCCCGTCCGCCTGATGTGGCGCGGTAAGAAAATGCGCGAACTCGAACGCGAAAATCCGAATCGCGCGACTCGCGTTAAGGTTTAGCGATCGCTGCCCACCCCTGATCCCGTTCGGCTGAGCTTGCGTCAAAGCCCAACACCCAACTGTTAAGCTAGTGCCAATCTGTACCAGGCAACGCTGATGGATTTGCTGCGATCGCTGCCGATCGGCCTTTACCTCGAACAACCTGTCACATGGCTGCATCGGATTGATCCGCGTGTGAAGCTGGCTTGGCTGTTAGGCTTTTTACTCACGCCGATCGCTGCTAGCTCACTTTGGCGGCTTGCCCTTGTGGGCGTGTTGCTGCTGCTGACGCTGATTGCTCAGATTCCCTGGCGCGTATTTCGACGACAGGTCGGGCTGGTGCTGGCGTTTGGCCTGCTGCTGTTTGTCGTGACGCTGTTTGCGCCAGATGGCGTGAATGTCGATTCACAGCCGCGTCTGCCTGCAAACGAACTAGCGATTTTGCAAACGCCGCCAGATGTGGACGCCGCGCCGCTGATTTTGCCGCAGCCGACCAGCTATCGGTACATCTTGTTTGAGCAAAGTTTCGCCAAGGTGACACGGCGATCGCTGGAACTGGCGATTCGCATTTCGACCTTAATGTTCACCTTGATTTACAGCACAAATCTGTATCTGCTCACAACCGCACCCGAAGAAATCACAGCCGGACTCGATAGCCTCATGCGTCCCCTGCGGTGGCTGAAAGTGCCTGTGACAGAGATTGTTTTAACTTTGACTTTGGCACTGCGGTTTATTCCGCTGGTGCTGGAGGAAGTGCAAAACCTGGTGCGATCGATTCGCACTCGCGCCATCAACTGGAAAAAATTGGGAATGCGCGGCGCGTCTCAAGTTTGGGCAACTGTCGCCGAACGACTGTTGGAGAATTTGCTATTGCGGGCAGAGCAAACGGCAACGGCGATGCAGGTGCGCGGCTTCACAGGTTCCGATCGCCATCACGTCCGCTGGCATCAGTTTCGCCTTAGTTGGGCGGATGGCTTGGTGCTGCTTGCGCTAGCTGGATTTTGGACGGCTCGGTGGATTTGGGGTGGAGCCGTTACGCTAATTGGCTTTTAGGGGCGATCGCATTCACTTTGCCAAGTTCTGTCCATCCACCGTTTGGATGATTAAACTGGAGAAAGCCCACAATTTTGTAGCAGAATGACACAGTTTCACATAAAGTAATGAGGAAAGCAGTCTAAGCGGTATCAGGAGGCACAAGCTCACTTCTAGCTTGTGCATCTACCAAAAGGTTAGACTTGCAGTTCTTTCAACTTCATCTGCATCGATCGTTGATCTCCCTGTTGATTTCCTTCCCCTCCTTTGAACATGCCTAAGTCAGCTACAAGCTCAGCGGCTCCGACTCGAACGGCAACCGAAACCTATTTGAACCATCCCACCTTTGGTTTACTGTTTCGTGTCTGCCTCGTTGAAGAAAATCGCGAACTGTTTTCGACGCTGTACGCGCAGCGCTTGTTCTTTCAAGTCTTCAGCAGTGCCGAGGGCGTGCAGTTTGAGCCAATCAGCCGCGCTGAAGCTCGCGTCTTGGTGGAAGGCCGCTTGCGCCATCTGCGTCGTCTGGGTCAGCAGGCCGAATATGACCAACTGATGCGAACGCACAAGCAAACCTTTCAGTAGGCCAGCTCGCTCAATTGCAACGCTGTAATCCGCTTCAACTGCTGTTGCGATCGATTCTGCCTGCGCTCAAATTCTTGAAAAATTTAATGCGTCGATCGCGCTGGTGCAAAGCTTTTGCTCTACACTTTTTTCTTGCGCCTATTTTGGTAAAGGTTTGGCGATGACTGCTTTTGATTCGATGGGTGCGGCTGACGCAATCGAAATCACCGATCGCATCGGAGAGATTCGCGCCAAAATTCCAGACTCGGTGCGGCTGATCGCCGTGACCAAGCAGGTATCGATCGCGGCAATGCGAGTGGCATATGCGGCTGGCATTCGTGATTTTGGCGAAAGCAAGGTGCAAGAAGCCGCCACCAAACAAGCCGCGCTGCAAGATCTCACTGATGTTACCTGGCATTTGATTGGGCACTTGCAGACGAACAAGGCTGCTAAAGCAATCGAGCAGTTCGACTGGATACAGTCAGTTGACAGCTTAAAGCTGGCTCAACGGCTAAACGCCCTATCTGACTCGCAGGCAAAACGACCCTCGGTTTGCTTGCAGGTCAAAATGCTACCTGACCCCAATAAGTATGGGTTTGCGATCGACCAATTGTTAAAAAATTTGGAATTTCTCGATCGCTGTACGCATTTGCACATTGCTGGTTTAATGGTAATTCCGCCTTATCAACTGGCACCCGAACAAACGCGAAGCGTGTTTGTTCAAACGCGAGAACTGGCAGAAAAAATTCGGCAGCAGCCCTGGACAAATCTTCACATTGAGGAACTGTCGATGGGCATGTCGGACGATTATTTGCTTGCAGTTGAAGCTGGGGCAACGATGATTCGGCTTGGACGAATTTTGTTCGGCGATCGCCAATAATCTTCATTCGAGAAAAAGTTTGAAAAAGGCTTGACGAGTTCCGATAACCGACCTATTATTTCCTCGATGAATCCGCAGAGACTTAACGAAAACCTGCACTAAATCTTAAATTGAGTGAATCTTAAAAGCTTAAGAAAGATTTAGGGTTGGTTGCACGCGAGTTCTGCGATTCAACTGAAGTAGTCGCCTGATCTTTGGGCGAACAGCCCTCCAAAAAGGAGCATTTCCAATTTCCCTTGTCTGCCGACAGTTCGACTTTTTCCTTGAAATCGTCATCGGGTATCTAACCGGGAAATTCGATGTATACTGTTCACTCATCTTGGTGGCTGCCTAGATTAAACAGGGTGTCTACAAGTCAACTCTCAAGCTTAAAGATTCATCCGTATGAGCTTCAGCAAATTGTTGGAATAAAAACAGCAAAAGTTCAGACTTGTCGATCGAAATTCACCCCAAAGGTGTCACTTTAAACAGCAGAGACTAGCTTCGCAAATAAACCTTCGTTGTGATGGAGCGTGAACAGTGAGCATTTTCACCAAACTGCGCGATTTTGTTGGACTGAATGACCCGGTTGAGTACGAATACGAATATGACGAAATGGACGGGGAGGAATATCAGAATCTCTATCAAGAAGAGAATTCTGCGCCCGCTCAGCCCGCGCTTGAAGAAGAACCGCGCCGCCGTCGGTTGCGCGATCGATCGATGATGACAGAACCAGCAGTGGGAACAACCATGAACAACGTAATCGGAATGCCCGGAGCGGTCAACGGAATGTCAGAAGTGGTTGTGCTTGAGCCACAAACGTTTGAAGAAATGCCGCAGGCGATTCGTGCTCTGCGTGAGCGCAAATCGGTCGTGCTGAACTTGACGATTATGGATCCCGATCAGGCACAGCGAGCCGTTGATTTCGTCGCAGGCGGAACCTATGCGATCGACGGTCATCAAGAGCGGATTGGCGAAAGCATTTTCCTGTTCACCCCCAACTGCGTCCAGGTCAGCACCGGACAGCCGATGATGGGTCAAGACCCGATGCAGCAGCCGCAAATGCGAACCGCTCGTCCTGCCGCTCCTGCTCCGGCTTGGAACGAGCAGCAAGCGCGGATGGCGTAATGTTCGGTTGAAGATGAAGAGGCGATCGCTGAGTCTAGGGCGATCGCCTTTGTTGTGTGAGCGCAAACACGATGCAAACATTGGGCATGATTGGCGGCGGCGTGATGGGCGAAGCCCTGCTCTCGCGCTTGGTTGAACGAGGCATCTTGCAGCCAGAAGCCATCTGGGTGAGCGATCCCCAAGCGACACGGCGCGATTTGCTTTCTCAGCAGTATGGCGTGCAGGTGACGGCAGATAATGCTGAAGTTGCCGCCCGCGCCGATGTCTTGCTGCTGGCCATTAAGCCGCAGATGTTTGGTGCAGTGACAGCGGCCTTGCCGCCTGTTCAAGGCAGCGTCATTTCGATTTTGGCGGGAATCTCGATCGCCCAGCTTGAAGCCGCCTTTCCCAATCGTCCCGTGATCCGAGCGATGCCCAATACGCCCGCAACAATCGGCGCAGGCATGACGGCGATCGCCCCGGGAAAACACACCCAGCCTCAAGACCTCGCTGAGGCCAAACAGATTTTTGCCGCCGTTGGGGAAGTCGTGGAAGTGCCAGAAACCTGGATGGATGCCGTCACGGGGCTGTCGGGATCGGGTCCCGGCTATGTTGCCGTTTTGATTGAAGCCTTAAGCGACGGCGGCGTTGCAGTAGGCTTGCCTCGTGCGGTTGCGCTTCAGCTAGCCCTCCAGACGGTGCGCGGCACGGCAGAACTGCTGCAAACAACCGGAATGCATCCGGCAGAACTGAAAGACCGCGTGACCAGTCCGGGCGGCACGACGATCGCGGGGATCGCTCAGCTTGAAGCCAGTGGATTTCGATCGATCCTGATCGAAGCAGTGCGGGCGGCGGCAAATCGATCGAAAGAATTGGGCAGCTAAACTAAACAGCGGCAACGCATTTTTTGAGTTCACTCTAAAGTGAATAATTTCTCTTGCATTCGATGCACAGGAGTAGCTAGAACGCCGTTCTCATGGTTCATAATTCATCTCTTTGGTTGGCAATCCCCGCACAATTTCCCGTGCAGGTAAACCCGCTAAACTCGCAAGCTGCCGGAGCGCTTTGCCGCTCACGTTGTATTCATTTGACCCGAAGCAAACGCCGACTCTGGCATACAGCCGCGAAGCTCGACCCGTCATTGCAGATCCGCGCATAAAATCCCAGCCCAAACGGGTGATTTCGGCAGCAATTTCACACAGCAAAGCAGCGGCTAATCCTCGACCTCGATATGCCGGAGCAACATAAAAATCGATGAACGACGCACCGTGAACGCAGTGATGCAAATCGTAGCTGGGCATCCAAGCAGCAAATCCGACGAGGCGATCGCAATTGCGATCGACACTGTAAATCACGGTCATCCGAAAGCAGCCGCTTGAATAATCGCGCTTGAAAATTTCAACAGAACACGGCCATGCCGCCATATTTAAGTTTTGCCGAACATAATCACTCATCAGTTGCGCGACGATTTCAAGCTCATCGATCGTTGCGGTAGATATTTTGTAAGGCATACCAAAATCGTGCTTTGAAGTCTTGTCTTTAAAGCATTCATTGGCTTCTCGGAGAATTATGCTTTAGCTAGAATTTTTTAAGACTTGGCGCGGAGTTGAAATGCTTTTGCTCGAAAAAGCGATCGCTCCCCTATTGAAAAATTGAGCGATAGAATAGAGAGCATGGCGAGCGGAACTGACAAGCGTTTCAGGGTGGTTTATCGTTCGCAGTAAGAAAATTGCTCCGCCGCTGTGTTCTCCACTTTCTTTTGAACAGCGATGGATATTTCTCATCTGGCCGTACAGCTTGTGTTGGCGATCGCGTGTGCAGGCGTGGCAAACCTACTGATCCCGCGACGGATTGCAGGTGGAATCGCTGGACTTATGGTGATTGGATTTTTGGGCGTAGCGCTTGGTGAATGGAGCTTTGCGCTGATTGCCCGTGAATTTGGCCTGACGCATCCAATTTTGCTTTGGCATGTTCAGGGCGTTGAAATTGTTCCGGCCATCATCGGCTCGACGATCGTGCTGTATCTATTCAGCACCATTTTTTCCTACCGAAAGCGGCGCTAAGCGCTACGATTCCGATCGCTGACCGAGGCGTGGTTCTGTTCCTTCCAAAAGCCGCCCAATGTTGGCACGATGACGCACGACGACATAAAGGCCGCCTGCGATCGTAATTAGCAGCATCGGCAGGGGGGCGTGGAGCATGAGGGCGACAATCGTGGAGGCGATCGCAGCGGTGATCGAGCTAATTGAAACAATTCGCGTGATTGCCAGCACAACGCCAAACACAGCTAGCGTCAACAGGCCAACCTGCCAAGACAAAGCCAGCAGCACGCCTAATCCAGTCGCGACCGATTTGCCGCCTGCAAAGTTGAGCCAAACGGATTTGCTGTGACCGAGGATAGCGGCGAGTCCCCCTGTTGCCATTGCCCAAGGAATCAGCGCACTCGCGTCGAGATCGGCGGGTGTAGTTGAGATGACAGCGGGCAGACTGTACAGCCAGCGAGCCAGCAATACGGCAGCAACACCTTTGAGGGCATCCAAAATCAGCACGGCCAAGGCAGGCCATTTGCCCAAAGTGCGTAAAACGTTCGTGGCTCCGATCGATTTAGAGCCGTGATCGCGAATATCAATGCCTTTCAGCAATCGGCCTGCTAAATATCCGGTTGGAAATGAACCGAACAGATAGGCTGCGAGTAGAGCTAAACCGCTCCAGACGTACCACATGGCGAATTCCTCAATGCTATTTTTGAGTATTGCACCTTAGATCACAGGTGTTGCATTGGGATCGCCTGCGATCGCCAGCCACAGCGGAAATTGCAGCAGCGACAGGCTGATTTGATCTTCGGCTTCATCGATGATGATCAAAGGCAGTTGGCCGCGCTTAACCAGGCGATCGGCTCGCTGCGCCAGCGGTTCGGGCGCTTCAAACAGCACAATGCCTTGCTCCGAGCCAAAGTCGTTGCGCGTAATTCCCAAGCAGTCTTGCAGTCCACGCCGCCATTCACCCAAGCGCTCTGGAGAATTGGCAAGCACCAGCGTTCGCACTCGTTCACCATAGAGCTTCCGCAAAATCGAGATGGCAGCAGAAACAACCAAGATGTTTTGCAGGCGCGATCCCATCGTGCGGACTGCACCTCGTCCACCCTGCGAGAAAAACCAGTTGGCAACGCGCTCGGCGTGAACGGGTTCAAAGGTGCGGCGCAGTTGCCAAGGTGGGCCGTAGTAGTCGGGTGAGTTGCGATACTGATCGAGCAGTTTGCGAATTTGGCGCGTTTGCTCTTGAAACGTCGATTCGGCAAAGCGCGGCATCGCATCGGAGTCACGGGGATTGCGGTCGCGCTCGCGGTCTCGATCGCGCAGATCGCGGTCTCGATCGCGGCCTTCTCGATCGCGGGGTTCTCTTGACTCGCGGGCAGGTGGAGCGGCAAGCTGCATTTGTTCGGCTGCTGTTGCCAAATCTTGCAGACTGCCAACCAGATAGTCTTTGAAGCCCTGCACGCGAATCGCCAGTTCCTGCGATGATCCGGCAAAGGTCGATCGCATCTCGGCGCGGATACGGTCTTGGCGGCGTTCAAGCTGCTCGATCGATAGCTGTAGAGCTTGTTTGCGCTGCTCTAGTTCGTTCAAGCCTTCTTTCATCATGCGCGTCAACACGCGCTGAGATTCGGCCATTTGCTCGCGCAGCATGGTCGTGTAGCTCGCTTGCAAGGTGGCGATTTCCTGCTGGAGGGCTTGCTCTTGCTGCCGCAGTTGCGCGACGCGATCGGCAAGATCTGTAACTTCTGAATCAAAAACTTCTGCATCAAACTCTGCCGCATCGGAATCGGGCGGATCGACTTCTGGCAGCGTTAATTCGGGCAGCGGCGTTTCGGCGGCGTGCGTGTCGTCTGAATGGTCTGAATCGATCGCCTCCGGCTCTGCATCCTCTGCGCCATCGGCAAAATACAGCGGTGTCTCGTCGTTGAAGTCGAATTCGTTGGTATCTTCGCTGGTGTCCGAATTGGTATCCGACTCAGTGCCGTTCGATCGCGGCAGCGTCAACTCCGGCAGCGACACCAGCGGCAATGCGTCGGCAGAATCATCGGTTTCGGCAGGTGCGCCGTCCGGCTGAGGCGATCGATCGGTGGGTGGCTGCGGAAATTCGTCGGAATACATGGGCACAAATCATCAATCTCTTGACCAGTCTACTCTGCGGCGGGCGGATCGAGCGGAATGCGCTGGCGCAGACAGGCTTCGAGCGACTTGGGATCAAACAAAATCGGCAGAAAATGAATGCTTTTGATTTCTTTGAAGTAGAACAAAATTGGCACAGGCGGCCAGAAAACCCGCCAGTTTTGCCACTCCTGGTAGGGAAAACGGCGAATTAGCGTTTCCCCTCGAAAAATATCGAGCGCGGTTTCGGTGAAGCGCAGGCGCAAAGTCGCGGCTTGAAACAAAAGAAACAAGCCGAACAACGCGATCGCACCGCTCACCCAAGGCCGAACCAGAAATAGCGGCACAGCGATCAGCACAAGGGCGATCGGAAGAGCGTAGCTCGGCTGTAGCTCGATCTCGGTAGAAGATGGAGAAGCGGTTGTCACAATAATCTATTTCCAATTCGCCAGTTTCATTTTAAGGCGGAATGATTGGCCTGCCCTAAAACGTGGCGCTGCTGGCCCCGCGAAACATCGCCCAAGATAGAAAAAAATTGCTGATGAAAATGGTGAGGATCGCCGTAACGACGGCTGCGGTTGTAGACTGGCCGACGCCTTTTGCCCCGCCCGTTGTGGTTAAGCCCCAGCTACAGCCGATCACGGCAATAAAGCTTCCAAAAATTGACCCTTTGATCATGGCGTTGATCAAGTCCCAAGGGTCAAGAAAATTGCGAGCCGAATCGAGAATGATGTTTGGGTGGATGTCGTAGAGGGTGGAGGCGATGAATGTTCCGCCTGTCATGCCGATCAGAAATGACAAAATTGTGAGCAGTGGCAGCATCAGGCAGCAGCCGAGCAAGCGCGGGATTACGAGATAGTCGATCGGGTCGGCTTTGAGCATTTGCAGCGCGTCAATTTGCTCGGTGACGCGCATTGTGCCGATTTCGGCGGCAAAGGCCGAGCCGACTCGTCCAGCGAGAACAACGGCAGTCAGGACGGGAGCAAGTTCGCGAGATAGCGCGATCGCCAAAACGCCGCCAATTGCACGAGTCGCCCCAAAGTTAATGAATTCTCTGGCAACTTGAATGGTGAACACCATGCCAACAAATAAGGCTGTCGTCAGAGCGATCGGAAGCGAGTCTGGCCCGACGATCGCCATTTGTTCGATGGTGTTGCGGCGATGGATGCGTCCGCGCAGCAGATGAACAACAACTTGACCGCCAAGCAAGATGGCGGCGATTAATCGCTGCGTCCAAAGTCCCAGTCCGGGTTTGACTGTTTGGCTCACGGGTTGCCCTGCTTGCTTTTATGTCATTCGTTAAATCGCTTTAAGTTTAGTCGATCGATCGTCTCATCTGCTGGAACGTGGTTGAGCAGTTTGGCGAGATTAGCTTCTCAGAATCTTTCAGCTTTATTTAAGATTTCTCACAGCCGATTGGCGCATCTTCAACTTGAGCTTATGTTGGAAACAAGTGAAGTTTATCACCTTGATTCGATCGCCTATGCAAGCGCGTATGAGCCTGTTGCCCAATTTGTTGCAGTCGATTTTTCTTGCAGCGCTGTTTGGTTTTCTGCTTCCGGTTTTGGTACTGGGCGGATTGTGGGGAGCGCTGGAGCTAGTGGATTGGCTTTCGGACTGGGCGATCGTGCATCAGATTGGGGGGGAGATGGCGCAGTTTTTGAGTGTGTTTGGTAGTGGTCATGCGGTGCGCGGGCTGATTGTGATTGGATTAGCCTGTAGTGCAGTTGGGGTGTTGTTAGATAGCTACACGCTGTATCGGCAAAGTTTGCGCGGATAGCTGGCTTTTTGAAGATTGATTGCTTCTTGGTTAAATCAGTTTTGGGAAGATATCGATCGCCCTTAAGATTCCTTGCGATTTCCGAGCCAGTGGAGTGTTGGGGTTGCCCCTCCTCCACACCTCCAACCCCAGCAGGGAGATTGCATTTCCCTTTGCTACGCAAGGGCTTACTTGCAAGGTCGATGTGGCGCTTCGCATTGGCTGTGCCGTCCGCGTCCCTCGTTTCCGAACCATTGCCTTTTGCCGACACCTGACACCCGGCACCCGATCGCATCGCAGGAGAATCGCTATAAGATCAAGGGTCTACACAGCAAACGAGCAGGGCGATGAAACATACGATTTCGGTGTTGGTGGAAGATGAAGCGGGGGTGTTGACGCGGATTGCGGGATTGTTTGCGCGGCGCGGCTTCAATATTGAAAGCTTGGCGGTGGGACCTGCGGAACAGATGGGAATCTCGCGAATCACAATGGTGGTTCCGGGAGACGATCGCATCATTGAACAGCTTACGAAGCAGCTTTATAAGTTAATCAATGTTCTCAAGGTGCAAGACATTACGGAAGTGCCGTGCGTTGAGCGGGAACTGATGCTGCTGAAGGTGAATGCGACGAGTTCTAATCGATCGGAAATTTTGGAACTGGTGCAGATTTTTCGGGCGCGAGTCGTGGATGTGGCGGAGGATTCGCTGACGGTGGAAGTAGTCGGCGATCCCGGCAAGATGGTGGCGATCGTGCAAGTCCTCAGTCGCTTTGGTCTGCGTGAAATTGCCCGCACTGGAAAGATTGCCCTGACTCGTGAATCCGGTGTGAATACTGAATACCTCAAGTCGCTGGAAGCAAAAGTGGTGTAGCGCCCTACTTGAAGTAGATCAGCAGGTTCAAACCGGGAATTGTGCGCGAAAGCGTCCACAGCAGCAGAGCAATATAGAGCAGGCCGAGGCTCCACTGATACCAGGCAAGTGTGGCGATCGCTCCGGGCAAGGCGCGATCGCGCAGGCGAATATCGTTGAAGCCGATCTTCAGCAGATTGTTCAAGCTGAAATCAAAGTAGTTGAGCCAGTTCCAGCGACGCTCCCACAAGATCGGCAGGTAGCGTTCGCGAAACATTTCGTAGCGCGGCAGGATAGGCAAACGTCCGATCACGATTCGCAATTGGCGCAGCGTGCCTTCTTCCTCGAAGTAGCTGACGTTCATCAGATCGTGATAGCGTCCGCGTCCGTAAATTACGGTGAGCAGGGCGATCGGCACAGGCAGCAAGACGAGGGCAAGGCAGGCGATCGTCCAACCGGGACGCTGCGAGGTGCGAACGATCGCCGCTAGCCCGCTCAAGGTGAGAAAGCTAAAGCCGCTCAGCATCCATACCGTTTCGCTGAAGTTTGGCAAAATTGGCTGGGGAATGCGGCGGCGGCAGCGATCGACCAGCCAAAACACCAAGCCGAAGTAGGCGATCGCCACCAGTCCCACGCCAAAAATCAGCCAGAAATTCGTGCCGTACTGACTCAACAGCAACAGCAAGTTCAGGCCGAGCCAGTGCACCGCATCCAGCAGCCAGGAAGGAATCGATCGCGCCTGAGTCACCACGACGCGATCGCGCACTCGCACATAGGTTGCCAAGTCGATGCCGGAAAGTTTAAGCAAATCGGTGAGATTGCGAAGCGGTTGGGGCGATCGAGCCGCAAGAATGGCGGCGGCTTGGTCGGGCGAAAACCCGATGCGCCGAAGCTGTTCGATCGAGGCGGTATTCAAATTTGTGCCAAGCAATCGCTGCTTGAGTTCTTGCAGCCTCAGTCGTTCGGTGGTGTATTCGATCTGATTGGCGTCGGTGATTTGCTCTTGCAGCCGAAAGTTTCGCACCAAGTTTCGCAGCAGAGTTTCATTGCCGCGCAAAGTTGGCACGGAAAGGACGCGCCCGACAATGCCAGGATTGCCCAAGATGCGAGCGCGATCGGCGCTAAATTGCAGTCCAGCGACGTTCAAATATGCGGATTTGCCAAAGCTGGCGTCGCCAAAATCGGCGCGATCGAGAATGCTAGCGCCGCGCAAATTCACGGGCTGGCTGAACTGGGATTCATAAAAGGTGACGCGATCGCTCCAGACAGCATCGCTGAAAAAGACTGACTGCTGAAAGCGGCTGCGATCGAAGCTGACGGCTGCTTGCCAGCGGGTTTGAGCAAAATCGGCGTTGCCTTGCCACTGGATGCGGCTGAAGTTGGCGTGGTGGAAGCTGGCCTGACTGAAGTTGGCGGTTTTTTGAAATTCGCTGCTTTGAAACGTGGTGCTGCCCTGAAATTGCGCTTGGTTGAAGCTGGCGCGATCGAAGAAAATTGCACTCCGAAATTGGGCATCTTGCCGCCACACTGCTCCGGCAAAGCTGGCAGTTTGACCGAAGCGCGATTCGATCGCAGCGGTCTGGTCGAAATCTGCGCCTTGGGCTTCGACTCGTGCCAGGAAAAAGGTGTTGCTGAAGTTGGCAATGCCCTCGAAGCGGGTTTGCACAAGTTTTAAGGGGCCGCGAAAGACGGTGATTTGCTGAGGGGCGGGCTGGCGGGCGAGGAGCGATCGCGACAGTTGGCTGAGTTGCAGCAATCGGAGGCGATCGCGCTGAAGCTGCGTTTGTTCGCCTTCACTTAAAAGTGGGGTGGGCTGGCCGTAGAGCGGTTCGGGAAAGCCGAAGTCGCTGAATTTGAGTTCGCCCAAGATTTGTGAATAGCTCAAATCGATTCCGGTTGGCGTGTTCGATCGCCGCAGTTGAATTTGCAAAAGGCGGTAGAACGAGTCGCGAAAGGCAGCGTTTTCAGAGCGCAGGTCGATGATGAAGCGGCGCAAATCGATCGATCGCACGCCATCAGCAGGGGTGGGGTTGGCGATGCGCTGTTGAAGGAGTTCGAGGGTGAGTGGAAGGCGAGCGGGTTGGGCGATCGCGGCTTGGGCACTGTTGGGGTGGGAAAAGATGAGTAGGAGGGCGAGGGCGATCGCGAGAATGATGGTGAGAAGCTCGGAAGCAGATGGCGCGATCGCCTTTTGAATTCCTTTCGATTTTCCGAACCATTGGAGGCTAGGGGCGTTGCCCCTCCTCCAAACCTCCAACCCCAGCAGGGGGTCGTCCCCCCCTGCACCCCCACGCAAGGGTCGATCGGTGGGAGGCGTTAAAGCGCTTCGCATTGCATCAGTATCAAGGGGTCTTTGGGGTTCAAAAGGCGGCACAATTTATTCTGACACTTCCCAACCCCTCCCTCTCCCCCCGGTACAGACGCGAAATCTCGCATCTTGATCTTCGCTCCCCAACGCCCGACACCCGATCGCGAAGCGCAAAGAGGATTACCTCCGTAGAACCCCCCTTGTCACTCTCCTGCAAATTTGTCTGCTTGTGACTTCTCACAGGCAACTGGGCATACTAAAAAGCAAGCTCATTTCAACTCGATCGCCTTCCAACGACAAGACAACCTATGGAATCTCGTCAAGCGTCTCAAATCGACCTCGATCGCATTCGCGAGCAGTACGATCGCTCTCCCTACCCGCGCATTCCGCTGGAAAATTCGCCCAAAAATGACTACAACCAGTTGTTTATTCACAACATGGTGACGCCTTACTATTTGCGCTATCAGCGCGTGGTAGATACGCAAGACAAGCTGATTTTGGATGTGGGCTGTGGCAGTGGCTATAAGTCTTTGCAGCTTGCCGAAGCAAATCCGGGTGCGAAAATTGTCGGGATCGATCTGTCGCCGCTGTCGATCGATTTGGCAAAGCAGCGATTGGCGCATCACGGTTTTGAAAATGTTGAGTTTCATGCGATGTCAGTCGATGACATTCCGCAGCTTGGCATGACGTTTGACTATATCAACTGCGATGAACTGCTGTATATCCTGCCAAATCCGATCGCAGGGCTGCACGTGATGAAGTCGGTGCTGAAGCCGCAGGGATTGCTCAGAACCAATCTACACAGTGCCTATCAGCGGCAGGGCTATCATCGCGGCCAAGCGCTGTTTCAAATGCTGGGGCTGACGGAGAACAATCCGGGTGAGGAAGAAGTGGGCATCGTCATCGAAACGATGAAGGCGCTCAAAGACGATGTGGCACTCAAGGCGCAAAACTGGCAACCTCAGTACGAAGGGCCAGACGGAGAACAAACCATTTTGATGAATCATCTGCTGCTGGGCGACAAAGGGTTCACCGTTGCCCAGATGTTTGCAATGCTGCGCGAAACGGATTTGGAGTTTGTCAGCATGGTCAACTGGCGACAGTGGGAAGTCACCGATCTATTCAAAGATGCAGACGATCTCCCTGCTTACATCGGCTTGAGCTTGCTGGGCGCGTCGCCGGAAGAACGTCTACGTGCGTATGAACTGATGCATCCTGTGCATCGCCTGCTCGACTTTTGGTGTACCCATCCGGACAACGTGGAGATCACGCCGATCGATGACTGGTCAGATCACGACTGGCAAAATGCAATCATTCACCTGCATCCACAATTGCGGACTGAACCAATGCGCGAATCGTTGACCAAGGCGATCGAAGATTCCACCCAGTTCCAGATCAATCGCCTCGTCAGTGTTTCCAGCTTGGGTCAGGTGTTTATTGAAAATACGAATGCGTCTTGTTTGCTGCCCTTGTGGGAGTCGCCGCAGCCGTTCAAGGTTCTGGTCGATCGCTTCCTCAAGGTGCGCCCCGTCCATCCGGTGACGCTCGAACCCACCACGCCAGAAGTCGCCTTTCAAACGATCAAAAAAATGCTCAATCAGCTTGAGGCATTTTTGTTTGTGCTGCCAGAGCGATCGATCTAGCTCGCGGTCTGGTCAGGCGATCGGCTTGCCCTCACCCCTCACCCCGGAGGAGTGAGGCAACAGATTCTCCTTCTCCCTAGGGAGAAGGGGCTAGGCCGTGTTTCAAAAGGCAGTGATCCTCCCCAACCCTCCTTACTAAGGAGGGAGCCGAACCGCTCAAAGTCCCCCTTTTCAAGGGGGATTTAGGGGGATCTCAGTGGAGAAATCTAACCACCAGGAGGTTTTAAAACACACCCTAGGGGATGAGGGCAGGCTGTTTCTACAGAATTTTTTCCACATGGATGATATGAAACGCACAAGGCTTGGGCAAATTAGTTGCAGGAGTTAGAAATCCATCGTCCCGAACCTAAAGGAGAAACGATTCTCATGAAAACCGAACTGAAAGCCAAGTTCTTGCAGCACCTCGTCACGAAAAACAAGGACAAAGGCTTCACCTTGATCGAACTGCTGGTGGTGATCATTATCATCGGTATTCTCGCGGCGATCGCCCTGCCTTCCTTCCTCAACCAGGCTGCCAAAGCCAAAATGACCGAAGCAAAAACGACGATCGGTGCAGTCAACCGCGCTCAGCAAGCCTACCGGATCGAAAACCCTGAATTCGCCACGAACTTTACGAATTTGGAGATCGGCCTTCCCACTGCAACACAAGACTACACCTACACGCTCACCGCTGATGCTGGAAACTCAGCCAAGATCGTTTCTTCAACCGTAGCAGGCGACAAATCGCTGAAAAACTTCAGCGGTGGTGTGTTTGTCACGGATCAAGGCTTGACCTCGGTTGCTGCTTGCCAAACCAAGCAGGTCGCTACGGCAGCCGCTGTCCCAACGCTCGTCAGCAACGAGGCCAAGTGCCCAGACTCGATGGACCCGATGCGCTAATTGCTGCTTGCAATACGCTCGATCGAACTCAGGCGGAAGGAGATGACCTTCCGCCTATTTTTTATTGTTCAAACAGCAGTGAAGGAGTTGTTTGCCAACCACTTTGAGGGAAAAGCAAGATTCCATTCGATCGCGAGCATTGCGAGCCAGTTGCAGCCGCAGCGCATCATCCTGAAGCAGTTGCGCGATCGAGTGTGCCAGTTCGTTCGGCTGTTCACGGGGAATCACAATGCCGCCGGATTGCAGCCCATCCTCAAGAATGTCCAGCACACCAGGCGCATCTGCGGCGACCACAGGCAGTCCACAGGCCATCGCTTCGAGCGGCGCAACCGGAAATCCCTCATGGCGAGAAGGCAAGGTGTATAGATCGGCAGCACACAAATAGCGTCGAATCGTCTGGCGATCGAGAATATATTCATCCATCCAGCGCACCGTTTGTGTCGGCAGGCTGGCAATGCGATCGCGCAGTTGCGGCGCATCGCTGCCCGTTCCCACCAACAGCAGCCACCAATTTTGGTTAGGAAACTCCTGGCAAAGCTGCGCCCAAGCCGCAATCAAAATATCCAGCCCTTTGCGATAAATCTCGATGCGTCCGTGATAGACAACCACCTTGGCATCCACAGGAATTGCCAGTTTCGATCGAACCTCAGTTCTGATTTCGGCTCGTTCTGCTGAACTGCTCTGCCACAAACTCAAATCCAGCGGATTAAAAATTTGGGTAATTTTGTCACCAGGCAAATTCGCATAACAATTCTGCAACCGCTGAATTTCAACTTGGGAAGCAACGATCAAGCCCGCACAAGCCTGTAGGGTATGAGGACGAATAAATCGTTCCAGGCGACTCAGTTGAAAGTCGCCGCCTTGAAATGTTGCAAACACAGGCAGACGGAGCAGTTTGCCCAGCAGCACGCACAGATCAAACCGCGCATACTCGTACTCTTGACACAAAATCGCCGTGCAATTTTCGCGTTTCAGTTCTTGTGCAAGGGTAATCAGTGGCGTGGCAAGGTAAGGAGCAAGATCACGCGCCAATCCTGCAAGCATCGCACGCAAACGATTCATTTCGCCAAAAGTATCCTTCACCGTCCACCCATACGGATTGACCATGCGGCGATCGATCGATCGGTAAACCTTTGGTGCGGGAAGAATACAAAAAGTCGTTCCAGTGGCAGCATGAATTTTTCGCTGCGGTCGATCGACCTGCCGCGAAAACAAAAATAAAACGGTTCTCACCTGCACTTCTTGCAAGGCAGCAATGTAGCCGAGCATCCAGCCGCCCGGCCCCTGCTGGCAAAAGGCTTCTAAAGAAACATCAAGCGGGTCGAGAAAATCTTCCCAAACGTTTCCCCAATGGAGTAGCGCGATCGTCGGTGTGGAGGTCGTCGTGCTGTGATGATTGTTTTGCTGCATCTGTTCGCCCTGCGATCGCCCCTGCCCTGCTATACCTGCCATACCGAGACCGTTTCAGTGCCGATCGAATGCGGTTTGTGCGTCAGATAGCCAAACCAGGTCAAAGGACTCAGCAGCGTACAGAAAAGCTCACGCTTCAGCGGTGAAAGTCGTGAAAAGGCGACATCGTGCCCGATCGCCGTCATGGGATTGATGAAGGTGGCATAGTCCTGGCAGGCTAGATCAATCAGCGCTTCTAGCTCATCCAATCTGTAGCCACGTCGCACATGTCCCCACTCGGCCATCACATCCACATCGCGGGGACAAAAAGGCTTCATAAAGTCATAGTAGGGAAAGCGCCAGTGTTCGTTGGGCGTGCTGACAAGCAGAAAACCACCGGGTTTGAGAACCCGTTTCACTTCAGCGATCGCCTGATGGTGGTCGGGAATATGCTCTAGCACATCAAACATCGTCACCGCATCAAACGATCGATCGCCAAACGGCAACGCCGTCGCATCGCCGCAGACAAACTTCACCTGCGGCTGCTGGTTGCAGGGTGCCGCTGCATATTCAGGATTGAGATCGAGATTGGTGATGTGAGCTTGCGGATACAGCATGGCCGTGAGTCCGCTGGGGCCACCGCCCACTTCGAGAATGGCCTGGAGCGGCACATCCGGCGCGATCGCATGAATCGCCGTCATCTTTTCGCGGTAGAAAAAGCCTTGCGTCAGTGGACGAGGAAACGGATTTTGACTTAAAAACTGACTAAGCTGCTGTTTATATTTCACGGGTGTTGCAGGAAAGGTTGACAGGGTGAGCATGAGTTTCTAGGGAAGATGATTGGCGATCGGGCGGCAACGTCTGACTAGAACTGAACAAACAGCGACGCAGATAATAGCCAAATCCAGATAAATATCCGCTCACTTCGGCTTTCAGCGTTTTGTCGCCTGGCTGAAATCCGATCGCCAAGCCAAACAGCAGCCGCCGCAGGTAATACTTTGGCAGGTTGACGACCAAAGGATACAAGTTGCCCCAGTGAAAATGCTGCTGTGCTTGAATTAGCGACGCCGCGACATAGCCTCGCATATAAGCGTTGATTTGAGCATTGAAGCTGTGCAAAGTGGCGCGATGGGCATGGTAAACGATCGCGGTTGGCTGATAGATGCAGCTTTTGCCTGCGGCCAGCACGCGATACCAAAACTCAGAGTCTTCGCTACAGCCAGATGCACCTGCGCCCAGCCGCACATCAAATCCGCCTAGATGCTCAAATGCCGCACGACGGCAGGCCATATTTGCCCCAGCGCCAATGCAGGGTGCGGGCACGCCTTGCGATCGCGTTTGCTCAAAAAAGGCGCGATCGAAAACTTTGCGGCGATAGCCCCGGTTGAACGACCAGTACCGCTCAAACAGCCATTGCGATTCGCTTGCCAGTTCCGACACCAGAACCAGCCCAGTCACCACCATGACTTCCGGTTCGACAAAGCCCCAGCGCAGATGAGCAATCCAGTCAGAATGCACTTCCACATCGTCGTCGGTGAAGGCAATGATGTCGCTTGTGCTGTGAGCAATGCCAGCATTGCGGGCATAACTCAGTCCCAGTTGCGGTTCCAGAACGTAGCGCACCTGCGGCATCTGAGCCACCAGATCGCGAGTAGCATCCGAGGTGGGCGCATTGTCCACCACCAAAATTTCATTCGGCGTAACCGACAATTGCGCGATCGACTGCAAGCACCGCGCCAACGCTTGCGGGCGATCGCGCGTGCAAATCACGATCGAAATCGTCTCTTGTGAATCGGGCGGTGACAGATGAGCGGGCAGTTCATGCAGCGGATGCTCGATCGCCAGCAGGTCGGCAAACTGCGGCGGAGCTTGCTTCGGATCGGGTTTATTCAAGTTTGCAACAAGATTCGGAATGAAGCCTTGCTTGAGCCAGTGTCGCCCGATCGCAGGGGTAATCGTCTGCGCGGCTAAATGAGCAACTTGGCTAGCAGGCATCGGCAACTGAGCAGACACGAGTTCTCGATGCCCCAGCGGAATTGTCTTCCACCAAAACACCAGATACAGCCCTTGATATCCCGGTGCGATCGCCAGATCGGGAATGGTCTGACTCAAATCTAGGTGCAGAATTTTCCAGGGCAAAAAGTTAGTCACGAGGCTTGCCTCCCAGCGCTTTTCCACAATTGATTCGAGGCGAATTTTAGGCTTGCCATTGCTTACAGCTCCTCCGATCGCGACAACTCAGTTTTGCCGCAGTGCAGTTGATTCCACGCTTGCCTTAGCTGTCGATTCCAGTGCGAAACGATCGCCAATAAAACCAACGGCAAAAATTGAATGACAGAAGCAGAAGTCGCACAGCAAAGCGCTTCGCGGATTTGCACTAGTCCCCCGCTGTAGTCGCCCTGCGCCAGCATGTCTCTTGCACAACTCAACCCCCAAAATGCCCAAAGATGGCTGGCCTGCTGATGAAGCAATTTGGCTTGAGCAGCGGGCAGGTAAGGCTGAATGAGTTGAGTTGCCAGCCGAACATCGCGAAGATTCTGCCCAGTCCGCATGGCTTTTCCACTTAGGGAAGAAGCACGAGAGCGATAGATGGCGAGTGGCTCAGCTTCAAACCAAACAGGATAATGAGCGGCAATTCGCACCCACATTTCCCAGTCCTCGCCACAAGAAGCCATGCGGCGATCGAACCCGCCCAACTGCTCATACACGCTGCGACGCACGGCGATCGAGGGCGTTTGAATCGGATGGCGGCTGACAATTCGCGCCAGCGCATCGCTGAGAATGCCGCTTTGCGACTGTTCTACCGGAGAAAGTCGCTGCCAGTGTCCGTACTCGTCACAAATGATATGGCGGCAGTAAGCGGCTCCCAGTTCAGGATGCTGCTTGAATGCCCGCTGAAGTTTTTGGTAGAAGCCCACTCGGACTAAATCATCACCGTGCAGTAGGTGGACGAGATGGCCGCGCGATCGCTCCAGACAAGTCTCGAAGTTACGAATGTAGCCGACGTTTTGCGGCTGACGATAAAATTCAATTCGGCCTTGTCCCAATTCTCGTACTGCCGCTTCAGGGTCATCTAGAGTCGAGTGGTCATCAACCACTTGAATTTGCATCACGTCCGCACCGAGGTCTTGAGCGAGGACGCTCGCGAGCGTTTGTCGCAAGTAGTCCGCGCAGTGGTACGTCGGAATCATCACCGACCACAAGGGGCGGGGCGCATCGGTCGGAACCGGAGCGATCGCCGCTCGGTAAACGGTAGGCTGGTTCATCGCGGCATCTCCGCCTTGACGGTTGGCTGAGCAGACGAAACGGGCTGAAGCTTTTGTTTCATCCAGCGCAGTCCAATTCGCAATTGCAGGGGAATCATTGCCAATCTCACTTTGAAAGACTGTCCACACAAGATGCCCGATCGCACTTGAGCGATCGCACCATCGAGTTTGCCCTGTGCCAGCATCTGATACGCTAGCCATCGCGCATAAAACGCCCAGTGTTCTCTAGAGCGCCGAGACAGTTCCTCGGCCTTGGCTGAAGGCAGGTAGGGCTTGATCACTTCGATCGCCCGCACCAAATCGCGGATATTTTCCCCAGTACAGGCGTGGCGTCCGGTACTCGATGCCGAATGCATCCGGTAGGCAGCGAGCGGCTGCGGCTCATACCAGCAGGAATAGTGAGCCGCAATTCGCGCCCACATCTCCCAATCTTCTGCCCAAGAAAGCCGCTGATCAAATCCACCCAGATGTTCGTAGACGCTGCGGCGCACGGCGATCGAGGGCGTTTGAATGCGCTGATAGACTGCGATTTTTTCCAACCAGTTTGCCAAAATGCCGCGATCGGGCTGCTCAAGCGCGGAAAACGCTTGCCAGTGTCCCTGCTCGTCCATATAGATTTGGCGACAGAAGGCCGCACCGATCTCAGGATGTTCGGCAAAGGCACGTTGCAGCGTGACATAGAAGCCATCCAGCACGCAGTCATCCCCGTGCAGCAGATGAACGAGATGGCCGCGCGATCGCTCCAGACAAGTGGCAAAGTTACGGGTATGCCCGACATTTTGCGGCTGACGGTAGAACTCGACTCGGCCTTGCCCCAGTTCGCGTACAACGGCTTCGGGATCATCCAAGGTGGAGTGGTCATCGACCACTTGAATTTGCATCACGTCCGCACCGAGGTCTTGAGCGAGGACGCCCGCGAGCGTTTGCCGCAGATAGTCCGCGCAGTGGTATGTCGGAATCATCACTGACCATAACGGACGATCGCGATCGCTCACGGCAGGAATCACAGCGCGATAAGGATGAAATTCACTCATACTGACTCCGAATGGCATTGACACGATCGCAGGATCGATCGTATTCACCCAGCAGTCCGACTACTCCGCCCCAGAGTTCAGCCAAAATCATGACGGGCGGAACCTGCCGCGAAGTCGTAAAGCTGCACAGCAGTTGCCCAAACTTGTCTTTGTACCACCAGGCAATTAGCCGCAGCAGCTTCGATCGCTGCGATGCATCACACCGATAGGATTTCGTCACAAACGCCATGACCCCCAAACCCCAACTCCAGTACTGACGACGAAGCTGTTTGAGTTCGCGGCGATGCTGGTGAAAGACGAGGTAGCGCGGTTCATACACCAGCGGGTAGCCTGCTCGAATGATACGGTAGAAAATGTCGATGTCGCCGCCGCCCGGTAGCGGTGCGCCTGTGTCGAGTGCGTCGTCAAATCCGCCGATCGCCCGCAGCACATCGCGCCGAAACGCCATGTTGCAGCCTGCCCCAAAAATTCCTGATCCGCAAGGGTATTCAACGTTGTTCGGCAAATACTGGCCGTAGCGAATTTTCTCAAATCCGCGCCGAAAGCCGCCGCGCTGCTCAAACAAAATTTGGGCTTCCGTTTCGAGTTCATAGGGCAGTACCAGCCCCGTAAACGCTGCGGCATCCGGATTTTCTGCCCAAGCTTCCCGTAAGCCATTGAGCCACTGGCGATCGACCACAACATCATCATCGAGAAACGCCAGCAGTTCTCCAGTTGCAGTTTGCAGAGCGCAGTTCCGCGCAAAATCCAGCCCTGCTTTCGGTTCACGGACATAGCAAACGCTGGCAAAGGCGGCCACGACGGTCTGAGTGCGATCGTCGCTCGGCGCATTGTCCACAACCAAAATTTCAAACTGAGAAGTTTGTTGCAGGGGCAGCAGCGATCGCAGCAATCGCTCAACGGAATCGGGGCGATCTTTCGTGCAGATGGCAACGGTTAAGCTGGGAAAATTGACGGGTTGATCAGGAAGTGCAAGCTCCTCATGCAAACGCTCTTGCAGCAGTTTTGCACTCATGTCTTGAGCAAGCCAGTCTGCAAGTTCGGCAGGCGCGATCGCACAAGGCGCAGGCAACGCTTTGAGCAGCAGCCCGATCGGTTTATCGTGGCGGCGGACAATCAGGGCAACGCCTGTTTTGTCAGCAGGAATGTTCAGGGTTGGTAGAGGTTGCGTAACTTCGAGGTGAACGATCGCGTAGGGCATAAGAACTAGGGTTTAAGGGCGCGATTTTGCAATCGGTACATTTGAGCAAACAGCCCATCTTGACGCAGCAGGCGATCGAGCGTTCCTTGCTCGACTATTTGCCCTTGGTCGAGCACTGCGATTTGATCGGCGTGTTTAATGGTGGAAAAGCGGTGGGCAATCACGATCACGGTGCGATCGCGGCCAAACAGGTCGAGTGCTTCTTGAATCAAAAATTCAGAAATGCTGTCGAGCGCATTTGTCGCTTCATCCAAAATTAGAATGTCGGGATCGCGAATGATGGCACGGGCAAGGGCGATGCGCTGCCGCTGTCCGCCAGAGAGCCGAATGCCGCGATCGCCCACTGGCGTATCGTAGCCTTGGGGCAACTGGCTGATAAATTCGTGGGCATGAGCTTGTTTTGCCGCCGCCACAATTTCAGCACGGCTGGCCGTTGAGCAGCCATAGGCAATGTTTTGTGCGATCGTTGCATTAAAAATGTGAATGTCTTGACTGACAATCGCCATGCGATCGCGCCAGCTTTTCAGGTCAAGCGATCGCAGCGGCTGACCATCAACCCAAATTTCTCCTGCGCTCGGATCGTGGAAGCGACAGATCAAATGAATCAGCGTTGACTTGCCTGCTCCCGATGGCCCCACCAGTGCGGTTGTTTTGCCCGCCGCGATTTGCAAACAGATGTGGTCGATCGCGGGTTGGTCTTGCGCCGTGTAGCGAAAGCTGACCGACTCCAGCGCGATCTGCTGCCGCAACCCCAAAAATTGAACTGTGCCCGATCGCAAATACGGTTTGCTGTCGCGATCGAGAAACAGAAATACATCATCGATCGAACTAGAGAGTGCCAAAAGCGACGTGCGGTAGCCGTCAATCTGCTGCATCTGCGGCTGCAAGCGGTAAAGCATAAACAAAAACGTCAGCAGCGTCGGCAGCGAAGCGCGATCGTGCAGCCCCACCAGCACCAAAATACTCAGCACCAGCAGAGCTGAAAGAAGCTCATACAGCGGCTGCACCGTTCCAGAGACAATATCGAGCTTCAGCAACGCTTTTTGAACGCGCCGCGACGTGCGATCGAACTGTTGCTGCTCGTAATCTTCTTGCCCAAAAGCGCGGATGGTTCGCATCCCAACCAATCCCTCGTACATACGCACGCCTAAATCAGCGTTGGCCTGCACTGCCTGCTGACCCAGAATCTTGATGCGGCGCGTGACAAGCTGAATGATCAGAGAAATCAACCCCATCACGACGCCAATCAGCAAGGTCAGCGGCCAGGAAATCAGCATCAGCAGCGCCGCATACACGACGGTTGTGCAAACGGTGGTGATTAGGCTAATCAGCGTAGATAGTGCCTGACTGGTGCGCCAGGTTTCGCTGGCTAAGGTGTTCATCAGCTTGCCAGACTCTTGCGTTTCTAGATAGCTGTAGCCGACGCTGAGCAACTGCTCAAACACCTGCGATCGCAAGCGATGGCTGATCCGAGCGCTAAGCCAGGCCGAAAGAACCGTGTTGATATAGCTCAGTCCGTTTTTGATCAAGATGCAGCCGAAGATGGCAGCGGGCAGCAGCCACAGGCGATCGCGCTCTGGAATGCCAGCCAGCAAGCGGAACAATCCCTGAAGCAGCGGGCTGTTGGTGGCTGCCTGAGGAGCATCTTGCAAAAGCGTTTGCAGCACGGGAATAAACAAACTGATGCTCAATCCCTCAAACAGCGACGACAACACGCCCAACGCGACGATCGCAGGAATCGCCCAGGGAAAAAGCTTGACCAGAGGCAGCAGTCGTTGAAATGCAGCAAAATTCTTCATGCAGTGCCTCGTCAAGAATCTGAACCAGATGAGTCGGCGGCAAGCTGCAATGGTTGATTCGTGAAGCGAGCAATCACTTGATGAAATAGATCGCCAACCAGCAGCATCAGCGCGATCGATCGCTTTTGCTGCTCAATCTCGGTCAACGTCTTTGCCGCATCGATTGTGTGATGTTGCCCTAGCCGATCCGATGGAAAAATGGCCGATCGCAGCAGTCCTCCCAGGCTTTGCAGCAGCAGCGAATACAGCCCAAAGCGAATCCAGGGCGTCACGATGTCGGCTTGCAGCGCTTGTCCTAGCCAAAATAGCGTGGTGCGGTGCTGCTTGAAGCGGTGACTTTGGTGAGCAAAGTACAGATACAAATTGCTGCGCGACAAGCGAAAAATTCCGGGCGGCAGTTCTGGATGCTGCTGCTGAACCGCCTGCATGACAAATCGGTGCGATCGCGCCATCTGCGTAAAATCACAGGACATACTGGCCGACAATTTGCGATAGCCAATTAAAAAGGCTGGAACCACGCGAAACTCGTACTTCTCCGCAATTCGCAAGTACAAATCCCAGTCTTCGCAGCCCTGCGCCTGTTGCGATCGCAGCCCTGCATTATAGCCGCCTACCTGCGCTAAACAACTGCGCCGCATCAGCGTCGCGCTCGCATTGCCCAAGAAGTTGTGGCAAACCAGCGTGGCATAAACATTGCCTTCTATTTTGGCAGCCCGAAAACTGCCAATCAAAGCATCGGAGTCGTCAATATCTACCGACCAGGAATACACCAGTCCCACAGCATCACCGCTCTGCACCAAGCACTCCACTTGCCTTTCCAGATTGTCCGGATACCAAATATCGTCGGCATCGATCGGAGCGATAAACTCACCGTTGGCCTGGGCGATCGCCAGATTGCGAGCGGCAGCAACGCCCGCATTTGCCTGTTGCAGCAGCCGGACTCGCTTGTCCTCACGGGCAAAGGCGGTGACGATCGCTGATGTTTGGTCGGTTGAGCCATCGTCTACGACCAGCACTTCCAAATTGCCGTAGGTCTGTGATAGCACCGATCGCAGCGTTCGATCGATAAAAGCAGCGGCATTGTAAGCCGGAATAATCACGGATACCAAGGGAGTATCACGAGGCATCACTTCATCCTTCAATCGCTTCAAAATTTTTCGCAACCAAGTTTGCTCACGCCCGCACAGTGTCGCTGCTTTGCCAGGGCATCATAGCCGCTGGGAAAGTCAGGATTACTCCGTATGATTTCTGAAAAACCAAGCGGCGATCGCAATTTAATCGCAGTGGAATCGCTGTCCGCAGAAATACCAGACAGGCACGGTAGTATTCAGCCACCCAAGCTTTAACGTTTTTGGCAACTGCAATCGATTTGCTTTGCCACTAGATTGCTCAACGGCACTCAGGCAGCTTTTTCTAGGAGAAAGATAGATGCTGTTGAATCAATTTTAATCAAAGAATTAGGAAGTTGCCATTGAAACGAAGATGTTGAACACGAAATACTATTAGATGAATTGACGCTAGATGAATTGATGCATTCAACTTGCTCAAGCTTGCGATCTGCTTGATGTCAAGCGATCGCAATGAAGACAATATTGATCTACATCAAACCTCGATCGATTCTGTTTAAAGATCATCTCATTGGTCGCTTGCAAATTTGAAAAGATAATGCACACCCGCTTTTCAGCAAGACTATCGTGCTGGTAGGTGTCGCAATATTCTTAGCTAGACCAAAGAATCCGCCAAGTGAGCAGTCGATCGCGCTATTCCAGCGATTGCTTTTCCGATGCTTGCCACATCTAACGATTAATTTCGATCGCTCTACGACACTTAATTTAACTTTGAATTTGATGTTTGCCTAAACAGCGAAAAACACTGAAAAAACATACTTCTAGCAAATTTGATAAAGACTGTGTGAAGCAGACGATGCACTAAACATAACAGCAGATTGCCTTGATTTAGCTGTTTGCTTCAACCGTTTGGTGCGTCAGCTTCCAAATGCAGCTTGACAGCAAGTTTGTTGTGACGTGAGCCGCGATCGGCACCAGCAAATTTCCGCTCGCCAAAGCAGAAAATCCCAACACTAAACCGATCGTCACCGCCCAAGCCACATACGCCCAGTGATTTGCACCGCTAAAGTGCAACACACCAAAACAAAGCGCCGAAATGAAAATCCCAAATCCATTTAGGCCGATCGCAGGCAGCATGACGCCGCGAAACAGCAATTCTTCACTCAGTCCGGGCAGCAGCCCCAGCCACACCAAATCCATCCACACGAGCGGACTGACAATCAGCGCTAGGTAGTAATCTGCGCTTTGACGATAATTTTTCCAGAAGCGGTAGACAATGCTGCTCGCCCCGCTGATCCCCAGCCCGATCGCTACACCGACCAGCAGATCGATCGCACTCCAGCGCGTAGACAGCAGTTGCACCGAGTCAAACAGCAGCCACAGCCGCGCCACGCAGAGCAAGACGATCGCCGTCAATCCCATCGCCAGCAAAATCTGCATTCGGCTCAGCGATTCAGTTTGGGGCGAAGGCAATTCAGACACGACGGCTTCGGCTAACGCAATGGCTTCAGGCTAACACTGAAATCAAAGCGGCGATTGGTCTTTTTGAGGTGTTTCCTCCTCCTCAGCTTTCAGCAGGCTCGATCGCCCAACAATCATCGAGATTTTCCACTCCTTACCCCTCACTCCTCACCCCAAACATTAAGCTCTGTTTCAATCTCGAAATAGAACGGTGAAGTACCCAAAACCTCCGTGATACGATGCTTTGCGTAGCCTAAGCGGAATTTAGGAGTTGGAATCTTGGCACTACGGGTTGCAGTTGTCGGATCGGGACCTGCTGGTTCCTCCGCCGCCGAGACATTAGCAAAAGCGGGAATCGAAACCTATTTATTTGAGCGCAAGCTGGACAACGCCAAACCTTGTGGCGGTGCAATTCCCTTGTGCATGGTGAGCGAGTTTGATTTGCCGCCGGAGATCATCGATCGCCGCGTCCGCAAAATGAAAATGATTTCGCCCTCGAATGTCGAAGTCAACATCGGTCAGACGCTCAACGATGACGAATATATCGGCATGTGTCGCCGCGAAGTGCTGGACGGCTTCATGCGCGATCGCGCTCACAAGCTCGGTGCGAAGCTGATCAACGGCACGGTTCACGGACTCGACATTCCCACCAACAACATTGATCCCTACACGCTCCACTATGCCGACCACTCTGGCGGCAATTTGGAAGGCGAAGCGAAAACGCTGCAAGTAGACTTGGTGATTGGTGCGGATGGGGCAAACTCGCGGATTGCCAAGGCGATCGATGCGGGCGACTACAACTATGCGATCGCCTTTCAAGAGCGAATTCGTCTGCCGGAAGACAAAATGGCCTACTACGAAGAACTGGCCGAAATGTACGTCGGTGACGATGTTTCGACCGATTTCTACGCCTGGGTTTTCCCCAAATACGATCACGTGGCAGTCGGCACGGGCACAATGAAAGTTCACAAAGCCGACATCAAAAAGCTGCAAGCAGGCATTCGCGCTCGCGCAGCCAAGCGACTCGAAGGCGGCAAAATCATCAAGGTGGAAGCGCACCCGATCCCCGAACATCCGCGCCCGCGTCGTGTCGTTGGTCGCGTCGCGCTGGTCGGAGATGCCGCCGGAACCGTAACAAAATCGTCGGGTGAAGGCATTTACTTCGCGGCCAAGTCTGCGCGGATGTGTGCCGAAACGATCGTCGAGTTTTCCCAAAAAGGCGATCGCATCCCCACCGAAGCCGACCTCAAGGTTTACTTGAAGCGCTGGGATCGACAGTACGGCGCAACCTATCTGGTTCTGGATTTGTTGCAGCGCGTGTTCTATCGATCGGACGCAACCCGCGAGGCGTTTGTCGAAATGTGTTCGGACATCGATGTGCAAAAGCTGACGTTCGACAGCTACCTTTACAAAACGGTCGTTCCCGCCAATCCAATCACGCAGTTGAAGATTACGGCAAAGACGATCGGCAGCTTGCTGCGCGGCAACGCTCTTGCACCTTAACACCGTTGCCCAATTGCGGTAACATCTCCACAACCTCACACACTTTGGCATCGGAGCGATCGGCTTCGGTGCTTTTTTGTGAGAAGGGTGTCGGCAAGCCGATCGCACCCGCAGCGGCAAGCGATCGCGCTCGCAGACAATCCTCAAAGTCCCCCATTCATGGGGGATTTAGGGGGCGTTTTTCACCGATCGCCGCCTACTCGCGCAAGGCGTGTAGCACTTGGCGCTTAATTTCGACAAATTCCGGCGACAGTTTCACTTCCAAATCGCGCGGGATTGGCAGATCGATCGGCAGTTCCAATTTCAGCCGACCGGGCCGCGCACTCATCACATAGATGCGTTGCGACAGATAGATCGCTTCCTCGACATCGTGCGTAATCATCAAAACCGTCGTGTGCGTCTGCTCCCACAGGGTCAGGAGAAACTGCTGCATCTGCTCTTTCGTCTGCGCGTCAAGCGCACCGAACGGCTCATCCATCAGCAGCACTTCCGGCTCGTTGGCAAGGGCACGAGCGATCGCAACGCGCTGCTTCATCCCGCCTGATAGCTGCTTGGGGTGAGCATTGGCAAACTGCGTTAGGCCAACCACGTTTAGATAATAGTTGACGCGATCGCGCTGTTCGGCCTTGGACATCTGTTTCAGTTGCAGCCCAAAGGCGATATTTTGCGCCACCGTCAGCCAGGGATAGAGCGTATAGTTTTGAAAGACCATGCCGCGATCGCTTCCCGGTCCCGTCACCTGTTGCCCATCGACTAGAACCTGTCCAGATGTCGGAGTCACCAGTCCCGCTGCGATGTTGAGCAGGGTAGATTTGCCGCAGCCGGATGTTCCCACGAGGCAGACAAATTCACGCGGGTACAGTTTCAGGTTAATGCTGTCGAGGACGAGCAGCGCTTGATTGGAGGCGGCGAACGATTTGGAGAGGTCGCGAATCTCCATTTTTGGAGCAGGATCGAGCATGTTCGGTTGCCGCAGATCAAGAGACGGGCTAGCGTTAAGCATAAGCGATCGCAATCAAAATTTGCTTTAGGCTAACTCTGAAGCGGCACAGCGAAATGTGCGATCGACTACCAACAATTAAAGCTTACTGGCGCGACTGGGGCGGAAGAAAGCGCGACCCGACAAACTTTGAAAATAGAGGCTGCCGATCGTGAACAAAAACAGCAGATAGGCGATCGCCTGCACTTGATAAAGTCGCTGCGTATAGCCAAACAAAGCACTCAACAATAAGCCGGGAAACTCATCTTCTGGCAATACTTTCGACAGATCCCAAACGTCTGATCCCAACACGCAAGAATGAACCCTGGTGAAATGTTCGTAATAGAAACACAGCGATTGAGAAGCGCGATTTTGACTGGCGAGTGTTTGCATCACCGCATCAAAATGACCCAGTGCGGTGACAACTAATCCTGAAATAATCAGCAGCAACAGTGCGCCCATCACCTGAAAAAATAACCGCAAATTAATCTTCACGCCCCAGCGAAACATCAAAACACCAATTCCCGCCGCCACTGCCAAACCTGCTAATGCGCCCAAGGCTGGAAGTAACCCTTGCTGAAACTTTGCTGTGATAAACACCACTGTTTCAAATCCTTCCCGCAAAACGGCCACAAAGATCAAGCTAAAAATGCCCCAAGCCGCCGCGCTGTCTTGTTTCAGAACGGCGGCAACTTCGCCTTCCACCATGCCCTTCATCGATCGCGCCTGCTGCGTCATCCACACCAGCATCCAACTGAGAAGCACGATCGCCAAGACGCTAAAAACGCCTTCCATTACCGCTTCCCCAGCCGGACTCAGAGCGCCCATCGCCTGCAAGATCCAGCCAAACAAAATGCCAATCAACGCGCTAACTAGAATACCTGCACCAATGCCGACATACACCCAAATATTGAGTTGCGATCGCTTTGCTTTCTTTAAGTAAGCCAGCACAATTCCGACGATCAGCGCCGCTTCAACGCCTTCGCGCAGCGTAATCAAAAACGTGGGGGCAACAACACTAAAATCCATTGGCTGATGTGAAGAAATCAAAGAATTTAATTTAGCGCGATCGCCATTTCTGACTTGAATTCCAGTGGCGATCGCGCTGTTCAATGAGCTAGCTGACTGAGGCCGAAGCCTGTTCGATCGCTTTCACCTGATTTGCCAATTCCGCAGCGGGAACGACTGCCGTTGCCGGAGGAACTGCGGCAGGCCAGGCTTTCGCTAACGTTTCCATTTTGGTTTTCAGATCTTGGGCAACGGCGGCGTTGGTTTGTGTCAGTTGCGCTTCGATTTTGGGCAAAAGCGTGTCCTTGGCGTACATCACAAAGCCGCGAGAATCTTGATATTCGATCGCGGCGGTAATTTTGTCGCCGCTGAGGGCTGCGGTGTATTCTGCCGCTGCCGTGTCGAGCATTTCATTAATCGCTTTTAGGACAAACGCAGGCGAAGAGCGTTCCGCTTCGGGCAGGGCAGCGATCGCTCCATCCACAGCGGCAACGGCTTTTTGATATTCCGGCTGCACGTCCGGACTGGTCGGATTGTTCTTCACCAAATCCTGAACGCGCGTCAGCACATCGCTAAACTCCGCCACGTTTCGCTCTGAAAGCTGGTCGGCCACATCCACGTAGATTTCCTCGACCGGATGGCCTAAATGGGGATCTGCCTGATCGGGCAGATTTTGCTGGAGCAGTTCGCCCGCCACGAGCATGTGACCCTGCATTAGCGCCAATTTTGTCAGGTAGTCTACGTCTTTGGCTTCGCCTGTGAGTTCGATTTCTTCGATCGTCACCTGGTCTTTAATCTGGTCGTATTGCTCTTGCGTTAAAACATTTTTGCTCACCAAATCTTCTGTGCTGCCATACGGACGGCTTGCTTGAATTTGGTTGGACAAGGCAGGAATGCCAAGCTGAGCTTCGAGCTTGTCGAGTTCCGAGAGAATCGCGGTATTAATGTTGATTTTGGGGTCGCCCGATGCAGTTGCGGTGTCAGCGGGTGCGGCAGTTTCGGCGGCGGGAGAAGTGGTTTGAGTGGGTGTGGTGTTGGCGCAGTTGTTGAGGCCAATCACGAGAAAGATGACGGCGATCGCCATCAGCAAGTAGCGAAAGAGTATACGCAACGACATAATCAGTTCCTAGTCGATTCAACAGTTGATGCAAGAAATTCTCATCTAGAGGACAAGATGAATTGCCAATCCGTAAACAACATTTAGGCCGCTTGCGGCAGCACTTTGAACAAGCCCATACAGCCCGCTTCGGCAATTTTGTCGTGATGTGGATGAAACATATATTCTCCAGGCAGCGAATAGGTGAATTCCAAAATGTGCCGCTCGGCCATGCCCATTGTGATCACGTCGCTTTTGCCCGTTGGCGCGATCGTCATTCCAGTCGGATAGATATCGAAAAAGTTGGCGTGCAGGTGAAACGTCAAGGCCGGATCAAACTCCGTCACGTTGAGGACATACACCCGCACAAGCTGATTTTGGTAGATCTCGATCGGGTGCTGCATGTAGTAGTTGGGCAGCGCGTTGAAGGCGTACAGCTCGTTGTGTTCGTCTTCGTCAAGGTCATAGCCTTCCATCACCAGAACAATTTCGTCAGCGGGCGGACGGGGATCAGGCGGATCGATGATGAAAACGCCGTGCAGTCCTTTTCCAATGTGGCGTGTCACGGGCGCAATGTGGCAGTGATAGAGATGAAGGCCATACGGTTCGGCGTCGAACTCGTAGATAAAGGCCGTCCCGTTGCGAACCGGGCGGATGCCATCCATTTCGCTGGTGTGAAAGCCGTGAAAGTGCATGGTGTGGGCATGTCCACCCTCGTTAAGGAACAGGACACGGACGCGATCGCCCGCTTGCGCCCGCAAGGTTGGTCCCGGAACGCGCCCGTTATAGTTCCAGGTGACATATTCGGTGTTGTCGTTGAGCTTGAGCGTGGTGCTTTTGGCGGTGATTTCAAATTCGCGAACCGTCCGTCCGTTTTCTTGTTTGACAATTCCATAGTCGAATTCGCGGCAAAACTGCATCGGGCTGATGCCGTTGCCCTGCGTGGGCAGGTCAGCCGCGATCGCGGGAATGGCAGCGGGACGCAATCGATCGAAACGCTGGTTCGCCAGCACCGCCCCGGTTGCGCCAACTCCTGCCGCACCTGCTAGAAAACGGCGACGGCTCCAAAGCTGCTTTTTCCAAGAATTTGTGCCTTCTGATTCCCCCATGTTTGGAAATTCGGATCGATCGCTGTAGACTGTTTATCGATCGCCCTATTGCATATTACTTGCAATACGGAGTTTATAAAGTAAAACAGTGTTAAAACATTATAAAATAGCAGGTAAAATCTCTATTATTCTTGTCACAAGCATTCACTAACTCTGCACTACGACAGCAATCGACTTTGCCTCACGTCCGCCTATTGCTCGCCTCGAACACAATCACGTGCTGGACATCCAGCAGCAATCGCTGCGAGGGATGAGGAATCAAAAAATCGATCGCCCCAGCAAAAAAGCCCACCCAGCACGAGTGAGCTTTTCGATCGATTCGCTGTAGAGATGAAGATTATGCGTCTACATTTCGATAGCCAAAGAAGTTGACGCAGTATTCGGTAATTTTGACGCCTGTTTCTGCTTCGATTTGGGCAATCAGTTCGGCAGGCAGCTCAACATGCACATCCATAATTTGATTGGTGTCGAGGCAGTTGACGTGGCTGTGTGGATCGCTGATGTTGCCATAGAGCCGACCATCCGCGCGATCGATGCACTCGATGATGCCCTGTTCTGCTAGCGCATCAAGATTTTGATAGACCGAGGTGTGGCCGATGTCTTTGCCTTGGTGGTTGAGACGGTTGTAAATTTCGCGAGCGGAAAGGTGTTCTTTTTCTTGCCACAAAAGTTCTAAGATAAAACGTCGCTGCTTGCTCAAGCGCATTCCCTGCGCCTGACAGCGATCGAGAGCGTCTTCGAGCGATCGAATTGGTTTTTTCGCAGCAGCTTCACTTTGCATAGCTGACACACTGGGCGGATAAATTGCCTACCTTACAGTCTACCGGGGTCGATAAGAAAATGTACTTAGCTGACGCAGGCTTGATGAATGCACAACCAGACAAAGCCAGAGTTTACCACTGTGAAGTCTGTCTCAATACGGCCATTGCATTCCGTTCAAGATAGGAGTTCTAAGATGAACTCACTACAACTTTAACTTAAAACAGATTTGACTGTCTATAGTGTTCGCGTCTACCCCTAGAGAGAAGTCGATGGATTTGAGGAGAGATTTGAGATGACAACCACAATTTCACTGCAAGCCCAGCATTTCGATCGCCTCGATCTGTCACCGCTGACCGAAACGATCGAACCCTGGCTGCAAGCGGGAGAAGTTCCGCAGCACGAACAAGATCTGGCATTTGCGATCAATTTTCCGCGCGAAGCGGGCGATCCGCGTGAACTATCGGAAATTCCGGAAGTGCGCCTGTGGTTTCTTCGAGCGGATGCTCGCTATCCTTGGCTGCCCTGGCTGTTGAGTTGGGAAAACGGCGAACTGACGCGCTACGCCGCGATGCTCGTTCCGCATCAGTTCAACAAAACTGAAGGCATTCAGTACAACCCCGAAGCGCTAGAGCTATTTGTGATGAACAAGGTGTTTGTGCTGGCTGATTGGCTTCAGCAGCAGGGCGCGTTTAGTCCGACCAAGCTGCGATTTATGACGCAAACCTTGGGCTATGACCTGGACGAGGAGTTTTTTATACTATTGGGTTGAGCGTGATCGCTTCGCACACTCGATCGCCAAATAGCGAATCAGGATCGAAATCATATACCCGGATCAGGCACAACCTCGAACGGTTCACCCACAAATTAAAAATCTGGTTCATCGAGCAACGTTTCAACTAATAAATCCATTTGTTGCTGTTGGTGATTGAGGAAGGCTTCGCATTGGTGGAGGCGATCGATCGCTTTTGTAAACTGCTCAAAAACGTCTGCTAATTCAAGCTCGCCCATCTCCAAACGGCTGATGATTGCTTCTACTTCGGCAACCGTTTCTTCGTAGTTCCAATCGGGGCGATCGAGCTTCGGAGACGAACCATTTGAGGTAAATTCAGAACGAGTCATGGTGCTTTTTCAGAAGAGGAAACGGTGACTTTAATTTGACCTTCAAAGAGTTGAATCGTGAGTTCTTGACCGGGAATTAGACTGGCAGGCGATCGCGCCACCGTGCCATCAGTTTGACGCACGATCGCATAACCGCGTCTAAGAACTGAGGCCGGATCAAGGCTAATCAATTTTTGCCTCAGCAGTTGCGTGTGCTGTTGCGCCTGCTGCATTTGGCGAGTGGCTTCCTGAATGAGGCGATGCTGGAGCCACGCGATCGACTGTTGTTCCTGCCGAATTTGGCGATCGATTTGCAGCCGCCGCAAGCGTTCCCGCAACCGATGAAGCTGTTCTTGGATGCCGCTGATGTGCTGCGAGTAGATTTGCATCAGCAGATGGACGCGCTCTTTGTGGTCAGCGTAAACATCGCTGAGGAGCGGCACGACCAGTTCAGCGGCAGCAGTGGGCGTGTGGGCGCAAACATCCGCAGCGAGATCGGCCAGCGATTCGTCGCGCTGGTGGCCGATGCCGGAAACGACGGGGATCGCGCATTCGCAGATGGCGCGGACGACTCGTTCATCGTTGAAGCAGGCCATGTCTTCGATCGCTCCCCCACCGCGAGACAAAATCAGCACTTCCGCCCGTCCATCGCGCTGGACTCGTTCGATCGCCCGCACGAGTGAAACGGGAGCCTGATCCCCTTGCACTAAGGCGGGAGAAAATAGCACGTGCAAACCGGGATATCGACGCTTGAGAGTGCGCTGGATATCGCCCCAGGCGGCGGCTTGCGGGGAAGTGACGACGGCGATCGTCTGGGGATGTTCAGGTAAGGGTTGTTTGCGCTCCTCATCGAACAAACCTTCGGCCTCTAAGCGCTGGCGCAACTGCCGATAGCGCAAGGCTCGCAGTCCTTCTCCTGCGGGTAGCGCTTGCCAAACGATAAGCTGGTAGTTGCCCCGTTGCGGATGCAGATGAATTCGACCAAGAATGATGAGCTGTTCGCCCGATCGCGGTTCGGCCATCAGTCGCGGAATTTGGCTGCTCCAGACCACACAGCTAATTGCGGCCTGCGCGTCCGGGTCTTGCAGCGTGAAAAACAAGCCGCTGCGGTAGCGACTGGCGCTCGACACTTCACCTGTCACCCAAATTTGCTGAAGCTGGTCATCTTGCTCTAGCAAATCCTGGATGTAGGAAGTCAAGCCCCCGACCGAAAGGGCAGTATCGGGAAGCAGTAAATTGGGCAGGTCGAACGTCATGGCGGCTGACGTGGGAAAAATAGTTTGATGGGAGGCGAGAGTGCCCTCACCCTAAATCCCTCTCCCCATTGTGGGAGAGGGACTTTGAAGGCTCGATCCCCCTTCTCCCCCGGTGGGAGAAGGGGCTAGGGGATGAGGGGGAAAGATTGTCACTTTTTCTAGTACGTCTGTATGCAGAACCGCTCCAAAAAATTTACAATATAGTAAGGAGCAACTGTTTATAGAGTAACTAGACTTTTGATATTCGGGTTAAGCTGGATGGCCTTCACGCCCGATCGCGGCGACTCCAGCACAGTGCCCCCATCCGCTCGTCGCTTCCGCACTAAACTCAATCCTACTCACTCGTCTTGAGGCGTTAATGGCTAAAACCAGCACGGAAAAAAACAGCAGCACCAGCGATAATTCTGAAAAGTCCAAAGCGCTCAATCTGGTCTTGACGCAAATCGATCGCACCTTTGGCAAAGGCACGATTATGCGGCTCGGAGACGCCAGCCGCATGAAAGTCGAAACGATTCCGACCGGAGCCTTGACGCTGGATTTGGCACTGGGCGGCGGACTTCCCAAAGGACGCATCATCGAAATCTACGGCCCCGAAAGCTCCGGTAAAACCACGCTTGCCCTTCATGCCGTCGCCGAAGTGCAAAAGCAAGGCGGCATCGCAGCTTACGTCGATGCGGAACACGCGCTCGATCCGGTCTACTCTGCCGCACTTGGCGTCGATATTGACAACCTCCTGGTTTCGCAGCCGGATACCGGAGAGCAAGGACTAGAGATCGTTGATCAGTTGGTGCGATCGAACGCCGTCGATATCGTGGTTGTAGACTCGGTGGCCGCACTCGTTCCCCGCGCCGAAATCGAAGGCGAAATGGGCGATGCTCACGTGGGCTTGCAGGCACGTCTGATGAGCCAAGCCTTGCGGAAAATCACCGGAAACATCGGCAAAACTGGATGCAGCGTCATCTTCATCAACCAGCTTCGCATGAAGATCGGCGTCAGCTACGGCAACCCCGAAACCACAACGGGCGGCAACGCGCTCAAGTTCTACGCCTCCGTCCGCCTCGACATCCGCCGCATCCAAACCCTCAAGAAGGGCACAGAAGAATTTGGCACTCGCGCCAAGGTCAAAGTCGCCAAAAACAAAGTTGCCCCGCCGTTCCGCATCGCTGAATTCGACATCATCTTCGGCAAAGGCATCTCCACCTTGGGCTGTCTGATCGACCTTGCTGAGGAAACCAACGTCGTCACCCGCAAGGGCGCATGGTACAGCTACAACGGCGAAAACATCAGCCAAGGCCGCGACAACGCGATCAAGTACATGGAAGAAAACCCCGACTTCACTAAGGATGTCGAAAAACTCGTGCGCGAAAAACTAGCAATGGGCGCACAGGTTTCGGCAAACACAGTGGGCGCAGGGTCTGGTGATTCGGAAGACGAGGATGAAGAATACATCGAAGAAGAATAGAGTTTGAAGGGGGCGATCGATCCTCTCCAAAAACCATCTTTCAGGGGCGAACATCACGCCCCTTTTTTCATACCCAACTAAAATAGTTTCATTCAATTACTCACACTCATCATGTCCACACTCGAACAAATCGAAGCCGCCATTCTCCAACTTCCACCTGAAGAGTTTCAGAAGCTTCTAAATTGGTTTCTCGAATTAGATTATCAGCGCTGGAATGAACAGTTTGAGAAGGATGTTAATGATGGTCGGTTAGACAAGTTGGCAGAGGAGGCGATCGCAGATTTTGAGGCAGGTCACTATCAAACAATCTAATACAATGAGCAATAATTCTCATGTCATCGTACATATACATACGCTTTAAGCATTTAGGAAAAACCTTCGAGGTTTGGAATTTGTCGCGCAGCTTTCATGTTCTTGATAGAATCTCTAGAAGGGCAAAAATAGCTGAGATTTCTCAATTTGTTGTTCCTGTAGACAAAATACAAGATTCAATATCTCTAGAGAAGTTAAAGCTTCTTGAGCAGACAAAAGATTTCAAGCTTTATGATCAAGAATTGGAAGAAATACTCAATGAGATTGACCCTTGGCACAAAATTTTAGATGGAATACAAGCGATTCATGAACTTTCCAAAGAAATAGAAAGAAAGCGAAGAACTGGAGAAAGTTTTAATGGATTAATTTGGAGTGTAAATTTTGAGGGCATCGTGAAAGACCTGAAAGCTATTGAGGAAACACTGATTCAGGCAAAAGATTTGTGTGATTATTTTCGGATTGAGTTAAATAATTGAAAATATCTTAACCAAGTTACAATCTACTGAAGATGAGCAAATCCAATTGCCTCCATCCAACTTCTACTATCAAACCAAGACTTCTAAAATAGATTATGGTGCTAGCGATCGCCCCACCCTGACCCTTAAGAAAAACTCTCTCAAACAGTACAAAATATGGAATTTTACACGGTTGTTCTCAGGCAAAGCGCAGGTTATTGGGTTGCTTTGTGTTTAGAAAATGGGCTTGTGGGGCAAGGGGAAAATCAGGACGGGGCGATCGCCAAGCTCAAAGAAGCGATCGAGTCCTTTCAGGAAATCTATCAAGCTGAAGCTGATATTTACAGTGCTGCTGTGTCAATCAAAGAACTACATGAATTTTTAAGCGTGGAGGCAAAAGAGCCAACTTCGGAAGTTTACGAGCTTCGAGCAGTCTATGCCTAAAAATATTCCTTCTTTGAAGCCAAAGCAGCTTATCAAACTGCTAGAGCAAGGTGGCTGCAAATTCTATCGAGAAGGAAAAGGAGATCATCGTCTTTACACTCGCGTCGTTGAAGATAAAACGCGAGTCGTTCCGATCGACATGGGTGCTGGAGAAATGTCACCTGCTTATGTACTGCGAATCTTCAGGCAGTTCGGTTTCTCAGATGAAGAAGTCCAATCTCTCTTGAAGCAGTAGTTCAACGACATTCAAGACGGCGATCGCCTCACTCTAAAACTCGATCGCCCTCCTCAAAATCCGCTACGATCGAAACTAAGCATGAGCAATGATTATGGTGCTAGCAATCGCTAGCTGAATCAGGCGATATTTGGTTCGCACGAATTGCGCGATCGCCTAGACTCGAAAAGCCAAATGATAAACTCTAATTCTCTGCTTCAGGTGGATTTTTTAGAGTGAATTGCGATTGATGAACTTACCAACTTGGATAACCGTTTCCCGTTTATTAGGTGTGCCGCTATTGCTGGTATTGCTCAATCAGCCGAGTGAGCGCGATCGCTGGATCAGTTTAATTATTTTTCTGATTGCGGCGGGAACGGACTGGCTCGATGGTTATTTGGCACGGCGTTTGAATCAGGTGACGGACTTAGGAAAATTTCTCGATCCGCTGGTGGATAAGCTGCTCGTCTTGGCTCCGCTGTTGGCCTTGGTGGAACTGGGGCAGATTCCCGGTTGGGGCGTGTTTTTGGTGTTGGCGCGAGAGTTGACGATCGCAGGATGGCGCGTGAACCAAACGAAGATTTCGGGCGCAAATTTGTGGGGCAAGCTGAAAACCATCAGTCAGATTGTGGCGATCGCACTGCTGATTGCGCCGCCATCTGCCCAAAGCAGTTTGGCGATCGTTGCGTTTTGGCTTGCCGTCGGGATGACCTGGATTTCGGGCGTGATCTATTTGCTGCCGCAGGGTCAAGCGGAATCGGCAACCGAGCGATCGTAAGCTTCAGTGGAACGATCGGCGGGCAAGAATTTGGCGTAGTTCGCGTTCTGCTGTGCAAAGCTGCGAGAACTCTTCCGCGATCGCAGTCGGGCGATCGATTTGCTGCTGGGCGAAATAGTCGTCCATCATGGTGCGAAGATTTTGCAGCGAGTTACCGAGTTCGACGGTTTTCGTTTCGGCCTGCGCCAACAGCAGCACAACGGTTTGCATCTGATTGAGTGCATCGTCGATCGCCGCTCGGTATTGTCCCTCAAACTCCTCGATTATCATACTTGCCTAGTCCGTAGAATTTCTGAATAAACCCTACGTTACTGGGTTGCGAGGATTACATGCTCCGCCAATCTGCCGAGATTTTGTCGCCTTTGCAGGAAATTTTCTCAAAACATTGCAACTCATACTCATAACGAGTATGATTAAGGAAGAAGTGAATCCCTCAACCTGCGATGGCTAGAATTCAAGACATTCCTTTGAGCCAAATTCGGCGTCCGCTATTTCGCCAAAACGATCCCGAAAAGGTGAAAGCGCTGATGGCCTCGATCGCTGAAATTGGACAGCAAGAGCCGATCGATGTGCTGGAGGTCGATGGGCAATACTACGGATTTTCAGGCTGCCATCGGTTTGAAGCCTGCACCCGCCTTGGATTGGAAAAGATTCGGTGCAATGTTCGTCGCGCTCCAAAATCCGTGCTAAAGATGCACATAGCTTAAGGAGATTTTTATGCAAGCTCAAGACCAAATGATGATTGATATCGGCATTTCCGAAAGCGATCGCGAATCGATCGTGCAGGGATTGTCGCACCTGCTGGCCGATACCTACACGCTCTATCTAAAAACGCACAACTTCCACTGGAACGTCACAGGTCCGATGTTCCAAACGCTGCACACAATGTTCATGCAGCAATACACCGAACTGTCGGTTGCCGTTGACGACATCGCGGAACGAATTCGATCGCTCGGCTTCCCCGCGCCGGGAAGCTACACGGACTATGCAAAGCTGGCTTCGATCGAAGAAACCTTGGGCGTTCCCACCGCAGATGAAATGATTCGTCTGCTCGTCGCTGGCAATGAAGCAGTCGTTCGCACGGCTCGCGCGGCCTTTCCCGCTGCGGAACGAGCCGGAGATGAATCGACGGCGGATTTGTTGACTGAGCGGATGCGCCTGCACGAGAAAACGGCGTGGATGCTGCGGAGTTTGCTTCAGTAGTTTCCGCTGCTGAGATAATAAACTCATCCGCTTTGTGAGATTCGGATGAGTGAAGCTGTGGATTACACCCATCGATTGCGATCGCACATGCAGTCGGTGGGTGTTTTGAGTTTTCGGGCGTTGAGTCGGCAATCGGGCGTGTCGGAACGGCAGATCGATCGCTTGCGGCGAGGTGAGGCCGATCGAATGCAAGTGCAGTCGCTTCACAAGATCGGTCAGGTACTGAATTTGTCGATCGCGCAGCTAATCGAGCAGTTTTCGTCGCTGTCGATCGAGTCGGCTGTGCCCGTCGAATCGAACCTTCAGCAGGAATATCAGCGGCTTCAAGTCCAGCTTGTTGAACAGCGCGAAACGCTCAAGCAGGAATTTCAGCGATCGACCTTGCAATCGATCGAGTCGTGGCTGTTGCAGTTTCCCACTGCCGCTTATGCGGCTCAGCAAAATCCGCAGTTGCCCGCCGTGCGCTTGCTGCCGCTGATGCGTCCGATCGAGCAGCTTTTGCAAGATTGGGGCGTCGAAGCGATCGCCGCTGTGGGCGAGGAAGTGCCGTTTGATCCGCAACTGCATCAACTGATGGACGGTAGCGCGAATTTGGGCGATCGCGTCCGCATTCGCTATGCGGGATATCGACAGGGCGATCGACTGCTGCATCGGGCGAAAGTGAGTCCGGTCTAGAACTGCCGCGACCAATCTTGAAACCAGCGTTCCACAATCACCTTGGACTGCGTGAAAAATTCGATCGCATCGCGGCCTTGTCCATGTAGATCGCCAAAGAAGCTGTCTTTCCAGCCGGAAAACGGAAAGAAGGCCATCGGCGCGGCCACGCCAATGTTGATGCCGATGTTTCCCGCTTCCGCTTCGTAGCGAAACTTGCGGGCGGCGGCTCCGCTGGAGGTGAACAGACAGGCCATGTTGCCCCACTGTCCGCTGTTGACCAGCGCGATCGCGTCGTCGATCGTTTCGACATGCAGCATTCCAAGCACGGGACCAAAAATTTCGGTTTTGGCAATCTGGCTGTCCGGTCGGACGTTTCGCAGCACCGTCGGACGCACAAAGCTTCCCTGCTCATAGCCTGCAATTTCCGGACGGCGACCATCTACGACGATCGACGCACCCTCGTCCAATCCCTCCTGAATCAAGCTCTCGATGCGATCGCGACTTTGCTGATTGATCACTGGCCCCATCTGCACGCCTTCATCCAGCCCGAAACCGACTTTGCGCGAACTGGCGGCCTCAGCGATCGCTTCGGTAAACGGCTTTTGCGCTGACCCGACCGTGACGGCAAGCGAGGCAGCGAGGCAGCGCTGTCCGGCACAGCCAAAAGCGCTATCGATCGTGATTCGCGTCGTCATATCCAAATCGGCATCTGGCAAAATGATGATCGGATTTTTCGCACCGCCCTGACACTGGACGCGCTTGCCGTTTGCCGCTGCTCGACTGTAAACATACTGAGCAACGGGACTCGACCCGACAAAGCTGATCGCTCGAATGATTGGATGGTCGAGAATCGCGTCTACAGCTTCCTTTGCGCCATTCACAAGGTTAACAACGCCATCGGGCAGTCCGGTTTTTTCAATCAGGCGCATGACTTTTTGCATCGTCAGCGGCACTTTTTCGGACGGCTTGAGGATATAGGTGTTGCCACAGGCGATCGCATACGGCAAAAACCAAAACGGAATCATGCCCGGAAAGTTGAACGGCGCGATCGCCGCCGCCACGCCGATCGGCTGGCGAATCAAAATTTCGTCAATGCCTCTGGCGATGTCCTCGGAGTTGTAGCCCTGCATCAAAATCGGCGTTCCGCAGGCAACTTCAACATTTTCGATCGCCCGCTGCATTTCGGCTCTGGCTTCGCCAAACGTTTTGCCGCACTCCAGCGTGATCGTCCGCGCCAAATCGTCTAAATTTTCTTCCAGCAATGTTTTGAGGCGAAAAAGATACTGGACGCGATCGCCTGCCGGAGTGCGTCGCCAACTCGGAAAGGCCGCTGCCGCAGCTTGAGCGGCGCGATCGATGTCGCTGGCGGACGACAACGGGACAGAAGCTAGCACCTCACTGGTTGCCGGATTCACCACATCCAGCAAATCCGCCTGCGGCGTTTCCCACTTGCCATTAATATAATTTTGTAGAATCTCAGTCATAAAAATCGCCAGATGCAACGTCTGCCCATTATCTCGCATTGCTTTTGCATCTCGCTATCACCAAGCAGATTCGACCATAATTAATAATTGCTGAACGTAGAATTTTTTAGGTTGCAAATTTTGTAAAAATTATTGCTAAATCGCTGAAGTTTGTAGCAACGTTCTGTCGATCGATTAATGCCTTGCGATAGAAATTATGAAGAAAGCGAGAAATTACGGAGTTGCCCTGTGGAGCGATCGCTATAATCGAGGCGGCGGTGAGCACGATCCAGTTCTCGCGTCAATGCCCGAATACGCTGTCTTTTATTGATTTACTTCGCGCTGGAGGTCATCGCAATGACAGACTTAAACCGGGGAATCATGAAGTTTCGAGGTGCAGACAGTGGCGCTGCCATTGTGCTGTCAGCCTGCTTCATTCTAGGAGGAATTGCCTTCTTGATTGTGTGGGCGCTGCAAACAGCATATCCACTTGCCTAAGATTCCAATTTGAAGTGTTTTTAGGAGGTAGTTGAATGACTACCTCTTTTTTATTGAGAATTTTTGATTGATGAATCGTTTCGATCGAACTGCAATCAAGAATTAATCGAAAGCTGCAATTCTGCCTGATTGTCCTAATCGATCTCACGGATTGATCGTTGTCTTGCCAGCTTGCGATCGCACAGGATCGCAAATCGCTTTTAATTTGTATCTTTTTTTACAGCCACGATCAATTACAGCTTGAAAGATGCCGCGATTGACTCGACGCAACGGCGCACTGAACCGGATCTGCTGGTGTTGTACTTCTTTGGCCTGCGGGTAGCATAAATGCAAGCTTGCTTCCCAGTGATCGACCGCATATGTGAAGAAGCAGTAAACATCACTGTCAGCCTTTGAAATTTTGCTGGAGCGATCGCTATGATTCACGAAGCGAACTGCCTTGCTTGTATGCCATGTGTATCAGTATGCCATGTGCATAAGCCCCACCCATGTCGCTAGCTTGCATCAGCTTACCCGCAGGCGTGAACTTGTGTCGGTGCTGATGGCAAGCTTTGCGGGTAGTGTTCCGCCATGTCGTTCATTTGCAGCACTGGAAGAATCTTGAGTGAATATCATTCCAACTGAAATTCCTGATGTTTTAATCATCGAACCTCGCGTCTTTGGAGACGATCGCGGCTTTTTCTTCGAGAGCTATAATCATCGCAGTTTTGTCGAGAAAACCGGAGTGGAGCTTGCCTTTGTGCAAGACAATCACTCGCGCTCCGGGCAAAACGTGCTGCGTGGACTCCACTACCAAATTCAGCAGCCGCAGGGAAAACTTGTGCGAGCCGTTGCTGGCAGCATTTTCGATGTGGCGATTGACCTACGCAAAAGCTCCCCCACTTTTGGGCAGTGGATTAGCTGCGTCCTGTCTGCCGAAAATAAGCGGCAGCTTTGGGTTCCTCCCGGTTTTGCACACGGCTTTTTGGTTCTCTCTGAATCGGCAGAAGTACTCTACAAAGCAACAGACTACTATGCACCACAGCATGAGCGCAGTTTGCTGTGGAACGATCGCGACTTGGCGATCGCATGGCCGCTGGAAGCGGAGCCGATTTTGTCAGGAAAAGACCAAGCCGCTTTGCCGTTTGCTGAGTGCGAGGTGTTCGCATGAAACGCATTTTGCTCACAGGTGCTCAAGGACAGGTCGGCCAGGAACTGCTGCCCGTCTTGTCACCGCTGGCCGAAGTCGTTGCAGTCGATCGCACACAGCTTGACTTGACGCAGCCCGACGCGATTCGGCAAATGGTTCTGGAAACGCAGCCCGCCCTGATCGTGAATGCTGCGGCCTATACTGCGGTGGACAAAGCCGAAAGCGATCGCGAAACCGCAACTGCCGTGAATGGAATTGCGCCGACTGTTCTTGCTGAAACAGCGCAAACGCTCGGCGCAACCTTCATTCACATTTCAACCGACTATGTGTTCGACGGTTCGCAAAATTTGGCCTACACCGAGTCAGACCCAACTCGTCCACTCGGTGTCTACGGCGAAACAAAACTCCAAGGCGAAATCGGCATTCGCCAAGCTTGCGATCGCCACATTATTCTCAGAACCGCCTGGGTCTACGGCACGCAGGGCAAAGGTAATTTTGTCAAAACGATGCTGCGCTTGGGAGCCGATCGCGAAGAACTGCGCGTTGTTGCCGACCAAATTGGCACACCCACCTGGGCAAAAGACATCGCGCTGGCGATCGCCAAGCTGTCTGCCGCGCACTTACAGTCGGCAATGCAGCCTGCTCTGGTGGGAGGCGGATCTGCTGCTGACAACGCGATCGACACGCTGCCGATCGGCACGTTCCACTTTACCAATAGCGGCGTCGCAAGCTGGTACGACTTTGCGGTTGCCATTTTTGAAGAAGCGAAACGGCTCGATTGGCCGCTGAAAATCGATCGCGTCGTGCCCATTACAGCGGCGGAATATCCTACGCCTGCTCAGCGTCCGGCTTTTTCTGTTCTCGATCGCCGCAAATGGTCAGCTTGGGCAGGAGCGCATCCTCCTCACTGGCGGCAAAGCCTCCGCGCCATGCTGAGCGAACTGTCTGAGCACTCCTAACGCCTTACGATGATTGCGCTGCTGAACTGGGCATACTTCTAGTAGCGGTGCTCGATCGGACTTTTCCCTAAACCAGTCACCCCCGAACAACAGTCATGAAAGCGATCGTCCTCTCCGGCGGCAAAGGCACTCGCCTCCGTCCTATTACTCACACTGGCGCAAAACAGCTTGTTCCCGTCGCCAATAAGCCCATCCTCTGGTACGGCATTGAAGCGATCGCGCAAGCAGGCATCACTGACATTGGCATTATCATCAGTCCGGAAACCGGAGAAGAAGTCAAAGCCAAAACTGGAAACGGCGATCGCTTTGGCGTCAACATCACCTACATCTTGCAGGAACAGCCCGCCGGACTCGCACACGCCGTCAAAGTCGCACAGCCATTTCTGGGTGATTCGCCGTTCGTGATGTACCTAGGCGATAACCTGGTGCAGAGCGAACTGGGTTTATTTCTAGAGCAGTTTCAGGCGAAAGGGTTGGACGCCATGACGCTGCTGTGTTCGGTTCCAAATCCGAGCGCGTTTGGCGTTGCGACCGTTGATGAAAGTGGCCGCGTGCTGAAACTGGTGGAAAAACCGAAAGTTCCACCTTCTGATCTTGCTTTGGTCGGGATCTACTTTTTCTCAAATCGGATTCACCAGTCGATCGCGTCCATTCAACCGTCGGCGCGGGGCGAACTCGAAATCACCGATGCAATTCAGCACCTAATCGATCAGCAAAAGCTGGTTGAGGCTAGCCAAATTCACGGCTGGTGGTTGGACACCGGAAAGAAAGACGATCTGCTCGAAGCGAACTGTATTATTCTAGATACCTGTTTGGTGGCAGAAAATCTCGGTGAAGTAGACGACCGCAGTCGCATTTCCGGGCGCGTGCAAATCGGAGCCGGATCGCGCGTGATCAACTGCACGATTCGCGGGCCAGTCACGATTGGTCGCGACTGCCATCTGGAAAACTGCTTCATCGGGCCGTATAGCAGCATTGCCGACCAAGCCGTGCTCGTCGATGCTGATTTGGAACATAGCGTGCTGCTTCAAGGAGCAAAAGTTGTCGGGATTCATCAGCGAATTGTGGACAGCGTGATTGGACAGCGGGCACACTTATCGATGGCGCCTCAACGCCCAAAAGCGCTGCGACTCATGATTGGCGATGACTGCCAAATCGAACTGACGTAAATCAGGCTGCGCGACTGCTGAACCGTTTTGCATTACCATCGCGATGCGATCGCTGCCTTCAAGGTGACTGAAATACATGCATTGGACTGTTGCTGCTCCGTTTATTCACTCACTGGAACTATCCAGTTCCGCTTGGCTTACTCCATACGTACCAGGCAATCGCCACTCGTTTACGATCGTGCCGCACAGCATTCCGCTGCAAAATTGGCACGATCGCCGCTCTGCGACTACCAGCTTTCACGAATGGGTACGCTATGGGCAACAGGCAATTGATGCATTGCAACAAGCTCAAGGCGGTGGCGTGATTGTTGTATTTCCGCAACTTGCAGCCACAGTCGGCATTCTTCAGCAACTCGCACCGCGACCATTTCCCGTTGTAGCGTGGCTGTTCAATATCGGCACATGCTATGGCGGCTGGCGGCGGCAAATTGCTCAGCTTAGCCTCCGCCGAATCGATCGCTTCGTTGTTCACACCAAGCGCGAACGCGAAATCTACAGTGAGTGGCTGCAACTGCCGATCGAACGATTTGAATTCGTACCCTATCAGGTTTCAGAAATTCCGATTACACACTCGGAAAATACCGAGCAGCCATTTCTTGTTGCCCTTGGTTCAGCCCATCGTGATTTTGCAACACTCTTTGCTGCAGTCGATCGGCTGAAGCTGCCGACCGTTGTTGCGTCTGGGACGCGAGCGCTAGAAGGATTCACGATTCCCACCTCGGTACAAACGCCGTTTGGCATCTCCAAGCAAGACTGTTTGCAACTGGCGCAAGAAGCTCGCATTAACATCGTGCCGCTGCTGCCCAACGCTGCCGCCACTGCTGCTGGACAGGTCACGATCGTCGAGGCGATGCGAATGAAACGCGCCTTGATTGTGACGCGCTGCAACGGGGCAGAAGACTATGTGCAAGACGGCAAAACCGGGCTGCTGGTAGAACCCAATTCGATCGAGTCCTTGGTTGAAGCGATTCAACTGCTGTGGAATGATGCGGATCTGCGGCAACGACTGGGTGAAGCCGCTGGCGAATATGCCGCCGCTCACTTTTCAGACGAAGCCGCCGGACAATCGCTCGGTCGCATCCTCGATAAAGTCGCAGACCAAGCTAGCTATTGCTAAGCTGCGTTTCGATTTGCCTGCTCAACTTCATCTCTAAGTTTCAAAACATGGTAATTTCCAATTCAAACCTGCGTCCTGCCCGCTGCCTGCTTGTCACTGGAGGAGCTGGCTTCATCGGCTCAAATTTCGTCCACTACTGGCATCAGCACTATCCGAGCGATCGCGTGATTGTCCTCGATGCGCTCACCTATGCCGGAAACCGCGAAAACCTTGTTGGACTCGATGCCGCGCAGGTGCAACTGGTCGAAGGCGACATTTGCGATCGCGCCCTTGTCGATTCGCTCCTGACAAGCAAGCAGATTGACACGATCGTGCATTTTGCGGCTGAATCGCATGTCGATCGATCGATCCTCGCGCCAGATGCGTTTGTCCGCACCAATGTCGTTGGCACATTCACGCTGCTCGAAGCGTTTCGACAGCACTGGCTGATGCACGAAAAGCCGAATCACTTTCGCTTTCACCATGTTTCAACCGATGAAGTGTATGGCAGCTTAAACCCCGACGATCCCGGTTTTAGTGAAACCACGCCCTACGCGCCCAACAGCCCCTATTCAGCCTCGAAAGCCGGAAGCGATCATCTCGTTCGCGCCTACCACCACACCTACGGGCTGCCAACCTTGATGACCAACTGTTCCAACAACTACGGGCCATATCACTTTCCTGAAAAGCTGATCCCGCTGATGTGCATCAATATTCTCATGGGCAAGCCGCTTCCCGTTTATGGCGACGGGCAAAACGTGCGCGACTGGCTGTATGTGAAAGACCACTGTAGCGCGATCGATACGGTCATCCACCGCGCCACACCAGGATCAACCTACAATGTCGGCGGCAGCAACGAAGTCAAAAACATCGATCTGGTCACAACCCTGTGCCGCTTAATGGATGAACTTGCGCCCAGTCTGCCCGTGCGTCCGGCTGAAAAGCTAATCACGTTTGTCAAAGACCGACCGGGACACGATCGCCGCTATGCGATCGACGCCACCAAAATCAAAACGGAACTCGGCTGGACTCCGGCTCAAACGCTCGAAGGCGGCTTGCGTGAAACAATCGAGTGGTATCTCAGTCATCAAGCTTGGTGGCAACCGTTGCTGTCGGCGGAATATCAAGAGTACTATCGCCGTGTGTATGCCTAGGGCGCGTTTTCAAAGCTCTAGCAGGAGCGGAAGGTGTGCGATCGCGAAGCGCTGTCCGCAGGAATCGATCCCCCTGTCCCCTTGAAAACCCGGACTTTGAGCGGTTCGGCTCCCTCCTTGCTAAGGAGGGTTGGGGAGGATCAATCGGCGTGAAATCACGCCCTAGGAGGTAGTAGAACGAGGTTGAGGGCTGAAGCACGCCAGATTCTCAGTCTGCACCGCAGGGTTCGATCGATTGCAAGGGCAGCCTGCAAGTTTGGAACTTGTTTTAAAAACTTAACTTCCGGAACTGCTCGGCTCAAGCAAAATTTGGATGAAACCGCTTCTGGCAAAAGTGAATTGAACTATGATCGTTCTTTCCTTCCTCAATCGAATTCGGCGGTTAAAAGTTGCCGTGTTTGGCAGCATTTTTCTGGCAGGCTTGTCGATCGCGCTGGCCTGTTCGCCGCTGCGATCGAATCTGCCACTGCCAACTGCAACCGCCGCAAATTCGCCGTCGGGTTCGCCAGTCGGGTTGGGAACCAACATCACCAGTATTGTTGACTATTCAACTCAGCTTCCGTTTCTCGATGCGTTCAAGTCAGCTAGACGCTGGATTCCCCAGTGCGTCAATGGTGATCCGGGCTGTGACAATGGCTGGGATACTCAGGAGTTCGATCGCATCGATCTCGATGAACACAACTGGGTTCGATCGCTGCCTGCTGCCGATGACGAGCCGATGTTCACGAGAGTCGGAACGCTGCTGTTTCGCGAAATTGAAGGGCACTATCCGGGCGGGCAGTATGTGGTGCTCTACGATGGGGAAGGCGCGATCGAATATCGGTTCGACGCCCAAAAAGACGAAGCGCGATCGAGACCCGGACGCGACATCATCAATGTCACACCGTCCAATGAAGGCATCTACTTGATCATTACGGCAACTGATCCCAACCGAACAGGCAACTACATTCGCAACCTTCACGTTGTCCCGATCGAAGCTGAAACAATCTTTGCCAGCGAAATATTCAATCCTGTCTTTCTTGAACGCATCGATCGATTTCAAGCGATCCGCTTCATGGACTGGATGTCCACCAACAACTCGACCCAACAAGAATGGCGCGATCGACCCAAGGTCGAGGATGCAACTTACGCCATGAAGGGCGCTCCGGTCGAAATCATGATCGCACTGGCAAACCGCATTCACGCTGATCCCTGGTTCACCCTGCCAATCCAGGCCACCGATGAATACATGCGCGAGTTTGCACAGATTGTCAAAGACCAGCTTGACCCAGATTTGCGCGTCTATGTCGAACTATCGAATGAAGTGTGGAACTGGCAGTTCTCCCAAGCACACTACGCGCTGGAGCAGGGTAAAGCCCGCTGGGGCGAGCATGGCGACGCTTACATGCAGTGGTACGGAATGCGATCGGCACAAATGGCCGAATTGTGGAAGCAGGTCTTTGGCGATCAGCGCGATCGCCTCCGGTCAATCATCGGAACGCAAACGGTTTGGCGGGGATTGGAAGAAGCCGCGCTCGACTGCCCTTTGTGGGTCGCAGAAGGTCATGCACCCTGCCATGAGAGCGTTGATCTGTATGCGATCGCCGGATATTTCAGCGGCAACCTGACGCAAGCGGAAAATCAAGCCGCTGCCGAAGCCTTGCTCAATGAGCCGGATGGCGGTTTCGAGAAGGCGTTCATGCAACTGGAGCAAGGCGGCATCATTCCCGCACATAGCTACAACGATTCGCTGGCGGGTGTTTTTGACCTATTCGCCTATCATCTCGATGTTGCAAAGCAGCGCAACCTAGAGCTTGTGGTGTATGAAGGCGGTCAGCATTTGGTCAGTGCCGACAATGAAAAGCTCACGAATTTCTTCATTGCACTCAATGGCGATCGACGCATGGGCGAACTGTACAGTCAGCTTTTGCAGGGCTGGAAAGCCAGCGGCGGCACGCTATTTATGAACTTTAGCGATTTTGGCCGCAGGTCACGTTGGGGAAGCTGGGGTGTGCTGGAACATGTCGAGCAGGCGCATTCCCCTCGATATGATGCGTTGATGCAATTTTTAGACGAGATTTCTTAGGCGCGGTTGCAGGAGAAGGAAATGAGCCAGGTTGGAATCGTTTTAATTGGGCGCAATGAAGGCGATCGCTTGATTCGCAGCCTTGATGCAGTCGTCGGGTCGAGTCGTCCGGTGGTCTATGTGGATTCAGGATCAACGGACGGCAGTTGTCAAGCGGCGCTCGATCGCGCTGTCGATGTGGTGACTCTCGATTTGTCGATTCCCTTTACCGCTGCTCGCGCTCGCAATGCCGGATTCGATCGCTTGCAGCAGCAGCATCCCGATCTAGACTACGTGCAGTTCATCGACGGTGATTGCGAAGTGACAGCAGGCTGGCTCGATGCCGCAGCGGAAGCACTAGACGAGCATCCAAACGTCGTTGCGGTTTGCGGCTGGCGACGAGAGCGCTATCCCGATCGCAGCGTCTACAACCGGATTTGCGATGTTGAGTGGCGATTGGGATCAGCCGGACTGGTGGAAAGCTTTGGGGGAGACGTGATGATTCGCGCTGATGCCTTCTCGAAAGTCGAAGGCTACAACAGCAGCATGATCGCGGGAGAAGACCCGGAACTGAGCGTGCGGCTGCGGCGGATTGGTGACATTTTGCGGCTCGATCGCACCAGCACAGTTCACGATGCGGATATGCATCACCTGTCGCAGTGGTGGAACCGGATACAGCGCGGCGGCTTTGCCTATGCCTTGGTCGCCTCGATGTATGCGAACCAGCCAGAGCGCAAGTTTGTCAGTGAAGCCCGTCGAATCTGGATTTGGGGCATTTTGGCTCCGGTTAGCGCGATCGCTCTTGCTCCCATCACGCACGGTATTTCGCTGGCAGCTTTCTTGCGCTATCCGCTGGCGTCCCTCAAAACATTTCGCCGTACCACCCAACAAGGATTCTCGATCGCCGAATGCGTCGCCTGGAGTTTGTCCTGCGGCGTTTCGGTTTTTCCAGAAGCGATCGGCGCTTTGCGATTTTACCTGCTGCAACTGCGCGGCCAGCAGGCTGAACTGATTGAGTACAAATCTTAAAGTACCAGCAGACCGAGGCAAGAGGCGACTGTAGCAAACGCCGCTCGACCAATCCAGTTCCAGCGATCGGTCGGACGCGATCGCAACCAGGGCTGTGTCAGATAGTAGGTGATGCCTGCGATCGCAATTCCTAACAGACCAAGCAGGGAAACTGGGATAGAAGTGCGTTCGATCGCCAGCAGCGGCACAAACAGCAGCAGCCAGCTTTTACCGATGTAAAGGATGACGCGCCCGATCTGAGCAGGCAGCCAGTAAGCAGTTGGCGGCAGTCCAGCAATCCCAATAATCGCGAGGCTTGCCGCAAAGCCGATCGTGTAGGGATACAACAGGTTTGATCGCTCCCAAATGCCAAACAGAAACAGCCACAGCGCTCCCGCCGCGACGACGCTCATGACCGCGTAGATGTTGTGAACGCGCACCCAGCCGCAGGTTTCATCAGCCGGAAGCCAAGGCATTGATTGGCGATCGCGCTCCTCCAACTTTGGATCAACTCGTCGCATCAGCAGCGGATAGCACAAGAAAACCGTCAAAGGCGACAAAAGCCACTGCCAACCGCCGATCGACCAGCTTAGATAGCCGAATAAAGTCGCTCCCATCAGGGCACTATCGTTGAGCGTCGTGCGTCTGCGCCAGGTCAGCGTGAAGATGACGAGGGCGATCGTGATCACCAGTCGCGTCAGCAGGGCAGGCACGTCCATTTCGAGATGCGTCCGCAGCAGCAAGTAGCCACCGAGCGGAATGAAAAAGTTGTCGAGTCCCCGCCATGCGATCGCCTCCAGCAGCATGACGAGCAGACCGAGAATCACTGAGATCAGCAAGGTTTCCGCCCGCCCGACTTCACTCAATAGCAGCAAGGGGACGTGAACGCTAAAAAACGCCAGCGTGAAAAAGGCGATCGATCCTTCGGCGCTCTTTTGGCCTTCTAGCGTTTCGTAGCGGACTGTGCCGTAACGCACTCCGATTAAAGCAGCTAGCGCATCCGCTAGGGTGAGCATCAAAATTGGGATGCAGTAGAGTAGCGGCTCTTGATGGGCGAGGCAGAAGAGGAGGGCGATCGCCGCCGGAAAGTAAACTTCACCGAGCGATCGGCGTTCGACTCCACCCAAAACGCTGCCGAACTCGTTGCGGAGTGGGGCATAGAGGCGGATGGCGAGGAGGGTGGCGATGGCGATCGCGGTCAGCAAAACGACCGGAAGCGGATCGTCAAACAGCCAGGGAAAACTCAGCGTCACTAAGCCCATCGGGATGTGCAGCAGCTTCCGCACGATTTCGGGATGCGGTGAAAATCGCCGCTGAATTTGCTTGAGGCCGACAATCAATCCGCCCAGAATCGCGAGAATGAGCAGCATTCCCTCAGCCGCACTAACCATTAGACGATCTCCTCAACGACGAATCGGCTGTAGAAGAACGCTTTGTCTTGTGCGTAGAGGGATTCAGCTAAATCGGTGAGCGGATGGAGGCAATCGCTCATCTGATCAGGACGAGTCCGAGGCGCAAGCATATTCCAGTAGACCAAGCGACCGTTCGATCGACCCGAATCGACCAATCGATCGAGAAGCTGATAGTAATTCGGCAAAGACAAATACTCGAAAATGTCGCTGAGATTGTAGGAATCGATCGCATTTTTGCCAACGCGATCGAGCGCATCTTCAATCGAACCGCAGTGCCATTCGAGGCGATCGAGATTCGATCGGATTGCATCAAAATTTTCAGGCCGCAAAGCATAAGGCAAAGCAGTCAGGTGGCGACCTGTGAGAATCCATTGCAGATAGGGATTTTCGGCGGGATCAAGTTCCGTCAAGGCGTAGCGGGTGCGATCGAGCAGGCGATCGGCCACATTGCCTTCGACGTAGCGGAAAAAGCTGGGATCGCGTCCGGCTCGTCCCATGACGAAGCGGGAGAAAAAGATGCGAAACAGCGATCGCCAGCGCCAAGTGTTCCAGGTGCGATCGTAGAATTCTTGTCGTTCGATTCCGCCTTGTAGAAGCTGGGTGACTTGCGATCGACTGTGAACGAGGGGCAAAATTCGCTGACGAAACAGAGCAAAGTAGCGCTCGAATTTGCCGACTGAACCAATGCCGCGATCGATCCAGTCGGGATGTGAATCCCAAAAATAACGGACATCCGGCGAAAGTTGGCTGCGGCATTTCTGATAGAAATCAGCGCGATTTCCAGGTTGCGAACCAATTAAAGTCAGCAGTTCTGAATGTTCGAGTTCGCGATAGGCGGCGACGCGCAGTTCAAGGCAGGCTAGCTGAGCGGGACTGAGATCGACGGCGATGACGCGATCGGGATTTTTGCTGAGCAGGGCAAGCGTATTGTCTCCGGCAGAGGCGATCGACACACAAACATGACCGCGCTGCACGTTCATCGCTTCCAGCAAAATATCGGCATCTTCCCAACATTGGGCATAGCGAATTTTTGAAAAATCGGCGCGGGTTGCAACTTCGGTTGTGAGGGTTGCGGTCATGCTTCACCTCCGGTTAGGGCAACGGGGCGCTCAGGCTCAACTTCGCTCAGGCGGTGAACTTGGCCTGTGCTGCCGTCCATTTCAACAAGGTCGCCGTCTTGGAGCCAGTCGAGTAGGCCGGGGAGGGAAACGATCACGGGCAGGTTGAGTTCGCGGGCGACGATCGCGGCATGGGACAAAACGCCGCCGCGCTCGACGAGGACGCCTGCCGCACCGGGGAAGAGAAGAATCCACCCGGGATCAGTTTGTTTGGCGACGAGGATCGATCCGGGGCGGAGGACGGCGGTTTTGGGGTCGGTGATGATTTGGACGGGGGCACGAACGATGCCGGGACAACATCCGATGCCTTGAGGGGTGTCGGGTGTCGGGGGTCGGGTGTCGGCGGTAGACCGGAAGGTTTGGGCGTGGTGGGTGATGCCGTGTGTTTCCAATCGATCGCCCGGAGCCGCCATTTTTGCATACTTGGCAAATTCGGCTTGGCGGATGGCAATTAACCCTTTGAGGTCGGTGGTTGTCGTTGTGCCGTCAACGTATCCCAAAAGTTCGGGAATTTCGAGGTAGAAGACATCTTCGGGTGAATGGATGGCATCGATCGCCCACAAACGCCGACCCAATTCCACGACAATGCGGCGGACGCGACCAAACAGGCGGGTGCGTTCAAATCGGAGGTTTTCGCGATCGCGCACTCGCGCTCTGGCCTGATGCAAAACGCGATCGAACACCCAACGACGAATCGGATTTCTAATCAGTTGGGCAACTTTAGCTTCGGCCTGTTGACGTGGGGAAGTGGTTGGTGCGGATGCGGCGATCGGCTGACGGGCAAGCTGTCCGATCGATCGCAACAGCATGATCGGATTGTCGTGCAGCGTCGGACTTTCAAGCTTGAGTTCTTCGAGGCAGCGATCGCCAAATCGATCGAGATAGTCTTGATATTGCGTTTGGAATTGGAGTTGATTTTTCAGTTCGGCTGTGATTTCTGGAAGTGAACCGGAGCAGAGGAGTTCTGCAAAGTCGGGAGATTGAGCGGCGATCGCAGCCAGTTCGCGAATTCGGCGGGCGGGTTCGGCGCTGATCATGCCGCCTTCGCCGCCGATTAGGTCGTTTTGCAAAGTGCCGGAATCGCTGCACCATTTGACGCAGAGCGATCGCAGCAGGCCGTAGAAAATCATCGCGAAGAAATCGTTGACGATCGGCGCATCCCAGCGGGTCAAGAGTTGCCGTTCCAAGTCGTAGTAGTGGGCGGCGAGTTCGTCAGGCCGCAAGGTAGAAAGATCGATTTCGGTTAGGGCGGAATCGAGGCGTTGATAGAAGCGGCGAATCTGCTTGGGCAAGGTTGCGAAGTTGACGAGCAGGCCGCGCAGGGTGTTGGCGAAGCTGAGGCTGTCTTGGAGGCGATCGCGCCAGTTGGCCTTTTCCAAAGTGGCGATCACATCGGGCGGCAGAGGTTCACGAACGCCCATCATCTGCTCCATGAAGCGCTGATTCATCTTGAATCCGGGCAGGAGGGCGAGGAGGCGATACCAATTAATCAGGTTGTAGTAGATGCGTCCGCGAATCAGGCCGAGCAGACAGCGGAAGGTCGTGTCTTGGGCGGCGATCGCGCCTTCTGACACGCCCATCATCCGGCAAAACTGGCGATACACTTCGGCATAAGCGTGACGGACGAAGGAGAAAGTGAGCGGAGTCGTGATGCCGCCGTAGCTTTCCGAGATGTTGCTGTTGTCCCACAGGATGCGAGTTCCGTCGGGGTCGGGCAGTTGCGCCAGCGTGGTGATTGGGCGGGCTTGCAAGAGGTAGAGTTTGCCTTGCGCGATCGCCCATTCGATATCTTGCGGACAATTCGATCGCCGCTCTACTTCCCGCGCAAGAGAGACAATTTGCAGAATTTGAGCATCCGTGAGGGCGGGCTGTTCGGCCAAAGCGGGATCGATCGCTTCCACCATCACACCGTTTAGGCTCGATCGATGCGCGATTTCCTTGCAGGCAATTTGGCGAGATGTGATGTTGCCTGCTCGATCGACTTCGTAAGTATCCGCATCCACTTCACCCCCAACTAAGGCACTCCCCAAACCGTAGACGGCAGAGACGATCGACACGCCACGCTGACCTGTGACCGGATGAGCGCTGAAGGCAACTCCGGCAACTTCGGCATCGACCATCTTTTGAATCAGGACGGCGGGCGCGGTGGCGGGCGGCAAATTGTGTTCTTGGCGATAGGCAACGATTCGATCGCTAAATGCCGATCGCCACACGTCGAGAATTCGATCGGCTACTTGGTCGATCGGGACAAACAGAAAGCTTTCGAGTTGGCCTGCGAAGGAGCGATCGCCGTCTTCGTCAAGGGCAGACGATCGAACGGCGACTCGTTCTCCGTTGGGGCAGAGTTTCGCGAGGGCGGCGGAGAGTTCGGATTGGATGGTGGGATGGAGGAAACAGCCGTCCCCCTCATCCCCTAACCCCTTCTCCCACCGGGGGAGAAGGGGAACCGAACCTCCGGAGTTCAAAGTCCCTCTCCCCTCAGTGGGAGAGGGATTTAGGGTGAGGGTGGCTGTTTGCATGTCAAACGCAGCAGGCGATAAGGCGATCCATTCGGGAATCGGAAAGCCTTTTAGCTTTGCCAGTGCGCCCGCTTTGCCGCCAAGCTGCTCGATCGATCCACTTCCATCCACAACAAATTTCATTGCTTTTCTCTCAGTAAAAAATCAGCGGCAGCACACCCAAACTTAAATTCACCAGCAGCGTCCAGATTCCCGCCATCAGTTCGATCGCCTGTGCCGATTTCAAAGTTGGACGCATCCAGAAACGTCCTGCTAAGACGATCGAAATTCCTAAGAGAGCCAGCACGATCGCGATTGCAATCCAGTAGCGAATCTGGACGGCTGCACCAATCGCCGCAATTCCGGCAATCCAGAGTGAACCGAGCCAAGCGGCGATCGCATTCGTCTGTCCCCAAAGTGCGGTGTAGGTTTCGACTCCGGGTTCTTCCGCTTCGGGAGCGCGGATTTTGCGACCCAGTTCGATCGCCAGTCCGTTTCCGTAGCTGACGGCCAGAAACCAGAGCAGCGCGATCGGGAAGTTACTCGATCGCAGCCAGTCGCAGCTTGAGGCATACAGCGCGAGCAGCGGCATGATCAGCATGTGGGACAGGAGGTAGGCGATCGGATGACTTTTTAGCCAGTCAGGAACGAAAAATTCGTGCCGCATCAAGGTCGTGTAGAGCCAAATGATCGCCAGCAGCAGAACGGATTTCCAGCCGAGAGCGATCGACAGACCCAGTTGAATCGGGGCACAGCCCCAGCCGATCGCCCGCAGTTCGCTCAGCGTCACCAAGCCTCGCGGGACGGGACGATATGGCCGATAGCGAAAGTCGTCCTCGAAATCTTTGAACTCGTCGGCAATTCGCAGTTGTAGGAAGGCGAGGAAGAGGACGATGAAGGCAACTAGGGCGGCTCCCGGATCGATCGAACTGCCCGTTAACTGGTGCGAATAGCCGATCGCCCCAGCGCTAAAAATCGCGATCAGCAAACCGTGCTTGAAGATGGGAAAGCGCTCTTTTTGATAGATCCACCAGCAATTCATGACGATCCTCCTTTGCCTCGTGCCAATCGCTGATGAGCGCGGGCAAATTCATCGCTGCACATCGCCCCGATAATCGACAGTTCGCCGGAGAGCAGTAAGGCCGCGCAAACTTCCGCAAAGGCTTTCGCGTGTCCGGTTCCTGCAAGGCCGAGAATTTCGAGACAGGCTTGCTGGCTGGGGAGTCCCGTTCCGCCGCCCACCGTTCCGACGATCAAATTGGGAAGTGTCACAGCGGCATAGAGCGCTCCGGATTCGGTCACTTCAAAGCGCGTTACGCCGATCGCCGACTCCGCGACGCAAGCCGCATCTTGACCGCAGGCGATGAACAGGGCGGCCAGTCCATTGGCGTAATGTCCCTGAACGCCGATCGTGCCAGCCAGTGTGCCGCCGATCGCAGACATCCGCCAGTAGTTGACCATTTCTGCGGGAGTCGATCGCAACCGTTTTTTCACCAGTTCCGCAGGCAGCGTCACTTCTGCCGTCACCTTTTTGCCGCGAACGGAAAGGAACGATTGGGCACTCGCTTTTTTGTCGCCGGACAGATTCGCCTCGACAAAAGCGTACTGCGGGGCGATCGGCGATTGGGCGCGGATGTAGTCGCAGACGGCTTGGGTGGCGATCGTCACCATGTTTTGGCCTGCCGCATCTCCGGTTGTGAACTGAAAATCGAGATAAACGTGGTTGCCTTCGACCGTGATTCGCATATCGGTGAGCTTGCCGTGTCTGGTGGTGGATTCGGCAATTTGCTTGAAGGCGGCTTGCTGGGCGATCGCCCACAGCATAAACTTTCCGACTTCCTCCAAATTGCGAAAGGCAAACCCCGGAGCGCGACTGACGCCTTCATTCAGCAGCATTGCCGTACAGCCGCCCACTTCGCTAATGAGCTGTGCGCCTCGACTGTAGGACGCCACCAATGCCGCCTCAGTCGTCGCCAAGGGCACATAGTAATCGCCCTGAGCAAACAACCCGTTCACGCGCAAGGGGCCAGCAATCCCGATCGGCAATTTCACCGTGCCAATAAAGTTCTCGATATTGCGCTCATACCGCTGCATCTGGACTTCAGTTTGAGCATCCAGGAGATTCGATCGCACTGCATCCGTTGCATCGAGAATCTGCCAGCGTCGATCGATCGCCTCAGCCGAAATCCTCGCACCACCCTTGATTTTGGCGGCGGGTGCGATCGATTTGGGGGCAAGATCTTGGGTCAGGGCAGCGATCGAGTCCGTTCCGGCAGCGCTGCGCGATCGAGCTTGGAGCAGTTGCGTCAGGTAGTCGCTGGCTTGCCGATAGTGTGTTGCCATAGGAGTGCATCTATCCGCTGACTGAGGTGAATGCGGGATATGCCTACTCTATGGATTCGCAGTGCTATTTGTGCGGATGGCTGTACCAGTCTGTGCTGCGGAACATTGGGGTTGTGGGGCGATCGAGCTTTGCTTCCTAATCACTTGCGTTAAAGCAGTAACTCACAAGAAACACTACTTTGTCTTCAGAGAAGTAAAACTTTGCATCAACCAACCTAACTTATATGGCTTTATACTAAAGCGAGTTGATAGAATTACCTGAACTTGTCACCAAAAAAGAACCTGATGTTTGTCAGTTGGTAGTTATAAGCTACTTTGTGAAGATACAATGACGCAAAACAACATAGATTGGTGGGTTGACCTTACGTCCATACTGACTTTTTTCATTACACTAGCAGGTGCTTTTGTCGGCATTTATGGATATTTGAGATATCAGTGTGAATTTCGTCAAAAGAACAAACGTCTTGAAAATTATCTTCGACGTGAAAAAGAAAAAGGTGAAGATCGTGGTCAACGTTCAGTGCTACGAATCATGCGTGATATTGGATTGACCGAGGATGAAATGCTCAAAATAAGTTTTCATAACCCGAAAGTGAGCAGACGGGTTGGCAAAGATGAATTCACTGGTCTTGCAAGCGCACTTCTCTTTGAATATGTAGAGCGCTCGTAGGGCGAACGTGAGCTTCAATTCTTAACAAATACGCTCAGTTAAATCTTTGGCTCAAAAAACATCGACAATTTGTTTGATTTGGTTAAAGTATTTGATCGCATCCTCACAGCACAGAAAAGTCGATCGCACTCCCCAAAATCAACTGGAGTTCGATGGCTTCGCCGCCTCCGGGCGCTTTTGCAAGATGAGGATCGATACGCTTCGCTGCCCAGAGCGAGTGGGGCGATCGCGAAGCGCTCCCGGAATGGTATCGAGGTTCTTGGGGACGATCGTGTAGAGGCGATCGATATAACCTCAGTACAGTTCTAAGCAATGTAAACTCGGATTGCTCAAAAGCTCTTGGATTGCTTCTACTCCAGAGCGCATCAGCGCTTCAATTTCTGGAGTCGGCGCATTTCCACAGCGGAGCCAAATCACTTTAGGCGGAGAACCATACAAACGGCTTCTTTCCGCAAAATCTGCATCCTGAGTCACAATGCAAAAATCGCCTGTTTTCGCAAACTTCCAAATTTCAGTATCCGTCTTCTCTGCTAGCTGATGAAACTGAACGTGACTGGAATCAGGAAAAATATCTGCTAACCGAGAGACTAGTTTGCGACTTAAATTTTGATCAAACAACAGCTTCAAGCAGCACCCACCACAGCCACTAAGCGATGTTCTCGATCGGCAGCAAACGCTAAACAAGCGCGAATATCTGCTTCGGTCAACTCAGGAAAATCATCTAAAATCTCTGCGTGAGACATTCCCGCCGCCAGCCAGCCCAGCACATCATAAACTGTGATTCGCATTCGTCGAATACAAGGTTTCCCGCCTCGTTTATCTGGCTCGATCGTAATAATATCGCGGTAGCTTGTTGTCATAGTGAATTGAATAGCATCTGAGTTTAGGATAAACGAATGTGGCCGATGCTGTATCGGATGGAGCGATCGCACCTCCAAAATCAACTGAAGTTCGATCGCTTTTGCAAGAGGGGGATCGATACGCTTCGCTGCCCAGAGCGAGTGGGGCGATACCGTTCCACAAGCTTCGCGATCGCAGAGCACTTACAATTCCAGTGGTGTATCGATTGCAGTAAATGTACCAACTTGACTTTACGCCAACTGCTGCTGGTCATCTGCGGGCATATCGAAAGTTTGAGCAGCAAATTATTTTGGATGCGATCGCTTTAGCGCTCCCGGAACGGTATCGCGACCCAGCTACCAAATCAACCCATCACTGAAACCCGTAACCGAAAGCGACTCGGTGAAAATGAGGTGTCTGACTGGGAATTGCGGGTCGATAGCTTTCGAGTGTTTTATGATGTGGTTATCGAGGATGAGGGTGGGATTGTCAAGATCAAGGCGATCGGGCATAAAGTGCATAACAAGCTTTACATCGGCGGCAAGGAGTTTCAGCTATGAAAATCATCGAACTCGAAACTGAACAGCTAACACTTGCTCAAGTCATGACTTTAGCTAAAAACGAAGCCATTGTATTACGACAACCCGATGGCAAACTATTTGCACTTGCACCCGTTGATGATTTTGAAGTTGAAGTAGAACTACTCAAAAAGAATACTGAGTTCATTGAATTTCTCAAATCGCTTTCTCAAGAAGAAGCAACGATTTCGCTGCAATCATTACGAGAAGAATTAGGCTTGTGATGGGCGATCGCTTCGCCACCCAGAGCGCTTTTGCAAGATGGGGATCGAGTGGGGCGATCGCGCGGCTTGCGGAACGGTATCGCTCCGTCCCGGTCACACCACAGATCAAACAGCTAGCACCATACTTATCTTCAGGATAATCCTCAATGACTTGTCCTGGAGCAATTGCCTCCCGAACTTCCTGTACTCGAATCTGCCGCAGAATCGACTGATCAACGGCGTGCTTAGAAAACTCAAACTCGTCCGCAGCGACTTTGCGACGTATTTCTTCAACAAGCGCTGTCATAGCTCGATCGTACCTGCTGTTGATGCCTTTGCGATCGCCCTCTCAAAGACAAGAACGAGCGCCCCCCAAAAAAACACCCTCGCCCGTAGGAGGCGAAGCCCTCGCCCCTCATTCCGGCAAGAAACCCGCCTCCAAAACTTGTGCAGAAGTGTACGGGCACGATCGCAGAAAAGTGCTTGCGGGTAGTCCGGTTTCGATGCTAGCAAGTTCGATCGCATCTTCATAACATTCTGCAAACATCTCTTCCAAGTACCGTTTGAGACTAGGCGAGTCTTTGAATGCTTTACGAATGCGTCGGCGATGTTCAGCAATACTTGCTTGCCAGCTATTGCTTCGGCGTTCTGGTTGAAATTGCCACTTCAGAAGGTGAACCAAAATGACGGTAAGGTTACTCTCTAAACTTCTCCGCTCACTGCGCCCCATGTCTTCGATCTCTTCAATCAGATTTTCCCAATCGATCGCCCCATAGTTTTGCTGTTTCATCTGGTCGATCGTCGTCTCAATCCACTGAAGATAATCGGTTTCGTACAGATTTTGACGTTGGGCGTTCAGTTCGGCTGTCATGGTTGAATCCTACCTGGTTGTTCTAATCCTCATTTTAGAGTTGTCTTGCGAGACACGAGACAGGACAACAAGACAGGGCGGCAATACCGATTCGATTGCAAACTCGATCGCCTCCACAGCAAAAGAAGCGATCGCGAAGCTTGCGGAACGGTATCGCCCCACTCCAATCAACCCCGCCCGTAGGCGGCGAAGCCATCGCTCCTCACTCTGGCAGAAAACCCGCCTCCAGAACCTGTGCAGATGTGTAAGGGCACGATCGCGGAAAAGTCGATTCTGGCAACCCTGTCTCTGCGCTGGCTTGTTCGATCGCAGCCTCGTAGCATTTCGTGAATACTTGCTCTAAGTAGGGCTTGAAGCTTGGAGATTCTTCTAAATCTTCGAGAATGCGTCGGCGATGTTCAACAATGCTTGCTTTCCAACTATTGCTTCTTCGCTCTGGTTGAAATTGCCACTTGAGTAGATGAGTTAGAAGAATGACAAGACTACTTCTAAATCCTTTTCGTGCGCTGCGCCCCATGTCTTCAATCTCGTCTATTAAATTTTCCCAATCGATCGCCCCATAGTTTTGCTGCTTTAACTGGTCGATCGTCGCCTCAATCCACTGAAGATAATCAGTTTCATACAAGCTTTGGCGTTGGGCATTCAGTTCGGCTGTCATAATTCAAATCTTGGCTGAATCAGCATAACAATTATTTTAAGTGCTGAATCAATAGAAGACACTAAAGATGAAGCGATCGCCCTCCCTCAAAGCCAACAAAAGCACGATCGCCCTCCCTCCATTCCACAAAAGCGATCGCTCCTCACAAAACAACATTTGCAATTCTTCAAGCCATCGATACAATAAATGCAGGTAACACTTGACCAGTCAATACTAAATGAGTTCAATTCCTGATTTGCTACTTCGCATTACTCAAACTCCGGGTCAATGCGGTGGTCGTCCTTGTATTCGAGGGATGAGAATTCGTGTTAGCGATGTTTTGGAGATGCTGGCTGAAAATGTTAGCGTTAGTGAAATTCTTGAAGATTTCCCTGATTTAGAGCCTGAAGATATACAAGCTTGTCTTTTGTTTGCAGCACGACGCACCGCTTTTCCTCGGCTGACTGCATAAGAGTCTGGATTGATGCTCAGCTACCGCCTACTTTGGCAAACTGGATTAGCAGTAATTTTGATGTAGAGGCAATTGCTCTCCGAGAAATTGGCCTACGAGATGCGAAAGATATTGAGATTTTTGAGGCAGCAAGAACTGAGAATGTTGTGATTATGACGAAGGACAGCGATTTCGTTGATCTCGTTTGTCGGCTAGGAACACCACCGCAAATTCTATGGCTAACTTGCGGTAACGTGACGAATCGCAATCTACGACAACTGCTTACAATTACATTGCCTGCCGCGATCGAACAACTCTAACAAGGAGAAATGATCGTAGAAATTAGCAGTAATTCCTAAAGCGATCGCCCCCCAACAAAACACCCTCGCCCGTAGGAGGCGAAGCCACCGCCCCCAACAAACCCAACAAAAGCGCGATCGCCTTGAGGTCAGTCAATTTTTTCTGCAAACTAACTCGCTGACTGCTCAATTAGTTTTTGCTGTAGCCAAAGGTTGACAAGTACCTCAATCGTTACGCCACGCCTTTTAGCTTGCTGTTCAATCGCATTAAACAGTTCTATTTCGATCGGCACAGCACAAGTAATTTCAAATTCAATATCAGGCGTGTCGGTATCAAAATCAGTAAGGTCGTGTGTGTCCCAGAACTCACCAATTTTTTCGTCTGTCTCTGCTTTTGAAATGCTGCTGAGTTTATTTGCGTCCATATGCTTTGCGCTCCTTTTTGCTCATGTCCCGTGCGCTGATGATAATTGCTGTTTGATTTTCAGGCTTGTAGATGAAAAAGACTGACAGGTATCTTCCTGCAAAGGTTCGCCCGAAGGCAGCATACACGTCATTTCCTTCAGTATGACCCTTCTCGGCAAATCTGATGCGCGGTTGGGTTAGAAGAACCTGACGAGCTTCGTTACAAGTAACGCCGTGCTTCGCCTGAAGCTTTTCTTCAATGTAGTCTGGGCAAACGATCGATTCAATTCTCATAGGACAAGTGTACCAAGCGATCGCCCCCCAACAAAACACCCTCGCCCGTAGGCGGCGCAGCCACCGCTCCCCAGCAAACCCAACAAAAGCGCGATCGCGAAGCGCTCCCGGAACGGTATCGCCCTCCCCATTGATAAAAGCGATCGCCCCTCACAAAACAACATTACTTGAGGTGCGATCGACTCACTCAGCTTCTTCAAACCCTAGCCAGAATAGCAACACTTGCTCAACTTCCACTAGTTGCTCTGATGTTAAAGTTCCTAATTTGCGAATCAGCTTTGCATGAGAAGTTGTTAAGAGATTTTGTACGTCAAATGCTCCGGCTCGGAGAAAGTTGACTTTGATTTCTACTTCAAATCTTGAACCTCGCAATCGAGTTGTGTGAGGGATGAGAGTTGCTAGGGCGCGATCTTGCTCTACAGCAGGAATGCTGATGACTAAACAAGGTCTGATTTTAGCGGTGTAGCCTAAATCGACAAGCCAAACTTCGCCACGATCGCGCTAGCGCTCCCGGAACGGTATCGCAACTACTCATAAGCTGCTTCTTGTCGATCGAGTTCTAAAAATAACTCTTCGGCATTGAACGCTAATTCTTCATCTGTCAATGGCGGAAAATCAAGATGAAGAATTCGCTTAAAGATTTCGAGAGCAAGATCTAGCTGTTCCGACTCTGGTAGGCGATCGAAAAGCTCCAAAAGTTCCTGTGCAGAAGTAGTCATACTCATCTACCTCAATCGTTCTCACACGATAGCACAAGCAGCGATCGCCCTCCCTCAAAGCAAGAGCGATCGCCCCCACACAAACCACCCTCGATCGCCGCCCAGCAAACCCAACAAAAAGCGCGATCGCCCCCCCACAAAACAACATTGCTTGAGGAGCGATTGTAGCAATTGCCGTCTATCAGAACAAGCCACCGAACAAAACATCTAATCCGTCTAATTCTTCAATCTTTTCGCGCTCCCTAGAAGTTAGCTCTCTTGAAATATGTGGAAAAAGCTGGATCACAAGATGCTCTAGTTTCTTATGATACTGTTCACTGTATTGTGTACCAGTTTGTAGCTGAAAAATGATTGAGTTGGTAAATTTCAAGTAAGCACTAGGAATACAAAGGTCTGAGAGATCTCGCCAGCCATCCATAAGATTTTGTGATCGAAATCGTCTTCGTAGCTCTCTGTCACATGCTCCCCTACAGCACCAGTAAATATCTTCATATCGTTCTCTTGTTTGCCCATTGACTTGAATAAAATTGAATCCAAATCCGACGATGCCTTCCGGTGGTTCTAGCAAGGGTTTACCACAAGCCTCACAAGTTAACGTTTCGTCAATTTCAAAGAGATTAGCTGGCTGCGGGTTTTCTCGTCGCCATGTTTTTATGGAATTAGGAAAATAACGTTCAGCAAGCGTAAGTCCCTCCAAAGAACTCAATAATTGTGATTCAATGCTCGCCCTGTCAAAAATCTGATAATGTAAGCCTCGATTTTCTTCAAGTCCTTTTAAGCGGTTTGTTAGCGAAGAAGCGGGTAAGGTCGAATAGAAACCTATAAAGCCGCAACAGTCATGTGACTGTACTCGCTCAAGAATATCAGGCTCATCACTAAGTACGGTAGAATTGCCAGAGTGCGCTTTATGTTTGCAGCTAACTAACCAACGAACGATTGTCTCTCCCCCTACTCCTTTGCGCGTTTCAACCGCAATAAGATCGCGGCCTGCATCCTGTCCACGATCAGGCCCACGTTTGATAGAGTAACCAGCCATAAGAAGAAAATCTCTAGCAAATAATTCAAAAGCATCTTGTTCACCATTTGATTGATTTGCTCTTGGAATTTCTTTAAAGTCAAGAACTGTCATAGTAAAAAACTCCCGTCTAGTTGTGGGTTGGGTCAAATTCTCTTTAAACAGTACTGCTAAGTGAAATGATTGTCCGGGAGGCTTTTGTATGTTTCTAGAGAAAATATCTGTTTTAGCAAATCTAGGCATTTGACTGAAGTGATCAGTTTGAAAGTACCGATCGCCCCCCCCCCCTACGGCACTCCCCCCAAACCCGATCGCAAAACCCGATCGCCTCACCCCCTCCCGCCTGCATACAATTGGAGCATTAGCTTAACGGATGAGGGTCGGTTCAGCATGGCTGTCGCCCTGATCCCTAACCCCTAATCCCTAACTCCTAACCCATGCAGCCAACCAATCCCAATCAATTTACCGAAAAGGCGTGGGAGGCGATTACCCGAACTCCCGACGTTGCCAAGCAAGCGCAGCACCAGCAGATCGAATCTGAACATTTGATGCGATCGCTGCTCGACCAAGAAGGATTGACCGCGAGCATCTTGAGCAAAGCAGGCATCAACACGCAAAAGCTGCGCGACTATACGGATGACTTTATTAGCCGCCAGCCGAAAGTTTCCGGTGCGGGTTCGTCCGTGTATCTGGGGCGATCGCTCGATACCCTGCTCGATCGGGCTGAGGCGTTTCGCAAAGAATTTGGCGACGAGTATATTTCGATCGAGCATTTGCTGTTGGGCTATGCAAAAGACGATCGATTTGGTAAGGCGATGTTCCAGGAATTTCGCCTGGATGAAAACAAGCTGCGCCGCACGATCGAACAGGTGAGAGGCAATCAAAAAGTGACCGACCAGAATCCCGAAGGAAAATACGAAGCATTGGAAAAGTACGGTCGTGATCTGACGCAGTACGCTCGTGAAGGCAAGCTCGATCCGGTGATTGGACGAGATGACGAAATTCGCCGCACGATTCAGATTTTGTCGCGCCGCACGAAGAACAATCCGGTGCTGATTGGTGAACCGGGCGTGGGTAAGACCGCGATCGCCGAAGGACTCGCCCAGCGGATTGTCAGCGGCGACGTGCCGCAGTCGCTCAAAGACCGCAAGCTGATCGCGCTGGACATGGGCGCACTGATCGCCGGAGCCAAATACCGAGGTGAATTTGAAGAACGCCTCAAAGCCGTCCTCAAAGAAGTCACCGATTCTCGCGGCACGATCATTCTATTTATTGACGAAATTCACACGGTCGTCGGCGCGGGCGCAACGCAGGGCGCAATGGACGCCGGAAACCTGCTCAAGCCGATGCTGGCGCGGGGTGAACTCCGCTGCATCGGTGCGACCACGCTGGACGAATACCGCAAATACATCGAGAAGGATGCCGCCTTGGAACGGCGATTCCAGCAGGTCTACGTGGATCAGCCGACAGTCGAAGACACGGTTTCGATTCTGCGCGGCCTGAAAGAACGCTACGAAGTGCATCACGGCGTCAAGATTTCCGACAGTGCCCTCGTTGCTGCCGCCGCACTTTCGACCCGCTACATCTCCGATCGATTCCTGCCTGACAAAGCGATCGACCTGGTAGACGAAGCCGCTGCGAAGCTGAAGATGGAAATCACCTCGAAGCCGGAAGAGTTGGATGAAGTCGATCGCAAGATTCTTCAGCTTGAGATGGAGCGGCTGTCGCTGCAAAAGGAAACCGATCGCGCCTCTCGCGAACGACTAGAGCGGATCGAGAAGGAACTGGCCGACCTCAAGGAAGAGCAATCCGCCCTGAATGCTCAGTGGCAGGCCGAAAAGGATGTGATTACGGACATCCAAAAGCTGAAGGAAGAACTCGATCGCCTCAACGTCGAGATCGCGCAGGCCGAACGCGACTACGACCTCAACCGCGCTGCCGAATTGAAGTACGGCAAATCGACGGACATCCAGCGGCAGCTTGAAGAAGCCGAGCAAAAGCTGGCGGAAACGCAGACGACGGGTAAGTCGATGCTGCGCGAAGAAGTCACCGAGGCCGACATTGCCGAAATCATCTCGAAGTGGACGGGCATTCCGATCAGCAAGCTGGTCGAATCCGAGATGCACAAACTCTTGCAGCTTGAAGACGAACTGCACAAGCGCGTCATTGGTCAGGCCGAAGCGGTGACAGCGGTTGCGGATGCGATTCAGCGATCGCGTGCCGGACTCGCCGACCCCAATCGCCCCACAGCGAGCTTCATCTTCCTTGGCCCCACTGGAGTCGGCAAAACCGAACTCGCCAAAGCCCTCGCCGCCTACCTGTTCGATACCGAAGAAGCCCTCGTCCGCATCGATATGTCGGAATACATGGAGAAGCATTCGGTTTCGCGCCTGATTGGTGCGCCTCCCGGATACGTGGGCTACGACGAAGGCGGCCAGCTTACCGAGTCGATTCGCCGCCGTCCCTATGCCGTGATTCTGTTTGACGAAATCGAAAAGGCGCACCCAGATGTCTTCAACGTCATGCTGCAAATTCTCGATGATGGTCGCGTCACCGATTCGCAAGGCCACACGGTCGATTTCAAGAATACCGTGATCATCATGACCAGCAACATCGGGTCGCAGTACATCCTCGATGTGGCGGGTGACGATCGCCACTACGACGAGATGCGCGGTCGCGTTATGGAAGCGATGCGCCAAAGCTTCCGCCCCGAATTCCTCAACCGCATTGACGAAATCATCATCTTTCACGGCCTCGACAAGTCGGAACTGCGTGAGATCGTCAAGCTGCAAGTTGAGAGATTGGGAAGGAGACTGGGCGATCGCAAAATGTCTCTCCGCCTCTCGGATGCCGCCCTCGACTTCCTCGCTGAAGTCGGCTATGACCCGGTTTACGGCGCACGCCCGCTCAAGCGAGCCATCCAGCGCGAACTCGAAACGCAAATTGCCAAAGCCATCCTGCGCGGCGACTTCAACGATGGCGACACGATTTTTGTCGATGTCGAGAATGAGCGGCTGGCGTTTAAGCGATTGCCTGCTGAGTTGGTGACGCTGTAAGGAGCGATCGGGTTTTGTAAGTTTGGGGGTGGGCAGCAATGCTCACCCTTTTTTGTTGGCTGTGTTGCTTGCAGTGAGGCCGATCCAGGATAAAAGTTTTAAATGTTTGACAAACTTCTTTGGTTTCAGTACCATAGCTTTGTAGATGAGAGAAAAGTGCTGTGTCTAAAAACTTCAAAGTAGTTCCCATTTCCGAACTACGAATCAGGTTGACAAAGATCAAGCGGCAAGTCCAGTTGGGACAGCAACGTATTGTTGTAACTCACTATGGGGAGACAGTAGGATTTCTACTGCCACTAAGCGATCTAGCTCCTGATTGCAACGTTCCAATTCAGAAGTCAGTAGAAATGCCTTTAACCAGGTTCAGAGAAGAATTAACTGAAACATGGGAGCTTCTCGAATCTAATGTTGATTGCATATACTTGACTTTCCACACCCGTTGCATTATGGCTTTTGTTAATCGACGCTTAAGTCCTCATCTTTCAATTCCAGTATTTGACTATTCTGGAAAAGTCTTGCTGGTTGCTGACGACTGATCCCTCATTCATGACTAACTGGAACGGTACAGAGAATGTTTCAACTGATTTCTGGCAATCGCTTGGCAACCGAAATACTGACAAAGCTCCATAAACGAGACAGCCGATTTGATGATGCTGCAATGTATCTACAGAGGCTTGCTCAAGCGGGTCATCTTTTTGGTGCTAAACTTATTCGCTTTGCCCAAGACTTAAGCATTTGCGAAGGTTTTCAAATTTCTTGTCGTTCTTGTCAAATTGTCTACACAGTTGAAACCAAGAAGAAACAGATCAAGATATACGGATTTGAAATGGATGCTTCTCAAAGATTTTCGGCATACATCGATTCAATTGAAACGGGTTGGCAAAGTGAAGAAACAGAAGTGGAAATTTACATTCCTCAAGCCGATCGTCCTGACAAGCTGATTCGCACTTTAGAGTTGGTTTGTGAAGGATATACCAATTCGTTTGACTTGGGCGTTGGATTGGGTCATGGAGGAAGAAAATATAATCTTGATGACATCGCCCGTCATGGCTCATATTTTGCCAGAGCAGCAGAGGAGCTTAAACTTTTAACGCATCGCAAAGAAGGCCGCTCCTACAAGTACGAACTGACAACTGTAGGAAGGTACATCGCAACCTGCCGCGATCGAACTGCAAAAGAACGCCTGCTAGCAAAGGCAATGCTTGGCTTCTACCCAGTCCAGGCAGTTTTTAATGAAATTACTAGAGCCAAGCAGAATCTAACACGCGAGTTAGTCGAAGAGATAATCGAGCTTGTTAGCCCTGGCAATCACAAGGCTGAAACCATCACAAGGCGGGCAAATTGCCTGATGAAATGGGTAACATGGGTTGCATTTATTGAGGAAGTTCCAATCTTTCACCAGAACGAGACTCAAGACACGGCAGAGCGCCAGTTAACTCTTGAGTTTTAGAAATGAAATCTAGAGGGTAAACAATGTCATCGGGTTCTAGAGCAAACTTGTCAGGAAAAACAGCCGAACATATTCTTGCTTGTATTCTTAAGCATCACGGCTTTGTAGTAAAACCACAGTATATTGCTGGCCGTAGCATTTATGACTGTGAGCTAAAGATCGATCTGTTTGTTGAGGGAATTCCTGCGTTTCCAAAAGGTTTAGCTGTTGAATCCAAATGGCAAGACGTTAAAGGATCGGTAGACGAAAAGCTACCTTACCTGGTTACTAACATCAAGTCGATTTATCCTTTTCCTGCGGTCATTGTCATTCATGGAGGTGGCACTCGACCAGGAGCAATTAGGTGGTTGAAATCTCAGGTTGATCAAGACAAATTGATTGCTGTTCTTTCACTAGAAGAATTTGTTTCTTGGGTTACTCGTAAACTAACTTTAGCAGCTTAGCTTATGGAATCCGTCATTGCTGAACACATCGAAATTACGCCTGGGATTTGTGGCGGCAGAGCGAGGATTGCCGGACATCGAATTCGGGTGCAAGATATTGTCGTTTGGAGCGATCGCCTTGGCCTCTCCCCAGACGAAATCGTCACGCACTACCCTAGCATCACGCTAGCCGATGTTTATGCTGCCTTGGCTTACTATCACGATCACCTAGAAGAAATTCGATCGCAAATTCAAGCCGACGATGCCTTAGTCGCTCAGATGCAGGCCGAAACGCCTTCGCTAGTTCAGCAGAAATTGACCGAACAAAATGTCCGCAACAGTTCGCTTCCATCTGGGTGAAAACGTCAGCAATGCAGTAGCGGAAGGCTTGCGGCGACGCAGCATCGATGTGACAACAACCGCAGAGCAAGGACTACTGGGTGTATCCGATGAAGAACAACTTGCATTTGCAACGGCTCAGCAAAGAGTGCTGTTTACACAAGATGCCGATTTGCTCAGACTGCATCAAGCTGGAATGACTCATGCAGGCATTGCTTTTTGTCGGAACAACACGCGATCGATCGGCGAAATCATCCGAGGCTTAGTTTTGATCTGGGAACTCGTTGAACCCGAAGAAATGGCTGGACGAGTTGAATTTTTGTGAGGGCGATCGCTATCTACTCCAAATCAGTTCCGTCCCACATCTCGGATAGCGGAATTCGATCGCCCGACTTTGCCTGCTGCAATGCTTGCTGAAGACTTGCCTTAATTTCCTCAACAGGCGTATCGTCTGAATCGTCTGTTTCTTCAGCAGGTTCCGAAAATAGCAGAATGACGCGCACACGACTAGAAGCAGCCGCTTGGATTGGCGCATCTAGCAGCAGATTTCCTTCAGCGTCAATTGTGCCTGTGACTTCGATCGCCCTCATAACTTACCCTGTCCGCTACATGAAGTGTAAGCGATCGCGCCTCTGTTACAGTGAAAACATCCCAGCTAGCCACCTGTCATGCAAAGTTATCCTCTCGCAGAACTGGGCGATGCGCGACTCAAGGAAGTGTTTGAGCAGGCGATCGCTGAACCCGTGTTGCTGACGGAAGAATCGCAGCCGAGCTATGTAATTTTGTCGGCTCAGAACTACCAGCAACTCATTCAGCGACTGAGTGAGCTTGAAGATCGGCTTTTGGGGCAGTCTGCTAAGGATGCGCTGGGGCGATCGCACATGGTTGGTACAGAAACCTTCACAGCAGAACTGGAGCGACTGGCCGCATTAGACAGCGGGCAGTAGGATGGCAAAGCTTGATGGTCTTGCGATCGTTCTCGATTTTCTTCAAGGACTACAGCCCAAGATTGCGGCTCAAATTGCCAAAAAAGTTCTAGCGCTTAACGTAGAGCCAAGGCCGATCGACAGCAAAGAACTGACTGGTTATCCGGGCTACTACCGAGTAGACAGCGGCGAATACCGAATTGTTTATCGATTCAAACCTGGCGAAGATTTAGTTGAAATCGTTTTAGTTGGTAAACGCAATGATGATGAAGTTTACAAGCAACTGAAGCGATTGTTGGGATAGAGTGATTGGCGTAACCCACACAGAATCGATCGCCCCTGTGACTTGTGAAACAGGCACTTTCAACCCTGATTCAAGCGGATCAACCGAAACAACTCCTCAGAAATGCTTTTTGCCAAGGTTGATTCCATCGGGCAGCTTACCGTTCGACGTTCAGGCTGAAACCAAGCGATCGCCTCCTCCAACTGCTGAACCGAGTACGGCTCCTGCGTCAGCATCCGAATCAGCAGATTTTCCACAATCAAGGCTTGTGAGTCGTTGAGAACGAGCATTTTAGCGACCTCCTTTTTCAGCTTTTGCCAAAATAACGAGGGCTTTGTCGATGTCTCGAATCTTGATTGCCCGAAGTGCGGTCAGGATCGATCGAATCAAAGCAACTTCGTCGTCTGAGAGTGTGACCATTTGCAAAACTCCTTCAGTAGCCACCCTATGGTTTGTTTGATTGGGCTACTTGAAATCTAATATACCGTAGTGTGGCATGTTTCACAACACGGCAAATAAAACATTTTGCAACTGTGATCAGAGACAATGACATTGACGGATCTAGGTGTCGATCGTGGCGGCAAAGAAACGAAAGCCAGAGATTCGAGTGTTTGTTGAGGAAGACTTGGATCGGCTCCTCAAGGCACTTTCGGGTCTCAAAGACACTTCATTAAGCGGTTTGGTGAATGAGGCGATCGAGTTTTACATCAATCACAATGCGGATGTACAAAAGTTGATTAAACGGTTCAACCTGGAAGACCTGAGTAATTTGGAAGAATAAAATTTGCTCCGTGACGACCGATAAAGCCAGAATTACCGTGTACTTGCCTCAAGCGCTAAAAGATCGCTTATCTGTTGAGGCACAGAAGGATAAGCGATCGGTCAGTGTGCTGATTGAGATCTTGATTTTGGAAGCTTTAGAAGCTAGAAACAGCAAGCAATCGTAGCGATCGCGATGCAACTTCCGAACGCTGAAATCTCCTTCATCAACTTTTCCTCGGCTCACCAGTTGCTACATCTTGAGGTAATGCAATGCTCAACACCCTCAATCAACTTCAGCTTTTAGATGTCATTGCCCTCAAAGAACCATTACCTGAAAATGGGTTACTTGCAGGTCAAGTGGGAACGATCGTCGAACTTTTAGCCCCTGATGTTTACGAGGTTGACTTCAGCGACAACAACGGCCAAACCTATGCCATGCTATCGCTCCACACAAGCCAACTGCTCAAACTACACTACGTTTGGATTTTGATCGATCGCAGTGCGGTGAGAAGCGATCGCATCCGCGCTAGCGCGTGCCGCTGCCCAGCAGAAACAAGCTGATCATCGTGACGCTGTTCCACAAGCTGTGCAGCAGCATTGAAGCTAGCAAATTGCGCGATCGCGTATACACAAATCCCAAGACAGCGCCCAAAACCGTCAGCGGCAGCACTTCCGACAAGCTGAGGTGCGCGATCGCAAAAATCAAGCTGCTTAATCCGATCGCGCCCCACACGGGCAAGTAGCGCGTCAGTGAGGGCAAGAGAAATCCGCGAAACAGCGTTTCCTCAAAAATTGGGGCGGCCACCGCAGCGGTAAATAGAAAAATCAGCAGAGAGATGCGATCGCCTTCTTGCAGCACCAGTTGCAACAGCGGATTGCTGCCGCCTTGCCCTTGCCAAATGCGCGAATTGACGATCGACACCACAATCATCAGCGGCAGCGCGACAAAATAGCCGCCCAAGCCCCACAGCGCCCAGCGGCCACCGAACTTGAACTGAAACCAGCCGTCGGGCAACGGCAACCAGCGACGCACAGCCAGATACAGCACCAGCAGGCCAGAACTTGCCATCAGCAGATAGAACGTCAGCGAGAAGACGGCTTGCGATCGCACTCCAAACCCAGAGAATTTCAGACCCGACAGTTGCAGCGTCAGGGGCAAAAAGACCTGCCCAACCAGGAAAAAGCCGACCACCAGCACCAGCACGATCGTTTCCCAATTCCAAGGAACGCTCCAGCCGCCATCGAGTGCGAGAACCGCTTCTTTGCCGCGCACCACGCGCTGCACCACCAGAAATACGAGCAGGCCGATTCCGGTTAAAACTCCCAGTACAGGAACCGTTCCGACTAGCGCCAGTTTGCCGATCGTTTGCTGTGCCGTTTCTTGTTGCGCCTGCTCAAGCTGGGCGATCGCATCCGATCGCTGCTGAAGTTCATAGAGCTTGTGCAGTGCCGTGTAGCGAAACCAGCCGTCGAGCGAAGCTTGAATTTGGCTTTCGGCATCGGGCAGCAGACGCGGCGGTTCGCTCCACAAGCCGCTCAGCACCGCAGCGATCGCTTCTCGCTGCGGACTGGTGACTTGCCTCCAAGTTTCGATCGCGGCCTGCCCGTTATTTTGCTTTGCCTGCAACAATCCAATTCGCAGATCGAGGTCTTGCAACTCCGCTTGCTCGCGGACGATCGCAGGCTTCAACTTCTCGACAGTGGGTTTCGGCAGCAGTCCGGCTGGTTCAAGCGCGGCGTCTGCAAGCTGTTTTTCCAGCTTGTCCAAATTTTTCTGGGCAGTCTGCCGCACCTCTTGATATTGCTCTAATGCGGTTTTGAGCGGTTCTGCCCCAACGATCGCCGTGCGTAGATTTGGCTGCGTCTGGTCTGCTTGAAGTTCGCTGGCGTGCAGCAGCAGATCGGTTTGCGATAGCTCCAGTCGATCGGAGATTTGCGGCTCGTTCCAACTGCTCAGCAGGTTCGTTCCCACCAAAAACACGACAATCAGCGTCAGCCCAGCCAGAATCAATCGTTTCAGCGTCATAGTTGCCCAGGAAATTGCGCGATCGCACTTGCTCGATCGAGATGGAAACGAGGGCAAGCCAAATCACCCTCAACCTGGATTATGGCATTTTGCTCGATCGACGGAGCGGCGATCGCTTTACCAGCGGCAGACAAGGCGGTGAAGTCACTGAAGCTGATTTGTTGGGCAATCAAACGGAAGCCCTCAAATCCTTGCAGGCAGCACTTGCCGATCGCGGTAGAATGCAATCTGGCTTGCACTGAATTTGGTTTGCACTGAGAGGGCAACGTGGCGACTCGCGTGATTTTGGTTCGGCATGGTGAAAGTACGTTCAACGTCGATCGCATCGTTCAAGGTCACTGTGACCAATCGTTTTTGACTCAAGCAGGGCGATCGGGAGCGCAGCAAGCGGGAATCGCGCTCAAAGATGTCAAGTTTGATGCGATCTACAGCAGTCCGCTGCGACGGGCGCGTGAAACAGCAGAGATTATTCGATCGACCTGGGGAGGCGATCGCCCCCAACCGGAAATTCGCTTCACCGACAACCTGAAGGAAATCAACTTGGTGCTGTGGGAAGGCATGAAGTTTGACGAGGTGAAAGCCAAATTTCCCGAAGGCTTTCGCCAGTGGACGGAAGCGCCGCACGAACTTTGTATGCAGATTGAAAAGGCTGGGGCGATCGAAAACTTCTACCCTGTCCCCGCGCTGTATGACCAAGCCCGCAAACTTTGGCAAGACATTTTGCCCCAGCACGACGGGCAAACCGTGCTGATCGTCGGACACAGCGGCATCAATCGCGCCTTGATCAACACGGCTGTCGGACTGGAGCCGCAAGACTATCCGCGAATGCACCAGTCAAACTGCGGCATCAGCGTTTTGAACTTGAATGGGCTGCTGGGCGACATGGTGCAGATGGAATCGGTGAATCTCACCGCGCATCTGGGCGAAACCTTGCCGAAACTGCGGCGCAAGCAAAAAGGGATTCGGCTGTTGCTGGTGCGACATGGCGAGACGGATTGGAATCGGCAAAAGCGCTTTCAAGGCCAGATCGACGTGCCGCTGAACGAGCAGGGACAGATTCAGGCAGAGCAGGCGGCAGCGTTTTTGCGCGATGTGCCGATCGATCGCGCCGTCAGCAGCCCGCTTCTGCGTCCCAAACAAACGGCTCAGGCCATTTTGCAGCATCACCCCGATGTCGAACTGGAATTCATCGACGATTTGCAGGAAATTAGTCACGGACTTTGGGAAGGCAAGCTGGAAGCGGAAATCGAAGCGGCTTTTCCGGGCGACTTGCATCAGTGGCAGAAACTTCCGCATACCGTGCAAATGCCCGGAGGTGAAAATCTCCAGCAGGTTTGGGATCGATCGAGCCGCGCTTGGGAGGCGATCGTTTCCTCCACCGAACTGCGCGACGATCGCCCCACAACGGTTCTTGTCAGCGCTCACGATGCGGTCAACAAAGCGATTTTGTGTCATCTGGTCGGCTGGAGTCCTGAACATTTCTGGGCATTCAAGCAGGGCAACGGAGCCGTCAGCGTCATCGACTATCCCAAAGGCGCAAGCGACAAACCGATTATCAAAGCGATGAACATTACGTCGCATTTGGGCGGCGTGATCGATCGCACAGCGGCAGGCGCACTGTAGCCCATTTGTAGCCCATCAGGTGCTACGATTTCAGCCGTTCCCTGAATGGTTTTCGCCATGCCTCGTCACCTGTTGCGCCAAGTCCGGCTGATTGATCCGATCGCTTCCCTCGATCGCGTCACGGATGTTTTGCTAGCCGATGGCGTGATTGCAGAAATTGCCGACTCGATCGACGCGCAGGCAGATGAAGTGATCGATCGCCCTGGTTTAGTGTTGGGAACTGGACTGATCGACCTCTACAGCCATTCGGGAGAACCCGGATTTGAATCTAGAGAAACGATCGATTCCCTCATGCAGGCGGCCAAAGCAGGCGGCTTTACGCAGGTGGCAATTTTGCCTGACACGCATCCTGCTGTGGACAATCCGGCGAACGTCGATCGAGTGCGGCAACTCGCGCAAGGCGACGAAGTGCAGCTTCACGTTTGGGGTGCATTCACGCAAGATGCCGCAGGTAATGCGTTGAGCGAACTGGTGGAACTAGCGGCAGCAGGCGTAGTGGGATTTGCCGACGGTCAGCCGATCGCCAATTCTGCTTTGTTGCGTCGCCTGTTGGAATACACGCAGCCGATCGATCGTCCGATCGCGCTTTACTGCTGCGATCCCAAGCTTGCTGGCAATGGCGTCATGCGTGAAGGGGCAAACTCCATTCGGCTGGGTCTACCCGGAAATCCAGCCATGTCCGAAACCAGCGCGATCGCGGCTCTGCTGGAAATTGTCGCTGAGATACACTACCGCACCGGGAGTACTGTGCGACCAGCCAAGCTGATCCGGGACGGATCGCCCGTTCACCTGATGCGCCTCTCGACCGCTCGCAGCGTTGACCTGATTCGCACGGCCAAAGCGCAAGGACTGCCGATTACCGCAAGCACAACCTGGATGCACCTGCTGCTCGACACCAATGATTTGATCAGCTACGCACCCAGTCTGCACCTTGACCCACCGCTGGGCAACCCGATCGATCGCCAAGCTCTCATTGCCGGATTGCAAGACGACACGATCGACGCGATCGCCATTGATCACAGTCCGTTCACCTATGAAGAAAAAACGGTGGCGTTTGCCGAAGCGCCCGCAGGAGCGATCGGGCTGGAGCTAGCCTTGCCGCTGCTGTGGCGTTGTTTGGTGAAATCAGGGCAGTGGACGGCGATCGATCTGTGGCGCAAGCTGAGCGTTGATCCGGCTCGCTGTCTGGGCTTGAGTTTGAATGCGATCGAACCTGGAAAACCCGCCAACTGCATTTTGTTTGACCCTGAGCAGATTTGGCGGGTCGATGAGCAAACGCTGAAATCGCGATCGAGCAATACGCCTTGGTATGGTCAGGAGATCCAAGGGCGCGTGGTGCGAGTTTGGCGTTGAATGAGGGAAGGCTGTTGCGTCAGTGCGATCGAATATTCAATTCACCGTCACGATGTGCGCCACAGCAAAAAATTCTGACTCTTTTCGCAGGTAGAACTTGCAGCCTCAACACATGCAGCGCTCAATTTTTTGATTGAGGAGTTGCAGTTCATCGTGTAGGCGCTTTGGTGACTCGTTAAGAGTATCCGCGATCGCTGCAAATCTCCAGCGCCAATCAAGTCGCTCTAGCGCTTGCTGATAGTTTTTTTCTGCTTGCTCGGCTCTCCAGTTTCGCGCTGCTTCAAAGATAATTTGTAGCCCCTCTTGGATGTGAACCGACTGCAAATCCAGAGTCGCACCTTCCCACAGTAAGCGATCGATGCTTGGCGCTTTAGGCGGAATTCCGGCCACAACCGCGCCACAAGCCAAAGCATCAACCCAGCGCCCCGTCAAATATTCACGCGATGGATGCGTGTAGGTTGTTGGATTGGCAATGTTAGAAAAAGCAAGCGAAAACTTTGTTTGACGATAAAACTCCATGAGTTTAGCTTGATTTTCGTTTGCATTTGCAAAGAATTGGGGTCGTCCATGAAAGCGCAGGTTTCGATCGAGACAAAACTGTGCGGTTTGTGAATCATCTTCCCATTCAAGTGGCTGTCGTCCAACACGAACTAAGTCCCAAATTCGGTTTGAATTTCTTCCCCCAAGCCGTAAAGCATCGCTGCCCCAAGGCAGCCAGGTTGTTGGAGTTTTCATCAGCTTTTGCCATTCCAACACGTCTTCTTGAGTCGTGACAAAAAGGTGATCAAAGAGCTGAGAGACCTGCATGATTTTTGGTATCCAATCCACCCAATAGGAATCAATAATCCAGGCTGCAATCCGGTTAAAACGTTTTCTCCAACCTTGAATCAGCGAGAGAGACAAAAGAAGGGTGGGGTTTGGACAGATGAGCAGGCAAGATTCGCCGCCTGTATTTTTTCGTCTTCTCAAAAAATATTCTAGCTGCTGAAAGCGGTTTGGCCTCTTACCATCCAACACCAAAAGCTCGGCTTCAAACAGTTCTACTGCAAGATTAACCATGTAGGTTAATGGTTCCCATCCCGCTCCCAAATTCGTGTAGTAGACGATCAGCATGGAAATTCTGTTAAGAGATGGTGTTTGCACAAGGTTGTAACCACCATTAATCAGGCAAACGAATTAAACAACTGCAATTGAGAGGAGATGCACTATTTTCTCAAGATAGGTGTCACATTATTTGAGTTGCGCTAAGGGACAAACGTGAATCGAATTTGTTACTTTTCAGCGGCTAAACTGTATTGTGCTTGTTATATTAACTACACTGCTTCATAACATTCTCAGTGACCGTAAATTTAAGAAAATTGAGTATAAAAAATACCACCTTCGCGTAAAAACAATTGGTCTTGCTATTGTTGATCTGGTTGTTAAAAAATTGAAATAGTTAGTGATGGCGCGATCGCTGCCAGACCGCGCTCAGCGAGAAAATCAGCAGCGCCGACCAGATACAGCCAAACGTGACGGCATGAGCGGGCGTGAACGGTTCGCGATACAGCCAAACGCCCAGCAGCAGTTGCAGGCTGGGCGCGAGGTACTGGCAAAAGCCTAAAGTTGAAAGCTGAAGCCGCTTGGCGGCATTGTTGAACCACAACAGCGGCAGCGAAGTCGCGACGCCTGCCCCAACGAACAGCAGATTAATTCGCCAGTCTGTCCCAAAATGACCGACACCTGTGGCCGCCCAATAGCCAACCAGCAGCAGCGCGATCGGCGTGATCAACAGCGTTTCGATCGCCAGCCCAACCATTGGCGCGACTGGAACAATTTTGCGGAGCAGTCCGTAAAAGGCGAATGAAAACGCGAGTCCCAAGGCGATCGCCGGAACCTGACCGACATTCCAAACAAAATAGCCCACGCCGACAGCGGCCAGCAGCACAGCCGCCACCTGAGCGCGAGTCAACCGCTCTTTGAGAAATACAAAGCCCAGCAGCACGCTTGCCAGCGGATTGATGAAATAGCCCAGACTGGTTTCGACAACGCGATCGCTGTTCACGCCGTAGATATACAGTCCCCAGTTGAACGTGAGCAGGAGGGCAGTGGCAAGAAGCAGCGCGATCGCTTTTGGTTTCCGAATCGCTTCGGCCAGTTCCGATCGCCGCTTCAGCAGAACTAGCAGTCCGGTCAGCAGCACCATCGACCAGATCATGCGGTGGCTCAACACTTCCACAGCCGGAATTTGCCCAAACAGCTTCCAGTAAATGGGCAGCATTCCCCAAGCAGCATAGGCCAATATCGCGTAGAGCAGTCCGGTAGAAGCGGGTCGGCGGTTCAAAGATTGATCAGGTGAATTTAGGGCAGGAATTGATTGTAGCGGTTCTCCCAAAGCGCGATCGATTGATTCGATCGATTGCATCCATGAATGAATTGCATTGGCAGCGATCGATCACCCGTGCAGTTGTGCCCAGCGTGCTTGCAGATCGGCGATTGAAAAGACGGTATCGAACTGCAAATTCTGCTGCTGATAAAGTTCCGCGCCGCCCTGCTGTCGATCGACCAGGGCAATGATGCGATCGACGCTGTATCCCGCTTGGCGCAGGCGATCGACGGCTTTGAGGGCGGATTGTCCAGTTGTGACGACATCTTCAAGGACAACAACCGAACTGTTTTCAGGCAGCGCCAGCCCTTCGATGTAAGCCTGTGTGCCGTGTCCTTTGGCTTCTTTGCGGACGATGAGAGCGGCGATCGATCGCGCCTGCGTTGCGCCGACAACGCTGACTGCGCTGACGATCGGGTCGGCTCCGAGCGTCAAGCCTGCAACCGCTTGAGTGTCGGCAGGCAACATCGACAGCAGCACACGCCCAACCGCAAGCGACCCTTGTGGATGCAGCGTCACCTGCTTGCCGTTGATGTAGTAGGTGCTGCGCTGGCCGGACGAGAGCAGAAAATCGCCTTCGCGATAGGCGACTTGACAAAACAAATCGAGCAAATATTCACGCAGTTTAGCAATATCGGTGAGCGAAGCAAGCACAGTAGCATCCATAGCGATCGAATAAATTCCTCTCAATAGCCTAGCTTTGGTTGGGCAATTGGGGAATTGCAAAATTTCGCGATCGACTCGCTCAACGAATTGAGAAATTCCTGCTCAAACCGTCATTTTGACCGCAAATGATGGGCAGAATTTGATTACCTTTTTCACAAAGGCATTATGATGAAGAATCAATGCGAGGAGTTGAACGTATGTCTATGAAACTGCGGGGAATATTCACAGGGCTAACAATCGCAATGGCCGCTAGCTCGATCGGCAATGTCGCAGCCGCACAAACTGTTAATCCAAGCGATCCGCCTCGTCCACTCAATGATGAATTTCTGCGAGCGTTTTATGCCAACGACGGCAACTTTTATCAAAACCGCAGGCTCGGTCGCCAAATTGATTTTGTGTTGGGCGTGGGAACCAATTTTCTCAACAGCTTCACAGACAATGAAATCGCTGGAGATGGACGAGCAGTCGATCGCCTCTATCGCGAAGCACTGCGCGATCAAACTTTAAGCGACGGCATTATTCGCACACCCGATCAAGAAAATCCTTTTGATACTTCGCTGCTGTTGCTGCCTGCTTCTTCGGCCACGCTTTCAACCGTCAATGACATTCCGCCCGTTCCGGTGGTGCCGTTTTCGCCGCCGCCCGCTCCCGTGCCCGAAGTCGCCCCGCCAGCGGCTCCCAGCGCTCCCGTTCCTGCTCTTTGGTAGAGCGATCGCGCTTGTCTAATTAACGTTTGGTGAATCTTTTTGAAGATGCTTAAGCGATCGCTTGGGCATCTTTTTAATTTTGCCATCGAATTTCATGCGGTAGGCGTATTCCTCAATGCGGTTATTTTTGGACATTTCTGCCACACTTAAAAAATGCTGATTGTTGGAAAAGAATATGGCTAAACCTGCAATTTTCACCGTTGATGATGACCCCGAAGTGTTGCAGGCGATCGCCCGCGATTTACGACAAAAATATGGCGATCGCTTTCGGATTGTTCGCGCCGATTCAGGTCAAAGCGCGATCGATGCAGTGGAACAGTTGAAGCTGAGAAACGAAGCGATCGCTTTGTTCTTGGTCGATCAGCGGATGCCACAGATGAACGGCGTTGAATTTTTAGAGCAGGCGCTGCCGCTTTTTCCTGATGCAAAACGCGCCTTGTTGACGGCTTATGCCGATACGGATGCAGCCATTCAAGCCATTAACAGTACCCAAATTGACTATTACCTGCTGAAGCCTTGGAATCCGCCAGAAGAAAAACTTTATCCGGTTCTTGATGATTTGCTCAATGATTGGCTCGCCTCATTTCGCCCGCCGTTTGAAGGCATTCGCGTCGTCGGCAATCGCTGGTCGCCGCAGTCGCATCAGGTGAAAGATTTTCTCGCGCGCAACCAAGTTCCCTATCAGTGGATGGACATTGAACTTGACTTGGAAGCGGAAAAATTAGTTACATTTGCGGAGTCGAACTGTCACCAAGATTTGCCGCTGGTTCTGTTTCCTGACGGCTCCAAACTGATCAAACCGTCCAACCTACAAATTGCTGAAAAAATTGGCCTTAGAACACAAGCCGATCGCCCCTTCTACGATCTCGTCATTGTCGGTGGTGGTCCGTCTGGACTCGCAGCGGCAGTGTATGGCGCATCTGAGGGACTCAGCACCGTGATGATTGAGCGCGAAGCTCCGGGCGGACAGGCCGGATCAAGCTCGCGCATTGAAAACTACCTCGGCTTTCCCGTTGGCCTGAGCGGAGCAGATTTGGCGCGTCGCGCCGTGACGCAAGCCAGACGATTTGGTGTGGAACTGCTGTCGCCGCAGGAGGTGGTGCGGGTGCGCGTGCAAGATCCCTATCGCGTTGTAGAACTTCAAGACGGCAGCGAAATTAGCTGTCACGTTTTGCTGATTGCAACGGGCGTGTCGTATCGCAAACTGGATGTGCCGGGACTCGATCGCCTCACGGGAGCAGGCGTTTACTACGGTGCAGCCATGACCGAAGCGCTCTCCTGCTCTGGCGAAGATGTTTACATTGTCGGCGGCGCAAACTCAGCCGGACAAGCGGCGATGTACTTCTCCAAATACGCCGGACGAGTGATCATGCTGGTGCGCGGCGAATCGCTCACCAAAAGCATGTCGCAATATTTGATCGACCAGATTGAATCGACCGAAAATATCATCGTGCGCCCGTTCACCACTGTTCAAGAAGTTAAGGGCGACACGCATCTTGAAGCGCTGACGATCGCCGATGCCCGCACGGGAGGAACTGAAACGGTTCCCGCCGCTTCTTTGTTTATCTTCATCGGTGCAAGTCCGGGAACCGACTGGCTGGACGGCACGGTGGAGCGCGACAAACAAGGCTTCGTCCTCACAGGTCCCGATCTCATGCTGGAGCGCAAACGTCCGAAAGGCTGGACGCTCGATCGCGACCCGTTCCTGCTGGAAACCAACGTCCCTGGAATTTTTGCCGCTGGCGATGTACGTTACGGCTCGGTGAAGCGCGTCGCGTCCGGCGTGGGAGAAGGCGCGATCGCGGTGCAGTTTGTGCATCGCTATTTGAGCAAAGTGTGAGGCGATCGAGTGCCTTGAACTAAAGTTCGGGCTGACAGCTAAAGTCAGTTGAAACTGACTGGGATCGAACTTTAACCCATTTCAATGGGTTATCGCTTTTAGCCTGAAATTGATTTCAAGGCTTGTTCTCAGCCAATCCGATCGCCCGACGATCGAATCAGGAAAACCTCTTCAGTGGAGCAGCCATGAGCGGACTTTGTGTGGATAGTTTGCTGACGATCGAACTGTTTCAAATTTTGCCGAGAACGCGCTTGGAATGGGTGTGCGATCGCGCTCAAGAAATTCGCTTAGCAACAGGCGATGTTTTTGTGCGCGAAGGCGATCCGGGGCGCGGATTCTTGATTTTGATGGAAGGTCGAATCAGCATTACGCGCACCAGTGAAGGAATCGAAATGCCGATCGGTCAGCACGAAGCACCCGCCTTTTTTGGCGAAGTTCAAGTGTTGACCGGAGACCGAACGCCCGTGACGCTCTATGCCAAAACAGACTGCCGAATTTTTCAAATTTTGGAGGAAGATTTTCTTGAACTGCTGCATGAATGCCGCGAGTTTGAGCGCAAAATTTTTCAAGTTGTTGCACAGCGATTGCGCGGATTGGAATCGTTCATTCGCAATCGCGAAAAGATGGCGGCATTGGGTACGCTTTCGGCTGGATTGGCACATGAATTAAACAATCCGGCTGCGGCAGTGGTGCGAGCGATGCAGGATGTTGTTCCGGCGTTAGTGGAACTGCAACGAATGAATTTAGTGGCAGGTCGGGCGCAGATGGATGACGATCATGTGCAGCAGTGGACAAACGTGCGCGATCGCGGTCACGATACGATTCTCAATCATTCCCTTAGTGTGATGGCGGTGAGCGATCGCGAAGAGGAACTGCTCGACTGGCTGGAAAATTATGGCATTCATGATGCGTGGAAACTAGCGGCACCGCTGGCAATGGGAAATGTTGATCCAGACACGCTATCGATGCTGATGGAACGCTGGCAAGATGACCCGACTGAACTGCGAGAAATGGGAATCCGCTGGCTTGCACTTTCTTTTGATGTGATGACTTTAATCACTAGTGGATTGCGGGGCGCACAGCGAATTTCCGAACTTGTTCAGGCAATGAAATCCTACTCACATCTCGATCAAGGAGCACAACAACTCATTGATATTCATGAGGGCATTGAAGACACTGTGCGGCTGTTTGGCTTCAAGCTGAAGCAAGGCATTGAAATTAAACGCTGTTACGATCGCACCCTGCCGAAAATCCTTGCTTATGGCAGCGAACTCAACCAGGTCTGGACAAATTTAATTGACAATGCGATCGATGCAATTGCAGGCAAAGGCACAATCCAAATTGCCACGATGCGACTGGGCGATCGAATTCAAGTGCAGTTTACTGATTCGGGAACGGGCATTCCGATCGAAATTCAATCGCGCATCTTTGAACCATTTTATACAACCAAACCCGTCGGTAAAGGCACTGGCCTCGGCTTAGAACTGTCTCGCCGCATCATCGAAAATCGGCATGGCGGCACAATTTCACTTCAGTCGAAACCCGGAGAAACCAAGTTCAACATTTGCCTGCCGATCACTCATTAATCAACCCGCTACTGCTGATTTAATCGGGCTTCAAGTTCTGCAATGCGATCGAGCATTCGCTGCTTTTCGGCATCGATCGCACTTTGCAGCGCAATCACTTCACTGTGTCGCGCTTCGATTTCTTTGGCTTTTTGCTCTAGCTGCTGCTTTTCGGCTTTCAGCTTTTCTTCCAGGTCTTGAATTTGGTCGCGCCGCGCTTCCATTTCCAGCGATCGCCGTCCCAATTCTTGACTTTGCAGAGTAAGCGATTGTCGCCACTGCTCGGCTCGCTGTTCTTCTTGCTGCAAAGTTTCGGGCGTGATGCCAACCGCAAGATATTGTTCTACCAAATCAAGTACCCAATCTTTGGCAGATTCGGCCTCGATCAGTTCGCCTGATGCGGCCAGCTTGACCAGCAGCAGCACGCCAATTTCATAGTCGAGGCGATCGACAGTGGCGATCGATTCACTAGACAGCACTTCCCAAACCGGATCGGATTTTTGGACCGCCAGCAGTTGAAGGGTTGTCTTCTCGGTGGATTGGGTTTTTACCTGCGCCAGATGCAGCATGAATTCAAAAATGACCCAACTTTGACAATCAGTATACCCTTCAAGCTAGACAAGATTAGTATCTCGAAAGTAGCGAAATCTCGACCCTAAAATTGAGATGAATCAAAAGGAAGGTAAAAATGTCACTCACACTCAAAGATTTAGAAAAGCTGCAAGCCAACTATCCAGATTATCGAATGGAGTTAGTCAATGGAGAAATTGTTGTAACGAGTCCGTCAGGGTATGAATCAGAAGAAGTTGCAACCGAGATGGCTCGTCAGCTTGGCAATTGGGCAAAGCCGCGCCAGCTTGGACGAGTCACCGGATCAAGTGCTGGATTTGTTTTGCCAAACTCGGACATGCGTGCGCCTGATGTATCGTTTGTTCTGGCAGAACGGTTGCGCCGCAGTCCGCGCAGCTTTGCTGAACTCGCACCGGATCTAATCGTAGAAGTGAAGTCGGCCAGCGACAGCCTTACCGGACTGAGAAACAAAATTGACAGCTTTTTGGCAGAAGGAACGCAGGTTGGTATCTTAATCAATCCAGAACAGCGATCGCTCGAAGTTCGCCGCTCCAACGCAGCACCCGTCACGCTGCAAGACGGCGAGATTCTGACGCTGCCCGATCTACTGCCCGGCTGGGAACTGGTCATCAGCGAAATTTGGCCGCCGGAATTCTAAGGAGCGACGGGTAATTCGAGGAACGATCGCCCCGCTCCCCCAATTCTCAAAGTGATCACTCGCGCCTCAATTAGCCGACTGTCGCGTGGAGCATCACCCGTTCCCGCATTCACCGCATACGCAGGCGAACAGGCCGCACTCAAACTCAAGCGCAAGGCGTGACCCGCCGCAATTCGCGCACAAGTTGGCTGTAAGGGAATGCGGAGCGGTGAACTCGACAAGTCAAACCGCGCATAGCCCTGAGTGATGTTGAAAATGCCGATCGAGTGCACGTCCGACAAAACCGCACATAGATCAAAACTGGCTGCATCCGCAACGCAATCCACTTCAAGCACCACTTCACCTGCCAAATGCAAATCTGCGCTGAGCGGTTCACTCGTGTAGGTCAAAATGTCCGATCGCCCGTCGAGGCTCGATCGATCGAACGATCCTGCCGGAAAGGTTGCATGTCCGCCCAAAGCCGGAACGGGTCGCCAAGGATCATGCACGAGCAGTTCGAGGGAACGATCGGGAATTTGTTCAACAAGCTGACCTTCGGTTTCGCTCAGGCTGGCGAGTCCGGTTGAAGTGAGATAAAGGAGTTGGGGGTTCGTCGTTGGGTATTCGGGAAAGCTGCGCCAGCGATCGCCAAACATCTCGAAGCAGTGGACGGGCGGTTCGTCGAGCAATCCGGTATCTTTGCCTTTGAGGAAGTGATCGAACCAGCGAATTTGGATGCGATCGATATCGTGGTTTGCCGCCGCGCCAAAATCGATCGCGCCCACGCGCCGACTCCAAGGCAAATGCGCCCAAGGGCCAACATACAGATGTTGCGGCTGAGTCCGTTCTGCCATTTCGCGATACAGCCGCATTGTGCCGCGCAAATAGATGTCGAACCAGCCGCCCACATGCAGCATCGGTAAATCGACATCCTGTAAATTCGGCTTGAGGTTTTGCCAGTATTCGTCGGGTGTGGGATGGGCGATCCAATCGTGGTAGAAGGAATCGGGGGCGAGTTCTTCGAGCAGGAGCGATCGCACATTGACGGGATCTTGCAGCGGTATTCGCGCTGCTGCATACAGCCGTTTGTATGCCGATTCGTCGCCTTTGCGTCTGGCTGTTTCTGCGGCTAGCTGAATTGCCCAGCCCAAACTTTGCTGATAGCAGAACGCGCCATTTTCATAGGCCCAGTCGTGGTAGAGGTCATAGCCCACCATTGCGGGCGCGATCGCCTTGAGCGCACTCGGTTTTGCACTCGCGGCGTAAAGCTGAGTCATCCCCTGATACGAAAAGCCATACATCCCAACCACGCCTGTACTGCGGGAAAGCTGAGAGACCCAGTTCACCGTATCTTCGCCGTCTTCGACTTCGTGCCCGAATAGGGAAAACTCGCCCTCGGATGTGCCGCGTCCGCGTGTATCTTGAATCACGACGATGTAGCCCTGCGCGGCGTACCAAGTGGGGTGAGCATAAACGACGGTGGAGGCGATCGATCGGCCATAGGGCTGCCGCATCAGCAGAACCGGAAATTCACCGTCCGCATCGGGATAGTAAACATCCGCATCGAGCCGAATGCCGTCTCGCGTCCGCATCGAAACGACTGTGGGAGGAAGCACGTTCAGCATCGGTTTAGGCTAAAAGCGCAGCCGGAGCGCGACGGAGGACAGCCATATCTTCGGCATCAAGCTCGACCTGGACACCGCTGCGAATGAGTTCCGCGAAGTGTTCGTTGGGAACCATAATGGTCAAGGTGTAAAGTCGCTCTGCCCCAGTATTTTCAATCTCATGAATTCCAGTGGGCGGCACGAGCAGGCTATCTCCAGCCTGAATCGGAACAGTTTTGCCATCACAGGTTGCTGTGCCTTCGCCTTTCAGGACGAAGAACATTTCAACCGCCATTTGGTGTCGGTTGGGCGGCGTTTTTCCACCTACATCGAAGATTTCGACGCAAAAGGTGAGCGACATGTTGGCGATTACGGGGTCGAAGACGAGCGCCAGTCGATTTGTCGCATCAGGGCTGATACGAAACGCCTGATATTCCGTCGGCGATTTGATAACGGGAATCACACAGCTTTTGGAATTCATGGTTGATTTCTCCAGATTGTTAAGCGTCGGGCAATCGGCGGCTTTCGTTCATCTTCACGGCATCTAGAATATTGTGCGAACTGCACACAAAACCAAAACACTGTCGGACGTTGTAGATCGTCGCTTGCCAGCAATATTCCGGTGAAGTGGTCGCTGTGCAGTCGGAGACGAGAATGCAGTCGTAGCCGAGGAAGTTTGCGTCCTGCAAAGTCGCCATGACGCACTGATCGGCGTTGACTCCGGTGAAAAAGAGCGTCGATCGCCCCAAGTTCCGCAAAATGCTATCCAGCGGCGTATCCCAAAATCCGCTCATCCGATACTTATCGACATAAATATCATCTGGCAACTGCTCTAGTTCATCGACAACTGCCGCCGCCCAACTGCCCTTTTGCAAAACGGGTGCTTGATTGGCAGGCAAGGGATCGCCTAAACCGACGCCTAAGCCAGTCGGATTGTAAACATGGCGAACGCTGGCGCTAATGTTGATTAAATCCGCGCGATTGCCCCAGTTCAGCCAGATCACGGGAACCTGCTTTTGCCGCAGGGCGGGCAGGAGAGCTTGCAGCGGCGCGATCGGACTTTGCGCCGGACTGACATCCACGCCAATATGCGCCAGCCAGCCATCCGGGTGACAAAAATCGTTTTGCATATCGACCACGACGATCGCCGCTTTCGCCAAATCAAGTCGCACATCTTTTGTTTCGGTTGCCAGCGTAATCGGCTGCGGTGTCAAAGGCGGGCGTGTGATGTCGGCAAAGTTGGCATCCACCGACCACGCATTCGGCGGCACACCCAAGGTTTGAAGCGATCGATTGGTTGGCATGACACTGAGTCTAAATACTGCTGTCGTATGCCAAAAGCCTAGCTTGCTTCCGTAACGTGAGGCACGAACCGTTCTGTAGAACGCGAGAATCTGTCATAGGAAGTAGAAAAACTTAATCTTTTGTGACTGGAGCGATCGAACTCCACAAGCAGGCTCGATATAATCAGCGCAAGCACAGCTACTCCAAATGTCGATCGCCCCTCAACCTTCAATCACAATTCCGCCGCTGCACCAGTGGATTGCTGCAACTTGGGCAGAGTATGTTGTGCTGCGGGATGCGCCGATCGAGGAACGGATGCGACTATTTTTCGATCGCGGCAGGATGTGGCTTGATATGGGCGGAGAAGGAATTAATCATTCTCAGGTCAGCGATTTGTTGACAATGCTGTTTGGATTTTGGGCAGTGCAGCATCCAGAGCAGATGTACAACTCGTTTGGTCGCTGCCTGTTAGAGAAACCGGAAACCCAAGCTTGTGCGCCGGATCTTGTTCTTTATATCGGTGAGGATTATCCGCGCTGGCGGGAAGGTGAACCGCGCCGCATTGACTTGTCACGCTGGCGAGTTCCAAATTTGGTAGGTGAAATTGGTGATACAACTTTGGCGACAGATTTAGATGAGAAGAAACATTTGTATGAAGCGCTAGAAATTCCGGAATATTGGGCGATCGATGTGCGCGGCAGACGCATTTTTGCTTTTGAGTTACAGTTAGGAAAGTATGAGATTTGTACGACTTCTCAAGCATTGTCAGGATTGCCGATCGCGCTGTTAGAGCAAGCGATCGATCGGCTTGCTGAAGAAACAAATACCAGTGCAGCAGCTTGGTTTGCTCAGCAGCTTCAATCGCTGAAGTGATCGATCGCTTTGTAGATTTTTAACTGCCGCAGTAAACGATTAAATCAATCTCGACATCGCCCAATCCGGCCAGTGCAGTGACGCCGATCGTGGTGCGGCAGGGCAGGCGATCGCTGGCGAAATACGAGGCATAAATTTCGTTGACGATCGGAAAAAAGCGGAAATCGGTCACAAAAATTCGCGACATTGTGACGCGATCGAAACTCGTGCCGCAGTGGTCTAGAACGAGCTTGAGATTTTCCATGACGCGGCGAGTTTGGTCTTCGATCGCTCCTCGGACGACTTCACCTGTCGCCGGATCTTCGGCCAGTTGCCCGGTCACAAACAGCAAATCTCCGGCGCGAACCGCGTGCGAATAAGGAGCGACCGGAGGCAAAATATCAGTGGGTAAAGTAATGTATTCCAGCACGGGTTCAGTATAAAAACGACAGTTCAGCCTAGCTTGAAATGATACGCTAGAAGCGCTTGTGTACAGATGTGAAGGCTAGGGTTAAGGAAAGTAAAGTGAACTACACAATTCGAGGCGCGATCGTTCCCGGCTGTTTCAATCAAAATGAGGGCTACGAATCGATCGATGTGCAAATTGTTGATGGACGGATTGCAGCGATCGGGTCAGGTCTGGAGGTGCAGGGAACCGCGATCGACGGCACAAACAAGCTGCTGCTGCCCGGATTTGTCAACGCGCACACGCACTCCTCAGAAATGTGGCAGCGCGGCAGCATTCCGCCTCGACCGCTGGAGCTTTGGCTAGCTGAACTGTACGATTTTTCGCCGCTCGATCCGCAGCATATTTATCTGAGCGCTCTGCATACGGCAGCGGAAACTTTGCTGACGGGCGGAACCTGCGTCGTTGATCATCTCGTCCTGATTCCGCATCGGGAAATTGAGACGATCGCCGCTGCCGTCCGAGCGTATCGCGAAATTGGCATTCGCGCTTATGTTGCGCCGCTGATTCAAGACCAATCGATCTCGACGGGAATTCCAGAAGGCGGAGCCGAGCGCGAACATGAAGCGTTTCCGCGCACCACTGAGGAAGTGCTGGCGTGGCTGACCGAGGCGATCGAACAGTTCCACCGTCCCGATGAAGGCATTTGCATGATGCCCGCCCCGACCGGGATTCACCTCGCCTCAGATGCGCTGCTGAAAGGCTGCGTCGAGCTGAGCGATCGCTATGATCTTTGCCGCCACACGCATCTGCTGGAAACCAAAGCACAAAAGCTGATTGCCGAAGAAAAATATGGCTACAGCGCGGTTGAACACCTGAAGCGACTTGATTTTCTCAATGAGCGCACCTCACTGGCGCACTGCGTTTGGCTGGACGATGCAGATATTGAAATTTTGGCGGCGACGCGATCGACCGTCGTTCACAATCCGCTGAGCAATCTGCGTCTGGGCAGCGGCATCGCGCCAATTCTCAAATATCGTCGGGCAGGCGTCAATGTCACGTTTGGCTGTGACGGCGCGGCCAGCAATGATTCGCAAGATGTCCTCGAAGCAATCAAGATCGGCTCGATGCTGCACAACGTCACGGATTTGGATTATCGCGAGTGGATCACGCCGCGAGAAGCGATCGAAATGGCGGCACTGGGCGGCGCGATCGGGCTGGGCATGGCCGACCAGTTCGGCAGTCTCACGATCGGCAAGCAGGCGGATCTGGTGCTGTATGACCTGACGAATCTTTCGCTGCTGCCGCGCACTGACCCGATCGGCCTGCTGGTCTGGGGTCGTCCAACCCAAGTGGTTCACAGCGCTTGGGTCGCAGGTCGGCAAGTCATCGCTGAGGGTCAACTCACCACGATCGATCTGGCTCACCTCCAGCAAGAACTGTTTCGCCACAGCAATTGGCACAGCAATCGATCGTCTCCGCAGGCAATGGCTGCTGAATCGCACTATCGATCGGTAATGGGACTGAAGCCCTAAATCGCAATGGCGATCGGTGGCGTTCAACAATCTGGTAAAAGCAGTTGCTTCCGTGCTATGGTTAGTAACTGCGGGCGATTAGCACAGCGGTAGCGCACTTCCTTCACACGGAAGGGGTCACTGGTTCGAATCCAGTATCGCCCATTCTAAAGTTAGCGACGATGATGCAAGCAGTCATGCTGCGATCGAAGTGTCATACTTGACGCATGATTCCTCACGTATAATCGCTTCTGCTGACTCGCAACTGCATCTGACGATATGAACAGGCGTGGTCTTTTGGTTGTGCTGGGCTTGCTTGCGGCCTTACTGCTGTCTGCGGCCTTGAGGTTTCTGCTTCCATCGACCCAGGCAGAATCGACCACGCTGCTGGTCGCGGCGGCAGCCAGCCTACAAAATGTCTTAGAAGAACTTGATCCCAGCTTTGAGCGCGGCAATTCCGGAATTACCATCAACTACAATTTCGCGGCATCCAGTCCGCTTCAGCAGCAGATCGAGCAGGGAGCACCCGTTGATGTGTTTATTTCAGCCGCCGCCGCCCAGATGGATGCGCTGCAAACTCGCAACTTGATTTTGCCGGAAACTCGGCGCAATCTCTTAACCAATGAACTGGTGCTGATTGTTCCCAGTCGCTCCACGCTAGAGCTAAGCACCTTTCAGCAGATGACCGAGGCCAGCATCAAAAGAATTGCGATCGGAGAGCCGCGCAGCGTCCCGGCAGGACGCTATGCCCAAGAACTGCTGGAGAATTTGGGCATTCTCGAATCGTTGCGATCGAAATTTGTCTACGGCAACTCGGTTCGCAGCGTCTTGGGAACGGTCGAGAGCGGCGATGCGGATGCGGGCATTGTTTACGCCACAGATGCTCGAATCTCCGATCGCGTCCGTCCGGTCGCAACGGCTCCCCGCAATTTGCATTCGCCGATCGTCTATCCGATTGCCGTGATTCGATCGAGCCGTCATCCGCAGGCTGCTCGCACCTACGCGGATTTTCTCAGCAGTCCAGCCGCTCAAGCAGGATTTCGACAAGCTGGCTTTGGCATTACTCAGTGAGGAGGCGATGATGCAGGTGGACTGGTCGCCGCTGTGGATTTCGCTCAGAACGGCTGGAGTGGCAACGATCGCCACATTTTTCCTCGGTACAGCGGCAGCTTACGGAATGCTGGGCTATCGCGGTCGCTGGAAACCGCTGATTGAGGGCGTGTTGATTGCGCCGCTGATTTTGCCGCCAACGGTTGTGGGATTTTTGCTGCTGCTGCTGTTTGGCAAAAACGGCTGGCTCGGTCAACTGATGCAGGCGTTTGATTTCTCGATCGTCTTCACCTGGTATGCGGCTGTCGTCACGGCGATCGTCGTGTCGTTTCCGCTGATGTACAAAACCGCTTTGGGCGCATTCGAGCAGATCGACAGTAGCTTGCTGCAAGTTGCCCGGACATTGGGCGCATCTGAATTTCGGATTTTTCGCCAGATTCTTTTGCCGCTGGCAACACCGGGACTGGTGGCCGGAGTGACGCTGGCGTTTGCGCGGGCACTGGGCGAATTTGGCGCGACGCTGATGCTGGCAGGCAACATTCCCGGCCAAACGCAGACGATGCCAATGGCGATCTACTTTGCAGTTGAAGCGGGCGATCGCTCCCTCGCGTGGCTGTGGTCGATCGCCATTTTGACGCTTTCCCTGTCTGGTTTGATTACCGTCAATCGCTGGCAGCAGCTTGAACATCGCCACCCGCACTCAGGCCAGATCGAAGCGGATGAACCGCTCGATCGCAACGGCAGACGCCGCACACCTGCCCTGTTGCGCCATCAGTCACAACCGCAGATCCTCGATTCAACTCGCGGCCTGCTTGTCGAGATCGAAAAGCAGCTTCCTTCTTTCCGGCTCGACACGGCGTTTACCGCTCAGTCCGGGTTGGGCATTTTGGGCGCTTCCGGTTCCGGCAAAAGCATGACGCTCCGCTGCATCGCGGGAATTGAAACGCCGACGCAGGGGAGAATTGTGCTGAACGGCAAAACGCTGTTCGATCGCGATCGCCACATCAACCTGCCTAGCCATCAGCGCAACGTCAGCTTGGTGTTTCAGAACTACGCGCTGTTTCCGCACCTGACGGTGAGTCAAAATATCGCCTTTGGCTTGCAGCATTTGTCTCGATCGCTGCGATCGCAATGCGTCAATCAGCAACTCGCAGCCGTGCAGATGCAGAACTTGGGCGATCGCTATCCGCATCAACTATCGGGCGGCCAGCAGCAGCGCGTCGCGTTGGCACGAGCCTTGGCAACCGAGCCAGAAGTGTTGCTGCTCGACGAGCCGTTTTCCGCACTTGACACCTACTTACGCAGTCAGATGGAGCGGCAGCTTTTGCAAACGCTATCGACCTATCGCGGCATTACGCTGTTTGTGACGCACAATTTAGAAGAAGCCTACCGAATTTGTGACAGGCTGCTGGTGATGTCCGGCGGAGTGCCGATCGCCCACGACTGCAAACACCGAATTTTCGAGCATCCGCAAACCGTCCGCGTCGCGCAACTGACCGGATGCAAAAACTTTTCCCATGCCGTGATGCAGTCGGCCAATTCAATTCAGGCGATCGACTGGGGCATTACGCTTCAGGTGATTGAAGCGATTCCCGATTCGTTTACGGATGTAGGTATTCGCGCTCACCAAGTCAAGCTGGCGATCGCTCCCAGCAGTCCCAACACCTACCCTTGCTGGCTCGCCGCCACCAGCGAAACGCCGCACCGCATGACGCTGTTGCTCAAACTTAACGCTCCACCCGCAGACGCCCAAGACTATCATCTTCAAGCAGAAATTTTCAAAGAAAAATGGCACGCAATCAAAGACCAGCCATTTCCCTGGTACGTGCAGCTTGAACCCAGCCGCCTCATGCTGATGGCAGATTGGTGACAGAAGCGCGATCGGGTTTGATGCTTCGCCTAACTTGGTCTACTGAAGTTTGTCGTGTGCGGTTCTTTGACACTAGGCTGCGTTTTCAGACTGCTCGATCCTCCCCAACCCGCCTTGAAAAGGAGGGAGCCGAACCACCCCTCAAAGTCCCCCTTGTTAAGGGGACAGGGGGATCGGTCCCCTTTGGCGCTGTTAACATACGCCCTAGGCGGCAACGCGCAGCGATTCGATCGGATAGCCAACCGCCTTCCAAGCCGACAGGCCGCCGCGCAGCTCTGAAACACGCTGATAGCCAGCTTTACGCAGCAGTTGCGCTGCTTCTGCCGTTTCATCGTCGGTTTCGCCATACACATACAGGTCGCGATCGCGGCCAATGCTGGTCAACGCGCGATAGAGCAGTTCGGCAGCGGGCATCGCCACCGCGCCTGGAATGTGACCGCTGTTGAACTCGGCGCGATCGCGGACATCGATGATCGTCAGCGCAGGTTCGCCCCAGTCGAGCCGGGATTTGAGGTCGTGAACTCGCGATCGAGCTTTCAGCGGAGCAGGAATCGGTAGAAAACCAAAAAGCTTGTGCAGAGGATGCATATCACAGAACCAGCGCGTTACCCGTAATGTAACGATTGTTTCTATAAATTGCAAACATTTATTGAAATCTTCTTTACCAAATTGCGCTGATGTGCTTTGAGTATTTCTACCGCCAGTAGCGCCGACCCTTCCAGAACACACCCAACACAATGCCGACGAGGGCAAGTTCACCCGAAAGCAAAGTCGGCAGAAAAAGAGACTTGAGCAATAGGGTAAGCATGACACACAGCACCAGCGCCCAAAGCACACCCACATTTAGGAAGATTTGGCGATGCAAATGTTCTATCAAATAGACGGCGATCGCGCCCATCACAAAGGCAAATCCGATCAGCGTGAATGCGGCCAGCGTGGGCTGAAGCAGCACAATCGCCACCTGCCGAATGACGGGAACGCCAAGGCCGATCGCCAGCAGCGTGTCAACCACAGTTGCAACGGCGGCGGCTTGGCTGAGGGCAAGCCAGGGAAATTGCTGAAGTCGTCTCAGAGGATTGGGCATAGTGGACTGCCTTGAAAGGGCGCCTCGATCGGTGCTTCCTAGCATAGCCGCAAGCTGAAATCAGTTCAGCGGCAAAGCGAATCTGGAAGACACGGTCTTTAGATCGATCGCCAACTTCTGCCGCAGTATAGAGACTTGCAGTTGTGGCATTGATTACAGTGGCAAGTGAAGAGCGCGAACAAAAGCAATGTCAGACTTGCGGCCAGACGAACAGGTGATTTCCCAGGCGATCGAACTTGGCCTTTCCACCCAGATCGAAACTGCTGAAGATCTCAATGTCGAAGTTCACACCGACTTGCTGAAAGCCGCGCAGGGCGAAGCCGATTCGGTGGCGATCGACGGCAAGGGCGTGGTGCTGCAACCGGATGTGCGCGTTCAGCAAATGGAACTGAAAACCGATCGATTGGCGATCAATCCGCTCAGCGCCCTGTTCGGTCACGTTAAGTTGAAAGAACCGCTGAACGCTCAGGCGCGAATGGTGTTGACCAGTGCAGATCTCAATCGCGCCATGAACTCCGAGTTTGTGCAAAGCAAAATGACTGCGATCGATCTCCTGGTTGAGGGCGTGACAATTCCGATCGAGATGCAGCCGCCACTGGCGATCGACCTGAGCACGCCTGGAAAAATGCGGTTTAGCGGCACGATGCTGGCGCACTATCCGGATGGCACGCGGCCAACGAGTTTCACCGCAGTTTGCTGTCCGCGTCAAGGAAATCAGCCGCCACTACTCGAATCGTTTGACTGTCAGCCCGGACAGGGCGTCACCATTCCCTTTACGATCGCGCTGATGCAGAAAGCTCAAGATTTGCTCAAGTCGCCTTATCTGGCATTGGAAGGAATGATTCTGCATGTCAAAGAGTTGTCGATCGTGGATGACAGCTTGATTCTTTCCGGTGAAGCTCTGTTAGCAGAAATTCCCTCAATGTAATCGACGCTACAAACCGATCGACTTGTAATCGGCATTTCTGTCTAAAGAAGGAGCCGCCTGTAACTTAAGCTGTATCGCTGGCGGCAGCAGGCAGATTTATAGTTGAAAGGAACGTTCATTCGCGATCGAAAAGCCTTTAGCAATGCAATTTGTTACCGATCCGCCGATCGCTCTTAAAATTCGCAAAATGCGTCAGCGCGTCCGCTGGCAAGATCCGGTTGTGCGCGATCGCGGCATCGACCAAACGCGACTCGTGCTAGATAACGGCACCGACGATCCTGAATTCTCGTTTCTCGTCGTGGGCGACAGCGGATCGGGCGGACACCGAGGCCACAATCCCCAGCGGCGAATTGCCGAGTTGATGCTGGCACATCGCGATGCAGCGCGGTTTGTGCTGCACACCGGAGACGTGATCTATCTAGTCGGGTCGAGCGAATACTACCCCAGCAACTTCATCGAACCCTACCGCGAATTTTTGGTCGGTGGCGACAATCCCAAGCGGATCGCCTTTGACCAAATGGTGTTTAATCAGCCGTTTCTTCCGATTCCGGGCAATCACGACTACTACGATCTGCCGCTGGCCTACGGTTTTCTGGCGCAGGCCGCGCAGCCGCTTCGCTATCTCTTGCGATCGCGCCTTGATTTTGACATTGGCTGGCACGGTTCTGAGCAGGGCAAAGCCTACACTCGCGCCTTCATCGACTCGCTCGATCGCTTCCTGCTGCCCGGAGAGCTAGAGCGCCATCTCGATCGCCACTACACCGCCCAAACCGAAACAGGCCGCTGTTTGCGCTATGAACCGGGAAGCTTCACGCGCCTGCCCAATCGCTACTACACCTTTCGCTGCGGCGGCGTCGATTTTTTTGCGATCGACTCCAACACGTTCAACGATCCTGACCCGCTCGAATCCGATGACGACGTGAATCGGCTGCGGGCGCGAATTGCGGAACTCGAAGGCGAAAAGCAAGCGCTGATGGCCGAATCGACCAAGTTCGATCCGAATGTGACCGAAGAAGCCGATCGCCTCGATGACATTCAAGCGAAAATTCAGCAGCTTGATGAAATGATCAACGACATTGAAAAGCAGATGAAGAGCGATCGCGAGGTCACCGTTGACACCGAGCAGCTTGACTGGCTCAAAGACCGCCTGATCGCCTCCTGGCAAAATCCGGATGTGCGCGGTCGCGTCATTTTCTTTCACCATCCGCCCTACGTCACTGAGGCGACCAAGTGGTATCAGGCGCAAACGCTGGCGATCCGGCATCGGCTCAGGCGCGTCCTCAATGCCGTGTCGATCGAAGTTGAAAAACTGGCGGGCGATCGTCCCTTGGTCGATTTAGTGTTGAACGGTCACGCGCACTGTCTGGAATATCTCCGCACCGGAGACACCGGACACGCCGATTCCAACATGAACTGGATCGTGTGTGGCGGCAGCGGCTACAGTCTGCGTCGCCAGCGCGAAGAAGGCGCAGACCTGATGGAAGAAGGTCGGATGGTAGCGCGATCGAAGCTGTTTGTCGGTCGCAACGGCCAAGGCTCGTTTCGCCGCCGTCCCTATTCGTTTCTGCGGATCGACGTAAAGCCCGGAACGCCTCCGAGGTTTGTCGTTCGTCCGGGTGTGGCCGAACGCTTTCAGGGCAAATGGAACACCTACAATGTCGATCCGTTCGAGATTTGAGCGATCGCCGTTCAAACCGTCTTCATTCAGTTAAGGCGATCGATATAAAGTTTTACGCCCGTTTGGTGAATGTCGCAGCTTTGGCTGACATACGATTCGCTTGGTAGAAATCTTGGTGGCGCGAGGCGATCGCACCGCATTTTCTGCTCGCTCACAGACTGCTCTTCAACCTCGCGATCGAACAATTCATTGTCGTCGAACTAATATCAGTAATTCGATTGATGAACCGTAGTATATTGGCAGCAGTACTTGCGCTGGACTCGCCTCCAACCTAAGCTGCTGATACATCAGAGCGCTGCTCAATCGATTTTTGCAGTATTTCCCAAGTAACAAGACGCTATGCAAATTGCCAGAGACGTTACCGAACTGATTGGCCGCACGCCGCTGGTGCAGCTTAACCGCATTCCCCAAGCCGAAGCAGCAATAGCGCAAATCGTGCTCAAGCTCGAAAGCATGAATCCGGCAGCTTCGGTGAAAGACCGCATTGCTTTGAGCATGGTTGAGGCAGCAGAGCGATCGGGTTTGATTCTTCCTGGCGTAACCACATTAGTTGAACCCACGTCCGGCAACACGGGTATTGCGCTGGCAATGGTGGCGGCGGCTCGTGGCTATCGGCTGATTCTGACGATGCCCGACACCATGAGCGTTGAGCGACGCAGAATGCTCAGAGCGTATGGCGCAAAGCTGGAGCTAACGCCGGGAGTCAAAGGAATGCGGGGCGCGATCGTCCGTGCCCAAGAAATTGTCAGCGTCACGCCCAACGCCCATATGCTGCAACAGTTTCGCAATCCGGCCAATCCTCAGACTCACCGCGAAACAACGGCTGAAGAAATCTGGCAGGCCACAGAGGGCAAGGTTGATATTCTCATTGCCGGGGTCGGCACGGGCGGCACGATTACTGGAGTCGCAGAAGTGATCAAGGCGCGTAAACCCAGCTTTCAGGCGATCGCCGTTGAGCCAATCAGCAGCCCTGTTCTGTCTGGTGGTCAAGCGGGGTCGCACAAGATTCAGGGCATCGGTCCCGGATTTATTCCTGATGTTTATCGGCCTGACCTGATCGATGAAGTGATTACGGTGACGGACGAGCAGGCGATCGCCTATGGTCGCAGGCTGGCGAAAGAAGAAGGGTTGCTGTCGGGCATTTCAGCGGGAGCCGCTTTATTTGCTGCCATCAAGGTGGCGAAGCGGCCAGAGAATGCAGGCAAGCTAATTGTGATGATTCAACCGAGCTTTGGCGAGCGCTATCTTAGTACGCCCCTGTTCAAAGACCCAGATGAAGCCGAATGGCTCGATCGCGTTTAGCAAGTTTGATTCAGGCCTTGCTGACAGGCCGCTGGTCTCAGCCGATGTCACGATCGAGATGCATTCGCCTTACAGTCGTGCTGAGATTAACGTGCTGAAATCAAAGCGATACAAATGTCCAATTTCTGTTGACCAGGTGGCAATTTCAAGCTGAGAATCGATCGCGGCGATCACAGTTGGAGCGCCAATTCCGTCAATTTGTTCGCAGGGTTGTCCTTCCAAATCGAGCAAGACGATTTCACCCTGGGCACTGGCGCAGGCGTAGCCCCAAGCACCTGCGGCGATCGAGCAAGGGGCGATCGGCAGGTCAATTCGCTGAAGACGAAACGGCTTCACGTCGATCTGCAAAAGCTGGTTAGGCTGCTGGCGATCGATCGCCAAAAATTGACCTTGCGTCTGGCTAGGCGTGATTTGACTGAGCGCAGCAGCAATTTCAAAGCAGACCATCCGCCGACCTTGGCGCGTCCAAACTTCAATCTGCGTGTTGCTCTCATCTGCATGGCGGACGATCGCAAAATGCCGCGAACTGAGCATCACTACTTCAGCAGGTGATTCCAACACAGGACAAACGATCGATCGCCCTCCTGCCACCGTTTGAATTTTGATTGCTTCGGGTGAAACCGCAACAAACCAACGGCCATTCGGCGCGATCGCCACTTGAGTTTCAGGCGCGATCGAACGGATCAATTGCAGTTTGGTGGAGTCGATCGGCTGCAAATGTAATGCTGTTTTTGTCAGCACAAAGCAGCCTTGCGGACGCAGCAGCAGCGATCGAACAGGTTCCGGCACGATCGTCTCAGTTTTGTCTCGGTGCAGGCGAATTCCACGCGGCGAACTTGTCACCCAATAGCGATGCGATGCACTGGCAGCGAGGTAGTCAATCCGCTCTGAGAGCAGTTGCGCTGAGGCGGGGGCGATCGATCGTGGCAGCAGCAATGGCGAATTTTGTAGCTGTGAAGCTGCCTTCAGCAGTGCCGTCTGCATCTGTGCTGCTGAGTCAAAGCGTCGCGCCGGAAGTTTTTGCAGCGCAGTTTTCACAATGGATTGCAAGCAATCGGGAATCACCTCGGACAAATCGATCGAATCATTCAGATGGGCGGACATCAGTTCGAGCGGTGTACCGGAAAAAGGGCGATCGCCCGTGAGCAGTTCAAACAAAATTACGCCGACCGAGTAGAGATCCGATCGCACTGAATACTGACCGTAAAAGCGCTCAGGAGCCATGTAAGCAGGCGATCCGGTCTGCCCGCTGCCCGGATGATTGCATTCTTGACTGAGACGAGCAATCCCAAAGTCGCTGAGGCGGGCATTCCACCCGGTAGGCGCGATCGAGAGCAAAACATTTTCTGGCTTGATGTCGCAATGCACGATGCCGCGAGCGTGGGCATGATCGAGTCCAGCAAGAATATTGCACACAAGCTGAACGGCTTGTAAGGGTGGAATTCGCGTTTTGCTGAGGAGCGATCGCAGTGTGCCGCCTTCACAATAGTCCATCACGAGCGATCGACCTTGCGGCATGTGTTCGATCGCTCGACAAGCAACGATGTTGGGATGATCAACGCTCAGCAAAAACCGCAGTTCGCGCAAAAATTGACGAGTCGGAAATTGCGGCTCAAGCAGCTTGAGGGCAACCAGCCGACCTGTCGTGCAATGGACTGCACAATAGACGCGCCCATATTGTCCCTGACCAACCAGGCCAAGAATGCGGTATTGCGATCGATTCGAGGTGCGGCTCAGCAATTTCACTGGTCTTGAATTAAACGCACAACTGCTGCATGATTGCGTCGTGATCGAACTTCGTGATCAGCGGTTCAGCAGGCTCTAGCCGCTGCGCTAAGCCGAGGACGAAGTGATTGCGATCGGCTCCAAGAGATTCACAGGTCGTTTGGATGCAGTGCAAATCTTGTCCGGTAAGCTGGCTGAAAAAGGCGGCAAGAATACCCGCTTCGAGGAAGCAAACAGGCCGCGTACTGTTAGAAGCAAGCTGCGCGAAGGCCGAATTTTGAATTTTGGCGCTGAGAAATCCGCGTGGCTGATAGCTGAAGTCGAGTTCGATCGATCCCCAGCCGTGCGTTTGCCAGCACTGCTGAAGCGACTGGAGGAATTTGACCATCGGCAAATCAGCGATCGATCGTCCGTGATAGTTTGACAGTTCTTCGTGAAAGCGACGGTAGAAATTTTTGCCCCACCAGCGACCACAGTTCATCAGTACCAGCCGCGATGCTTGTCCGGTTTCCTTATCGAGTCCGCTATAAATCGCTTGAAGCAGCGTGGCGGGAAGGGCGATGAGGCGATCGCCCTGACGATTTTCGAGCAGTCCCATCTCGAGATCGCCGCGCAAGTAGGCGTCGGGCGCAAAGTAGCTGCTAGGAATGCGATCGTTGGTGAAGAGGTTGGCGACAGAGATCATGGCGGTGAAGGTGAAAGAGCTAGCGAGAGCCGTTTGTGGCGGCTGTTCCGGTGTGCAGTAGCGTCGTTTGTGCCAGCACGAGCATTGGCTTGAGGCGCTGCATTTGCTGGGGGGTCAAGGTTTGCTGAAGCTGCTGGTTGAGGCTGCGATAGAGGGACGTGTCGATCGCCTGCGTTTGATAGACCTGCATCGTTGGTGTCAGCCAGTGCAGCAGACGTCGCTGTAGATAAATTTCGTCGTCGAGCAGCATTGCCATTGCGCTAGCTCGCAGCAGGAGGAGGGCATGTTTGAGGCTGCGAGCTAGCGTGTCGATCGAAGTGCTGGGGAAGTCGCGCTGTAGCTGATCGGCGACACGCTGCATCAGGTCTAGCTCTTGGTCGCGCAAACTGCGGTAGGCGTCAAGTCGTTCGGGCAGCGAGGTGATGTACTGGTGAATGCTGCCAATCTCATCGGGCTTAAGATATCGATTTTCAGCTTCGTCAAATAGCTGGGTGAGTTGTGGGTGCATATGGGAATCCGGGGGTGGGGAATTAGAACAAAGCCGAGAAATCATCGAGCGTGAAGTTGCGATCGCTCGGCGGCAGTTCTGGCTCAGCGAGTGGGGCGATCGCTCCAGCTTTCCAGGCAAAGCCGCTGAAAAACTGCTGTACGCTCATGGTCAAATTGAACGGTTCATTCGGTCGATCGAACTGCAAGGCGGCGGGGCGATCGCTCCAGTTGAAGCTGGAAAAGACGGATTTGACCGAAGCTTGCAAGAGAGAAGGGTCAACGAGTTCGGCACTGCTGCGTAGCAAGGTGAAGGTCATTGCAGTTCTCCAGATCGGAGGCGCTTTTCGATATCGCGGGCGGTTGCGCCTTCGGTTTGCCAGAAGGTAGCGGCGTCGATGCGATCGCGTCCGCCCAACAAAAATTTGCAGTAGGTTTCGCCCATCGAGTAGCACTGAAGCTCAATGCAGCTAAGCTGTTTGCGAACCAGTTCGGTGAAGAAGCCGGAGAACAATCCGGCGTAGAGGTAGCAGACGGGTTTGCCGACATCACCCAGGGTGCGAGCAACGGCAGAATCGAACAGGTTGATGAACATGAAGCCTTGTTTGCGATCGCCCATGTCAACTTCCCAGCGTCCCCAGCCTTGGGCAGCAAGCGGCCACCACCAGGTTTCTAAAAGGAACATCAGGTTGGTTTGGCGAATCGATCGATCGAATTCTTTTTCAAACCAGGACTCGAAGAAAAAGGCGTCTTTTTGTCCCCACTCGCAGCCGATCGTATACATCGTGGCGGCGGCAGCATCGCCGACTTCGTCTTGCAGTCCTTCGACCAGTCCGATGATGAAGTCTTCAGTGGTGAGAATGTTTTGGCTGTCGTTCCAATCGACGATCGTGCCTTTGTCGGGGTCGAACTGAAAGAATTCACGAAAGCCGTAATGATTGTGCTTTTTGGGATTTCGCAGTTTGGGATGTGCGGTTGCCGTTGTCATCGAAGTTTCTAGAAGGGAATTATCAAGCTTGTTCAAAAAGTGCCCGATCGCAAAGGGAAACTAACGCTAGCTGATGCCGAGCGATCGGCGGTTGAGTTCGAGAATTGGGCAGAAGAGTTTGGCTTGGGGTGGGGTGAGGTGCTGTTTGACGATGTCCTGCATGAGTTCGTAGGTGACGTTGCAGGAACGCTGAGCGCCAAAGGCTTTCATTACGGTTTGCATCCAGAAGAGCAGACGATCGCGCAGGGTGTCGGGGTCGTTGAGGAGCATGGCGATCGCGGAGTAGCGCAAAACGCGGATCGTGTCACGCTTCCATTTGGCGGTGATGTCTTCGCTGCCGCTGCGGAATAGCGTCGGGTCGAGCGCTTGCATTTTGGTTTGAAGCTGCTGAATGATGGTGGCTTCGGCTGCTTGCAGTTTTTGGTAGGTTTGGGCGCGGAGGTGAAAGGTTTGGGCGATTTCGGTGAGGAATTGTAGTTCGGTGTCGGTGGCGTAGCGTCCGTCGATTTCTTGGCTGAGGTGTTGGAGTTGGCTCAACATCGTTTTTCCTCCTTTTTCAGGAACTCTTGGAAGTAGAATTCCCGGATGGGAAGGTGGAATCGCGATCGCCAATAGGCTTTCTCTTGTCAGGACTACTTTTGATTTCCGAGCCAGTGGAGGCTAGGGGCGTTGCCCCTCCTCCACACCTCCAACCCCAGCAGGGAGAGTGCCTTTCCCTGCACCCTACGCAAGGGATTGTCTGTGGGCTTCAATGTGGCGCTACGCATCTGCTTACCCGCCGCGTCCCTCGTTCCCGATCCTCCTGCCCTCTGCCTTTTGCCCTCTGCCCTCTGTCTCCATCCGATCGCCTTAAAAATTTCGTGTCTGCGAAAAATATTCGTTTAAGCGAAAGCTCGTGGTGTCTTTGATTTGGTTGAGGGTCGATCGCGTAATCAGCTTCCCTGCCTCTACAAGCACCTGACCTGTCACTGGATGGAGTAGATTCTGTTCGGCGCGGCGACCGATTAGGGCTTCGATGTCTTGGAGGGAATTGACGTACATCCCTGGTGGCAGTTCGACAACAACGCCGTTGCCCAAAACGCGGGCTTGGCAGGCGAGGCGCGAGTTGGTGTTGCAAGACGTGATTACTTCTAGGGTGCGCTGTTCGCGGCGGTTGATTGGGGTGAGCGCGTCCATGCCTTGCTGTACGAAGACGTGGCAGGTGGCGCACATGCCGCGTCCGCCGCATTCTTTGAGAACGTCGAGGTCTTTGTTGAGCAGAACGGAGAGGAGGTTGCCGTTGGTTTCGACGGAGGTTTCGATCGCAATTGGCTCTAGCCGGACGATTTTCGCCATTACAAAGAATCCTTTTGAGTTTCAGGGGAAAAAAGTAGGTGATACGACTGCGGATCAAGATTGTGCTGAATCAAAATCGGAAAGTCGCGGATGATTTTGGTGCCGCGATCGACAAATGTTGCTGCCCAAACTTGAATCTGCTGCTGAGTCTTGGCATTAATTCGGGTAGATGCACCTGTGAATTGAATGCAGGCCGTGCGATCGACCTCGAAGGCAGCCAGTTCTTGTTCAGTGGGGCGCGTAGCCTTCCAGTAGTTGCTGCTGACGGTTGCGCCAAGATAGCGGCTAGCAAGCTGACTCATTTGATTGAGCGCGTTGACGAGATCGGCGGGGTCGATCGCAGCTTCAGTCAATCGCTTTGGGTAGCGCTGCTCAGATAAGGTAATCGTTCCCGACAGCAGACGAAAGGTTGCGATCGCGCTGGCAAAATCTTGAAGTTCGAGTTTGAGTCGTTCAATCTGCGCGTGATGAACTGCGTCAAACTCAACGCTTGCTAGAATCAGCAGCACCAAGCCGTGAGCCAGCTTGTAGAGATGCACCTGATAGCGGACAAACTGAAATTCAAATCGCTCAAAATTGGCAGGCGTGGTGATCATCACCTGATGAATGCCTTGAGCTAGCATTTCGCGCTGTGGCAGGCTCAAGATTTGGTCAAGACCGCAAAAAAATGGACGCGATCGACCGTCCATGAGAGCAACGCCTGCAATTCCTGGTAAATTCAGAAAGTCTTGGACAACCTCCCGCTTCATAAGCCGCTTTAAAGATAGATTGATTGACTTTTCGTTTGAAATTTTTGCGGCGCAACGAAGCAGTTGGACAGGTGGAACAACTTTATTGCAGTTTGCGCCAATAAGGTTTACTGATGGGATATGGTTAGTTTGCGTTTACATGACCTGAGGCGGTCGCTCGCTTCAGCGCCGCAGTGCTACACACACCTGGAGGCATATTTTCGCCACAGGATTGTTCCTCTCAGGCTGAAAATTATCTATGTCTGACCTTCCTTTCACGCTGGATCAACTCCGCATTCTCAAGGCGATCGCCGCTGAAGGCAGCTTCAAACGCGCCGCCGATAGTCTATACGTCTCGCAGCCTGCCGTCAGCTTGCAGGTGCAAAACCTCGAACGCCAACTTGATGTGCCCCTGTTCGATCGCGGCGGCAGACGCGCCCAACTCACTGAGGCAGGTCATCTGCTCTTGAGCTATGGCGATCGCATCTTGACGCTGTGTCAAGAAACCTGTCGGGCGATCGAAGATCTGCAAAATCTGCAAGGCGGCACGCTGATTGTCGGCGCGAGCCAAACGACCGGAACATATTTGCTGCCCCGCATGATCGGCTTGTTTCGCCAGCGCTACAGCGATGTGGCCGTTCAGCTTCATGTGCATTCAACGCGCCGAACCGCTTGGAGCGTCGCCAATGGACAAATCGATCTGGCAATCATCGGGGGGGAAGTGCCTCCAGAACTACAAGAATCTCTCGAAATTATTCCCTATGCGGAAGATGAACTCGCACTGATTCTCCCAGTCGATCATCCGCTCGCTCGCAGTTCCGCGATTCAAAAAGATGACCTCTACAAGCTCAACTTCATCGCCCTCGACTCGCAATCGACGATTCGCAAAGTCATCGATCAGGTGTTGACGCGCTGCGGCATCGAAACGCGCCGCCTCAAAATCGAAATGGAACTGAATTCGATCGAGGCGATTAAAAACGCAGTGCAGGCCGGACTGGGCGCGGCGTTTGTCTCGATCAGCGCGATCGAAAAAGAGCTACAGATGGGCGTATTGCATCGCGCAGGGGTTGAAGATGTCGTCGTGACGCGAATGCTGTCGGTGATCATCAATCCAAATCGCTATCGATCGAAGGCCGCAGAAGCGTTTACGCAAGAAATTTTGCCGCAGTTTGCCACGCATATTCCCGCTGCCGATCGAACGGCGATCGTGCATGAAGTGCTAGATTCGCGTCCGCTAGAGCCGACTTCTTCACACTCAGCCGGAAGTTAGCACTTATAACAAAGGTAGAGCTAGCCCTTTACATTCATGGAAGTTTACTGCACTCGTCCGGGCTGTCCCCGTCCCGTCAACCAATTCGCTGACCTCGATGACAAAGAGACTCGTCAGCGAGTGCAGCAAAAATTCTGTACGACCTGCGGAATGCCGCTGATTTTGGTCGGCCACTACATTCCGCAAAAGCTGCTTGGCAAAGGCGGATTCGGAGCGGCGTTTTTGGGGCGCGATCGCTACACGCCCTCGATGCGCTATTGCGTCGTTAAGCAGTTTCAGCCCGCAGCCGATCTCAGCCCGCAGCAGCTTCAGGTTGCTCAAAGTTTATTCGAGCGTGAAGGCGAAGTGCTAGAGCAGCTTGGCAACAAGCATCCGCAAATTCCTGATTTGTTTTCGTTTTTTGAACTGGATGTGCCCAGCATGGGCGGCGGCAAGCCAACACGCTACTTTTACCTGGTGCAAGAATTCATCGATGGCAAAAACCTCGAAGAAGAACTCGCAGCCAAAGGTAAATTCAGCGAAGCCGAAGTGCAAGAAGTGCTGACTGAAACGCTGAAAGTTTTGCAGTATGTTCACGACAACGGCTCGATTCATCGCGACATCAAGCCGTCCAACATTATGCGTCATCGCAACGGACGGCTGTATCTGCTCGATTTTGGCGCAGTCAAGCAAAAAGTGGCACAGGGCGTTGGCTCACCAGGGAAATCAACAGGCATCTATACGCAGTGGTACGCTGCTCCAGAGCAAATGCGCGGCAACGAAGTTTATCCTTCATCTGACCTGTACGCGCTGGCCGTTACTTGTATCGCGCTGCTGACTGGAAAGGAGCCGGAAGATCTTTTTGATTCCTACAACAACCGTTGGAGTTGGCGTCAGTACGCGCAGGTGAGCGATCGCCTCGAAGCCGTCCTCAACCGAATGCTGCAACCCAATCCGGGCGATCGATTTGCCTCAGCCAACGACGTGCTAGCTGCCCTTACAACTCCCACGCCACCGCCGACTGCTCCACCCACTCAGGTTCCCGTTTCCCCGCCTGTCGTTTCGCCGCCCCCGATTTCCCCACCCGGAACGCCGCCTCAACCACCCATTTCTCCGCCAGTTGCATCGCCACCTCAATTTTCGACGCTGGAGTTGCTAGGCAATGCGGCGTTCACCGGATTTGAAGGCGGACTGTTGGGCATTGCCGCGTTGAGCGTATTGGGAACGACGCTGATCGGCTCTGGCTTTTGGCTTGTCCTCCTTGGAGCGTTGGTCTTTCTGCAAAACCGCCGCACGATCGAAGGCAAAGATTTTCTAATCATTAGTGCGATTACCTTGGCGGTGGTTTGGTTTGTTCCGGCTTTGCGGGATGTGGTCAGCGCGAATGCAGCGGGGGTCGTTGTCATTGCAGCGATGGCAGGACTTGTGGCGATCGCAATCATGGCCGTATTCCAAATTATCTATAAGCTGCTCTCTCGCATCCTTTAGGAGTCGAGCGGTCTGGATGTGTATGATCAATACACTTCCGCGATTCACCGCTGCCATGTCCACCAAACCGAAAAACGAAACGCTGATCCTGTTCCTTGCGCTGCTGATTACAGGCGTTCTGATCGCGCTTGGGCTAGGATTCTTTCGCAATCAAATCCCCGGCCTCAGTGGAAATAGCGGAACGGGCGGCACCGGAGGAAGCGGAGGAAGCTCGATCGAACAGGTGAGCGATCGACTCAGCACAGGCGATCGCATTTTGGTTTCCGACGATGTCACACCCGATAAGCAGGCGGGCATCGACGCAATTAAAGCGGGCAATTTTGGCGAAGCGGTGACTCGGTTAGAAGCGTCGTTGCGATCGCGACCCAACGATCCCGAAGCGCTGATCTACCTCAACAACGCGCGGATCGGCACGAATCGATCGTATGAAATTGCGGTTTCTGTGCCGATCGGCAGCGACATCAACGGCGCAAAAGAAATGCTGCGCGGCGTCGCCCAAGCACAAAATGCCGTTAATCAGGCGGGCGGCATTGGCAACGTTCCGCTGAAGGTACTCATCGCGAACGATGACGACAGTGCGGATACGGTCAAGGAGGTAGCAGCCGCTTTAGTAGCCGATCCAGATGTGCTAGGCGTGGTGGGTCACTTTGCCAGCGACACGACGATCGCCGCCTCAGAAGTCTACACGCAGGGAAAACTCGTTTCAATTTCGCCCGTCAGTACGTCTGTGAAGCTCTCTGGCCTCAGTCCCTACACCTTCCGCACCGTACCGAGCGACTACGTGGCCGCTCGCGCGCTCGCCAACTACATGCAAACCACGCTGAATGAGCAGCGATCGGCAGTTTTCTTCAATTCTCAAAGCGGCTACAGTCAGTCGCTCAAATCGGAATTTGTCACGGCTCTGTCTCTCGGAGGCGCACAGGTAACAAACGAATATGATTTGTCGCAGGGCGGCTTCAGTCCGGCTCAAAGCGTCAATGAAGCGATCGCACAGCAGGCAACGGTTCTCGCTCTGTTTCCCAATTCCGGCTTGCTCGATCGCGCTTTGCAAGTCGCCGAAGTCAACGGCAATCGCCTCAAGCTGCTCGGCGGCGATGATGTCTATTCACCGAAAACGCTCGAAGTCGGTGGGGCTTCTGCCGTTGACATGATTGTTGCAGTTCCCTGGCACGTCCTGGCGCATCAGGGCACACCGTTTGTGAACGAATCACGTCAGCTTTGGGGTGGCGATGTCAACTGGCGCACGGCAATGACGTATGACGCTGCTGCGGCTTTGATTGCCGCTTTGGGACGTAACCCGACTCGTGACGGGGTTGAGCAAGCCTTGCGATCGCCCGATTTCTCGGCTCAAGGTGCGTCGGAAACGGTGCGGTTTTTGCCTTCGGGCGATCGCAATCAGGGCGTGCAGCTTGTCACAGTCAAAACCGGAAATCGATCGGGCTTTGGCTACGATTTTGTGCCGATTCCTTAATCTAGGCGTAACCCAAATTCGCAACTTGCCGTTGTACTGTGAAGTCATTGGCGATCGGACGGCAATCAGGTCAGTTTGTCGCGCCCTATCAGGGGCAAATTTTTCTGTCGCCGCAGTGTCCAGGTCAGCGGACGCAGCTTGACCTGGACGCGCTGCGCGATAACTATCCGCTGACGCGCCGACTGTTTGTGATCGTGAAGCAAAACGGCCAGTCCGATCAGCAAGCAGGCGAGGCGTATGCCAACCTGCTGCTGACAAGGCAGGGACAAGACCTGTTGAGGCAAGCAGGCTTTGTCCCGATTCGTTAGCGCTGAAGCACAGCCGACTCCGCTGGGATGCACAACAGATTATCGCCATACGATCGAATCAAGCCGCGCTGCCGCAATTTACCCATCAATCGCGTGACGGTGACGCGCGTTGAACCGATCGCGCTGCCAATCTGAGCATGAGTGAGCGCCCAAGGCAGGCAGTAGCCTTCCTCACAAGGTTCGCCAAACTCTTCGATCAGCAGCGTCAGGAAACCGAGGAGGCGATCGATCGTTCGCCTTTGACCCAAAGTGCTCAGCCACAACAGTTTGCGCTGATGTTGATAGCGAAAGGCGTCTAGCACTTCACGACGGAAGTGCGGCCAGTTGTCTAAATCATGCCAGTAGAGCCAGATCACCGCTGTTTGATCGACATGGGCGAAGCTTTGCAGCGTGAATGGAGACTGCGAAACAATCTCAAATGGTTGACCCGCACCCACAAAGCCCAAAAATGCTTCTTCGGAGTTGATGCGGGGCAAGCGCGAATTGCTCGGCGTGGCGCTGACTTGGGCTTCACCCACCAAGCGCACAGCGCCCCGCTGTACCAGATAGAGCAAACCGGGGCGCGTCGGAATCTTTTCGTCTTTGGCAAACGTGCGACAGCGATAATGCTCTTGCGCCCAGTCGAGAATGCGCTGCCAAGTCAGAAACGGTCTTGCGGTCTCGGATTGTGTGTTCACTGAGTACATAGGGGTTCACTGAGTACATAGGGAGAGTTCAAGGTAGTCCGTCAAGAAGCTGCTAGCCGCAACTGGCTGAGCGCACCGCGCATTCGACACAACTTCTCAAATCGGCTTTATTTGGGACACGGTAGAACTAGCTTAACTTCATCGCTTTTTATTAAAGTAGGGAAAAGTACGGACAGATGTGCATTTTGTCACATTTCTACAGTTGCAGACTACGATCGCGCTATTTTCCCTGATTAAGTTTTATCCGTTCTTTGCAAAATTGGCGCATTTAAGTTGTGAATTGATCCACGCTGTCTGCTTATCCTACGCGATCGTGCGGAGTCTGGCGATCGCGCTGTTGCAAGCCCAGTCTAATGTCTGCAAAAATACCGAGCTGGTCAAACCAAACTTGTAAAGATTTTTTTCAAACTCGCTCATTTGCTTTGTCCCTGAGCCGATCGATCGCGACTTCGCTTTGCGAACCCATTGCGCCACTTCGCCGCCACTCTGCCCAGTGGCCGATTTGCTACGAAAGCGCGATCGCCCGCAAACTCGCCGCCCAGCAGCAGCGATCGCCCGCAGTTGTAGCTGCCGAAATTGCCGCCACTGTTACGGTGGTCGAAGGCTGGCAGATTCACACCAGTCCATCCGGTCTTCTCCGCCTTCAGGCCAGCGAACCGAACATTGCGGCTGAATTACAGCGATTGCTGGCCGTTCCAACAGGCTGCACGTCCGAACTGCATGTTGAGCGATCGCGTCCGCCTGACCAGCTTTTTCGCGTGCAGTACGTTCATGCCCGCTGCTGGATGCTGCTGCAATCGGCAGGGCGAGAAGGTTGGTTTGAGCGATCGCTGCCGCCGCCTGCACTGCCCTGGCTAACGCGCAAGGGTAACTTGCGGCTGCAACAGCAGGCTGAGCGGCAAGCGATCGGCTTGCTGTTTGATGCGGTTGATGCGCTGGCTTTGGAGCAGACGAGCGATCGACTGTGGAAACAAGCGGTTAGCCTTAGCTGCCAGCTTGACGCCTTTCATGCCGCCTGCCGAATCTGGAGCGAATTTAAAGAAGATTTACCTTTGGCACAAGCACGGTTGGGCTTAACCTGGGCAGGCCAACAACTGCTGCAAGTGCTGCTCAACGCTCTAGATCTGGATGCGCCAAAATTGCTCTAGGTTGCGTTTTGTCATATCTGCGACATATTTCCTACAAAAGGGTGACAAATCAAGAGGAGTCTGCTACTGTATTGGAGTGTGAGGAGCGAACCAGCAAGAGCGCCGAGACGAAACACGGTCAGTCGTCGGCGCTCTTTCTGCATCTATACCGTCCTCAGCAGCAAATAGCTTCCTTCGCGGACAGTCTGCCCGATCGACTGCAATCCTTTCACCGTCAGTTCGTGAGCCGTGTAGCCACTCGCCGCTAAAGTTTGCTCAAAATCTTGCCAGTTTGAAAATCCAGTTTTGACCTCACAAAGCAGATTGGGAGCTGTGCGATCGCTTCTCAAAGCCAACAGCAACCGAACCGCTTGATCGATCGGCAGCTTCAATAACTTTGGCGATTCAACCAACAGGCGATCGATCAGCGTGGCGTCCACTTCTGCTTGCGTCGCTTGCACCTGAGGAAAACGATTGAGGCGAATGGTTTCGAGTAGCTGTGCGTAATGATCACAGTTTGATTCGATCGCAATGACTTTACCGCGATCGCCTACTGTCTTCGCTGCTAGTGCCACAAAGTAGCCAATTTCAGCATCTAAATCGACAAAACTATCCCCAGGCTGCAACAGTTGCATCAGCAGTTGTGACGCTGCTGGCTGATAGTATCTTCCCTGCTGAAAGGCCAGTAGCATTTGCTGCTGCTTCGGTAGGTTCGGCTTCAAAAGCAATTTGCATTCGGTTTGATTGGGCAAATGAAGATTGGCGATCGTGGGCTGAATCGATTCGCTACGCGAGTCTAAGGAGCGAACAGGTAGCGGCGTTTCTTCTACGAAAATGCTGGCTTCTCCCATCAGCGCTAGACCGGATTTTAAAGATTGCAACGGCAAATTCATCTGCTGCATTAATCGCCGTGCATCCGTTTCGCGATAGGGCGCAGTGCGGCTAAACAAATTCATGTCTCGACGCACCGCAGGCTTAAGCTGCCCTTCTGAATTGACCTGCTTCCATTCATAGGTTGCGTCAATTTCAGATTTGCCATAGCTCCAGTGCAAATGCTCAGTTAAAACATTTGGAATATAGTGCAGTCGATCGAGCCGCTGCGCTAAATCCATAATCCACAAATCATCATACAAACATTCAAACAGTCCAGTGGTGAAATACCCTAAGGTTAAACACCAGCGACGACTGACGATCGGAAACGTGCATAGCTTCGCGCCCCAGTGTCCATCATTAAACCAGGCACAAAAAATTTCATCTTCAAATCGCTGAATTTCTGATAGTAATCGATCGTCCCACCCTGTTGTATTGTAAGTTTGATCGTCTGCCGCCATAACCAGTAAGTCACCTTGACTGCGAGCAGCTAATTCGTTCCAAGCTTTAGAAATTCCGATCGGTTCGCCAATCATCAAAGCGCAGCGCAAAAATCGATCGAACTGCGATTTGTGTTGCTGAAAGGCTTGAATATAATTAGTCTGTTCAGCGTCGTTGTTATCGACATAGAACAGCAGTTCGACTCGCTTCGGTTGGCTGGCAGTTTGCAGAACGCTCAAGGCTAATCGAACTGCTTGCTCGGGTCGTCCTCGCGTCGGTGCGAGCAGTGAAATTGTGGCGTTTGCGTTCAGCATTAGCGCACTCCTACAGGTCGAATAGGCACAGCTTGAAATAGCGATCGAAACAGCTTCATTGCTTCCCAGATGCAAACATCACTGTTGAAATATTGCCACTGTCCCCATCGACCGAGGCCGAAAATTTGACGATCGCGCATGTAGCTCAAAACGCGATCGATCGCCTGCGCCCGACCGAGCGTCGGAATGGGATAAGCATATTCATTGTGGTGAAAATAAACGACATCCGTTGAAGTAGACCAGCGCTTTTGATTCGTCTCAAAATACACGCCATCTTTGCGGCTGTGCGGCGCAAAATTGTGAATAAAGAAGCGGCGGTGATGACGTAAATTCAGATCAGGTTCATAAATCCAGTGTGCTGTGAGATGCTTCGGTTGCTCATGCAGAGAAACGGTAATTGAGTTGTGCTGAAGCTGAGCGATCGATCGCTCAATCTCTGGTGAAGCAAATTCAAAATTCAGCTTTGACCAGGGAACGGTATTAATCACGATCGCCGCTTCAAATTCATCATTCACGATAATTCTTTCACTAAAAATTGCCACATTGATCGCTGGCGTATTGAGTTGAATGTGATTTTGAACGGGACGAGCGATCGCGTCAAAAACAGTTTGAAAGCCGCCTTGCTTGGGATAGTAAAATCCTTCGTGGCTGGGCATCTTTCCGCTGGGTGCTTGCTGATGTTTGCAGGCGAACATAATTTCTTCTAGATTCAATCTCGGAATCTTGCTCAGCCAGTCGATGTCAAGTTCTTGCGGAGAAACGCCCCAGATTTTTGTGTTGTAGGGAATCATGTAGCTGTCGGCAATTCGATCGCCCAGTTTCCAGCGCACCCAGTCCTCAAAATGTTGGGGAGCAGGTAAACCTCGCGACTCGCCGTTTTGCAAAACGCTGTTGAGAAATTCGGTTTGCAGCGCGATCGGAAGCTGCCACAAATTGCTTTCGATCGGGTAATCAATTTCGTGATTTTCGATCGCCAGCTTTGACACTCGTGTAAAGAAATTAAATTCGCTTTTGGGCAAGTGGGCAAAGACAAAATCATACACTTCTGGATATTTTGTGCATAAAAAATGTCCGCCGCCGATGTCAAGCCAGTGCCCGTCAATGTGGCGTGTCCGGCAGAGTCCACCTGCTTCACCAGCAGCTTCTAGTAAAACAAAATCATGCAGCCCAGCTCGCTGCATCAGCCGCGCAAATGCGACGCCGCTGATGCCGCTGCCCAAAATCACAACCTGATAAGATTTCACCAGTAAAACTCCGCCTATTTTAAGAAAGCTTGTTTAATTTGCATGAGGCGATCGGGCGTTGAAACCTGCACGCCACTCGGATTGGGAATCGGGACGGACTGCGGCTGCGATCGAATGCGATCGACCTGTTCAATGATATCTACGTCGGGACGGATCACGGCGAGGCGCGGACGAAACGGCGCGAGCCAAGTAAACGCATGGCTGACAACTTCTTGTTCAATCAGCGTCGGAATTTGCAGCCACGCCATCAAATCGGCCCAGCCGCTATCGGGCGCAAACATCACCTGACACTGCCGCAAAAAGCCAAGTTCACGCCGCAGCAAATTCTCCACGCCGCGATCGGCAGTGTGAATGAATCCCGCTGGCAAATAAGCGCCCTGCGGATGCCCGTAGATCAAAATCGGCAGTTGCAGATGTGCGGCGGCTCGCTTTGCCCAGGTGAGGACGCGCTCCGGATTGGAATTGCGATCGGGCGACCACTCGGAACGCGATCGCAACTGCACCCCGATGTGGAGATCGCAAGTGGCGATCGGCTGCTCAAAGGCATGAGGTCGATAGCTAGGCACCACGATGTTCGTGAAGTCGGCCAGATGCTCGTAGCTCAAGAAATTCGTTACCGAAAGCAGCGTTGTATCCCAAGCGGTGAGCGGACGATCGCGCCGAAGCAAATAAGGCGCAAACAGCGATCGCAATTCGGATTCAAACTGCGCTTCCTGCACCAAATCGCGAATGTTCTCAACGTTAAGACGAATCGCTTGGGCGAGTTGCGAGTCGATCGTCAAGCTGGCAGGGGCGGGCTGTGCCGAGGCCGCAGGGGGAATGTGATAGCTCAATCCTAATCGCACCGCTCCGTATTTTTGCAGCAGCACGCTTTCCTGTGCAAAATAGGCCGAATCGACGATCGCCGTTTCTGGCGGATACAAATCCGGTCGTTTGGCAAGAATTTTCCAGCCGGATCGCAGCCAAGGTTCAACACGACCGAGAAACGATCGCACTTCGTGCCCCAACTCTCCCCCAAACGGCGGCAGAATCAAGGGTGCATCCGAAACGGGCACGATGGCTTCACCACCTTCGGGCGCAGGGCGATCGGCTGGCAGCGATTTGAGTAGGGTTCTGAGAAACTGGCGGAGGGCGATCGCGTTCATCACAGGGAGTTGGACGGAGCGGCGGCTGGAGTGGTAAAAAAGCGGGCATCCAGTGAACCGGACACCCGCTTGCATCAATCACTCGTTGGACTACGAAATGATGATGATGTCTCCCCCTGCTACCTGAGTGCTGTTCTGCGGGTTAATTGTGGCAAACAGGCGATTGTTGTAGAACAAATTACCTGTGGCCTGACTGTACTCAACAATCGCGTTGCCAGGCTGAGTACCGCTGGTGCCCGTAGCGGCTTGATCCGTCGCCACAACGCGGAACAGGTTGGAGTTGTCTGGAAGCGAACCATCGAGTGCCGAGCTAAGGTCAGAAAAGACCGTCGCCGAAAGTCGAATTACATCTTGGCCACTCACGAAGTTGTTGATCGTATCGATTCCTTCGATGGTTAATGACGTATCGAAGACAAAGGCATCTAGATCTGCACCGCCGTCGAGAACGTCAGAGCCAGCTCCGCCATTGAGAATGTCGTCGCCCTCGTCACCCTGAAGCGCATCTGCACCCACGCCGCCCAACAGGGTATCGTTGCCGCCCTGCCCGATCAAGAAATCATCTCCGGCCAAGCCGCTGATCGAGTTGTTGCCGCTGTTGCCACGAATGCTGTTGGCTGAGGTGTTGCCCGTCGCGTCGATCGCTGCTGTCCCTGTCAAAGTCAGGTTTTCAATTTGTAGGAAATTGCCAACGCTGAGGTCGATGCTAAAGCCTGCTTCGATGCGATCGATGCCCGCCGTGTCGATCACCGTGTCGCCTGCGTCGATGATGTAAACATCGTTTCCGGCTCCACCTTGCAGCAGGTCGCTTCCGCCGCCGCCATTGAGCGCGTTGTTGCCCTCATTGCCTGTGATCGTATTGGCAAGATTGTTGCCTGTGCCGCTGAAGTTGCCTGTGCCAAGCAGTTCCAGGTTTTCCAGATTGTCTCTCAGCGAGAAGTTGGACGCAGCGCGAACCAAATCCGTGCCGCCGTCTGCCTGCTCGATGACGCGATCGGCAGCAGAATCGACCACATAGATGTCATTGCCCGCTCCGCCTTCAAGCTGATCAACGCCCAAGCCGCCGTTTAGAGTGTTGTTGCCTGCGCTGCCGACGATCGTGTTGTTGCTGTCGTTACCTGTGCCGTCGATGTTGCCCGCCACCAGCGTCAGGTTTTCCAGTTCGGGAGTGAGGGAGAAGGTGGTTGTGCTGAAGACCGAATCGATGTCGGTCGCAAGTCCGCCGCTTTCATCGATTACATCGCCCGCATTGTCGATCAAATAGGTGTCGTTTCCGGCTCCACCAATTAAGCGATCGGCTCCAGCGCGACCATCAAGGAAGTTGTTGGCAGCGTTACCTGTGATTGTGTTGGCGACGCCGTTGCCAATTCCGCCGATCGCATTGTTTTGGAGCGTTAGGTTTTCGACAAATTGAGGCAGCGTGTAGTCGAGCAGCGCGATGATCGTATCGCTCGTTCCGCCTGTGTTGATTTCAACCACGCGATCGTCGAGCGTATCGACCACATAGGTATCGTTGCCCGCACCGCCCGTCAGCACATCAGCACCCGCACCGCCATCGAGCAGGTTATTTCCCTCGTTGCCCGTGATCGAGTTGACCAGATCGTTACCTCGACCTTCGAGATCGCCTGCTCCCGCCACCAAAACCAAATTTTCGACGGGAGCATCGAGCGAGAAGTTGACGGTTGCAAAAACAAGATCGCGGCCTTGGTTGACTTCTTCCAGCACGCGATCGCCTTCGCCAACGGCCAAGTAGGTATCGTCGCCTTCGCCGCCGCGCAGTTCGTCGGCTCCCGCACCACCATTCAAGACATCATTGCCCGCACCACCGCCGAGGACGTTGTTCGCGTCAGTGCCGTTGATGGTGTTGTCGAGGTTGTTGCCTGTGCCGCTGATCGCCAACCCTTGCAGGTTCAGCACTTCGACCGCAGTGCCGCGTGTAGACAAATCGAAATCAACGCTGGCGTTCACGACATCAATGCCTGCCTCATCTAGAACCAGGTCTTGGCTGTCGTCTACGGTGTAGGTATCGTTGCCGCGTCCGCCAAACATCGTGTCGGCTCCGAGGCCACCGTCGATCACGTTGTTGCCGTCGTTGCCGACGATCGTGTTGTCGAGGTCGTTGCCAGCGGCCACCAGGTTAAGACTGCCAACCGTGAGCAGCAAGTTTTCGATGTTGTCGCCCAGCGTGTAGCTGATGCTGGCAATGATGGCGTCCGTACCTTGATCGGCGGCTTCAATTACCGTATCGCCCGCATTATCAACGGTGTAGGTGTCGTTGCCCTCGCCGCCTTCGAGCGTATCAATTCCAAATCCGCCGTCGATGCGGTTGTCGCCGCTGTTGCCGATAATTGTGTTGGCATCGCGATTGCCTGTGCCGTCAATGTTGTCTTCACCCGTCAGCGTCAGGTTTTCAACGTTGTCGCGCAGGGTGAAGGAAGCCGTCGAGAAAACCGTATCCAGTCCGGCGTTGACCGCTTCTGAAACCCGATCGCCCGTGTTGTCTACGAAGTAGGTGTCGTTTCCGCCTCCGCCCTGCAAGTCATCGCTGCCAATGCCGCCCGCCAGCACGTCATCACCCAAGCCACCGATCAACAGGTTATTGCCGACGTTGCCCACGATCGTGTTGGCAAGCTCGTTGCCGACGCCGCTAACGCCGTTGTCGCCCAGCAGCACCAGAGTGTCTAGGTTCGCACCCAGCGTAAATGACACGAAGGAGAATACCGTGTCGATGTCGGCTGGGTCGGCTCCCGAATCCGTAACGCGATCGCCCACATCATCGACCAGATAGCTGTCGCTGCCTGCGCCGCCGTTGAGCTGGTCGGCTCCAAGTCCGCCATCGAGGAAGTTGTTGGCCTCATTGCCGTTGATGGTGTTGTTGGAACGGTTGCCAACGCCCGTTGCGGCTGTGCCAATCAGGTCGAGGTTTTCCAGATTGTCGGCCAGGGTAAACGAGATGCTGGAGATGACGCGATCGACGCCTCTGGTTCCCGTTTCGATAATTCGATCGCCCGCCTCATTAATGGTGTAGGTATCGCCGCCCTCACCGCCTTCAAGCTGGTCGGCTCCAAGTCCGCCATCGAGGAAGTTGTTGGCCTCGTTGCCGATGATGGTGTTGTTTAGGTCGTTGCCGATGCCTCGATCGGCAGTGCCAATCAGCGTTAGGTTTTCGAGCAGATCGCCGAGCGTAAACGCTACGGTGGACACGACGCGATCGATTCCCGCTCCAGTTTCCGTCACGGTATCGCCGAAGTTGTCCACAACGTAGGTGTCGTTGCCCAAGCCGCCGCTGAGCGCATCGGCTCCTTCGCGACCATCGATCGTGTTGTCGTTGTTGTTGCCGACGATCGTGTTGTTGAGGTTGTTGCCGATGCCTTCCGCCGCTGCACCTGTCAGGAAAAGATTTTCCAAATTTGCGCCCAGGGTGAAGGAGACGCTGGACGTGACGCTATCTAGGCCGACGCCTGCATCCGTGACGGTGTCGCCCAAGTCGTCCACGATAAAGCTGTCGTTGCCTAAGCCGCCGATCATCGTGTCTGCGCCTGCACGACCGTCGATCGTGTTGTCGCCGTCGTTGCCGCGAATCGTGTTGTTGAGACTGTTGCCCACGCCAACGATCGCATCTGTTCCAGTGAGCGTCAGATTTTCCAGCGTGCTGCCCAGCGTAAACGACACGCTCGACTCCACCAGGTCAATGCCTGCGCCCGCATCTTCGACACGATCGCCCAGATTGTCCACGATGTAGGTGTCGTTGCCGCCTGCACCGCCATTGAGCAAATCGGCTCCCGCTTCACCGTCAAGGAAGTTATCACCCTCGTTCCCGATGATCGTGTTGTTGAGGTCGTTGCCGCGTCCGTCTGCTGCTGTGCCCAGCAAGGTTAAGTTTTCGATGCCCTCGCCCAGGCTGTAGCTGATCAGCGCTTGGACGCGATCGATCCCGCCCGAATCGACGACGGTATCGCCAGCATTGTCCACACCATAAACATCGTTGCCCTCGCCGCCGTTCAGGGCATCAACGCCCTCGCCGCCTAACAGCGTGTCGTTGCCATCATTGCCCGTGAGCGTGTCATCGCCTTGCAGCCCCAACAGCGTGTTGCTGAGGTTGTTGCCAATGATGACGTTATTGAGACTGTTGCCCTGACCGACGATCGCATTGCCGATCAAGGTGAGGTTTTCCAGATTTTCCGTCAGCGTGTAGGAGACCGAAGAAATGACGGTATCAATGCCATCGTTTTCCACCGCAATGATGCGATCGCTGACGCTATCCACCAGGAGAGTATCGTCACCTGCGCCGCCGTTCATCACATCGGCACCCGTACCGCCATCGAGGAAGTCGTTGCCCTCGTTGCCAATCAGCAGATCATTACCGCCAAGTCCCAACAAAGTGTTGTTGCCACTGTTGCCGATCAAAGTGTTGGCGCGATCGTCACCAATCAGGTTGACGTTTTCGCTGCCGACGATCGAAACCGACTCAATGTTGGGATTGAGCGAGAAAGAAAAGTCCACACTGGTGAAGACGGTATCGTTGCCGCCGCCCGGAAGTTCGATGACGCGATCGCCCAGGTTATCAACAAAATAGGTGTCGTCGCCTCTAGCACCAGCCATGATGTCTGCGCCCGTGCTGCCGTCGATCGTGTTGTTGGCGCTGTTCCCGGCGATCGAGTTGTCGAGCGCGTTGCCTGTGCCGTCAATGCTGGCGGTTCCCGTCAGCGTCAGGTTTTCTAGATTCTCGCCCAGGGTGAACGAAACGCTGGACTGCACCAGATCGAGTCCATCGGTCTCCAACGCTTCTGTCACCACGTCATCGAGGCTATCCACGATGTAGGTATCGTTGCCACCGCCACCCGTGAGCGTGTCTGCTCCCAGATCGCCATTGAGCAAGTTGTTTCCTTCGTTTCCGGTGATCGTGTTGTCAAACGCATTGCCTCTGCCGATCAGGTTGCCTGCGCCCGCTTGCAAGACGAGGTTTTCCAAATTTGCGCTCAGGGTGAAGGAAACGGCAGCGTTGACGAGATCAATGCCCGCATCCGCACCTTCCAAGATGCGATCGCCCGCTCCCAAAAAGTAGGTGTCGTCGCCAGCCAAGCCGATCAGCGTGTCTCTGCCGTCGCCGCCATTGAGCGTGTTGTTGTTGTTGTTGCCTCGGATGATGTTGTTGAGATCGTTACCTGTGCCGTCGATCGCCTCTTCGCCTTCGAGGTTCAAATTCTCAAGGTTGGCACCAAGGCTGTAAGTAATGCTGGCACCGACCGTATCAATTCCAGCATCAGCGGCTTCTGTCACCACATCGCCTTCACTATCGACCAGGTAGGTGTCGTTGCCTCTGCCGCCCTGCAAATTATCGTCACCCGCACCACCATCGAGCAGGTTCACTCCATCGTTTCCGATGATTGTGTTGTTGCCCTCATTGCCTATGCCGTTGATGTTGGCTCTGCCCAACAGCGTTAGATTTTCGAGGTTGGTGCTCAGGGTGTAGGTGATGGTCGATCGCACCGTATCATTGCCCGCCCCGTCTTCTTCGACCACCTCATCGGCGGCGTTGTCAACGGTGTAGGTGTCGTCGCCTAAGCCGCCTTGCAGCGTATCCACGCCTGCTCTGCCGTCCAGGTCATTGCTGCCGTCGTTGCCGATGATCGTGTTGTTGAGCGCGTTGCCTGTGCCGAAAAAGTCGCCATCGCCCAGCAGCGTCAAGTTTTCTTGATTCGGACGCAGCGAGTAGCCGCCGTTTGAGTTGATCGTGTCAATGCCGCCGTTCACTTCTTCGAGCACGGTGTCACCCGTTTCGATGAAGTAGATATCGTTGCCCGCACCACCAACCAGCAGATCTGTACCACCGAGTCCATCTAGCAGGTTATCCGCTGCGTTGCCAAGGATTGTGTTAGCGGCTGCGTTGCCTACGCCTGTTGCGGCGGTGCCTGTAAGTTCCAGCCGTTCTAAATTTTCGCCTAGCGTGTAGTCAACGCTCGATCGCACCGTGTCTAACGTGCCGCCTGCTGCGTCGCTTTCCACGACCACATCTTCCAGGTTATCGACAACATAGGTATCGTTGCCCGCGCCACCCGTGAGCGTATCGATTCCCAATCCACCATCGAGCGTGTCGTTGCCCGCACCGCCATCAATGCTGTCGTTGCCTGCTACACCGCTGAGGCTGTTGTTGCCTTCATTGCCGATGATCGTGTTGTCAACAGCGTTGCCCGTGCCGCTGATGTTGCCCGCACCTTGGCCGAGAATCAAATTCTCGACTTCGACGCCCAGCGTGTAGTTGACCAGCGCGATCACCGTGTCATTTCCACCGTTTGCGAGTTCCACCACCACGTCGCCGCTGTTATCCACGACATAGCTATCGTCGCCTGCGCCACCCACGAGGCGATCGACTCCCGCACCACCATCGAGGAAGTTGTTGCCTGCGTTGCCGATGATCGTGTTGTTGACAGCGCTACCCACGCCGATCGCGTCACCTGCCTCAGCCGTCAGCGTCAAATTCTCCAGGTTTGCACCGAGCGTGTAGCTGCTGTTGGAGATGATCGTGTCGATGCCTGCGTCTGCTTGTTCGGTTGCAACGTCAGTGGGGTCGTCGATGAAGTAGGTGTCATTGCCCGCACCGCCTAACAGCGTGTCGGTGCCGCCATTGCCGTTGAGAATGTCGTTGCCCGCGCCGCCAGAGATCGAGTTGTTGCCTGCATTGCCTTGAATCGAGTTGTCGCTGTCGTTGCCGCCTGCGTTCAGGACGCCATCAGCCAGCACGATGTTTTCGATGTTGCTGCCGCTTGCCAGCGTAAAGTTAACGCTGAGGAGAGCCGTATCGGTTCCACCATTCGCTTCGTCGATCGCCGTATCGGTTGCGTCCGCGATCAGATAAGTGTCGTTCCCCAAACCGCCCCGCAGCGCATCGGCTCCCGCACCGCCATTAAGCGTGTCGTTGCCTCCTCCACCGCTGAGTGTGTCTGCACCATCGCCACCGTTGAGAAGATCGCTACCGTCGCCACCTTCTAGCGTGTTGTTGCCTGCGTTGCCGTTGATTGTATTGTTGTTGGCATTGCCAATTCCGATGCTGGCCGTGCCAAGTAGATTAAGCGTTTCAACGTTGGCGCCGAGGCTGAAAGAAACCGCAGTCGAGTTGGCAACATCATTGCCGCCGCCTGCTGTTTCCACGATCAAATCGCCGCTATCGCTGATGATGTAGGTGTCATCGCCCGCGCCACCCGCAAGCGTATCAACTCCTGCACCGCCATTGAGCGTGTTGTTGCCTGCGTTTCCGATAATCGAGTTGTCGCCGTCGTTGCCCGTTCCGCTGAGGTTGCCTGTTCCAGTGAGCTGAAGGTTTTCAACGTTGGCTCCCAGGCTGAAGTCGCTGCTCGCCTGCACAATGTCAAAGCCACCGCCCGCATCTTCAACAATTCGATCGGTGCTGTCGCTGACGATGTAGGTGTCGTTGCCCAGGCCGCCGACAAGCGTATCAATTCCTGCCCCACCATCGAGCGAATCGTTGCCCGCTCCACCATTGAGGACATCGTTTCCGTCTGCACCAGCCAGCGCATTGTTGCCTTCGTTGCCAGTGATGATGTTGTTGGCGCTGTTGCCGACGCCGCGATTGCCTGCTGTTCCCGTGAGAATCAAGTTTTCGAGATTTTCGCTCAGCGTGTAGCTGCTTGCGGCAACAACCGTATCGTTTCCTTGATCCGCAACCTCAATGATGCGATCGCCCGCATTATCCACAACGTAGGTGTCATCGCCCAGCCCGCCCGTCAAGCTATCGGCTCCGGCTCCCCCATCGAGATAGTCATTGCCTGCACCGCCATTGAGAGCGTTGCTGCCGCTGTTGCCGCCGATCACGTTGGCAAGCTCGTTGCCTGTACCGCTGGCGTTCGAGCTTCCTAAGAGAAATAGATCTTCGACATCGGCGCTGAGCGTTGCGGAAAAGTTGGCAAACACACGATCAATGCCGCCACCGCCCACTTCACTGACGCGATCGCCCGCATTATCCACAACGTAGGTGTCATCGCCCAACCCGCCATTGAGCAAATCAGCTCCCAAGCCACCATCGAGAAAATCATTGCCCGCGTCGCCATTGAGCGTGTCGGCTCCCAAGCCACCGTTGAGCACATCACTGCCGCCACCGCCATTGAGCGTGTTATTGCCTTCGTTGCCGTTAATGACGTTGTCAGTGTCGTTACCTGTGCCGCTGATGTTGCCTGTTCCGGTGAGATTGAGCGTTTCAACGTTAGCGCCGATCGCATAGTCGACGCTGGCATTCACCGTATCGTTGCCTTCGCCTGCGTTTTCAGTAATGCTGTCTGCCGCATCGTCAACCGAATAGACATCATTACCTACGCCACCCACCAGCGCATCAACACCTGCCCCACCGTCAAGCGAATCGTCGCCCGCGCCGCCGTTAAGCTGGTCGTTGCCGTCGCCGCCAAGCAGCGTGTCTTCTCCACCGCCGCCATTGAGCGTATCGCTGCCGCCGCCGCCCTCCAGTGTGTTGTTGCCGCTGTTGCCGTTAATGACGTTGTTGAGGTTGTTGCCTGTGCCGTTGAGGTTGCGATTGCCCGTCAGCGTCAGGTTTTCAACGTTGGCTCCCAGGTTGAAGCTGATTGACGCTTGAACAGTATCGGTGCCCTGTCCGCCCCGCTCAATCACGCGATCGCCTGCGCTGTCGACCACGTAGACATCGTTGCCGCCACCGCCTTCCATTCGATCGTTGCCCGCACCACCATCGAGCGTGTCGCTGCCGCCGCCGCCTTCTAGGGTATCGTTGCCCGCACCACCCTCAAGCGTGTCGTTGCCACTACCACCATCTAGCAGGTCGTCAGCATTCAAGCCAAGTAGGACATCGTTACCGCCCAGACCGAAGATGCTATCTCGACTGTTTGTTCCTCTCAGTCGGTTGTTGCCGTTCGTGCCTCGAATCGTTGCCATGTCATTTACCCTCGATCAGGACTGGAGATTTAACGAACAAAAAATCAAGTTTTGTTTAAAAGCAAAATTCGATGGAAGATGCCTTTAGACATGTTGAAGATTGCAGCGACAACTGTACGCTGATGATTCTACAGAGATTCAGCGCAATCGTTTCGATGTAGAACTGAGGAAGAGAAGAGTGGGGGCGATCGCAACCTCAGTTGAGCGCAAGCTGGATGCTAGGACGATCGCTGCACGAATGCTGCATTTCGCTTGTCAGATAAAAACAGTATTAATTTGTTCACATCAGAAGCGGGTCGCTTATCAAAAAGAAATCGCTAGTAAGCTTACCCAATTGCTCGCTGTAAATTACACAAAGCTCTAACTTTTTTCCAAGTTGATTTCATCTCCTCGCACCACAATCGAAACAGTGAACACATAGAATACCTTTTTTTGCAGTAAATTTAGCAGCCCAGTATAGCTGCTAAAGCAAAAAATCTAGGTTACTTCATGGCAATTTTTGTAAACGCGACCGTTGGAAGTTGAACCGATCGCAATCGCAGCCACAATCGAGCCGCTGGCTTCAAGGCGATTCTGGCACAAACACAGAGATCGCGTTGGGAATGACGCGAAAGGTGGCAGGCGTGTAGGCTGTCAGTTCGCCATCGGTGTTGATCTGCTGGCGATCGCGAGTTTGGATGGTGATTTCGCGTCCGTGTAGCTGGCGCACCCAGGGAAAATTCGTATGTTCCCCTTGCCGCATTTTCGGCAAAATTCGCAGCATTTGCCACCAGTTTTTGATTTCGAGACTGTAGAGATCAAGCCGCTGATCGTCGATCGCCGCATCTGCCGCAACTGCCAAACCGCCCCCGTAGTAGCGCCCATTGCCGATCGCAATTTGCACCGTCCGCACTGGAGTTTCTCGCCCGTCAATTTGAATTTGGGCGGCAAACGGATGCGTCTGCCGAATCGCTTGGGTGGCAGCGATCGCGTAGGCAAACACGCCCCAGCGTTGCTTCACCTGCTTGGTGAGCCGCTTGGTAATTTTGACGCTCAATCCCAAGCTGGCAACATTGAAAAAATACTTGCCGTTCACCCAGCCCAAATCGATCGATCGCTGCTTGCCCCTCGCAATCACCTGACACGCTTCGGAAATCGATGTCGGCAGATTGAGCGTGCGAGCCAAATCGTTTGCCGTGCCCAGTGGCAAAATTCCCAGCGGCAGATGATGCTTCACCAAACTGTCAACAGCGGCATTGAGCGTGCCATCGCCGCCGCCAATAATCACCAGATCAATGTGCGATCGATGCCGTTCGATCGCTTCACCAAGCTGCTCTCCACTTTTTGCTGAAACCAGTAAAACTTCCAGGCCGAGCGTTTCGAGTCGCGAGACGGCTTCACCAAGCTGCTGTTTTCCCTGTCTAGCTCGCTGATTCACGTACAACAATGCTCGCTGGCTCATTGCTTAGATGCTCAAAAACGAATTGCTTTAAGCATACTTTGGCTTTTGCAGTGGCGATCGCTTTAGCTTGCGGAACGGTATCGCTTTAGCTTGCGGAACGGTTATCGCTTTCGCTGGCGGAACGGTATCGCATCTACATCAGCAAAAAACAAAGCGGAACGAAGCTTCATTCCGCTTTGCTCGACATTGAATTTGTAGCGCTCAATTGCTAAAAGTCAAGCTCGTCACTTTTGCCAGGAATGCTGAAAGCCGACTGAAATTGAGCCTTTAGCATCGATCGCAAATCGATTTCGATCGAAAACTTAAGAATTGCCGACTGCGACAGGCAGCGCTTCGGCTTCATCTTCGTTCGTACGCAGACTGGGGAAGAGGAAGTGATTCTCTTCCACATACTGAGCGCCAAACAGCCCCTTTTCCGCCCAGAAGTACCGATCTGTGGTATGCTCGTTTCGCTTCACCAGCAGCAAAGCGGGAGGCAAAATTCCTTCTGCGGCGATGAACTTGCGGGCAGCAGTGACAGGTTTATCTTCACCGCTTTCAATGCTGTACTGAGGAACCGATTCCAAAATCCGGCGACCTTCCTGCCGACGACGGCTTTTACGCTTACGTCTCCTTGCCAACCTCCTTACCTCCTCTCTTAAAGCGTCGATGTAGTCGTAGTTACAAAATGCAGAAACCGTCGAAAGTATATCGGCTGTCGGCAAGGATTGCAAGCGTACTTCATGTATCGATACAAACGCTGGAAACCGCCGTCCGATAGATTCTTTTCGAGTGTTTCTATTTCTTAGGTTAGAGCAATTTTTTGAAAAATATGAAGAAATTCTGTAGCTTCATAATTTGTAAAGTGCGATCGCGCTCACTTGATACTGCCACCGCATCTCCCTAGCGCTACAGTGTCAAAATTGCTCTGCGCTGGAGAGTTGCCGTGAAGCGTCGTGGCTGGCTGTTGGGACTGATTGCACTGGGACTAATCTTTACATTGCTTTGGGGACGCTCCAATTCTCAAACCGCTTCGGCTCCCGCCTTTTCGGGTTCGCAAATTGTCCTCAGTTCGCTGCAAGATCCGGGCACATTCAATCCGGCGATGAACGGCGAATTTCCCTCGATCTTCATGTTTACCTTTCGCGGCCTGACGATCGAAGACGGCACAACCGGAGAAGTTCTGCCCGCCTTGGCTGAATCCTGGCAAATTGCACCAGATAAACGAAAAATTCAGTTCACCTTGCGGCCTGATCTGCGCTGGTCAGACGGACAGCCACTCACTGCCGATGATGTAGTTTTTACCTATCGCGATGTTGTCTTTAATGAGAAGATTCCATCGACTTCAAAAGACGGCTTTCGGATTGGTGAAAAAGGAATCTTGCCAACAATTCGTAAGCTAGACAACCGCCGCGTCGAATTTCTTTTACCTGAACCGTTCTCTCCGATTTTGCGAGCGACTTCTGCCCAGTGGTCAGGTGTTCACATCTTGCCAAAACACATTTTAGAAGACTCGGTTAAGCAGCTTGACGCAAACGGAAATCCCCAGTTTATTGCCGCTTGGAACACCGGAACCGATCCCAGCAAAATTATTACAAATGGCCCCTATGTGATGGAGCGCTATGTGCCGGGAGAACGAATTATTTTTCGGCGCAATCCGTACTACTGGGAAAAAGACGAACAAGGAAATCAACTGCCGTATATCGATCGAGTCGTTTGGCAACTGATGGAATCCACTGACGCGCAACTCTTGCGATTTCGATCGGGTGAACTGGATGCAATGGGCGATGTTCGTCCCCTGCGCCCCGAATATTTTTCTCTGCTTAAGCGCGAAGAGAAACGAGGCCGATTCACCATTCTCAACGGTGGCCCTTGGTCGGGGACAACCTATCTCACCTTTAATCTCAACACAGGCAAGAAAAACGGTCAGCCGCTTGTAGACCCAATTAAATCGCGCTGGTTTAACACCAAAGAATTTCGGCAAGCGGTAGCGTATGCGATCGATCGTCCCCGCATGATCAACAACATCTATCGCGGCATCAGCGAAACTCAAAACTCGCCCATCTCCGTGCAAAGTCCGTTTTATCTGAAGCCGGAAGATGGCCTGAAAGTTTACGATTACAATGTTGAAAAAGCAAAAGAATTATTGCAGTCCGTCGGCTTCAAATACAACTCTAGCGGACAGCTATTCGACTCAGACGGCAATCGCGTTCAGTTTAGTTTGATTACGAATGCGGGCAATCGAATTCGGGAAGCGATCGGTTCTCAAATTAAAGTTGACTTAAGCAAAATAGGTATTCAGGTAGACTTCTCACCGATTAACTTCAATACTTTAATTAGCAAAATTGATGACACGCGCGATTGGGAAGCGCATCTGATTGGTTTCACAGGTGGACTGGAACCGCATGAGGCCGCAAATTTGTGGACAAGTAACGGCAGTTCGCATTCATTTAATCGCGCTTCTTTGGCCGGACAAGCTCCACTAGAAGGCCGCCAAGTGTCCGATTGGGAACGCGAGATCGATCGCCTCTTCATCGCAGGCGCACGCGAATTTGACGAAGCCAAACGCAAAGAAATCTACGATCGATTTCAGCAAATTGTTCAGGAACAATTGCCTGTGATCCACCTCGTTCACGAAATTGCGCTGATGGCCGTGCGCGATCGCGTCCAAGGCGAAAAATACTCTGGCTTGCCAAGTTGGGGCTTATGGAATGTGCAAACGCTTAGAGTAGAAGATGAGTAGTTAATGATTGAGTGATGACACAACCTGATGCTTTGCGATCGCTGCTTGATGCCGTCGCACAAGGGCAAGTTAGCCCGAATACTGCTTTTGAAAAGCTGAAATATTTTGACTATGAACCTGTTGGCGATTTTGCCAAGCTGGATCACCATCGATCGCTGCGAACCGGATTTCCAGAAGTGATTTGGGGCGAAGGCAAATCGATCGAACATCTGGTCAAGATTTTCCAAACGATGCAGCAGCAACAGCCCGTTGTGATGGCAACGCGAATTACGCCCGATGTTTATGAACAGCTACAGCAGCGTATTCCCTACCTGCGCTATTACGAAATGGCGCGAATTTGTGCGATCGTCTCTGAGCCAATTCCGCCGCAGCCGATCGGCACAATCACCTTGCTTTCGGCAGGTACGGCAGATCTGCCCGTTGCTGAAGAAGCCGCCGTGACAGCGGAACTCTGCGGCTTTCCTGTCCGCCGCCTGTGGGATGTGGGCGTTGCTGGAATCCATCGTTTGCTGAATCATCGCCATCTCGTTCAGTCGGCAGACGTGCTAATCGTGGTGGCCGGAATGGAAGGCGCACTGCCCAGCGTCGTTGCAGGCTTGGCGGACTGTCCGATCGTCGCCGTTCCCACCAGCGTCGGCTATGGCGCAAGCTTTCAAGGACTCGCGCCGCTGTTGACGATGCTGAATTCTTGCGCGGCAGGAGTTGGCGTGGTCAACATTGACAACGGATTTGGAGCAGCAATTTTGGCGGGACAAATCTTAAGAACTGCCGCGAAACTATCAGCACATTAAGCCACGTTAAGCAATGTCTGGCATGTGAACAAGTTCCAGCTTGATGCCGTCCGGGTCAGCAAAAAACACGGCGTAATATCCCGGTGAATAGCTGTATTCGGCAGGTGCATCGAGAATCGTTGCTCCCAGTTCAATCAGCTTTTGATAGAACGTATCGACTTGGTGCATTTTAACAGCCATTGATCCTCCCCCGCCCTCCTTAAAAAGGAGGGGGCCAAACCACTTCTCAAAGTCCCCCTTTTCAAGGGGGATTTAGGGGGATCCCCGCCAAGCAATCTAATCACCTGACGGTCTTCAAACACATCCCAAAGCGTTTGTTCTATTCTTCTAGGACTTCAACAAGATCCTCGATCGCCACATCAAACGCACGAGCAATCTTGAGAATTGCGGTGTAATCTGTCGTTGACATTGCACCACGCTGAACGTAATTCTTGACGGTGCTGTAGGGAAGTCCTGCTCGTACAGCAACTTCTTTCTGCGTCCAGCCGCGTTCTTCTGCAAGCTCAAGAATTCGTAGCCGAATTAGCCCCATCGAAAGTGTTGACAAGACTCAGGCGAGTCCCGTAGTATGAATGACATCAAAAGCGATCGATCGCCTTGCCTGGAAAACGAGAGATCGATCGCTGTTCCTCAACCCCCGCAAAAAGCGGGAAGGATTGCTCTATGGTATCAAGCTTCCAGCGCAAATCAAGTCTTTATCCTTGGTGCATTGTGCGGTTGCTGCCCAACATGCAGCGGATTACGATCGCTCGTTTTCATCACCGCAGCAATGCCGACGGCTATTTGAGTGTGTTGCGGCGGATCGAACCAGAAGCGGCTTTTGCGATCGTGTTTTCTCCTTGAAATTCGGTTTAATTTGAAGCAGACAGCACAAAATCAACAGTCCTCGAATTACTTTCAGTCTGAAGAATTTGAGGACTGTTTAGCCTGCTAACTTGTTAGTGCTAAGTTTTTTTTAGAAAATGAATAAGTAAATGCCGAAGCAACTTTTACAAAATCGATCGCCTCTCTACCTTTAGAAGGCGATCGCACACTGCAACTGCTACTAAGATGATCGTCAGGACAAGAATCCACTTCCCTCTCCTCTGAGCCACGCGCTGCCATCAGAACGAGGGCAATTTTGATAGTCGTCTTGCTGACGGTTCGTGTTCAACTCCAGCCAGAGTGCGTGGATTGCCACACAGCCGATCGAGGCGATTGGTCGCTTTCGCGTCACTGCCTTGAACATCTGTCAGTCGCTGTAATGAACATTGAACAGTTTGAGCAGCAAATTCAGGAAGTTTATGAATATGCCGATCGCCTGTTTCATCAAGGGCAATCGCCCGATTTGCGATCGGCAGAGCTGCTAGCCGATTCGTTTGAAGAGTTACGCACCGCTACGGAAGAATTGAACGCGGCACTTGAAGAGCTTCAGCAACAGAATGAAGAACTCGACCAAGCGCGAAGACAAATCGAAGCAGAGCGATCGCGCTATGCCGAACTGTTTGAGTTTGCGCCAGATGGCTACGTTGTCACCAGTGCAGATGGCACGATTCAAGAAGTCAATCAAATGGCGGCGAAGCTGCTGGGCGTTGACAAGCGATTTTTGGTCGGCAAGCCGCTGTCGGTTTATATTAGCGAATCCGATCGCTTGACGTTTCGCCATCGGCTCAATCGTTTGAAGCTGGGCGAGATCGATCGCGTCCAAGAGTGGGAAATGCAGTTGCAGCCGCGCCAGCAGCAGCCGATTACCGTTGCAATCTCGGTCAGCACCGACTCATCCACAGAAACAGCGCACACGCTGCGGTGGATTTTGCGCGACATTCAAGCTCGCAAGCAGGCCGAAGCGCAACTGCAACGCATTCAGCTTGAAAATTTGCGGCTGCAAGAAGCCAACAAGCTCAAGGCACAGTTTCTCACCGTTATGTCGCACGAGTTCCGCACGCCGCTCAACGCCATCATCGGCTTTTCGCGTCTGCTGATGCGGCAGCTTCAAATGGGAACACCTGCCGACATGATCGATCGCATTCATCGAAACGGGCTGCATCTGCTGGCGATGATCAGCGATATGCTCGACCTGTCGCAGATGGAAACGGGCAGTTTGCGGCTGCATCTAGAAGCGGTGAACGTGGTGGAACTGGTGCAGACGACAGCCGCAGAACTGCGCGGCATGGCCGACCAAAAGCAGCTATTTCTCGATGTACACATTGATCTGGACAATCCGATCGCCATCAACGACAGCACCCGCCTTCGGCAAATTTTGGTCAACCTGATTATCAACGCTGTCAAGTTTACCGATCGCGGCGGCGTGACGGTTCGCTTGCGGCAGGCAGGTGATGATGAACTGGTGCTGAGCGTGCAAGATACCGGAATTGGCATTGAGCCGCAGTATCGGGAGCAGATTTTTACAGCATTTCAGCAAGGCGATCAGGCCATCAACCGCCGACATTCAGGTACGGGAATGGGGCTAGCTGTGACGCGATCGCTGGTGCAGATCATGCAGGGCAAGCTGTCTCTCACGAGCGAACTGGGCAACGGCTCAACCTTCACGGTCAAGCTGCCGCGCTGCGTGAAGGCGGTTGAGGCGGAATCTGCTCCGCTGCCTTCGGTTCTGCGATAGGTTCAAGCGGCAGCAAGTGCCGATCCCGCTGTAAGGAGAAATTCATGTCTGGTCACGACATCATCGTTGTAGGAGCTTCGGTCGGCGGTGTGGAGGCGTTGACGCAACTGGCAAAAGGGTTGCCTGCGGATATTCCGGCAGCGATTTTTGTCGTGCTGCATGTGCCCACAACGGGAACCAGCGCGATGCCCCGCATTCTTGAACGGGCTGGCAACCTCAAAGCCTTTCATCCCCAAGACGGCGATGCGATCGAACCGGGCAAAATCTACATTGCGCCGCCCAACTATCATTTGCTGCTCAAGCGCGGCTATGTGCGGCTGGTGCAGGGGCCAAGAGAAAACGGACATCGCCCTGCGATCGACCCGCTGTTTCGCACGGCGGCTCGAGCATATGGGCGACGAGTCGTCGGCGTAATTTTGTCGGGCACGCTGGATGATGGCAGTGCCGGATTGCTGGTTGTCAAACACAGCGGCGGCAAGGCGATCGTGCAGTCGCCCGACGATGCGCTGTTTGCTGGAATGCCGCAAAATGCGATCAATCGCGTGGAGGTCGATCGCATTTTGCCGCTGTCAGAAATTCCCGATGCGCTGGTGCAGCTTGCCCATGAACCTGTTCCCGACGAGCCAAACGGATCGGTTCCAAGAACAGTTGAATTTGAATCAGACACGGTGGAGATTGATATGGACGCGAGCGAAAAAGCCAACGGCGATCGTCCGGGTAAACCTTCGGGGTTTGGCTGTCCGTCTTGTGGCGGGGCGCTGTGGGAAATGAATGAAGGGCAGTTTCTGCGCTTCCGCTGCCGCATTGGTCATGCTTGGTCGGAAGATAGCCTGCTGGCCGAACAGAATGAAGCGATCGAGGAAGCGCTGTGGGTCGCGCTCAAGTCACTAGAAGAGCGAGCAGCTTTGACGATGCGGATGGCCGATCGCGCTCGCGATCGGCAGCAAAACCGCATGGTGGCTCGGTATGAAGAAGATGCGAATGAACTCAAGCAGCACGCCGAAACAATTCGCCGCATTTTGCTGAAAGATCCGGTGAAAGAGCCGCCCAACGGCGACCTGCCCGACCGCAAGTCAACACTCGGCTAGATGGCTCGCTTCACTTTCCGGCGATCGCTTCCGGCTGAAAGCGGATGTTCGCTTGGCGCAGTCGATCGAGCGCGGTTTGGAGGCGATCGAGTTCCGCAATCAGGCTGATGCGGACGTAGCCTTCGCCGCCCGCGCCAAAGGCATTTCCGGGGGTGACCACCACTCCGGTTTGCTGCAAAACCGAAAGCGCAAAATCGGTCGAGGTCATTCCGGGCGGACAGGGAACCCAAAGATACATCGTTGCTTTCGTTTTGGGCACAGACCAGCCCAACTCGCCCAACCCCTGAATCAAAAAGTCGCGGCGCGTCCGATAGCGAGCTTGCACTTCATGCAAATAGACATCAGGAAGCTGCAAAGCCGTTTCCGCTGCCGATTGCAAGGCGGCAAAAATGCCGTAGTCCATGTTGGTTTTCAGCGTCCGCAAGCCCTGAATCACGTGGCGATTGCCGACGACAAAGCCGACGCGCCAGCCTGCCATGTTGTAGGTTTTCGACATCGTGTGAAACTCCACGCCGATCTCTTTTGCGCCCTCAATTTCCAGCAAACTCGTCGGCTGGTAGCCATCAAAGGCGAGTTCCGCATACGCCTGGTCGTGAACCAGCAGAATTTCGTGCTTGCGAGCAAAGGCAACCACATCCTCGAAAAATTCACGCGGAGCAGTGGCCGCTGTCGGGTTGCTCGGATAGTTGAAGTACATGATTTTGGCGCGATCGGCCACTGCATCGGGAATCGCTCCCAAGTCAATCAGCCAGTCTTGTTCTGCCTTCAGCACCAAGGGATAAATTTCGCCACCTGCAATCAAGGGGCCGCGAAAATGGGCGGGATAGGCGGGACTCGGCACGAGAACCAGATCGCCCGGATTGATGTAGGCGATCGCCAAATGCGCCAGTCCTTCCTTTGATCCCAGCAGCGGCAACGCTTCGCCCTCTGGATCAAGTTCGACACCATAGCGACGGTGATACCACTGGGTAATCGATCGCCGGAAGCTCGCGGTTCCCTCAAACGGCGGGTAGCCATGATTGGCGGGATTTTGCAGAGCCGCGATCGCCGCATCCACAACGGGCTGAGGCGTTGCGCCATCGGGATTTCCCATGCCCAAATCGATCAGGTCTAAGCCTTGTTCACGGGCGCGGGCTTTGAGTTCATCCAATCGGGCAAAAACGTAGGGCGGCAGGGCGCGGAGGCGATCGGCGGGCGTAATCCAATCCAAGCTCATGCCGTCACCTCAACGCTAGAGATCATGCTGTCGGTCGGCGCAGTGGTCGAAACCATTGCGGCCATCAGTTGGGCGGGCGTCACGGCAAACGGCAGGCGGTGAATGTCGGAGCCGATCGAGCAGGCAACTTCAGCAGCATGTTGGAGGTCAGCGATCGTCATATTTGCCAAACCCAAATCCGCCAAGCTCTGCGGCAAGCCAATTTCGGCATAAAACTTGAGTAGCTGCTGGCGAGCGGTTGCCGCCAGTCGATTGTTCTGCACCAGTTCTTCCAGCCGTAGCTGAACCAAAATGCCGTAAGCGACTTTTTCGCCGTGCAATGTGCCGTGACTTTGCAACAAGTGAGTCAGGCCGTTGTGAACCGCGTGAGCTGCGACGGTTCGGCACTGCGCTCCGCCCAATCCGCCGATCGCGCCCGCCAGCAGCACGGTGGCATCCACAACTTCGCGCCACTGTGTTCCGCCCGGATCGGCGAGGGCAGCGGCAGATTTTTGGAAGAGGAGATCGCGCAAAACTCTGGCCTGCTGGACGGCGGCGATGATGAGGGTGCGATCGCTCTGTCCACTGCTCACCGAAGCTTCATACCACTTCGCCAGCGCATCGCCAATTCCGGCTACGAGCGTGCGCTGACTCGCGGTTTGAATCACGTCATAGTCGAGAATCAGCAGGTCAGGAGCGCGATCGAGCGCCACATCATAGGAAAACGCGCCTTCCTCTGAATAGACGTTTGACAAAGCTGTCCAGGCCGCACAGGTTGCGCCCGACGTGGGAATTGTGGCAATTCGTAGATTGCACTGATGGGCGATCAGCTTCGCAGCGTCGATCGCTTTGCCGCCTCCCACACCGATGATCAAGTCTGCTTGATGATTGGCGACTGCCTGCCGCAATTTTGCCAGCGAAGATTCACTACAGTCTGCCCCGTAGCTTGCCTGCGTCCAGGTCAGATTGTGCGCTTCAAGGACAAGCTGGAGATGCGGTTGAATGGCGGTGAGCGATCGATCCCCACCAATCACCAAAGGCCGCCCACCAAGTCGGGCAAGCAACATTCCTGACTGAGCGATCGCACCTCCGCCGCGCACCACACAAGCGGGAGCCACCATCAGCGACAGCACCGATTCAGCAGTCTGGGTCATAAGCCAAGCAAACCTCAAATTCCCTTGCGATAGATTATTAATTTACACGATCTAATCTGTAGCGTACTTAACAAAGTCACTGTTGCCTGACATCTGAGGGCACATCGGCAGCGGGTAGCTGGGCGAGGCGATCGCGATAAATTTCAATTTCCATTTGATCGTCGGTGCGCGAAGCGAGCGATCGCTTAATCTGCCCCAGCACGAGCGGCTGCGACACGCCCGGTTCCGGATGCAGAACCGTCCGAGCGCGAATCGTCATTTGCGGCTCACCTTGTCCCAAGCGTCCGAGCGAAAAGAAATTACTCGCCGCCTGCTTCAGCGTCGCTTCCAGTTCTGTCTCAGTGATCGTTTCCGGCACCACAATCACCACTTGCGAACCACCGCCGTCATACACGGTCGAATAGCGCACCGCACCGGGGATTACCGTGCGCGTAAACGGCTCTAGCCCCAAGGCAAACAGGCCGAACGCCAAGACCGCCGTGAAGCCTGTGACGCCAATCATCTGAAAGCGAATGCCCCACTTGAAGAGGAAGCTGAGAACGGCGATCGCGGCAAAAACGGCTGTGGCAATGCCTGCCCATTGTGCATAGATGAGAAATTCTGCGGGAGTGATCATAGTTTTGAGTTCAAAGATCAAGAAGCGGATGTCAAAAAGTCGCGATCGACTCGCCGACATTCGATCGCCAGCTATTCGTTGCTGACAACTGCGGGCTGTGCGGTCGATTGCTCTAAAGCCGCTTTAACCGTGTGCCATGACAGATTAGCGCACTTGATGCGGACGGGAAATTGCGCGACGCCCTGCATGACGTTGAGCTTGCGGAGTTCGTTGGGAAATTCGGCTTCGCCTTTCATCATGCTTTGGAAGCGCTGCACCATTGCCAAAGCTTCTTCGGTCGTTTTGCCGCGCAGAGCATCGGCCATCAGGTCGGCAGAAGCCATCGCGATCGCACAGCCTTCCCCCTCAAACCGAACATCCTCGATTCGATCGCCCGTTTCGTCCAGATGCAGCGTCAGTTCGATCGTATCTCCACACGAGGGATTGTGGCCTTTTTGGTAGCGATCGACGGGCGTGGTTGTACCGCGATTGCGCGGCTTCTTGTAGCGTTCCAAAATGACCTGCTGATAGAGGTCGCGTAAGTTGTCTAGCGCCATGATGAGATCAGGTCAAAATACTTACTCTATATCTTGATCCTAACAGGCTTGGTGTGGGGTTAGCAGTAGGGATATTGCGCTCAAAGCGGTGTGGGTTGCGGATCGCTGCCTCAGCCTCTTTCTGCCGCTGATGTTTACCGCTTGGCGTAAGCCACAAGTGAAACGCCAATGAACACAATGACGACTCCTGCAATTCGGGCTGGACTGGCCGGATATTTTGCCAGCCCGATCGCGCCATAGTGATCGAGAAATAGCGCTGCGAGCATCTGTCCTGCAAACGTGAGCGCTAGCGTTAGGGTCGCTCCGATTCTTAGCGTTGCCACAATGGTTGCCCAAACGTAGAGCGTGCCCAAGCATCCACCCGTCCACATCCACCAAGAAGTTTGAGTCAACGCCGTCGAAGTGGGAAGTGGATACTGTGCAAAAAAGCAAATCAGGAGCGAGGTCAACGTCCCTGCAAGATACGAAACAAACGTAACCTGCATCGGTTCGCCCACATAACGCCGCAGCAGTGTGTTCAGGGCGACCTGTATTGGAATGAAAGTACCGCCAGCAAGGGCTGCGAGGAGGTAAATTGTCCGACCATTCATGCTGGAAGCCTCTCGATTTATCTTGAAGTTAAGATACTTGATGTCGAGATTGTAGCACCTGTTTTGATGTCAAGATATTTAATGTCAAGAGACTTAGCTGAGGAAGCTGCACGATGGAGTTCGATCGCGTCGATCAGATTTTGGCGCAGTGGCAGCGAGAACGCCCTGACCTAGACGTTTCCCCAATGGGGATTATTGGACGGGTGACTCGATTAGCCAAACATCTAGAACACGCCATCCAAACAACATTTTCAGATTTTGGCTTAACTGTTGGCGAGTTTGACGCGCTAGCAACGCTGCGTCGTTCTGGTCAGCCGTACCAGCTTTCACCCACCGAATTGTTTAATACCCTCATGGTTTCATCCGGCACGATGACGCATCGGATCGATCGCTTAGAGCAAGCTGAACTCGTTCGGCGAATTCCCGATCGAAGCGATCGTCGGGGAACGCAAATTCAGCTAACTGAGAAAGGCTTTAGCGTGGTCGAAAAAGCGGTTGAAGCACATGTGATCAATGAACAGCGAATCCTCAACGGTTTAGAAGCGTCGGAACGTGAAGTTCTCACTCAGCTACTTCGTAAGTTTTTAGCGTCGTTTGAGGAGTAGCTGAGCGTAATTTAGGGCTGCTTGAGGCCATCAGCGATCGTCAAATGAATACAATCGATACAATAAAGGCTCTGTGATATTGAGCAACTGAAAGAATGCTGCCGAGAGAAGACTTACTTCAGGGCGTCGAAGACCGAGACAGCGCAGCGCGAGTTGTTGATCAGGCCGATCGCGCCCTTAAAACTTGGGAAGTGGAATGCACCGATTTTCTCTCGCCGCCGGAACTGGCCGACGTGCAGCGGATGTTTGCCCGCCTAACGGACGTAGAAATTTTGGCGTGGGGCGGCTACCCGCAGGCCGAACGTCAGCGCGTGGCGATCGCTCGCTCGGAAATTCCGCTGGATGCATCTCAGGTGGCTTTGGCGGCGATCGACATTGCCGGAAACTTTCTGTTCGATCCGGCGACGCATCGCGATTTTCTGGGGGCGCTGCTGGGAACGGGCATCGTTCGCGAAAAGGTAGGCGATATTCTCGTCCTGGGTGAACGCGGGGCACAGGCGATCGTCGTGCCGGAACTGGTGGAATTTCTGGAAATGAGCTTGACGCAGGTGCGATCGGTTCCCGTCAAAACGCGCCGCATTGACTTTAGCGAACTGAAAATTCGCGAACCGAAGAAAAAAGAAATGACGACAGTGGAAGCTTCGATGCGGCTGGATGCAGTTGCCTCAGCCGGATTTGGCATGTCGCGCAGCAAAATGGCCGACCTGATCAGCGCAGGCGATGTGCGCGTCAACTGGAAGGAAACCACGCAGCCCAGTCACGCGCTCAAGTCCGGCGATTTGGTGGCAATTCGCGGCAAGGGACGGCTGGAAATTGGCGAAGTGGCTGTGACGAAAAAAGACCGCTACCGTGTGCAGCTAACGCGATATGTGTAGATGGCGATCGGGAATTTTGCGTTCAGCGCTTGTATTTCCGTGCGTCGTCCTGTCTACTGCGTCATGCCGCGATCGAAATTCCAAAACCAACTGGCCGTTAAGCTGCTGGCCTTGCTTTGCTTTGGAGGAATTGTCGGAAGTACGCTGGTGGCGATCGTCAGTACGCGCTATGGCTGGCCGATGCTGCTGGAGCTAGCGTCGCACTTTCAGCTTCAGTATTTCGGATTTTCGCTGGTGCTGCTGGGTCTGCTGCTGCTGACTCGGCAACGCTGGCTAATTTTGATTAGTCTGCTCTGTATTTCGCTGCTGGCACAGCAAATTTTGCCTTGGTATCTGCCCCATCTGCCCACTGCCAACACCGCATTGCTGCGCGTACTGGCCTCGAACTTGAACGTCAATAATTTCGACTATTCGAGATTACTCAACCTGGTGCAGCAAGAACAGCCGGATGTAGTTGTTTTGATGGAAGTGAACGACACCTGGGGCAAACCGCTCGCACCTTTGCACCGCCAATATCCCTACTGGTTTGGGCTGTCTGAAGAGGCGAGCGCGGGCATTGCGATTTTGAGTCGATCGCCGCTGGAAAATTCCCAAATCGTGCGCTTTCGTCGGGACAGTACGCCCAGCATTATGACGCAGTTGACGATCGATCAGCATCCCGTTTCGCTCGTTGCCGTGCATCCGCTGGTTCCCGTCCGCCCTGCCCTCTTTCATCGCCGCAATCGCCAGTTTGCCGGAATGAGCGAGCAGATCGATCGCTCCAATTCGCTGATTGTGGTTGGCGATTTCAACGCAACAATGTGGTCGCCCTACTTGCAGATGCTCACCGCCAAGCTTGGCCTGCACAACTCGCGCAAAGGCTTTGGTATTTTGCCCACTTGGACAACACCCAGTCCGGTTTCGCCGTTTCCCGCTTGGCTCGCGCCGCTGCTGGCAATTCCGATCGACCACTGCCTGATCAGCCAAAATCTCCGCACGATCGACATGCACACCGGAGCGCCAGTCGGTTCTGACCACCTGCCGATCGTGGTGGATTTGGCGATTTCAAACGGTCAGTAAAAAATTTGCAGTTTAGCGATCGACTGTGCTATTATCGTTTACTGCAAGGACGCATAGCTCAGTTGGTTAGAGCACTACGTTGACATCGTAGGGGTCACTGGTTCGAGTCCAGTTGTGTCCATCACTCGTTTTGCCGCTTAAGGGGATACCTGCTGCCTGATTGCCAGCGGATAATCGCCGTTCTGCTGTGCCGTCAACGATGCAGCCGCCAATCGATCGCAGCAGTAAATTCTTAGCAAAAATTCCAGCTTTAGTTGAAATTCAAGCACCTGATGAAGCGATCGCCGCCGTGCAATTCAAGCGCAAGAATTACGAATTTTCTTAATAGTTTGCTTGCTTTCCAGCACTGAACAAATCGTCTGCTTTTTACAGAAATTTTGTTCAGTTCACGTCGTATTGTGAAGAAAAATTTCACACAATGCACTGGGTTAATCAAGGCAGCGATCGTTACTCCAAGAGGCAAAAGCTAATACAAATTAGGAAAGCCGACTGCTGGGATCGCCCAGTTTGTCGGGTTAGTGCTGTTTGTCGTTGCAGGGGATCAACCAACCATTTTTCTACCACCAGATAGATTTGAAGGTTGAAAAACCTCAGTATCGTCAGTGATCGTTGACTGAATTTCGTGCACTCTACATTGGATTTTTACCCGTCCATGAATTTATTTGGACTTTTTTCGGCTGCATTTATTACCTGTTTCTTTTCACAAACCAGCTTCCCAAAGCTTTCAGATTACGGGTCTGGAAGCTTTTTTGTGAAAACATTTCCACCCGTGCGATCGCTCCAAGCCTCAATTACCAAGCCAGTCCGGTCGCTACAGTCGATCGCCGCGTTGACCAGGCGCACGCCCCAAGCCGCAACAAAAATTCGTCCTGCCCTCGCCATCGTGCCCAACAGCGTTATTCCGCTTGCCGTTTCGCTGTGGCAGCGCCAGCCCGACCGCATCAGCGCACCAATCGCGCCGCCCAATCTAACTTCGGTGCAGCGAGCAACGCGCTTTCAAACCGGAGAAGATGCGGATGACTGCCTTCAATCGAGTCAGAAGCAGCCGTCAAAGGGCAAAATTTTTCAGGTTTGTCTGCGCGATCGCGTCGTGGCTGAATTTTCCAATCCAGCGCAGGCAGACGCGATGGCAAATCGACTGCGGCAGTGGCTTAAAGCTGATCGATCGGCAGATCGCCTTCAGCTTCAGTTTGTGAATGATATGCCTGCGATTCTGGTCGATGACACTGTGCTGGTTTCGATCGATCCTCGTCTGAGTAAAGCACTCCGGCGCAACCGCGAACTGATTGCGATCGACTGGCTCAATCAGCTTCGGCTCGCCCTAAACGCTGAGCCGTTGAGCTTGGTGGAAGCGCAGATGCAGCTTTATGGTTTATCTGACCAGTCCAAGGGCGAACTGAGCGGCATTGCCTCTTGGTATGGGCCGTATTTTCACGGACGGCTAACGGCAGCAGGCGAAATTTTCAATCAAAATGAACTGACGGCAGCGCATCCCAGCTTGCCATTCAATACGTTCCTCAAAGTCACCAATCTGGAAACCGGAAAATCGGTGATTGTGCGAATTAACGATCGCGGCCCCTATGTCGGTACGCGATCGCTAGATTTATCCAGACAGGCCGCCCGCAGCATCGGCAGCGAGCTTCGCGGCGTCGTCAATTACGAAGCGGTGATTCTTGATGCGCCTGCGATCGCTCAAGACCGTCCATCACCGGATGCGGTCGCGTTGAGCAATACCAAGTGACGCTGAGGATCGATCGCCAGCCAACCCTCGTCGCGCAACTGGCTCAGCAGCCGAGTGACCGTGACGCGGGTTGTGCCGATCGCGTTGGCAAGCTGCTGATGGGTCAGTCGCACGCTGAGGCGAATGCCGCGCTCGGTGGGCTGACCAATTTCCTGTTGAAGTAAGAGCAGCAGATGCCGCAAGCGGTCTTCGACGCGCCGATAGCCCACCATTGCCAAAATCGTTTCGGCCTGCTGCAAGCGGCGAGCGATTTGGCGAAACAAGCCTTGCGACAGAGCGGGCGACTGCTCAACTTCGGCCAGCGTCAGCCGCATCAAATCGACTTCCGACAGAGCCGACGCTTGATAGGGACGAATCAGCGAGAACGGCAGACCAAACGGCATTCCCGGACAGGCCAAGCCCAAAAGCGATTCTTCACCGCTGTCATACAGCGTGCCAAGCTGGACAACGCCGCGACAGACGACCCAAATTTCGTTTGGCAGCAGTTCGATCGCTTGACCACTGCGAAACGGATAAAGGTTTCGTCCGCTGTAAAGCGCTTCGAGCGCCTGACGCAAATCGGGCTGGGGCGAGGTTGCCACGATCGATTGCAGCATAAAGTTGAAGGGGTGCGCTAGGTTCTGGCTTTCAGGCTAAAGCATTCAACTGAAGAACAGGTAATTTGCAGATTGGCCTTTGGTTAAGGTTGTGTTAGCGAACACCTGTCGTTGGTTTTCTTGGCTGCCACCTTATTCGCAAAGTTGCTGTAGGGTCGGGGTGAAGTTGGGGTAAGAAATGGCGGCAGCTTCGGCACGGTGAATCGTGGTTTTGCCTTGAGCGCAGAGGGCAGCGATCGCCAAACTCATTGCAATGCGGTGATCGGTATGGCTATCGACTTCCGTGCCTTTCAACGCTGCGCCGCCGACAATATCGAGTCCGTCTGGATATTCGCTGACGGAAACGCCCATTTGCTGAAGCTGTGCCGCTATGACTGCTAAGCGATCGCTTTCCTTGACTCGCAGTTCTGCCGCATCGCGAATTGTCGTTGTGCCGTCTGCAACCGCAGCGGCAACCGCCAGAATCGGAATTTCATCGATCAATCGAGGAATTAGATCGCCCGAAATCGCTGCTGCCTTGAGCCGACTCGATCGCACCCGCAAATCGGCCACAGGTTCACCCGCGACGATTCGCTCGTTTTCTAACGTGATGTCCGCTTCCATCTGGGAAAGCGCTTCCAGAATTCCGGTTCGCGTCGGATTGACGCCGACATTTTCGATCGTCAAGTCAGAACTCGGCACGATCGCTCCGGCCACCAGCCAAAATGCCGCCGAACTGATATCGCCCGGAACGATGACTTCCTGACCTTGGAGCCGTCCACCTCCAATTATTGTGACGCTACACCGCTCTGGGTCAACCTTGAGCATTGCGCCAAACGCTTGCAGCATTCGTTCACTGTGATCGCGAGACAGAGCAGGCTCGATCACCGTCGTTTCACCTTGGGTCAGCAGTCCGGCCAGCAAAATGCAGGACTTGACCTGAGCCGACGCGATCGGAGAACGATAGGTAATTGGCTTGAGCGATCGACCCTGCACGGCGATCGGTGCAAATCCGCCTTGACGATGCCAAATTTCTGCGCCCATCTGCCGCAGCGGATCGATCACGCGCTTCATCGGGCGTGATCGCAGCGAAGCGTCGCCCGTGACGGTGAAAAAGCGATCGCGATGAGAAGCTAAAATTCCCAGCATCAAGCGCATCGTCGTTCCTGAATTTCCGGCATCCAAAATGTCGATCGGCTCTTGCAGATTGCCCAAGCCAATGCCTTGAACCGTAACGCGGTTGGAATTGAGGTCTGAAATCGTTGCGCCCATCGATCGAAAGCAAGCTGCGGTGCTGCGCGGATCTTCACCCAGCAGCAATCCGGCGATCGAAGTTTCGCCTTCGGCCAGTGCCCCCAACATCAAGGCGCGATGCGAAATCGATTTGTCTCCAGGAATTTGAATGCGTCCACGCAACGCCAAATCAGCAGGTGGCGCGATCGTCAGGACGTGATGAGCATTCGTGTCGCTGAGGGAAATCGTCGCCATACTGAAACGCTGTGCAAAAAGTGGGCGTAGCGATCGTACCGCTAAATTCCCGCTCCATTCAGAAATTCTTCGATCAGGCGATCGCGCAAATCACAACTGGCCGAATCTTCCACTGCGGCCATCACAGGCAGAGTCGGCTGAGAAGATTGAAGCTGCTGCACCTGTCGCTCTAGCGATTCGATGCGATCGAGCAACGCCCGAATCACCTGCGCTTCCGAGTCCGGCAGGCTGCCATGCTCCAGTGGCCCAACGCGCTCACCCGATCGATACACAATTCGACCTGGAACGCCCACAACGGTACAGTCAGACGGCACGTCGCGCAAAACAACCGACCCCGCGCCAATCCGCACATTGCTGCCGACGTTGATGTTGCCTAGCACTTTCGCACCCGCCCCGACGACGACGTTTGCGCCCAAAGTGGGATGGCGTTTGCCGCATTCTTTTCCGGTTCCGCCCAAGGTCACACCTTGATAGATCAGCGCATAGTCTCCGACGATCGCCGTTTCACCAATCACCACGCCCATGCCGTGATCGATAAAGACGCCAGACCCGATCGCCGCTCCGGGGTGAATCTCGATGCCCGTGAAAAAGCGAGCCAAATGCGAAATCAAGCGCGGCACAAACGGCAGCTTCCACTGGTGCAGCCGATGCGCCACCCGATACAGCAACAGCGCTTGCAACCCCGGATAGCAAAACAACACCTCCAGCCAATTTCGAGCCGCAGGGTCACGCTCAAAGATAATGCGAAAGTCAGCCAGCAAAGAAGAAAACACGAGCAGCTTTCCCGGTAATTGTGAAGGCCACAAATATTTTAGCGCTCTGGGTATCGAGAGGCGATCGAGCGTTGAGCGGAAGCCAGAGGACGATCGGCAGAATTTTAACTCCGCTCCGATTAAATTTCGATCGAGCGATCGCACAAGTTGCTGGCAGCCTGCTGTATCCAACCTGTTCGCTGGCGCGGCTTAAAGGTACAGGCTTCGACCTTCAAGAGTGAACCTTCCAGAATATGCTGCTCACCTTGAGCAGGCCGAGTTTTTCACATCTTGCTTCAATTCAGTTTGGCTGAAGCTCGCTCGCCCTCCTCCTTAGCTTCTATGGCAGACTGAACAAATGAAACCCTACCTTCTGCCGTATGTCTGAAACTCCTCCTTCGATCGAAGCACCCGTTGAGCCGAGCCGGACGGGAAAAGCGCGTCAGCTTTTGGGCATGAAAGGCGCAAATTCAGGTGAAACTTCAATTTGGAAGATTCGCCTGCAACTGATGAAGCCGATTACCTGGATTCCCCTGATTTGGGGCGTCGTATGCGGGGCGGCTTCGGGCGGCAGATATACCTGGACGTTGGAGAACGTTTTGATTTCGGCGGCGGCGATGCTGCTGGCTGGCCCCTTGCTGACCGGATACACACAAACGCTCAACGACTATTACGATCGCGACCTCGACGCCATCAACGAACCCTACCGCCCCATTCCGTCTGGGGCGATTTCTGTGCCGCAGGTGATGACCCAGATCTGGATGTTGCTCATTGCCGGAATCGCGATCGCCTTTGCGCTCGATACTTGGGCAGGCCATCCGTTTCCGACCATTACGGCGCTGGCGATCGGCGGTTCGTTCCTCGCTTACATCTATTCTGCCCCACCTTTGAAGCTCAAGCAAAATGGCTGGTTGGGTAACTATGCGCTGGGTGCGAGCTACATTGCGCTGCCTTGGTGGACGGGTCACGCTTTGTTTGGCAATCTGAACTGGACGATCGTAGTTCTAACGCTGTTCTACAGCCTAGCCGGATTGGGAATTGCAGTTGTCAACGATTTTAAGAGCGTGGAGGGCGATCGCCAGCTTGGATTGAAATCGCTGCCCGTAATGTTTGGCGTGACCAATGCGGCGTGGATTTGCGTGTTGGCGATCGATGTGTTTCAAGCGGGAGTGGCCGGATATCTCATCAGCATTCAGCAAAATCTGTACGCCGTGATTTTGATTTTGCTGATCGTGCCGCAAATTACGTTTCAAGATATGTACTTCCTGCGCGATCCGCTCAAGAACGACGTGAAATATCAAGCCAGCGCTCAGCCGTTTCTCGTGTTGGGAATGCTGGTGACGGCGTTGGCGATCGGTCATGCAGGCAGTTAGAAGGCAAAGAGCAGCGGGCAAAAGGCCAAAGGAAACAGCTAATACTCGATACTCGATCCCCGAAGCTCTCGACTTGAGTTGACATCAACGGGTGATTCCCCTACCCTTGATTGGAGTTCAAGGAACGTCACAATTGGGGATCGCCCGATTTTTGATGCAGCTTTCGATGAACCAACCATACGATCGAATCGCCTTGGCGAGCGATCCCCAGCGGCAGTGTGAGGAATTGCAGTGACAGACTTCATCTCTCGGCTCAAAGCCATGTCTACCCGACTGGGCGATCCCAATCAGACAGATACGCCTCCGCCCGAAACCGAAGGTGAACCGACACGAAGGCGGCGATCGCGTCGTCGCACTCCCCCTCCGCTCTATCAGCGCTGGTGGATTTGGGCACTCCTCGGCATCGGAGCAACAGCAGGCGGCAGTGCAATCGCGATCGCGCAAACGATGCAGTCGATCGGACGTGGCCTGCCAGAAACAAAGCTGATTTTGAACTATGTGCGTAACGGCACGCTGACAATGAAGGCGTCGGATGGAACCGTTTTGCAGCAGCTTGGCCCTGCGACACGCCAGCGCATGACTTTGAGCCAAATGCCAACGCAGCTTGTTGAAGCATTTGTGGCCTCAGAAGACGCAGATTTCTACCAGCACAGCGGCGTGGATTTTCAGGCGATCGCCCGCGCCACTTTACGCAACGTCACTGAAGGCGAAGTGGTCGAAGGCGGCAGCACCATTACCCAGCAGCTTGCTCGCATCGTTTTTCTCGACCAAGAGCGCAGTATCGAGCGCAAACTGCGTGAAGCCATGCTCGCTCGCAAAATCGAGCGCGAGATTAGCAAAGAGCAAATTCTAGAGCGCTACCTCAATTTGGTGTATTTGGGGTCGAGTGCTTACGGCGTGGCCGATGCTGCCTGGATCTATTTCAGCAAATCGGTCAACCAGCTAACGCTGCCGGAAATGGCAATGATCGCCGGATTGCCGCCTGCACCGAGTGCTTATTCGCCACTGGTGAATGAAGAACTCGCCCATCGCCGTCGCGATCTCGTCTTGGGACGAATGGTCGAAGCAGGCTACATCACCCAGGCCGAAGCGGATGCAGCGATCGCCACGCCCCTTGTGCTCAAGCCGAGTCAGCCGCGCAACCTCTACAGCCCCTATCCCTACTTCACCTCCTATGTGCAGCAGCAGTTGCCCAAGCTGATTCCGGCTGAGCAGCTTGAAATCGGTGGTCTGACGGTGGAAACGACGATGAACGTCGCCCAGCAAACACACGGGCAAGAAACGATTCAGAACGCGATCGAGCGCTATGGCCCTGGTCAAAATTTTGGTGAAGCGGCGTTGGTGTCGATCGATCCTCGCTCAGGCGAAATCAAATCGATCGTTGGTGGAAATGACTTCAACGAAAGTCAGTTCAACCGCGCAACGCAGGCACAGCGCCAGCCGGGATCAACGTTCAAGACGTTGGTGTATACGACAGCGATCGCGGCAGGCTTTTCGCCCTATAAGCCGTACATGGATGCGAAGCTCGTCGTGGACGGCTATGAACCACAAAACTACAGCCGTACCTACAGCGGCTCGATGTCGATGCGCGAAGCGCTGATCAAATCCGTCAACATCATTGCGGTCAAGGCGCTGATCGAGGTGGGTTTCGATCCGGTGATTGCTATGTCGAAGCGCATGGGCATTCAGTCGAATTTAGTTCCGGCCTATTCGCTCGCGCTGGGATCCTCGGAAGTGAATCTGCTGGAACTCACCAGCTCGTATGGCACGCTGGCAAATCAAGGCAATTACGTTCAGCCTCATGCCATTCGGCGCGTGTTCGATCGATTTGGCAACGAAATTTATCGCGCCCAGCCGGAAGCACAGCGAGCCGTTGATGCGGATACTGCCGCCATCATGACCTGGATGCTGCGCGGCGTCGTGTCGAGTGGGACGGGCGGAAATGCCGCGATCGATCGTCCTGTTGCAGGCAAAACCGGAACGTCTGAAAATCGGCGCGACCTGTGGTTCATCGGCTATGTGCCGCAATTAGTAACGGGTGTGTGGTTGGGCAACGACAACAACCGCCCCACCTATGGGGCAAGCAGCACAGCGGCTCGCGTTTGGCGCAACTACATGGGCGACATTGTGGACGGCATGGAGGTTGAGCCATTCCCGGAACTGCCGCGCCTGCGAGGACGCGAAGGCTCGATCGAGGCAGAACCAATCAAACCGCGTCGGATGCGAGCCGACACTGCCCCGACGCGCAACAGCGAAGACGAAGAAGCAAGCACACCAGCGCGATCGCGCCGTCGCAGCAGCGCATCACGCATCGAAGAATCAGCTCCGGTAGAACCGCGTCGTCGTCGTCGTCAGGCTGCCCCGGTTGCCGAAGAAGCACCTGCACCCGCCCGTCGATCGCAGCGTCGTCAGGCTGCTCCAGTTCAGCGGTCTGCTCCTGCACCCGAACCTGCTGCCCCAGCACCTGTTGAAGCTGCGCCGAAGCCAATTCCAGCAGCACCGCCTGCCGCCAGCGAACCTGCACCCGGCGAGCCGCCTCCACCCTAGCGGCTGTAGTTAAAACGACGAGATCTCTAAAAGGATGGATGTGCAGGGGCAAACTAACCCTATAGTTTAGAGTAAGTTTTTTCGTGCAAGGAGCAATTTCGAGATGATGCTGCTTATGGATGTTGGGGTGGCCGCAGAGTCGCATTTTCCCGTTTCGTTCACGCTGGTTTATGTGGTCGGCTTCATTGCTGCGGTGAGCATCGGCTCGATCGCCTGGTACAACTCCAAGCGTCCCCCCGGTTGGGAAAACAAGGAGCGTCCCGATATTGTGCCCGAAGTGCAAAAGGAAGAAACACCGGGAATCGGCAAGCCGCTCGAATAGTCACCCATTCGTTTCATCTTCAGCCCTGCTTATCGATCGAGCAGGGCTTTACCGTCACTCTTCACGCAATTGCAGTTTTGTCATAAAAAAGCCGTCCATCTGCTGCTGATCCGGGCGAATCTTTAGCCAGCCTTCAGAGGTTGCAAATTCAGCCCATTCTGAATCTGGTGGCTGAATTTGCCAGTCAGGATGATCGGCGAGAAACTGCTGCACGATCGCTTCATTTTCCTGCTGATTTAGCGTGCAGGTGGCATACACCAAAACTCCGCCAGGTTTTACCCAGGTGGCAGCTTGGGCGAGCAGTTCCGTTTGCAGTTGCACCAGTTGGGCGATCGAGTCGGGCGTTTGCCGCCAGCGGGCATCGGCGTGACGGTGCAGCGTTCCCAGACCGGAACAGGGCGCATCCAGCAAAACGCGATCGGCAGTTTTGTGAAACTGTGGCAGATCGCGACTGTCTGCGGTCAGCGTTTCGATCGATCGCAACTTCAGGCGATCGGCATTTTGCTGGACTTTTTTCAGGCGCGAGGCGGCGCGATCGATCGCCCAAATCTTGCCTTGATCCTGCATCAGTTCCGCTAAATGCGTTGTTTTGCCGCCCGGAGCCGCACATGCATCGATCACAACTTCTCCGGGCTGTGGATTGAGCAGATGTCCGACAAGCTGAGCGCTCGCATCTTGCACTGTCCACCAGCCTTGTGCAAATCCGGGCAGGGCATCGATCGCGCCCGTGCGAGCCTGTAAGCGCAACGCCTGCGGAAGATAGGGCAGACGCACGGTTCGCACTTTGGCCGCAGCAAATTCTGCTTCCAGCCGATCGATCGATGTGGCAAGCGGATTAACGCGCAAATCGATCGACGGCGGCTGATTAAACCAGTCACACAGCGTTTCAGCCACCTCTAGCCCAAACTGATTGATCCACAGTTGCGTGAGCCAGTCGGGATAGCTGTACTGAATCGCAAGGCGATCGATCGGCTCATTCGGCAGTCGCAGCGGATCGGCTTCTGCCGCCTGCCGCAAATACTGCCGCAGCACGCCATTCACAAATCCAGATAGCGCTCCCAGCCGATTTTGCTTTGCCAAATCAACCGTTGTTGTCACCGCTGCACTGGGCGGAATCTGAGTGAGATAGCGAAGCTGATAAAGCCCCAAGTGCAAAATAATTCGCAGATCCGGTGGCTGCTGGGCTGCCGATTTTGTTGCAAACTGGTCGATTAGGGCGTCGAGCGTGCGGCGACGGCGCGTGCAGCCATAAACCAGTTCGGTCGTTAGGCTGCGATCGAGCCGTTCCATTTGCGCCGACCGCAAAACGCGATCGAGCGCAATATCGGCAAATGCGTCTTGATAGGTAATCGATCGCAGAGCGAGAAATGCTTGTTGTCGAGCCGATGGCGTCACGCAGAAAATGAAGTGAAACAGATTTCTAGGATATCAATTGCGGTTGAAGCTGATCGAAACAAACCAACGATTTTCAAGTCAAAAATTAAGAAATGAATGGCGATCGAGTTCGATGAAATTGTTTTTCGTTTGCTTGCCGATCGGCTTAATTGCGGCTGTGGCTTCGGCATTTCTCTATGTCAATCCGCCAAACTGTACGATTCCCTATCCCGATTGCCCGCAGTTTGGCAAACAGCAAGGTGGATTTCCGCTGCCTGTCCTTGACGACAATGTGGGCGAATCGCCAACTCAAAGCTGGGGAAAAATTGATGAGGGCGATGTGGCTAGCGTCAATCTTTCCGCATTAGGAATCAACAGTCTATTTTATGCAGCGATTTTTTGGGCGAGTGGATTGATTGCCTTGCGACTGTTGCAAAAAGAAAGAAGCTGACCTGCGATCGCAAATCAGCTTCATCAAATCAAACCATTCAGCCACAACAAAGGAGATTACTTCGCACCCATTTCCACAACGGCACTGCGCGAGAAGTTAAGCCGCTGCTCAAAGTCCAACCCTTTGATCATTTCGACAAATTCGTTGGTTTCCTGCGGCAATTCATAGCTTTCAGGAACTTGAATCACCGAGCCTTCTTCCATGCCTTGCGCCAGCAGCAACCACAGATACAGCTTGCCGCTGGAACTCAAAGCAGTATAGGCTTTGCTGTATTGCGAATCAGCACGATTGACGATATCGCGCTGAGCCTGTAGCTGTTCTTCAGCCGAGAGATTTCTGATTTGATCATAAACTGCACGAGCTGGCTCTTCCGCTGTTTGAGTTCCGGGGGAAAGCTCATCTTTGATGTCGAGATAGCCATACCACAAGAGGGCAAGCTGCGTGTCTGCATCAAACTGCTGGAAGCGATCGAGCGCTTGTTTGGTGATGTCGTCTGTTGTAAATGTCATGAGATTCTATGAAACTTCGATTGCTATTGAGTGAACAAAGCAGAAAAGCAAACCTTTTCAAGCTCTTTTACAAAAGTTAGAAAATATTACGGCAGAATAACTCTACCTTCGGGGCAAAGCGCGATCGCTACCATTGGCGGATGAAAACGTTGGAGAACCTTTTATTGAGATATACAACAATCAGCTAGACAAACAAAAAGAGGATCATGCTGATCCTCTTGAATAATTCAGTGAAAAGTTTATCTCAACAATTACAGATTCGGATTGACATCCTTTGCCATTTCTACATAGTCGCTTGGGTCGCCAGTTTCCGCAGCTTCGATCGGTTCACTTTGCGGTTGCGGCACTTCAAGATGACTGGAGGTTGCAGCTTCAGCCGCTTTTGCACCCTCTTCAGTGGCATCAATTTCACTCACGCTAAACGCTTTTGCAGCTTCATAATCAGCATCGAGATCAACAGAAGGAGCTTTCTGCTCGCCTTCTTGAATCTCTTCAACCATTTGCTGAGCATCAAACGATTGGCTTTGATCATCCATTTCGGGTGCCATTGATTTGCTCCTATATCAATTCATTTGTGAGCCAAATTTATCAGGCTTGCCTTCGCAGTTCAGACTCTCCGCAGATAGATTCTGACTCGACCTGTAGAGATAGGCAGTTAATTCGCTCTAGATATTTCTCTGGAGTTTCGCTTGAACCATTGAAATTTGTTTGTTGAGATTTTTATCAATTTCGATGCCAAAGACCGAATAATTGCAGCGGCGATCGAGCCAGTCAAGTCCGCCAAGCTTCGGTGCAAATAGCGACAGGTTTGCTGCCGTTGCAGTCGGCAGGGCGATCGCTGCCAGTAAGCTTTTAGATGAATCGGCTTGTCGTTTTGAGCAGCGATACCGCAAGAATGGAACAGGCGCAAATTGACGACAAGCCAACAAAGCACACGAGGGAATGATTGAGAATGACAGAACGCAAGCGTGCACTCATTACAGGAATCACAGGTCAAGATGGCTCGTATTTGAGTGAGCTTTTGTTGGCAAAAGGCTATGAGGTGCACGGCATCATTCGCCGCACTTCCACCTTTAATACCGATCGCATCGACCACATCTACACCGATCCACATGACGAGCAGACGCGCCTGTTTTTGCACTATGGCGATTTGACCGACGGCACAACGCTCCGCCGCATCCTTGAAGACGTGAAGCCGATTGAAATCTATAATCTTGGTGCTCAGTCGCACGTGCGCGTCAGCTTCGACTCGCCGGAATACACCGTTGACTGCGTTGGCATGGGAACGTTGCGCCTGCTTGAAGCGATTCGCGACTATCAGCAGCGAACCGGAATCGAAGTGCGCTTTTATCAAGCCGGATCGTCAGAGATGTATGGCAAAGTTCAGCAAGTGCCGCAAACTGAAACCACGCCGTTTTATCCGCGATCGCCCTACGCCTGCGCGAAAGTCTACGCGCATTGGCAAACCGTCAACTATCGCGAATCCTACAGTTTGTTCGCCTGCAATGGCATTTTGTTCAACCACGAATCTCCGCGTCGCGGTGAAACTTTTGTGACGCGCAAAATCTCTCGCGCCGTTGCTCGCATCGTAGCCGGACAGCAAAAGAAACTTTACATGGGCAACTTGGACGCGAAGCGCGACTGGGGCTATGCCAAAGATTACGTCCGCGCCATGTGGCTGATGCTTCAGCAAGATCAACCGGATGATTACGTGGTGGCAACGGGTGAAACTCATGCAGTCAAGGAGTTTTTGGAAATTGCGTTTCGCCATGTCAATCTCGACTGGCATGATTTCGTTGAGTTTGACCCGCGCTATTTGCGTCCCTCTGAAGTCGATTTGCTAATTGGCGACCCGACCAAGGCCAAGCAGAAACTTGGCTGGGAACCTTCTGTCCCCTTTGAGCAACTGGTGACGATGATGGTGGAAGCCGATCTAAAAGGATTGGGTTTAATTCCGCTGAACGGCCATACGCCGCAAATTGTCAACGATCAAGCGACTGTTCGTCAGTTCTCGATCGGCTAGATGGGTTTTTCGCGATCGACCCAAATCAAGCTAAGCTGAGCGATGTCGATCGCACCAATTTCACCATGCGAGGCAAACTGATTGTGTTTGAGGGCGTTGAGGGCTGCGGCAAAACCACGCAGATCTCCCGCCTCGAAACGTGGCTCCGCACCAGCGGCCTTTTCAATCAGTTGCAGCAGTCCGGCTGCGTCTGCGAACTCATTGTCACGCGCGAACCTGGCGGCACACCGCTCGCCCAGCAAATTCGCCGCTTACTCTTGACTCCAACGGAAGCAGAAAGCTGGAGCGATCGCGCTGAACTCCTGCTCTATGCTGCCGATCGCGCTCAACATGTTGCCCATCAGCTTCAGCCGCAGCTTGCCAATGGTGCGCTAATTTTGTGCGATCGCTTCACCGATTCCACGCTGGCCTATCAAGGTTATGGGCGCGGCTTGGATTTAGCACTCATCGATCAACTGAATGCGATCGCCACAGACAAACTCACCAGCGACCTCACCTTCTGGCTTGATCTCGATGTTTCAGTTGGTTTAGCTCGTGCTGCTGAGCGGAATGGTAAAGTGATTGATCGAATCGAACAGGCTGGCCTTGCTTTTCATCAACGAGTACAGCGCGGCTTCACAGAACTGGCGCAAGCAAGCGATCGCACCATTTCCATTGATGCAAGTCGATCGCCTGACGAAGTAGCGCAAGCCATTCAAACCGTTTTTACGCAGCAGATGCAGCAATGGTATCCCCAGCTTTCGCTTCGGTAATCGGTCAGACGCAGGCGGTGACGCTGCTCAGCCAGGCGATCGCCCGCGATCGAATTGCTCCGGCTTATTTGTTTGCGGGCGTTCCGGGAGTGGGTCGCGGTTTGACGGCTCGCTGTTTTGCGACGGAATTGCTGGGCGGATCGCCTGCGATCGATCGCGTCAATCAAGGTAACCACCCGGATTTGCTTTGGGTTGAGCCAACCTATCTGCATCAGGGCAAGCGAATTTCAGCAGCAGAAGCAACTGAGATGAACGTGAAGCGCAAAGCCGCACCCCAAATTCGGCTAGAGCAGATTCGCGAAATTACTGTGTTTTTGAGTCGTCCGCCGCTGGAGGCGAAGCGATCGATCGTCGTGATCGAGCAGGCCGAAACGATGGCCGAACCAGCCGCAAATGGGTTGTTGAAAACGCTGGAAGAACCCGGACGCGCAACGATGATTTTGATTGCGCCCAGCGTCGAGTCGCTGCTGCCGACTTTGGTTTCGCGCTGTCAGGTGATTCCGTTTATTCGGCTCAGCCAAGCCGCGATCGCCCAAATCTTGCAGCGCAACGGGCAAACCGAACTCTTCCAGCTCTCAGATGTGATGACGTTGGCGCAGGGCAGCGTCAGCAGTGCGATCGAGGCGCACCAACAGCTTGAACGGATTCCAGCCGAACTACAAAAAGAATTGTTGCAGCCGCCCCGATCGCCTCGACAAGCGCTAGAATTAGCCCGACAGGTGGCACAGCTTGACCTGGAAACGCAGCTTTGGCTGATTGACTATCTCCAGCAGCGCTATTGGCAGCTTGGACGGCCAAAATTGCTGCAAGTTCTTGAAACCACGAGGCGATCGCTTCAGGCGTTTGCACAGGCGCGGCTAGTGTGGGAAGTGACATTTTTGCAGATCTCAACGTGATCTCACCTGCGGCGGGGATCAGCATCGTCCCTAAGACAGATAAAGTCGATCGCCAGATTAAAGTACAGTTTGTGGAAATCTGAGAGACCGGAACGAGTGCAACCTTCGCTGATTTTTAGCAATTGCTGCGCTGATCTTGACTGCAATTCCGCTCCTTCGCCAACTTTTTGCAAAATTGAATACAAAATTCACGAAATTCACCGATCACAGGAGAAAGGTTTCCTTTATAATTGGCCGTAATATTTCTGAGAAAATATTGCGAAAACTTAACAAACTGTATTCATTTCTCATCCTCAACGCAATGGACGCGGCAAAACAGACAGGTTTAATTAAATTTCTAAAAGAAGAACTGGCGGTTCCCGCTTCGGCGATCGCCCTTGCCCTGCGACATAATGAACCGGGGTCGAACCTGCTGCCGATGATTTTGTGGCAGTACGGCCTGATCACAACCGAACAACTCGATCGCATTTTCGACTGGATGGAGACGACCTAGCACTCTCAAGCCGCGCTTGCTGTCAAGCGCGATACAGGTGCGGCTATCTCGCCCTTGGAAGAAGTCTGAGAAACATAAAGTTAATTAAACTTAAAGAAGCGAAGAGCGTACGAAGATTAGTACGTCTGCGCTGCTGGTTGCGATCGACGGTCGATCGTCCAGGCTTTTTCAAGGAGCGTCATTGCCATGCCTATTAAAGACAAGCCCCAGCCGCCTCGATCGCGGCAAATTGGCAACGTTTTAATTCTGTTGTCAAGTCTATTTTTAGTTGTAAACCTGCTATTTCCCAGCCTGTTTGCTCCGCGCACGCCACAAGTGCCCTACAGCCTGTTCATCCATCAGGTTGAAGAAGGCCAAGTTTCCAGAGTTTCAGTTGGTCAAAATGAAATTCGCTATCAGCTTGGCGACCAGATTCCTCCAGAAGATGGACAGTCTGGTCAAATTCTGTCCACCACGCCGATTTTTGATCTGGAACTTCCCAAACTGCTGGAAGCCAAAGGCGTTGAATTCGCCGCTGCTCCCCCTGCCCGCAACGGCTGGGTGGGCAATATCCTCAGTTGGGTAATTCCGCCGCTGATTTTTGTGGCGATCTGGCAGTTCTTCATCAACCGCAGCGGGGGTGGTCCGCAAGGTGCGCTGTCGATCGGCAAGAGCCGTGCCAAAGTGTACGTTGAAGGCGAAGCTGACAAAATCACATTTGCCGATGTCGCAGGTGTCGAAGAAGCCAAGACCGAACTCGTCGAGATCGTAGACTTCCTCAAAAATCCGAAGCGCTTTACGCAAATTGGCGCTCGCATTCCCAAAGGCGTTCTGCTCGTTGGGCCGCCAGGAACGGGTAAAACCCTTCTCGCCAAGGCCGTTGCAGGCGAAGCAGGCGTTCCCTTCTTCAGCATTTCCGGTTCCGAGTTTGTTGAACTGTTTGTTGGTGTTGGTTCGTCTCGCGTCCGCGATCTATTCGAGCAGGCCAAAAAGCAAGCGCCCTGCATCGTGTTCATCGACGAGCTGGATGCGATCGGTAAGTCGCGCAACAGCGGCGGCTTCTATGGCGGTAACGACGAGCGCGAACAAACCTTGAACCAACTGCTGACCGAAATGGACGGCTTCTCAGCAGGCGATCAAACCGTGATCGTCCTTGCTGCAACCAACCGCCCCGAAACGCTTGACCCCGCTTTGCTGCGTCCGGGTCGATTTGATCGACAGGTGCTGGTCGATCGCCCCGACTTGAGCGGTCGCGAAGCCATCCTCAACATCCACTCGCGTCAAGTCAAATTAGGTTCAGACGTGGATCTGCGGCAAATCGCCACGCGCACACCCGGATTTGCCGGAGCCGATCTTGCCAACTTGGTGAACGAAGCTGCACTGCTGGCCGCTCGCAACAACCGGGAAGCTGTGTCGCAAGCCGACTTTGCCGAAGCGATCGAGCGCGTCGTGGCCGGACTGGAAAAGAAAAGCCGCGTCCTTAATGAAAAAGAAAAGAAAATCGTGGCCTATCACGAAGTCGGTCACGCTCTCGTCGGCGCACTGATGCCGGGAAGCGGTCGCGTCGAGAAGATTTCGATCGTCCCTCGCGGCATGGCAGCATTGGGCTACACCCTGCAACTGCCGACCGAAGATCGCTTCTTAATGAGCGAATCGGAACTGCGCGGTCAGATTGCAACCATGCTGGGTGGTCGATCGGCTGAAGAAATCATCTTCAACAGCATCACCACTGGAGCCTCCAACGACCTTCAGCGAGCAACTGACTTGGCCGAACGGATGGTGACAACTTACGGGATGAGCAAAGTGCTTGGCCCCTTGGCCTATCAGCAAGGTCAGCAGTCGTTCCTCGGTGCTGAACCAATGAATCCGCGCCGGATGGTTAGCGCTCAAACGGCAGAAGCGATCGATCAAGAAGTTAAGGCGATCGTTGAAGATGCTCACCAGCACGCGCTGGACATTCTGACGCAGAATCGCGATTTGCTCGAATCGATCTCGCAAAAGCTGCTGGAAACTGAAGTGATCGAAGGCGAAATCTTGCACGATCTGCTGGCGCAGGTGAAAGCACCGGAGCAAACACCGACGACAGTGGGTTAGCGATCGAGTTGAAATTATTCTTGTCCCCGCTTGCCTGGTGCGATCGGGGATTTTTTTGATTTCGCACCAAACGAATTACAGGACTGACGCATTAACACCCGGAAATTGATTTCACGGCCTCTGCCTGTCCTGGAATTAGTCTTCAGCGTGGATTTTTCGCAGAGGCACGGCCCTAACCATTCACTTCAATCTGGATAGAAATTAAGGTAAACTTTCATTAACAGAATTTTCATAAATCGCAATGACCAAGAGCCTCGGATTCGGAAAAACCCCGCCTGCGCCCAAAGTTTCAAAGCGGACGACTGAACGCGACGCAGCCGTCAAGCAGTACGACAAGATGAAATCCGACGGTATTCCTGATTTTGAGATTTACATTCGCATTCAAGGCAAAAAAGCGTGGTATCCGGTCGGAGCGCTTGCCGTGAAGCGATCGAGCCTGATCAACCGCGCCATCTTCGACAGCCAAGAGCAACTGCTGCAAGGCGCATTCCGCCTCTATCCTGTCCTGCGGAAAAACCAAAATCAGCTTGAATACGGCTATCGGCTCAAAGAGTTCAAAGATGAACCGATCCAGCTTGCCGTCAAGCCGGAACCGCCCGTACAGTCTGCGATCGCTGGATTGCGCGATCGCGCCACCAAACTCTTCAAGCGCGGCTAATTCTACGATTCCCTCGGTGCTTCACAGTTGGAGAACCGAGGGAATTGCTTAGAGTGAATGACTCAGGGCAGCCAGAGCAGACACGCGATCGCTCTGCTTCACCAAATTCAAAAACGCATAGACGGCGGGTGAAAGTAGTGCATCCGCAAGAGTTGCCACCTGAATGACGCGATCGAGCGGATCGGGAAGAGGATAGACGCGAGCCTCGGTTGGCAGGGGAGCGGCGGCAAGGCGAGCGATAATTGTGGCACCCAAGCCCTGCATCACCATACTGACGATCGCGGAATCTTCGTTGATGCGGTAGCTCGGCTTTAAGTGGGGAGCAACCTGAGCGAGATGATTGCGAATCAAAATCGCACAGTAGTCCTCTTCGGGCGGAAAAATCAGCGGAAAGCGGGCAAGTTCATTCCAGGTCAGCGGTTCATCCACCTGAGTATCGGGCGGCAGCAGCGCCACATATTCATCGCGCATTAGCTCCCACAGTTCAAATTCATCGGGGTTGGCGACAGGGACACAGATAAAGCCAATGTCGGCGCGACCTTGCCGCAACGCTTGCTCAACACCGTCACTGCCGCGCACCAAATCGAGGGAAACTGAAACTTGTGGGTAGGCTTGGCGAAAGCGGGCAATCATTTCCGGCAGGATATGCGTTGCGATGCTGCGAAACGTGGAAACGCGCACCTGTCCGCCCTGCAAGCCGCGCACGAGACGCGCTTCGTTGCCGATCGCAGCCAAAACCTGCAACATCTGCCGCGCATGAGGCAAAATCTGCTCGCCTGCCGGAGTCAGCATTGCGCCATGTCGTCCTCGCGTTAGCAAAACCACGCCTAACTGATCTTCCAAGGTGGCGATCGCATGGCTAATTGCTGATTGCGACACACCCAATTGCAATCCTGCTTCGCCAAAGTTGCTGCATTCTGCCACCGCGACAAACGCCCGCACCTGCGACAGCTTGACTTGATCCAGGTTAAATCGCTCCATGCACTCGTCCTCCGCTTGATTTTAATTGTGCCTGAAGGACGCGATCGCTGCATGAAGAAAATCTATTGATGTGATTCACGCCAGCTTTTGAATTTCGATCGCCAACTTCCTACAGTAATTGGCAAAGGGAAAACGATTTCATCGGAGGCGGAAAAATGGAAGGATCAAGCGTTAATCTTTCAGCAGAATTTGCTCGTGTCCAGCAATCGCGTGACCGCTGCAATCTCAGCAAAATCGGGCGATCGATCATCGCGTTTCTAGCCGGAAGTTCTGAGCCAAAAGTTCAGCGGATCAGTGATAATAGCTGGCGCGTTTACGATCCAATTCGCCATCAAACGCTGTATCTTTCAAGTGAAAAAGAAGTGCGGATGTGGTTAGAGCAGCGGTATCACTTTTAGGATGCGAAACAATGAAAAATACAAAACAGGGTGCGATCGCACCCTGTTTTTCTAATGTAAATTCAAGCTTTCACCAGCTTCAAGCTAGTTTCTAAAGTTGCGCGATCCGGTGAAGCCCGATGCTTCAGCTAGCTGTTCCAGCGATTGAGTTCCGTTGTAGAATTTCCCGTTGATTTCCCAAGTGGGATATCCGGTCACTTGCTCGGATTTCTCCTGGCAAAGCGCAGTTTGCGAATTTCGACCTGCGGGATCGCACTCAACGAGGGGAAGCTCCTGAGCCGCTTGCCGTCCAAATAGCTGCTTTTGATCGTGGCAGTGTGGGCACCAGTAAGCCGAATACATCTTCGCGCCGATCGACTTGAGATGTTTTGCCAGCGCGATTTCCGACTCTCCTGATGTTGTCGTAATCGGCGGTCCCACTTCTCCCGGTGTGCTGACGCTCGGCGGTTCTCCCGGATTTGGCACACCTGCATATACGCCCAGCGTTCCGACTAACGTGACCATTGCCACAATGACGCCCGTAACCAGCAGTTGCCCGATATCATCCCAAGCGCGACCCACCAGCGTCAGCACAAACAGGCTGGTGGCAAAAATTGCAGACGCGATGCAGTAGTAGCAAATGCCGTTGGCACCATACACAGCAATGAACTTCGAGGCCATGATGTACATCAAATAGCCGCTAAAAATCATCATTGCCGTTGTGCTGACAAACAGCAATAGCCAGGTTGTAGACTCGGCTTGCGATCGCTGCTGTTTATTCCGCTCAGGATTGATCAGCAAGGGCGCAAGGGCAAAAGCGGCAACGGCAAGATAAGCCAGCAGGCCAAACAGTGACAGCGGAATTGTGCCGATGTAGGCGTAGTCGCTGGTGAGAACCTGCTCACAGCCTCCGGTCGGGCAGGTGGTTTCGCCGCCGAACAAACGATTGAACGTAATGTAGCCCGTATTCAGCGCACCCAGCAGGGCGATCGCCCCAATCAGCGGACGCGACCAGCGGTGAATCCAAGAAGTAGGTTGGCTGCGGCGACGACTCATAACTTCACGCTGTAAATTTCCGTCAACACAATATCATGGCGGCAAAAGTTGCCACCTCATCCATTTTGACTTACATTCTGGCGATCGAGTGCCGCCTAAGGCGAAACCGTGATGATCGCCTGCGCTTTCTCCTGCGCTTTGAGGGCAAGGCTGCGCTGCATCGCTTCGACAAACTGACTAACGCGAATCGGGTCGATCGGCTGTTCGATCTGGCCGCGCCGCTTCAAGGAACTCGACACGATCACGCCATCCGCCGCCTGAATCAGTTGCGGAATATTCTCCCAGCTTGCCCCACTGCCGATGAAGACGGGCGTTCCGTTCGCGGCAGCACTGGCGAGTTCCAGATCTTCTAGTGTCGGTGGACTTCCGGTTGACCAGCCGGAGAGGATCACGCCATCGGCTAAGCCGCGATCGATCGTTTCCTGCACGGCTGTCGTCAAATTGGGCGATCCCAGCGGCCTTGCGTGTTTCACCAGCACATCCGCCAGAATCTTGACGTTGCTGCCCAGTTCGCGCCGATAGCGCAGCAGTTCGTGCGCCTGCCCTTCGATAATCCCCTGATCGGTTGCCATCACTCCGGTCAAGACGTTGACGCGGATGAAGTGGGCTTGAACGCAAGAGGCGATCGCCATCGCGCTCAAGGCATCGTTGCGTAAAACGTTGAGACCGATTGGCACTTCCACCAGATGCTTTAAGCGCTCTACCACAAGGCTCATTGCACTGACGATCGCGGGATCAACTCTGTTTTTCGTGAACGGGGCATCAAAGAAATTTTCGACAATGATGCCGTTGACACCGCCAGAAGCCAGCGCGGTCGCTTCTTGTTCGGCGCGATCGATTACGGCTTTGAGCGAACCGCCCCAGCGCGGAGACGTGGGCAGGGGCATCAAATGAACGACCCCAATAATCGGATTGGGCGTGTTGAAGGTTTGTCTTAAGTCCACTTGGATCTGAGATTCGGACTTTTAGTATCTACATCCAGCGATCGCCGCTGGCTTAGATCTACTCTAACAGCGGATGGGCTGCACGATTTCAGGGAGCCGCATCTTCCTTTCGATAGTTGATCCCCGCCCGAAAAACTTTCCCTGTCACATTGAATTCACCGTGAATATGGTTAAGTTATGTAATTGTGCGCTAGGATGGAAACGTAATCACTACTGCGGTTGCGATTGACGGTTGTTCGCGGGTCACTCGACTCTTCTGGTGACACGAACATAGGACACGAAGAAGTCCGTTGATTATGCGATCGCTCGGCAGCTTTTTGCTGCTGAATACCTGTCAACCCTTCTTGTGAATCTATCCCGTCATTCATGGGCAAACCCACAATTGCCATCTCTCACTTAGGCTGCGAAAAAAACCGCATCGATACCGAACATATGCTAGGTCTGCTCGTGCAGGCAGGCTATGAAGTCGATAGCAACGAAGAATTAGCCGACTACGTCATTGTCAATACCTGTAGCTTCATTCAGGCCGCTCGCGAAGAATCGGTTCGCACCCTCGTCGAACTGGCTGAAGACGGCAAGAAAGTCGTAATCACAGGCTGCATGGCGCAGCATTTCCAAAAAGAACTGCTCGATGAACTGCCCGAAGCCGTCGCGGTTGTCGGTACAGGTGACTATCACAAGATCGTCGATGTCATCCAGCGAGCAGAAACCGGAGAGCGCGTCCAGGAAGTATCGAGCCATCCGACGTTCATCGCAGACGAGAACATCCCGCGCTATCGCACCACGACCGAGGGCGTTGCCTACCTGCGCGTCTCGGAAGGCTGCGACTACAAGTGCGCGTTCTGCATCATTCCGCAGTTGCGGGGCAAGCAGCGATCGCGCTCGATCGAATCGATCGTCCGCGAAGCCGAACAGCTTGCCGCTGAAGGCGTCCAAGAGATCATCTTGATTTCGCAAATCACGACGAACTACGGACTTGACCTTTACGGAAAGCCGATGCTGGCCGAACTGCTGCGGGCACTCGGTCGCGTCGAAGTTCCCTGGATTCGGATGCACTACGCCTATCCGACCGGATTGACAAACGATGTTCTCGCCGCAATGCGCGAAACGCGGAACGTCCTGCCCTACCTCGACTTGCCGCTTCAGCACTCGCATCCCGATGTGCTGCGATCGATGAATCGGCCTTGGCAGGGTCAGGTGAACGACCAGATCATCGATCGCATCAAAACCGCGATCCCCGAAGCGGTCACACGGACGACGTTCATCGTCGGTTTCCCTGGCGAAACGGACGCGCAGTTTGAGCATCTACTCGAATTTGTCGATCGCCATCAGTTTGATCACGTTGGCGTTTTCACCTTCTCACAAGAAGAAGGCACAGCCGCTTACGACCTGCCGAACCAGATTCCGCAGGACGTGATGGACGATCGCCGCGATGCGCTGATGTCGCTTCAGCAGCCTATATCGCAACTCAAAAATCAAGCCGAAGTCGGCAAAGTCGTGGATGTCTTGATCGAACAAGAACATCCAGACACCGGAGAACTCGTGGGACGATCGCCCCGATTCGCGCCGGAAGTTGATGGCTTGGTCTACGTACAAGGCTCGGCACGATTGGGTTCGATCGCGCCCGTCCTGATCACAGGCGCAGATGTGTACGACCTGTACGGATCGATCGCAAACTCACACACCCAACTGAGAGGCGCGATTCGTCGTGTCTCTGCAACCCTCAATTAAGGAGACTCGATGACCCTTTCATTTCACAGCCTCGGTTTGTCTGAAGCACGTGTCGCACACCTCGAAAAAGCAGGCTTTGAGACACCGACTGCCATTCAAGCCCAAGCAATTCCGCACCTCCTTTCCGGTCGCGATGTCGTCGGTCAGGCGCAAACCGGAACGGGCAAAACCGCAGCTTTCTCGCTGCCAATGCTCGAACAAATCGACGTGAACAATCACGCCGTTCAAGCTTTGATTCTCACCCCGACTCGCGAGTTGGCCGTGCAGGTTTGCACCTCAATTCGCGCCTTCAACGACGATCGCCGCATCCATGTCCTACCGATTTATGGTGGGCAATCGATCGATCTGCAACTCCAGCGGCTCCGTCGCGGCGCTCAAATCGTCGTTGGCACTCCCGGTCGCGTCCTTGATTTGCTCAAGCGCGGCGATCTCAAGCTGAATCAGCTAAGCTGGCTCGTCCTCGATGAAGCCGACGAAATGCTGAACATGGGCTTCATTCAAGATGTCGAGAAGATCCTCAGTCAAGCTCCGGCTGAACGGCAAACTGCTTTCTTCTCAGCCACGATGGAACCCTCGATCCGCGCTTTGGCCGCGAAGTTCTTGCGATCGCCCGTTACGGTCACGGTCGAGCAGCCGAAAGCCGCCCCGACTCGGATCAACCAAATCGCCTACATGGTTCCGCGTGGCTGGACGAAAGCCCGCGCCCTCCAACCGATCCTGGAACTGGAAGACCCCGAATCGGCCTTGATCTTCGTTCGCACCCGCCGCGCCGCCGCCGACCTCACCCGTCAGCTTCAGGCTGCCGGACACAGCGTTGACGAATATCACGGCGACCTCAGCCAGTCGCAGCGCGAACGTCTTCTGCTCCGCTTCCGTCAACGTCAAGTCCGCTGGGTGGTCGCAACGGACATCGCCGCTCGCGGTTTGCACGTCGAAGATCTAACGCACGTGATCAACTACGATTTGCCCGATAGCGTCGAAAGCTACGTTCACCGCATCGGACGAACCGGACGCGCAGGCAAAGAAGGCACAGCCATTTCGCTGATTCAGCCGCTCGATCGCCGCAAGCTGAAGGACATCGAACGCCACGTCCGTCAATCGCTGACGATGGGCACAATTCCGACTCGCGCCCAAATCGAGGCGCGTCAGCTTGAAAAGCTCCAGTCGCAAGTCCGCGAAGCTCTCGCAGGCGAACGCATGGCCTCGTTCTTGCCGATCGTCTCGCAACTGAGCGAAGAATACGACCTCCGCACGATCGCCGCCGCCGCTTTGCAAATGGCATACGATCAAACCCGTCCTTCCTGGATGCGCACCGATCAAGGCGTCAGCGAAGACCCGGTTTACGACGAGCCAAAATCGTATTCGATGAAGCCTGTGAAGCGATCGAACAGCGCCAAGCCGACACCCAGAACGCCCGCTTCCCCGAAGCAATAGTGCGTCAAGATAGATAGTCTGAAGTCAGGGTGCAGTTTGTGCCCTGATTTTTTTGTGGGTGGGGGCGATTCGCCCCTAAACCTCAATTCTTAATCTGACTGCTTCATCGCTGATTGCATCGATATTAACTAGGCAGCCACAGCTTTTCTCTGGGAATTTGGACACGTATTCCTGGTGCAAGCTCAATTTCTTCTGGAATTTCACGCCACTCATGTTCGTTAACAAAATCCTCTTTTAGCCATCGCTGCAAATCTTGCATTCCTCTAAGCCTTAACAACTTCTTGTTGTTATCAGCAAACCATTGTGCATCAGCAGTAAACCTAGTGTTTGTGACAAGCATTCCCATATGAAATGGAGAGTTGTTCGAGGTCAAAACTCCATGAAAATCGCGAACATCGCCAACTTTTGTGGGTGAATCTTTGCGGTGATGCTTTGCTTGCACAGCCAACAGGAATGGAACGGTGAGATTCTTTGGATACGCAATTATATCTACGCCGCCATCTTTTCTGTTAACATCACCGACAAGTTTAGGTTCCAAACCAAGACGTTCTAATCTATCTGCAATAAAGAACTGAAACTTGTCTGGCGGAAGTTGCTTGAGTCTATCTGAGTCTTCAAGAAACCATGCAAGAAGTTGTTCAGAGAACTGAGACAGGCTGACAGTATATACTTCAGAGCTTCCCCACTTCTGCTTGGAAAGATCTTTGACTTGCTGATGCAGAAACAAATGCATCGGATGAGGACCGGAGCGCCAATGAGGATTCTTTTCTTCGATGAACTTTAGCTTATACAATTCATCAGGTTTCAAGCGGTAATCTCGAACAGCCCGTGTTTTAGTAACAAACCCATACTTGTCCGGATTTCTAAAGCGACAATCCCTGCAAAGCGGAAATTCAAGAATTGGGTGTCGTCCTACTGTTTTCTTACCACATTCAATACAAGGAGTCTTGGGCATAGCTGATACTCAAGTAATATTCTTGCACTAGTATAACTTTGAGAACTAAAGATTCTGTGCTTTTAGTAATAATTGTGATGTTCTATTAATGCGTCCAAAATGAATGGTTTTGGATGTTGTGAGTAGCGCCATTCAAAGATTCAACAACCCAATCGCCCTCATGTTCACTCCACACCTTTTCCAAACTCGATCGAACCCCTACCCTACTACCGTTCTTTGAGTGGGCGATCGCTACTCATCCACAATCCAACCCATCCCCCGATCGATTGCGTGATATTTGATGAACGAAAAGTCGATCGCTTCCCAACTGTTGGTAGGGTAGAAGATGAAGGATGAATTGATAGTATGCAGCAGCTTTATCAAGGTTTAGTCATTAGCGTGTTGGGCGGCATGAGCGCCACGATCGTCACCTTGCTAATGGGCTATCCGCAACTCGCTTCAATGTTGCTGACGCCAACGGGCGCGATCGCAACTGGCCTCAGTGCCGGATGGGTCGATGAATTTCGTCGTCGTCAAGATTAGCAATGTCACAATATATTTTGGCGCTGGATTTAGGAACAACAGGCAATCGCGCGTTTGTGTTTGATCGCGCCGGACAAGCGATCGCGCAGGCCTACGAAGAACTAGGGCAGCACTATCCGCAACCCGGCTGGCTAGAGCATGACCCGATCGAAATTTGGCAAGATACTTGCAAGGTGATCGAGGCGGCAATTGCTCAGGCGAAAATTTCCGCCAGTCAGATTGCGGCGATCGGGCTGACCGTGCAGCGCGAAACCTGTCTGCTGTGGAACAAAACAACGGGCGAACCGCTGCACAATGCGATCGTTTGGCAGGATCGACGCACGGCTGGACATTGTTTGCAGCTTCAGCAGCAAGGCTACAGTCAGGAGATTTTCGATTCCACTGGCCTGATCATCGATGCTTATTTTTCCGCAACGAAACTCGCTTGGCTGCTGAATCACTGCGAGGTTGATCCCGATACGACTTTGGCAGGCACGATCGACACTTGGATTTTGTGGAAGCTGACGGGCGGACTTCACGCCACCGACCACAGCAACGCCAGCCGCACGATGCTGATGAATCTTAGAACCGGAGATTGGGACGATCGCCTCCTCGATCTGTTTAACATTCCGCGATCGATTCTGCCCGAAATTCGATCGAGCCTTGGCACGTTCGGAACAACAACTCTTTTAGGCGGAGAAATTCCGATTACCGCAATCTTGGGCGATCAGCAGGCGGCGCTGTTCGGACAGGGATGCGATCGCCCTGGTTTGAGCAAATGCACGTATGGCACGGGCAGCTTTTTGGTTGCCCATACGGGATCAGAAATTGTCAAATCGCCTCGCAATCTGATTGCCACGATCGCTTGGACTCAGGCCAACCAGCCGATTGGCTATGCGATCGAAGGCAGCATGTTCACCAGCGGAGCCTGCATTCAGTGGTTGCGCGACGGACTGGGGCTGATTCGATCGGCAGCGGAAACCGAAGCGATCGCTCGATCGGTGAACGATACGAACGATGTCTTTTTTGTTCCGGCTCTCAGTGGCTTGGGCGCACCGCACTGGGACGCAACGGCTCGCGGTGCGTTTTTGGGGATCACGGGTGGCACAACGCGATCGCATCTCGTCCGCGCCGTGTTGGAATCGATTGCGTTTCAGGTGAAAGAAGTTGTGCAGGCGATTTCGGAAAGCGGTATTGCGGTCGAGCGATTGCGCGTGGATGGCGGCGCCTGTCAAAACAATTTTTTGATGCAGTTTCAGGCCGACCTGCTGGGTATTCCGGTCGAGCGGCCAACGATGCGCGATTCCACTGTGCAGGGGGCGGCATTTGCAGCAGGATTGGCGATCGATTTCTGGTCAAGCGATGCGGAACTTATGCAGATGCGATCGATCGATTGTGTGTTTGAGCCGCAAGCGAAACCGAGTGGATTTGAGCGCTGGTTAGAGGCAGTGGAGCGATCGAAACATTGGGCAGAATCCTACTCCACCGTCACCGACTTCGCTAGGTTGCGCGGCTGATCGACATCCAAACCGCGACGGGCGGCGATGTGATAGGCCAAGAACTGAAGTGGAATCACGGTTAGCAAAGGCGACAGCAGTTCGTCCACTGCCGGAATTGGCAGCAGATTGTCAAACACCTCCGCCGCTTGGGGATCGCTCATCTCCGTCACGCCGATCAAACGAGCATCGCGGGCTTTGGCTTCTTGAGCGTTAGACAGCACTTTTTCGTAGACGCTGCCAGGAACGGCGATCGCCACAACCGGAACCTTCACATCTAACAGCGCGATCGGTCCGTGCTTCATTTCGCCGGACGGATAGCCTTCGGCGTGGATGTAGCTGATTTCCTTCAGCTTGAGTGCGCCTTCGAGGGCGATCGGAAAGTTGATGCCGCGCCCCAAAAAGATGAAATCCTGCGTTTCCGCGAAGTCGTGGGCAAGTTCTTCGATGTAGCGCTCTTGACTTTCTAAAATCGCTTCCATCTGCGCGGGTAGCTGCCGCAAGCCATCGAGAATTTCCGCGATGCGATCGAGCGACAAGGCATTGCGGCGATAGGCCAAATCCAACGCCAAACAGTAAAAGGCGATTAGCTGCGCGGTGAAAGTTTTCGTGGCTGCCACGCCGATCTCGATTCCAGCATGAGTATCGATCAGGTAGTTAACCAGATGGGCGATCGTGCTGTCGGTGCGATTGGTGATTCCCAGCAGGCGCGGCTGAAACTCTTCTGGAGCAAGCGATCGACGGCGATCGATTTCCATGTTCAAGGCCGAAAGCGTATCCGCCGTTTCGCCGGATTGCGTCACGCCGATCGTCAGGACGTTGGGCGCAAGTGGCGGCGGCGCATAGCGAAACTCAGACGCATATTCCACCAAGGTCGGAACGCCCGCCAGCTGCTCTAGCAAAAATTTTCCGACCAGACTTGCGTGCCAGCTTGTGCCGCAGGCGACGATCTGAATTTGCGCCAGATTTTCGTACATTGCATCCGGCAAATTGAGGCGAATCGGGTTTGAATTCGATTCGGGTGTCCAGTCGCCATCGACATAAGTTTCTAATCCAGTTCGCACAACTCCAGGCTGTTCATAGATTTCCTTCACCATAAAGTGCCGGAAGCCTTGCTTTTCCACGACGATCGGATTCCAGTTCAGGGTGCGCGGCGTTTTGCGAAGCCTGTCGCCCGCAAAGCTATACACCTCCACGCCCAGCGGCGTCAGACGGGCAATTTCGCCATTTTCCAAGGTCAGCACGGCGCGAGTATGAGCCACCAAAGCGGGCGTATCGGACGCGCAGAAAAATTCGCCCTGCCCAAATCCGATCGACAAAGGAGCCTGTCTGCGAACGGCAATCAGTTCATCAGGAAAGTCGGCAGAAACGATCGCCAAGGCAAACGCGCCTTCCAATCGGTTGACGGCTTGCCGCACAGCTTCGAGCAAATCTGACTGATAGCTGAGCGATTTTTCCGCTTTGTCGGGATGCTTCAGAGATTCAGCAATCAGATTCGGCACGACTTCAGTATCGGTATCGGAAAGAAATTCGTAGCCTTTTTCCTTCAGTTCTTCGCGCAGTTCGCGGTAGTTTTCAATGATGCCGTTTTGGACGACGGCAATGCGATCGCTCGAATCCGAATGTGGATGCGCGTTGTATTCCTCTGGCTTGCCGTGCGTTGCCCAGCGCGTGTGCCCGATGCCAACCTGAGCCGGGTTTTCCATACCTTCGAGCTTTTCCTGCAAGTTTTGCAGTTTGCCTTTGGCGCGGACGCGATCGAGCTTGCCTTCCCAAACGGTGGCAATTCCGGCAGAATCATAGCCGCGATACTCCAGCTTCCGCAGCCCTTCCAGCAAAATGCCGCTCGCCGCCTGCGTTCCGATATAGCCGACAATTCCGCACATCGATTCTGCTCCTTTCCCGCAAATCCATTCTGATTATTGTATGGGAATGCGAAATGTAGGGCGCTACTCGGACGCTGCCGTGCCTAATCGCTGCTTGGCATCTTGCTCAAACCAAGCGATCACCTCGTCAACGCTGAGGTCTGCGATCGCCTTTCCATTCATTTCCGCCGCCTGACCCAATGGCTTCAGCGAAGATAAAACAAGCTGCGTAAAGAAACTGCGAAATGACGGATCGATCGCGTCTTTTTGCAAGCTGGCATCCTGCGCGATCCAAGCCTGCACCTGATCGGGCGTCACCGATTCGATCGCCTGCCCTGATGTTTCGGCAATTTGACGCAGCGATCGCAGCGAATAGAGCGCCACGCGAGTCAGAAATTTATCGCGAGTAACGAGAAGAGCGCGATCGACTGAGGCCGATTCTGTCTCAGTCAAAAATTCCGCAGGCTGTAGTTCGCTCATAAAAGAAAATTCAAACAACTACATCACTTATAGCGACAAAGCAATCGGGAAGGAAAAGGCAGGCCGATGGATCAGAACCTCGCCTCCTGCACGAACGATATCCTGGAGGAAGTGAGCCGCTATTTTTTATGACGATCGCCCTTCCTTCCTTCCACGTGCCAGAACTCCTCGCCCCCGCAGGCAGTTGGGACTGTGCCAAAGCCGCCGTCGAAAATGGAGCCGACGCGATCTACTTTGGCCTAGAGCGGTTCAACGCGCGAATGCGGGCGCACAACTTCACCGAGGCGGATTTGCCCGAACTGATGGCGTTTTTGCATCAGCGCGGTGTGAAGGGCTACGTCACGTTCAACACGCTGGTTTTTACTCAAGAATTGGCGGATGCCGAGCAGTATTTACGCAGCATTATTGCGGCGGGCGTGGATGCGGCGATCGTCCAGGACGTGGGGATGTGTCGCTTGATCCGCCATTTGTCGCCGGATTTTCCAATTCACGGCTCTACTCAGATGACCGTCTCGAATGCGGCAGGCGTCGAGTTTGCTCGATCGATCGGCTGCAATCTCGTCGTGCTGGCGCGGGAATGTTCGATCGCAGAAATCGAAAAAATTCAAGCGAAAATCGATGGCGGTTTGCCGCTGGAAGTGTTTGTGCATGGCGCGTTGTGCGTCGCCTATTCCGGGCAGTGCTTGACCAGCGAATCGCTGGGCGGGCGATCGGCCAATCGGGGCGAGTGCGCTCAGGCTTGCCGAATGCCGTATGACCTGATTGTGGACGGTCAGCAGTGGGACTTGGGCGATCGCAAATATCTTCTTAGTCCGCAAGATTTGGCTGGACTGGAAGTATTGCCCGATCTGATTCGGACGGGCGTAACGTCGCTCAAAATCGAGGGACGGCTGAAAACGCCGGAATATGTTGCCGCTGTGACGCGAACTTATCGGGATGCAATCGATCGCATCGTCCAAGGTTTCGAGCATGAAGTGAGTGCGGGCGACCGTTACACCTTAGAAATGGCGTTTTCTCGCGGGCTTTCGACCGGATGGATGAACGGCATCGACAATCAGCGCTTGGTTCACGCCCAATTCGGCAAAAAGCGTGGCGTTTTTCTGGGTGAAGTCAGCAAAATTTACGACGGACGCGAAAAGCAAATTGCCCTGCGGCTGCAAGCTCCGTTGAAGGCGGGTGATGGCGTCGTCTTCGATTCCGGCAATCCTCAGCAAGAGCAAGGCGGACGCATTTACGCCGTTGAATCGCGAGGCAAAGAAACTCTAGTTACCTTCGGACGGCAAGCGATCGATCTGCGCCGCGTTAAAGTGGGCGATCGACTGTGGAAAACCAGCGACCCCGAACTCGATCGCCAACTTCGCCAAACCTTCACCGCAGAGAAGCCGCAGTTTCAGCGCGAAATTGCGATCGAAGTTCACGGTGCGATCGGAGAACCTTTAGTGGCGATCGTCCGCGATGAAATCGGGCATGTGATTGAAGTCGCCTCAGAAATGCCGCTGATTGAAGCGCAAAATCAGCAGTTGACGAGCGATCGCCTCCAAGAACAATTCGGACGCTTGGGGAATACGCCGTTTCGCCTCGGAACCCTGGCGAATCATTTACAGGGTGCAGTCCTTTTACCTGTGAGCGAACTGAATCGGATGCGGCGCGAGTTTGTCAGGCAGCTTGAACAGCTTCGCGCTCAGCCGAAACGCTGGCAGCTTCACCGCGATCGATCCTTCACCGACTTGCTTCCGACTATCGATTCGGTTCCACCTGTTGAACCAGAATTAATTGTTTTAGTTCGCAATCTCGATCAGCTTAAGGCCGCGATCGATTCCCACAGTCAAACAATCTACTGCGAATTTGAAGATGTCCGGCTGTATCGTCAAGCTGTCCAGAAAGTTCGCCAGTCAAATCATGCAACCATCTGGGTCGCGCCGCCCCGGATTACCAAGCCCGGAGAGAATTACATCCTTAAACAAGTTTTGGCATCTGAGGCGGATGGCTATCTCGTGCGGAATTACGACCATCTCAAGTTCTTTGCCGATCGACGCTGCATCGGAGATTTCTCGCTCAACGTCGCCAATCCGATCGCGGCTGATCTGTTCAAATCGCAAGGACTGGAGCGGCTGACCGCTTCTTACGATCTCAACATCACGCAGCTTGAAGCGTTACTCAAATACTGTCCGCCGAACTGGTTTGAGGTGACGATTCACCAGCACATGCCGATGTTTCACATGGAACACTGCGTTTTCTGTGCGTTTCTTTCCGAAGGAACGGACTACACGAATTGCGGTCGGCCTTGTGAAACGCATGAGGTGAAGCTGCGCGATCGCGTCGGCACAGAACATATTCTTCAAGCCGATGCGGGCTGTCGCAACACGGTTTTCAACGGCACAGCACAGACTGGAGCCGAATTGGTTCAGCATTTGCTCAAGCTGGGATTGCGGCATTTCCGCATCGAATTTGTCAACGAAACGCCGGATCAGGTGCGACAGACGATCGATCGCTACCAAGACCTACTCGAAGGTAAAATCACCGGGGCGCAGCTTTGGCGCGAACTCAAGCTGCAAAATCAGCTTGGCGTGACGCGGGGTACACTGGAATCTGAATCGTCAAAAGCTGTGCTGCGCTAGCGTTCTGCGTCGAGTCGTGAGTCAGTCTATTGCTGGACTCGATCGATCCCAATCTAGAGAACCATAGGGAAACGGCGCGATCGCCTTAAGATAACTCTATAGTTTCTACCAAATTCGCCTGTGAAACTCTTTGTATTTCATACTCCTGAACTGACACCTCCTCACGTCGTGCCCGACTGTGCGATCGCGGTAGACGTGCTGCGAGCCACCAGCACGATCGCGACTGCGCTTGCTGCCGGAGCCGAAGCGGTGCAGGTGTTCAGCTCAATGGAGCAACTGATGCACGACAGCGAAGCTTGGCCTGTCGATCGCCGTCTTAGGGCTGGAGAGCGTGGCGGAGCAATGGTCGAAGGCTGTGACATGGGTAATTCGCCGCTCGACTGCACGCCCGATCGCGTCGGCGGCAAACGCCTGTTCATCAGCACCACGAACGGAACGCGCTGTCTGACCCGCATTCAAGCAGCGCCCACTGTTCTAACCGCCGCCATGATTAACCGCGCTGCCGTCGTTAAGCATCTGCTAGAGAAGCAACCGGAAACCGTGTGGATCGTCGGGTCAGGCTGGGAAGGCGCGTTTTCGCTGGAGGATACCGTTTGTGCCGGAGCGATCGCCCACAGCCTCAGCATCCAGCTTGGCGCTGATCTAGCCGGAAACGACGAAACCGTTTCAGCGATCGCGCTGTTCACCACTTGGAAAGACAATCTAATCGAATTGTTTCACCACGCCAGTCATGGCAAGCGCCTGTTGCGGCTCGACTGCGACACCGACCTTCAATATTGCGCCAAACTCGACACGCTCAACATCCTGCCAATGCAGCGCGAGACGGGCGTTCTTGTCGGTGCGCCGCAAACCAGCGAAGTGCTTTCCCACAGCTAAAATTCAATGCCCGGCTGCGCTTTCACGCCTTGTTCGCGAAACGGGTGCTTGATGAGCGTCATTTCCGTCACTAAATCAGCGCGATCGATCAGGGCTTGAGGCGCACCTCGGCCTGTCAAAATCACGTGCGAATCGGCGGGCTTCTCGTCCAGTCCGGCGAGAACGGCTTCAGCCGAAAGATAGCCCAGCTTCAGCGCCACATTCACCTCATCCAGCAAAACCAGCCGAAATTCTGGATTGCGAATGAAGGTCAGCGCTTTTTCCCAAGCTTCCTGCGCTTTGGCAATATCGCGATCGCGATCCTGCGTTTCCCATGTGAAACCCTCGCCCATCGCGTGAAATTCAAGCTGATCCGGCCACAAGCTGAAAACGGCTTTTTCGGCAGGTTCCCACGCACCTTTGATGAACTGCACGATCGCCACTTTGTAGCCATGACCGAGCGATCGCAGCACCATTCCCAAAGCCGCTGTCGTTTTGCCCTTGCCGTTTCCCGTGTTGACAATAATTAAGCCTTTTTCAAGATTTCGATCGGCCAATCGCTGCTCTTGAATTTCTTTGCGCCGCTGCATCTTTTGCTTGTGCTGTTCGGCGCTGAGTGGCGTTGTAGAATCCATATTTCAAACAGAAATCACTTCTTAAGAATGCGATAGAAAGGAAGGAATCGATCGAAGATCTGTAGCAAAGTTTTATTAAACCAATCAGGCCGCGAATGTCTTATTTTCTTGGAGCTGATATTGGCACAACCAGCACAAAGGCGATCGTTTTCTCGGAAACAGGTGAAACCAAAGGCATTTGCACCGAGGAATACCCGCTGGTTGTGCCGCAACCGGGATGGGCAGAGCAAGACCCCGAAATGATTTTGCAAGCCGTTGTGAAAGCGATTCGGACGGCGATCGCGCAATCCGCCATCGCCCCTGCTGAAATTGCCGCAGTCGGGCTGAGTGCCGCGACGCACAGCTTGATTGCGATCGATCGATCGGGCAACTGTTTAACGCGAAATATCATTTGGGCGGATAATCGCGGATTGGCTCAGGCCGAAGCATTCAAGCAAAATCCAGCTAGCCATGCGCTCTACCGCCGGACGGGAGCGCCAATTCATCCGGTTTCACCCGTCACAAAGCTGATGTGGATGCGCGAGAAAGATCCGGAAATTTTTCAAAAAGCGGCTCGATTTATTTCGCTGAAAGAGTATTTGCTCTATCGATTTTTCGGCGTGTTTGCTGTTGATTATTCGATCGCTTCAGCAGGCGGATTTCTCAACCTCAATTCCTTGCAGTGGGACGCAGAAGCTCTAGAAATTGCTGGAATTCAAGCCCGCCAGCTTAGCGAACTTGTGCCAACGACACACATCTTGCGCGACCTCAAGCCCGAATACGCGCAAGCGATGCACCTGAATCCGGCGACGCCGTTTGTGGTGGGAGCTTGTGACGGCGTGCTGGCAAATTTGGGCGTGGGGGCGATCGAACTGGGTCAGGTTGCCGTGACGATCGGAACGAGCAGCGCGGTTCGCACGGTTGTTTCGCAGCCGCGCACCGACGAGCAAGCGCGCACCTTTTGCTATGCCCTGACGGAAAACCATTGGATAATCGGTGGCCCGTCGAACAATGGCGGCATCCTGCTACGCTGGCTGCGCGACAACTTCTGCTTGCTTGAAGTTCAGCAGGCACAGCAGCAAGGCGTCGATCCGTATCAGGTGATGATCGAAGCTGCCGCTAAAATTGCTCCGGGTGCAGAAGGGTTAATCTGTTTGCCGTATCTGTCGGGTGAACGTGCGCCGCACTGGAACGCGCGGGCGCGAGGCGTTTTCTTTGGACTGGGGCTGCATCACAATCGATCGCACCTGATTCGATCGACGCTCGAAGGCATTTTGTTCGCCGTTTACAGCATCAACTCCGCCCTCGAAGACCTCAGCGGCGCAACGCAAGCCTTTCGCGCTTCTGGCGGTTTTGCCCGCTCTCCAATTTGGCTGCAACTGCTGGCTGATTTGTGCGGTTGCGAGGTGCAAGTTCCCGCCGTCACGGAAGGAAGCGGATTCGGCGCGGCAGTGTTGGCGATGTATGCGGTGGGCGCGATCGATCGCCTCGAAGCGGTTCAGCAGTTCGTGCAGATTCAAGATTCGTATCAGCCCGATCGATCGAAAACCGAAGCCTATCAGCGAATTTATCCACTGTTCGATCGACTTTACCGCGACAATCTTGACGCTTTCACTCAGCTTGCTCGCCTCAACCCAGCCTGATGATTTTTATCTCGTAATGACTGCTAGCTTGAACGACCTGGCAACAGCGTAATCACGGTGACTTCTGGCGGACAAAACAACCGCCCCGGCAGATACGTTCCCAATCCACGATTGACGTAAAGCTGATTGTTGCCGACTTGGTGCAACCCTTGCGACCATTCCCAGTGCTGCACGATCGTCCGGCAAGATTTTCGCAGATACGGAATTTGCTGCCGCATCGGTTTGGGAACGCAGCGTGCAATGGTGGGAATCCAAGCGGGCAGCGGCTTCAAACCGGGAATTACCACCTGCCCGCCGTGCGTGTGGCCGGACAACTGCAAATCAACTCGTTTTTCCGCCAAAACAGCCGCGCTGTCAGGATTGTGAGATAGGACGAGGCGCGGTGTAGTGTCGGCAAGCCGATCGAGCGTGTGTGGATCGAACGATCGCGACCGGAAATCTGGCAAACCCACGATCGGCAGATCTGCACCAAACGGATAAGCAATTTGATTCCACAAAACCGTGATCCCCGCTGCTTCCAAGGTGCGGGTAATCTTATCTTTTGAGTCGTAGTGGCGTAAGTCGTGATTTCCCAAAACGGCATACAGGCCACAGCGACTTTTGAGCCGCCGCAGCCGATCGACCAGCGGTTCGATCGGGCTAGGATCGTCCGTGACATAATCTCCGGTCAGGGCAATCAGATCGGGCTGGGCACGATTGCAGGCTGCGATCGCCTCGTTCAGCAGTGATTCTCGCAGTCGCAATCCATCATAGTGAAAGTCGGACATCTGCACGATGCGGCAGCCTGCCAGCGCGGGTGGCAGATTGGCGATCGTGACCGTAATTGGTTCGACCCGCAGCGATCCAGAAAAAATTGAATGCATAGCTTCAGGTCTGTTTGTAACTGTAATAAAAGTGAACGGTGGTGCAGCCGATGCAATTGGGAATGCAGGCTGGCGGCGATGATGTTAGCAGCAGATGCCGTGCCGATTCTGCCCGGATTCTTTCTACTCTAAGAGAAGGAAGAAGCAAGGGACGACGATGGCAAAGCTAAAGAAATCCCGGTTGTGCGATCGGCTAGGGTCGATCGCAAGCGAGAATTTGCGTAGCGATGTTACCTTCGGGGAACACTGGGGCAAACTGCACCTAGTTCAGCAAAAACACGATCTGAAATGTCAATTTTTGATAAAGCACCTATCTTGAGAGGTGCATTTTCGCCAAGATGAAGCTGAGCCATCTGCTGTATCTGAGTTGCGTTGACGATTTCTGCTACGTTCTTAGCAAAATGCTCGATATTTTTCTGCTTATCCTGCCTGCTCGTTTTTCGTCGTTCATTCACGGGTCACAATGACAGTCGTTTTGCAAATTGGCGATCGCACGATTACCGCAGAAGAAATTTTGCCCTTGATTTCGGGGTATCAAATGCTGCCGCAGCTTTTGCGAGAGCTAATCATTGATCAGGCGATCGGCGCGATCGAACTGACGCCCGAAGAAACGACTGCCGCCTGCCAACAGTTCTGCCACCAGCAGCAAATCGACAGCGAAGAAGCGCGGCAAGCTTGGCTCGGACGCTATGGCATGACCGAGGCACAGCTTGAAGCTTTGGCAACCAGAGGACTACGGATCGATCGCTTCAAGCAGGCGACTTGGGGACCAAAGCTCGAATCCTACTTTCTGACGCGCAAAAGCCAGCTTGATAAAGTCATCTACTCGCTGATTCGCACGCAGGACTTGGGAATCGCCCAAGAGCTTTACTTCCGCATCCACGAAGGCGAACAGAGCTTTGCAGAACTGGCTCGCGAATATTCGCAAGGCCCCGAAGCGCAAACCGACGGTTTAATTGGCCCCGTTGAACTCAGCGTTCCGCATCCCACCCTGGCGCAAATCCTTTCGCTCAGCCAGCCCGGACAGCTTGCCCCACCGACTCGCGTGGGCGAATGGCTCGTCATCGTTCGGCTAGAAAAGTTCATGCCCGCCCAGCTTGACGATACAATGCGCCGTCGCCTGCTGAACGAACGCTTTGAAACTTGGCTGCAAGAGCAGCTCGACCAAATTGAATCTGTGAATCTTCCTGCTGCCACGAGTGCCGCATCATGACCTACACCAAAGTCAACGTTCAAGAATTTTTGGCAACTGTGCCGCCGTTTAGCCAGTTGTCCGCCCAAACGCGATCGAAGCTGGCCGAACAGTTTCAGCTTTTGCGCTACCGGATGGGACAGGCCATTTTGGTGCGCGATCGCCTCCCCGCCCAACTGTCGATTATTTGGGAAGGCCAAGCCCGCTTCTTGGCCTACGACCCGCGCACCCAGCGCCCTGTGACGCTAGAGCGGATGTCTACCGGATCGATCTTGGGCGCGATCGGATTAGTGCGCGGTGTACCCTGCGAAACGGCGATCGCCTCAACGGAAACGGTCTGCCTCGTGATGTCGGCAATGGATTTTGTCAATTTGCTCGATCGCGAACCCGCCTTGAAAAAAGCGTTTGAGCAGCAAATTTCGCTGGTTGAAGTGTTCGATCTGCTTGGAGCCGAACTGCACCGCCGCGCCGAGGGCGATGTGGACTTGAAAGATTTGGCGATCGAAGCACAAGCGCAGTCAGAACTGCGCTATCTGTCTTCGGGCACGGCCACTCTACCGCAGTCCAGCGATGGCTCCGCCGCCTCCGGTCGCCTTTGGATGGTTAGCGGGGGTGGAGCCATTACCGATCATCCGGTTGCCAGTCGCATTGAGCAGGCATCGATCGAAGTCGTCGGCAAGCGTCCCGCTCGGATCATCGGTCTGCCCGCTGCTCTGCTGCAAACAGATTCGCCAGAAGCCGATCAAGATGTGGCGATTCCGGTCGAGGCGACCTTGGTGGATATTCCCTACGCGCCCGATCGCCCCGCCGAAGGGGACTACAGCCTCCGCGCCGATGCCGACCAGATCAAGCCGTCCAAGTATCCGCTCGTGCGAGGACGCGGAGCGCTTGACGGCGCGTCGGCCTGCTTCCAAATGCTGTGCCAGCACTTCAATCTTCCCTTCCGGCGTGATGTGATTCGCCGCGTCCTCGACAACCAGATGCAGCGCACGGGCGGCTTGTCGCTGGAGCTGTGCGGCGTGGTTTCGGAACTGATGGGGCTGAACGCGCAGCTTGTTAGCATTCCGGCCAGCGCGATCGGACGGATCGAAGCACCCGCCCTGATCATGTGGCAGGACACGCTCTCAGTGATTTATGAAGCGAGCGATCGCGAACTGGTGATCGCCGTGCCGGACGTGGGCATCGTCAAGCGCAAACCCGCCGCTTTTGCCGAAACTTGGGGCGAAGGCGGACAAGTGTTGATGGTGAAGCCGACGAAGGAAACGCCAACTCGTCGCTTTGGGCTGGAGTGGTTTCTGCCTGCGATCAAGCGCCACCGCAAAGTGCTGATCGAAGTGTTTGTCGCCTCGTTTTTCGTGCAGCTTTTCGCCCTCGCCAATCCGCTGATGGTGCAGGTGATCATCGACAAGGTGATTGTGCAAAAAAGCGTCGATACGCTGCAAGTTTTGGGCGTTTTCCTCGTCGTGATCTCGATTTTCGAGGCGCTGCTGACGAGCTTGCGAACCTACCTGTTCGTGGATACGACCAATCGGATCGATATGTCGCTCGGCTCCGAGATTATCGATCACCTGCTGCGTCTGCCCTTGCGCTATTTCGAGAAGCGGCCAGTCGGTGAACTTTCGACACGAATCGGAGAGCTTGAAAATATCCGCCAGTTTCTCACCGGGACGGCGCTGACCGTCGTACTCGACGCAATCTTCTCGGTGATCTACATCATCGTGATGTTCATCTATAGCTGGGTGCTGGCTCTGGTCTCACTGGTGACGATTCCGTTTTTCGTGGCGCTGGCGGCGATCGCTTCTCCGCTGATTCGTCGGCAACTGCGCGTCAAAGCCGAACGCAACGCTGAAACGCAGTCGTATCTGGTCGAAGTCCTGTCGGGCATTCAAACCGTCAAGGCGCAAAACATGGAACTCCGTGCCCGCTGGCAGTGGCAGCAGCGCTACGCCCGCTATGTCAGTGCCGGATTCAAAACGGTTCTGACCGGAACAACTGCCGGATCGACCAGCAACTTCCTCAATGAACTGTCTGGCCTGCTCGTCCTTTGGGTTGGCGCGTACCTTGTGCTGCAAGGCACGTTGACCTTGGGTGAACTGATCGCCTTCCGAATTATTGCCGGATATGTAACTGGCCCGCTGCTCAGACTGGCTCAGCTTTGGCAGAACTTCCAGGAAATTGGCTTGTCGATCGAACGGCTGAGCGACATTGTGGACGCCGCACCGGAAGCAGACGAAATCGATCGCCAAAACATCCCGATGCCCGTCATTCAGGGCGAAGTGAAATACGATGATGTGTCGTTCCGCTTCGGCACGAGTGGCCCCTTGCAGCTCAATCAGGTGACGCTGGAATTTCCCGCCGGATCGTTCATCGGCATCGTCGGCCAAAGCGGATCGGGCAAAAGTACGATGATGAAACTTTTGCCGCGCCTGTACGACCTGGAATCAGGACGGATTTTGATCGACGGCTACGACATCAGCAAAGTGGAACTCTACTCGCTGCGTCAGCAAATCGGCATCGTGCCGCAAGACACGCTGCTGTTTGACGGATCGGTGCAGGAAAATATCGCGCTCAACTGCCCGGATGCGTCCGCCGATCAAATCATCGAAGCTGCTAAAATCGCTGCTGCCCACGATTTCATCATGGGATTGCCGAATGGCTACAATACAAGAGTCGGAGAGCGCGGATCAGCTTTGTCTGGCGGACAGCGGCAGCGGATCGCGATCGCTCGCACCGTCCTTCAGTCGCCCTCAATGCTGATTTTGGATGAAGCGACGAGCGCCTTGGACTACGACTCGGAACGGCAGGTGTGCCTGAATCTGGCCGAAGCGTTTCGCGATCGCACCGTCTTTTTCATCACGCACCGTCTCAGCACGATTCGCAACGCCGACATGATTGTGCTGATGGACAAAGGCTCGGTCGTCGAAAAAGGCGTGCATGAAGAACTGATGGCTTTGCGCGGACGGTACTACTGCCTCTACCAGCAGCAAGAATCGCAGATGTAGCTTTTGCCCCCTTCTCATTCTTTAGGTGATGTATGACAGTAACCACCAACGGCCACAACGGACATAACGGCAACGGCAAGCGACCCGCTCCTGCCCCGCAGCCTCCCACTGCACCTGCAGAAGCGAAACCATCGCGTCAGGCGATTCGCACCGAGGCATTCGACCAGCCTGTAATCTTGCAGCAAACCGCCTTGTGGTCACGAGCGATCGTCTGGGGCATCGTCGGCGTTACCACGTTTGGCTTGATTTGGGCTTCCGTTGCCAAGATCGAAGAAGCCGTTCCTGCCACAGGCCAACTGGAGCCACAGGGCAACGTCCAGGAAGTGCAGGCTCCCACTGGCGGCGTGGTTCGCGAAATTTTGGTGCGCGATGGACAGGAAGTGAAGCAGGGTGACGTGCTGGTGCGCTTTGATGCCACTGCTGCCACTGCACAAGTGCGATCGCTCGAACAGGTGCGTAACTCGCTTCAGCAGGAAAATCGCCTTTATCAAACGCTGCTGCAAAATGGCGGCTCTGCTTCGCCTGCCGCGCTCGCCGGACTGCCACCCGAAGTGGTTGCCCTGACGACGAGTCGGTCGAATCTCGTTGCAGAAAACAATTTGTTTCGCCGTCAGCTTGCCGGAGCGGGCGGCGGCGGCTTGAGCGGTGAAGAACAAGCACGACTGGGGGCAATTCGCTCGGAAGCCGATTCGCGCACGGCAGCGGCTCAGCTTGAAGTGTCACAGCTTCAGCAGCAGTTGAGTCAAACACAAGGTCAGCTTGCCACCGCACGGCAAACTCTAGCGATCAATCAAGGCATTCTTGATGACATTGCGCCCGTTGTGGAAGAAGGCGCGATCGCTCGCGTTCAATTTTTGCGCCAGCAAACTGAAGTGCTCAACGGTCAGGCAGAAGTCGATCGACTGGTCAAAGAGCAAGCCCGCCTTCAGTACGCCATTTCGCAAGCAGGCCAGCGCGTCCAAAACACCCGCGACACGACGCAGACTGATTTGCTCGGACGCATTGCCCAAAATGACAAAGACATCGCCGAAATCGACAGCCAGCTTAATCGCGCTTTGGTCGAGAACAACAAGCGGTTGGCCGAAGTGAATTCGCAACTGAGTCAGGCACAAGTCGGCCTGCAATATCAAGAACTCCGCGCTCCCGTCGATGGCGTTGTGTTCGACGTGCAGCCCAAGGGCACAGGCTTTGTTGCAAACACGAGCCAGCCCGTTCTGAAAATTGTGCCGAGCAATGCGCTGGTGGCTGAAGTGTTTATCACCAATCAGGACATCGGCTTTTTGCATGAAGGCATGGAGGTGGATGTGCGGGTCGATTCGTTCCCCTCTAGCGAATTTGGCGACATTCAAGGCAAGCTCGTTTCGATCGGCGATGATGCGCTGCCGCCAACGGAAGTGCTGCCTTTCTACCACTTTCCGGCCAAGGTGGAACTCGAACGCCAAACGCTCGAAGTCAACGGTCGCCAACTGCCCCTTCAGTCGGGGATGTCCGTTACGGCCAATATTCGCGTCCGCGATCGCACGGTCATGAGCATCTTCACCGATTTGTTTGACGACAAGATCAACAGCATCCGCACCGTGCGGTAAAAGCGCGATCGCAATCTGTGCAGATTTGCGGTAGGGGTGGTTCGCGAACCGCCCCTACGGTAATTGCCAACAAAAAAGGGGCGCATTGCCCCTCGTCGGAATCCATCAATTTCAGACGCGGTAAATCTTAGTAGCGATCGCTGCCCGTCGTGCGGGTGGTGACTTCCGGCTCACGGTAGCGAGTGGGTTCTTCCTTGCGACCTGCCAAACCTGCTAAGCCCAGCAGACCCAGCAGACCCAGCCAGCCCCAGTCAAAATTGTTTTCAGTTTCGCGGACGCCGTCGTTGGCTTCGGTTGGCACAGCGGGGTCGGTCGTGGTGGTCGTGGTGGCCGAAGCGATCGTCGCAGGCAGAACAGCCAAACCCACAGACAGAGCAGTGGCGCTCACCAATTTGGTCAATTTCGAGTTCGTCATTTTAAGCTCCTTTTTTCAGTCAAATTTTGAGTCGATAACTAACGTTTGCTAGCTATCTGTTTTCGATTGCAAAACTATCGTTACGAATCAAGAATAGCGATCGAGACTGCCGATTCAAATCAATCTGTGGTAGAGGCTCGATCGATTATTCACTCTTACTCAAGAGATAAAATTAGAAAGAGTCATTCCTCAGCAACCTATCAATTTTTATCTGCATGGCCGGACATAGTAAGTGGGCAAATATCAAGCGACAAAAAGCCAGAGTCGATGCCGTTAAGGGCAAGATATTTGCCAAAATCTCGCGCGAAATTATTGTGGCGGCTCGCAGTGGCGTTCCTGACCCTGCCGGAAATTTTCAGCTTCGCACGGCGATCGAAAAAGCTAGAGCAGCCGGAATTCCCAACGAAAATATCGATCGCGCCATTGCCAAAGGATCGGGCATGGGCGGGTCGGGGGCAGAACTTGAAGCGATTCGCTACGAAGGCTATGGCCCCGGTGGAATTGCAATTTTGATCGAAGCGTTGACCGACAATCGCAACCGCACCGCTGCCGATCTCAGAGCCGCCTTCAACAAGCGCGGCGGCAATTTGGGCGAAACAGGCTGCGTTGGCTGGATGTTTGAGCAAAAAGGCGTAATTACAATCGCAGGCGAAATTGATGAAGATGAACTGTTAGAAGCGTCGATCGAAGGCGGAGCCGAATCCTACGAACTAATCGCAGACGAAGATGAACCGGGAGCCGATGTCTTCACCGATCCTGCCAATCTAGAAGCTCTGCAAGACTCGCTGAAGCAAAACGGCTATCGCATTGTGGAAACCGAAGTCCGCTGGATTCCCGGTAATCGAGTGGAAGTGACCGATCCGGATTTGGCGCGATCGCTCCTCAAACTCATGGACGCGCTCGAAGATTTAGACGATGTGCAAAGCGTTACAGCAAATTTTGAGATGGCCGATGAACTCTTGTCGTTGAGCATGGTGTGACATGAGCATGGTGTGACCATTGAAGGGCGTGACAATTCTGGGAAACTGGAGATAGCAGAAGGAGCAAGGATGAAGAATGAAGCGGGCTGATCACGCTTTTGACGCTCCAACTTCTTACCGGACTGACTAGGGCAGTAACAGATGATGGATCAGGAGTGCAATGGGGCTGGCTGAACAACTTTGGCAGGCAAATCAAGATCTGGCGATCGCCTGTCTCGATCATCCGTTTGTGCGCGGCATTGGGGATGGGTCGCTGTCGCGCCAAAAATTTGCTAATTACGTTGGGCAAGATGCTTTCTTTCTGGAGGCGTTTGCGCGAGCTTATTCGATCGCTGCCGCCAAAGCGCCCGACTGGGAAAGCTTCGGTGTGTTTCACACGCTCGCTAACGGCGTGTTGCAAGAGCTTGAGCTGCACGGCAGCTATGCTGCAAACTGGGGCGTTAGCCTTGCGAATGTCGAACCGGGATCTGCCACGCGCCACTACACCGATTTTCTGATTGCCACCGCTTGGAGTCAGGAGGTCGGCATGATCACAGTGGCAATGCTGCCCTGTATGCGCCTGTATGCTTATCTGGGACAAATGCTCGCGCAGCCGCGCATCCCCAGCCATCAATACGCCGACTGGATTCGCACCTACAGCGGTACGGAATTTGCGCCGCTAGTCAAGCAGTTGGCGGAATTGGCCGATCGCTACGCCACCAACAATCCACAGATTCAGGCAACCTACCGCTACGCGATGCAGTGCGAACTCAATTTCTTTCAGGCTGCTTGGGTCAGCAAAGACTAAAAGCTTTGCATCAGCGTGTTTCCTCGGACATATAGCGGGTGGCGCGGCTGATTCGATCGCGTCATCCCCAAACAAAAAGCGCGTTGCCCCTCCAGCAATTTCAGCACGGCTCGATCGCGCCCGTGTAGCGATCCCCAGTTGCCCCAGGCCAGCACGATCGCATCCGTCTGAGCGCAAACAGTTTGCAGATGGCGATCGTTTTCCTGGCCGATCGGTGCTTTCACTCGACACAACATCTGCGGCTGCGTGGTGCGGTAGGCAAACAAGTTCACCACATCTACCGCACCATAGCCCCAAGACTGTGCGAACTGAATGCAGCGGCGAATTGTCGGATCGTTGCGATCGGCATCTGCCGTGCTGGGATTTAGCATTACGAAGCTCAAGCGCGGCAATTCTACATTCCACTCGCGCCACAGCCAATAGCGGTAGGTTTCGCTTTGATCAAAAACGGCTCCGCTGCGGAGCGATGCAAGCAACGGCATCTGGTAAATTCGAGCAGTGATTGGGACTTTCTGATTTTAGGGTGGCGATCGAGCCTGCATCAAAAAAACGAGGGGCAGTTCGGAAACCACCCCTCCAGGTTAGTGCGTTATTCAGGCGGACACTACATCATGCCCATGCCGCCCATGCCGCCCATGCCGCCCATGCCGCTCATGTCGGGCGCACCGCCAGCAGGTTGTTTCTCCGGTTTCTCAACCACGAGCGCTTCGGTTGTGAGAACCATTCCGGCCACTGAAGCAGCATCTTGGAGCGCCGATCGCACGACTTTTGCCGGATCGATGATGCCTGCTGCAATCAAGTCTTCATACTGATTGGTCAAAGCGTTGTATCCAATGTTGAAGTCGAGATCACGCACTTTTTCCACCACGACCGAACCTTCCACGCCTGCATTGTCGGCAATTTGGCGCAGCGGCGCTTCCAAGGCACGAATCACGATTTCCACTCCGATTTGCTCTTCGGTGCTGAGGCTGCTCTTGAAATCCTGAAGCTGTTGCGCCAGGTGAATCAAGGTTGTGCCGCCACCGGGAACGATGCCTTCTTCCACAGCAGCTTTCGTCGCGTTGAGGGCATCTTCAATTCGCAGCTTGCGGTCTTTGAGTTCGGTTTCAGTCGCCGCGCCGACTTTGATCACAGCCACGCCGCCTGCCAGTTTCGCCAGACGCTCTTGCAGCTTTTCTTTGTCGTAATCAGAATCGGTTCGCTCCAGTTCTTGCCGAATTTGAGCGATGCGGCGATCGAGGTCGCCCCGATTTTCCGCTTCCGCTACGATCGTCGTCGTGTCTTTGGTCAGCGTCACTTTCCGAGCCGTACCGAGCATTTCCAAAGTCGCCGTATCGAGGCTCAGCCCGATTTCTTCTGAAATCATCTGTCCGCCTGTGAGAACCGCGATATCTTGCAGCATCGCTTTGCGGCGATCGCCAAAGCCGGGAGCTTTGATTGCAACCGCATTCAGCACGCCGCGCAAACGGTTCACAACGAGCGTCGCCAAGGCTTCACCATCCACATCTTCCGCAATGATCAAAAGTGGCTGACCCGATCGCGCAATCTTTTCGAGAACCGGAACGAGGTCTTGAATCGAGCTAATTTTTTTGTCGGTGATCAAAATGCGGACGTTTTCCAGTTCGCAGATCATCCGCTCCGAATCGGTGACGAAGTAGGGCGAAATGTAGCCGCGATCGAGCTGCATCCCTTCAACCAAATCCATTTCGGTCGCCAAGGATTTCGATTCTTCAACCGTGATCACGCCGTCTCGACCGACCTTATCCATCGCCTGGGCGATCATCTGGCCGACTTCCTCATCGTTGCCCGACGACACCGTTGCCACCTGCGCGATCGCATTGCCTTCGATCGGCTTGGCGATATTGGCGATGCCATCGACAAGCTGCACGATCGCCTTTTCGATGCCGCGCCGCAGGGCAACCGGATTAGTTCCGGCTGCCACGTTCTTCAAGCCTTCGCGGATCATTGCCTGTGCTAAAACCGTCGCGGTCGTCGTGCCGTCGCCTGCCAAATCTTTTGTCTTCGAGGCAACTTCGCGAATTAGTTGCGCTCCGGTATTTTCGAGCGGATCTTCTAGCTCAATTTCCTTGGCGATCGTGACGCCATCGTTGACAATCTGCGGTGCCCCAAACTTTTTCTCTAGAACAACGTTGCGTCCTTTGGGACCAAGGGTAATCTTCACCGCATCCGCCAGCGCATTCACGCCTCGCTCTAGCGCCTGCCGCGACTCTTCATTAAAGACAACAAATTTTGCCATTTACCGATTTGAAACGCTCCACACTGCAATTTAGCACTCACAGGGTGAGAGTGCTACCTTTTCACGCGGCGATCGCTCGGCGGTTTAGCGGCGATCGCGGTAGGGATTTCCACACCCTCAAAAAGTTATCACTCACGGTATTCAGGGAGAATTATCGAGCAGCAAAAAGCGCCGAAGGTTTGTCCTCCAGCGCTTTCCTTGAGTGGACGATCGTGCAATGCTCCTACGGTATGGCTCTAGGTCAACGCTTCCGCACCGCCAACCACTTCCAGAATTTCCTGCGTAATCGCCGCCTGACGTGCCTTGTTGTAGGTCAGTGTCAAACTGCCGATCAGATCGCTGGCGTTGTCGCTGGCGTTGTTCATCGCGGTCATTCGGGCAGCCAGTTCACTTGCGGCAGATTCTTGAAGTGCCCGGAGAAGCTGGTTGTTGAGGTAGAGCGGCAGCAGCGCATTAAGAATCTGCACCGGATCTTGCTCGAAGATCATATCGGGCGGCAGGCTGCGCTGCGGTGCGCCTTCAATGCGTTGACGTTCAACCTGGAAATCGCCACCGCGAGTGGTGAGGCGGAAGATTTCATCGTCGGCATCGTCCAGTCCTTCTGGATCGAGCGGCAGCAGCGTTTGGATGACCGGACGCGAACTGACGAGCGAGACGAACTTGGTGTAGATCATCTCGACGCGATCGACCGCTTCACCTAAAAACAAGGAGAGCAGTTCATCGGCAATCTTTGAGGCTTCGGAAGCGGTCGGAATTTGCTCCAATCCAGCAAAAACTTCGGTGATCGGATGATTGCGCCGCTGGAAATACTGGGCGGCTTTGCGTCCAACGATCACCATTTTGTAGTCGGTGCCTTCGGCTTGCAGTTCGCGGATGCGGTTCTCGGCGCGGCGGATGACGTTGGCGTTGTAGCCACCGCACAAACCGCGATCGCCCGATACTACGAGCAATCCAACCGTCTGCACATCGCGCTTCCGCAGGAGAGGCAGATCGGCTTCTTCAAATCGCAGACGAGTTTGCAGACCGTAGAGGACTTGGGCGAGGCGATCGGCAAACGGACGAGTTGCTGTCACCTGCTCTTGAGCGCGACGAACTTTGGCCGCAGCCACCAGCCGCATTGCTTCAGTAATTTTTTTCGTATTCTTGACCGACTGGATGCGATCGCGAATGAATTTGAGGTTTGCCATAGCGAGGAGGGAGAGGGGGAGTACACAGGGGTGGGGAAGTGGGGGAAGCGATCGCCTCACCCCCACTCCGAATTCCGCCTAGATCGATGCCAGGTAGGTCTTCTTGAATTCAGTGATCGCTTCCTTCAAGAGTTTTTCGGCTTCCTCACCCATTTTCTTCTCGTTGCGAATCAGTTCGAGGAACTGCGGCTTGCTGTTCTTCAAATAGTCGCGCAGGCCGCTGGTGTATCCCGACACTTTGTCAGCCGGGATATCATCGAGATAGCCGTTGATGCCGGAGTAGATGATCGCGACCTGTTCGGCCACTGAGAGCGGCGAGTATTGCGGCTGCTTGAGAATTTCCCGCAGACGTTGACCGCGTGCAAGCTGGTTGCGCGTCGCTTGGTCAAGGTCAGAGGCAAACTGCGAGAAGGCTTCGAGTTCTGCGAACTGTGCGAGTTCGAGTTTCACTTTACCTGCGACCTGCTTCATCGCCTTAGTTTGAGCGGCAGAACCTACACGGGACACTGAGATCCCTGCATTCACAGCCGGACGCAAGCCGGAGTTGAACAGGTCGGACGACAAGAAGATTTGTCCGTCCGTAATCGAAATCACGTTCGTCGGAATGTAAGCCGACACGTCGCCCGCTTGGGTTTCGATGATCGGCAGGGCGGTCATGCTGCCTTCGCCCAATTCAGGGCTGAGTTTGGCGGCACGCTCCAGCAAGCGCGAGTGGAGGTAGAACACGTCGCCAGGATAAGCTTCACGACCGGGCGGACGACGCAGCAGCAGGGACATCTGGCGATAGGCTTGTGCTTGCTTCGACAAGTCATCGTAAATGACCAGGGTGTGCTGACCTCGATACATGAAGTATTCGGCCAGGGTTGCACCTGTGTAGGGCGCGAGGTATTGCAGCGTGGCGGGGTCGTTGGCGTTGGCGGCGACGATGATCGTGTAGTCGAGTGCGCCGCGCTCTTGCAGCACGTTGACGACTTGAGCCACTGTCGAGGCTTTCTGCCCGATCGCCACATACACGCAGATCACGTTCTCGCCCTTCTGGTTGAGAATCGTATCGACCGCAACCGAGGTTTTGCCCGTCTGTCTGTCACCGATGATCAGTTCGCGCTGGCCGCGTCCTACCGGGATCATGGCGTCGATCGCCGTAATGCCCGTTTGCAGCGGCTCGTAAACTGATTTGCGCTCGATGATGCCCGGTGCGGGAGATTCGATCAGGCGGGTTTCGGTTGTGTTGATTTCGCCTTTACCGTCGATCGGGCGGGCGAGCGCATCCACGACGCGACCGATCATTGCATCGCCAACGGGAATCGAGGCAATTTTTCCGGTTGAGGTGACGGAGCTACCTTCTTGGATTCCCAAGCCCGCACCCATCAGCACTGCGCCGACGTTATCTTCTTCCAGGTTGAGGGCGATGCCTACTGTGCCATCTTCAAATTCGAGGAGTTCGCCTGCCATCGCTTGCTCAAGGCCGTAGATGCGGGCGATGCCATCACCGACTTGCAGCACGGTTCCGACGTTGGAAACCTTTACGTCTTGGTCGTACTGCTCAATCTGCTGGCGAATAATGCTGCTAATTTCGTCCGGTCGAATCGCTACCATGATTGTTGCTCTATAGAACGGTTAAGGGGTTTTGAGTTAAACGGAACTGGTCAGGCGTAAACCAATCCGTCGCAGTTGTCCGCGCAGACTGGCATCGATCACTTGGGAGCCGACTTTGATGACCACGCCGCCCATCAGGTCAGGGTCGATGCGCGTTTCGAGATCGACTTGCTGAGCATCCACGAGGCGTCGGACGCGATCTTTGACGGCTTCTTTCTGTCCGTCATTCAGTTCAACGGCTGAGGTGACTTCTGCCAGAACGGTTTGCCGCAGTTCGCGCAGGAGAGCTTGGAACTGCTTGAGGATGCCTTCGAGGAACAGGATACGACCGCGATCGACCAGGACGAGCAAAAAGTTCAGCGTGTAGGGGTGAACCTGATCGTTGGCGATCTGTCGCAAAACGCCTTTTTTCGCGTCCGGCTTTACGAGCGGGCTGGAGAGCAGCGTTTTGAAGTCTTCCGATTCGTTCAGCAAGCCCAGCAGGTAGTTCACATCGTCGCCAATGCGATCGACCTGATTGTTCGACTGCGCGATCGACATCAACGCCTGCGCGTAGGGTTCAAAAATTTCAGACTGAGCGAGATTGTCTTTCATCTACCTAACTCCCCATCTGGGCGATCGATCGATCGATAAGCTGCTGCTGCGCGTCGGGGTTGATCGATTGTAGCCTCGATTCCACCTGCTCAAGCGCCAGTTGTGCGACCCGCTGCCGCAGTTCGCTGATCACGCGCTCCTGCTGTGAATTCAAGTCTTGCGCTGCGGTTGCCTTCAGACGCTCGATGTCTTGCTCAGCCTGAGCGAGAATCGCTGCTCTAGCAGACTTGGCGCTTTCCTCGGCACTGGAGCGGATGCGAGCGGCTTCCGTTTGGGCTTGCGCCAGCTTTTGCTGCTGGTCGGCAAGCTGGGCGGCGGCATCTTGCTTGCGCTTTTCGGCATCGCGGATCGCCGATTCGATCGCAGCCCGTCGATCGCCCAGAGTCTTCCTCACAATGCCGCGCCCGAAGTACACCAAAACGCCGACGATGATCGAAATGTTGATTAAATTGGTCTCTAAAATATCGAAGTTGAGGCCGAATCCCGCTTCGTATGCCTCCTCAGCGGCGACCGCTAGCCATACCATTCCCATGATCTTCCTCGCTTGCCTTCTCCTAACCGATCGATACGCCGCCTAATAGCTTGTCGAGAATTTGCTGGCTCAAGGCGGAAACCTGCTGCTCCAGCGTTTGCATCGCTTCTTGCTTTTGGCGATCGAGTTCCTGCTGTGCCTGTTCGCGCTGAGCCTGAGCTTCCTGCTGCGCTTCGGCAATTTTTTGAGCGGCGATCTTTTGCGCGTCGGCTTGGGCGGCAGTGATTACCGCTTGCGACTGACGGCGCGTTTCTGCCAGTTCTTGTTCGTACTGCTTGGCGAGGCTTTCGGCTTTCGACAAACGTTCACGAGCGTCCGTGAGATTCGTGCGGACGTAGGTGTCGCGCTCATCGATCGCGTTGCCCAGTGGCTTAAACAGCAAAGCGTTCAGGACGGCCACCAGCAAGAGAAACTGCACTGCCATCAGGGGCAGCGTGGCATCCAAATCAAATAGTCCGCCGCCACCTTCTTCGGCAACAGCTTCAGCAGCTTCAACTGCCAGCAAGATTGTCCAGTGCATTGTGCTTGTCTCCCGTCACGTTAAATAGAGCGTGGGGACGAAAGTGACTTGCGCCCCCACCTGTGAAGAATTACGAGAACGGGTTGGCAAACAGCAGCACGAGGGCAACGACCAGACCGTAGATCGTCAACGCTTCCATGAACGCCAAGCTCAGCAGCAGCGTTCCGCGAATTTTGCCTTCTGCTTCGGGCTGACGAGCAATCCCTTCCACAGCTTGACCAGCAGCGTTACCTTGACCGATGCCAGGGCCGATCGCCGCCAAGCCGACTGCCAGCGCAGCAGCCACAACAGAAGCAGCAGCAATTAATGGATCCATGATGATTTCCTTACCTTGTGTACAAAATGAACGGAAACAAATCGATTGCGCGAGTGCGCCGAGTTCTTCTGCGTCGATGTCGATCGATCGCGTGAACCGTCTCGTCTACTGGGGAGCTAGTGCGCCCCATGCTCTTCGCCGTGTTCTTCCATCGCTTCCCCGATGTAGGTGGCCGCAAGCGTGGCGAAAATCAGAGCTTGAATTCCACTCAGGAACAAACCCAGCGCCATGACCAGCAGAGGCACGAACAGGGGAACCAGAAGAACCAGCACACCAACCACCAGTTCATCCGCCAAAATGTTGCCGAACAGACGGAAGCTCAGGGAAAGCGGCTTGGTGAAATCTTCAATAATTTTGAACGGCAGCATGAACGGCACAGGCTGCACGTAGTTACCAAAGTAGCCCAGCCCCTTCTTGCTAAAGCCAGCGTAGAAGTAGGCCAGCGAGGTTAATAGTGCTAAGGCGACAGTGGTGTTAATGTCACTCGTCGGAGCGGCGAGTTCTCCGGCAGGCAGCTTGAACAGCCGCCAAGGAACGAGTGCGCCTGACCAGTTCGACAAAAAGATAAACAGAAACAGCGAGCCGATAAACGGAACCCAAGGGCGATATTCTTTTTCGCCGATCGAGTTTTTCGCGAGATCTCTGGTGAAATCAACCGCGTATTCCATCGCGTTTTGAAAGCCTGCCGGAACTCGTTCCACCTTGCGCGTAGCAAGCGTGGCAAACACCAGCAGGATACCGATCACCACCCAGGAGGTGAGAATCGTTTCGCCGTGAATTTTAAAGTTGCCAAGCTGCCAGTAAAAGTGATGACCGACTTCGAGTTCCGCCAGGGGGAAGGCGTTGAAAGAAAAGTTCAACAGTTCCATCGGAAAAAGTTTCCCCAAAATCTTGAATGGTGCTAGGATCACCTGAATCAGTTTGAAGTTGACGCGCTAAGCGTCGTCCGCAGCATGTAGAAGATGAGCGCAGCCTTGTAGGTGAGGAAACCTAAAAAAATTGGCATGATTTGAAGCTGATTCCAGCGAGAAGCCACTAAAATCAAGCCAATCAACAGTGCGAGCCGAGTATTGCTTAATCGATCGCGCTGCCTGCCAAGCTGCTCCACATTTCTTGCCAACATTCTCAAGTAAACCACACCTGTACACGCTCCAATTAGATAATTGAGCGCAATGTTCAGCGAGTAAGTGACCCATACAGAGAAGAAGACAATTCCAGTCAAAACCAGAGTTGTTTTGAATAACTCTTGCTGAAGCTGGTAGTACTCCTGCATGGACGCATTTGGCTCTGGTGGAAGGCCACCAGGTTGCTCCGACTGGGGAGCATCAAGAGGTTGTTCTGGCGAGTTCACGAGTTAGAACCTTGTACCAGAGTGGTTGGCAAGGGGCTACGGCTAACCCCAAAAAAATCATACCACTCGAAGGTAACAATACTTAATTGAGAAATTTTTCGGGGATCATTTGGGGGATCAACAGCCTGCCCTCATCCCCCAACCCCTTCTCCCCAGGGAGAAGGGGAGCCGAACCGGGATCGGAAGTCCCTCTCCCCTAGGGAGAGGGATTTAGGGTGAGGGCGAGAGCCAGCGGAAAAGCCGATCGCCCCCATCACCGAGCCGTAAGCAAAATTAGCTGCTGTTGCTGGAGCGATCGCACTCCGTCCAATCCCAACGGCACATCCTTCAAAATCTCCTCCACCGTCCGATTCTCATTGCCATCGCTAGCTTTGAGAAATTGCCACTCCACTTCGCTCAAATTGACGATCTGATAGTCGTAGTTAAATAGACAGCGACTATCCCAACCGTCCATGCACGGCGATCGATCGGGGATCGCTTGCAGCAAATCCTGATCGTTTGACCAATCGGTGCGATCGAACGGTGGACGAGCGAGGAAAAATTCGTAGTGGGCGATCGTTTCCGGGTCGAGCAGTTCGATCAGTCGATAGCGCTGGCGATCGCTCAGATTTTGGACGCGATCGATTAGATCGGGTGCTTTTCCCAGAAGGCGATTGAGATCCCACACACGCGGATTTGAGAAGCCGACGAATTCTAAGCTGGATGCATCGATTAGCTCAAATAGCGTGTCGATGTTGTAGTCAATCTCTTGCGGATGGACATACATATCGGCAAAGCATTCGTCGCGCTGATTTTCTATTGACCAGCGTTCCTGTTCGCGCTGTACCAGTCGATTTTTCTCAGGCAGACTGGCGAAGATTTGCCGTCCAACCTGGACGCCGTCCTTGTAGTCGCCGCGCTGGTCGCCTTGCAGGAGAGCGATCGCCTGCTGCATCAACTTGATTTCATGCCGTCCCAATTCGCCATAGACAAAGATGTGCATCAAGCCGCCCGGAGCAAGCTTCTTGGCAAGTGACTGGATGCCGCGAATCGGATCGGGGAGGTGATGCAGTACGCCGACGCAGTTAATCAGGTCAAATTCGCCTTCTAGCTGATCGGCATCGTAGAGCGACAAGTGGTGAAATTTGACGCGGTTTGCGCCCGATCGCTGGCAGCGTTCTTGAGCAACGGCTAAGGCTCCGCTGCTCAGATCGATCGCCGTAATGTCAGCTTGCGGATTGAGATGGACGAGATATTCGGTTCCCACTCCCGTACCGCAGCCAGCATCGAGAATGCGGATATTCGAGCGATCGGGCTTGCGTCCCGTACAGAAGCTATGAGCGGCGAGCCAGTTCCAGCGCCAGTTGTAGCCCGGAGGTGGTTCGTCTAGCAGCGGTTCGGGTGGAAAGGGATAGGTGTCGTAAAGTTTGGCGACGGCAGCGCTAACGGTTTGGGGATCAGACATGAGTGCGGACAATGGCAGCGATCTAGAGTCTAGCGAAAGTAGTGTTACGATCGCGGCTATTCAGGGAAATCTAAAGAAAATCTAAATGCGGGTGCGCCTACCACCAAGACGCAGAGAACTCGATTGCACATTGCAACCCGCAACTCTCGCTCATTCTTCAACCAATTGTTTTGCTGTTCAACCCAAACCTTTCATTTCGCCTGAGTTTGCACATGCAGTCATTTCGCGTTGTCGGTTCCTTGTCGTCCCATCCAGTTCCAATCGCTGCTTATCCAATTCAAAATGAAAAATTCACCAAACTTGAGCAGCTTTTAGCGACGAAAGAGTGGCAAACTGCGAACCAAGAAACCTTTGCAATTCTGTCTAGCATCTGTGGGTTGACCAGCGATCGCACCATCAAGATTGGCAATCTTTCCTGCTACGATCTGCATCTGCTTGACTCGCTGTGGCTGAAATATAGTCGGGGTCGCTTTGGCTTTAGCGTGCAGCAGCGCATTTGGCGGCAGATGTGTCAGGACGCGATCGAAATTCAAAACACGCAAGACTCGCGGTGGATACAGTTTTGCGATCGAATAGGCTGGAATGCGCCGACAAACAAGCTCAGCGCTCCAACCGGATATTTTCCGATTTGGGTAGAGGCCAGTCACACACAGCTAACCGCTCATCCCGCTGTTTTTACGCGACTCTACAGCAGGCTCGAAGTGTGTCGATTGCGCTAACTCGCCTAAGCCGCGATCGCTCTGAGGTAAGCTGCTACAGCACCTTTTGATCGATGGCCGCTCGATGCTCAACAGGTAAAATTCCGGCTCGCTCGTAGATCGGCTTCACCATGCGACGCAGGGAAGGGAGATGACGCGAAAATGCGATCGCTGCGGCAACGCAGACGCAACCGCCGATCAGCATCGTGTTGGCAACTCCAATGCGGCTGGCTAAACTGCCTGCAAGCAAATTGCCAAAGGGAACCATCCCTAAAAACGACATCGTAAACAAGCTGAGGACGCGCCCCCGCTTATCATCTTCGACGATCGCCTGCAAGACCGTATTGCTCGCCGCGATGATCAAGATCGATCCCAGCCCGATCGCTAGCGCAAACAGCAGTGAGAGCCACAAATTGCGCGACTGCGAAAAGGCAATCAGTCCGATTCCGCTGATGGCAGGAGCAGCAGCAATCACTTTCCCCAGTCCAACAACGGTTTTGCGACTGCTCAGATAGATGCCGCCCACCAGTGCGCCGATTCCCGAAGCCGACATCAGCCAGCCCAAAGTGTGTGCGTCGCCGTGCAGAATTTGCGTTGCATAAATGGGAACAAGCGTCGTATATGACATGGCAAAGACACTAAAGGTTGCCAGCAGCAGCAACACATCGCGAATCGGCGGAAAGCCAAACGCATAGGCGAAGCCTTCACGAATCCGCTGGAGCGGAGTGGCACCGTCGGCCTGCAAGAGGGGACGCGATCGCAACCGCATCGCCAGCAGTGCCGCGATCACGGCGATGTAGCTAACGCCATCGAGCAAAAAGCAGTAGCCCGTGCCGATGCGAGCAATAATTACGCCTGCGATCGCTGGCCCGACCAGTCGCGCTCCGTTCACCAAAGAGGAATTGAGGGCGATCGCGCTGGCGAGATCTTCACGGCGATCGACAATATCCTTAACTAACGTTTGACGAGCAGGCGCATCAAAGGCGTTGATCAAGCCTTGAAACAAACTCAGCGCGAGAATTTGCCAGATTTGAATGATGCCCGTTAAGGTTAAGGCGGCCAAGGCAAGCGACTGAATCATCGCCAACACCTGCGTCACCACCAAAATTCGATGCGGATTGCGGCGATCGACCAGAACCCCGCCGAATGGTGCCAGCACAAAACTGGGAATTTGCCCGACAAAGCCGACCACGCCCAGCATGAGCGCGGAATTTGTTAGCTGATAGACCAGCCAAACCGTCGCGATCTGCGTCATCCAGGTGCCAATCAGCGACAGTCCCTGTCCGCCAAAAAACAATCGGTAGTTGCGCGATCGCAGGGCAGGAAAACTCAATGTCATGAATCGATTTTTTGCAATGCTTTCCGATTTTGCCGCGAAGCAGACCACTGTGCCTCTGTCTGAGTGCTTGTCAGCCTGTTTACGATTCTGGGCAATACAGGATGTCTCTAATTCATACAGGGATAACCCAGGAGCCGTGAAATCAATTTCCGGCTCAAAGCGCAAACCCATTCAAATGGGTTAGTAAGGAGTTTAAGTCTGTTTCAACTGACTTGAGCTTTCAGCCAGGAAATTCATTTCCTGGTACATGTGCGTAAGTCCCAATTTCGCGCAAGTCCTATTTATAGTGTTGGGCTGCGATCGAGACGCCATTGCAGCACACAAATTTTTCCAGTTGACGCATCTTTCGATCGCAACCTACCGTGCTAAACTTAACCGCAAAAATTGGTGGGTTCAATTGCGACCAAGTGAGCGAGTCATGGAGTTATCGATCGCTTCATCCGGGTGCTGGCGGCGACGGGTTGCCGCACGGCTGCTGATTGCCGCAGTGCTGCTGGGTGGCACAGCCGCACCACTGCGAGCGCAAAACATTGTCGATGGTTTGCCGCCGCCACCCAATCTGCCGACCATTCAGCCTGCACTGCCGCCGGAATTTACGGCTCCGGTTTCTCCTGTTCCCGCTGTCACACCTGCCGATCGCCCCGTCGAAGGAATTCCCTTACAGCCAGAAGCCGATCGGCCATCGTCTGCCTATATGGTGTATGTGGAGGGCGACAGTCCTTTGCTGCTGGCGCAGGTGCGGCGAGTCGAGTCGAGCGCGTTTGTGGACGATCGCGATGGCGAGCAGGTGATTCAGGCCGGAGTATTTGGCGAGGAAAACCGCGCTCAGCAGCAAATTCTCGCTTTGCAGCAGCAGGGCATTGAAGCGCAGATGCGTCGGATCACGCGATCGGCTCCGCCAACAATCGATCGTGGCGTCTCGGAACAGTATCGCCCAGAGGCAGTAGCAACCAACGGCCTGCCGCCGGATTTGCTGCCGGAAGTGGTGGTTCCCCAGCAGGTCGAGTTTGGTCAGCCGCTCGCTCCGATCGCGCCTGCCAGTAGTGCAGTCGCAGTCCGCAGCAGTTCCTACTATGTCGTGGTTCCCGGACGGCGATCGAACCTACCGGACATTGCCAACTTGGTGACGCTGCTGGGCGGTGGGCTGAACGTCAGCGAAGAGGAAGTGCAAGAACTCGGATCGCCACGTGGCCCGCACGTGTTGGTGGGGCCGTTTGTCGATCGCCGCACAGCATCGCGCTGGAATCGCTATTTTCGCGATTTCGGCTTGGATGCTCGCGTTTACTATCGCCGTTGAAGAATTGCCGCGAAATGATGGACATTGAGGCGATCGCCGTCACTGCCGCCGAGATGAGCGCGATCGAATCTCGCATTTTTGCCGCTGGAATGCCAGTTGCCGCGCTGATGGAAAAGGCCGGAATTTTGCTGGCAAACCGAATGCAGCAGCTTCATTGCCATCGTCGCGTTGGCGTGCTGGTCGGAACTGGACACAATGGCGGCGATGCCCTAGTGGTCGCTCGCGAGCTGCATTTTCGGGGCTATCAGGTACTGCTGCATCAGCCGATCGATCGCGCCAAAGAACTCACGGCAGCACACGCCCGCTACGCGGCCAGCCTTGGCATTCCGCAAGTTGAACTGGCTGATCTGCTCAACTGCGATTGGATCATCGACGGACTGTTTGGCTTTGGGCTGACCCGATCGATCGAAGGCAATCTAGCCGAACTGATCGCGCAAATCAATTCCAGCGGCAAAGCGATCGTCAGCATCGATCTTCCCTCTGGCCTGCACACCGACACAGGTGAAGTGATGGGCACGGCAATTCGCGCTACGCACAGCTTATGTTTGGGCTTGTGGAAGCGAGCTTATCTGCACGATCGCACCTTGCCCTACACAGGTCAAGCAGAGCGAATCGACTTTGGCATTTCGATCGCAGAGATTCAAGCTGTACTCGGCACATTGCCCCAACTCCAGCGAGTTACGCCTACGATCGCCCTTGTTCCGCTTGGAGCTGCGCGATCGCCTCTTTCCCACAAATATCGGCAGGGACACTTGCTCTTGGTCTGCGGGTCGCGGCAATATGGCGGGGCAGCAATTCTGGCAGGACTGGCAGCGAGCGCCAGTGGCGTAGGAATGTTATCGATCGCCGTGCCCAACACGCTTAAGCCAATCCTCACCGCTCGGCTGCCCGAAGCGCTGATCGTCGGCTGTGCAGAAACCGAATCAGGTGCGATCGCTCAACTCCCGATCGACCTGAGCAAATACAACGCGATCGCCTGTGGCCCCGGTCTCACCTCGGACGCAACGGCGATCGTCGAGCAAATTGTGCAGAGCGATCGCCCACTCGTTCTGGATGCAGACGGACTCAACATCATTGCGGAACGGCTGGATCTGCTGCGCGATCGCTCTGCTTCAACGCTGCTGACGCCACATCCCGGCGAATTCAAGCGGCTCTTTCCCACAATTGCCGTTGACGATCGCCTGATGGCCGTTTGGCAGGCCGCGCAGCAGTGTGGCGCAACCGTGCTGCTTAAGGGCGCAAGAGTCGCGATCGCTCATCAAGATCAAATGTGGGTCAATCCTGCTAGCACTCCAGCTTTAGCACGGGGCGGCAGCGGTGATGTGCTGACCGGATTGGCAGGCGGACTGCTGGCCGAAGCGGTTGCTGCGAATCAACCCAATCCGATCGCTCAAATTGCCGTCAGTGCGACTTGGTGGCACGCGCAGGCCGCGATCGCTACTGCACAGGAACGGAGCGATCGCGGCGTTGATCCGGTGACGCTGTCGCAAGCTTTAATTCCAACGCTGCGCCGCTGGCTAAGCACCGATCCAGCCTGAACGTTTGGTAGACACGACACATCGATCGCCCTGATACACACTTACAACTGAAGATCTGACGGGCACAATGGAGAACCAGGATGATTTGGCAAAGTGCAACATCAAGTTTGCTGGCAATCGCAACGACATTCATTTTGAGCAGCAATACTTGGGCTACAGAAGCACCACTTCATCGTTTGACTCAAACAGAAGTGACCGAGCAGATGCAGCAATTGCCTGGATGGACAACCGACGGACAACGAATTTATTGCACCTACGAGTTTGAAAATTTTGTTGAGGCGATCGCGTTTGTCGATCGCTTAGTTGCACCCGCCGAGTTAGCAGGTCACCATCCCGACATCGCGATCGCTTACAACAAAGTAACTGTCAGCTTAACTACCCACGATGTCGGAGGATTGACTGAGCAAGACTTTACACTCGCTCGACAAATCGATCGCCTCGCGGATGAGGAATGTCAAGCTGCTTGCTAACGGACTTGCTTAGCGAATCGATTCTATCCTTCGAGATCATCGAGTCGATGGCGATCGATCGTCTTTTGCTGATTTTCATCCGCCAGCCAAAACTCGATCGCCTCATTCACAACCGCATTCACTGACGAATCTCGAATCGCCGCAACGCTTTGGATGAGTCTATAAACCTCATCCGGCACATAGACCCGAAATTCTCGCTGATCTTTTCGTTTTGCCATCTATCGATCGCCCGACGGCAAAAACTGATCATCGAGAATTTGGGCGATCGAACAACCACATTCTGCGGGAAAAGTTTCGATCGCCAGTTCAGTTTCGTTACTCGCCGCTTTTCGTCCACGCTGATAGCATTCGGCCAGCAGTTCCGCCAGATTTGGCCGTAAACTCGGACTTTCTTGCAGCAAATCAGCAATGCGGTTGCGCTGCTCGTCGATCGTGTTTCGCCAAGATCCGCTACGTCGATTCGGCTGATATTGCCACTTGAGCAAATGCTGTAACAGTACTTCCAGGCGGCTTTTTAGCTCGCGCCGTTCCGATCGCCCCAAGCTTTCAATCTCCTCCGCGATCGCTTCCCAATCCAATCGATCGAACTGTTGCGACCGGATTTGCTGAGCGGTCTGCTCCGCCCAGGCAACAAAATCGGTTTCGTACAGTCGGGCTGTAAGTTTAGCCATTGTTTTTAAGCGTTGTCGCCAAACTTAAACGATTCATCCAGTCTAGGATCTAATCTTTTGTTTCAATCTCATCGAGGTTATGTCGATCGATCAGCCGTTGAATCTCATCTTGAGACAGATATAACTCCATCGATTCATTGAATAGCTCAGAAATGCTGATGTTTTTCAGGGCGGCAAGCGTCCGAATCAGTGCGGCTGTCCCCTCATCGCAGAACACTCTGAACTCTGGTTTTCGCTTTGCAGCCACAGCATCACAACGCTAGGAAGAATAAGCTTCATTGTCCTACACCGAATTTTAGCAACGTGGCGTAGTGGTATTGTGGCATTGTGGCAAATAGGATATGATTAGCGAAAGCTTATGGAGACAATATCGATGGTGATACTTTCAGATGACGAGGTTGCCCTGATCAAGTCAATCCTCGTTGCACTCAGGGGCATTAAGGTAGGCGAAATCGATCGAGCTTTGATGATTCTGTCGAAAAAGGACAAGCGCGATCGCTCTGGTTCCGAAAAATAAAAAGCAATCGAAATTGTTGATAAGGGGCTGAGCAAAATCCACTCATTTAGTAGAATCGATCGCAATGGCAAAAGACATTTTTCACGATGCAGTAAAAACTGCTTTGCAAAAGGATGGTTGGAAAATCACCCACGATCCTTATCGCCTGCGCTATGGCATTGCCGACGTTTATATTGATCTCGCTGCCGAAGAAGCGATCGCTGCCGAAAAAGAAGGACGTAAAATTGCCGTAGAGATCAAAAGCTTTGCAAGCGGTTCAACCATTTCTGAGTTTCATACTGCCCTCGGCCAGTTCCTGAACTACCGCATCGCTCTAGAATCTTCAGAGGAGCCAAACCGCATTCTCTATCTAGCAGTGCCCAGCGATGTTTATCAAACTTTTCTTCGCTTTGAGCCAGCGAAAACTGTAATCGATCGATACGACGTTTACCTAATAGTTTACAACCCAATTCAAGAGAGCATCGAACAATGGATCGAGTAGATGAATACCGCCAAATTGTGCGCGAATTTCTTCAAAACTTCGCCGCTGACGATCCCGAAGCCCAACTGATTTTTGATACTGAGCGCGATCGCTATCTGGTCATGCATATAGGTTGGCGAGGCGACTATCGCATCTACGGTTGTGCAATGCAGCTAGATATTATCGATGGCAAAGTTTGGCTTCAGCACAATAGCACTGAAATTGTTATCGACCGAGAACTAATTCAGCGTGGCATTTCCCGCAAAGATATAATCTTGGGATTTCGATCGCCCAGCATTCGAGAACGTCTTGCAGCGACTCTATGAGGTTGTGAAATTTTGGACGTAATTAATCGCATGAGCGATCGCTTCTTGTCGTAGGGAGAAGGAGCGATCGCCTTTCAGTCCAGTCGATCGCGATCGCGATTAGATTTACTCATTCCTGCTTCTCCAAAATCATCGAGTCTGTTGTGAGTACGATCACCTGCTCTGACTCCCCAAAGATAATAGGCGATCGATTAGCATAGAACAGGTCTCTATAGATACTCGTACGCCAGACAATCTCTCGGTGCATATGGAAATCAATACAATTGGATTCCTCAAGATAGAACGTTTTGAGAAGGGAGCCGCTACAAGGGGAGCAATTCTAGTTACTGCTACAGACACGAAGCCTCTAGAGTTTCGCATCACAGAACCTATTCGCCCACAGAGTTTTCAGGCGATCTTATATGGTGAGTTGCTAGATGAGTATGTTGCAGTAGAACTGATTGGACTACCTCTTCTCAATGTGTTAGAGAGTAAACCTGATTTGGTTTTAGTGTGCGATGACTTGCTGCTGGGTATAAGCAGCAAACAGCAAGTTCCGGTAGTCCGGATAGCGAGAGCAGGTGAAACCTTGGGAAAAAAGGAAGCTGAGATTCAGCAACTAATCTCGCCAAATTCAAATTATCCATCAGCACAGCTCTACATTCCTGAAAAATATACGGAAAATCGCAAAACAATTGCTGAACAGCTACAAGTGATCTTTTCACTGAAAAACCTTGTAGAACCATTCGAGCGTCTTGAAAAGGCTTGTACTGATGTGCATCGTACTGAACGCAGGTAATAAACAGTGTTTATGAATCCAATCCGCTGGATTGCAAAACAAATTACTCGCAAAGCATCGGGTGTTTGTCAGCCTGAAATTTATCCAGTTTCAGATTGCAAAATTCAGTCACCACTAATTGCTGCAAAGCGTTTTCGGCTGCCTAACGTTTTAGTATCTGCTGACCTTCACTCCGCAGTAGTAGAAAGCAGATCATCAGCTAACCTGCTGCCACAAATACCCAAAATTCATGAAATATCAGAACCATTTAATAAGCTCGACATCTCAGCTTATGCCAGTGTCGAGATTGCGACGCCAGAAATTCTTGAATTAACTGACTGGCTGGCTGAAGCAGCCTGCTCCAGGAATCATGTAGAAACTCTCGCAGTTCCCAATATCTATAGATACAGAAATATTGAGAAGTTTAGAGTAGCAGTACTGACAGATTGGTTCTTCGCTTTAGATATTCCTCAGATATTAGAAGATTTTTTTGCTACTCTCGATAGACCAGAAATCTTAAAGTGTTGTTTTAGTCAAAACGGACAACAAGGGAAGATACAATCAATTCAAGAACCTTTAAGAAAACGGAAGAACATACAGGAAGGAAAGGACAAAGCTCTATTTAAGTCACCGAGCTACTGCGAAATTCTACACCCTATTCTCCTACCACCCTTACATCTAGAAGATTATGATAGCCTAGATTTTTATAGCCCGTTACGTGATTACCAAAAGCAAGGTGTTAAGTTCCTGTTTGATAATCAATCAGCATTGCTAGCGGACGAAATGGGAACTGGGAAAACCGTTCAAGCAGTAAATGCGCTGCGATTACTATTTCGTCAAGCACACATTAGATCGGTTCTGATTGTTTGCCCTCCTGCTGTTATTGGTAGCGTTGATCTAAGTATTGAAACTGGCAACTCTGAAGGATGGAGAGGACATCTCTATCACTGGGCATCAGAGTTGCAAGTTGCTGTTATGCATGGCATGACGAAAGAACAAAGAAGGCTAAACTGGTGTAAACTTTTTCATGTTTATATTACAACCTACGATACTTTGAGAGGCGATCTAACTGAAGGTGTACTCGTGGATCTCCAACAATTTGACTGCGTCATTCTAGATGAAGCCCAAAAAGTTAAGAACAGAAATACAAAGACGGCAAGAGCCATTTATGGCCTTCAGACAAATTATCGTTGGGCTTTAACTGGTACACCAGTTGAGAATCGATTAGATGATGTGAAAGCATTGTTTGATTTTATTCGTCCGGGAACTTTTTTGGGAAGTGCTGAGTATTCGCCCCAGGACGTTTCAAGCACTATCAAGCCGTTTGTGTTGCGTCGCTTGAAGCAGGATGTTTTGCAAGATCTTCCTGATAAGGAGAGGCAGGAGGTCTGGCTTGATTTGGATACCGTCCAGCAAAACGCTTACGATCAAGTATTAGATGCAGGTCGTAGAAAGATTGAAACTTCACTAAATGGAGAACAAGCGTCTCAAACTAAAAGCCATATTTTTGCATTGATAACACAACTGAAGCAAATTTGTAATTTCGCGAAAGAAGAAACAACAAGCCCTAAAGCAAAGGTATTGCTGGAAACATTAGAAACTATTGCAGCCAACCAGAAAAAAGTACTTGTCTTCTCTCAATACCGGACACAAGGAACGGATAAGATCGCCAAGCTACTGACTCAAGCAGGAATCCGTTATGTATTTTATAAAGGATCACAAGAGCAGAAAAACCAAGCTCTAAGTGATTTCAAGAATAAATCAGAAGTTACAGTTTTTCTATCAACAATTCAAACTGCTGGATATGGTATCACTCTAACTGAAGCAACATATGTTATTCATTTTGACCATCCTTGGAATCCAGCTAGGATGCAAAATGCCGAGGATCGCGTGCATCGATTCGGTCAAGAGAAAGGAGTAACAATTTACAGTTTCTGGATGAAAAACACCATTGAGGAACGGATCAAAAAGAAGCTAATTGATAAGCGCATCTTGATTGATAATACAATCAATAGCTTGGCTGTTGGAGTAGATGATGATAAACTGTTGTCCACCGAAGATTGGCTAGATATCTTTGATATTAAGCTTGTCAAGAAGACAGTGAATGGGCAAGCTGATGTTGGAAAGTTAGATCAAAAGATTCAAGCTAGACGGTTAGTGGGGCGATCGAACCTTCAGAACAATCAGAATAAACTCTCTCCACCCAGTGACTCGTCTCGCCTCATGCATGAGGTGGAACAAATTAAGCGGACGTTAGAAACCCTAGCTGATTCATCACAACGCATGATTAATGTCCAAGGAAACCACATTTACATATCTGTAAAGGAACTCACATTAATGTCAGATCAACAACCCGTTTTTAATCAGCAAGGCGCAACTATCGGTGTTAACTACGCCGCTAAAGATAGCAATCCTAAAGTTATTCAGAACGTTCAAAACACTCAAAATTCCTCGGAGACAGCTCTAGCTGCTGTTGTGGAAGTTATTCAGGCGTTGAAGCAGAAAAATACCCTTGTGAAAGATGAGCAACAGGCGCTCAGCATTATTGATGCAGAGTTTAAAGAGATTAGAGCTAAACAGCTTCCTCAGTGGCGGGATTTGATAAATGTTAAACGTCTCTGGAACGGTGGAAAGAAAGCAGCAGTCAAAGTTGCAGAACATTTCACCGAGTCTGATCCTTGGGGTAAAGGTTTTATAGCCTTCCTTGAAGGCGTTAGTGAGGACATAGAGTAAAACCTTTACATGGGCCATGAAGAGCGATCGCCCCTCATCTTCACGACAAGAAGCGATCGCTTCTCACTTCATCAACCTTCTTCGCGCAATTTATCCAAGACCGATCGATCTTCGAGCGTTGAAGTATCGCCGGCGACTTCTTGGCCTGCGGCGAGATTTCTCAAGAGGCGGCGCATGATTTTGCCCGATCGGGTTTTTGGGAGGGCATCGCTGAAGCGGATTTCTCCCGGACGAGCGATCGCGCCGATTTCCTGCGTGACGTGCTTTTTAAGAGCCGATCGCAGTTCTTCGCTGCCGCTGAAGCTGCCTTCGAGGATGACGAACGCGACGATTTCCTCGCCCTTGAGGTCGTCCGGTTTGCCGACGACAGCGGCTTCTGCCACAGCCGGATGTGAGACCAAGGCGGATTCGATTTCCATCGTGCCCAAGCGGTGGCCGGAAACGTTGAGGACATCATCGACGCGACCCATCACCCAGAAATAGCCGTCCTCGTCGCGTCTGGCTCCGTCTCCTGCGAAGTAGGTGTAGTGGCCGTCTTTGGGCGGGATATGTTCCCAGTAGGTGCGGCGGAAGCGATCGGGATCGCCGTAAACCGTCCGCATCATTCCCGGCCAGGGATGCTGCACGGCCAGATAGCCGCCTTGATTGACGCCGACCGAATTGCCGTCGAGATCCACCACATCTGCGAGAATGCCGGGGAAGGGGCGCGTCGCCGATCCGGGCTTGGTGGCGATCGCTCCCGGCAAAGGCGTAATCATGATCCCGCCCGTCTCGGTTTGCCACCAGGTATCCACGATCGGACAGCGTTCACCCCCAATCACGCGGTAATACCACATCCAGGCTTCCGGGTTGATCGGTTCGCCAACAGTTCCCAACAGGCGCAGGGAAGATAGATCGCGCTGCTTCGGCAGATGTTCGCCCATCTTGATGAAGGCGCGGATCGCGGTTGGAGCCGTGTAGAAAACGTTGACGCCGTATTTTTCGATCACGTCCCAAATTGCACCGGGATTCGAGGGACGCGCCACGCCTTCGTACATCAGCGTCGTTGCGCCGTTCGACAGGGGGCCATAGACGATGTAGCTGTGTCCGGTAATCCAGCCGACATCAGCGGTACACCAGTAAACATCGGTGTCTTTGAGGTCAAAAATCCACTTGGTTGTGATGTGCGAATAGAGGTTGTAGCCGCCAGTCGTGTGAACGACGCCCTTCGGCTTTCCCGTACTGCCGGATGTGTAGAGAATGAACAGCAAATCTTCGCTGTCCATCGGTTCGGCAGGACAATCAGTAGAAACACCCTTGCGGATTTCATGCCACCAGTGATCGCGCCCTTCCTGCATATTCACACCTTGATTGGTGCGCTGTACGACAAGGACGCTTTCCACTGTCACATTCGGATCGGCCAGAGCTTTATCGACCTGTTCTTTCAATGGAACGATCGCATCCTTGCGCCAGCCGCCATCAGCCGTAATCACCAGCTTCGCCTTACCGTCAATCAGGCGATCGCGCAACGCCTCGGCACTGAAGCCGCCGAACACAACCGTATGCGCCGCACCGATTCGGGCACAAGCTAGCATTGCGATCGCCGCTTCGGGAATCATCGGCATATAAATTCCGATCACGTCGCCTTTGGTCGCGCCTAGCTGCTTGAGGACGTTGGCGAACTGACACACTTCGCGATGCAGTTGTGCATACGTGAGCGTGCGCGAGTCTCCGGGTTCGCCTTCCCAAATTAGGGCGGCTTTGTTGCGGCGGGCGGTGGTCAGGTGGCGATCGAGGCAGTTGTAGGAAATGTTGATCTTGCCGCCGACAAACCACTTGGCGAAAGGTGGTTGCCAGTCCAGCACCGTTTGCCATTTCTCAAACCAGTGGAGTTCTTGCTCGGCCAGTTCTGCCCAAAATTTTTCCGGGTCGGCTTTGGCGCGATCGTAAAGCTGCTGATATTCGGCCAAGCTTTTGATCTGCGCTTGGGCGGCAAATTCGGCAGGCGGCTCAAATAAACGGCCTTCTTGCAGGATGGATTCGATCGAGGATTCTGACATAAGTTCGCGGCAGTCGAAATCAAAGATGTGTAACGAGATTTATCTGTTTAACACAATACGTTTTCGCCTGCCGATCTGAGTGAGCGATCGGGTTTTCCTTAACGTTTCGTTGCTGACGGGGATTAGAAAAGTATCGATAAAACTCGCGTCCTTACTCTTTCTCCAGGCAAGCTAAAGCCTCTTCTTGATTCAGCAAAGAACTCTCCTGCGCTTCATCCATTGCTCTGCTCAAACAGTAATCTTCAATTCGCTCTAGTATTTCCTCAAGCGAAATGTTTTCAGGAAAAAGCTGTCGCCAAAATTCGATCGGGACGACAACCGCTTTAAGTTGACCTTGTTTATCAGTGAGATATTCGACTTCTAGCATGATGTTGATGGGTTGTGATGAATCGATCGGAGTGTCGCAATCAAACTTTTCAGCTATAGCTGGCGACTGCAACCGGACGCTCGATCGATCGCTGCTTGCGTTCACGCTTAATCTTTTCAATTTGATGCAGTGTTTCTGCGGTCAAGTAGCTTTCACCGCAATGAGGACAGCTAATCATAGGAATATTTTCAATCACGAGTAGATCTTGACCTTTGCCATAAGTTCTACTCACTCTGCGGATTCGCGCTCCAGCTTGGCCGCAAATGTCACAGGCGATCGATTTGTCTTGATTCAACATAAGTAAACCGTGATAATTACAACTTTTCCGGTTAATCCTAGTTTAACAATCACTTCAGCTTCATCATTCTCAATAGTCAATCCTTTGATTCGATATTTCCACTCGCCTGTATTTCTGTCTTTCTGACGCTCTAGAATTTCACCTGTAAGCACGATCGATTCAATATCAAAGATTGGCAAATCATCGTCTGTCATTTCTTCTTCTGCATGAAGCGTCATTACATACTGGCGCTGGCGAATTTTCTCCTGTATTTGTTGCAGAACTTGATTAAACACAAATTGATGCCGCTTCGGTCTTCAGCTATTGTAAAGCGATCGCCCCAATCGATCGAACTTGTAGAAGTGAGTTTGGAGAAGTCGATTACTTGCAATCTTAAAACGATGATGCAACTGCGGCTGAAATAATGCCTTGTGCCTCTAAATAAGCTCCCGCTCGTAACAGTTTCGCCTCCTGATAAGGTGCAGCGATCAGTTGGACACCGAGCGGCAATCGATCGCGAAACTGCAACGGCACGGACAAAACGGGCAGACCGATGAAGGAAAGCGGCTGCGTGAACATACCGAGATTGGGGCGCACCAGCATTTCAACTCCGGCGATCGTCATTTTTTCCTGACCAATTTTTGTGGCGGAGCAAGGCGTAGTCGGTGCGAGGATGACATCGACCGATTCAAACACTTCGCGGACGCGATCGCGATACCACTGACGAAACCGCTGCGCCTGAATGTACCAGCTTGCGGGAATCATTGCGCCTGCAAGGAAGCGATCGCGAGTGGCCGGATCAAAATCTTGGGGACGAGTCTGCAAATCTTTCAGGTGCAAATTGCTGCCTTCGCAAGCGGTGATGATGAAGGCGGCGGCGCGGGCGCGATCGGCTTCGGGGAGGGTGACGCGATCGACTGTGCCGAGAGCAGCGGCAATTTGTTCGACAGCGGCAAGTGCTTCCGGTTCGGCTCCGGTTGCGAAGTAGCCATCGGCAACGGCGATGTGTAAACCGTCGAGGCCGCGATCGAGTTGCGGCGAACACATCTCCGGTAGGCGATTTGTGCAAACGGGATCGCTGAGATCTTCGCCCTGAAGCAGATCGAAGATGAGCGCGATATCGCGGATCGATCGCGCAAATGGGCCAATGTGGTCGAGGCTGTTGCAGAACAGGTAAGCGCCCGATCGCGATAAACGCCCGTAAGTCGGCTTCAATCCCAAGATGCCGCACAAAGAAGCCGGAACGCGAATCGAGCCATTTGTGTCGGAACCGAGGCTGATCGGAACAAGGCCACCTGCGACGGCTGCGGCTGATCCGCCTGACGAACCGCCTGCGATTCGGGTGCGATCGTGTGGATTGCGAACGGCTCCGTAGTGATGATTTTCGGTCGTGAAGCCGTAGGCATATTCGTCCATCGTCAAGGCTCCGACCAGCACGGCTCCGGCTCGCTTGAGGGCAGCGACGGCAAAGGCATCGGCTGTTGCAGGCGGCAAATCGCGATTGATTTTTGATCCGGCGATCGTCACCACTCCGGCAATATCAAACAAATCTTTGACCGCAAATGGCGCACCCGCCAACTGTCCAGGATCTTCGCCCTGCGCGACAGTGGCATCCACAGCCGCCGCCTGTGCTAAGGCTGATTCCGCCAAAACTGTTGTAAAGCAGTTCAAATCGGAAGCTGTGATTCGATCGATCGCTGCCTGCGTCACGTCAACTGCCCGCACCGCTTGCGATCGCACCGCTGCGGCAATCGCGATCGCATCCGCAGTTGCAAAATTAATCACGGCTCAAACCTCGGCGCAGCAACCAAATCAGTCGGTAGGGGAAATTCTAGAAATGCTTGGGCGATCGATCGAATCCGCTCGAAATTTGCGGTCACTCCCGCCTGATAATCAGCGATCGGCAGGTCAAGCGCGATCGCCTGCTGCTCAACAAAAGCCGTCACATCCAACTGATTCGGTTCAGGCATACGCACCAGATTGCGGGAGGTACGCCCCGATTTTGCCATGAAGGGACGTTGAGCATCAGTAAAATTTGACCTTTTTAGGCAGGAGCATCAAAAAAGGGCGATCGACTGGCGATCGCCTTTTCCTCAATTCACAAACAATCTAGCCGACGGGCTGCTGTGCCTGATCGTGCTGAGGATGCAGAACTTTTCCGCTCTGCAAACTGGCCGAAAGCCGATTCAGCGCGTTCATGTAGGCCAAGGCCGAAGCGACGATGATATCCGTATTTGCCGCATGACCGGAGAACAAGCGATCGTCATGCTTCAGCCGAATCGTCACTTCACCGAGCGCATCGATTCCTGCCGTGACGGACTGAACCGAATATTCGATTAGCTGATTCGGCACATCGACAACGCGGTTGATCGCTTTGTAGACGGCATCAACGGGACCTGTTCCGATCGCTGCATCCGTCAGTTCTTCGCCGTCCGGTGTGCGAATCGTCACGGTGGCAGTGGGACGAGCGTGATCGCCGCAGGACACCTGAATATGCTCTAGCTTGAACAGTTCGGGAGCCTGCTGCGTTTCGTCGTTGACGATCGCCTCCAAGTCGCGATCGGTGACTTCTTTTTTCTTGTCGGCCAGTTCCTTGAACCGCAAGAACGCTTTGTTGACATCTTGTTCTGACAGTTCGTAGCCCAGTTCTCTCAGGCGAGTGCGGAAGGCGTTGCGACCGGAGTGCTTGCCCAAAACCAGCGTCGTGTCGCTGAGGCCGATCGTCTGCGCCTCCATAATTTCATAGGTCTGCTTGTTTTTGAGCATTCCATCTTGGTGAATGCCCGATTCGTGCGCGAAGGCATTTGCGCCGACGATCGCTTTGTTCGGCTGCACCAGCATTCCCGTCAGATTCGACACCAAGCGCGAGGTTTTGTAGATTTCCTGCGTGTTGATGCTTGTCAGTGGTTCTGTGGAGTCTGGGGAACGACCCAAGAACGGATTGAAATACTGTCGCCGCACGTGCAGCGCCATCACCAGTTCTTCCAAAGCGGCATTTCCTGCCCGTTCACCAATGCCGTTGATCGTGCATTCAAGCTGTCTCGCGCCATTTTTGACGGCTTCCAGGAAACTGGCGACGGCTAATCCTAAGTCGTTGTGACCGTGAACCGAGATGATCGCCTGATCGACATTCGGCACATTCTCGCGAATGCCGCGAATCAGATTGCCAAACTCCGAAGGCGTCATGTAGCCGACCGTATCGGGAATGTTGATCGTTTTGGCTCCCATTGCGATCGCCCGCTCCAAAACCTGATAGAGGAATTGCGGATCAGACCGAGCCGCATCCATCGGGGAGAACTCCACGTCATCCACGAACGATTTGGCATAGGCGACCATTTCTTCCGCGATCGCCAGCACTTCCGATCGCGATTTCTTAAGCTGATACTCCAGATGAATATCGGAAGTCGAAATGAAGGTGTGAATGCGCGGCTTGGCGGCAGGTTGGAGCGCTTCCGCAGCGGCTTTGATGTCGTCGCGAATCGCTCGCGCCAAGCTGCAAATCACGGGGCCGTTTTCGGTTCCAACCGCCTGCGCGATCTTCTGAACGGCCTCAAAATCTCCGGGGCTAGCAAACGCAAATCCGGCTTCAATCACGTCCACGCCCAGTCGTGCTAGCTGCCGTGCGATCGCCAGTTTTTCGTCCACGTTCAGGGTTGCGCCCGGAGCTTGTTCGCCATCGCGGAGGGTGGTGTCGAAAATGATGATGCGGTCAGACTGGGAAGTACTCATGGATGGATTGACACTAGAAAGTAACAGATGCGTCGAAAGACATACCCGCTATTGTAGTGCGTCAATTCTGCGGTCAGACAAATTTTTTAGATGTCGATTTTTTCGATGTAGGTGCGAATGTCGTTGAGGTCGATGTAGCGATCGGTCGCATTCCGCAATTCCCGCGCGATCATGCCTTCAGTGGAGACGACTGTGATGTGCGTATTTTTGGCTCGCAGCAGTTCGATCGCCCGCTCAAAATCGCCATCGCCACTAAACAAAATGACGCGATCGTACTGGTCAACCGTGCTGAACATATCGACGACAATTTCGATGTCTAAATTTGCTTTTTGCGAATAGCGTCCTGACGTGTCGTCATAGTATTCTTTCAAAATTTTGGTGCGAACCGTGTAGCCTAAGCTGATTAACGCATCGCGAAAGCCGCGCTGGTCTTGCGGATCTTTTAATCCCGTGTACCAAAAGGCATTCACCAGCATGATGTTGGGTTCCTGCGTGAAATAGCGCAAGACGCGACGCGGATCGAAAAACCAGCCGTTTTTTTGCTGTGCATAGAACATATTGTTTCCGTCTACAAAGATGGAGAGACGGTTATTTGTAGAAGACATAGAAGTTTAGACCTAATTAAATAAAGCGAGATCAAATTAGACTGAAATGGTGAATCAATTGGCGCGATCGCCAGCCGACTCAAGCTTAAAACTGATAGCTTAACCTAAGTTAAAAGTATTTTAGCTTACCAAAACTTTTGAGCAATCTTGACCCTAAATACATCAATCTCAAGTAGGAAATTTGCAATTGGAGACGATCTACTGTTCGATTGGCAAGACAAAAAGCGATCGAATCAGCGATCGCCAGCAACGGCTATTTTTTTCCTCAAAAACTAATTGGACACTTCCAGCAGATAAGAACACCAATCGCTCCAGCTTCCGGCATAAAGCTTGGCTTTCCGTCCGGCCAGTTCCAGCGATAGCAAATTGACGCAGGCCGTGACGCCCGACCCACAATAAACCATCAGTTCTGAGGTAGACAGCACGGTTGACCAGCGCTGCTGCTGTTCGGCGATCGGCCTAAGGTAGCCATCTGCCTGAGTTGCCTCTTGCCAAGGATAGTTCATCGCTCCGGGAATGTGACCCGCGATCGGATCGATCGGTTCCCGCTCGCCGCGATAGCGTTCTGGCTCGCGAGAATCAATCAGCATCGCATCGTTCGATCGCGCTTTCACCTGTTCAATATTCACGACGCGATCGCGCTGCAAATTCACCAAAAATTCACCGGATCTTTGAGGCGGAATGATTGTGGTGTGGGAATATTTTGCATTGAGCCAGCCTTGATATCCACCATCGAGAACCGCAACGCGATCGTGTCCCAAATAGCGCAGCAGCCACCAAAATCTCGCTGCAAACGCCAAGCGCGAATTGTCATAGGCAACTACAAATGTGTCGGCACTGATGCCTGCCTGCGCCAATTTTGCTGCCAAAACTTCAGGCTCTGGCAGCGGATGCCGTCCGCCATGCTGCTGAACTGGACTCGATAAATCTTGATTCAAATCGAAATAATATGCTCCGGGAATATGACCTGCTTCGTATTGCTGACGACCTAGCGATGCATCAGCTAGCGAAAAGCGACAGTCCGCAATCACTACGTTGCGATCGTCAAGATGGTGAGCAAGCCATTCAGCCGAAACGATCGAAAGCACGAGTTAAACAAAATTGAGGATTGTTTTAATTCTAGGAGCCAATTGTAATTTACAGTCAATGAATCAACTGGATGATTTCTGTTAGCACTCATTCTTTGATATCTTCATATTTCAGTTCATAAGTGCGGGTGCTGGGTCAAATCAGTGCCTGAATCGCGATCGACGCAACTTTGCAAAACGGCCTCACTGCCAAGCCGATCGATCAGGCCAGTTCTGAGCAAGCATCAAGATTTGTTATCGAAATCATCGTAATTGAGCCTTAAAAATCGTGGAGCACAATGGCGAAAACCCACGATGCGCTTGCCCGACGCAGTGCTTAGCGATCGCGCCCCTACAAGCTGCTTGAGGACAATGGACGGGTGACGGCTCAATTCTGCATGGCTCAATCTCTTGCTAAAATTTTGGCAAGAAATCTAGTGATCTCACCAGCAATTGAATCGCTTGGCGTAGCCGCAACACTGTATCAGGGCGAACTGCATTTGTCCCAAGCGATCGCCAATACTGTCAAAGCCATGCAGATTCAAGTAGTTCACTTGTTTTTAATCTCAGTAATAAGCCTGATTTCGTCATGATACTAATTGAACATACTAAGCTTATATCTTCACAGTTACCCTCGATCGAATGCTTCGCTGCCAAGCGTTCGATGTCAGGCTGGGCAACCATTTCTCGCTCCTAGGTAAACGATTGAAAGTAAGCGTCTCCTGTGAATTACACTGACTCTGAACGCCCCAAGGTCTTAGTAGTTGACGATCATCCAGCTAGCCGCATGACGGCTGTTGCACTTCTAACCGTTGATGGTTATGAAGTGCTGGAAGCAGATAGCGGAGCGGCTGCCCTGAGTCGCGTTGCTGAATCTGATCCAGATTTAATTTTGCTCGATGTGATGATGCCGGGTATGGATGGGTTTGAAGTTTGCCGTCGCCTCAAGCAGGACGAGCAGACGCGCCTCACACCTGTTATCTTTGTCACCGCGCTCAACGATCGACGCGCTCGTGTACGTGGCATCGAAGCGGGCGGAGACGATTTTCTCACCAAGCCGTTTGACCAGCTTGAACTGTCGGCCAGAGTCAAATCACTGATTCGCCAAAAGCGCCTCAACGAAGACCTTGACCATGCGGGGCAAGTGCTGTTTTCGATCGCTCGCACAGTTGAAAGCCGCGATCCCAACACGGGCGATCACTGCGAGCGACTGGTCAATCGTGGCCGAGCTTTTGGTGAATTTCTCAATCTGTCACGCAACGACATTCGCGACCTCCAGTGGGGCGGCTACCTACACGACATTGGCAAGGTTGGAATTCCCGATGCAGTTCTGCTCAAAATGGGCAAGCTCACGCCTGAAGAGTGGGAAATTATGCGGCAGCACGTTTTGATTGGCGAGCGCATCTGCCAGCCCTTGCGAACCATGCGCGGCGTGGTACCAATTATTCGCCATCACCACGAACGTTGGGACGGCTCCGGCTACCCAGACCAGCTCAAGGGTGACGAAATTCCCTACCTCGCTCAGGTGTTTCAACTGGTCGATATCTACGATGCGCTGACGCATGAGCGCCCCTACAAGCGAGCTTTCACACCGGAAGAGTCCCTGGCAATCATGGCTGAGGAAACAGCTCGTGGCTGGCGCAACCCCCGCCTGATGGAACAGTTCGCCGAATTTGTGCGTCTGACCCAGGTAGAAGCTGCGATCGCCCCTGATCGCGCCAAGTCTCCAATGTTGCAAGTGTAATTGCTTTGTTACGATCGCCCAGCTTTGGGCACTCTAAAGCCAGGGTGAACTACTGATTTGCTTGAGGATAGAAGTTATATGGTGTCTGCTTCATATGGAAAGCAATCCGTATAAACTTCCAGTAAATCATGTCATTTTGTTTAAATCGCCCAAAGAACCTTGTGCCATGATGGATTCGCTAGTTGTTGACTGTCGCAGATTTGCTCTTACCCTGTCAGACAACTACCGTTTCTTCATTCCGTCGGCTCAGACAATTTCTGGCCGATCCAAGGCATTTGCTCTAAGATTTGCAAGGGACTGTCACAAAACTACACAATTCCAGTTTCACAGGCTCCACCTGATGAAAAGCCACAAGGCGAGAGATGAGATGTTCTTGAGGTTCAGATGATCAAAATCCTAAACTTAAACATTCATAATTTTTCACGCTTACAGCTACTCAATGACCTCGATCGCGGCGTTGTGTTTACCCCGAATGTCGATCACCTGATGAAGCTTCAGCATGACACGGAATTCTACGAGGCATATTGTGCTGCGGATTATGTCGTCTGCGACAGCAAAATTGTCCTTTGGGCGTCAAAGTTCTTACGAACACCCTTAAAAGAAAAGATCTCAGGCTCAGACCTGTTTCCTGCCTTTTATGAGCATCATCGGCACAATGAAGAAATTAAAATTTTCCTGCTAGGTGCTCGTCAAGGTGTTGCCTGCGAAGCACAGCGACGCATCAATGCAAAGGTCGGTCGCTCGATCGTCGTAGCTGCTCACTCGCCCTCATTCGGCTTTGAGAAGAACGAAGCCGAGTGCGAACAGATTATTGAAATGGTGAATCGCTCTGGCGCAACCGTTTTGGCAATCGGTGTGGGCGCACCCAAGCAAGAAAAGTTTATTCACGAGCACAAGCACCGAATGCCAGGTGTCAAAATCTTTTTGGCGATCGGTGCAACGATTGACTTTGAAGCTGGAAACGTGAAGCGATCGCCCCGTTGGATCAGTGAAATGGGCATGGAGTGGATCTACCGCCTGATTGCCGAACCGCGCCGATTGTGGAAACGCTATTTGATCGAAGATCTGCCGTTTGTTTGGCTGATTCTCAAGCAAAAGCTCAATCTATACGCTGAGCCGTTCAGCGAGATGCCGCCCGTTGAGTCACATTGCTTTCAAGAAGGCTTTCAAGAAGTTCTGCCTGTCTCAGGCAAAGCTCAATAGTCTGCGCCAATCGTTTTTGATAGTTGGCGATCGCTAGTGCCAGCAGTAAAAGCTAACCGCCGTATTGCCGTAGATTTTCTGGCGATACGGCGTCAAACCTTCAGGCACAGGCAGCGATCGATCGGGGCTATGTTCAACGGCGAGTTCTCCCGCTGCATCCAGCAGGTGATGACGAGCGATCGCGTCCAGAACTGGTGCATAAAGTGCGCTGGCGTAGGGCGGATCGAAGTAAATGCGATCGAACGCTTGTCCGTGCAGGCGCGAAAGCTGCTGGACGACATCACCACGCCAAATACGAAACTCTTGGTCTGGACGAGCGATACTCTGCCAGTTCTGCCGAATCACCGAGCAGGCCGGAGCGGACTGCTCAATTCCGACTACAAGAGCCGCTCCTCGACTCAAGGCTTCGGCTCCCATTGCACCGCTGCCCGCACACAGATCCAGCCAGCGGCAGCCCGCGATCGCACCGTGCCAAATGTTAAAGATGGCTTCTCGCACTCGTGCGGGCGTTGGTCGGGTTGCCAATCCGGGCAGCGTTTTCAGCGGACGGTTGCCGTGAATGCGGAGCGTCATGAATTAAAGTCCCGCTCCGACCATTTGCCGATCGCGCACGTGCTGCACAAAGTTGGAGAGAATCTTGAGGCCAGCCACCGAGGATTTCTCCGGGTGAAACTGCACGGCCATCAGGTTATCACGAGCGATCGCCGCTGTCACCTGCTGCGTTCCGTGTGTAATCGTCGCGGCGCGGACGGTCGGATCGATCGGGTCAGCATAAAACGAATGCACAAAATATGCCCAGGGATCAGGCGGAAGCTGATTCCACAGCGGCAAATGAGGCTGCGTCAGTTCAAGCTGATTCCAGCCCATGTGCGGAATGGTAATTCCCGGTTCAGGACGAAAGCGGCGCACCGTTCCGGCAATGACGCCTAATCCCGGTTCACCGCGACCTTCTTCGCTGCCGTCGAGCAGAATTTGCAGGCCAAGGCAAATGCCTAGAAATGGTTTGCCGCTGGCAATAATGTCTCGAATCGGCGAAATCAAATCGCGCGATCGCAAATGGGCGATCGCCGGATCAAACGCACCCACACCTGGCAGAACAACGGCATCCGCTGCTTCTAGATCGCGCACATCATCGGTGACATGAGGCGTTGCGCCTGCTTGCTCTAGTCCTTTACAGGCCGAGTGCAAATTTCCCATGTCGTAGTCCACTACGGCGATGATCATCTTTCCTCCTGATTGCGCGATCGTCGTTAATTCCGCTTCTAGTCACATTATCGCGCGGCAATGCTGAAAACGAAGCCTCCTACACGATCGCAGGCCGGACGCAACGAGAGTTATCGTTCTGTAAAGAGCAATGACGTGATTGTTACAAGTTACCGTCAGCAACAATCAAGCTGCGATCGCCAGAACCAGCGCATGATGAGGCTGAGGGCGATCGCAGCTTGATTAAGCCGATCGAGGTTGAAGTTAAATCTTCTTGCAAATGCCCACAATGCTGCGCGTACACGCTTGAATGAAATCAGTTCAGCGCTTCGCAGTCCTGGCGCACAGGTCAGCAAATGACCTCAAATTGTGCTGTCAAACTGCGTCCGGCCACCTCTGCACCTGACAGCCGACATGAATTGGTTTCTTCAGCTTAATCGACTGATTTTAGACTTCTACCGTGAAGACCCAAACGAGCTGCGACAGCTACAGGCGCTACGTCACTGCCGCATTTCTCGGCGGTGGGGCGTCTTACGCATCAACTGCTACTCATTGGAATCGGTCAATCGCATCGTCGCGGCTGCAAGCTTGATTAAAGCGCCGATCGCCCAGCTTCGGATTGCCCAGCAGATCGACATTTACTTTCATCGCGATCGCGTGGCGACGATGCCGATTTCGTCATCCAAGCTGACCACCTAAAGCCTACTGCTTCGAGGCGGTTTCCGCAGTTTGATACGACGCTTCCAGCGCTTCACGCTGTTGAGCCGTCTGCGGCAAGGCGGCGTTGAGCCATCCGGCCAGCAGCGAATCGATCGAAAACAATCCAGCCCCATTCACCGCAAAGAACAAGAAGCAGGCCGCATACAGCATCGACAGCTCCAGATAGGGAATGCTGAAGCCTGCTACTTTGATGTGGTGGAACATGGCAACGGCCATTGTGAAGAACAATCCAGCCGCAGCAGGGCGAGTGAACAAACCGATCGCCAGCAGCGGAGCGCCAATCAGTTCGGTGAAGGCCGCGCAGTAGCTAAAGAAGATGGGAAAAGGCAGACCAATGACTTTCACATACGCTTCGGCAAAGCTTTCGATGTTCGAGAGCTTGTCGAGGCCATTGTGGATCATCACCAAGCCTGCGACAACCCGCAGGATCGTCCAGGCTGTTTGTGACCAGTAGTTGGGCGCAAGGCTCGGTCGCAAAGCTGCAACCGCCAGCGTTGAAAGGCGTTGAGTGAGCGTCATGAGTCTTATGAAGATATGTAAATGAGTTGTTCTATGAAGAACTATAACAAATATAAACTTATGTTAATCGATCGCTGCGCTACAGTTTCAGCGAGAAAACCGCCATCCGAAGTAGAGATCGATACAGGGCAGAAGCAAAGTCAACCGCTAAGGTTCACTCACCAGCGATCGCCTGCTGTCTGCTGCCTTTTCACACCGCTTGAACGCAATATTGACGGCAGGTGATGACGGGCGAATCAGTGTGACCATGCAGCGGACACTCGATCGCAGCGCAAGATTGACAGTCGGCCTGAACGGGTAGTTCGGCGGTTGAACTGTAAATGCTGATCTGCTGGCTAACAAAGCCTTGCACTTCCAGGTCGGAGAGTCGATCGCAAATCAGAATCGCTGCTGGAATGTTGAGTTTCGCTTTGGCATAGTTAATCTTTTCTAAGGTGTGGCGAAAGCTTTGCGGCTCGGTTTCGATTTCAACCAAAACCTGTCGCGGCTGGCTGCGAAAGCACGGCGGCTTGTCTTGCTCGAAGCGGTCTTTATATTGCAGCGTGACGCGACCGTTGGCATAGCGCAAGGTGCGAAGCTGACGCAAAAACGGCACGGTGAAATTGCCCTCTGCGTCGATCGAATACCACCAAGATTTGTACCAGCCTTCTGAGGAAAGATGCAAAATTTCTTCGACCTGAGCCGGAGAAAACTCGGCTTGCTGAAGCAGGGCGATCGCCTGCGCGAGCGAAATCGACTGGCCGAGCGTTTGCAGTTCCGATTCGCACTTGAGCGATCGCGGATCGGGACGTTGAGTTGCAGCCGTTGCGTCTGTGTCGATCGAATCGGCCAGGATGCAGTGAATCTGCTCAACGGTGAGGACGCCATCAGCAGCTTTTTTGCCAACGGGTACGCCGATCGCGGCAGACACCGCTCCAAGCTGATGGGCAGGCAGAACAGCAGGCAAACAGTTGAGCAGCAGCGATCGCAGCAGCGATTCGTCTGCGATCGCGAGAGCAATTTGCACCTGATCGTGAAGTGAAGCGGCGACGCGATCCGGGTGCGGGTAGGTCGAAACAAAATGAGTCATGGCAGCGATTCCATGCAGACTTTCATTGTGACGCAGGGATTGCGGATGCTGATCGGCTGCTGCAACCTTTGCAAAATAGCGTTACCAATGCTCAAGTTTGAAGATAAAACTTCGCTTGAAATTCACTAAACTTCAAGGCTTTATTTACAGATTGATACCAAACTGCCCAACTGCACACCTGCTGTGGGAATACTGATAACTACGCATCAACTTGGCACTATGCAAGGCTCACAGATTTCTGGCTCAATTGATCAGCAGCAAGAGAATTTAAACAGTCAAGTAGACATTCAAGCAATGGTCGATCGCCAGCTTTCGATCGCACAGGTGGAGCAGTCGTGAAGTCGCTTGAGGAAGTGACCTTAAGGAATCGATCGGTGCAACCTCGTGTGCAAATCTCAGCCGCTCCGCAGATTTTGGTGGTGGATGATGAAAGAACCATGCGCTTGCTGCTGAGCCACATGATGCTGCAAGAAGCGTATCAAGTCATTTCCGTTTGTAACGGTGCGGAGTGTTTGGCCTTGTGTCAGCAGCAGTTGCCCGATTTGATTTTGCTCGACGCGCTTATGCCTGTGATTGACGGCTTTGACTGCTGTGCCGCGCTTCAGCAGCAGTTTGGCGAGCAGTGTCCGCCTGTGCTGATGATTACGAGTTTGGAAGATCAAGTCTCGGTCGATCAGGCATTTGCCGCAGGCGCGAGCGACTACATCACCAAGCCGATCCACTGGGCAGTGCTGCGGCAGCGCGTCCGCCGTCTGCTGCAAATGCACGCCACGATCGCAGAACTTCAGCAAAAAATGGAGCAAGAGCGATTGCTGATGGCGCAGCTTGAAGCCGCCAACGCTGCGCTAAAGCGACTTGCCGCGATCGATGGCCTGACGCAAATTGCCAATCGTCGCTGCTTTGACGAGTGCCTAGCGCGGGAATGGCGACGACTGGAGCGCGATCGCGCTCCGCTCTCGCTGATTTTGTGCGATGTCGATCGCTTCAAGCGCTATAACGACACCTACGGACATCATGTCGGCGATCAATGCCTCAGGTACGTGGCGCGACTGCTTGAGCAGGTGGAGGCGAACAGTTTTGCGGCTCGCTATGGCGGCGAAGAATTTGCGCTGATTTTACCAGACTATGAAGCGAGCGAAGCGGCAGCAGTGGCGCGATCGATTCAAGCCAATCTGTGGACACAAGCGATTCCGACTGATGAACCTGCACAAACGATCACCTTAAGCTTTGGCATCGCCTGCCTGATTCCGTCTGACTCAGTTGCACCCGCTGAACTGGTTGCCCAAGCCGATCGCGCCCTCTACCAGGCCAAGCAGACCGGACGCGATCGAATTGTGGTTGCCAGCTAAGAAATCGCTGCGATCGCAGGCTCCAAAAAGCTGCACCGCTCCAGAATTTGATATAGATTGACTCCCGATTCGAGCAGGCAGGCGTGGCCGCTGTTGGGCAAAAGATGCATCCGCGCATTGGGAAGTTCGCGCGTGAGCAGTTCGGCTTCGACGCGCGACGGTAAAACTCGATCGTCTTGGCTGGCGATGATCAAAACGGGCTGAGTGATGCGCTGAAGCTGAGCGGGCGTAATGTGAAACTGGCTGAGCAGCGACAATCGCCAAACCGAGCTTTCCTGCGTCACCGACAGCATTGCTTTTAACAAAGCACGGCGATCGGCACTTTCCACCTGCCCCAGCGAAGCGAGAAACGGCATGAACGCCACACAACCCGCGCGATACAGCGGTTCAGGCAGCAAGCGCGTCATCTGCGTACTCCACTGTACCCAGGGATAGCGATGAAATGAGGAAGCCGGATTAACCAGAATCACGCGGCGAAACAGATGTGGCGAGTGCAGCGCAACTTTGATCGCTAGACACGCACCGAACGATTCACCACACAGATAAACGGTGCGTTCGTTTTCGTGGCGCATTTCGGCTTTGATCAGGGCGATCGTTTGTTCGGTCAAATCTTCCCAACTGGTGAGGTCATCAGGCGGAATCGACAAACAGCGCACCTCAAATCGAGATTCTAGCCCTTCGGTTTGCGTCCGCAAAAGCTGCCCAGTGCCGTCCATTCCCGGCAGAAATACGAACAGCGGTGCATCAGGGCGAGAGGTTTGCGGTTGCAAAAACCGCAGCGGATTGGCAGCAAGCATCGGCGACAAGCGAGGAAAATAAGCAATCTTACTTACCTATCTAGTTTACTCGATCGCCTGGCCGAATGCTCAGGGCGAATTTCCTCATCCGGTTGGCGGAGGCTTCTGCGGGAAAACTCTATCTTCGTCAAGACTTCACAAAGCACTATTTTCTCTAAGGTAAAAAGATAAAGAAATTTGTTTTGCCTTTTTTCCATACCCTTTTATCTCGTTTTTGAGCAGGAGCATTTAACATGTTGCTATTCACGGTTGAGGAACTTGAACAGCGCGGCATTCCTTACAACCAAAAGTCGCAGTTTGTATTTCAAGGACGATTGTTCACCAAAACAATTTCCTTTTCGCAGCGCATTCGCGAGACGGCGATCGAACTATACAAAAGCTATCTCAATTCTGGCGTGTTCTGCATGTTAGTTGAAACGCCAGAATATGTCACGATTTGTCGGCAAAAGTAAGCGATCGCGGGTGCGCTCACAATTAAACTGGTGCACCCGCAACGCTTGCATAAACCTTCGCTTCCCAGGGAAAAATCGGTTCGCGTCCTTGCCAGCGACGATCGATCGATCGGTTTTGTGTAACTTCCTTCCAATGCTGGTTGTCAGGCAAGTTCGGCCAGTTGGGAATCACGTATTCTGCTTCGGCAGATTCACCATTGGGTGTTCCATAGTCTGAGAAGTTCGCCACGACAACCACCAAATTTTCACCATAGCCGCGCTGCCAAACTAAAACGCGCTTTCCCTCATCGAAATCGACATGCAGAAAAACCGTGTCGTTGGTGGCAAGCGCATCTGAGGTTGTGCGAAGGTGTACCAGTCGTGCCACATAATCAAAGATTCGTTTGCGCCAATCTTCATTCATACGGTTGTAGTTGACCGGATCAACCTGCTTATTGGAACCGTGTTCTTCAATTTCTAGATCGTGCTGATCGGCAAATTCATCGCCCGCCAAAATCATCGGAATTCCAACTGCCGTAAGCAGACAAACAAAGGCGAGCTTGATGCGTTCTTCGCAGTCGATCACGCCGTTACTAACTAGATAGTTATAAATCCGTTCATTGCCATATCCGCCAACATCATGCGAGGTGAGATAGTTCACTGCTTGTGTACAGTCGCGAAAGCCGAGTAAGCGACAGTCAATTAGTTTTCGCACACTCCACTCAAAGCTGTCACCCGAACTCGATCGCCCCAGAATCACCTGTCGCAGAATCTGCTTAAACCGCTCATTCCACAAGCCATCTAGTCGATTTTGATGCACAAGGGCAAGCGGTACGCTGAGTTCTTCCCCGACAACCAAAAAGCGATCGTCGCTGCCGTTGCGATCGCGCCAAATTTGTCGAGCGAAGTCCTTGAATTCCTGCAAAAAATCGTAGTTGCCGACGTTGTTAACGCTATCGAGTCGTAAGCCATCGACACGGTAATAGAGCATCCAGTGCGCCATGTGTGCCTTGAGGTATTCACGGGCAGGCACATAGCGATCGCGCGTTCCCGTCAGCGGATGATAGCCTTCAACCCAGTAGTTGTACTTAAACAAGTCGCCGCCAAATCCGTCGCGATCGCCTTGTTCCGGGTCACGAGTCGGATCGCCGATCGGTTTCCAGTGAATGTAGAAGTCCAGAAAGTTGACGTTGTGGTAGGGATTGGAGCGCGAAAAGGCCATCACCGCATCCAGAAAAAAGCGGATGCCGTGCTGATGGCACACCTTAATCAAATTTGCTAGATCGGTTGAGGCGTTGGGTGCATCTTGTCCGTCTGGCCGACCGAGATCGTAGTCAGCGGCAAAATAGTTGGCCGTGCCGTAGCCCCACCTGTATTTATCCTCGTTGTCTTTATCTACGCTGTCGGCAGGCGGCAGCAGTTCGATCGCATTCACGCCCAATTCCAGCAAATGTGCTTTGCCCGATCGCAGCGCGTCCGTCTCCTGAAAATCTGGGGCTGCGACTTCCGGCTGCACCAGCGCAACCACGTCGCGAAACGTGCCTGTTCCAATGCCCGCACTGCTGCGAGTCCAGCGGGTCGGCAGTTCGTAGATCACCAGTCGATGGTTGGGCGGCAGCGAGTCCAGCGGTGCGTCGTCTTGCCAATCTGGTTGTTTGCGGTCGGGATCGCAAGGCAGCAGTTGCTCGTTTTGGTAGAGAATGACGCTGGCCGGATTGCCGCTGCCATCCGGCGCAAGAAACCGCCGATCGATCGTTGTCGCAACCGGATCGGTGCAGTACACAATCTGCGGGTCACGCGAGTAAACTGAGGCGTTTTGCACTTTGAACCAATACCAATACACCTGCCCGTCTGTTAGCCCAGCATCGGTGGCCGCCAGTTCCCACAAATCGGGAAAGCTCGATCGCTTCAGCGGAATTTCTCGGCAGTTGCGATCGCTCGATCGAATAATCAGCGCAGGCGTTGAGTTTCCAGCGGGACGCCACAAGACAAAATGCGTTTGCTGGCGGCGAAACAAATCGATCAACATGGCATCTCCCAAGCTTGTAATGAGATGTTCCTGATGGAAGGTTCGATCGAGATTGAAGCACATTGCGAGCGGTTGCAAAGCTTACAGTTTCCTAAAGCTTGCCGCTGGCGCGATCGCGTTGGCGCTTTGGTGGCAGCGGTTGGCGTTACACTGTAACCTGTTGCATCTCGCGTTTTTACAATTTGCATTGTGCGATCGCGGTTTGCATTGTGCGATCGCGTTGATCCCGGTTGGCTGGAAGGGTGGCTAGCGTTGTGCGGGGGCGACAGAGCTGGAGCGTCGCTGCTTGGAGTTCGACTTGCAGGTGGCGATCGCTGCGTGCAACAGCGTTTCAACTACTAGCTCGATCGTTCTTGCTTTGTCGCTGAGCGTCTCCATTCATGCGAATTTTGATCTATTCCTATAACTATCATCCAGAGCCGATCGGAATTGCGCCGCTGATGACCGAACTGGCCGAAGGACTCGCTGCACGCGGGCATCAGGTGCGCGTAATCACCGGAATGCCCAACTACCCGGAACGCCGCATTTATCCGGCCTATCGCGGCAAATGGTACGACACCGAAATTCGCAACGGCGTCAAAATTCAGCGCAGCTACGTTTGGATTCGTCCCAAACCAAATTTGCTGACGCGCATTTTGCTCGATGGCAGCTTTGTCGTGACGAGCCTTCTGCAAGCGCTGCGCGGCTGGCGACCCGACGTGATTCTCTACACCGCTCCGCCGCTGCCTGTGTGTGTGCCCTGTGTGTTGCTCTCCTGGCTGTATGGCTGTCCGATCGTGCTGAATTTGCAGGACATTTTGCCGGAAGCGGCAATTCGGCTGGGACTGGTACGAAATAAGCTGGCAATTCGCGTTTTTCAGGCGTTGGAGAAGTTTGCTTATCGATCGGCCAATCAAATCTGCGTGATTGCCGAAGCGTTTCGCGAAAATCTGCTGACAAAAGGCGTTCCCGCCGAAAAGCTCGTTTGCATTCCCAACTGGGTCAACACCGATTTCATCTGCGCTTTGCCGCGCCAAAACGCCTTTCGGCAAGCGCACGATCTGCAAAACAAATTTGTCGTGATGTATTCCGGCAACATCGGCCTGACGCAAGGGCTGGAAACGGTTGTGCGAGCAGCCGCGAAATTGTGTCACCTGCCTGAAATTGTGTTTGTCATTGTCGGTGAAACCGAAGCGCTGGCGCAGTTGCGATCGATTTGCGAAACCTATGACGCGCCCAATGTGCGGCTGCTGCCGTTTCAGCCGCGATCGCGCCTGCCGGAAATGCTGGCTGCCGCTGATGTGGGTCTGATCGTGCAAAAGCGCAACGTCGTTTCGTTCAACATGCCTTCAAAGATGCAGCTCATCCTTGCCAGCAGCCGCCCGATTATTGCCTCTGTTCCGCTGGACGGCACGGCAGCACGAGCCGTTTTGGAAAGCGGTGGCGGCATGGTGATTGAACCAGAGCAGCCCGATCGCTTAGCTGAAATTGTCTTGCAGCTTTATCGCGATCCGCAGCGGGCGCAGCGCTTGGGACAGCAAGGCCGCCGTCATGCGATCGACTGCTACGATTTTGAGCAGGCGTTGAGCCAGTATGAATCACTGTTTGCCCAACTGAGCGGTCAACCGGGAGCGGCTAGGATTGAATCGCCCGCAGTCGATCAGGCGGCAGTTGCAGACCTCAAGCAATAACCAATCTTAGGCAATGACGAAGCGCAATCGCTGGCAGTGGTTTATCGGATTGGCGATCGGGGCGATCGTGCTGCTGACGCTCATTCTCGCTCCGGGCGGCAGCATCGAACGACGCGGCTCAACCTACAATCGCGCTCCCGACGGCTATGCTGCTTGGTTTGCCTATATGCAGCAGCAGCAGATTCCTGTTGAGCGGTGGCAGCGATCGATCGCTGATTTGGTAAACGCAACCGAACCGACGACCCTGCTGCGCGTCAACTATGAACTGCAAGGCGGAACGCTGCTCAGCCTCGACGAGGGAGTTGAAGATTGGCTCAAGCGCGGCAATACGATAATCGAGCTTGGCATCTATGCGCCCGCCACTCGCGCCCCGTTCACGACAAAGCAGGAAAGTCCGCAGGGCGAAGTCAAAATCGAAACGACGCGCCGCGTTTCATCTGGCGGACTTTTGAGCGATCGCTTTGGGTCGATCGTTTGGCGAGAACGAGTCGGGCGCGGCCAAGTCATTCGTGCGACAACGCCGTATCTTGCCGCCAACGCCTACCAAAACGAACCTGGAAACTTCGCGTTTTTGGCGGAACTGGTACGGCAAAACAACGGGCGAATTTTGATTGACGAATTTCTGCACGGCTACCGCGACCCCGACGCAGAATCGACAGTCGCCGATCCCACAACGTCCGACAGTTTAGCTGGATATCTGGCAAGAACGCCGCTGCTGCTGATTCTAATTCAGGCGATCGTCTTGTTTTTCGTTGTGCTGTGGAGCCAAAATCGGCGATTTGGTGCGCCCATGTCGATCGCGTCGCCCGCGATCGACAACAGCGAAGCCTACATTCAAGCCTTAGCAGGTGTGCTGCACAAAGCCGGACGCAGCGAATTTCTGATCGACACGATCGGCAAAGCCGAACAGCTTCACATTCAACGCGCCCTCGGTCTGGGAACCATACCGATCGATCCTGAAAACCTAAGAATCGCTTGGCAGCAGCAGACCGACCGATCCGCCGCCGACCTGGATGCCGTGCTGAATCCGCCGTTTGCCAATCGACGAGCCAGCGATCGCGACCTGCTAACCTGGTTGCAAGCCATCCAATCTGTCCGCAAACAGTTGGACAACTCCTGAAGCTATCTTTCCCCTCACTCCTCACCCTTTTCTTCCATGTCAGAGCTTTCCGCCACAATTTCCCGCCTCGGTCAAACCCTGAATCAAGTTGTGGTCGGGCAAAAAGCGATCGTGCAGCAGCTCATGGTCGCGCTGCTTTCGGGCGGACATGTGATCCTCGAAGGCGTACCGGGAACCGGAAAAACGCTGCTCGTTAAGGCGCTGGCGCAATTGGTGCAGGCCGACTTTCGCCGCATTCAACTGACACCGGACATTTTGCCCTCGGATATTCTCGGTACAACGATTTTTGATTTGAACACGCGCAGCTTCAGCCTCAAGAAGGGGCCAGTGTTCACTCAGATTTTGCTGGCCGACGAAATCAACCGCACGCCGCCAAAGACGCAAGCCGCTCTGCTGGAAGCGATGGAAGAGCAGCAGGTAACGCTGGACGGGCAGAGTTTGCCGTTGTCGGAACTGTTTTGGGTGATCGCCACGCAAAACTCGCTGGAGTTTGAGGGAACTTATCCGTTGCCGGAAGCCCAGCTCGATCGATTCCTGTTTAAGCTGCTGGTTGGCTATCCCGAAACTGCTGCCGAAAAGCAAATGCTGCTCAACTCGCAAGCTGGATTTCAAGCCAAACGCCTAGACCTCGCCAAGCTCAAACCGATCGCCACCGTCGAGCAAATTTTGCAAGCGCGGCAGTCCGTGCGGTCGATCGAAGTGCAAGAGCCAATTCTCGACTATCTGCTGGCTGTTGTCGGTCGGACGCGCAAACATCCGGATCTCAACCTTGGAGCCTCCCCGCGATCGGCAGTCACTTGGCTGCAAGCGAGCAAAGCCCACGCTTGGCTGGCAGGCCGATCGTTCGTCACGCCCGACGACATCAAGGCGATCGCCCCGCCGCTCTTGCGCCACCGCTTGATTTTGCGTCCTGAAGCGCAACTCGACGGACTGGCAATGGATGCGGTGATTTCCGGCGTTCTCAATCAAGTTCCTGTTCCTCGCTAGCCGTCATGATTGCTTCGTTTCGCGTTTATCTGCTGCTGCTGTTGGGATTGGCGATCGTCCTGCCGCTCTCGATTTTTGGCTTCCTGCCACCGCTTCAGCTTGTCGGAATTCTGCTGATCTTTGATTTCGTTGTCCTGCTCGTGACGCTGTGGGATGCGCGGCGCACGAAGGCAGATCGCGTCTCGGTCGAATGGCATCGGCTCGATCGCCTGTCGATCGGACGCGATAATCCCGTCACGCTGCAAGTTCGATCGGGCAAGCGCCCAGCCGAAGTTCAACTGCGCGACGACTATCCGCAGCAATTCGCCGTTTCTGCGCCGCAACTGCAAGCTATCTTGCCACCGAACACAACCGAAGACTTGAGCTACACGATTCATCCCGATCGACGCGGCGAATTTCACTGGGGCAACCTTCAGGTGCGGCAGCGATCGCCCTGGAAGCTGGCGTGGCACAGTTGGAAAGTCGATCAAGATCAAGCTGTCGCGGTTTACCCGGACTTGATCGGGCTGCGATCGCTTTCAATCCGCCTGACCTTGGAATCGACTGGTTCAATCCGTCGAGCGCGGAGATTAGGAGCCGGAACGGAATTTGCTGAACTGCGCGAATACGGCATTGGTGACGATCCGCGCTTCATCGACTGGAAAGCGACCGCAAGGCGCGGCCAGCCCCTCGTGCGCGTTTTAGAACCGGATCAGGAGCAAACGCTAATTATTCTGCTCGATCGCGGACGACTGATGACCGCGAGAGTACAAGGCTTAACCCGCTTCGACTGGGGCTTAAACGCCACGCTTTCCCTCGCCTTGGCTGGGCTGCACCGGGGCGATCGCGTCGGCGTCGGCGTGTTCGATCGCCAGATGCACACTTGGGTTCCCCCGGAGCGTGGGCAGCAGCACCTCAATCACTTGCTGGAACGCCTGACGCCGATCGAACCCGCTTTGCTTGAACCTGACTACCTCGGAGCCGTGACGACGATCGCCAATCAGCAAACGCGCCGCGCCTTGGTCGTGCTGATTACCGATCTTGTCGATACGACGGCTTCCTCAGAACTGCTCGCCGCGCTGGGACGACTCGCCCCGCGCTATCTGCCCTTTTGCGTCACTCTGCGCGATCCGCAACTCGATCGACAGGCGCAAACCGTCAGCACCGACATTCCCGCTACCTATGCGCGAGCAGTGGCGATCGATCTGATCGCCCAGCGGCAAATTGCCTTTGAACAGCTTAAGCAGCAAGGCGTTCTCGTCCTCGATGCGCCTGCGAATCAAATTTCGGAAGAACTCGTCGATCGCTATTTGCAGCTAAAAGCCCGCAACAAACTTTAAAAGCATCGCAACTGTAACGGTGAAGACGGAAAGACATTTCGCCTCCACCGCTTGCAAAATCGATCGCTACACCAACAGCGGCGCGGCGATCGCCTCTTCCACCTGCTTCAGTGCAGTCTCCAAATCGTCGTTGACGATGCAGATGTCAAACTCGCTGGCAGCTTCGATTTCAATTTGGGCGCGGCGGAGGCGACGGGCGATCGCATCGTCGGAATCTTGGCCGCGATCGCGCAGACGGTGTTCAAGTTCGGTCAGCGAAGGCGGCAAGATGAAAATCCGCAGCGCTTCAGGGAAGGTTTCGCGGACTTGACGAGCGCCTTCTAGCTCAATTTCCAGCAGCACCCACTTTCCCGCTTTGATTTGCTGCTCGACCGGGCGGCGCGGCGTACCGTAAAAGTTTCCGGCAAATTCTGCCCATTCCAACAGTTCGCCGTTGGCAACCATTTCGCAGAACTGCTCGCGAGCGGTGAAGTAGTAGTGTTTGCCTTCGATTTCTCCGGGACGGGGAGCGCGAGTCGTCACGGAAACGGAAAAACTCAGATTCGGCTGTCGCTGAAGGAGCGATCGCACCAATGTACCTTTGCCAACTCCGCTGGGGCCAGTTAAAACAATTAATCTACCCGTACTCATGATCTCCTGCTCTAGGATGATGCGATCGTGCAGTGCTAAGAAATTCCATTCTACTCGTTACCATCGCTACCGATTCACTCAATCCTCGCTGGTGCTATCTTTGCTGACCACAAAGCGATTGGCAACGGTTTCCGGCTGAATTGCGGAAAGAATAATGTGCCCAAAATCTGTAATAATCACTGCTCGCGTCCGCCGTCCATACGTGGCATCCACAAGCTGGCCGCGATCGCGAGCATCGGTAATGATGCGCTTGATCGGAGCCGATTCGGGGCTGACGATCGCAATCACGCGATTGGCAGAAACGATGTTGCCAAATCCGATGTTAATCAGCTTAATGTCCATAGAATCGGAATCCACAGAGGAGAGCGGGGACAAGCGGTCGCTTCTTTCAAACACAAAGCGCTGGGCAACGGTTTCCGGCTGAATCGCGGAAAGAATAATTTCGGCTTCGGTCGTCGCAGCAAAATGCGGATTGAGCGTCAGTGTATTCAATTTGGGATGTGCGGATGAATGGGGCGATCGACGATCGCCTTGTGTGGTCACAATCACCGCTCGAATCGGGCGACCTGTCGTTGTGTCGCTGAGTCGTTGCCGCGATCGCGCTTCTTGGATCAGGCGGCGAATCGGCGCAGAATCCGGGCTAATAACGGCGACTACTTCACTTGCCAAAACGGTATTGCCAAACCCAATGTTGATAAGCTGAAACTGCATATTTCATTGACATCAGGCGGCTTGGCAGCGCTTGCAAAAGGTTAGTTTTAATGGTATCTGCAAAAATTTTGCCTAACAAGGCGATATTGTGCCGAAACCGCGATCATCCATAGACTTCCAGCGTTTTTCTACCTTTTGGTATAAATTTCCCTTGAGTTTCTGCGGATGGGAGCGAAGTATGCTGAGAGGGGGCTAGGGGTTAGGAGTTAGGGCGATCGCATTTGCATCAATAGAGAGAATCTGCTTGCAACCTGTTGACTTTACGACTTTGACTGCTGCCTGTGCAGAACTGCGCCGCGACTGGCTTCCGGCTCGGCTGGAGCAGGTTTATCAGCGCGATCGCTTCACGCTTTCACTTGCTCTCCGCACGCTGCAAAAGCGCGAGTGGCTGACGATTTGCTGGCATCCGCAGGCCGCACGAATTGGCATTGAGGATGCACCGCCGCGATCGCCCGACACCTTCACGTTCAGCCAGCAGTTGCGCCATCAGCTTAGCGGGTTAGCGCTGGTGGGAATTGAGTTCATTGCGCCTTGGGAACGAGCGCTCGATCTTCAGTTCTCGCGGCGTCCGGGCGATCCGGCTCTGTGGCATCTCTATGTTGAGGTGATGGGCAAGTACAGCAACGTGATTCTCACCACTGCCGATCGCCAAGTTGTCACGGTCGCGCATCAGGTGAGCGCTCAACAGTCCAGCGTCCGCCCGATTCAAACCGGACAGCCGTATGAATTTCCGCCGAGTTTGAACGATCCGATTCCGAGTTTGGCTGAATCGATCGATCGATGGCGCGATCGCGTCGGCCTGATCCCCGCACCACTGAAGCGCAATTTGCTCCGCACCTATCGCGGCCTCAGTTCTGCCCTCGTCTTGTCGATGATTGAGGCGGCGGGACTAGAGGGCGATCGCACGACGGACACGCTGAGCGAATCAGAGTGGAAAAGTTTGTTCGATCGCTGGCAGGAATGGCTGAGCGCGATCGAGCAGCAACAGTTCGATCCGGCTTGGCGCGAATCGGGCTACACGGTTCTAGGCTGGGGTGCGGTGCGTCCGGCCAAATCCGTGCAGCAGCTTTTGAACGACTACTACAGCGAGCAACTGCGCCAGCAAGAATTTGTGCAGCTAAAGCAGCAGTTGACTCAAAAACTGGCGAATCTGTTGAAAAAATTGTACGTCAAGGCAGCGGATTTTCGATCGCGCCTCACCCAGTCCGACAACGCCGAATCGTTTCGCGAACAAGCCGATTTGCTGATGGCCTATCTGCACGAATGGCAACCGGGAATGAAGTCGATCGACCTCCCCGATTTCACGACGGGTGAACAGATAACGATTCCCTTAAATCCTGAGAAAAATGCGGTTTTGAACGCGCAGGCGCTTTACAAACGCCATCAGAAATTGAAGCGATCGAGAGCGGCGATCGATCCACTTTTAGCCGAAGTTCAAACGGAAATTGACTATCTTGAACAGGTCGAAGATGCCGTTCGGCAAGCTTCCGAAACGAGCCAAGAAGATTTGCAGGCGTTGCAGGAAATTCGATCGGAACTGATCGCGCAGGGCTACATGGAAGACCCCGATCAAAGACTGCGTGAAACAAACGAATCAACTGATTTTCGTCATTACAAAACGCCAAGCGGATTTGAAGTTTGGGTCGGGCGAAACAACGGGCAGAACGATCGCCTGACTCGCATCGCTAGCGATTACGACTTGTGGTTCCACACACAGGAAATTCCCGGTAGTCATGTGCTTTTGCGGCTATCTGCGGGAGATGCGCCGGACGAGACGGATTTGCAGTATGTGGCGAATGTGGCGGCGTATTTTAGTCGAGCACGGCAGAGCGATCGCGCCCCAGTTGTCTACACGGAGCCGAGGAATGTGTATAAACCGAAAGGCGCAAAACCGGGGATGGTTATCTATAAACAAGAGCGGATTTTGTGGGGAGAGCCGCAACAGTTTAATCCGGCGACTTAGGCTGCGGACGCAACAATTTGCCGATCATGCTAGACAGCCATTCTCGCGGCAGCAGGCGGTAGCTACTGGCGAATAGCTGATTGTAAATTTGTCCGGGAACGACGATCGCCTGTCCTTTTTCCAAAGCATCTAGCGCTTGAGTCACGACCGTTTTCTTATCAGTTGCAGCACGAGCGGCTACGTTCGCCAAGTTAGGCGGAAAGTCAGCTTCGTCAAAGAAATTTGTTTCGGTTGGTCCCGGACAAAGCGCTAAAATTCGCACCCCAAATTCGCGATTTTCCTCGATCAAAGCTTCGGTGAAACTGAGGACAAATGCTTTTGTTGCTGCATATACGGCGAGGTAGGGCATTCCTTGAAAAGCGGCAGTCGAGGCGAGGTTGATGATGCTGCCCGATCGCCGCGATCGCATCTCCTGCAAATACTGATGCGTCAGATCCACTGTTGCCGAAACATTAAGCTGCACCATATCGAGTTGACGCTGGCGATCGATGTCTGCAAACGCGCCATATTCGCCAAATCCGGCATTATTCACCAGCAAATCAACGGTTAAACCCAATTCTCTGACGCGATTAAAAACGATCGTAGCGGCATTCGGCGCGGTGAGATCTTGGACGATCGTTTCTACCTGCACCTGATGTTGAGTTCGCAGTTGCTCGGCTAGCTGATCGAGCTTGTCTTGCGATCGAGCTACAAGAATCAGATTCGTCGATCGCGCTGCTAAAGTTTGTGCAAAGGTTGCACCAATTCCCATTGATGCGCCAGTAATCAAAGCGGTCTTCATTGTTATTTTTGTGAGAGTCGATCGCTTAAAGCCTGATACAAGCTGTTATCAACCTGAGCCTTTAGAGCGCGACCGAGACGATTTTTCTTTTGGGCAGCTTGCAAACATTGGGCTGTCGGACAAAGATAGGCCGATCGCCCCATACCTTCATCGAGTCGCACCGTTCCCGAAGGATGCTCGCGCACAACTCGCCAAAATTCCGACTTGGAGGCGAGCTTGCGACAACTGACACAGCGGCGATCGTTGATCGGCATAGGGCAATCAAAACGCAGTTAGTAGAGGCCAAGCCACTCTAGCAAACCTTGACCTGTGAAGTATTCGATCAGCAGCGTGGCAACAAATCCGATCATCGCAGCGCGACCGTTGAGACGTTCGGCATAGTCGTTGAAACCAAACTTCGGCTCTTGCAGTTTTGGGGTAACGGTAGGTTGAGATTGCGTCATGGCTTTTTTACAAATCTTCATTTATTGTAGGAGCGATCGCGCAGCACTGCCGAAACGGATTCGTGCAACGCTGCCGGAACGGATTCGCGCTTGCGATCGCCTAGGCCGTGAAAAACCCGCTTGATCCTCCCCACCCCATAACAAGGAGGGAGTCATCCTCAAAGTCCCCCTTATCAAAGGGGATTTAGGGGATCGATCGCATACCCTGCACTTCCGCTAGCGCTTTGAAAACATCTCCTAGCCTCCACTGGCTCGAGAAATCAAAACAGGACGGCGGCAAAAGCCGTGCAATCAATTTCCGGCTGAAAGCGCAAACCCATTCAAATAGGTTAGGGTGACAGGCTAAGTCTGTTGAAACGGACTGGAGCTTTGAGCCAGAAAATTGAGTTCCTGGTGATAGGCGTAAGCGATCGAATCTGTTTCGCGAAGGTCGATCGCCCCTTAAGAAACATCCCGACTGGAACCGAAACCGCGAGAATGCTAGTCTAGCTGCGAAATAGCAACACTCCCCATCGCTCCCCATGAACACACGCCACTCCGGGCACTGGCTCAAAACCATTCGCCCCTTCACCCGCTATCTCTGGTCGCACAAAATTTTAGTTACCCTGGTGCTGGGATCGATCGCCCTCCTCACCTGGCTCACAACGCCCGCCCAAGCCTTCCAAGTCCAAGTTTCCCCAACCAATCCGCAGCTTGGCGACACAATTTCCGTCATTGTTCCCGCCGAAGGCAACGCTGCACCAACCGTGACGTTGGGCGATCGCTCCTACCCGTCCTATCCAATTTCAGGCAATCGCTTCCGTGCCTTTGTGCCGACCAGCCCGCTCGATCGCCCCGGACGATTGAATTTGCGCGTGAATCGAGGTGGCGAGACACAAGCGATCGCCTTGAACCTGCGTGGACGCTCCTTTCCCACTCAGCGGATTACCGTGCGCGGCGGCGGCTCAGACGGAACTGATTTTGAGATGAATCGCGTTGCTCAGTTTCGCGAAGTGCGATCGCCACAAAAGCTTTGGAGTGGCGCAATGCAGCGCCCCAATCGCGGTGAAGTCAGCTCAGTTTATGGGGTTCGTCGCTATTACAACGGCGTATTTGCCGAAAACTACTATCACCGAGGCGTTGATTATGCAGGCGGCAGCGGATCGCCAATCATTGCTCCAGCCGCAGGTCGCGTCGTGCTGGTCGGTCGTGTTGCGGATGGCTTTCGACTGCACGGCAACACGATCGGCATCGATCACGGGCAAGGGGTGAGCAGCATTTTCATTCACCTCAGCCGCATCGACGTGCAAGAAGGCGACAGCGTGCAGGCCGGACAGACGATCGGCACGTTGGGTGCTACAGGTTCCGCCACAGGTCCAAACCTACATTGGGGGCTGTACGTGAACGGCGTTGCAGTTGATCCGGTTCCCTGGCGCAATCAGGGATTTGAGTAAACTGCCGTTTCTCGATGGATCTACTCAGATCGTTAGAGGCATAACCTGTCGGCAGCAGCGTATTCTATAGGCAAACTATGTTAAGAAAGTTTGAAGAAGCGCTGCCGTGTCTATGTCAAATGCGATCGCCCGGATACGCTTTTACCGCCAACAATCGATCGCTGGGAGCCTCCTTACGATCGGCCTTTTGCTGGGCGGCTGCAATTTGATTCCTGCCGGAGAAGCCCAAACTCAACCGCCTGGGCAAAGTCAGCAACCCCCCGCTGTCGATGCCCAAGTTGCTCAAACAGGCCGCGTTGAGAACGACCCGGAATACACGGGCACAACGCGCCCTTACCGCGAAGTGTCGCTGCGATCGCAAGTCACAGGTCAACTGGTGAATCTCACGGTTGACACAGGTGATTCAGTGCAGCAGGGACAAACGATCGGTCAGCTTGACGGCGAAACGCTCAGAGCCGCCGTCCTGGAAGCCGAAGCAGAAGTGGCCGCCCGCGAATCGGAAGTTGCCAGCGCTCAAGCGGAAGTCAACAACGCCGTTACGCAAGTCAATCAGGCACAGCTTGAACTGGCACAGGCGCGATCGGATGCCGATCGACTAGGTCAGCTTTTTCGCAGCGGCGCGATTCCCGAACAGCAATACGAAACGAGCTTAACGGCAGTGGGAACGGCGCAGCAGGCGGTGCGATCGGCTCAGGCAACGGTGCGGACGCGCCAGCAGGCCGTCGCCGCCGCGCAGCGTCGGGTGCAAGCGCAGCAAGCGGCAGTGGCGCAGTTGCAAAAGCAGCAGTCTTTCGCCGTGCTGACTTCTCCTGTCACAGGTTTGGTGCTGGAGCGCGTCACAGAACCGGGAAATTTGGCGCAGGTCGGCAGCGAAATCTTGAGGCTGGGTGATTTTAGCCAGGTGAAAATCGTGGTGCAGGTGTCAGAACTAGAGCTTGCCAACATTCGCCCGAATCAAACGGTGCAAGTGCGGCTCGATGCATTTGGCGATCGCACGTTCACCGGACGAGTCACCCGCATCTCGCCCGCCGCCGATCCCCAAGCTCGCCTGATCCCCGTTGAAGTGACGATCCCGAATGTCGATCGCCGCATCGGAAGCGGATTGCTGGCTCGTGTCCAGTTCACTCAGCCAGAAGCCGATCGCGTAGTGATTCCGGAATCGGCACTGCAAGATTCCGGGGAGCGATCGAGCGAAGCGCCATCCGGTGAATCGTCTGCGGCTGCTCCATCTGCCGATCAGTCAGCCAGCCAGTCAGCCAACAGCCAGCCAGATAGCCAGCCGACCGAGGGCAAAATTTTTGTGGTCAATGGCAGCGGCGAATCGGCCACTGTCAGCGAACGAACGGTGAGACTGGGCGATCGCGCGGATGGTCAGGTAGAAGTAATTTCTGGCCTGAGATCCGGAGAATCGATCGTGATTCGCAGCAGCGGTGAGCTAGAAGACGGCGCAACCGTGAGACTCAGCATAATCTCAGAAACTCCTAATTCCTAACCGATGGCGAATTCTTCTGGTTTCAGCATCAGCGCCCTTTCCATTCGGCGGCACATCGGCACGCTGATGTTGACGTTAGCCGTGATCGTCTTGGGCGTGTTCTTCATCACGACGCTTCAGGTCGATTTGCTGCCTTCCATCACCTATCCGCGCATCGGCGTTCGCGTCAATGCGCCTGGAATTTCGCCGGAGGTTGCCGTTGATGAGGTGACGCGCCCTTTAGAAGAAGCGCTTTCTGCAACGGAAGGCGTCGTGCAGGTGTATTCGCAAACTCGCGAAGGCCAGGTGAGTCTCGACTTGTTCTTTCAGCCTGGAGGCAATATCGATCAGGCGCTGAACGACGCGACGGCAGCATTCAACCGCGCCAGAGCAAATCTGCCAGACACGATCGAAGAACCGCGCCTGTTCAAAGTTGATCCCTCCCAGCTTCCGGTCTACGAATTTGCTTTGACTTCGCCCTCGCTTGAAGCTTCGGATTTGCGCGTGTTTGCCGATGAAGAACTCAGTCGCGAACTGGGTGTGATTTCTGGCGTTGCCTCAGTTGATGTGGCGGGCGGCGTCGAGGAAGAAGTCAACGTGACGATCGACCTCGATCGCCTGCAAGCGCTGGGCGTCGGACTGACAGACGTACTCGATCGCTTGACGGAAACCAATCAAGACATTTCTGGCGGACGAATTTTGGGTGAAAACTCGGAACCGTTGACGCGGGCGATCGGGCGGTTTCAAGACGCCAACGAAATTGCCGATGTCTCATTTCTCGTCGGTGAATCTCAGGGTGAATCTCAGAATGCCTCAACCGCTGAGGCGACCGCAACGCCTGATCCCCTGCCACCCCGTCGCGTTTACCTACGTGATTTTGCCAAAGTCGTAGACGGAACGCAGCAGCAGCGCATCTTCGTGTCGCTCAACGGTCAGCCTGCGGTCAAGCTTAGCGTTCAGAAGCAGCCGGACGCGAATACGATCGCCGTTGTCGATGGTGTCAAGCAGCGGATCGAGCAGCTACGCCAGTCGGGACTAATCCCCGAAGATATGCAGCTTTTGCCGACGCTCGACGAATCGGTGTTCATCCGCAACGCGATCTCGAACGTAACTTCTTCGGGCTTGATCGGGGCGGGCTTGGCTGCGATCGCCGTTCTTCTGTTTCTTGGCTCGCTGCGGCAAACCTTCATCATCGTGCTGGCAATTCCTCTGGCAACGCTGGCCGCAATTATTTTGATGGGCTTATTTGGCTTGTCGCTGAACGTTTTTAGCTTGGGCGGTTTGGCCTTGGGCGTGGGGATCGTGGTGGACAACGCGATTGTGATGCTGGAGACGATCGCAGACGGAGCCGGACTGACACCCGGACAAGATTCTCGATCGCGACTGACGCCCCGACAGCTTATCGATCAGTCGATTCGCAGCAGTCAAGAAGTCGAATCGGCCTTGATTGCTTCCACTAGCACAAACCTCGTTGCCGTTTTGCCATTTTTGCTGATCGGCGGCTTCATCGCCCTGCTGTTTAACGAACTGATTTTGACGATTACGTTTGCGGTTGCTGCCTCAATTTTGATTGCTGTGACGGTTGTGCCAATGCTGACCTCGCGGCTGCTGGGCATTCGGCGATCGAGCCACGTTGGAAACTTTTGGCTGCTGCGCGAGTTCAACCGACGATTTGAGGCGGCGACTCGTGGCTATGGCGGCTTATTGCAGCGGGTCTTGCGATTGCGCTGGCTCGTGATTGGCGTGGTGATCGTCATTTTTGGCGGCAGCAGCTTGTTCATGGTTGGCCGAATTCCCCAGGAAATTTTGCCGCGCATCAATACCGGGCAAGCTTCGCTGTTTGCTCAGTTTCCGCCTGGTACGCCGCTAGAAACAAGCCGCAAGATTATGACCGCTGTGGATGAAATTTTGGTGGCGCAGCCGGAAACCGAATATGCATTTTCAACTGTCGGTGGTTCGCTGTTTGGCAGCGCGACTAGCGAAAACCCGCTGCGGGCATCCAGTACCGTGACGCTGAAGCCAGGTGCGGATGTCGAGGCGTTCGTCGCCAAAGTCACACAGGAGTTCAACAAGCTCAATCTCGTGGATGTGCGGTTGCGCCTCAGTCCAGGACAGGTGCGCGGCTTGATTTTGAATAACTCCCCGGTTCGTGGCGCGGAACTCGATATCATTTTGCAGGGGCAAGATGCTCGCGAACTGGCGGCGACTGGACTTCAGGTACTTGGAGCGCTAGAGCAGGCAAGCTTGGCGAGATATCGACCGGATGGCGATCGCCGTCAGCCCGAAATCCAGATTATTCCCGATCGCGAACGCCTCGCCAGCCTCGGCCTCACGGTTCAAAACATCGGTGAAACGTTGGAAACGGCCATTCAAGGTTCGATTCCAACGCAAATTCAGCGCGGCAATCGCCTTGTGGATGTGCGCGTCCAGCTTGATGAAGCGGATATCGCGCAGCCTTCGCAACTCGATCGCCTGCCGCTCTTTACCTCCAACAATCGCCAAATTCGCCTTCAAGACGTTGCCCGCATCGAGCCAAACGAAGCGCCAGGAGAAGTGCAGCGCATCAATCAGCGTCAGGTGTTTCTGATTGCTGGAAACTTAGCGGAAGGGGCAAGTTTGGGTGAAGCCTTGGAGGAAGCCGATCGCCTCATCAGCAGCGTTCAGCTTCCCGACGGCATTACGCGCCTACCCAGTTCCGCAGCGGAAAGCAATCAGCAAATTCAGTCTGCCTTGCCGTTACTGGGTGGATTGGCGGCCTTTCTCGTCTTCGTTGTCATGGCGGTTCAGTACAATTCACTGGTTGATCCGCTGGTGATTATGTTCACAATTCCTTTGGCGTTGGCGGGCGGCATCTGGGGCTTGTTCCTCACACAAACGGCGATCGGTGCAACCGTAATCGTTGGAGCCGTCCTGCTGGTCGGGATTGTCGTCAACAACGCAATCATCATGGTCGAACTGGCGAACCAAATTCGCGATCGCGAAGGACTCGATCGGCGATCGGCCATTCTCCAAGCCGCTCCGTCCCGCCTCCGCCCGATCCTGATGACGACGATTACAACGGTCTTAGGAATGTTTCCCCTCGCGCTCGGACTGGGGCAGGGCGGCGAATTTTTGCAGCCATTGGGGATTGTGGTTTTTTCCGGCTTGTCGGTGGCGACACTGCTGACGCTGTTTATTATCCCCTGCTTCTATGTGCTGCTGCATGAGTTGCTGGAACGGCGATCGCGCCCTCGTCCGCCTGCACCGCCCCGTCAGGAGGCGATCGATTCTGTTTCAACTCGCCTGTAGCAGCTACTTATCTGTAACAGAAAGTAAAAGAAGCTAAATCTTAATTACAATTTCTCAGCGCAGACGTAGCTGAAAAAAAGAGAATGGTAGCTTAAAAAACATCATTTTCCTTTTTTCATCTGCCCAAATGTATAAAAATACGAAAAAAGACTGGCTCGGTTCGATCGTTACGGCCGCGATCGGTGCAGGCGTTGTCACCTCTTTTGCCATCAGCCAAGGTCAGCATCCGCTAGTTGCGTTTGGCGTGACGGGAATGGCGATCGCTGCTGCGCTGATGATCGATCATTACGCCTAGAAACTTGTCACCTCGATCGACTGATGCAGTTGCTTTGGTAGAATAGCCGCCATTCGATCGAGGTGCGATGACCTGTGAAAAATTCTTTTCGCTTCGGCCTGCTGTTGATTTCGCTGATTGCCGTTTCACCTGCGGCGATGGCTTTGCCTCTGAGTGCTGCTCAGGTGGCGCTACCCATGCTCGTTGCTCAAGCTAGTGGACTGCTTGGTGTGGGTGACAGCGGCAATGCAGTCGCGCTGTTGCAAACGCAACTGGCGAGTTTGGGCTTTTATCAAGGGGCGATCGACGGTGAATTTGGATCTCAGACCGAAGCGGCAGTAATTCAATTTCAAACGTCACAAGGTCTAGTACCAGACGGCGTTGTGGGGCCACAAACCCTCGCCGCGATCGACCGCCTGACCAGTTCGCCTAGCCCGATCGTTACCGATCCGATTCCGCTGCCTGCACCTGTCAGCGGAGTTCCAAGTGCGCCTGCAAGTTCAATTCAAGGCGGGCGCTTCAGCGTGGTCGAACTTCAGCGGCGACTTCAGGCCAGAGGATTTTATCAGGGTGCGATCGATGGAATTTTAGGGTCGCAAACTCGCGCCGCCATCCGTGCTGCCCAGCGTGCATACGGACTGGAGGCAGATGACATTCTCAACGGACGCTTTTAACCGAGCGGCAGCAGGGCACGCTGACAGGCCGGACAGATGGCGTGAATCGTCATCTGACAGTCGAGCAGGTAATAGCCTTCGCGCTGGGCGGTTTTCGTGCCTGTTTTGAGCACCGAATCGTTTTTGAACTCGATCGTTTTGTTGCAGCGGACGCAGATCAAATGGTGGTGGTGATGCGGCGCAGGCTGGTTGATCTCGTAGTGCTTGTGGCCTTCCGCCAATTCCAGCTCGCGCAGAATGCCCATCCGTGCCATCAGCTTCAACGTCCGATAGATTGTCGAAAGGCTGATGTTTTCGCCCTGCCGATGCAGATGGTTGTAGAGATCTTCGGCGCTGAGGTGATTGCCTTCGGGAAGATTTTGAAAAACTTGAAGAATCGTTTCACGCTGGGGCGTTAGCCGCCATCCGCGCTCGTTCAATTCGGCTTTGAGTGACGAGGCTGTGTAGATTGCCATTAGCTTTTCCTTCTCAATAGCGCTGGCTTACTGACAGGATACACAATTGGCGATCGAAGTTGCAACAAAATTTGCTTATTGAGAATAATCACTGATAAGCAGCAAAAAAAAAGGATGAGTGCAGGTCACACCCATCCCGATCGATTCAGTCAGAACACGGAGGAAACCAAGACTAGCTCAGCGATTCGAGGTAGTCGCGGACACGATTGCGACGCTTCGGCTGGCGCAGCTTTTGCAAGGCTTTCGCTTCAATCTGTCGAACCCGCTCGCGCGACAAGTCAAGGGCGCGACCAATTTCAGCAAGCGAGTAGGGTTGACCGTCGCCCAAACCAAAGCGCATCTGAATCACATCGCGCTCGCGGCTAGTGAGATCGGTGAGCAACTGCTGAAGATCGCGCCGCAGCGCTTCGCGCATCAGCAGTTCTTCCGGCGAAACACCTTCTTCCGGCAAGAGATCGCCCAGTTCCGTGTCGCGCTCCTTGCCGACTTTGGTTTCGAGCGAAACCGCACGGGGAACGCGCAGCAGCACTTCGCGCACCTGGGGAGCGGTCATCTCCAGTTCAACCGCGATGTCGTCGATCGTGGCTGTCCGGCCTTTTTCCTGCGAGATTTTGCGCTGAGCCTTTTTGATTTTGTTGAGCTTTTCGGTGATGTGAACCGGAAGCCGAATCGTGCGGCTTTGCGTGGCGATCGCTCGCGTGATGCCCTGACGAATCCACCAGTAAGCGTAGGTGCTAAACCGATAGCCTTTCGTCGGGTCGAACTTTTCAACTGCCCGCTCCAATCCGAGCGTGCCTTCTTGAATCAGATCGAGCAGTTCCAGACCGCGATTTTGGTACTTTTTGGCAACGGAAACTACGAGGCGCAAATTCGCCTTGATCATGTGATCTTTGGCGGATGTGCCTTCTTGCTGTACCTGATCTAGTTCCGCAGGCGTGAGATCAACCAAAGCTGCCCAGCGGCGCTTGCCTTCAGCGATCGTGGGCTTGAGGTCGGCCAATGCCACGCCGCCTTCGGCGGCCCAGCGTTCCAGAGAAGGACGGTGACCGAGGATCGAAGCGAGGCGATCGTGCGCTTCGATTAGCTTGACGTAGATTTGCAGCGCTTCATCCGTTGTAGCCGCTTCGTGGCACTGCTCTAGCAGGCGCATGTAGCGCTGAACGCGCTGAGCTTCAGAAACTTCTTCATCACGACCGAGCAGACGCACTCGGCCAATTTCCTGAAGGTAGAGGCGCACCAGATCGGTACTGCGGCGACCGACGCCTTTTGCCATGTCTGAGCTGGCGTATTCAATTTCTAGGCTGGCGAGATCGCTTGCCATCCGCTCCATATCCACATCAACTTCTGGCTGGAAGTCGATCGCGGTGGACGGCTCATCGTATTCTGCTTCAGCGTAAAAAGAGTTTGCTGGCATGGTGACTGTCTCGTTGCTCCAGGTTAAGTAAGGGGGCGTTCTGCTATCTACTTCATTTGCGCTAGTATTCCCGGAATTCAGGACTATTTAACAAGCGCGGGGGTTCCTTGTAGCCGTGATGCTTCCCTGGGGGCGGCGGAACTGCTCACAATGGGGCTGGAGCAGCGAGGCCTGTATCCGTCAAGCAGTATAGAAAGCGGAATGCCGCTGATGAACGATTTGGGAACTGCAATAGGTGAATCTTCATGACGATCGCCTTTGTTTCCTGAAAAGCTTCACAATCGAGCGCGGAAATCACGGATGCAGCACGATCCTGAAGATGGCCTGTAATTTCGGAACGGCGCAACATTGCAAGCTCGCGATCGATAGGATGGAGAAAAATGGATTTGTGAAGGAGACACGATGGAACTCAACGATTTATTCACGCTGATTTTGCTGCTCACCCCCGGTTTGCTGCTGTCAATTCTGCTGATGGCCGTATTTGCCGCAGGTGGCTAACCACTGTGCTGAAGCGGACAGAACTGCTAAGCGCGATCGCTGCCATCTTGGAGGCGCTCAGCTTTGGGTTGGCGCTGTGGCAGAGCGGCTCCGAAGCACACGGCAAGACAGATGCGTGGTCAGACCTTTTCGCTCGGTCAGCTTTTTGTGCAAAAAGAACTGCATCGCGGCCATTTGGCAGAAGCGATCGCCAACTATCACAAGCTGACGATCAAGCCGCTGGTGGAACTGCTGGGAATGCTGCACCGACCCGATCGGTATGACTACGGATTTAAGTATTTCGATCGCGATTTTCCCAGTGAGGTGAACAGCAAAATCACCGAAATGATGTGCATTCGCGACTTAGAAGATTTGCAGGCGAAGCAGCAGGCGACGGACTGGTTCGATCGCACCTTTACAAAAATTATTCGCGTATCGTCTTCTCCGTAGAAATCACGATGACATTAGTGCAAAAATTGACTATGCCCTTCGTGAGCACGAACGGAAGGCTGTTTGCGATCGAGCTTATTTTGCTGAGTTCATCCATTTTGCTATGCGATCGACGACTCCGCATCTATTGAAATATAATGTGACACCCGCTCATCCTGGCGTTCTGCTGAAAATTTGGGAGCCTGCCCCCATGAACAATCAGCGGCTCAAGCCGTTTCTCTTTATGATCAATCAGCGGCTGGAAACTGAGGACGAAGCGCAGCAGGTTTTAGGTGAATACCTCGCGGCCTATGGGCAAGATTACGCGATCGATCGCGGCTGATGAATCGGATCAACATAGCTGAGAATTTTCTGGATGCGATTTTCCCAGGAAAACTGCTGCACAGATTCGATCGCTTGACGGTCGAATCTGCCGTAACGTCGGCGCAGCAGATGCTCAAGGCAGGCTTGAAACTGCGTTGGATTGTCGGGTTCACACCAGCCTGCGACGAGGTTGAGCGATCGAAATTCTTTCAGGGAAGCGATTTCGGTCGCGACGATCGGCCTATTGGCGGCGAGATATTCAAAAAACTTGAGCGGCGAGGTGAAAGTTGATGCCGCGCCGCTGGTGTGCGGATGCGCCAAAACGTCAGCCGCTTGCAGCAGACTTGCCAGTTGCGCCTGTGGCAAAAAGCCGAGAAACATCACGTTTTGCAGCGATCGATCCCGCGCCTGCTGCTGATAGGACTGCACCTGATCGGCACTGCCGCCCGCAAAGGCAAACTGCACCTGCGGCATCGATCGCGCCACTTGCAGCAGCAAATCAACGCCTTTGAACGGGTAGAGCGCCCCGGCATACACAACGAGATGCTGAAAATTTGGGGTAAGCAGTCGATCGCGCCATGCCTGTGCCGCTTGGGGCTGGCGATCGAGAAAGGCGCGGTTGAAGCCGTTGTGGATTTTGACGACTTTGGCAGCGGGCATTCCCTGCGAGATGAGGCGATCGCGCACCGAGTCCGCCACTGTGACGGCAATTTGAAACAGCGGATGCTGAACGATCGAGGCTTCAAACTGTTTGTCTTCGTGGTGATGATGTTCGTAGATTGCGGCAATGCCGTTCAAAACCGCAGCTTTGGCAAAATTCCAGTCGCGCGTATGCACCAGTTGCGTGATCCGCTTGAGATGCAGCGGCAGGTAGTATTTGCAGGCGATCCTACTGGGATGCAACGGCGCAACTCGATCGCACCACTGCGGAATCGGTAGCGGCAACGTTTGCAATCGCGCCTGCAAATGATAGAACTGCTGCAACTGAGCGTTGGGCGATCGAATCTGTGGCGCAATCCAGGCGATCGGATGGTTGGCGGCGCGATCGCGCTGAAGATAAGCCAAAACGGTCGGATATCCCAAGTTTGCTGCTGCGTTCGCGCAGTTTGTCACCTGCACCAAATCCGCTCTGGGCTGCGGTAGCGCATTTCGCGTGAAAAACAAATAGTAGCGAAAGGGCGATCGAGCAGTCATGATTTCACAGCTTAGCTGGTTCGGGAATCGGTGTTTTCAACATTGGAATTTGATGAAGGATCGATCCTTCGCTCAATAGATGAACCTTTAGTTTGCTTCTCCGGCGTCATTAATGTAGTATGTTGTAGTATATCTACATGGATAAAGTCCACAATGATCCGACCAGTTACGCTTGATGATACAGATGCGCTGATTGCTTTAGCCGATTCGATCGAACTTTTTTCGTCCGACGAACTAGAAGAGTTGCGTCAGATGCTAGACAATTCGTTGAGCAAAGATAGCGATGCTCATCCATTTTGGATTACGGACGACGAGGATAACGAACTGGTGGCATTGGCCTACTGCGAACCAGAACGAATGACGAACGGGACATGGAACCTGCAATTGATTGGTGTCCGACCGACACACCAAAAGCAAGGACGCGGCGCGAAACTGCTCCGTTTTCTAGAGCAGACCTTGAGAGAGCGGGGTGCGCGAATCTTATTAGTTGAAACGTTGGGTACGCCAGATTTTGAGTATGTGCGATCGTTCTATCGCAGAAATGGTTTCGACGAGGAAGCACGGATACGCGAGTTTTATGCGGAAGGAGCAGACAAAATTGTTTTCCGCAAGGCGCTGAGCGCTCAAGCGTCGTGAATTTATGTAGAAAAGACGATCGATTCTAATCACTAATCAACGCAGCGAATGCCGAAGTAGCGGAATGAAAAACTTAGGATGCAATACCAAAGCGATGCGGCAATTCAGGCATGATCTACCCACGCTGATTTCCTTCCTCTAGAGAATCATCTCTACCCTTCTCAAGGAGACTTTGAGCGGTTCGGCTCCCTCCTTGAGAAGGAGGGCTAGGGAGGATCGCAGGCTGTCAACACACACTCCAACCCCTCATCCCTCATCCCTCAATGCCGCCAGCGTGCCCGGAAGCCGCGTGAATCGATATGGCACAAGCGCGGAAACTGCGTGTAGCGACCGAGGCCACCCGGCCACCAAGGGTCGAGTGCCCAGTAAATTTGATTTCCGGTTAGTCCATCACAGTAAAAGTCGATCGCATCGCCGACCATGTGGCGGCTGCGCGATGCACCGCCGACGCGCCGATTTACGTCGGGCGGACGATACCAGCTTGTAACGTGAAACGGGCGACCGATGCGATCGCGGCCTTGCTGTGCCAATCGCGCAATCCGAATCATCGCATCGAGAACGGCTTGATTCGGTGGCATTCTTGCGCCGCCGCGTGTCGCTTCTGCCCAGGTGAAGCTGCCGTTGGGGATGATCGCGGCGTCAAGCTGAATGTTGCTCAGCGTCCAGCGATCGGGGCGGCGCGGCAAGGGGGGCGGTTCGGGTCGCGGCGGCGCGTCTTGCGAGTCGCGCCGCGCCTGCTGCATCCGGCGGATGTCGTTGAAGAGCGACTGAATTGTTTGTTCTCGGACGCCCAAACCGCGCCAAAGCTGAACGAGACGAATCAGGGCTTCGCGCTGCTGTGGCGTTTCTTCATAGGTGTAGGGAATTGTTCTGATGAAATTGATCAGTTCGCGATCGAGTTGTCGTGCGGCGTTTTGTAGATCGGTGGTGGCTGGATTGGCCGAGTTCAACACCTGCGAATTGACGCCCAAAGCCGAAAGCGCTGCGCCTCTAGAATCGAGTCCGGCCCAGAGGCGATAGGCTTCGGTGAGAGCGTTGCGCTGGTCGCCTTTGCCCTGATAGAACTGCGGCAATCGCTGCGCGAAGGCAACCAGGGCAGGATCAACAATCTCGATGTTGCTTTCGGCGGAATAGTTAGTTTGCAGCGATTCGATCGCTTCCTCGCGGGAATCCAACTGTCGCCACAGCATCACAAGCCGGAGCATCGCCTCACGCTGATGCGGATAGCCTGTAAAGTTCGGCGAGATGTTGCGAATGAACTGAAGGAGGGGGCGATCGAGATAGCTTTCATCCGGCGGATTGGCCGGAGCGCCGCCGGGAATTGTGGCTCGCATGGCATTGACGGCTTCGTCGCGCACATCCAGCTTGCGCCACAGCCGCACCGTTTCGAGCAGGGCGTCGCGCTGATAGGGAATTCCGGTGTAGTAGCTGCTGATGCGTTCAGTGAAGGAAAGCAGGCTGCGATCGAGATAAGCCAAATTTTGCGGCAAAACATCGCCCCGGAAATCCGCTGCGATATCTTCCAAATATGCCTTCAGCAGCGTTTGGACGTTGGTTGGCTCCAGTCGGGCGGCGGTGCGATCGCTGGCGGGCGGCACATATCCTTCGGACACCGACTGCACAAAGCGATCGCTGTAGCGGCCTTGGTCAGCGTCCCAGATATCGCTGCCTTTCCAGCCCTGCGTCGTCAGTCGATCGGTGATGCTGCGGACGGTGTTGGCGGCATACAGCACTTGTTCTTGAAAGGTGTCTACCTGATCGATCGGGATGCGATTGGCTGGAGCGATCCCCAAGCCTGTTTCGCCGTCCGTCAGATTCGGACTTTTGTGGGCAACATAGAGGGCAGCCAAAATCGGTTTGTGGATGCCTGCTCGATCGGCCTCAAACAGGTAGAAGTAGTTGCGCTGATCTGGATTGAGATTCGCCATCGTCGATACTGAAACAAAGGCACGCTAAACACCAGATTATGACGCCAACGCTTCTCACTTCGGGTTCAAGCGCCAAGTTTCTTAAAGAAATTCGCCTGATCGCCACCGATATGGACGGAACCTTGACGAAATCCGGCAAATTTACGCCTGCTTTACTAAACGCTTTCGTGGAATTACGCAAGGCCAATATCGCGATCGCCATTGTGACGGGACGATCGGCAGGCTGGGTGCAGGCGATCGTCAACTACCTGCCGATCGACGGGGCGATTGCCGAAAATGGCGGCCTCTATTTTCCCAATGCCGATCGCGCTCCGGAACCGCTAGTTTCCCTGACGGTCGATCATCGCGATCGCCTCGCACAAGTCTTTCGCGAACTGCAAATAGAATTTCCGCAGTTGCAGCCTGCGATCGATAATGCGTTTCGTCTCACCGACTGGACGTTTGACGTGCAGGGCTTGAGCTTGGCGGACTTAGAGCGGCTGAGCGATCGCGCTCACCATTTGGGATGGGGATTTACCTATAGCAACGTGCAGTGCCACATCAAATTGCCAGAGCAGGACAAAGCCGCAGGCTTGCAGCAGGTGATCGATCGCCATTTTCCGCACCTCTCCGCCGCGCAGGTTGCCACAGTGGGCGACAGTCCGAACGATGAAAGCTTGTTTGATCCCCAGCGGTTTCCGCATTCGATCGGCGTCGCCAATCTGCGGCACTATGCCGATCGAATGCAGCATCAGCCCGCCCATCTTACTGCTAAAGCCGAAGTTGACGGCTTTTGCGAACTTGCCCAACTGCTGATATCGGCCAGCAAGGATTGAGCCACTCGCGCAGCACTGCTCCAATTTGTTCTGGCTTCATTGCTGAGCAGATGCAGGACTGTCGGGAATCACTGCATTGCTGGCGGGTTGCATAGGGTGCGCCGCGATCAAGGCAGATTTAAGCGTGGCTTCCCAGCTTCGCGTCCAGTCATAGAACTGCTCTTGCACTTCTAGACAGCCCTGCTGCTTGGTTTCGTAGAAGGCGCGATCGTCACACAGCTTCAGCAGCGCATCGCCATAGCCCTGTACATCATCTGGCTGAACTTCAACCGCAGCCGGACGCACATACGCAAGTGCTGGACAAACGCTGGAGGTAACGACCGGACGCCCAGCCAAAACCCCTTCTGCGACAACCTGACAGAAGCCTTCGATAAACTGCGTCGTCGTTGGCGCAATGACCACATGCGACTGGCTAAATTGCGTCTGCATCTGCGGCTTGAGGCAATAGCCGTGACAGATGAAGGTTTCGCTCAAGCCTGCCTCCGCGACGGCCTGCTGCAAGGCTTCGAGGGCTGTCCCAACGCCGCACAGATGAAAGTGAATGTCTTGCCGTCCTTCGGCAGCGAAGCGTTTAGCGATTTCGAGTAGATCAAACACGCCTTTATCAACTTCAACTCGTCCAACAAATAAAACATTGAACGGCGATCGATCGATCGAGGGCGGCGCGATCTCCTGAAATTCACTGCGGCGATAGAGCGGCAAGAATTCAGCGAGCTTCGGTGAATTCGGCGTGATTTGTTTAATTTGTTCTGCAATGTCCTCTGAAGCCACCATGATCTGATGGCTATGAGCAAACAGATGACGATTGAGCTGGGTAATTTGCTTTTCTAGCTTTGTTTGAGGCTGATATTTACTCCAGAGTACACAGTGAATTGTAGGAATAATCTTGACGCCCAACAGTGGCAATGCCCGTAAAACAAACCAGTGTGTTGTGCCATCCGCCACTACCACCACATCTGCCTTCCAGCGCAGCGCTGAGGCAACCAAACGCACTCCGTACCATAAGTAGCTCAGGTGATAGGCAATTCCAGACTTGCCCTGAGTTGCCTGTGGACGATGTTCAATTTTGAACTGTTCATCTTCATAGACGGTTGCTTCTGCGGGGTAGGCCACAACGTAGCCTTGAGCATTCAGGCTGCGGCACGCATTGTAGAACTGGCTTGAGTAGGTGACGGAAACTTGCGAAGTGTCGTCTTGACTATTCAACCACTGCCGATAAGTTCCCAAGACATTTCCAGGTCCAGCGGCATATAGAACTCGGAGCGATCGAACTGTCTTCTCAAGCATGGTTACCTTGACGCAAAATTACCTTAATAATGTCATTTGCTTTTGCTGTATGACTCAGTAGATTCAACAAAACAGGTGTTGCAAATTTATCTTCAATCGGTGATTGTATAACCCTTAAGGCTTGAAAGTTTTGCCTAGTTAAAGCTGGTTTGCTCTGATCAAACTTGTCAGGCGTAATCCAGAAACGAGTGAAACACGTTGAATCAACCTATGAGAACAAATATGTGAAATTAATTCAGTTCAACCAGGAAACAAGCTGAAAGAGTGTAAAAACTCTTACCTGGAACGAGCGGTTTGAGTATGTTGTTTGATGACGCAGAGATCGGTAATCTTTGTTTCATGCTCTGCTGATATCTTGTCATAAGATCAATCTTGATTGAGTTAAGAAGCAGTAAAATTACGAAGGCAAAATCTGAAAATTTGATGAAGACAATTCTTCTTAATATCGTAAGAAATTGCTTGCATTTCCAATCGCCTGATGCTGATCAGTTGCTTTGTCCATTATGTCGATCGTAACTCGTCTCAAGCCCTACCTGCGCTGGCTGATTTTGGGGGCAACGCTGTTTTTTTTACTGCAAGTGCTACGCAGTCATGCTCAAGAAGTCGCCGCAATTCGACTCGATCGATCGGCGGTTGAAATGCTGGCGATCGCGCTCGCCGTCACGCTGATTGCCCACATTTGGGCAGGCTGCGTTTGGAGCTGGATTCTGCAAGACCTCAAGCAGCCTGCTTCTGCGAGCTGGGGCATCAAAACCTATCTCAAAACCAACATCAGCAAATATCTACCGGGAAACGTTTGGCATTTTTACGGTCGCATTTCCGCTGCAAAATCCGCAGGCATTCCGATCGCTGCCGCCACGCTGAGCGTCTTTATGGAACCGCTGCTGATGGCAACTGCGGCCTTGGTGGTCGCCTTGATCGGCAATGTGACGCATTGGGCTTGGTCGCTGCTGAGCTTGGCGATCGGGTTGGCGATCGTGCATCCGCGCTGCCTCAATCCGCTGCTGAGTCGCTTGCAGCGATCGAAAGGCACAGGCGAGCAGTGGCAACTGCAACACTATCCGCTGCGGCCTTTTTTGGGCGAACTGGGGTTTCTGCTGCTGCGCGGAACCGGATTTTTGCTAACGCTGCTTGCCCTCACTCGCTTCGATCCGATGCAAATTCCGCGTTTGCTCGGCGCGTTTAGCTGGGCGTGGCTGCTGGGACTTGTGATCCCCGGTGCGCCCGGAGGGTTGGGTGTGTTTGAAGCTACTGCGATCGCCCTGCTCGATGGCCTGCTGCCCACCGCGATCGTCCTCAGCGTAGTGGCGCTTTATCGGCTGATTAGCGTGTTAGCCGAGGCGATCGGGGCAGGCGTGGCGTGGCTGATCGATCGCAGTCAGACGAGTTGAGTCGCGAGTTGAGTTACTGCCTGAGATAATCTTCGCGAGTGCCTTTCGCGTCGATCGCTTCTCCTAATCGATTCAGGGCGTGAACATACGCCGCCGTTCTAAGGGAAATGGCAAGTTCTTGTGCGATCGCTTGAATTTTTGCAGTTTCCTCGACCATTTTGGTTTTGAGGCGATCGTTAACTTCTTCCAATGTCCAGTAGAAGCCGCTGCGGTTTTGTACCCATTCAAAATAGCTGACTGTGACGCCGCCTGCATTCACCAAAATGTCAGGAAAAACCCGAATGTTTTTGGCTTCTAAAATGGCGTCAGCAGAAGAGGCGATCGGGCCATTGGCGACTTCAAAAATGTAGTTTGCCTGAATGCGATCGGCATTTTCAACTGTGATTTGATTTTCCAAGGCAGCAGGAATCAAAATATCAACATTCAGGGCTAACAAATCTGCATTGGTAATTACTTGATGCTCGACGCTGCTGCAAACAGAGCCTTCACAATAAGCGGCTTTCAGTTTACGGCTCGCTTCTTTCAAATGCCGAACGCTGGGAATATCGAGTCCTTGTTCGGCATAAATTCCTCCTTGCGAATCGCTGACGGCCACAATTTTGTAGCCTGCATGAAACAGCAATTCAGCTAAGATTGCGCCTGCATTGCCAAAGCCTTGAATCGCGATCGTTGTCTCGGCGGGCAATCGCTTTTGCTGCGACCAAACCGATTGAATCACGAAGAAAGCGCCCATTGCCGTCGCGGTTTCGCGCCCCAAACTGCCGCCCATTGCGATCGGTTTTCCCGTGACGACACCGGGAGAAAACTGCCGCCGAATGATGCTGTATTCGTCCATCATCCAGCCCATGACCATTGCGTTCGTGTAGACATCTGGTGCGAGAATATCAACGTCCGTACCGATGAAGTCGGCGATCGCATCAATATAGCCGCGACTGAGCCTTTCTAATTCAAGTTTCGAGAGGGCTTTAGGATTGACCGTGATGCCACCTTTGCCACCGCCGAACGGCAAGTTTAATACGGCACATTTAAACGTCATCCAAAACGCGAGCGATTGCACTTCATCGATCGACACATTCGGATGAAAGCGCACACCGCCTTTTGTGGGGCCGCGACTGTCATCATAGCGGACGCGATAGCCCGGAAAGACGCGCAGCGAGCCGTCATCCATTCGCACCGGGATCGCGACGCTGAGGCTGGCTTTGGGATGGGTGAGCCGTTCGATCGCGTCTTGGCTAATCGTCACATAGCGCAACGCCTTTTCGAGGCGCAGGTTGGCATCGGCTAAAAGCGTATCTGACATAGAATCCTCTAAACTCAATCACAGACTGGGTTGGAGCGAAGCCTGTATTCCTATTTTGGAGTAAAATGTAGTGAAAGTTACAGAATTAAATCAAATGTAATGCTAAATGAAGCGATCGCTTCTTAGAGCCAAATTTGTCGCGAGAATCTACGTCAATCGAACCTGAGACAGAAAAATCAATTTTTCGTGACAAACTAAATTTCTTGAGGTTTCGCTTTTTTGAGGGATCGCCCGATATCACTATGCTTGAGCGATCGCCCGCTTCCGCCTCACTCAAAACTACCTTGCGACAGGCGTTTCGACCGCGATTGCTGCTCGTATCATGGTCAGTATTCGCTGAAGAACGCTGCAATTAATTCTTAACCTTTTCGATTAAGCTAGTGCAGTCTTAAGAGACCTATTTTGCACAAGCAGCAGCCAATCGATAAGCTATTACTTATCCCAAAGATGCTTTTGATCATGTACCCACCGCTGTTTGTTCGACCGTTAA